>JABSOW010000009.1 GCA_013215465.1 Colwellia sp. | reverse complement strand
CAAAAAACAAATAAAGCGCCCGTATAGACATCACGGTTTAGCTCATCTTCAACCAGTGCAGCAAGACCATTTATTGCCTTGCGAAAGTCGATAAAATCCCGATGTAAGAAAACTGCTGAAGGCTCAACAAACATCTTCATTAAATAATCTCACGTAATAATAGGCTAAGGTAAGTCACCGAGGTTGATGCCGGTAAACTGACATTTGCCTTACCCACGGTGACTGTTATAAAGGTTTGCTCTTCAATTATTTCTACCTGCTGTGTTATTTTGGCGCGAACAAAGTTACCTGACGACAAGCTGATTTTTTTTCGAACGGCATAAAAGCTAGAGGTTGTTAATTGCTGTTGTTGGCAATAATCAATGATGGTTAAGCCACTGGTTTGTTGCTCTTCAATGATGGTTTGCCATTGTGCTTGGCTACGCGTAATTCTCATGCTTATCTCCTAGATTAAGTGAAGAGATAATGTATATGGGATCAAGCGTTAGAGGCAGGTGTCGTTAGCTATACGCTTACATAATATTGAGCTAGCAGAACACAAAGAACTCTCTAAAAGTATGTATAAAGATATTTGTGATCCCACATCATTGATCAGCATAAACCTTCAAGAATTAACCATGAAAGCACTTACAAAGCTCTTTTTAAGTACTAAAGCGAGTAAAACTGACTTTGGCGTAGTGATTGAATTACTTGAATTTTGGGATAAAGAAACAAGTATCATTTATATTGAGTCATATTCTTTTTTCCGCTCAATAACTAAAAGTAACCTATCTAATGCGAACCTTTCCCGGACACTAAAGAGTTTAGAAGAAAAAGGTTTTATTCGTAAAGTTGGGGCTAACAATAGACTTGAATATTTATTTGATGTTCCTTTTTCAATCTTACGATCAGAATTTACTTAATGTGCTGAATCATCAGTTATCAAATATGACAACACCTAGTTCATGGTTATCATATCTGATAACGCAATTCCCTCGAAATCAGCACTAAATGAAATAAACATGCATTTACTCCTATTTAAAATGGCTTAAGCGATTAAACTTATCCACATTTTCAGTGGGTAAGTTATGTATATTGTTATTTAGGTATGTATAAATAAAACGAATAAAAATTCTTTCTGGTAGTTAAAATAACTTCATATCCTTCTGTTCCATACGCTGGGGTCACGACAGCGCTCTTGAGGCCGCCGCTATCGAACACGTTTTTTAATTCTTTCACTTCCATTTTTATCTCTCTTCAAATATGTATTTTGACCTATCAAATCTTAAATTCGATCTTGTTATCAAAATGGTAGCTTTACACATCAAATCTTAAATTTGATCTGCCCCTTATTGTAGCAACATTTTCAGCCTTGTTCTTCGACGCAGAGCGCTTGGTCGTTTATTAATTGCTGCCACCAATTTCTCTTTAGTGCTAACAATATGCAGCTCACATTCGGCACGAGTTATTGCAGTGTATAGCCATGACCTGTCTATATAATCACCCACTAATGCGACGATAACAATTGGGAATTGACTCCCTTGAGCTTTATGAACCGTCATGGTATATCCGAGCTTAAGAGCTGGAATTATTTTTTGTTCTAAGCGAACTTCAATATCATCATCCATTTTTACAAGGCCAAAGGTGTCTTTGTCGCATTCGACTGATACTAACTTACCCAATGAGCCGTTCGTCACATCGACTGAAATATTCTCATTAAATAAAATGGGATCACCTTGTCGTAAATCGCTAAGTACATTCTTTATAAAATCTGGACTGTTGGTGTTTTCTTTGACTATATAGCGCTCTCCATTAGGATTTACCGCATCTTGGCAAAGCTTGTTCACTTCTTCTACAAGTGTGTTTGTAGAGGCAACAACCATGCTGTTTGTGGGTGATTGTACGTACAATTCTGCACATTTTTCCGCTATAAATTCGCTCCCAACCTCATGAAAGTGGACTGCACCATTTGAAAGGTTAGGAGGTACAACTCCTTCACGCACTGACTTGGAGTATTCTGGAATGCCGGTGCTGCCACTTTGACGCTTAACAACATCAAGTTCTGATACAGGGATAACGCCTGAATTAACCACATCTGCCAAAACGTTTCCACCACCAATTGGAGGTAGCTGATAATGGTCCCCAACCAATAGAATTCGAACGTTTGGGTGGATATTGGTGATGATATGATACATCGTTGCAACGTCCAACATGCTTGCTTCATCAATGACAATAAGGTACTTACCCTCTGCGTCTTCAATGATAGTTTCATGTAAAAAACGAGCGATGCTTGTGGCGCTAATTTGTCGTTCTCGGTTAACTCCCTCAGCAGATTTATTGATGCTGTCACGCATACGCTTAGCGGCGCGACAGCTTAAAGCCATTGTTTTTATGTTGTGGTTTACCGTGGTTTTATCAGGACATAACTTGGTATTTGAAACATACCCAAGCGCCTCAAATGCAGTTAAAACGGCATGTAGAACGGTGGTTTTACCTGTGCCTGCACCTCCAATTATTGCGCTAATGTGGCTTTCAACAGCAGTTAGCACCGCTTCCTTTTGTTGAGGTAACAGTGGGTAAGGTGAAAGCTCGAACGCTTTTTTACATGCCTCACTTTCTTCTTCACCAAAGATCGAATTTTGCGATCTAATGGATAACATACGCAAGGCAATAACATTCTCCATCAGGTACATTGGTGTCAGTTGGTACTCTCCATCAGGGTAGATAATATAAGCATCTTTATCATGTGCTTTGAGTCCAGCAACGGCTAACTCTTGCATCGTAAATGAAGGTTTGACGTCTGGCTTATTCTGAGTATTAGCAAGTAGTTCGGTATGTTGCAGGATTTCTGTTAGTTTTTTTAGCAACTCTTTATAGGGAGCTGTTGTGTGACCTCCATTCATACATAATCGTATCGCCTCACTAACGGCTGCAATCATTCGTCTTGGGTCGTCTGAGCGTATGTTTGGCTCAAAAACACGACGAACCAATTTATCAACCTCAAAAAACTTCATAGAAAAAGAACTAGCTAAAAGGTAGGGGTTTTCTTCAATGATGTCGCGTGGGTCAATTGAGTATTTATAGCCGTCTTGGTGTCTTCTGATTTCATTTGAAATCGGCTGAAATTCAAAAATCATCTTTTGAATGTCGTAGGGAATTTCTTTGGATGTCAGCCAGTACGCGTACTTGAGATTTCTGTACTTTGAGTAGCCATTTACTAGTGTTTTTGCAATCTTAGGGGATACAACGGCTTCAAGCGTGCCAGTGCGACTGTGCTCCATGTGTTTAAGTGTTTCAAGTTTAAACTCGCGCCATAGGGCTTTAGCCTTCCCTTCTCCAACGCCTTTGAATGTATCTATTTCCGTGATAAATGCAACAAAAGCATCCTCTGTTTGCGGTAAAATACAAACACATTGTTTTGCTTTTCTTATCTCGTGATGACGGTCTACTCCATACTTTTTATGGCTTGGTTTTTCTTCTACATACGCATCACCATTGATTTTCCAGACCTGTCCTTTTTCGGGTTCAAATACGGCTTGTGAAGGTGTTGTAGTGATATTGTAAAAATCACGCTTACTAGTTTTTACATGCGTTGTAGGGCAGACAGGAACCCCTCGAAAGCGTATTTTTCCGCTTTTGTAGGTAGCTAGAACTTTGGTTACTCGAATGGCTATACTTGGCATTGCGTTCATGATTTTATTTGCCCTAAGCGGCGATAGACCTCAGCCACTTCGCTAAAACGCCCGTAATTACCTTTAAGAGCTTCATTTTCTGATTCAAGCTCAAGGATGCGTTGATGCAGTTTCGCTGCCTCTGCAACGCCTATAGCCCCTGTCGTTATGTCTTTACTTTTTGAATTAAGAGTATCAGCAGCGCCTCCTTTTTCACCTTTGCCTTTAGGTTTACCCAAGACTCCTCTTCCTCTTAGCTCTATTTCTAACGCTTCTAGCTCATCAAGAAGGTCTTTGTTTGAACCCCAAGACGATTTAGAGAAACCACACGCTTTTGCCACTGTGGTGCGGTTCAGATTGCCTCCTCGAATAAAACCTACTAATTCCTTATCGGTCAGCTTTTCGCGCCATTCCTTGAATAACCTAATGTTTTTTTGACCACCTGTTTCAGCCATTTATCCTCCCTTAATACTCATTTCACGCCGCATTTTATTTAACAAAGCCAACAATGAGGGGTTTAGCTTTGCTGCATCGCCAATCCTTCCGATGTAGGCCGTAAGTATTTCTATTTTCTTTTCTTGTGAGGCCACGTTATCTTCGAGCTTTTTTATTCGCTTGTAGGTATTCTCATCTTCTTTAACAAACTTAATGAATTCATCGCTAGGCTTACCACGCAGCGCCTGCTTTTTCTCACAGTATTCATTATAGATAGACTTGTAAGAGTTAAGTGTTTGTCGAGTTGTATCAATATCAAGGTCGCTTTTGATACGATCTACGAGTAACCCCCATGTGAGTCTCATCTGCCATCTAGCTATTAACGTTTCAATTTTACGTACTTGTTGCGTGTCTAGGCTTGGTAATGCCATATTAAGTCATCCCTAGTAATTTGCTCAATTCGTCTAGCGAGTCTTCTTTTTCACAATCGGTTTTTAATGCTAGTGCTTTAGTTAACTCTTCTTCTTCATTTATTCGAAGCAACGGCTTGCACTCAACTTTAAGCACATCAAGGTCGGTAATACGGAACTCATTACTTTTGTGAACAAGGCGGATAATAGAGCCTTTTTTTATGTTTGGGTCTTTCATTAGTGCGACTAACTGCTCTAGCGCCTCTGTATTTTTATAGTGCGCCTTAAACCACTTTTGCGCTCCTTTGCTAAAGTGGAAATTGTCCTTTTTTACAACATCATCTAGCCGACTGCGTTGGAATTCAATATCTTTTTGAAGAAAACAGATGGCTTCCTCGTCATGCGCTACGTGGCACGAGGATGAGCACAGGGAGCATTGAGACTCAAAATCATTAAAGTAGGAACAAGGTGTTAGTGTTAAATTTTGAACACAAACTCCGGTTGATGTTACAGAGGCAATGTCATGAATCGTCTTTTTGTATCTTTCACAACTAACAACACGGATTGATTGAACCGCCTCTTCTTCGGTAACCTTGCCCGTTTTGAACATGATATCTGAAATCAAATCCGCCTTTTCTGCGTCGGTTTTATAGATGTAATTTAACAACTGCTCAGGAGACACTCGACCACTCCACAAATTGAGTATTTCATGTGGTATACCGAGCTTCTCGCCCGTGTCGTTGAGCAGATGCCGTAATTGATGGGGGGTGAGACGAAATTCATCACTAAAATTGTTTTTTTGAAATATATCACCGCTCAAATCTTTTGCAACAGCAGTCCCTATTACATCTGGCGGAATGATACTATAAAAACTACGGAACCCTTTAAAAGTCTGTCCATTATATTTCATTTGGTAACCATTTAGGGCAAAAAGCGCATGCCTTGCGTCCACTTTCCCTCCTTTGGTCTTTGAGTGCATTATGGGAAAGTGAGGATGCTCTTTGGTTGCAAAGTCTATCCACTGACGTTGCATGTCTTTTAACGCTAATGTGATGTTGCTAAAAACTGTATCTATCTTAATTCCATAACCAAATAAGAGATTTGATGTGATTTGCCCAACAAGAATAACATCGTCCTCTGTAATCGCGGCAATTTCTTTAACAAAGTACGCACCTTTGCAAAGTTTGCCTTGTATATAAACCTCTTCTTTTGAAGCGCCGACTGTTCCGGCAGCGACCTTAATTTTCTTATCCTTGAGTCCATCATAAAATCCCAACAGTGTGCCCAAAGCCAACAAATTAATGGGCTGGTCAAGATTTGGTTTGATATAGTTCATATTTTTCTTTGTAGGCTTAAACGTCAACAATATATCCTTTAATGGCGCACTAGGCTTTGTATAAAATCGTGCGAGTACGCGACCAGGCTCTGTGGCCTTCTTCATATACTTTAATGAACGCTCAACAGCAGGGGCAAGTACAGCTAAAATATGGTTATTGTTGTCTTTAAACCCTTTCGAGCCTTTCCAGTTTACGTAGTTAACGGTTTTTGATTTACCGTCGATTTTACCTGTGTGGACTTGTAATAATTGAGAGTCAAGGATAGGAACCTCAGCCATCATGCGGTTAGGTGCAGCTAAACATAATACGACCATGGAGCAAGCAACTGCGTCACGCTGGACGGTAAGCGGGTGTAAATCCCATTTTTTTTCATCTTCCACTATAGTGTCATAAAAAATCGCGCCTAAGGCCGAGAGCACCTTCTCACTAGGGATGTTCTTCGCTCTTTTTCTAAGGATTTCATCACCAGATGAAGTTCCATTTTTCAGCTTTTTCATTTTTAGAAATGGGTTGATAAGCTTTTTTTTCTGCAACCATTCAATAAAAGTTACTACTTTATGATGCCTGCTGGTGGATTTTGAACACCTACTATCAAGCTTTTTTATGTATTCAGCATTGATATCATCAAGTATTTCTATGCCTTGCAGTACATGTCGTGCACTTAACAGGTGTTCTTGTTTTACCGCTAAACTTATCTTTTTAGGTAAAATAGTATCAAGCACATAAACCATTGCAACATGGCGAAGTCGCTCTGAAAAAGAGATAACCTTCTCCGCCATTTGTAGATTGCGGAGACAATAAGAAGTGCCAATAAAATACAGATTTATGCTCTTGCCTTTGGCATCTGTGACCTGCCAAGCATTATCGCCCCATGTCGCCTCTCCATTTATACCCTTTATATGCGAAATATCGTTTTTTTCTTGTGTTGATCTTATTAAATTCTCTAAATTTGTTTGATAGTCATTAATCCCCATTTGCAAGTCCTTTTTTTGATAGTTTAATGTCGTTGCAAACAGAGATGGTTGCTCTAGCAAAAATAATTGCGCGTTGGATAGGTTTTAAGGTATTTGGCGTCGAATCTTTGTTTAGCTCTAATTTTCGTTCAAGTTTATTGAGGTTTGCCGAGTGGTCAGCCTCAAAAAAGGGGCGGAAATTATCACAACCATAGCACCCTAGCGGCTTCCCGATGTTCGCTTTACAACTCGAACAATCTTGCTGTTTTTTGATAAATCCCATTTCTTCATCAAATTCATTCAGCACTTTAAAACTATCTTGTTGCTGAAGCACTGAAACCCCACCCGTGGCAAATTGCTTAAACATTTTTTGTTTTGCAAATGCATCATCGATAAGTAATCGAGCTTGAAGTGTTAAGTCAAGATAGGGCGTTACAGCAGCTATAGTTACGCCTGTGATGCATGACAGCTGTTCCTTCGATAACCCATCAAGTACACCGTGGGTTAAAATAGTGTGTCGATGACGGTTATTCGTCAAGCTTAAAAGACTAACTCTTTCGCTCGACAAACCTGCCGTTATAAATAAAGCTGAAATTCGGACTCGTAAGTTATTATGTTTAGGATGCAATGAAGCTGAATGATGACCAAGCGTACTAAATAACTCCTCTTTGTCATTAAATTTACTCTTAAAAAAACCATCCCCCACGCAAACTGGGCTGCGAAACATTATTTCTACCCACTCGACCTTACTCAGCTCTATACCTTGCTCTGCCAAATTTTCTTTAAATGCTTCTTGATATTTTGCTCTGTAAATATCAAGAAGAGTCGACAAATCAGGCTCAATGCGATGGCTACGGGACTCAACGTTCTTTCGAAACAACCCTTCTTTGCCTTTGAATGTGCGAATATGAAATTGTTCTACATCGCTAAACATCTGCTCATTTTCAACCTCTCCCCCCGCCTTTATAGCGTCGATACTACTAAAACTCACACCTACGGGGAGTATGTCTGACCATTTCATCTGCCAGAGCTGGACTGGACGCCTGACCAGTGAGATTAGCAGGTGAAGCATTATGACAGTGCTAAACCGAGCAATAACAAGACTTTTTCCATTATCTAAACTTCTACGCACATTGGGCAACATGCATTGTTCAACAACGCTGATAGTATGGGTTCGAATATATTCACTTAACGTTTTGTATTCCTCGTCTGTATAGCTCCCTTTCGTCGGGTGCATGATATTTTGCTTGTTGTTACGGTTCTGAAATTCTTGATTGTCTAAAAATTCAACTATATCACTAAAATAATCCTTGATTTCATTTTCACTTCTGCCTTTTAACTTTGCGACAGAGCTAAACACATCCTGAACTCTTTGTTTAAAGGATTCGCTCGCTTGATTGTATGTTTTTTGAAATTGAAAATTGCCATTAAAAGCAGGAGAAAAATACACCAGAGCAAGGTAACCGTTCTTAACTGTGCCAAATGCCAACGTACTTGCACGAATCGCCAGTATGCGTCGTAGCATTAACTCTGCCTTTGCAGATAAACCACTCTCTGACAACGAACTAAGGTCAATTGTGCTATTAAGTTCAAGTAGCCAGTTATTGCTGAACAAATCAAATTCATACGCATCATTTTTTGCCTTGAACCTCCTCCGCCCTACATAAGTGTTCTCTATATCTTCTATTGAGATGGATTGCAAAAGCGACAGAGGGGTGTCTATTTTTATGATTTCACCCATTACTTACTTCCTTTTGTGGTGTTTTTTTTGTGTTTGTCCATATTAGGCACAAACTCAGATTGACGTATTTTATTGAGTTCACCCACCAGCACTGCGTTTCTAAATTCATTATATTTCTTGTTCATTATAGAGCCTTCGACCCAACCACTCGCCTGTGTACGCATGTCATTGATTTGTTCAAATGTGTACCCCATCTCAACAGCCTGCACTTCAAATATTTCTTGCCATTTATATCTAAATAAATGGCAATGCAAATGAAAACCTATCGCACCAGAAAGTACCTTTAGCATGCTTTGAACGGAGGCCATTGCAAGCGGCTTCCCACAAGTTCCTTTGCTGCTCACAAAAATAAAGTCGTGCTTTTTTGCATCATCATATTGCTCACGGTCTGTTTTTATATACAACATCAACTTTTTAAACGTTACGTCGGACAAGGAGGATATGTGTTCGTTCGTTTTTTGACAAGCAACGCGAGGTCGAGAATCGTTAATATCGTTTTGCGTTCTCGTAACATGAAATCGAGGCGGTCCATTATCTTCTCGTAGATCGCTTATTTTCAATTTACACAAAGCGCCTATGCGAATTGGCGTCTCATTTAAAATCTGTATAATCAATTGGTTGCGAAGTCGAGAGGAAGGCATAAATGGATTTAACTCGCTAGAGGGCTGCACAACCTCAAGTATTTCGAAATATTTATCAGTTGGAATGGCCTGCTCGAACGGGTCGATGGTAGTTTTGTTTGTTATTTTTATCTTTTTAATGTCATCTGACATTATTTTCTCAAAATCTTCAAAACGCTCTTTCACGTCAAGAGGTACTTGAACAGCGCCATGGTGTAGTTTATATAAATACGATATATAGTCTTTAAAATATGACAGTCTTCCTTTTTTCGTACCCTCTCCGACCAGTTTTTGACTCTGACTTGTTGCGTAAATCAGATTATCGTTCTGCTTAGTTGAAAGTGACTCAAAACTGCGCACACTTTTAACGCTGAGCTCTAAGACTTTTTCCTTGGTAAATTTGCAGTTAGATATAAATTCTTCGTACTCGTCTTGTGTAAAGAACTCTCCACCAGCTATGCGCTCAGTAATATCTATACCAGATCTTTCGAAGTGTTGAATACTAAATAGCAGCGCGTAAGCAGCCGCTGACATCGAATTATACGTGTCATACTGACTCCGAAGAAAAGTTGAGAGAAAAAAATCGAAGGGCAACATGGTGTCCATGTCCAGAACATCAGCAATCATTCTCCCATCCCAATATCTGCAAAGACGAACTTTTATATCCATTACAAAACATCCAACCAAATAACAATATTTTATATATTGATGAGAATCCGGTGTTTTGTCAAGGTCTTTCTACAGATAGTACATAAATTACAAAGGGTAAGGCACAGAACTTTCTTTACGTTTTTTATATACATCATAACTAAAAAAGCTCATCCAAGGTACTGCTACTATATTAGCCAACAACGCGACTAAGGAAACTTGCTGAAAAAACACCGCGCTAATCGGTAATAACATCACCGTTAAACTGAATTGAATAACAAATAAACCTTTAATAAAACGCCAAACAGTATTGCCTCGCTTGAGCAGATCTTTAAAACGCCACAACGTCAGAAAGATAATAGTAACGGCATAAACAGATAACCAAAAACTAGCAGTAAATAAACTAAAAGGTGTCGTTAATGTTAACAAAAATAACGTTAGTAACATCCAGCGCTTTATTGAAATATGAAAACTTAACACCCGTGTCAACCAATAAAGGCTTAACATCAACAAAGCACGTATTGTTGGCAAAGAAAAGCCCGCTAAATAACCATAGAGTATTGCCACGGACAAACTTATTGCGATAGCACCGTAGCGAATATTAATCGTTTGAAACAAACGTAAATTATTGCAAAGATTTAAGGGTAATAATCGAATGAATAGCATAATAAAAAAGTAGCTACCGGTAGCTACTAAGCCAATATGTAAACCTGAAATAGCAATAAGATGACCGGTTCCTGTTGTTTGTAATACTTGCCATAACTGTTTAGTTAATTCACTACGAGAGCCAAAACCTAGCGCCAGTAATAAAGGTGATAACTTATCTTCAGGCAATAAACCTTTATAGGTATTAAAAAGTTGTTGCCGTATTGAGATTATTGTCATTAACACTTTATTTTCTTGATGGTTAATGACATAGCCTGTGGCAATAATACGCTTACTCCTCAGCCAAGTTTGATAACTAAAGCCGCCAATATTGGCCAAGCCATGTGCAGGCTTAAATTTTACTTTTAACTTAACAATTTGCCCTTGCTGTACAGAAAACGGAGGTTTTTTCCAACTTAATCGTATTTTTATGCTGGTCTGCAGCTTTTTTGTATTAATATGGGTAACATTAAAATTAAAACGTAGCGTTTGTTTATCATGATTAATTTCATTAAAAGCTGCTGAAGATTGTAAGCTGCTCACCTTTCCTTGTATCCATTGGGGTGTTGCCGCTATTGCTAGTGGCTGTAAATTATTTTCTTGCCAGAGGTTTTGATAATTAAAAGCATTACATAACATCCAGCTAGCGCCAAAGAATAAACCAGAGCTTAAACGAAGTGGTTTGTAAGAAAAAAGGAGGATTGAAAGTAAAATAAGTAAAAATAGCACAAAAATATCTGGCACTATTGGCAAAAATAGTGACAATATAGATCCAAGAAAAAAACTAGCTAGCCACCAATCCATAGTGAACGAAATATTCCTATACTGTTACAGCGTTAGTTTGAATACAGAGTTTATAAATAGTAGTAAATATATGCCAAAAAAACTAATTAAACGCTTAATGCCAGACAGCCAAAGTATTAAAGATAATAAATATTTAAAAATTTTTGGTAACCTGCTACATAATCCTCACTTATGGCATATGAATCGTCATTCAGTTGCCAAAGCTTTTGCCGTTGGTTTGTTTTTTGCTTTTATACCTGTGCCTTTTCAAATGGTTTTAGCTGCAGGTACCGCAATTTTAGTACATTCTAATCTGCCTATTTCAATTGCTATAGTCTGGCTAACAAATCCATTAACTATGCCGGCAATATTTTACGCTTGTTACATGGTTGGAGCCTGGTTAATAGGCACAACTACTCAAGAGTTTAACTTTGAAGCAAGTTGGCAATGGGTCATTGATAGTTTATCAACCATTGGCCCTGCGTTTTTATTAGGTTGTGGGGTTTTAGCGGTAACTTTTGCCATACTTGGCTACCTTAGCATCCAAGGTTTATGGCGTTACCGTGTGATAAAAGCATGGAAAAAAAGAGTCAGTAAAAAATTATCAAGATAAGTGATTAGTAACTATATCTAGACTGGTAGGTTATTTTACTCGCTCGGTCTAATAATTGAAAAATGTTGGTAGGCTCTATCGGTAGCAATACGTCCGCGTGGCGTACGTTGTAAAAAACCTTGCTGAATTAGAAATGGTTCAAGTACATCTTCAATAGTTTCTCGCTCTTCACCTATAGCAGCAGCAATATTATCGAGCCCAACAGGGCCACCCATAAATTTATCAATAATGGCATGAAGTAATTTCCTATCCATAATGTCAAATCCTTCATGGTCAACGTTTAACATATCAAGTGCGGCAGCCGCAGTTTTATTGTTAACCACACCATGGGTTTTTATATCCGCATAATCACGAACCCGTCGCAATAATCTATTTGCTATACGAGGAGTTCCACGCGCGCGTTTAGCAACTTCAAAGGCCCCCTCTTCGTCAATAGTTAAATTCAAAAAATGCGCCGAACGTTTTACGATAGTCGTTAAGTCTGCTACGTTATAAAACTCTAGCCGTTGTACTATGCCAAATCGGTCACGTAATGGTGAGGTTAATGCCCCCGCACGCGTTGTTGCGCCAATTAAGGTAAAAGGAGGTAGATCTAACTTTATTGAGCGAGCAGCGGGCCCTTCACCAATCATAATATCTAACTGATAATCTTCCATTGCCGGATATAACACTTCCTCAACGACAGGGCTTAAGCGATGAATTTCATCAATAAATAAAATATCATTTTCTTCTAAATTGGTTAACAATGCCGCTAAGTCGCCGGCTTTCTCCAGTACTGGGCCAGAAGTTGTCCGAATACTTACGCCCATTTCGTTAGCAACGATATTCGCTAAAGTCGTTTTCCCTAAGCCTGGAGGACCAAAAATAAGTAAGTGATCAAGTGGCTCGCCACGTTTTTTTGCTGCCGGAATGAAAATTTCCATTTGCGCTTTAACATGAGCTTGACCAGTATAGTCACTAAGCATTTTAGGGCGAATAGCACGATCAACCCCTTCATCTTCAATGCTGGCAACTGGCTCTATTAAGCGATCCGCTTCTATCATTTTTATTCCTGATTGTTATAAACAAATTCGCGATTAACACCGCTCGTTCAATGTAAAGAAAGAGGCACGGCATTGACTGGTAAGAACTTCTGCAAAATAAATTAGTCGACACAGCGACAAAGCCAGTATTTATAGCATTGACTTTAAAGCATGACGAATAATATCTTCACTTGACATGCCATCAGTATAAACAAGTTTAACCGCTTTATCTGCTTGTACCTGTTTATAACCTAATGATATTAAGGCATTAGTGGCATCACCTTTATTGTTATAGGCGCTATCATTAACAGCACTTACAAAAGTTTGTTGGTTACTTAACTGCACAGGCATAGCATCTGTTGCTGGCGTTGATGACATTTGCCAATCTTTTAACCTATCTCGCATTTCAATTAATAAGCGCTCTGCCGTTTTTTTACCGACACCCGGTATTTTTACGATCCCCGAAACATCATCATGTCTAACACAACTGACAAACTGATCTGCTGACATTGCCGATAATACCGCTAACGCTAACTTGGGACCAACACCATTAACTTTAATTAATAAACGAAATAATTTACGCTCGGTTTTATTGGCAAATCCATACAATAACTGGGCATCTTCCCGAACCACAAAATGCGTATAAATTATCGCTGGCTCATTTAATTCGGGTAATACATAGATGCTAGTCATTGGCATAGTAACTTCATAACCAACGCCAGCACATTCGATAAGGATTTCAGGAGGGGATTTTTCAGCAATAGTGCCCGATAAACGACCGATCACAGTTAATAACCTACAGATAATGATTAAGAGAACAAAAGCATACCACTATATATTTATACAGTAAATAATAGTTTCGAGTGACGAGCTAAAAAAGTTACCAACAAACTTAATCAACTTGGTATAAAAGCTTATCTTAATCTGCCTCTGACAATTTTACTCGCTTGCCCGCTAAGTTTTAACAAGTATTCATGACTATGGCCATGGCATAACGCCACAGCAAGTGCATCCGCGGCATCAGCCTGTGGTGTACCCGGTAATTTAAGAATGCTTTTCACCATATGTTGAACTTGGCTTTTATCTGCGGCACCAGTCCCGACAACCGCTTGTTTAATTTGTCTGGCTGAGTATTCAGCTATAGTTAAGCCATTATTTGTTGCAGCAACAATAGCAGCACCTCTAGCTTGGCCTAATTTTAAAGCTGAATCTGGATTTTTTGCCATAAAAACTTGTTCAATAGCAAACATATCAGGCTTAAATTGTAGAATTATTTCAGAAACACCAGCAAAAATAGTTTGTAAGCGTGAGGCAAGATCTTCACCTTGACTCAATGCTTTAATACAGCCGCTACCGAGGTAGGTAAAGCTGCGACCTTGTTGTTTAATAACCCCGTAGCCAGTGAAGCGTGAACCGGGGTCAATACCTAATATAATAGACATCAGTTATCGTTACGAGTTATTAGTTTTGAGTTACGAAGAAAAGAATTGCCCGTATCTTCGTAACTATTCAACTCGATACTAATTACTCAGCGTCTTTTTGCTGAGGGATTACTTGTACACCCAACTCAGCTAACTGCGCAGCATTAGCATTACCCGGTGCATTCGTTAATGGACAGGCGGCGGTATTCGTTTTCGGGAACGCCATTACTTCACGAATAGAGCTAGCACCGGTCATTAACATCACTAAGCGATCAAGACCAAAAGCTAAACCTGCATGTGGTGGCGCACCATATTGTAGGGCTTCAAGTAAGAAACCAAATTTTTCTTGCGCTTCGTCTTCTTCAATACCTAATATTCTAAACGCGGTAGATTGCATGTCTTGCTTATGAATACGCACAGAGCCACCACCTAGTTCACAGCCATTTAGCACCATATCATAAGCATCAGATAACGCACCTAAGGGATTAGCCTCAAGCTGCTCTGGGGTTAAGTTCATCGGTGCGGTAAATGGATGGTGCAATGCATGCATATGGCCATCGATTTCTTCAAACATAGGAAAATCAACAACCCATAATGGTTTCCAGTCACCTGCAAGTAAATCTAGATCTTCACCTAATTTAAGGCGAAGAGCGCCTAATGCTTCGGTAACGACTGAATTTGAATCAGCGCCAAAAAAGATAATATCACCTGACTTAGCATTAACGCGTGTAAGTAACTCACTCACAACATCTTCCGACAAAAATTTTAAGATAGGTGATTGTAAGCCGGCCAACCCGTTATCGATATCATTCACTTTTAACCATGGCATGCCTTTAGCACCATAGATACCAACAAACTTAGTTAATTCATCAAGCCCTTTGCGTGAGTATGCTTTGGCTCCGCCCGGCGCACAGATAACAGCAACACGGCCATTTTCGTCATTTGCCGGGCCAGAGAATACTTTAAATTCTACGTCTTTCAGTAAATCAGCGACATCAACTAATTCTAACGGGTTACGTAAATCGGGTTTATCTGAGCCAAAACGTCGCATTGCTTCGCTAAATGGCATACGTGGGAATTCACCCAGCTCAACATCAAGCATTTCTTTAAATAGCTCTCTGATCATGGTTTCACTAACTTCCATGACTTGGTCACTACTCATAAATGAGGTTTCAATATCTATTTGCGTAAATTCAGGTTGTCTATCAGCACGTAAGTCTTCATCACGAAAACATTTAACAATTTGATAGTAACGTTCCATGCCCGACATCATTAGCAATTGCTTAAATAATTGTGGTGATTGAGGCAACGCAAAAAACTTACCCTTATGAGTACGACTCGGCACTAAATAATCACGAGCACCCTCTGGTGTTGCGGCAGTAAGAATAGGCGTTTCAATATCTAAAAATCCTAATGCTTCTAATGAACTGCGTACTTTTGAAGTCACTTTGGCGCGAAAGCGAAGTCGATCTGTCATCTCTGGACGGCGCAAGTCAAGGTAACGATATTTAAGACGTTGCTCTTCAGAGTTATTTTGATTTGAGTCAAGCGGTAGAGGCGCTGATTTATTTAAAATAGTCAGTTCAAGACCGAGTATTTCAATAGCACCAGTTTTCATACCTTTGTTTACTTGACCTTCTGGGCGAGCACGTACTTTACCTTTAAGCTGTACACAAAACTCATTACGTAAGGTGTTAGCAATAGCGAGCACCTCTGGCAGATCGGGATCATAAACAACTTGAACTAAACCTTCTCGGTCACGTAAATCAAGAAAGATAACAGCGCCTAGATCACGACGACGATTAACCCAACCACAAAGAGTGACTTCTTGACCAATATGAGACTCATTAACCTCACCACAATAAAGACTACGCATGTATTTTTTGCCTTGCTACTTAATAATTAGAAATAAACGCTAACTCAATTTGATTTTGCTAGCGATAAATGCCGCATATTATAAAGCAAAGATTAGTAAAGTCACCCTAGCTTAGCGAGTTAATTTTTATTAAGTTGGGCTAATGTTAACTAATGGTTTTTTCCTGATGACTTTACTTTATAGATTAAGGTATCAGCTTCTTTTAATATATCGGGATCATTAGTGCCTGATAACTCAAATAGTAACGGCAATAAAGGGACAGTTAGGAAAGAATGATTTACCCATAAATTTGAACAATGCATTTCTCAATATGGTAATTTGTTTTTATATCGAATCAATATCAGTTAAAATAAGGTAACCTCTCTAACCTATAGTGTATAAACAATTAATTATCATGCGTACTCCTGATACCGATTTAATTTACTCAAATCCGCAAGCCCAAGTGAACGATTTTGCTTTTGATGCTCAAGTAGTAGAAGTTTTTCCCGATATGATCAGTCGCTCAGTGCCCGGTTATAATACTATTATTAATACCATTGGTCGTCTTAGCCAACAATTCGTCCAAAAAAACACCGTTATTTATGATTTAGGTTGTTCATTAGGTGCTGCCACCTTAGCAATACGCAAAGGTATTCAAGCTAAACAGTGTAAAATTATTTCGGTTGATAATTCATCAGCCATGGTCGAACGTTGTAAAATGCATATCAATGCATTTAAAGGCACCACACCAGTTGATGTGATTGAGGCGAATATTCAAGATATAACAATTGAAAATGCCTCTATGGTGGTACTTAATTTCACCTTACAATTTATTGAAAAAACAGCACGGCAAGAGTTAATCAATAATATTGCACAGGGCATTAATAAGGGCGGTTTGTTAGTGATTTCAGAAAAGATATCTCATGGTGATGCTATCATTGATGAACATTTAATCAATTTACATCATGACTTTAAACGCGCTAATGGCTATAGCGAGCTAGAAGTTGCGCAAAAGCGCACCGCATTAGAGAACGTAATGCACACCGACTCAATAGAGCAACATATAAATCGCCTAAAAAAAGCAGGCTTTAGCCATGTTTCACCTTGGTTTCAATGCTTTAACTTTATCTCTTTTATCGCCATCAAATGAGATCCTTCGACAAACTAAAAATAATAATATGAAAAAATATTGTTCGTTCTGAGCGCGAAGCTGTCGATAGACGATAAGTTCAAAATAAGCGAACAGCAAAGTATAAATATTTAACCAAAAAATGAATTACTCATGACCAATTTTAATAAATTTTACCAACAAATTTCCACCAATCGTTTAAACCATTGGTTAAACACCTTGCCATCACAACTTGATTATTGGCATAAAAACAATCTTCATGGCGAATATAAACATTGGCAAAAAACCTTAGAGGCGCTACCAAAAACACAAACATCAGTGCTTGATTTAGTCAATAGTGTCACTGTTGGCTGCAAAGAAGATTTAAATGCGGGTGAGCATAAACGCTTAGAAAATTTGTTAAAGAAATTTAAACCTTGGCGTAAAGGTCCTTATCATATTCACGGCTTACATATAGATACCGAATGGCGTAGTGACTTTAAATGGGACAGGTTAGCGCAACACATCGGCGATTTATCGGGTAAGTACGTACTTGATATTGGTTGTGGTAGTGGTTATCACTTATGGCGTATGCGCGGTGCAGGAGCAAAATTTGTCGTCGGTATTGATCCAACCCAACTGTTTTTGATGCAATTTAACGCCATGCAACACTTTATTGATGATAACAAGGTCAATTTATTGCCGTTAGGCGTTGAACAGTTACCTGAGCTTAATGCCTTTGACAGCGTATTTGCAATGGGGGTTTTATATCATCGCCGCTCACCCATTGATTTTATTTATCAATTAAAAGCCCAGTTGGTTAAAGGCGGCGAGTTAATACTTGAAACATTAATTGTTGATGGTGATGAAAATACCGTATTAGTGCCGGGTGAACGATACGCTAAAATGCGTAATGTCTGGTTTTTACCTAGCACCAAAGCCATGTGTGCATGGTTAGCGCGCTGTGGTTTTACCGATATTCGCGTGGTTAACACTGACATTACTGCCCTTGATGAGCAAAGAAAAACTGACTGGATTGATTCAGAGTCACTATCTGATTTTCTTGATCCCCTTGATAACAGCAAAACCATTGAAGGTTATCCTGCCCCCAAACGAGCCATTTTTATTGCTACTAAGCCATAATGATTAATACCAATTACACTAATTAATTGGTATAGCCTTGCAGCTAGCGGCGAGGAATTAATTTAAACTAACAACAGCTAGGCTATTTATTGAAATGATTGCTCTTAACTCTTAATTCAAAAATCAAGAGTTAAGAAAAATGATTTAATCACATCAGATTAAATAACAATATCATTTTTACTGCGCCATATTTGAAGTCCAAATATCACGGTGTAGCTTCCAGATACCATCGACACGCTTCCATACCACAACGTATTTACCGGTATCAATAACCTTTCCCGCTTTGTTCTTTAATTGAACTTTACCTACTTCAGCCGCGGTATCGCCCATTGTTGATACTTCTAACGTTTCAAGCGTTAACCCTGTCACTCCGGCATCAAATACACTTTGCCAAAATTTAGCAATATTTGCATGACCTTCTATCGCTTCAGAGCCTACTGGCATGAGTTGTCCATTTTTGGTATACAAGGATGCAATAAATAAAGCATCATGACCAAATGCTTTCATTAATTTAGCATTGCCTTCAATAATAGACTGCTTTGCTGAGCCGCCAGCAAAGGCTGCATTAACAAACAGTAAACTTATTAATACAACTACTATACCTTTAATTTTTCTCATTTTTTATTCTCTTCATGGGTTATAATCAAAGCAAAATATTACTTGAGCGACTTGATAAGTAATTGTATATTTTCGACAAAAAAGTATAAAACTATGCATAATAAAAAACACTCTTTTGCAGATAACCTTACCTATACTGGATTTCGACAAGCTTCTCCCTCCATTAGTTTACAACCCTATATTCAGTGTTATTGGCAAATACAAACTGAGTTGGCGTTTATGTCCCCGTCTACTGAACTGCTTCATCCCAATGGCGGTTTAGGAATAATTATAAATTTTGGTAGCCCACTGCTTTATGAAGGAGAGAAAATATCTTCCAACGGTTACATGGATGGCATTCACACCAAAACGAGACAAATGTCTTTGGCTGGACATATTGATGCTATCGGTATCCGTTTCAACCCTGGTGGTGCATCTCACTTTTTTGCTACGCCATTATCTGAGATAAACAACTCGAATATAAATCTACATGACTTGGCTATGGGTCAGTTGATAGAGTCATGTCTAGATGAGAAAGAAAAAAACCCAACTGGTGACATGTTAAAATTTGTCGATACATTTTTACTAAAAAAACTAACAGAGCCATTAAAAACTGATGCACTTGTGCAGCATATCGCTATTAAAATAAAGCTTCATAATGGCAAAAACACGATTGCTGAAACAATCAACGATGTGGGTAAAAGTTATCGACAAATTGAACGATTGTTCAAAGACTCTATTGGTATGACGCCAAAAAAATACGCTCGAATAATTCGCATGGAAAATGCGAGGACTTTATTAAAAAACAAAAATCTACAATCATTTACCGAAATAGGGGAAGTGGCCGGTTTTTATGACCAAGCTCATTTTATAAGAGAGTTTAAGTCTATTATTGGTTTATCACCCACCGCTTATGTTAACTTTAAAAAGAAATATTGAAGAATGTTTTCAACAAGTTTCTTCGCCCATAAAGGTAATGATAACTAGTGCGCATAAAAGCTTACAACAAGTATTTATCTAAAATTTGTTGATATTTACCATTCGCTTTAATCACCGCTAGACCGCGATTAAATTGATCGCGGACGGCTTTGCTTTTAAAGCCCGCAGCATAAACTCTCGGTAAAAATAGCCGATGAATTTTATAAGCTTTATTATATTTTGGTTCGCGGTTATTATGTAAAAAATGTTTTAGAATATTTATATCTAACACTAGTACCTGCGTTCTTTTAATAAAGAGCAATTCAATTTGCTTCATTTGATCAGCCATTTCTTGATAGCCCGCGGCACTTTCTATGGCTTTAATATAACTAGCGCCTAAAAACTTTCGCGCGGTTTGAAAAGCAATAATATACTTTTCTGATAAATCATCAAGCTCGTCTATTATTAAATTATCTTGCCTTAAAGTAATAGCAACATTTTGATAACTAATATAGGGCTCAGAAATAAATACCCCTTTTTGCTGATGTGTACTAGGCAAAGTGATGGTGCCATC
The DNA here is from genome assembly GCA_013215465.1 of Colwellia sp. Classification (GTDB taxonomy): domain Bacteria; phylum Pseudomonadota; class Gammaproteobacteria; order Enterobacterales; family Alteromonadaceae; genus Colwellia. The sequence continues at coordinate 138,688 of JABSOW010000009.1, read as the reverse complement.
TGTACGCCACGTATTCACACTTGAAAAACTGCGTGCTGCCGGCATATGAATAAAATCGACTTGTTTATTTTCTATGGCAAAAATTTCGCTAATTAAATCTAATTGAATACCGCTGTAGTGCTCATTATTTTCGATAACAAAAGGTGGCTTTGACAAACCAGCCGTTAATTCTATGATCTCAGTATGGTTGCCTAAGGCACTAAAAGAAAAACAATAAAATAAAAATATATGAATAATTATTCCTTTATTATTCAAGATAACTCCTCTTTTTTGATAAATATTTCAACTATATACTTATTTTGATAATAGCATGTTAAGGTAAATTAAAAACTCACTGATATTTGAATTCTTTTAAAAATAGCTTTAAATAAATTTATAGGTTAGTAATCTAATGGAAAAAATTTGGTTAGAACGACGGTTAAAAAAAGTATCAAAGAGACAACAAGATCACCGAGATCCCTTTCAGCGCGACCGTGCTCGTATTTTACATTCCGCCGCCTTTAGACGGTTACAATCAAAAACGCAAGTAATGGGCAGAGGCCAAAGCGACTTTTATCGTACTCGTTTAACCCATTCACTTGAAGCCGCGCAAATTGGCTCAGGCATTTCATCCCAGCTTCGTTGGAAATACCCAACACTTTGCCATGCTTTATTTCCTGATACCGATAGTTTAATTGAAGCCATTTGTTTAGCACATGATATTGGACATCCACCCTTTGGCCACGGCGGTGAAGTTGCCTTACATTATATGATGCGAAAACACGGCGGCTTTGAAGGTAATGGCCAAACCTTTAGAATTGTTGCTCGTCTTGAGCCTTTTAGTGAGCACCACGGTATGAATTTAAGCCGAAGAACCTTACTTGGTTTAATGAAATATCCACAAATATTAGAGCAACTAAACCAACCCAGACGAAATACTGACATTGACAACTTTAGACAACTCAAAGCCAGTGAATGGCACCCACCAAAAGGCTTATATAGTGACGACAGCGAGATAATAGATTGGTTATTATCACCTTTATCAGTAACTGATCGTGAACTTTTTCAACAAATAGAGGTTCGAGAAAATAATCATCATAAAACACGGTTCAAGTCACTTGACTGTTCAATAATGGAACTCGCTGATGATATTGCTTATGGCATTCACGATCTTGAAGATGCAATTGTAACCGGTATAGTCAATCAATATGACTTTGAAGCACACGTTATCGATAAGTTGAAATTATTAGATGATCCGTGGCTTGAGCAATATTCTCAAACGTTAACCACTAAACTTTTTAGTGAGCAACACCACTTACAAAAAGATGCTATTGGTGGTTTGGTTAACTACTTGATTACCGCTATTGAGTTAACGGATTTAAATGAACTTAATGATGGGGTGTATTTTGAAGAAAATTTACTCAGGTATAACGCAACCTTGCCAAAAGTCACCATGCAAGCATTACAAATTTTTAAAGACTTCGTCTATAACTTCGTTATTAAACAAACCAGTATTCAGCGACTTGAATATAGAGGCCAACAAATAGTGATGGAATTATTTGAGGCTTTGTCTTCTGATCCCTTAAGATTACTACCAAATAATAGCGCCAAGCGTTGGCAATATGCTGTCGATAATAATGATAATGCTCATCGAGTAATTTCTGACTATGTTGCTGGCATGACTGATGAATATGCTAGCCGTTTGCATCAAACATTATTTGTTGCCAGTGCAGCTGGCTCATATCAGTTAATTTAATATTAAAATAACCACGATATTTTTTTACTATGGCAACTTTTTATATCGCCTTAACCACCATTAAATAACATTATAAAACAACAGATTACATTAATTTATTTGTTGATTGACTTTCCTTTTAATATTCATGCCAATACCAATTCTATTAAATTTAATTTTTATTTTTTGTTGAAAAATAAAACCCTATCCCCATCTTTATTAATGTAGTCGCCGTAAGGGACTACAAAAACCAAAAAATTGCCTGTTCATTAATAGCCAAGAACTTCAAAACATAAGTTCTATGACTGAGAAAGGCAAAATATTATTATTGCTAATTATTAGGATATATTTACTATGCGTACATCAACAGATTTCAGCCCTCTTTATCGTTCATTTATCGGTGTTGATCACTTAGCCGCTTTAATTGATAAAGCATCTCGCAATGACAAACAATCTTCATACCCCCCTTATAACGTTGAGCTATTAGCTGAAGATCAATATCGGATCACTATGGCTGTTGCAGGTTTTAGCGAGCAAGATATAGACATAGAATCAAAAGACAACAATTTAATTATTATTGGCACTAAAGTCGCCAAGGATAGTACTGAGACTAGCGACAATAAAACTTCCCGTAAGTTTTTACATCAAGGTATTGCAGAACGTAATTTTGAACGAAAATTTCAACTTGGTGAGCATGTAAAAGTTATTGGTGCTTTTATGGAAAATGGCTTACTACACGTTGACTTAAAAAGAGAAGTTCCAGAAGCATTAAAACCGCGTAAAATAGCCATCAATGGTAAAAGTTTACTTACCGAGAATTAATACTACTTTTCATATTTCCCTGTTATTTATATTTTTATATTTTTTGCCCAGTTTTTAACTGGGCTTTTTTATTTATAGCCGTTGCATTAAGTTTATACTAACCCGCATAAACACTTACTCATTATCATCTTCTGCTGACTCATCCCCTTCAATAAGGTGACAGATCATATGCCCGGTGGGGGCTTTATTTGGTTTACCCTGCCAATCTTCAATGGCCTTTCTTAATTTCTCTCGCAATAGCAACGCTGCTTGAAACTGCTTTTCAGTTTCAGCTAAACGATGTTCAACGATTTCTCTAACCAATGGACAGGCGGTATGACCTTTATCCGATTCAGCTAAAATGTCTTTTATCTCTAAAACCGAGAAATCTAATTGCCTGGCACTCAAAATAAATTTCAACCTTTGCTGCACTTTTTTGCCATAGGTTTTGTAGCCATTTTCGGCATTCTTAATAGGGGTAATAAGACCTATACGAGTGTAATAACGAACGGTGTCTGCTGTGGTATTTAAAATATTTGCTAATTCACTGACTCTCATCGAAAAATTCCTTATTAAAAAAGCTAAAACGTTTATTTATTAATCTTAGCTTAAACCTGTGTCTAAGACACAAGTCAACTAGCAAAAAAAATGTCATTATCGAATAAAAACTGTTGAGATTAAGTGCTAATAGCCAATTAATGCCAGTATTAAACCATCAATTTTAGCTAAACAAGGTTAAAATGTAATAGGTAGATCGTGGTGAGTAATCAAGGTTAATAACTTATGCTGTTATTGCAAGAGCAGCGCCTAAACATTGCGTAAATTCGCTACATCGACAGTCACTAGAATCGCCAACATATTCATTGGTGAAGTTACCGGTAAACTATCTGTCTGCATCCTTGCATGGGGTACAATTATATATTTTCTTGAGGTACAATTATATATTTTCTTTCGGTAAAAAGATCATCAACAATGCCGCTAACAATGCGGCAACACTGGCCGTTAGAAATGCCGTGGTAGCGCCCAAACCATCAAGCCATAACGCGCCCGCTAGATATGCGCCAATAGCACCACCTACGCCATAGACACCACCAAGATAAATAGCTTGACCTCTTGATTGTTGACAAGCGCTAAAATGACTACTAATAAAAATCATTGAAGCGCTATGAAACAAAGCAAAACTTGCCGCATGAATTAATTGAGTAAATGCTAACAACCAAGCAGACTCAGCATACAAAGCGACTAAAAGCCACCGTAGCGCAGTAACAGCTAAACTAAAAATCAATAAGCTTTTCAAGGAAAAATATTTTAAAAAACTGCTAACAAAAATAAAAACTAATATTTCAGCCAAAACACCTAATGAAATGAATAAGCCAACGGCGAAGCCTGGGTAGTCTAGGTCTCGTAAAAATAAGGCAAAAAAACCATAAAAGGGACCAAAACTAATTTGTAATAATATTCCGGCAATAAAAAAGATCATAAACCTGAGTTCAAGTAATTTATTTTTTATTGATGCTGTTTGTTTTTTTACTGCACTTGGCACGTGCCGAGGTTTAATGGTAAATGTTGATAACAATAATAAAAATAAAACAACACAGCCCATCACCACAAAAGCCTTGGTAAATGAAGAATTGCTTACACTTGCTAAACCTTGCTCTTGATAAAAGGCCATTATTTGGCCAGCAAAGATAGCTAAAACAATAAATCCTAAGCTTCCCCATAAGCGAATACGGGCATAAATTTTACTGCTGCGCCTGATAGAATTTAAGGTTAACACTTCAAGCTGAGGTAATATTGCCGTCCAAAAAAGGCTAAATAATGCTAAGCAAAAACTAATTAGCCAGTAACTATTTAACCAAAATAACAACATAAAACTCAAAAGAGCAAATAAAGCGCCAAGACGAATTATCAGTAGTTGCTGTCCTGTTTTATCCGCTAAAATGGCCCATAAGCTTGGCGCAATAATTTTGGTCGCGGTAAGAATGGCAAAAATTTCGCCAAGTTCAAGAGAAGTAAAACCTTTACCATCAAGAAAAACAGAAAGATAAGGTGAAATTAAGCCAAGAATGGCAAAATAGAAAAAATAACTCGAAGAAAGGCGGGTAAATAATGACAAATTTAAATCCTATTTATACCAATTGAAGTAATGAATGAGTCAATTCATTACTTCAATTGGTATTACCCAAAAGTGTTAATTTAATTTTCAGTGATCACCGGCGTACTACAAACTACATCGGCATTTTGTGCGCGATGTCTTAAATAGTGATCGACTAAGGTTAACGCTAACATTGCTTCTGCAATAGGCACCGCACGAATACCAACACAAGGATCATGCCTACCTTTGGTAATTATATCTGTTGCTTCGCCGCTAACATCAATCGTTTTACCACTAACACCAATACTTGAAGTTGGCTTTAATGCTAAATGGGCAATGATATTTTGTCCTGAAGATATACCACCTAAAACACCACCCGCATGATTACTCGCAAAACCTTGTGGTGATAACTCATCTCTATGCTCTGAGCCTTTTTGATTAACGACAGCAAAACCATCGCCAATTTCAACACCTTTAACCGCATTAATACTCATTAAGCCATGAGCAATTTCAGCGTCAAGCCGATCAAAAATGGGCTCACCTAATCCAACAGGAACATTGGTTGCAACGACACTGACTTTTGCTCCGATAGAGTCCTTAGCGCGCATGATATCACGCAAATGTTGGTCAAGCTGCTCAAGCTTACTGTTGTCGGGGAAAAAGAACTGGTTTTTTTCTACTTCATGCCAATCAATATTTTGAAAATCAAGTGCTTCGCCAGTTGAAGATTCGGCAGTTATCTCGCCAATTTGAGTCACACAAGCTTGTATTTTCATGCCAAATTTTAGTGCTAAATATTTTTTAGCAATTGCGCCAGCGGCAACACGCATGGCAGTTTCTCGAGCAGAAGAGCGCCCACCACCGCGATAATCACGTAATCCATATTTTTGCCAATAAGTGTAATCAGCATGACCAGGGCGAAAGCTTTGCGCAATATTGCCATAGTCTTTAGAGCGTTGATCGGTATTCTCAATAATCAGGCCTATCGGTGTTCCTGTTGTTTTACCTTCAAATACACCTGACATAATTTTAACTTTGTCTGCCTCATTACGCGCGGTAGTAAAACGTGACTTACCTGGACGGCGTCTATCAAGATCGATTTGTAAATCAGCTTCACATAATTCAATTCCAGGAGGACAACCATCAATAATAGCACCTAACCCTAAACCATGGCTTTCGCCAAATGAAGTAACGGTAAATAATTTTCCAAAAGTATTGCCTGACATTTTAACTCCAACGTCTGTAATTAATTCTTTTATTTATGAGCATTTAAAGCCGCAGTAAAAACTGCCGAAAACTCAACTAATTGTGCCTTAGTTAGCATAAAGACACCATGTCCACCATGCTCAAAATTAATCCAAGTAAAGGGGACTTCGCTATATAACGCTTTAACATGTACCTCTGAGTTACCGACTTCACAAAAGAGTATACCGCCATCATTTAAGTGTTGTGCACTTTGCGCCAGTATAACACGCACTATATCTAAGCCATCATCACCACAACCCAAGCCCATTTTGGGCTCATGAAGATACTCTTGCGGTAAACTATCAATATCTTGTTGATCGACATAAGGCGGATTAGTAACAATTAAATCATAACTTTGCCCTTCAACCCCAGAAAAAACATCAGACTGAATTGGAATAACTTGTTCACTAACACCATGGTTTTCTATATTTATTTGCGCAACATTTAATGCATCAACCGATAAATCAATCGCATCTATCTCGGCATCACTAAAATAACTTGCACAGGCTATGGCAATACAACCACTACCAGTACATAAATCTAATATACGCCTTGGCATATTATTAGCCGCTATATAGGGAAAAAATTGTTTTTCAATTAACTCACCCAATGGAGAACGTGGAATTAAGACCCTTTCATCCACATAAAAAGGCAACTGCGCAAAATAAGCAACATTAGTGATATAAGCCACCGGAATTTGTTCTTCAATACGACGAGTGAACAACGCCAAAATATTTTGCTTTTCTGCTTCAATTAAACGACAGCTCATAAGACTATCGTTTACGTCATTCGGCAGAGATAATGCATACATTACCAATACGTAGGCATCATTAAAGGCGCTTTCACTACCGTGTCCATAAAACAATTCTGCTTGGTTAAATAAAGTTGCGCCATATCGACAATAATCAGCAATGGTATGCAATTGGTTCGTTACTGAGGTTAACTTATTCACTTTTTATTCCTATAAATTTTCGCTTCATTAAATTCATTACTTGTAAAGGTTAGCAGATATTTTTAAACTGCCGCTATGAAAATGAAAAGCACCGAGCAAAAACTAATCAGTAGTGACGATGAATCACTTTTTAAAGCCGCAATAGGCAAGATCAAGCCTTTAAAAGTGGACACCATACACTTTGCTAAAAAAGTCAGCAAGTCCAAAAGACATGCTCAGCCAAAAAATAGCAAAAAAGCCTTGGCCCAGTTCCACTTTTCTGATGAATTTGAGCCCAATCTAAACAAACAAGGGCCAATGCAGTATGTTCGCGCTGATGTTAATAGCTATGAAGCCAAAAATTTACGCCGAGGCTTATACCGTCCAGATTTAATTTTAGACTTACATGGTTTAGATCAACAACAAGCTAAGCTAGAGATCGCTGCGCTACTTTATGCTTGTCAAAAAGAACATGCCCAATGCATTTGTATTATCCATGGCCTTGGCTCAAGAATATTAAAAAATAAAGTCCCTCATTGGTTAGTACAACACCCTGATGTAATGGCATTTCACCAAGCACCATTAGAGTGGGGAGGCAATGGTGCTTTATTAGCCTTAGTAGAACTAAAAGATAAGTTTAATAAAAATTAATTTTCAACCTGAACTGGTGAAATAACATCCACCAACTGCCCTTTCATCCGAGCAGTATCATAATCAATTATCGCAACAGCACCAGTGGCGAATATCGGCATCTGGTGATTTTCCGTTAATTGTGCCACTAAATAACTAACAAAAGGCATATGAGAAACGATTAAAATAGCAGAGTTTTTATCACTACAATCCGTTTCATTAAACTGGCTCAGTAAACCATCTAAAAAATCATGCACTTGCCGAGCATTACCTGAAGGGGTAATTAAATCGAGTGTTTTCGGTTGATTAATGAGTAAATTAGCTTTTATCAAATAACTCGCTACATTAGCACAAGTTTGTTGCGCCCTTACGTACGGGCTAACAAAAACATCTACTAATTTGGGGCTGTTTTGTAATAACCATTGACCCATTATTTTAGCTTCGAATACCCCTTGCTCAGTCAATGGTCGCAAAGAGTCTTCACCGGCAATATTGGCAGCGTCACCATGGCGCATTATAAAAATTTGCATTTATTCTCCCGCACATCAAGTAGATAAACTTACGCGGTTGTCTATTTTGAAGCTATAGTAATAGAATCTATCTGCTTTTTACATTATCTATTAAGAATAAAATGTACTCTAGTTATTCCTTAAGGTAATTTAGACAGCTAACTCATTATTTTAATAGCAGTTTTTCATTAATTCTTATTGTCAAACTTAGGAGCCGAGCGTTGAAGCAAAGTCCAAATGATTTAAAAAAATATCAATCACTTACCTTGGATAATGGTTTACGGGTTTTATTGGTTCATAATGAAGAAACAGACAAGTGTGCTGCAGCACTCGCTATAAACATTGGCCATTTTAATGATCCTCATGACAGGCAAGGGTTAGCACACTTTTTAGAACACATGTTGTTTTTAGGTACTAACAAATACCCCGATGGTAGTGAATATCAAAAATTTATCAGCCAACACGGTGGCAGTAATAATGCTTGGACAGCGACCGAACATACCTGCTTTTATTTTGATATACATCATCAACACTTTACTGCAGCATTAGATCGTTTTAGCCAATTTTTTATCTCACCACTTTTATCCGATAAATTTATCATCAAAGAACGAAAAAATATTGAAGCTGAATTTCAATTAAAACTTAAAGATGATATTCGTCGCTTATACGATGTTCATAAAGATAGCATTAATCAACGACACCCTTTTTCTCAATTTTCAGTGGGTAATATAGATACGCTTGCCGATAGAAATGGTAAAAGTATTGGTAAAGAAGTTAGCGATTTTTTTAATTTTTACTACCAAGCCGGTTATATGACACTCGCTATAGAAGGCCCACAAACATTAGAAGAATTAGCCCAGTTAACCGAAGAAATGTTTAGCGGGATAAAAAACAATGATACGCCATTAGCGACTATAACCGAGCCATTATATTTACCCGAACATCAAAGTATTTACGTTAATGTAAAGCCCGTTAAAAATGATCATCAATTAATCATCAGCTTTGCCATGGAAAGTATTGATAAATTCTACCAAGATAAACCTGAATCGGTATTATCCTACCTTATTGGTCATGAAGGCGCAGGCAGTATTTTAGCTAAATTAAAACAAAACCAATGGGCTATGGGGTTAACTGCAGGCTCAGGTATTAACGGCTCTAATTTTAAAGACTTTAATGTTAGCATTAGTTTAACCGAACTAGGCGAAAGCTGTATTGATGAAATTATCGCGATAGTGTTTTCTTATATTGGTTTATTAAAGTCAGCAAAATTACCGCTTTTTTACTATCAAGAAAAGCAAGCCATCGCCGAGCTTTCATTTACTTATCATGAGAAAACACGTCCCTTAGACAATGTCAGTCAACTCGTTATTAATATGCAACACTACCCGTGTGAAGATTATATTTTTGGCGATTACATTATGTCAGGGATGGACGATAAAAACGTTCATCTATTACTAGATTACTTAACGGCTGACAATATTAGAATTATTCATATTAGCCAAGAAAATAACTTTTCACAGACAAGTTTCTGGTACCAAGTCCCTTATAATGTTAGTAAAATATCGGTTAAAAAACTAAAACATTGGCGCGAGTTATCTACCCCTAGTAATGCTAATTTCAAGGCAAGTAAAGCGCTATTTTTACCTGGTGCTAATCCCTATATCACCAGTAATCCAACCATTTATGACAACGTTGATAACAGCACACTACCAACAAAAATAGAAAATAGCAGTGGTTTAGCCGTATGGTATAAACAAGACACTACTTTTAAAGTACCTAAAGGTTATATTTATCTAGGAATTGACTCGCCCTATTCAATAGAAAGTGTTGATACTATTGCAATGACACGTTTATTTGTTGATCTCTATACCAATACTGTCGTTGAAGAGAATTACGATGCAGAGCTTGCTGGGATTCATTATCACCTCTATGCCCATCAAGGAGGAATTACCCTACAACTATCGGGGATTAGTGATAATCAGCCGAGGTTATTAGAGAAACTTCTCTATCGGTTAACTCATCATGATACTAGCGAAGAAGATTTTATATTGTTTAAGCAACAAATAATTAAACATTGGCAAAACAGTGACAAAAGCAAATCGATATCTCAGCTATTTTCCAGCCTTAGCTCATTAATGCAACCAAACAACCCTTGTGCTGATGAGCTATCAAGTGCACTAAATAGTATTACTTTTGCACAATACCAATTTTTTTGTCAAAAATTTTTTAAACAAATCACCCTTGAAGTACTAATTCATGGTAATTGGTTAATTGAGCATGCTACCAATATAGTAACCAATATCAAAAATGCTTTTAGCAATAACTATAACAACAAATATGCCGTGCAATGTCCAGTGGTCGATATCACCAATAAACACACGCTTATTTTACCTATGGAAATTCCTGATCATGACCATGCCAGTGTTGTCTATACTCCATTACCAACAAGAGATAAAAATTTAGTTGCCTTAACAATGGTAACCAGCCACCTATTATCACCACTATTTTTTCAAGAAATGCGTACTGAAAAGCAATATGGTTATTTAGTGGGGGTTGGCTATGTGCCAATTAATCGCTATCCAGGCATTGCCTTTTATATTCAGTCACCACATACAGACGCAATAGCCCTAACAAAAGCGATAGATGAATTTATCACTGACAGTTTAGCATTGCTAACAGAGATTAGTGATGAAAATTGGTTACACCTAATTCACGGTTTAGCCGGACAACTACAAGAAAAAGATAATAACTTGAGAATAAAAAGTCAGCGCTTTTGGGCTGCTATTTGTAATAAAGATTTAACCTTCACTCATAAAGAGCAACTCGTTACTGCTATTTTAGCGTTGAGTTTAGAACGAGTAAAAAACTTCATCAAAAATAAATTAATGACAGCAGCAAATCCCGATAGAATTATTTTATCTTCCATGAAGATTGTTAATTCAGCTGTCAATCAACAGCTAAAAGACGACTTAAGCGGTGACATAATAAGCAAACGTGATGATTTTATAGAAAAAAGCAAAAGAAAATATTAATGCTGCCGATAAAGAGTCAATCGTTATTATTAAAACAACGTCGAACAGAAGTTGACTTAAGGCCGAGCATGACTTTTAATGGTGCGTTGCGAAGCTTGTTCTTTTTATAACAGTATTGATATACAAAAACTAATAATAATTTTTCTTTTTTCTTAATTTAGGTGAGCCGTGCATTTATATTTTTTTAGGTTTCCCCGTTTGTATTTTTTGTGTTTTATTTTAAAAAAATTCAACTTAATAAACATTCAAAGCCTGCTGACGCGTTTGATTTTTTGGCTCTGTCTTGCCACAAGCACAATAGCATTTTCTTATGAAAAATTAGCTTATGAAAAATTGAACGCAACCTCTGTCAATTCTACTTTTATAGAATCTAATCATAATTTATTAAAATTTAGTCAGTTATCTACTTTAGATGGTTTATCGAATTCTAATGTTTTTGGTATCACACAAGATCATCAAGGCTTTATCTGGTTCGCCACCGAAGATGGCCTCAATCGCTTTGATGGCAAAAAATTTGTCACCTACCGTCACAATGCCAATAAAGAGCATTCAATTGCTGACAACTTAATTCGTAAAATTTTTATCGACCGCGAGCAAACCCTGTGGGTTGGTACACAAAATGGCTTAAGTCGCTATAACCGAGAACTTAATAACTTTGATAATTTTTTTAACATTGCTAATAATGAAAACTCTCTTCGAGATAATGTTATTTGGGATATTTATCAAAATAAAAGTAAAAAAATTGACAGAAATCAAGCTGAACCATTACTTTGGATATCAACAACCGAAGGTTTACATACACTTATTTTAGATACGGGCATAAAGAACATAACGTTTGAACGCATAAAAATTAAAAACTATAATGATAGAACTCGAGAAATAAAAACTATTTTTCAAGACAAGCAACAAAATTATTGGTTAGGTAGTTTTGATAAAGGTATTCATTTAATTAGTAAAAATTTAACTTATCTTGGTTCACTCACAGACCAAAATAAGTATGATTTAACCATTGATGCACAAGCGCTTTTCGATATAAAAGTTATTGACAATCAGTATTGGCTAGCAACCGATAATGGTTTATTTATTGTTGACGATCGCTACCAGTTAATATCTCATTTAACTGCCGATAAAACACCAAACAGTACCAAGCACTCTTTACTATCAAACAGTGTCAGGGCGATAACGCAATTTGATGACAATCACATATGGCTTGCCACTCATGAAGGTCTGAATACCATCAATCTACTAAACGATCAAATTGACAGTTATCAAAATAACGCTCAATCAAGTTCGCTTAGTGAAAATTGGTTAATGGATATTTTTAAAGATAATAACAACAATATGTGGTTAGCCAGTTATGGCGGCGGCTTGAATAAATATTCTCCGCTAACAAACTTATTTCATCATGGCTTAACAGCAACAGGAAGTATAAATTATCGAGTAGAATCTTTTGCAGATACTCCTAATAGTATGGTTTGGTTATCAACAGAAGATCAAGGAATATACTCTTTAGCTTCAAATAATTTAATTAAAAAAATAGAACTTCCAATTAGGAAAAAGATTCGACAATTATTAGCCAATAATACGGATCATCTTTGGTTACGTTTAACTGATAATAAAATTTATAAATTAGAATCAAGCACAAATTCATTAACTGAACATTCAAAATGGTCAAACAGCTATAATTTTTCTACAAATAGCCTTTTAACCTTAATCAAAGATGACTTTTGGTATCTTAATAAATCAGGAACTCTTACAAATTATCAAACAAATGAACAAAAAATAACATCGTACCCAACAGAAAATAATATTTCCATCAGCAGCCTACAGCTAGTTGATAGCAAAACATTATGGCTACTAACTCAAAACAATAAATTATTAACCTTTAACCTCATTAAAAAAACGTTTAAAAATCAAAAATTAAATTTACCAAAAACAAGTAATGGTACTTTCGGAAAAAAATTACAAGTGAGTAAAAACTGGATCTGGCTAGGTTCAGGTAACCAAGGAATTGCATTAATTAACCGCAAAACTAATCATATAAAGATATTTAATGAAAGTAATGGGTTAATGAATAGCTATATTGCTTCGGTATTAATTGATGATAAAGAAAATGCTTGGTTAGCTAGTAATATGGGAATAACTAAAATCAATCCCTTTACTAATAATGTAACTAACTTTGATAAAGACTTTACAATTAACAACCCTGAGTTTATTGAATACTCATCACTCAAAACCTCCATTGGTGGTATGTATTTTGGGGGTTCAAACGGGTTCATTCAATTTTATCCAAATGAAGTTACCAAAATAAAACAACACTTTTTTTTACCAATATTTACCAATTTATATGTCTCTAACAAGAAGATAAATGTTAATAAAAATACAAAGACTAACAAATACACTATAAATAAGCAGTTAAACTCCCTAAGTAAAGTAGAACTCGCTTATAAGCAATCCCCGATAAGCTTTGAATTTATTTCTCCTAATCCAAAATTACCAGCACAATTAGGTTATAAATACCGCTTAATCGGTTTAGAAAAAAACTGGATCGATGCAGCAACAGATACCGGCATTAATAATCGCGCTACCTACACCAACTTAAGTCCTGGTGATTACATTTTTGAAGTACAAGCGTACGATATTAATCAACCAAATAACGCGAAAACAAGCCAATTAAAGGTACTAATATTGCCACCTTGGTGGCTATCAGCAGGTATGTTATTTGTATACACATTATTATCATTACTCATATTGATCTATGTAACCCAGCAATATCGAAATAAAAAATGTTATAATTCACAAATAAAAGAAAGCGAAGAAAGGTTGAAACTATCCCTTTGGGGTAGTGGTGATGAAATGTGGGATTGGAATATAACGACAGGGAAAATATATCGCTCTAACATATGGGGGATCTTAGAATTCCCTCAAGATGGTACCCGAAATACTAGCTCTGTGAAAAATAGTGTAGGCAAAGAAGACACCAATGTTCATCAACATGATATAAACCGAGTAAAGAAAGCATTAGATGATCACTTTACCAATAAAACAGAACACTTTGAGGCAACATATCGTGTTAAAGATAAAAATAATTGCTGGATATGGATTTTAGACCGCGGAAAAATAGTTGAGCGAGATGAGAGTAATAATGCTACCCGCATGACAGGCACCTTAAAAAATATAAGTAAGCTTAAAAAAACTGAGGAGCGCTTAAAGTTATTTGCACGCTGTATTCAAAACATATCTGATGCTGTGATTATTTATGACCGTCAATTTATCACTGTTGACGTCAATAAAGCTTTTCAACGCATTACCGGCAAAAGTAAAAATAAAATGGTAGGTCGCTCATTAAGTTTCAATCAATACCCGAAAAGTTTTTGTCAAAATATAAAAAAGCACCTGCTAACAAAAGGCAGTTGGCATGGTGAGGTAGAAAGTTTACGTACTGATGGAAGTACATATTTAACCGACCTAAATATTGATATTATTCATGATGAAAGTGGTAATATCTCTCATTTTGTTGGTGTTTTTTCTGACATAACTAAGCGTAAAGAAACAGAAGTTGAATTAATAAAATTAGCGAGCTCTGACACCTTAACCGGTTTACCCAATCGCTCATTATTTCAAGCTAATCAAGCTCGATTAGTCAAAAGAAATATCAACCATGCATTATTAGTATTTGATTTAGATAACTTCAAAAAAATCAATGACTCTATGGGGCACCAAGTCGGTGATAACGTATTATGTCAAGTCGCTAAACGTATGTTAACGCTAACTCGTAAGCAAGATACCGTATACCGTTTAGGTGGTGATGAGTTTAGTATTATTATTGAAAACACTAATGATATCCATACTATCACCTCCCTCGCCAAAGACATTTTACGCACTATTGCCCAGCCTTACAAACTGAAAAATCAAGAAATAGTACTCTATAGCAGTATCGGTATTGTGCTTTTCCCTGAAGATGGCTTAACCGGTCATGAATTACTCAAAAATGCCGATACCGCTATGTATCATGCAAAAGGCAGTGGCGGTAATAAATATCAATTTTTCAGTGATTCCATGAATAAACAGGCAGTGAAACGCCTACAAATTGAAAATTTAATTCGCCATGGTTTAAAAGAAGACTCTTTTTCGGTTTTTTATCAGCCTAAAATTGAAATCGCTACCGGGAAAATAGCAGGCATGGAAGCATTAGTTCGCTTTGAAACACCTAATAAAGGCGTGATCAGCCCAGTAGTGTTTATTCCTGTTTCTGAAGAAACCGGACAAATTGTTGATATAGGTGAAATAGTACTAAGAAAAGCCTGCTTTGCCACTAAGAAGTGGGTAGATGCCGGCTTATTTGATGGCCGAGTCGCTGTCAACTTATCGGCAGTACAATTTACCCAAGCTAATTTAGTAGCACAAATAGCTGATATTTTAAACGAAAGTCAACTACCCGCTAAACATCTTGAGCTTGAAATTACCGAAGGTACAGTAATGGGCTCCCCACAGGCGGCGATAGACATAATGTTACAAATAAGAGCCATGGGTATTCATTTATCCCTTGATGATTTTGGTACTGGTTATTCTTCTTTAGCTTATTTGAAAAAATTCCCTCTGAACACCTTGAAAATAGACAAAGCTTTCGTTGATGATATAGATCAATCTGAACAAGGCAGAAATATGGTGGCAACTATTATTACGATCGCGCATAACTTAGGGATGGATGTAGTCGCTGAGGGTGTTGAAACCGAGCAACAACTGAATGTTTTAGCAGACCTACACTGTGAGCAATTACAAGGTTATTTATATAGTAAACCGCTAGCAACAGAACATTTTCAAAAATATTTGTTAGCCCATCAAATCACCCGTAAATCGACCTCATTAATTCGGTAAATTGACTTTATAAAACCACACCATACAGCCACCGTCAAAAAAACATCATCACAGTCATCGTGATGATGCGTCACTAAAAATATAAACAATTTATTCAACAAACCAGCTAAGCACTTTATTTTTAAAAGGCTAACACCTTAATATGCTTATTTGGCATACTTTTAGCATACCTTTCCTGTAATTACTAATAAACAATTAAAAGGAAAAGTACATGTTAAGTTCAATAATTCTATCTATGGCTATATCAGTTACTCCAACTCCTATTGCTGACACTCATAATCTAGATATCCAAGAAATTGGTAGATCTCGTGGCACTCTTCGTATCGATAATGAAAACGCATTAACCGTTGAAAAAACGGGTAGATCTCGTGGCACTCTTCGTATCGATAATGAAAACACATTAACCGTTGAAAAAACGGGTAGATCTCGTGGCACTCTTCGTATATAGCACCAACGCCAAAAATTAATAGCTACATTATAATTAGAGGATAAAATGATTAATTTATTTAAAGCATTATTTAGTACAAACACGGTAAAGAAAATAAAAGCAAACCCTATTGCCGCACGCATTGAAATTAAAGAGACCTCAGCTAACTATTGGTGGTCTTAAACTATATCGTTCAAATCTAAGGTTGATATTGAGCTATGTTTGATAAACGATATAAGAAGATTATTAACAGGGATGTTAGTAACTTTAATATCTACTATTATTCCACCTTAATTCAATCCACCACATACCCTATCTAGCTTACTTACGCTCTAAAAATCAATTGTTCAAAGCCAAATAAGCGGTTTAACAACATACGCTTTTTCATCGCAAACATTGGCCATATCAATGGACCAAACACTATACCAGCCAACGTCCAACGCTTACAGCCAAAGCCTGTGACTAACGCCTGACAATAAAAAAAAACACCACAGAGTGTACTTACAAAAACGACTAACACCACTAAAAGCAACAACATCATACTTCCACGACAAAAATATATTTTTCAAACTAAGGGACTTATACCAGCTTCATTAATTAAGTGATATTGGTATAACGACAAATCGGCGCTAATATAATTAAACTAGCTTATTTATTCAACTAAAATTTATTATTACAGCTATTCAACAATAAAATAGAATGGCAAAAAACTGTCTACCTTTATGGATCTATTTTGCCGCCATTAGGATGTTTTTTGCATTGATAAAATATATACCGGATCCAAAAACAAAAAAACGCCAACTCCTCAAAGTTAGCGTTTCTAATTTACTTTTATTTTATTGGAGAAAATAACTACCTACAAAAGCTTAATAATAACGAGTACCATTTTCAGCCATAGCAACTAAAGCTTCACAAGGCGTATAACGTTCACCATATTGCTGTGCCCATTGGGTTAATTGCGCCACTAATGATTGTGCGCCAATGTTGTCAATATAACGTAACGGTCCACCTAAAAATGGTGGGAAGCCAATACCAAAAATAGCACCAATATCGCCATCACGAGCATTACGGACAATACCTTCATCAACACAACGTGCTGCTTCATTTAGCATCATATAAGTACAACGTTTAGCAATTTCATCTGCTGAAAGTATTCCCGCAGGTTTTATGTTTAATAAAGTATAAATACTATCATCAACCTGCTTGCCCTTTTGCTTAAATACATGCTTAAGCCCTTTCTTAACATGCTTACCGTATAAGTAAAAACCTTTATTCGCTTTTTTTCCTAAACGGCCATCATCAAGTAATTTATCAAAAGCACTAGGCGCTGCAAAACGCTCACCTAATTCCGCTTGCAATATTGGGCCTATTTTCGCGCCTACATCAATCCCTACTTCATCAAGCAATTGCATTGGCCCAACAGGGAAACCAAAATCAACTAAGGCTTTATCAAGCTTATCAATTGGCTCACCTGCAAGTAGTAAAATAGCGGCTTCGTTCATATAAGGAGCTAGAATACGGTTAACGTAAAAGCCTGCTTTATCTTTGACAACTATCGGTGTTTTACCTTGTTTTTTAGCAAAAGCAACCGTAGTTGAAATGGTTTGATCTGATGTTCCCTCATGGGGAATTATTTCAACTAAAGGCATTTTATCTACTGGCGAAAAATAATGTAAACCGATAACATTTTCAGGGCGAGCCGCTTTAGCAGCAATTTTGCTAATAGGTAAACTTGAAGTGTTACTGGCAAATATAGTTGCCTGTTTCGCCTGTTGTTCAACCTCAACCACCATATTTTGTTTTAGTGCTAAATTTTCAAATACAGCTTCTACCACAATATCAATGTCTTTAAAGCCAGAATAATCAACGGTGCCGGTGATCATCAATAATTGCTTTTGCATTTCACTTTTATGAATAAAACGACGTTTAACTTTTTTATTTAATAAATCATAACTGTATTTTATTGCATGGCTAATACCCTGTTGCGCAATATCTTTAATACGCGTAGGAATGTTGGCTTTAGTAGCTGTAACAAGAGCGATCCCTCCGCCCATTAAGCCACCACCAAGCACACCAGCTTTAGCGATTTTTTTAGGCTTAACATCAGCCACACCCAGCTCTTTTTTCATCGCTGTGGTCGCAAAAAACAGATTACGTAGTTGCACTGAAACGTCACTCATTGCCAGCTCGGCAAAAAGCTCAGCTTCAATTTGATAGCCCTTCGCAGAGCTTTGTTCCATGCCTATTTTCACACAGTTAATGATGTTAACGGGTGCCGGATAGTTACCCTTGGTTTTTGATAAAACTGATTTTTTAGCTTGCTTATAAACAATACTACGACCAACAGAGCTACCTTCAAGAAACTTATTAACTAATGATGATTTAAACTTGATCACTGGTTTGAAGTTTCCGGCAAGTGCCATTTTTTCAGCGGTAGCAATTAAAATACTATTAGGAACAACATCATTCACTAAACCTGCTTTTAATGCTTGCTTTGCTCTTAGCTGCTTACCCGTTAGCATCATATCTAATGCTTTTTGTACACCAACTAACTTAGGTAGTCTCTGAGTACCGCCACTACCAGGTAATAAACCTAATTGTACTTCAGGTAAACCTAATGCCGTTTTAACACTGTCACTACAAACGCGGGCATGACATGCCATCGCCAACTCTAGTCCGCCCCCTAAACATGCACCGTGAATTGCTGCCACAACAGGAATATGGAATTGTTCAAGTTGCGAAAAAATCATTTGACCTTGACGAGAAAGCGCAACGACTTCCTCTTTTGTTTTACAGTCGTTGATCATATTAATATCAGCGCCGGCAACAAAAGAATCAGCCTTACCACTACATAACACAATACCAGTAATGGCTGGATCATTTTTAATTTCAGCCAATATTTCAGCAACTTGTTCCGCAAACTCAGCTTTAAGAGTATTCATGGTGTCATTAACAACATCCATCACCAAATGGGCAATGCCATTTTCCTGACGAAGCAAGGTAAAAGCACTGCTTGAGCCATTTTTCTCTTCGATACTCGTAACTTGCGACTCGTCTTGGCTCACATCATTACTTTTCTCTTCGATATTCGTAACTCGCAACTCGTCACTACTGATATCTGTTTTATTATCACTCATTAATCTGTCTCCACTATCATTGCCGCACCTAAACCACCAGCGGCGCATGCTGTGGTCAGGCCAACACCACCACCACGACGATTTAATTCATTCAAGGTTTGGGTAATCAAGCGAGCACCTGTTGCCGCAAAAGGGTGACCATAAGCAAGTGACCCTCCCATTACATTAAACTTATCCATATCTATTTCACCTATCGCTTTATCACGCCCCAAATGCTCCCTGGCAAATTTGTTACTAGCAAACATTTTCATATTCGCTAATGCTTGCGCCGCAAAAGCTTCATGCATCTCAATTAAGTCTAAATCAGCTAATTCCATACCAGCACGTTTTAAGGCGATTGGGGTGGCATGGCTCGGTCCCATGAGCATATCTTGCCAAACGTCAATAGCGGCAAAACCATAACTACGAATATAGCCTAACGGTTTATAACCTAGCTCTTTTGCTCGACCTTCACGCATTAATAATATTGCTGCGCCGCCATCCGTTAATGGCGTACTGGTAGCCGCAGTAACGGTGCCGTGTCTGCGATCAAAACAAGGACGCAGTTTGGCGTAGCCAGCTAAGGTGGAATTTTCACGAATACAGTTATCTTTATCAATAAAGTTTTTATATGGCTCGCTATGAGCACTCATCACTTCACCAGCAAGTTTGCCTTCTGCCCAACTTTTTGCTGCTAACGTATGCGAGCGATGCGCTAACGCATCTTGGTCTTCACGAGATATATTATAAGTTTTGGCCATTTGTTCAGCAGTTTGCCCCATAGAAATACCGGTAGAATATTCCGCTACAGCAGGAGCAACCGGAAGAATATCTTTAAAACCAAGCTTTCTAATCAAGGCGATTTTTTGCCCAAAGGTTTTAGTTTTACTTAAATCTAATAAGGTACGAGCAAACTTTTTCGAAACCCCAATAGGCGCAACAGAAGAAGAATCAGCACCACCGGCAATACCAACATCAACAAAGCCCGCCATAATAGATTCAGCAATATTGACTGTTGATTGAAAACTAGTCGCACATGCACGGGAAACACTATAAGCATCAGTATGAACATTCATACCGGTACCTAATACTATTTCACGGGCAATATTCGGTGCTTCCGGCATTTGTACTACTTGACCAAAAACACATTGATCAATAATAGCGGGATCAACATCATGCTTTTGTAATAGTTCATTAACAACTAACTTACCCAAATCAACAGCAGGCACACCGTGAAAAGCGGTTGCTTGTTTGGCAAAAGGGGTTCTAAGACCCGCAACTACGGCAATACGTTCGCCTGTTGATGTGGTCATTTTAATAGACATATTTATTTCTCTCCGGTTGAAAGGGTTCAATTTTTATCGTGCTTAAGCAATCAGTCAAACATGAAATAAAAGCAGACCAAGAGGTCTGACCTCTTAATTGTTACCCTTGATTCTAACTAACTATCAAAAAATATCAATGCTTGTTTTTTATCACTGAGCAAAGCATAGTTCACTAATACCAAGTGAAGTAATGAATTGATCACTTAGCAAGAGTTAAAAGGCTTAAAGGCAAGGCATTGATTAAAGAGAATGGTTATTCCCTTGTCAAAATCAATAACGTAGCATGTAAGCCTTTTAAACTTGCCCTCTGGGAACTCAGTAGCAAACTGATAACATCACAAAATGAATGAAAGATAGAATAACTATGTTTAACTCATTTTGTTTGTTCTAAGCTCGCTACTGTAGTTCTAAGTTGAGCTATTCATTATTTCAATTGGTATAACCCCATACTAATAAGAAAAAATTTGTTACAACTAAGTTAAAGAATACTTGTTTTCTTTAACTTCAACCCTATATAAAATGCTAGAGTGCGTTTCGGCTAATACTGCTCCTATATAAACAAAAAACAAAAAGAAAAGGCAACCATGGCAATTGAACATTTTTCCACATTAAAACAACATTTATCAGAGCAAATTATTGGTCAACCGGCTTTTGTAGAAAATTTACTTATTGCCCTGTTAGCAAATGGTCATTTAATTGTTGAAGGGCCACCCGGTTTAGCAAAAACTCGTGCTGTTAATGCCTTAGCTGACGGCCTAGAAGCAGACTTTCATCGTATTCAATTTACCCCGGATTTATTACCAGCTGATTTAACCGGTACAGATATTTATCGCCCTGAAGATGGTACCTTTGTGTTTCAACCGGGTCCGTTATTTCAAAATTTAGTGCTCGCCGATGAAATTAACCGTGCACCAGCAAAAGTACAATCAGCCCTATTAGAGGCCATGGGAGAAGGACAAGTTACTGTTGGTAGAAAAACCTATCAACTACCAGAGCTATTTTTAGTAATGGCAACCCAGAATCCTATTGAGCAAGAAGGTACTTACCCTTTACCTGAGGCGCAATTAGACAGGTTTTTAATGCATTTAGAAATTGATTACCCTGATGCCGCCAGCGAATTAGCAATATTAAAACTAAACCGCGGTGAAGCGCTAATTGGTGCTCATCACGAAAAACCAGCATTAAGAGTATTGAGCCAAGCAGAAATATTTGATGCGCGAAAACAAGTACTGAATATTCATATGGCGCCAACGCTTGAAGCCTATATGGTTGATTTAATTATTGCCACTCGCCAGCCAGGAAAATATGACGACAAATTAAAGTCATGGTTAGCTTATGGTGCTAGCCCTCGCGCTACCATTGCTTTAGACCGATGCGCTCGCGCTCGCGCCTGGTTACATAACCGAGATTATGTTAGCCCAGAAGATATTCAAGCCGTTTTACATAATGTGTTAAGACACCGAATTATTCTTAGCTATCAAGCCGAAGCAGAAGGTATTACGCCGAACCAATTAATAGACCACTTATTAAGCTTAGTAGCTGTTGCTTAACGATTTTAAAAAGAAGTAACTTATGTGGTTTAGACAAAAAAATGCGAGTAGTAAGCAAGACGCTTCGGCAGTGAACTGTCAAGCACAGCTCGCTAGCATTAACAGTAATGGCGTTGAACTTGCCATTACTGAGTTAATACGCTATCAAAATAAAACTGCCCTAATTGATTTATCAGCGAGAAAAAATATACACGGGCAAATGTCAGGTAATTACCTATCGCGCAACAAAGGCCGCGGTATGGAGTTTGATGAGGTTCGCCATTACCAAACAGGTGATGACATTCGCGCGATTGATTGGCGAGTAACCGCCAGAACAGGAAAAACTCACACTAAACTATTTAGAGAAGAGTTAGAACGGCCTGTACTTATCGCTACCGATTTAAGCGCCAATATGCATTTTGGTAGTCAATTACTGTTTAAATCAGTACAAGCTGCTCATGTAGCCTCGTTAGTGGCTTGGCATGCAAAAAATCGTGGTGACCGTTTAGGTGGCATCGTTTTTAATCAGCACGAGCATTTAGAATTAAAACCGCGTAGTCGCAAAGAAGGGGTATTACATTATTTGCATGCGTTAACGTCTTTGCATCAATATCAGTATTCCATACAAAATAAAGCGGTTACAGAGCAAAGTGCTAACAACCCAAGCTCTAGCAACGTAAACACTAGCAATCTCAGCGCTAACAATTTAGGTTACTTTAATGAAAACTGCGCTCGCATTAGGCAATTAGCTAAGCCCGGCTCACTGGTTTATTTAATTACTGATGCTCAACCAATCAAGGATATGTTGATTAACAATCCGCAACAGCAAACAGATTTAAGCCAAGAGATCAGTGCCCTACGTCACTTAACGCAAATAAGTCAACATTGTGAGTTGGTAATTTGTTTAATTACCGACCCGCTTGAGCAAGAGTTACCGGCAAGTTCGGTAAAACTGAATGTAACGTTAACCGATGGCAACAACCGACAACAGTTAACCTTAGGAGACAAAAACACGGCAAGTACTTATAAGCAACAAGCTGAAACTGTTTTTGAACAATGCTCAAAACTACTCACTAAGGCTGGCGCTAGGGTTATTAGTTTTAGCGCAGGACAAACCCTAGAGCAACAATTAAAAGATGGAATGCTGTTTTGCAAAAAATAAACCCTACGCCAACAAATGCTTTACCGGCTGATCCCCTAGCATTGAAAGATATCCATCTGCCTGAGCAAATAACCCACTACCCCATCGCTTATGGCTGGTGGATATTAGCCGTATTAATATTACTCGTTATTGTTATAGCAATCATAAAAATCAAAAAAACAGCGAGCCGAAATCAACTAAAAAAACAAGCATTATCACAGCTAAAGAATAACGTAGATATCAATAACAACGAGCTCATGTCGTTACTGAAATGGGCCGCTATACATTATTTTTCTCGTGTTGAACTTGCCAAACTTTATGGTGATTCACTACAAAAATTTTTAGTAAAACAGTTACCAGAAAATCATCGAGTAAACTTTACCCAATTAAGCGAGCAAGCGTTTAAAACTCAATATCAGGAAAATTTTCACAACCAAGTCGATAAGGATTTCCAGCAAGCTACCCTGCTCTGGTTAACTAAAGCACTTCCTCCTAAAGCGGCAAAACAAGCTCAGCAAAAAAATACTGGACGCAAGCTATACCAGAAAAATAAAGGAGTTAGCGCATGATCACTTTTGCTTGGCCTTGGTTGTTATTGTTATTACCGCTACCATTATTTGTCTATTGGCTGCCAAAAAAACATAATAATCGCACCAGTGCAGCGTTAATCATGCCGCAATTATTACCAAATACATCGGTAAATATCAGCAGTCAAACAAGTAAAAAATCACCACTGATTATTTTATCTTTATGCTGGTTATTAACGGTAGTCGCCTTAAGCCAACCACAATGGTTAGGTGATGCTATTGATATTCCAACCGAAGGTAGAGAGATGATGATTGCCGTTGATTTATCCGGCAGTATGCAAATAGAAGACATGAGTTTACATGGAAATACAGTAAACCGGTTAGATATGCTAAAAGTAGTACTGGGTAATTTTATTGAGCGCCGCGTCGGCGACCGACTTGGTTTAATTTTATTTGCCGACGATGCTTACATGCAAACCCCCATGACCTTTGACAGAAAAACCGTTAAGCAAATGCTTGATGAAAGTGTGCTCGGTTTAGTGGGTAGAAAAACCGCCATAGGTGATGCCATAGCGCTGGCGGTTAAACGCTTTGACGCTAAACAAGAGTCTAACAAAATTTTATTGTTACTCACTGATGGTCAAAATACAGCAGGTAAAATAACACCTGAACAAGCGCTTGAACTCGCTATTGCTAAAGATATCACCATATATTCTATTGGTATTGGCGCAGATGTTATGTTGCAACAATCTCTATTTGGCACCCGTCGGGTGAACCCGTCCAGTGAATTAGACGAAGAAACCTTAACTAAGCTAGCACAGCAAACCGGTGGCAAATATTTTCGCGCCAAAGACAGCCAAGGCATGGAGTTAATTTATAGTTTGCTCGACCAACTAGAGCCTGTTGAACAAGATCAACAGCAAATGCGCCCCTTAACAGCATTGTTTTACTGGCCATTGTCGCTAGCTTTCATCTTGAGCGCAGGTTATTTACTCGCTATTAACTTATCACCCTACGCCCGTAGAGCAATTTAGGCCTTAGAATTTAAATAATAATGACATCATATAATTTATTTTTTACCCACTTTCACTTTGTCAGACCTTTTTGGTTACTGGCAATTGTGGTATTATTCACCGTGCTTTGGCTGTTAAAAAAACATCGTTTTCATCAATCACCTTGGCAAAAATTCTTACCTCCTCATTTAAGTAGCGTACTAGTCGAAGGCGCTACCAATAGCTTGGCTCCGAGTAAACAACCATTACATCAACGCCTATTTTTAAGTAGACCTTTATTTATTGGCTTACTTAGTATTATTGCCCTTGCTGGCCCTGCTTGGCAAAAACTACCGCAACCGGTATATCAAATCGAACGTGGCTCGGTACTAATTATGGATATGTCTTATTCCATGTACGCTACTGATATTAAGCCCAACCGTTTAACTAGGGCTCGCTTTAAAGCCATTGACTTGCTCAATAAAATTAATGATGGTGACGTCGGTCTTATTGCCTATGCCGGTGATGCTTTCATCATTAGTCCATTAACACAAGATATTAAAAATATAGAGTTGTTATTGCCTGCTTTAACACCTGAAATTATGCCTGAATTAGGGGCAAACCCTTACGCAGCTTTAACACTTGCCCATCAAATGCTAACCAATGCCGGTCACTTAACCGGTGATATCTACTGGTTTACCGATGATGTTGACAATGAAGAGCTTAGTGATATTTATGATTGGTCGGGTAAGTTTGGTCATCGCCTAAATATATTAGGTATTGGCAGCCAAAATGGTGCGCCGATAAAATTACCATCGGGTGAATTATTAAAAGATAATAACGGCGCGATTGTGGTGCCCAGACTCCCGATCCAAAAACTACAAGCACTTGCCTCGCGCGGCCAGGGGAATTATCAAACCATTAGTAATGGTGATAGTGATATAGATAACCTTACCTTAAAATTTAACGTATTAGACAACAATAAAAGTAAACAACAGCAAAGTCAGCAAACAGGCGATCAATGGCAAGAGCAAGGTGCTTGGCTATTATTATTAGTTCTTCCGTTGGCGTTAAGTTACTTTCGTCGTGGTGGTGCTATTTTACTATTACCCATAACCTGCCTGCCTTTAATATTTTTACTGTCAATGTCTCTGGTTAGTCCGGTTTCTTACGCCAATGAAAATTCCGACAGCGCAGCTGCCCCTTCCCTTTTACAAAAAACATGGCAAGGTCTTTGGCAAACACAAGATCAGCAAGCACAACAGCAATACAATCAAGAAAACTACCAAAGTGCCGCTCAACAGTTTGAAAATTCACAATGGCAAGGTAGCGCTCATTATAAAGCCGAAAATTATCAACAAGCGCTTGCTGCCTTTACTCAAGGCGAACAAGCGGATAGCGCTAATAGCCTTTATAACCAAGGAAATTCATTAGCACAAATGCAAAAATATCAACAAGCAATTGATGCTTATCAGCAAGCTTTAAAGAAAAACCCTGACTTGCAAGATGCCAAAGACAATATGGAAAAGCTTAAACAGCAGCAGAAAAAACAACAAGAAAATAATGAGCAGTCTACAGGCGAAAAATCTAAAAATGAACAGTCTGAAAGCGATAAATCTGAAAAAAATAGTGATAAACAAAAAAAACAAGACAATGATTCACAGCAACAATCGAAAGATGAAAGCGATAAAAACCAACAACAGCAATCCTCAGAAGAGTCAGCTAACGAGTCTCAACAAAAAGAGCAACAATCTAAAAGTGAAAATGACAAAAAAGACCGCGAAAATGAAGCAGAGCAAGAACAACAAGCTAAGCAAGGCGAAGAGTCAACGGAACAAAATAAAGAAAAAACTGCTGCTCAAATAGCAGCCGAACAACAAGCAAAAGAAATGAAACAAAAACATCAACAATTATTAAATAAAGTAACCGATGATCCTTACCTATTATTACGTAATAAAATGCAGTTAGAATATCAAAAGCGTCGACAAGAAGGTACTAGTCAAGGAGTACAGAAAAAGTGGTAAATATGAACTTTAAATTACTAATGCTACTGGCTCTTTTAGCCGTTAGCCAAACAAGCTTAGCTCTGACAAAAGTGACTGCCAGCATTGATGCTAACCCGGTGATGAGTAATGAATCGATTGTCTTAACTGTTATTGCTGATGACAGTGTTGAACGTGATAGTTTAGACACTACGCCTTTATTAAAAGATTTTATCCTGGCGCGCACCGAAGTTAGTTCACAAACAGATATGGTTAACTTTAACACCACTAGAACAACGCGCTGGCAAATAGTGTTGATGCCAAGACATACTGGTAAGTTAATTATTCCCGCGTTAACTATTGATGGTCATCATTCGCAGGCTATCAAGGTACAAGTCATCGAACAAGGTAGTGCCAACTCGACACCACAGCAAGATATTTTTATCACGGCAGAATTATCAGCGAATGATGTTTATGTACAACAATTACTTACTTTAACGGTAAAACTACATATTGGTGTACAACTACAACGTGGTAGTTTAACCGAGCCTAGCTTAACCAATGCAACTATTGAACAAATAGGTAAAGATATAGAAAACGACGGAATTGTTAATGGCAAACGTTATCGCATCATTGAACGAACTTACGCTATTACACCAGAGCAAAGTGGCAAGTTCACCCTTGATACGCCAATGTTTGCCGGTGATATTATGGTGCAATCTAGACGCCGCTCTGGTTTTTTAAGCTTTGGCGAAACTAAGCCAGTAAATATTTCAGGAGACAAACTTCCCCTAACGGTACGACCAATTCCAGATAATTACCCCATTGATGCCAATAACAGTTGGTTGCCTAGTGAGCTATTAGCTTTACACCAAGAATGGCAACCTGTCTCTTCACAAGGTAAGCATGAGTTTAAAGTCGGCGAGCCAATTACCCGTACTATCACATTAACCGCCGCAGGGCTTGGTAAAGCACAGTTACCTAAAATAATAATGAATGCACCTGTTGGTTTAAAAATATATCCAGATCAAGCAGAGTTACATTCAAGCCTAACCAAAGAGCGATTAATTAGTCAAAAAAGACAAAGTTTTGCCCTTGTTGCTAGTCATGCCGGAGAGTATATTTTACCGAAAATCACCATTGCTTGGTGGAATACAGTAACCAACAAATATCAGCAAGCGGTATTGCCTATGCAAACGATTACAGTGCATCCTAATGCTGATCTCCCCCAACCTGCTAACGTAAAAAATTCAACGACAGCAAACACTTTATCGCAGGATAGTTTATTAAACAACACGACCACTTCTATAGTAACACCGCCAATTATCATTGAGAAAGCTAGCGACCTACAATGGCTATTTTTAGCTTTATGGCTATTAACCGCAATCGCATGGGCTGGTCATGTAATTTACTTAAAACGAAATAACTCGCTTAATACGAGTAACACCAAGCCCGCAAAAGTAAATAATAATTACCTAGCTTTAATGGCTGCTTGTAAAAAAAATAATGCCGAACAAGTCTTAAGTTTAATTTTGCCTTGGTTAAATAACTTAAGTAGCCATCAAGATAATGATGAAATAACCACTTTGACTACAGCACTAGTGAAATTAAATAATGAAGCACTTACTTGTGCTATTAATAATGTTCAACAACACTTATATGGTAAAGAAGCTCTTGAAGGATCATGGGTTGGAGAAGACTTATTAACAGCCATTCAACAGATCAATGCAGCTGGTATTGAGGAAAATACCAGTAACAAATTTACCCTAAACCCAAACTAAGTCCAAAAAATGAAAATATTTGGAAATAAAAAAATACCTACTCAGGTCTTAAATACTGAACCCTCTAAAAACAGTAACAGTATGGCGACAAAACAAGTTAGATACGAAGCACTAGTAAAGGCTCTGCACGGCGATTTATACCGATATGCCTATTGGTTAACGCATGACAAGCAGGTAGCTGAAGACTTAGTGCAGGAAACATTTTTAAGGGCATGGCGCGCACTTGATTCATTAAAAGATGAAAAAGCAGCGAAGTCATGGTTAATTACCATTTTAAGACGGGAAAATGCCAGGCGTTTTGAACGTAAGCGTTTTGATATGAGTGAATACGAAGAAGCCAGTATTATGGATACCCAATCTACTACTACCGAGCAAGTAATAGAAAATCAATGGTTAAGAGACAAAATAGCGCAATTACCGCCTGAATATTCTGAACCATTGGTATTACAAGTACTGGGTGGCTACAGCGGTGAAGATATCGCTAGCATGTTAAATTTAAATAAAAACACGGTAATGACACGTTTATTTAGAGCCCGTAACCAGTTAAAAGATGCTTTAGAAAAAGAGCCAAAAAAAATGAGGCTTCTCCATGAATGATAATCACACGAGTGATAGCGATATGCCTAAAACGGATAACCCTACAAACAAAATGGATGACTTACAATATAGACGTAGCATATACGCTGAGCCAACGAGCCAAAGTGATGATATTATCGCGGCACAAAATGCAGATCCCGCTAAAAAACAGTTTGCCCATGAACTTTGCTTATTTGATCAAAAATTAAAGCAAGCCATGAGTATTCCGGTTCCTGATGATCTATGTAACAAACTATTATTACGTCAAACATTAGCTAGCCATCAACAAGAAAAACGTAAATCTAGGCTACATTTAGCATTAGCAGCTTCTGTCGCTATCGTTGCCGGGTTAGTGGTTAATTACATTCAATTTTCAAGTAGTTATACCAATTTAGGTGATTATGCATTAGCCCATGTATATCATGAGCAAAACGGTTTTTATAATGATGATAGCAACCGAGTAAGTTTAACGTCGTTAAATAAAAAAATGGCTACCTTTAATGGCAGCTTTACTGGCTCACTAGGAGAATTGTTATCGGCAGATTATTGTCGCTTTGATGGCATGAAAAGCTTACATCTAGTTTTCCAAGGAATAACCGATACGGTGACAGTATTTGTTGTGCCAAAGAAAGAGCATTTAACCTTCACTCATAAATTCAGTGATAATAAGCTACAAGGTGAATCGCTTGGTTTCAAAGATGCTAACATTTTAGTTGTTGCTGATAAAAATGAATCATTAGCGGTGTGGCAACGTGCAATTAACGACAATATTACTTGGTCGATATAATGCTAATCAAACTAACTAAGTGATCTTTTTAAATGGCCTAAACTTTATCTATTAATTCAATGGATATAAGTAAGCTATATTATATTCCTCCTCTTTATATTTCTATATTCAATCAAATATAGAAATATAAAGAGGAACAAAATAAAAATTATACTGAGTGACTTGCAGCATCATTCATTTTTTCATGCATACAAATTTTATTTCGCCCAGTAGACTTAGCTTGGTAGAGCGCCTTATCAGAGCGAGAATAAATTTCATAGAACTCACTATCACCTTCAGTGTAGGTAGAAACCCCTAAACTTATTTTTGGCTGAATTCCCCCAAGCCAATCTCCAGTAATATAGGAAGAATCTATCGATATTCTTATTTTTTCAGCAATTAACTGTGCCACTTTACTATGAGTATTAGGAAGTAACACGACATATTCTTCACCGCCAACTCTCGCTATTATATCCTCTTTTCGAAGTAAGCTTTTAGCTTTAGCAGCAACAAATTGAATAATTTGGTCACCAATAAGGTGTCCATACTTATCATTTATGTCTTTAAATAAATCAATATCTAACATAATTAAAGACAAATATTTATTATGACGGATAGATTCAGATAGAAACTGATCGGCTAATTTAAAAAAAAGGCGACGGTTAAATAACCCCGTCAATGGATCTGTGGTCGCTTCAATTTCTAGCTTTTCTTGTAAATAGTGACTTTCAGTAATATCGGTTGAAACACAAAGAACACCGACAATTTCCTGTTGATTGTTATAAATAGGCTGTTTTGATGACAAGTAAATTTTCTTTTCATCGGTAAACTTGATTATATTGATTTCTTTTTTTTCAATATTATCACCAAAATTTAATACCCGTTCATCACTATCTATCACATCAGAATATATGGAAAAGTCAAAAAGTTCACTATCAGTTAAACCAAGTATTGAATCAAAATTCCCTTTGAAAAGAGCGGTTAATTTTTGATTGGCGTAAAGATACTTTTTATCTCTATCTTTAACTGAAACATAAGCACCCATATGATTTAAGACCAGCTGAGATAACTCTAAACCGGCCTCTAGTTTATCTTTTTCTATTGTTATCATATAAATTCTTCTTTAGTATAACGGCAATGCATCCCGTTGGATTTATACGCGTGCTATAGAAAATTTAATTACGTGGATAAGCGCTTAGCTATACATTTTTTCCGCAATTGAGCAATCATCAGCTTTACAATCGGAACTGCAGCTATCAATTAAAACCTTAATATTTTGTTCTATATTGTGTAAGTGTGATATTTCATTTTTAATACTTTCTAACTTAGTGTTAGCTAAATCATGAAATAACTTACATCCGGAAGATAAGTTATCAAGCGTACTAATTTCATTTAATGTAAAACCTAAGCTTTTGGCATTAATAATAAATTTAAGTCGTTCTATCGTGTCAAAGTGATACTGCCTAAAGCCATTTAATGGTTTTTTTGGTTGAGTAACTAGTCCTTGACGTTGATAAAATCTGATAGTTTCAACACTGATCCCAACTGCACTGGCTAATTTGCCAATTGTCATTGTTTTGCCCATACCTCTCCCTCACACTACTTAGCATATAATGTAGCTAATACTTTTGAAATAAAGACAAATTACCTGTCTATAATAAACTCCGTACCTATGTACTAAGTCAACAATAAAGTTAATAATTTTTACAAGTGTGACAAAAAACATATATTTAACATAAGTTAAACAAAAAATTAACACTAAGTACCACAAAAAGTCTGATAATATCTATCTCCATCCTCTGGTATATCTTGATACTTTTTGGTCATTTCTGTTTCTTGATAAGGTGAAAGCAACACCTCAAGTAGCTCACTAACAGTATCATTAATCACTTCTTTTTTTGAGTGAGTGATACCACCATTTAAATCATTAGCAATAGCATTTTCACAAGACTCAAGTATTACCTCAATATGATGATTTCTAGGGATAACGACAGGGTTATTTTTTCTCATTAAGCTTTGCGCTTGTTGGTAGCTATTTTTCTCGGATATTTTTTGCTGAGAGCTATCTTGCTGAGAGTTTTCTTGCTTAGGCTTTTCTTGGTCCAGTGCTACTAACCAAGTTTGATACCAATCACCCAGTTTACTTGCAAGTTTTTGCGCTTTTGCACCATCCGTTAAGGATTGTGTCAGCTGTAAAAAAGTTTGGGTATAGTCTAGTTTTTGCGTTTGCATTTTAGTTAACAAATCAGTGATCAAGGGTTTATTGTTCAAGGCAGTATCCTTCATACCAAGCTTGTTGCCGTACATAGTAAAATACGCTGTCTCAAACTTATCCGTGTATTGATGAATAAGTGTTTCGACTTTCGTTAATGCTTGCTGCTCTTGCTCCTCTTCTGTCAGTTCTTTGTCACCATCTTCTATCAATAACGGTATTAAACAATCAGCTAAACGAGCCATATTCCACTGCGCTATTTTTCCTTGATTACCAAACGCATAGCGACCATATTCATCAATAGAGCTAAACACCTTACTTTGATTGTATTCCCCTAACATAGCACAAGGGCCAAAATCGAGCGTTTCACCGCAAATAGCGGTGTTGTCAGTGTTCATAACCCCATGAATAAAACCAATGCGTAACCATTCAACCACTAAGGTGATTTGTTTAGTAATGGCACTCGCTAAAAATGCTATTATACGTTGCTCAAACGATAACGAAATATTCTGTCCTTTTTCATCCGTATCTATTTCAGGGAAGTGACGCTTTATGCTGTAATCAACCAATAGTCGTAATGAAGCTGTATCACCTCTCGCAGCAAAATATTGAAAAGTTCCAACTCGAATATGACTAGCGGCAACTCGGGTAACAACAGCGCCTGCTTTGACTAAGCCTCTATTAACTATTTCTCCAGTGGCAACTACTGATAAACAACGAGAAGTAGGTACCCCAAGTGCGAATAAGGCTTCACTCATGATGTATTCTCTCAATGCTGGCGCCAAAGCGCATTTACCATCACCTCGCCTTGAAAATCCCGTTTGTCCTGAGCCTTTTAATTGAATATCTCGGCGTATATTATCATTATCTAATACTTCACCAAGTAAATGAGCTCGACCATCACCTAATTGCGGGTTAAAGTGGCCAAATTGATGGCCTGAATAAGCTAGCGCGATTGATTCAGCGCCATTTAATAGTTGGTTACCCGAAAAATATTGAGCTAACAAACTATGATTTTTCTGTAAATTTTCAGATATGAGTAGATTATCAGCTAACGCTTTATTCCATAATAAGAGTGTCGGTGAAGCAACTTTTTGCGGTAACGTTCGCTGAAAAAATTGCTCACCTAAGTTAATATATGTATTCAAAAATTTCATTTTTTTACCTATTTCGAAATTTATTATTCACCACGTATGATTTAATGATGATGAGTTAACATTTCATCGTGTTTCGTTAAAATGGCGGCATCACTTTGTGGAGACATTGTACTAACGAGATAAATAACCAGTGAGCATAAAATGAAGCCAGGGACTATTTCATACATTACTGAGCTTAATGATTCGCCGTCGATGCTTATAGGGGCATAAATCCACAGCAGTACCGTTGCAGCGCCAGTGATCATACCTGATAATGCGCCATTTCTGGTCATTTTTTTCCAATATAAACTGCCAATAATTACCGGGCCAAATGCGGCGCCGAAGCCAGCCCAAGCATTACTCACTAAAGATAAAATTGAACTATCACGGTCATAGGCTAAATAAATAGCAACTAGTGCCACAACAGCCACCGAGATACGGCCAACTAAAACTTGCTGTTTATCACTGGCATCTTTATGTAAAAAGGTTTTATAAAGATCTTCGGTTAACGAGCTTGAGGTTACTAATAGCTGTGAAGAAATTGTACTCATAATTGCCGCTAATATTGCCGCCAGTAGAAAACCAGCAACTAATGGACTAAAAAGAATTTGTGATAAGACGATAAAAATAGTTTCTGGATCATCAAGTGTTAATCCCGTTTTAGCCACATAAGCAATACCTGCAAACCCTGTCGCCATAGCACCTATAATTGTCACTATCATCCAACTCATCCCTATCCGACGTGCTGTTGGCATGTCTTTTACATGACGAATTGCCATAAATCGCACAATAATATGTGGCTGACCAAAATATCCTAAGCCCCAAGCCATTGAGGAAATTATTCCTATCATACTAACACCACTAAAAATGTCTAACAGAGCAGGATCAATGTGACTAATACTAGTTTGCATTTCTCCTAGCCCCCCCACTTCATTAATAGTCACCAAAGGTACTAATACTAAAGCAATAAACATAATACAGCCCTGTACAAAATCAGTTAAGCTAACCGCTAAAAACCCGCCAAACAATGTATAAGCCACTACAACACCGGCGGTAACATACAAGCCCACTTCATAGTTTAGTCCAAAAGAACTTTCAAATAGCTTACCGCCCGCAACAAGTCCACTTGAGGTATAAAGCGTAAAAAACACGATAATAACTACCGATGAAACTATTCGTAACATCCGTGATTTATCATTAAAGCGGTTTTCAAAGAAATCAGGTAAAGTGATAGAATCATTCGCCACTTCAGTATAGGTTCTAAGGCGAGGAGCAACAATTAGATAATTTAAAAATGCACCAATCACTAAACCTATAGCTATCCATAAACTACTCATTCCTGAGATATACATAGCCCCTGGCAAGCCCATTAACATCCAACCGCTCATATCTGAGGCCCCAGCAGAGAGTGCCGCGACACTTGGACTTAAGCTTCTACCGCCGAGCATATAACCAGAAACATTACTGGTAGATTTTTTATAGGCATAAAAACCTATTCCTAACATAACAATGAAATAGAGTGCTAAAGAAATTAACGTACCCAGAGCCAAATGATTCCCCTTTATTTTTTATAAGTTGTGGCTAAAAAACGCCCTATGACGCTATCAAAAACTTAGCCATAAATATATCTTAGCGTTGATTATACCTAAATATATTATAGTAAATATATAGTGATAATTCTCCGCTGAATCTTGCATCTTTAACAAGAACAGGTATATTTATTAGTAATTGTTTTTATTATAAAGATATCGCTCAAACTATGTACTTTTATGCCGCAAGACAGCCTATTTTAGATGCAAACAAAAATCTCTATGCTTATGAATTGCTTTTTCGCGATAGCATAGATAATGTTTTCCCTGAAATAGACGGTGACGAAGCAACTAGCAAAATGATTGAAGCGAGCAAATTCAACATGGGCATTAGTGATTTTACTAGTAATAAACCCGCTTTTATCAATTTCACTTTAGAAACCTTAAGCCAAGGTTATCCTGAAATGCTAACTAATGAAGAAGTTGTTGTAGAAATACTCGAAACGGTTAAGCCTGGTAAAAAATTATTAAGTATTTGTAAAGACTTACACGGTAAAGGTTATACCATCGCTTTAGATGATTATGAGCACCAAAGTGTTTGGTCGCATTTCTATCCTTTTATCAAAATTATTAAAGTCGATATTCAGCAAACCAGTTTTGAAGAAATTAAACAAATTATTGAAGCGGTTAAAGAATACCCACATATTGACTTGTTAGCCGAGAAAGTAGAAACCTATCAAGAATACGATCAAGCACTACAACTGGGCTTTAAGTATTTCCAAGGGTTCTTTTTTGCTAAGCCGGAAATGGTAAAAACTAAAAATTTATCACCCTCTCAACTTGCTATGGCTGAACTATTATATGAAACCTCTAAACCCGAATTAGATTTAACAAACATAACCCGTGTTTTTGAACGTGATGTATCTTTATCATATAAACTACTTCGCTATGCAAACTCGGCTATTTTTAGGCGCCACAATGAAATATCAACAATTAAACAAGCGTTAGTCATTCTTGGCTCAAGCGAGCTAAAACGCTTTCTTGGTTTGATGTTTGCTGTTACCGCAAAC
This sequence comes from Colwellia sp., assembly GCA_013215465.1. Lineage (GTDB taxonomy): Bacteria > Pseudomonadota > Gammaproteobacteria > Enterobacterales > Alteromonadaceae > Colwellia. The sequence continues at coordinate 102,744 of JABSOW010000009.1, read as the reverse complement.
CCAGATAAACCAACAGAATTAATCAAACTAGCCATGACACGTGCTAAATTTTGTGAACTTGTCGCTAAAGATTTGAAGTCTCAACTTGATGACTCTATAGCTTTTCTAACCGGGTTATTATCTATGATAGATGCAATTTTAGATGAAGAGTTAGCCGTTGTGCTCGACAAACTACCCTTAGCAAGCGAAATTAAAGAGACGCTACTGACACGAAAAGGCGTAATGGCCGCAATAATAAAATTAGTTGAATTTATTGAACATGCTCAATGGGAAAAAACAAACTTTGTTATGGAAAAGCTCAAATTAGATAAAGAGCAAGCCGTTAAACATTATAATGAAGCCTTGGCGTGGGCTGATGAGCAAAGTCAATTAGCGGGATAATCTCTTATCATTAAACATCAGGAACAAATATGTACTATCACAGAAAAAACACTTTAGTATTATCTATAATCAGCTCAGTTTTATTCCTCTACTCATTTTCATCTTATGCACAACCTATCGATATTTCAGCGCTAAAAGCTGAAGCAATAACCATTGTTAAACAATTTGGTGGCACATTAAAACCACAGTTAAAAAAAGCACTCACGGAAGGTGGTGTAAAACAAGCTATTGAAGTATGTTCGGTGCAAGCACCTGAAATTGCTAAAGACCTGAGTATATCAACTAATTGGCAAGTAAAACGGGTGAGTTTAAAAGCGCGTAATAATCACAGTGCAACACCTAATGCATGGGAGAGATCAGTACTTGAAGAGTTTAATCGAAGACAGCTACAAGGTGAAAAGGCTAAAACAATAAGTAAAGCTGAAGTTATTAAAAATGAGTTTCGCTTTATGAAAGCACAAGGTACAGCGCCACTTTGCTTAACATGTCATGGTAATGAATTAAGCGTAGAAACAAAAGCGGCATTAAATGAGTACTACCCAAAAGATCAAGCAACAGGTTATTCATTAGGACAAATAAGAGGGGCATTTAGTTTAACTAAGAAGCTTTAACGAAAAAGCTTTAGCTAAACTTCATTGACAAAAATATTCCGAGCATCAACTCGGAATTTCAATTAATTTAGCCGTTAGAAGCCTTGCGGGTTTTCTGACTGCCAACGCCAAGTATCTGAAATCATAGTATGTAAATTTCTCGTTGCTTGCCAATCAAGTAATTCATGCGCTAAATTAGCATCAGCATAAACGGTTGCTAAATCGCCTGCACGTCTAGGGACTATTTGATACGGAATATTTTGGCCACTGATTTCTTTAAAGGTATTAACAATCTCTAATACAGAAGTGCCATTACCTGTGCCTAAATTAATAGCTTGGCAACCTGATATTTTATCTAGGTTTTGCAACGCTTTAACATGGCCTTGTGCCAAATCAACCACATGAATATAATCACGGACTCCAGTGCCATCTACCGTGTCATAATCATCACCGAATACTTGTAGTTGAGCCAATCGACCTACCGCGACTTGAGCAACATAAGGCAATAAATTATTAGGAATACCATTAGGGTTTTCACCAATCAAACCTGATTCATGCGCGCCAATAGGGTTAAAGTAACGTAAACAAGCAATAGACCAATCACTGTCACTTTTTGCTAAATCAAACAGAATATGCTCGATCATTAGTTTTGTTTGGCCGTAAGGATTGGTTGCTGAAGTTGACATGGTTTCATTAAGTGGTGAAACATTATCGCCATAAACGGTTGCAGAAGAGCTAAAAACAAGCTTTTTAACATTTTTTTCAGCCATGACCTTAAGTAATATAACCGTGCCCGACACATTATTATAATAATAACTCAGCGGTTTTTCACTCGACTCACCAACCGCTTTATGACCAGCAAAATGAATTACAGCATCAATACTATGCTGAGTAAATACCTCATTCATCGCCTCATAATCACAAATATCCGCTTTAATGAAGGTAACGGTTTTACCCGTTATTTTCTTAATTCGAGCAAGTACTTTAGTAGAGGAATTTGATAAATCATCGACAATAATAATATCTTGCTCATTGGCTAAGGCTTGCAACTCAACGACCGTATGGCTACCTATATAGCCAGTACCACCAGTAATTAATAAACTCATCTCTTATCTTCCTTTTTAGCTGGTAAGTTATACTTTATGCGTAATATTTTGACACGCTATCAAAAAAATCGCTAAGCATTTCTTGAGGTAAGTCATTAATGCCTGCAGCAGCAGCTCTACCACCACCCGTTGGAAAGCTAGCACATAGTTCGCCAGCCCCCTGTTTGTTACTTAACGGGGCTCTTAGACTAACAGTATAACTATTACCGGCATTTAAGGTACTTTCATTTAGCGTAAGAACAGCATGCGCTTTATTCGGTGATGCATTAGCTAGATCATTACCAAAGACACCGCTAACTCGTCTTGCCCACGGCTCATCAGCTAATTGAACCGCCTTAAAACTAGCATTTTCAGTAAGTACTTTTGCTGTTTTAGCTTTATTCATATCAGCCAAATAGGCATCTTTGAGCTGCAAGAAAACAGAGTCTGGCTCATTAATCAGCTCAAAAGGATCTGAATAATTTAATAATTTTTTAAATAAATCAGCAGGATGGAAATGCAAATCATCAACACTGCGACCATAGCCATTATAGTTTATATAAACGCCCAATTCTTTTAATAGCGATTGTTGCGCTGATGTAAAATGGTACTGCTTAGCAAGAGCTTCTGCAGAAGTTTGCATGTTATCGCCAAAAGCAGCAGCGATAGCCCAAGTAACAAATTCTCCACTAAGGTGGTTATTAACTAAAAGACTGGTACAAGTATTAGCATCAGTATCGAGTAAACTGACTAGCCGCTTTGACTGAGGGATATCACCCGTTCTATGGTGATCAACATAAAAAATGTTTACTTCTTTTTCGAGCAGTTGAACCAAAGCATCATTGTTTTTTTCTAACGATATATCTAATACTGTGGCAGAAGTCGCTAGATTAGCATCAACTTGCTTAAGTAAGCTAATATCACGTTTAACACCGGTAATAAGTGTTACTTCGCTTGGCTGTGCTTCCTTTTTAGATAAACGCAGTTGTAATAAGGCAATAATGCCATCAGCATCGCCGTTAAAAACATCATAATGCATGCTGTTACCTCTGCTTGGCTAAATCAATAAAGCCTTGCTCAGCTAAATAACTAACAATTTGCTGCGCGCAACTTTGTATTGATTGTTCAGCTGTTTTTATATGGATTTCTGGATTTTGAGGTACATCATAGCCCGAGTCTATACCAGTAAAATCTTTAATTTCACCTTTACGCGCTTTTTTATACAAGCCTTTAGGATCTCGTTGTTCACAAACGCTTATTGGCGTATCAATATAAACTTCAATAAATTCGCCCTGTGCTAATTTTGCTCTAGCACTGGCTCTATCTTCACTAAAAGGCGAAATAAAGGCAGTAGATACAATTAAACCCGCATCAAGAAACAGTTTTGACACTTCACCAATTCGGCGAATATTTTCAACTCTCTCTTCATCACTAAAGCCTAAGTCGCCATTTAAACCATGACGAACATTATCACCATCAAGTAAATAACTATGACAACCTAATTCAAATAATAAGGCATCTACCGCATTAGCAACAGTTGACTTACCAGAGCCGCTTAAACCGGTATACCAAAGTAGGCAGGGTTGTTGTTGCTTTAAACTCGCACGTTGTGCTTTAGAAACATGTTGTTCATGCCAGACAGTATTTTCTGTTTTCATTCTTTACTCTTTCTTAATCTAAAAAGGAAACACAATGGGGATCATCAACAAAACGGTAACACTGTAGACAATCGAAATAGGTAAGCCAAACTTTACAAAATCGGCTAATTTATAATTACCTGCGTTATAAACCATTACATTAGTTTGATAACCATAAGGGCTGATAAATGAACCGCTAGCGGCAAAAGCTACCGCCATCACAAAAGGTATTGGGTCGACCCCTAAGCCCAAAGCAATATTATAAGCAATAGGGAATGTTAATGCTGCTGCTGCACTATTGGTTATCAATTCGGTCATTAATAATGTTAAAACAAAAATAGCAATAAAAGCTAAATAAACACTACTACCATCAAGAAGTTGCTTTATCGACTCAGCTATCATAGCCGCCAAACCAGTATTTTCAATAGCAGTTGCTAAGGTTAACGCGCCAAGCACTATCATCCAAATTTCTAAAGGAAATCGACGTTTAATTTCATTTACCGTTAATGCACCACTAAAAATAAGCATAGCAACATAAATAAATAAACAACTTAACAGAGAAATTGGTGTTAAGACAGAAACAGTGATCGCTAATAAAAATCCCCAAACAGTCGCTTGATCACGCCAACCACTAAGCATATTTATCGCTTGATGGCCGGATAATATAAAGAAGTTCTTCGACAAGTTAGTGCGACTAGAAAAATCTTGTCCAACCGCTAGCACCAAAAAATCACCTGACTGTAAAACAATGTCACCTAGTTTACCTGATAATGCACAACCTTCTCGACGAACGGCAACAACAGCGGCATCAAAGCGAGCACGAAAGCCTGCTTTTTTTAATGTTTTTCCAGCAATAGCTGAATCGGGTTTAATTAATACTTCGGTTAAATTATCACGTAATAAGTCATCTTGCTCAGCAAATAGCGTTAAACCATCAAACTGTTGCAGGGTTAATACTTTTGAAATATCGCCACTGAAGATCAACTTATCTCCAGCTTGTACTCTTTCGTCTGGTGTAACGGGTGTTATCAAGCGTTCTTGACGAACAATTTCCACCAAAAATAATGCGTCTAAATTCCTCAAGCCATTTTCTTCAATGGTTTTATTGACCAATTTAGAGTCAGCAGCCACTTCAGCTTCAAGTAAATATTCTTGTGCTAACAATTGACTTTGTTCTATATCCGGTAACGTTCTAGCGCGTAATATAACTAATAGTAAGCAAAGTAATAAGGCGACAATACCAATTGCGGTAAAATCAAAGAAACTAAAACCAACCGCCCCTTGTTTAATTAGCAGACTATTAACAATAAGGTTGGTAGAAGTGCCAACCAGTGTGAGAGTGCCGCCTAAAATAGCAGCATAAGACAGGGGTAATAATAATTTCCCGGGGTTGATCAACTTATTATTTTTAACACTATTAATTAGTGTTGCCACTACTGCCGTATTACTCATGATTGCAGAGGCAAATGCGGTACCAATCAAAAGCCGTAGCATCGAGCTGACTTTAGAGCCATTAAACACACGATGACTCATTCGACGTAAAATACTGGTACGCTCAAAAGAAAATGAACAAAGTACCAGTAAAATCAGGGTAACTAAACCGGGGTTTACTGCATTAGCAAGAATATCGTCAACACTAACAAAAGATAATGTTAAACAAGCAAGTACTGTTACTGAAAACACCCGTTCCGGTACTTTTTGATAGTTAAGTAAGCCAACAAAAGTGGCGATAAAAACCGCTATCATCAACCACTGTTCTATTGTCATTATCATCCTATATGATACCAATCACGCGCCTTGAACTTGAAAATTTATTCTCATTGAACTTTAGCCACTTAATTAATTCGAATGGTATTACTTGTTAAAACTTAAACTAAACATCTCGTAATAACTAAATATTCAACTTTAGGCTGTAGTATTCAAACGAAAGAAAAAAGTACTCATTAACGATAGTCAATGAGTACTTTTTACGCATTAATTAGGCGCTACAGCGACAAGGGGAATTGTTAATAGCTATTTAGTAATATCCCTTGCACCCCAATGTGGGAACTGCTTACGAACTAAGGCATTTAACTCTAATTCAAAGGTTGAATACTCATGAACTAGACCATCAATAGCGTGATTTATCATACCAGCACCAACAGTTACATTACTCAAACGGTCAATAATGATAAAGGCGCCCGTACCACGATTTTCTTGATAGTCATCAAAATGTAACGCTTCACTAATAACAAAATCAACAATGCCTATTTCATTCATCGCTAATTGTGAGGTAGCGAGTTTTTCCATGGTATTAACATCATACTTGCTAACAATTTTACTCGCATGGCCGGTAGTCATTTTACTGCCATGTTTAATGAAGTATTCACGACCTGGCTCAAGCTCATTCTCATGCATCCATACTACGGTCGCATTGAGCTCTTTTGCTGAGGTTGGTAAACTGCCTTTTTTAACAATCATTTCACCGCGACTGATATCAATTTCATCTTCTAAGGTTAACGTTACCGCCATACCTTTATCAGCGCGTTCAAGGTTACCATCAAAGGTAACAATTTCTTTAACCACACTTTCTTTACCTGAAGGTAAAGCCACAATGGTATCGCCAACCAATACATGACCGGAAGCAAGCGTACCAGCAAAACCACGAAAATCTAAGTTAGGACGGTTAACATACTGTACTTGGAAGCGCAGCTCAGTAAACTCTTCGGTTACTTTTACGTCCATGGTATTTAGCAGCTTCATTAACGTAGCACCAGGATACCAAGACATGTTTTCACTTTCTTCAACCACGTTGTCGCCATTTAATGCGGACATTGGAATAAAACGCACATCAGAAAATTCAAGCGACTCTGCAAATTCACGGTAATCTTTCTTAATGGCTTGATAGCGCTCTTGCGAGTAGTCAACCAAGTCCATTTTATTGACCGCAACAATAATATGTTTAATACCCAATAATGAACAAATAAATGAATGGCGGCGGGTTTGAACTTGCACGCCGTAACGGGCATCAATCAAGATAATAGCGATATCACAGGTTGACGCACCGGTTGCCATGTTGCGAGTATATTGCTCATGACCGGGAGTATCGGCAATAATAAATTTACGTTTATCGGTGGAGAAATAGCGATAAGCAACATCGATGGTAATGCCCTGCTCACGCTCAGATTGTAAACCATCAACCAATAAGGCTAAATCAATGGTATCGCCGGTAGTGCCTGATTTTTTAGAATCTTTTTCAATAGCAGCAAGCTGATCTTCAAAGATCATTTTTGAATCATGTAATAAACGCCCTATTAAGGTACTTTTACCATCATCGACGCTACCACAGGTTAAAAACCTTACTAACTCTTTGTTTTCATGTTGCTTTAAATAAGCTTGAATGTCTTCTTCGATTAAGTCTGATTGGTGACTCATAAGTTTTTCCTTCGGAAATTTTAATCAAATAAAAATGTTATGTGGTAAAATGGCGTTTAGCTCACTTATTTAAAAGTAACCTTCCATTTTTTTCTTTTCCATTGAACCTGAGCTATCGTGATCAATAACACGACCTTGACGCTCAGAAGTTTTGGTTAATAACATTTCTTGAATAATTTCAGGTAAGGTATCTGCTGTTGACTCAACCGCCCCTGTTAATGGGTAACAACCTAAGGTTCTAAAGCGAACACTCTTCATTTGAATTTCTTCATCATCACCAATAGGCATACGATCATCATCAACCATGATCAAGGTACCATCACGCTCAACGACTGGGCGTTTTTTGGCTAAATAAAGTGGCACAATAGGAATACTTTCTAAATAGATGTACTGCCAAATATCAAGCTCAGTCCAGTTAGATAACGGGAAAACACGGATACTTTCGCCTTTATGCACTTTACCGTTGTAGATATTCCATAATTCTGGACGTTGGCTTTTAGGATCCCAACGATGATTTTTATCTCTAAAAGAATACACACGCTCTTTGGCACGAGATTTTTCTTCATCGCGACGAGCACCACCAAAAGCAGCATCAAAACCATATTTATTTAACGCTTGTTTTAAACCTTGAGTTTTCATCACATCGGTGTGGGTAGCACTACCATGGGTAAATGGCCCCATGCCCATTTCCATACCTTCAGGGTTTTGATGAACCAGTAGTTCAAAGTCATACTCTTTCGCCATTTTGTCACGAAAGGCAATCATTTCTTTAAACTTCCAATTGGTATCAACATGCAATAACGGAAAAGGAATTTTACCCGGCGCAAAAGCTTTGCGGGCAAGATGTAATAAGACGGCAGAATCTTTACCGACAGAATAAAGCATTACTGGGTTATCAAATTCAGCGGCTACTTCGCGAAAAATATGAATAGATTCAGCTTCTAATTTTTTTAAATGGGTTAAATTCATTGCCAATACAAACGTTAATAAAAATTGATAGAGTAAGAATGCCACATCCAATGATTTTTTTCCATATAACAAACGCCTTTGTTATACCCAAAAGTAATAACAAAGGTTTTGGTTAGATTTTTACGTTACATTAGTAAAAAGTCAGCAAGATGCTGACTTTCAAAAAATAAAACATTTATTTTATCGGTGTTATATTTTAAGGCGATCCTTGTTATCTGATAATATTTTTTCACCTATACCCTTTACTTTTATTAACTCGCTCACCGCTTTAAAGCCACCTACTTGTTGCCTATACGTTAATATCGCTTGCGCTTTTTTATGACCAATCCCTTTTAAGGTCACTAAATCCTCGATAGTAGATTTATTTAAATGAATATATTTTTGTGTAACGACAATGTTAGTAGTCACTTTTGGCGTAGCAAAAGCCATATTAATAGTAAAAAATAACGTGGTGGTTAGTAGCGCACAGATAAGTGTTTTCAATGATAGTGTTTTAGGTGATACGTTTTGCATATTAATTCCTTGTAAATACGTCCATTAATGTATACCAATCCGGATAAACATTCGTGCAATTTCCGTTCGAGTCCTTAAACGAAATGGTAGAGAATAAAGCGATTAAATAACTTATTTAACAACCCTATTAGGTTTAGTGGGAAATTAAGGCATTGTCAAATAGCACATTATCGCAACAATCCATTGAATTGGTGGCACACCTTAATTAGAATAAGCGATTATAAGTTTAACTCTAGCAAGTCATTTTATTTCATGAGCAAATCAAGCTGTTTACTAACCCCTATTTTAGCAAAAAACAAAACAACTAATACCTCCACCAAAGTTGACAAAAAAACCTGGTTAAATTTGCAAGGTTCAAGTGCCAGCATTGCCTTATATCAAGGTGCTATTACTAGTAATGCACCTATATTACTGGTCACTCATGATACTCCGTCGGCCTTAAGATTAGAGCAAGAGTTACTGAGTTTGTCGCAAAAAAAGGATGAATTAACTATTTGCCTATTTCCCGACTGGGAAACCTTACCTTATGACACCTTTTCACCTCACCAAGATATTATTTCACAACGCTTAGCCACACTTTACCAACTTTCTCGACTGGAAAAAGGCATAGTGATTGTACCGGTCACTACCTTGGTACAGCGTTTAGCGCCTAAAAAATATTTAGAAGCAAATAGTTTAATCATTAACAAAGGTGATAAAAAGGACTTGCATCAATTAAGGCAAGAGCTAGAAGCTAGTGGTTATCGTTGTGTAGATCAAGTAATGGAGCACGGTGAGTTTTCTGCCCGTGGCGCCATTGTAGATTTATTTCCAATGGGCAGTAAAACCCCGTTTCGTTTAGATTTTTTTGATGATGAAATTGATGAAATACGTTTATTTGATCCTGACAACCAACGTTCAAATGAAAAAATAGAAAAAATCAATTTATTACCTGCTCATGAATTCCCTACCGATAAAGCAGCAATTAATCTATTTCGCAGCCAGTATCGAGAGTTATTTAAAAGCGCTATCGATAAAGAGTCCATATATCATCAAGTAAGCAATGGTATTCTTCCCCCTGGCATTGAGTATTATTTACCACTATTTTTCGATAAAAGTGACAATATCGACAAGCCTTCAGATTTATTCAATCAACTAAGCACTAGCACCTTATGTGATTATTTAGCGCCAAATACCATGATAGCCATCTCTGGTGATTTAAATAAATCGTTAAGTCAATATTGGCAAGACATTGATTATCGATATGAAAATAGACGTTACGATCCAACTAGACCACTTTTACCACCAGAGCAATTATTTTTAAGCGCTGAAGCGCTCTATAGTGCTTTAAAACCTTTTGCTCGTATCACCATTGTTGATACTAAAGTTGACGTCGAAGAGTTAGCGCCAGATAAACAAAAATCTAGCGCCATCGTTTTTGATGTTAAGGCACTACCAGACTTAACTATCGATCATAAATTAAAGCAGTCTTTTGAGCTAATTAATCATTTTATTAGCGACAAAGAAACGCCAGATAAAATTTTATTTATTGCTGAAAGCCAAGGTCGCCGCGAAAGTGTCTTAGAGTTACTGGCCAGAGATAATATCAAGCCAAAATTGTTTCATTGCCTTGATGACTTTATCGAGTCGAACGAAAAATTAGGTATTAGCGTTAATGCCCTTAGCCAAGGCTTTACCTTTCAATCGAAAGGCACCGCTAAAAAAAATGCCATAGCGCTAATAACTGAAGCTGAATTACTTGGCTCACACGTTCGTCAATCAAGACGACGCAACAAGTCGCAAGATATTAGCACCGACGCTATCTTTAAAAATTTAGCAGAGCTTAGCATTGGACAAGCAGTTGTGCATATAGAGCATGGCATTGGACGGTATTTAGGCTTACAAACCCTTGAAACTAGCGGTATTGTTACTGAATTTTTAATGCTCAGTTACGCTAACGATGCCAAATTATATGTGCCGGTAGCCTCTTTGCATCTGATTAGCCGCTATTCTGGAGCTGACAGCGAACATGCACCACTGCATAAACTCGGCAGTGATACTTGGAGTAAGGCTAAACAAAAAGCGGCCGAAAAAGTTCGCGATGTGGCGGCTGAATTATTAGATATATATGCCAAACGCGCGAGTAATACTGGTTATACTTTTAAGCGCGATAAAGAAGATTATTTAGCTTTTAGTGACAGTTTTGGTTTTGAAGAAACCTTCGATCAACAACAAGCCATTAATGCGGTACTAAGCGATATGCTATCCTCAAAAGCCATGGACAGATTAGTATGTGGCGATGTCGGCTTTGGTAAAACCGAAGTGGCAATGCGCGCCGCATTTGTCGCGGTAAATGATGGTAAACAAGTAGCGATATTAGTGCCAACCACCCTATTAGCCCAACAGCATTATGAAACTTTCCGCGACCGTTTTGCCAACTGGCCAGTAGCGATTGAAGTATTGTCACGTTTTAAAACCGCCAAACAACAAAATGAGGTAGTAAAAAAAGTAGAATCAGGGCAAATAGATATTTTAATTGGCACCCATAAATTACTACAAAACAGCATTAAATATAAAGATCTCGGCTTACTAGTGGTCGATGAAGAACATCGATTTGGGGTAAAGCAAAAAGAGAAGATTAAAAAATTACGTAGTAATGTCGATATTTTAACCCTTACCGCCACCCCTATTCCGAGAACATTAAATATGGCGATGGGCGGCATGCGTGATTTATCTATTATTGCCACCCCGCCAGCAAAACGATTAGCGGTAAAAACCTTTGTTCGTCAACGAGATGAAGCCTTAATTCGCGAAGCTATTTTACGTGAAACCTTACGTGGTGGTCAGGTATATTTCTTACATAATCATGTAGATACTATCGAAAAAACGGCCGCTGATATTCAAGCATTAGTCCCTGAGGCTCGTGTGGTAACCGCCCATGGACAAATGCGTGAACGCGATCTTGAGCGTATTATGCGTGACTTTTATCATCAACGCTTCAATGTTCTTGTGTGTACTACCATTATTGAAACGGGTATTGATGTGCCTAGCGCCAATACCATTATAATGGATCGAGCTGATCACTTAGGCTTAGCCCAGTTACACCAATTGCGCGGACGCGTTGGTCGCTCGCATCATCAAGCTTACGCCTATTTATTAACACCTCATGAAAAACGTATCACCAAAGACGCCAAAAAGCGCCTTGAGGCTATTGCCGCATTGGAAGATTTAGGCGCAGGTTTTACTTTAGCAACCCATGATTTAGAAATTCGTGGCGCAGGTGAATTACTGGGTGATGATCAATCTGGCTCTATGAGCCAAGTTGGTTTTAGTTTATACATGGAAATGCTCGATCACGCGGTGGAAGCATTAAAAGAAGGTAAACAGCTTTCACTGAGCCAAGTAACCGCAAAACAAACCGAAATAGAATTGCGCTTACCAGCACTGATCCCTGAAGATTATATTTTTGACGTGAGTATACGGTTAAGTTTATATAAACGTATTGCCAGTTGTAAAAATAAAAACCAGCTAGACGATGTACAAGTAGAATTAATAGATCGCTTTGGCCTACTGCCGCAAGCAACTAAGAACTTGGTTCATATTGCTAAACTGCGTTTAAAAGCGCAAGCAATAGGGATTAACCGCATAGAAGCCAGTAATGCTGGTGGCTCAATTGAATTTAGCGACCATACCAAGGTAGATCCGATGCAATTAATGAAACTAGTACAAAAACAACCAACGGTTTATAAAATGGTGCCACCAAATAAATTCAAATTTGTACGGGCCAACGAAGGAGAGCAAGCGCGATTTAATCTAGTAGCCACTATTTTAAATGAGCTACTCCCTTAAACGAAAGTTAACCCTTGATACCAATTAAATTAATTAATGGGCCAAATTTTAATGAGAATAAATTTTCAAGAACACAGTTTGTTAGCAGTTTCCCGATAGCAGGCGTTCGATACAGATAATAACATCTGTACCTTGACGGTGATTTTTGCCAATCCCCCGCTAAGTCTGAGTGAGAACTAAGCCACCATAGCTGTCATAGAGATTTTTAATCAAAGCAGCAGCTCTCACACGACAAGTTGACGCAGTGAACATATGAACTACCTAGTGAAAGCTGAGCAACAATACTGGTGCAGATTGATAAAAAATTATGGCGTTATAATGCTAAGGGGCGGATTATATGATGCTCTGCTCCTCTATATTTTGCTATCCACTCGAAATAGAGTAATCAATAACTCTATTTCGAGTAGTTGCTCAATTATATAATTAGATAATTCTGCTTCTTAACCTGCGGCATAGAGTTTCCTAAAATCTTTTAGATTCCAGCCAATCATTACTTCATTACCAATTTTAAGGGCTGGTACAGAGCTAGCCCCTATAACGTCAAGCTCTTTTCTACCGCGCTGCATTTTCGCATTTGTTAATCTGTATTTAATGCCATTATCATCCAAATATTTTTGAGCTTCACGGCAATGGGGGCATTTATCTGAAATATATAAAACAACGCGTTTCATCACTAACCTTTAAAGAACTGTTAAAGACTAACTATTTTACTGAACTCTCAAAAAAAACAAAGATGAATTAACTGAACTATCGATTTTATACGTAAGCGCGCAATTAAGCAGTACGCTTACATTAGATAAGCTATTTTATACCCACATGGTCATTAGACGGTTATCGACTATTTAGGCCATAAACTGCGTACTGACGACTGGGTAATAAGTTTTACTTTGCCTTTTTATTAGCAAGGCTTGCTATATACTCGCCAGGACTCATGCCAGATATATTGCGGAACATATAGATAAAAGGAGATGGGGAGCTGTATCCCAAATCTAAAGAGATATTTGTAATACTATGACCCGCAGTAAGTAATTCTATCGCTTTTAGAAAGCGCAGCCTAAGGCTCCATGCCTGAATAGTCATACCTGTTTCTCGATGAAACCTTCGCTCTAGGGTTCGTTTCGACATCGCTAAATTCTTTGCCAACATTAGCGTTGTTTGTTTACCTCCTGGTCGCTGATAAAGTTGGCTGCACATATTCAAAAGCTCTAATGATGTGGGCCAAGGAAGATGTTCTGTAACACGCTTTAAACGTGGCAGGGTACTCAACATTAGCGAAATAACCTCTTCTTCATAACCTAAAAGGGGGTATTCCACATCAAAGGTGGAGACTTCTATGATCAGTGCTTTTAATAGGGGAGATATTTTTAGTACCAAGCTTTTATCAGTAGGCAGTTGCTGGTATTTATCATCAATATACAGGCTTTTTAATTCAGCGCCATATTCAGTTGAAACACTATGTTGACACCCGCAAGGTAGCCAGACAGCATTTTCAGGTGGGATGAAAAGCCTTTCACCAATGACGTCAACAATTAGCACACCAGAAGTCGCATACAACAGTTGATGCCACCTATGTTTGTGCGCAGGGAAGTAGTGCCTTGCAGGCATGTGTTGCTGGCGAACAAAAACTTCGCGAGGTAGACGTTCTAAATTAAGTAATTCAAGTTCATTCGGGTAGGGGGACATTTATGTTACACCTTGACGCTTTATATGTATATGTTGTCATAATGTATAGAGTTTGTCTTTCAATTATTCGCTATCCTAAGGTATGTATAATTGACCAGTAATCTCGTATGAACTTATCAGAACAATCCAAAATTCAGCTTGCCTGTGTGACAGGAGGTGTGATCACTGTTGGTATCGCTCGGTTTGCCTATACCCCTATGTTGCCTGAAATGGCTGAAGATATTGGTCTTACGGAGACTATTGCGGGTTTTTTAGCTGCGGCAAATTATGCCGGGTATTTATGTGGCGCATTACTTATTTCTTTTATGCACAACCTTCAATTAAAAATTAAACTGTATCGTTATGGCTTGATAGCCGCTGTTGTTACTACGCTGTGCATGGCTACGACAACGAATGAGTGGTTATGGTATTTATTGCGTTTTGTTTCAGGCTTAAGCAGCGCCGCAGGTGTTTTATTAGGTGGTGGGCTGCTGCTGCACTGGCTCAGACACAATCAAGCAAAGGTTGAACTTGGTATCTTTTTTTCAAGCCTAGGGATCGGCATTGTTCTGACGGCGATTACTGCTCAACTGATAAAAATTGACTACACCTGGGATCAGCAGTGGTTAATCTATGGTCTGTTGGCCCTTATCCTCATTATCCCTGTGTTGCTCTGGTTCCCCGACTTTTCTAAATCGACAGTTGACACGCAACATGCGGAGCATAAAGAAGCTCAAGCACTTCCTTCAAAACAGTTCTTTCTAACCTTGCAGTCGGCTTACTTTTGCGCCGGTTTTGGCTATGTGGTAACAGCAACATTCTTGATTGCGATAGTTGAATTGCTACCCGGCATGAAAGGCCTTGGCTGGGTAGTTTGGTTGTTGGTGGGGATTGCGGCTGCACCGGCATGCTGGCTGTGGGACATCTATGTCAGAAAGGTTGGCCTCTGGTCATCACTGCTTCAAGCTTATATTCTAAACATGGTGAGTACTGCTCTGCTCTTGTTTGACCCGTCTGCAACAATGATTTATATCAGTGCCATACTATATGGTTGCAGTTTTATTGGCATTGTTAGTATGACTCTGGCAATGGTAGGTCGTCTGTACCCGGAAAATCCGTCCAAATCGATGAGTCACCTCACGTTCAGTTATGGACTCGCACAGGTTATCGCGCCTGCGATGGTTGGGATGATTGCTGAAAAAAGCGCAAGTTTCACCGATGGACTGATAATCACTGTGATTGTAATGCTAATAGGAATCGCTTTGCTGATGCGAGCAGTAGTGCTCCTAAAGTCAGAAAATAGCGATCCGTTGGCTTTAAAAGTAAGCAGTAGCTAATATCTTAACTATCAATAATTTGCACAAAAAAACCATTAAGTATTTTTTTAAATATTGAGTTTCTAAAATTAAACTCAAAATGTATGCACCGGGCTGCCCAAAGGGCAGTAGCTGCCACATTCGAGACATTAAGCAATTAGATGAAAGTGCATTTGGATTAGATTTTGTATCGATAATGGCATAATAACAGGCAATAAAATAGTTGGTTAACATAAATAACGAAGGAGCAAAAACCAACTATTATTTGTCCTGATTTATTTGATTGTTAACTTTCTTTTCGCATTCATCCAAAAATACAATATTCGTATGGTGTAT
The DNA here is from genome assembly GCA_013215465.1 of Colwellia sp. GTDB lineage: Bacteria > Pseudomonadota > Gammaproteobacteria > Enterobacterales > Alteromonadaceae > Colwellia. Next base: position 87,013 of record JABSOW010000009.1, on the reverse strand, counting down.
GCAGACTAAAAGGACTATAAAGCGCACAAACTAAGCAACCACCGTCTAAAGACGGGGATTTAAACCAATTTCTGCGGACGAATTATCATTAACTGTTTAGACGTGAATGACCGTTATGATGGGTTTTTCGACTATATATTTGATTAAAATTTATTGAACTCTAGCGTCAGTTCGGATTTGAGCGACTACATTTAACAACAACACTTAACGAATCAAGCGTGATAGCTAGTCTTTAAAATCACGCTCAGCAAATGCTTGTAATGTTTGGCCAAATAATTCGTTACGCCACCCCATTAAAATATCAACATTAGGCGTTTGAGTTAATGACTCTGAGGCTAAAATCCTGACCTCATTGATATTAAAATGCCAAGTTAAAAATTGGTTGATTTGCTTTTTAGACGCTAAATTTTCTATCGCCAAACCATGCTGCTCAGCAATAGCCACAATGAAAGCTTTCACTGTTTTGAATATTTGTTTGTAACCCGGATATTCATCTAAACGGTTAATTTTTGCCGGATAATCACGCTCGCTAGTTTGTGATGCTAACTTGACTATCGACAACATTGCTTTGCCTTTATGACGAAGATCTAATAACTCAGCCCCCTGAAGTTTATTCATCACCTCAATATTTTGTGGATTATATTGAGCTATGGCCAAAAGAGTGTGATCTTTAGCAACAAAGCCGATAGGTAAATCACGCTTTTTAGCTTGTTGAAAGCGCCAACGAGCCAAATATTGCAAGGTATTAAGTTGTTGAGGGTTCAGTCGCCAAGCCAGTTTTATTTGGCGATATAGGTTATCTTCGTCAATCGCAGTAAACTTTCGCTCTATTAACAATTGCGTTTCTTGCTTGGCATAATCCAACCTACCTGCTTGTTCTATTTCAACGATAAGTTTGGGATAAAGTTGGAATAAATAATCAACATCAGCACTGGCATAATCAAGCTGTTTTTGTGTTAATGGTCTTTTAGTCCAATCGGTACGCGACTCTGACTTATCAAGCTGAACGCCAGTGAAATGCTCAACCATAGCGGCATAACCCATTGATAAGCCATGACCAAGAAATGACATGATGATCTGGCTATCAATTAAGTTAACTGGCTTACAATTAGCACTGGTTAAAAACACCTCTAAATCTTCAGAGCAGGCATGTAGTACTTTAATGATATTTTCATTAGCAAGTAGTTGCCAAAACGGTGACAAATCATTAATCGCAATAGGATCAATTAGCGCTAACTGTTCGCCATCAAAAATCTGTAGCAAGCCTAATCTAGGGTATAAAGTGCGAGTGCGAACAAATTCAGTATCTATAGCGAGTACTTTTGCTTTGCTATATTGCTGACAGAGTTTTTGTAAACTGATCTCATCTTCAATTAATTGATACTGCATAATTATACTCATGATACTTCAAAATGTCTGTTTCAGGACGCCTGAGCAATTCATGTTCAAGGCACTTATTTTTATTAATGGTTATTCCCTTAAAAAAAGGAGCAACGACGAGCATTATTTGCTCAGGCGCCCCCGAAGGGCGAGTTTTAAAGGTTTATAAACGGCGTTATTGATTTTGACAAGGAAATAACCATTCTCTTCAGTCAATGCCTTGCCTATAAGCCTTTAAATTCTCGCTGAAACGAGTATTTCGAGGTAACATGAGTATATAATTACTTACTTCCTGCGACGACGATTGGCCTGCTGATTACGTTGTTGATGCTTTTTAACTGAACGACGTATACGACGACTTTTCGCATTATCCATCGCCTTTTCATCAACTTTAACTTTTGATTGTGTTTCAGATGTTAATTGAACTAATTTACGGTAATAATTAACTTCTTTTAGCCCAAGCTCTGTCCAGCCGCCAAGTGGTAATTGACGCTGCATTTCCATATCACCATAACGTACACGAATTAAGCGTGATACTTGCACTTCTTGGCTTTCCCATAAACGACGTACTTCTCTATTACGCCCTTCTGATAACACCACATGGAACCAATGGTTACGACCTTCACCACCGCGATAAGTGATTTTTTGAAAACGTGCCATACCATCTTCTAATTTAACACCAGCGCGAAGTGTTTGCAGCATGGCTTCGTTAATTTCACCAAACACCCGTACCGCATATTCACGCTCTACTTTTTGTGATGGATGCATTAAACGGTTAGCGAGTTCACCATCGGTAGTGAATAGCAACATGCCTGAGGTATTAATGTCTAAACGGCCAACAGCAACCCAACGACCTGCTTCAAGTGGTGGTAAACGATCAAATACCGTTGTTCTACCTTCAGGATCTTTACGAGTACACATCTCCCCCTCTGGTTTGTTGTATATCAATATTCGACAAATTTCATCTGCTGGAGCCGTTAACTTCACTTGATGGCCATCGATACGAATTTGTTCAGTACCCTCTACTCGGTCACCTAAGTAAGCGGTGTTACCATCAACACTGACTCGACCACTGCTAATCATCGCTTCTATTTCTCGGCGAGAACCTTTACCGGCACGAGCAAGTACTTTTTGTAGTTTTTCAGAATCTTTCACCGTGGCTTTTTGAAAATCAACTTTTACCGGTTGCTCTTCCTGTTTCTTGCCCTTACCTTGGCCTTGCGCTGTTTTGCTCAAGCCTTTCTTGGTAGTCGCTTTTTTACCTGCACCACGATTACCGTATTTATTATCAGCCGATACCTGTTTATCTTTAGCTGTTTTTTTATCTTTAGCTATTTTTTTGTCTTGGGACATTTTTTTTACTCGGTTACGTCAGTAGCAGTTCCCTGGTAACTTACTTCTGACTCATTTATACATTATTAGTTGGTGATGCTAGCGTCTGTTATTGAAATGGTGAAGGGTCGCCCTCACCCACTCGTAATATTTCAATATCATCATTAGAAAAATCAATCACAGTGGTGGGGTGTTCGCCCAAATAACCACCATGAATAATTAAATCTACTTGATGCTCTAGCAGATCACGAATTTGTTCAGGATCATTTTCAGCCATTGTTTCACCCGGCATGATCAAACTGGTAGACATTATAGGCTCTGCCAGTTCAGCCAACAAGGCTTGGCAAATATTATTATCAGGTACACGAATACCAATGGTTTTCTTTTTAGGATTCAATAACCGTTTCGGCACTTCTTTACTGCCTTTAAAAATAAAGGTATAAGCACCAGGAGTATTATTTTTTAATAAGCGAAAAGCGCTATTATCAACCCGCGTATATTCCGAGAGTTGTGACAAGTCTTGACAAACTAAAGTAAAATTATGATTTTTATCTATCTCTCGAATTTGACAAATACGCTCTAACGCTTTTTTATCCCCTAAATGACAACCTAGGGCATAGCCAGAATCCGTTGGATAAACAATCACACCACCTTGATTAATAATAGCCACGGCTTGTTTCATCAAACGACCTTGTGGATTATCTGGGTGTACGTAAAAAAACTGACTCATGATATTTTCCTTTTTGATTGTAAGGCTAAAGCCTCACCTACTGCCATAATGCCCAAATAGGTTTTGCGCCATCGGGTAAGATTAAGTTTCTGCCTAAATCTGACCATTTATTGGGGTGATGAAAATCAGAGCCTGTTGATGCATGTAAATCATATTCTAAACAGTAGTTTAGCATTGTTTTTCGTTGTTGTGGATTCATTTGCGGCAAAACAATTTCCAAACCATCACCTGCACTCTCTTTAAAATGTACAATTAAACGTCTGAGCCATTTTGCCGATAAATCATAACGAATCGGATGTGCCATCACTGCAGTGCCACCCGCGGCATGAATAGCCTCGACCGCTTGTTCTATCGAGCACCATGTAGGCTTAACATAAGCTTTTTGGGTATTACGACCTTTTTTCCCCAAATATTGATCAAACGCTTTTTGCATGGTACTAACATGGCCTTGCTGCAATAACACTTTGGCAAAATGCGCACGGGTAATTGAACCTTCACCAGCAAGCTTTTTAGCATCATGGTATGCATCAGGGAAACCACATTTTGCTAATTTTTCACCAATAGTAACTGCGCGCTGTTCACGTGCTTGCTGTTGATTGGTAATTAATTTCAGCAAAGTGGCATTATTTTTATCAAAATTTAAACCAACAATATGAATTTCAAATCCTTGCCAAGCCGTCGATATTTCAATACCTGAAATTAGTTTTATCGGAACATTTTGATCATTGATATAGCGCTGTGCTATATCAAGCCCCGCTACTGTATCGTGATCGGTAATTGCTAAAACATCAATTTGATAATTAACCGCCCTATCTAGTAAGGTTTGCGGCGACAAGCTACCATCAGAGCAATGTGTATGACTATGTAAATCTATTCGGCCATGAGAGAAACCGTCTCGCTTTTCAATTATCAGAGGGAAATCAGTGGTTGACAGCAACGCCATAATAAGGTCTTCTATAGGAACTTTCTTGCGAGTAGGCTTTAGCTAACGTTAAACTAGACAAAAGCGCTACAAAATATAACGGCAAGTTTACAAAGAAGAACGATATAATGATACTAACAAAGCAATTTAATTTAACTACCCGCATTTGGTGGTGGCATAACTCAACATAACTGGGTTGTGATAATTGCGTGTATCTCGTTAAAGCTGAAATAAAAGCTAAACAGAACAATAAACAAATTTCAAAAACCCGCTAAGCTAAGCGGGTTTTTTACGTTAAGCACTTTACGTTTTTACTTAGATTTAATATAAGCTAATACCAGTTTTATTAAGTTTGTGATCTTGTTGTACGTAGGAAAAATATTTCAGGGCAAGGCGCTCGATTGAGTAATAGCTGGCTATTAGGATTGAGAGCAACGCCGACATGGACTATTTTAACCAGTACAAGTGAGCAATAATTTAATCAAATTGGTATAACAACTAGGATTTACAATGAATAAAACCAGAACATGGTTTCTTTGGTGGCTACAGCCAATTTATGCCGGATGACAACCCTTTAATACCAATGGGTATAATTTAATGATTTCAAGAAGAACACCATGACACAATATAATCAAAGTTTGACCACAGTTTGTACCTTAACCGAACAAGCAAATTATCAAAGCGACCCTTTAAGTGTTTACCAGCTGCTTTGCCATAATAAAGAAAATAATCTGCTACTTGAGTCAGCAGAAATCACGCAAAAGCATTTATTAAAAAGCTTATTGCTCACCGATGCGGCAGTTAAAATTGTTTGCAATGGTAATACCGTTACTTTTAGTGCTTTAACACTTAATGGTCAAGCTGCCCTGCAATTTGCGGTAACGCATTTGCAACCACATGCACAGTTAACGCTAACCAATGACCAGCAAACCTTAACCGCCATATTTCCTGATATTCCGACCGAGCTTGACGAAAAAGCTCGGTTAATGGCGATAAATCCCTTTGAAAGTTTGCGTTTATTTAACCGCTTAGAAAATAGTAATAATCATCATTTTGCTATTTTTCTTGGCGGTGCTTTTGCTTTTGACATGATAGCGATGAGTGAAGCACTGCCTGATGTACCAGATGGTGAAAACAGCTGTCCAGATTTTGTCTATTACCTAGCCGAAACTTTAGTTGTTATTGATCATGAAATAAAAAGTACTGAAATTATTGCTAATATATTCTCGGCTGAATCGGCAGAAATTCAAGCCCAAGTACAACAACAGCTAACAACGCGTGTCAGTGACATAAAACAGCAACTATCTATTGATATAACACCAGAGCATATTCCGTCATTGGCCGCAGTTAAGTCATCCTCAACGGAGCAAGTGAGTCATGCTGAATCACAAATAGTATCGGTTGATATTAGTGATCAACAATTTTGCCAAACAGTAGAGCAATTAAAAGAAAATATTCGCGCCGGTGATATTTTCCAAGTAGTACCCTCTCGTACTTTTTCATTGCCTTGTCTTGACAGTATTGCCGCTTATCAAGCGTTAAAAATAAGCAACCCTAGTCCTTATATGTTTTATCTTAAAGACAGCGACTTTTGCATGTTTGGTGCTTCTCCTGAGTCCGCGATAAAATACCAACAAAATTCTGCTGAAGGAAAACGTCAAGTAGAAATTTATCCTATCGCGGGCACGCGTCCTCGGGGATTCACCAGCGATGGCAGTATTTCTCGCGATTTAGACTCACGCATAGAGCTAGAATTAAGGCAGGACAAAAAAGAGTCAGCCGAACATATTATGCTAGTGGATTTGGCCCGTAACGATATTGCTCGCGTATGTAAAGCCGGTACTCGCCATGTCGCTGATTTACTCAAAGTAGATAAATATTCTCATGTCATGCACTTAGTTTCTCGGGTCTGCGGTACTTTGCTTGAAGAGCTAGACGCGCTACATGCTTATCAAGCTTGTATGAACATGGGTACCTTATCTGGTGCGCCAAAAATTAAAGCGACCTCACTTATTCGAGAAGTTGAAGGTAAACGCCGTGGTAGTTATGGTGGCGCTGTTGGTTATTTAACTGGCGATGGTGAAATGGATACCTGTATTGTGATCCGCTCTGCATTCGTTAAAAATGGTATTGCTCATGTTCAAGCGGGAGCTGGCGTTGTTTATGACTCTGTTCCCCAAAGTGAAACCGATGAAACCAGACAAAAAGCACAAGCAGTCATTAGTGCGGTGCAGCTATCAAATAAAGTAGCAAATCAACTAGTAAAGCCAGCGCAAGGAGCAAACTAATGGCTAATAACATCAGTAATAGTCAGCAAAAAACCAAATTGTTTATGCTCGATAACCTCGACTCCTTTACTTATAACCTAGTAGATGAATTTCAATGTTTAGGATTTGAGCCTACCGTTTATCGAAATACTTTAAGCGCCGATTTCATTTTCAACAAAATGCTTGAACATACTAAACAAAGTGGTGAAAAGGTCATGTTAGTGTTATCACCCGGCCCCGGAGAACCAAGTAATGCTGGCTGTTTAATGGCGTTAATCAAGTTGTGCGCGGGACAAATCCCTATGCTGGGTATTTGCTTAGGCCACCAAGCACTGATAGAACATTATGGTGGTAGCGTTGGTCGTGCTGATGAAATAGTGCACGGTAAAGCATCGGCTATTAATCACTGTGGTAGTGGCGCTTTCGCTAATATTCAAAACCCGCTACCCGTGGCGCGTTATCACTCTCTGGTAGGAAAAAATATCCCCGAAAAATTATCAGTGATTGCTGATTTTAATGGCATGCCTATGGCTATTTGTCGCGAAGCCGATGCCGTATTAGCGTATCAATTTCATCCTGAATCTATTTTAACAACTTTCGGCACTACGCTATTAGCACAAAGTTTTGATTATTTACTCACTTTAAGTGAGCGCTTAAACAGCAAAGCGCAAGGAGCATAACATGACCAATATATTATCCACCTTGGTTGACGGTCAAGATCTCGACCAACAAACCATGACCGCCTTTTTTGAACAAATGCTTAACGGCGAAACGGATCCAATTTTGCTAGCGAGTGTACTGACCGCACTCAAAATTAAAGGTGAAACACCGGCAGAAATATCTGGCGCCGCCATAGCCATTAAAGCTGCGGCGACAAAATTTCCGCCACAAAAGAATTCAGTCGCTGATTGTGTTGGCACTGGTGGTGATGGCGCTAATACCATTAACATTTCAACCACCGCAGCGATCTTAGCTGCAGCATGTGGTTTAAAAATGGCAAAACACGGCAATCGCAGCGTATCTAGCATGTCTGGCTCTGCCGATTTACTCGAAGCATTTGGTGTTAATTTAACGATGTCGCCGGCCACAGCTAGCAATTGCTTAGACAAAGCAAATTTATGTTTTTTATATGCGCCGGCTTATCACAGTGGTTTTAAACATGCGGCAGCCGTACGTAAAACCATGGGCGTGCGCACCCTATTTAATATATTAGGCCCATTAGCTAACCCAGCGTATCCTAATATTATGTTATTGGGTGTTTATACTCCTGAGTTATTAATGCCGATGGCAGAGGCATTACAATTGACAGGTGTTGAACGTGCTTTTGTCGTTTATGGCAGTGGTTTAGATGAAATAGCCCTACATGGTGACACCCAAGTCATTGAGATTAAAGATAAGAAATTAATTGAACGTACTATTTCGCCACAAGATTTTGGGCTAAAAAATTATAGTCTTGAACAGATTAAAGGTGGTAGCCCACAAGAAAACGCTGACATTATTAAAGCCATTTTATCTGGCAAAGGCCAAGAAGCGCACAATGCAGCAGTAATTATTAACTGTGCCGCACTACTTTATCTACATGATAAAGCAAAAGATTTATCCGCAGCAGCACAGCTAGCCAGTGAGGTATTAAAAAGTGGCAAAGGACTAGCAACGTTAGAACTACTGGTGTCACTCTCTAATAAAAAAAGCGCTAATAAAGAAAGCGCTAATGAAAAAATCGCTGAACAGGAAAATAAGTAACATGGCAAACATATTAGAAAAAATAACGGCAAATAGACGCATTGAAATTGATGCCCTAAAAAAAATAAAACCATTAGCCAGCTTTATTGATGAACTAACGCCGACAACCAAAGATATGTACGCTGCACTACGGCGTACCAAAGAAAAACCTGAAGCGGGTTTTATTTTAGAATGTAAAAAAGCCTCACCCTCGAAAGGCTTAATTCGTTCTGATTTTGATGTCAAAGCTATTTGCCAAACCTATGATAAATACGCTGCGGCTATTTCAGTGCTTACCGATAAAAAATATTTCCAAGGTGATTTTGAATACCTAAAGTTAGTGACTGAAACGGTAAGTTGCCCGGTATTAAACAAAGATTTTTTTATTGATACTTATCAAGTTTATTTAGCCCGGTATTATGGCGCAGATGCTATTTTGTTAATGCTAAGCGTATTATCTGATGATGAATACCTTGAGTTAGCGGCAGTTGCGGAGCAGTACAGCTTAGCTATTTTAACAGAAATATCTACTGTTGATGAGCGTGACCGAGCCATTAAATTAAACGCCAAAATGATTGGTATTAATAACCGGAATTTACGTGATTTAAGTACCGATATAGCCCGTACTTTTGAGTTTGCGCCAACCTTGCCTGATGATATAATTATTATTTCAGAATCTGGCATTTATGCTAATGCCCAAGTACGTGAATTAGCACCTGCAGTTGACGGTTTTCTCGTTGGTAGTGCATTAATGGCCATGGATAACAATCGTTATAACGACATTGATTTAGCCTGTCGTAAACTTATTTTTGGCAATAATAAAGTGTGTGGTTTAACTGCACCAAAATATGCAGTGGCAGCGGCAGAGTCTGGCGCTCGCTTTGGTGGTTTGATTTTTGCTGAAAAATCTCCTCGTGCTATTACCAAAGAGCAAGCACTAGAGATAATAAACACTCAATCATATTTGGACTATGTTGGCGTTTTTGTCAATCATCAAATAACTGAAATAATTGATTTAGTGAAAAGTCTCAACTTAACTGCGGTGCAATTACATGGCAGCGAAGATGAAGCCTATATTAAAGCACTTAAAACACAACTAACTGAAAACAACTGTGCTAGTTGCGAGGTTTGGCAAGCTAAATCCGTATTAGCAAATGTGCCAACGTTAAGTGCACATGTCGCTCACCACGTGCTTGATGGTAAATCGCCTGGCTCAGGTCAACCGTTTGATTGGCAAATATTATCAACAAGTGAGCAAGATTTATCCACTAGCTTTTTAGCCGGCGGACTGAATAGCGACAATATTCAATTAGCCCTTAAGCAATTAACCCAATTAGATTTATTTGGCCTCGATCTCAACTCAGGTGTTGAAAGCAGCCCAGGTATAAAGTCCAGCGAAAAACTAGCCCAAGTTTTTGCGCAAATAAGGAATTATTAGAAAATGAGCAATACAACAAAGAATACCCCCAAAGAAACCTTACCCGCCTATTTCGGCGAGTTTGGCGGTATGTTTGTCGGTGAATTATTAGTGCCAGCATTAGAGCAATTAGAGCAAGCCTTTATTGAATCACAAACTGATGAAGCATTTCTAACTGAATTTAATAATTTACTGACTAAATATGCGGGTCGTCCAACACCGCTAACCTGTTGTCGAAATATAGTTAAAAACCCATTAGCAAAAATTTACTTGAAACGTGAAGATTTACTGCACGGTGGCGCCCATAAAACCAACCAAGTATTAGGCCAAGCCTTACTTGCTAAACGCATGGGCAAGACTGAAATTATCGCCGAAACAGGTGCTGGTCAACATGGCGTAGCAACGGCAATAGCCTGTTCACTATTAGGATTGAAATGTAAAATTTATATGGGGGCGGTCGACTGCCAACGTCAACAACCCAACGTGTTTCGTATGGAATTAATGGGCGCAGAAGTTATTCCGGTAACCGCTGGCTCTGGTACTTTAAAAGACGCGGTAAATGAAGCCTTACGTGATTGGTCTGCTAATTATGAAAATGCCCATTATTTATTAGGCACTGCCGCCGGTCCCCATCCTTTTCCAACGATTGTTAGAGAATTTCAAAAAATGATCGGCGAAGAAGCAAAGGCACAGTTTCTTGAGGAAGAAGGTCGTTTACCTGATTATGTTATTGCCTCCGTGGGCGGTGGCTCAAACGCTATTGGTATTTTCAATGATTTTATTCAACATGAAGAAGTTAAATTAATTGGCGTAGAAGCTGGCGGTAAAGGCATTGAGACCAATCAACATGGCGCTACCTTAGTTGCTGGCAGTAAAGGCATGTTACACGGAAATTATACTTATATAATGCAAGATAAGTATGGTCAGATTGAAGAGTCTTACTCTATTTCTGCTGGGCTAGACTATCCTGCGGTAGGCCCACAACATGCATTTTTAAAAGAAACAGGTAGAGCCCAATATGTAGCTATCAATGATGACGAAGCGTTAGCTGCTTTTCAAGAGTTAGCGAAAAGTGAAGGTATTATACCCGCGCTTGAATCTGCTCATGCGTTAGCCCAAGCGCTTAAAATGGCAGAAACGGTGACCACAGAAACTATTTACTTAGTGAACTTGTCTGGTCGCGGTGATAAAGATCTTGCTCATGTTCAGGCCATTTTAAATCCAAACAAACAAGATAATGACACTCGCGTTAAGCACAGAGGAGAAGCGTAATGGGTCAAACAACAAACACAAAATCAACAGTACAAGCAGGTCACCGTTACCAACAAATTTTTGCTGATTTAGCAAAAAAAAATGAAAAGGCTTTTATTCCTTTTGTTATCATTGGCGATCCTAATGCGGAACAATCATTTAACGTTATCAAAGCATTAATTGATGCGGGTGCCGATGCCTTAGAATTAGGTATTCCGTTTTCAGATCCAAGCGCCGATGGTATTACTATTCAAATGGCAGCCCTGCGGGCATTAAATTCAGGGATAAATACCGATATTTGTATCGATATACTAGCCAAAGTACGTGCATATGCACCTAACATTCCTATTGGTTTATTGTTATATGGTAACTTAGTTTTTGCCCGTGGCATTGATGATTTTTATCGAGATATGGCACAAGTAGGTGTTGATTCTGTATTAATTGCCGATCTACCCATTCGTGAAAGCTTACCCTTTAGAGAAGCGGCATTAAAACACGGCGTAGCACCTATCTTTATTGCACCACCCAACGCTAGTGAAGACACCTTACGCGAAGTATCGTCATACAGCCGCGGTTATACTTATGTATTAAGTCGTGCGGGTGTTACCGGTGTTGATGTAATTAAAAAAAGCACTCAAACAACTTCTCCCGCACAAAATTTAATTAGCACATTAACTGAATACCATGCTGCACCACCTGTTTTAGGGTTTGGTATTTCTACTCCACAACAAGTTAAAGACGCATTAGCGGCGGGAGCAAGTGGCGCAATAAGTGGCTCTGCCGTAGTAAAAATCATTGAAAATAATTTAGCTGATAATGAAAAAATGCTGACTGAATTAACTGCATTTATTCAAAAGATGAAAGCGGCGACTAAGTAAGCAGCTAATGTAAAAAACTAAGTAAACAAGCAACTGGCAGTATCTAAAACGCTGTCAGTTAACTTCCCTTCACTGTAATATAACGGTCACATTAAAGCATTAAAGTACTCTGGTAATAAATCATGAGATCATTTAATGCAAGAAACTATTCTATCGATAATAAATAACCAACTTATTTCCACTGTATTTCAACCTATTTTCAACATTGAGCGCAAAACAATTATCGGCTATGAAGCACTAACCCGTGGCCCCAAAAATAGTCACTTATACTCCCCAGAAGCTTTATTTAAAGCGGCTGAAAAATGCGGTTTATTATCTGAATTAGAATTACTGTGTCGCGAAAAAGCGATAACCCGCTTTGTTAGATTAAAACTATCAGGAAAGCTATTTCTTAACATTTGCCTTAACGTAATGCTAAATAAAGATCATCCTTATGGTGAAACCATTAAACTAGTTGAAAAATCAGGCTTGTCAGCGAAACAAGTGGTTATTGAAATTAGTGAAAAATCACCTTTTCCTGACAGTGATATTTTATTAAAAGCACTCAATAAGTATCGTAAATTTGGTTTTGATATCGCTATAGATGATGTCGGGGCTGGCTATTCAGGCCTGAAACAATGGAGTTACTTACGCCCTAACATTGTTAAAATTGATCGTTATTTTGTTGAACAATGTGATCGAGATCTGATGAAACAAAAGTTCCTAAAAATATTATTTGAGTTAGGTAAAATTTCAAATGCTGAGATAATTGCTGAAGGTATTGAAACAAAAGGTGAGTTTGAGTTACTACGTTCATTAGGCATGGTATATGCTCAAGGTTATTATTTAGCTCGTCCAAGTGAACTTCCTAAAAGAGATTACCCACAGCTCAATAATAACTTTACCGCCTCTAAAAATTATACTAATAGTAATGCCGCTTAAAGCTTTAGCATTTTAAAAGTCAGTAAAAGTACCGCTATCGATATAGCAATAAATACTAGTGATAACACGTAATACAAACCTCGATGAAAGCTATTTTGTATTCTAGCTAAAATAGAGCTTTTACCTTGTAAAGCGATAGGAACTCGAGAAAAAAACTGTATCATTAAATTAACTAATGCCAGCCAAGCTAAGGCGAGCAGGCTTAGCCTTATTTCATTCGACTCAGCAGGGCTAGGTACCGCAGAAAAAACCAATTGGTATACAATACTGATAATAAGCACTATTGCTAGCAAGTAAATAATTTTATAAAAAGGCTTTAATACTAGGGAAATTTTAACTAAATATCTCATCATTTAGTTAATTGTCTGTGCGTTATTCATTAAGCCAAGCAAGTGCCTGTTGATATTCTTCAAAATACTCTACTTCACCCGAAATAAACCATGAACCTATATTGGCAATAATTTCTTGCCAATGTTTATTGCCATAAATAGCAACTTTTTGAAACTCGCTACCATGGTGTAAACCTAATTTAAAATCATCCCAGGCAGCACGTAACTCCCAACCTTGCATTTCAGTAACATCAACGATTGCTTTAATTTTAGCAGAGGCCACTTCTTTCATAGCCGCATCAATCATTGGCGTGATCACTTGGTAATCTTGATGAGTTAACTTACCAATCGCTTTTAAAGATAAAAAGAAATCTTGACCTACGCGCTCAATACCAATTGATAGTCCATGCCTAGTTATATTCATTTGCTAGCCTTTAAATTTAAAATGGATAATAGTTAATTTAAATTTAATATTATCCCTTAGTCAAGAAAACAAGCGGTATATGAGTATATTAAAATTACGTGCCTATGCACATAGTTCAGGATCATCATCCCCGTGGTTGCTCAATCGAGGATCCAGTATCTAAATAACAATGGATCTGCAACTTCGAAGATGACGCTTACCGTTACATACTAAGTGAACTACATAGCCAGGTGAAATTATTTTTTTGTAATTCGACTGTACTCGCCACCATTACCTGTTTGATTTAATCCACCATCAATAAATTCTAGATAGGTGCACTCATCTTTAGTTGTTACACCATCTTTATGCTTACGTTGTGTGCGATAAAATAAAACACGTATTGTTTTCTCATTGTGAGTATACGTTTGAGAAAAATCAGCAACGCCTAATTTTTCTTGTATATAAATAAAATTAGAGCCAAGCTCAACTTGGGCTATTTTTTTACGGTTTTCATAAGTTCTATCTTCTTGGCTACTACCAAATCTATGCTCTACGTCATCATCATTAACAGAAATGATGCAGCCCGATAGGGTTGCTGCTAATGGTAAGGCTATCAGTAAAACAAATAGTGATTTTTTCATTGTAAACTCCAGTTTTTATATTTTTTAAACAGTTTCATAATACAAAACTTACAAAGCAAGATATAAACCAAAGTGAAAATAAACCATAACATTTTGATTTTAGACGGTTATAAATAAACCCCTGACTTTTTATACTGACATCAATAGTAAAATTCGCTAAAATATAGTAAATATAACAATATGATTAATCAAAATGACAATAAATGATGAAATAATAATCTTAGCCAACCAATTAGCCAATGGGGGTAATAAACCTACCGTAGCTTTGATCAAAGCTAAACTTAATAAAAAGGTAGCTTTACCTGTCATTATCTCCACGTTAAAAGCTTGGCAGCATCAGCCAAACTTAATTTCAAAACCAAAAAAAACACCCTGCGTTATTGAAAAAAACAATGTAGCAGCAGACACTGAAACTTTTAGACAAAAATTTAGTGATGAATTAGCGCAAATGAAGCAAGAAATCATTGAATTAAAACGGCTAGTAAAACAGCTCGTTGCACAGAAAGAAAAGTAGTTATTTAGTCACTGGCGTTAACTGGCTGATAAACTGAGCGAGTGAATCACTAAGTTGCTTATGAGGTTTACAACCTACCCGTTCAACCCAAACCGCGCCACTAGCATTATCGACTGAAATGATCATATCTTCTTCATCCGTTACCGCAAAGAAAATAGTCTCTTTTTGCTTTAACCTGCGCTTCATTAAAATATGACCAATTAGGTTTTCTTGTAGACGTTGAAAATCATCTTTATTCCAAGCAAATAATAATGACAATTCACCTTCATCACACTGTGCAGCAAGGCTTTCGCTATAAAGTAAGGTGAAATAAGTTTTGATATCATCATGTATAGTTAACTCAAGCGCCGATTCCACATTATCAAAACTTAGCTCTTCACTTTTATCTATGACAATGGGTTGCCAATAAACTTCACCTGCCGATGAAGGTTTTTTCTTTGTGGCGCTTTGTTCACATGGAGAAGGCCATTGTTCATCATGCTCAATTGTTGGTAAGCATCCATGAGTTTGTTGATAAACAGCAATATATTGCTCAGAAAATTGTTGCAATATTTGTACTAAATGTTCATTTGTTTGATTTGATGATGTCATCGATACTAAGATCCTTTAAAATAACCATAATATTATTATGATTAGTACGGCAAACGATAGAAAAATTTATGGCAACTTACCAAAATTCAAAAGAATTACGCAATTTAACACTTGGTAAAAGCACTGAGTATTGCAGTGAATATAACCCAAACTTATTACAAGCGGTACCTCGAAGCTTAAATAGAGACGACTTATCTTTAAAAGGCAATGATTTACCTTTTATTGGTGAAGATGTTTGGTATGGCTACGAGTTATCATGGTTAAATAATAAAGGTAAGCCAGTTGTTGCTGTAGCTGAATTTCGTTTTGCTTGCGCTAGTCCAAACCTAGTTGAATCAAAGTCATTTAAATTATATTTGAATAGCTTTAATCAAAGTAAATTCTCAAGTATCAATGAAGTTGAACAAATCCTCATTAAAGATTTATCAGCTACCGCCCAAACTCAAGCTGAAGTTAAATTATTTACCGTTGAGCAATGCCCAGCTCTGGCTATATCACCCGTTGCGCCAGATACAATATGCATTGATGGAGAAGACGTTACCATTGAAACTTATCAATATCAGGCAGAGCCTCTTAGTCAAGCCCAAGCCAACTCAGCAACGGATAAGGTAACAGAAAAGCTGGTTAGTCATTTATTAAAATCAAATTGCTTGATTACCAACCAACCTGATTGGGCTAGCATTTATATTAACTATAAAGGTAAAGCTATCGATCATGCGGTTTTACTAAAATACCTAATATCATTTCGTCAACACAATGAATTCCATGAGCAATGTGTTGAACGAATATTTTGTGACCTACAGCAATACTGTCAATTAGAAGAGCTTACCGTGTTTGCCCGCTATACCCGCCGAGGAGGTTTAGATATAAACCCATTTAGAAGCACGCATTTACCGCGCGCCCCACTAATGAGAACACTTAGACAATAATAGTTTCAAGTATCGAAGAGATCATACTGAGAGTATGATGTTTTCGTAACGCGCCACTTTTTTGCTCGTAACTTAATTTCGAGTTTTGAACAGCGCTAAGCGATTAGACTTGGCTAGCGACAAGTGCTTGTTCAATATCGGCTAGAATATCTTCAATATGTTCGATACCAATGGATAATCGTACCATCTCTTTACTTACGCCAGCTGTTGCTAACTCTTGCTCATTAAGTTGCCTATGAGTAGTAGAAGCAGGATGACAAGCTAATGACTTAGCGTCACCAATATTCACCAAACGTACTACCAGTTCAAGCGCATCAATAAATTTAGCGCCAGCTTGCTCACCACCTTTAATACCGAAACTTAAGATACCACTGCTACCATCTGGTAAATATTTTTGCGCTAATTGATAATCACTTGATGTTTCTAAACCTGAATAGTTAACCCAAGAAATACTATCATGGTCGATTAAATACTGAGCAACTCTTTGGCTATTAAAACAATGACGTTCCATCCTAAGTGGTAGCGTCTCTAAACCTTGCAAAATAAAAAAAACATTCATTGGAGAGATTGCCGCGCCCATGTTACGAAGTGGTACCACACGTGCTCGAGCAATAAATGCTGCTGCGCCAAATGTTTCGGTATAACTAACACCATGATAAGAAGGATCGGGATCATTAAGCTGGGCAAAACGCTCTTTATGTTCGCTCCAAGGGAATTTACCCGAATCAATGATAATACCACCAATAGAAGTACCGTGACCGCCAATATATTTAGTTAACGAATGTACAACAATATCTGCGCCGTGTTCAAATGGACGGCAAAGCGCTGGACTTGCCACCGTATTATCAACCACTAATGGCACGCCATGCTTATGCGCTATTTCAGCCATTCTAGCGATGTCGGCAATATTGCCTGAAGGATTACCGATGGTTTCACAAAAAACCGCTTTGGTATTTTCATCAATTAAATTTTCTAATGAAGTAAAGTCATCATGGGCAGCAAATCTAACTTCGATACCTTGTTGAGGCAAAGTATGAGCAAACAGGTTGTAAGTACCGCCATATAATTTATTAATGCTAACAATATTATCACCCACTCTAGCGAGGGTTTGAATGGTCGCAGTAATTGCCGCCATACCCGATGCTAATGCTAAACCAGCAATGCCTCCTTCAAGTTCAGCAACTCGTTGTTCTAATACCGCTTGGGTTGGGTTGCCTATACGAGTATATATATTACCTTCTACTTTAAGATCAAATAAATCAGCACCGTGCTGAGTATTGTCAAAAGCATAGCTTGTCGTTTGATAAATAGGAACAGCAACGGCTTTACTCGTTTGTTCAGGGCTATAGCCAGCATGAATGGCTGCGGTTTCTCTACGCATAAAAATCTCCAGTTTAATATCACATGATGAAAGAATAAAATTTATTCATACTAACCAATAATCAAACAATTCAATAAGATAAAATAGTGCTTATGTGAAGTACTTTAGTTATAAGCAAAAAAATACTGTGGGTGAGTTTAAAACTCGCCACAGCATTTTTATTTACACGCTTTCAGTCATCGCTCGGAGTTAAAAACTAGGAGCTAGGGAAATCTATACCCGTCCATTGTTTGAAAAAAGCCTTTTGATGTTCACTAACCTGCTTTAATGGCATAATTTTCAGTTTAGCCTTTGGTATGGTAGCTAAAACAATCATACGAGTATCCAACTCATCTCTGCGAAAATAAGTTACCCGTAGCCGATCTTTGGGTTTAAAGTTTTTCAACCTCTCACTCAGATCTTTATCGGTAATACGTAAGCCATTAATGGCGACAATTATGTCGTCTAACATTAAGCCTGCTTGCCAAGCTGGGCTGTTTTTTTCAACCGCTGTTATTTGCAAGCTATGACCCAACTGCTTAGTTTTAATACCAGTCCAAGCTTGCTGTTTGTTGCTTTTTTCAACACCGTAAGACATCGTTAAACCTGCTTGAGCTAATAGCGTATCAAAGTCTACTTCCGCAAAGCCATGCACATTTTTCTGCCACCAATCATGATAATTTTCACCGGTAATATTATTTATAATACTGACTAAGTCCGCTTCATCGAAACTTTTCGGTATTTTATGATTTTGGTATAAAGCATTGTGAACATCACGGTAGCTTTTTGCTAAGTTGGTTTTTTCAATGATTGAAAAATCTAATAACCAAGAAACCAAAAAGCCTTCAGAATAAATATTCACGCTATGATTTTTGTCGTAGTCTCCCCCCTCTTCTAGCCATTTATCAAAACTTGCTTCTGCTACCGTTTGACTTTTTCTGCCCGGTTTATGGATATAACCAGTAATACGTTTAGCTAAACTTTCCAAAAACTCTGTACTAGACATTAAATCACCACGAAGCAACAATTGATTTTGTAAATAGCTAGTTGAACCTTCACTTAACCAAAGTAAAGTAGAGTAATTTTCTTGCTGGTAGTCATATGGCACTAACCCTTTAGGGCGATATTGCTTAACATTCCAGGTATGAACAAACTCATGGGCTGCCGTCGTGATAAAGCCTAAATAGTCTTTTCGACTAGAAAACTGAAAGCGTGAACGCTGAATAATTGTTGAATTCAAATGCTCAGTTGCCCCTTTTGCACCGCTTGTGGCATGTACCATAAAAACATAACGCTCAAACGGGTAACCTTGCCAAATATGCTTACTTTGTTGTACTAATACGGTTAAGTCAGCCACCATTTTAGCACTATCATAATTACCCTTTCCCCAAATAACTAATTCATAATTTAGCCCGTCAACGCTAAACTTATGGTGCTCATTTATACCCGTTTCAATAGGAGAATCAACGAGAACATCATAATTTTTTGCAATAAATTTATGAGGTTCAGTGCCTGCTTCCAGTCCCGAAACACTTCGCCATGCCGCCGGAACATTTAAAGAGATTAGATGCTGTTGATCTCGTGCCGAATCGTTATACATAACAACAGTAGACGCATCAATAAAAGCATGACTATCATCAATGTGCCTAGTTCGTTGCCCTAGCTGATTAGCATAAACTTGATAGCTGATTGCAATTTTTTTATCTAAAGTGCCTTGTACTTGCCAAGTATCTTTATCAATTTTTTTCCACTTAAGAGGGACCCCGTTGCCATCAACGGCCGAAAACTGCCGAATACCATTAGCCAAGTTAATAATTTTATATCGACCAGTGCGCCACGTAGGCAAATGAAAGTTTGTTTGCTCACGCTTAAATTTATCAAATTCAATCGTTATTTGAGCATAATGATGTTGTGGCTGTTCAATACTAATATTTACTGAAACGCTCGCTTTGACAGTAAAAAATGGCGTAAAAAACAACATAACTATTACTGATTTTATCGCGATAGTAAGACGACTAAGAGCTAATGAAAAATCCGAAACTTTAGGCATTTTTAACTAAACTTCCTTTAGAGAATTAATGGGTATGGCTATAGTTTAGCGAGTAAAGAAAAAAAAAGCTCGATTAAGCGTTTATATTCACATTTTAGATAATACAGACTAACAATCTATTTGATAATGTTGTAAATTATCATGTACGAACATTTAGATAGATGACTTTTTTCTAGGATAAGTTATCAATATAAGGATTATTTTTTTATATGAATACCAAAACTGTTGCTGCAAGCCAAATGCTGGTATTAAAAAACAAACTTAATGCAGCAATAGAATCTAGAGCGTCACTTGAGGAAGATTTTAGTAGTCAATCCAGTTTATTAATCCAATTCATTATCAAATTATCTCAAGTATCAAAAGGCATAAATTTAGAACTAGATAACCGCTTAGCTCAACTGAGGCTGTTATTAACTAAATCAGCACCCATTGCAGAAATTGAACTAAAAGTAGCCGAAATATCTAAACTACTACAACGTCACACAGTAACCAATCAACAGAATATCGCCAACTTACATGAGCAATTTAATAATGCTGGGCAACGTTTACAAAAGATAAAGGGCCTACCTGGCAATTTACGGCGTAACTTACGTACTTTATTAACCGAAACACAATCAACAAAAGATAGTATTACTCAGTACGTCCCTTTACTGAGTAAACTGATAGAATTCTACGAGGTATCTTTATGTTCAAAAGTAGATACTTCTCAGGAAAGGTTACTTGCTTCGACCCAATTACCTGATCACAACACTCAGCCAACAAATAATGAAAGCAGTGATGTTAACAGAGAACTTATTGAACAAATATCTGTGTGTTTAAGTAAGTTACATTTATCAACACAACACACCAATGAATTGTTAGCGTTAAATAAAAAACTTATTAATGACACCACACATGATGACGTACTACGACATTTTATTGAAATATTCGATGTTATTGTCGCCGACTTACAAAATGAACGCGATAGTGCTAAAAACTTTTTAACCTCCTTAAACAAAACGTTAACAACCGTACAAATTGCCGTTAAAAAGACCTTGCTCACATGTAAAACATCACAAAACACTAATAATGATATTAATAAGAAGTTGCAGGATCAATTACTGGAAATGACCAGTACAGTAGAAACTGCCATGTCATTAGAGCATGTAAAAGTTGATATTAATGTTAAATTAAACAGTATTGCCGCAACCTTAGAGAAAAAAACAAAATTTGAGCAGCTAAGCCAACAGTCTTTAGCCAATCAACTAAATGACATGGCGAAAAAAGTTAAAAACCTAGAAGTACAAAGCCAAGAATTTGAAAAAAAATTAGCAGAACAACAGCGTAAAAGTATGCAAGATGCGTTAACTAAATTAAATAATCGCGCCGCATTTGACGAATACTTCACTAAAGCGATGGTACGGTATCATCATCAACCTTCTGATTTAGCACTCGTGGTAATTGATATTGATGACTTTAAACATATTAATGATACCTATGGTCATACCGCAGGTGATAAAACCTTACAAGTAATTGCTGATACGATACAAAAGAAAGTAAGTGATAATACTTTTGTTGCTCGCTACGGCGGAGAAGAGTTTGTACTTATTTATAGCAATAAAGAAGAAGCTGCTTTAGCCAATGAACTCAATTTTGTAAACAAAAACATTGCTCGCTTACCATTTAAATTTAAAAATAATAAAGTCAGTATAACCCTATCCATGGGGTTTACTCACATCACCCAAGATGACAATATTCATACCGCGTTTGAACGTGCTGATCAAGCTATGTATAAAGCTAAAGCACAAGGAAAAAATCAAGTGGTTTATTCTAAGTGATAGTTAATCGTATATGTTTAACACTTATAAAAAATCACAGTTCTGTGACATAAAGGAGTAAATT
This sequence comes from Colwellia sp., assembly GCA_013215465.1. Classification (GTDB taxonomy): domain Bacteria; phylum Pseudomonadota; class Gammaproteobacteria; order Enterobacterales; family Alteromonadaceae; genus Colwellia. The sequence continues at coordinate 65,495 of JABSOW010000009.1, read as the reverse complement.
ATGCATATTCAGCTTAACCCTGTTGGTAATATGAACATTCTCTCTCAGGCGGAAGTAGATCAACTACAGCGTTCATCAACCAGTGAGCTTTACAACCTTTATCGAAACTGCTCCCTAGCGGTATTAAACGCAGGTAGTCATACTGATGATGCTGAAGTAATTTATCAGCAGCACAAAGAATTTACGATAGAAGTTCTAAGACGTGAACGCGGCGTCAAAATAGATCTTAAAAATCCACCTAAACATGCCTTTGTCGACGGTAAAATAATTAGGGGTATTCGCGAGCACTTATCCGCAGTATTACGTGATATCTTGTTTATTCATAATCGCTACCAAAACATGCACTGCACTCCTGACACCTTAACTGATGCTACTTTTGGCATATTACGTAATGCGAATGCCATTTTACCCGAAACTGAACCACGCTTAGTCACTTGTTGGGGTGGTCATTCCATTAAACACAATGAATATAAATACACCAAAGCAGTTGGCTATCAATTAGGTTTACGAAGTTTTAATATTTGCACCGGCTGTGGTCCTGGGGCAATGAAAGGACCAATGAAAGGTGCAACAATTGGCCATGCTAAACAACGAAATAAAGACGGTAGGTATTTAGGCTTAACTGAGCCAAGTATTATTGCCGCCGAGCCGCCTAATGCTATCGTTAATGAATTGGTGATAATGCCCGATATTGAAAAGCGCTTAGAAGCTTTTGTTCGTATGTCACACGGGATTATTATTTTTCCTGGCGGAGCTGGAACAGCAGAGGAGTTACTTTACATTTTAGGAATTTTGTTAAATGAACAAAATGCAGACCAAATACTACCTATCATTTTAACTGGCCCTAGTAGCGCGAGTAACTACTTCACTGAAATTGATGCTTTTATTGGTGCAACTTTAGGTGAAAAAGCACAACAACTTTACAAGATAATTATTGATGATGCAGAGCAAGTAGCACAAACAATGTCTAAAGGTTTAACACAGGTCCTTGCTTATCGTAAAGCAACAGGTGATGCTTATCATTTTAACTGGTCTCTAGTCATTGAAAAAGATTTTCAACAACCCTTTGAGCCTAACCATGAGAACATGTCAGGATTAAATATTAGTTATGAGCTCACAACAGCGAAGCTTGCTGCTAATTTACGTCGAATTTTTTCCGGTATAGTCGCTGGTAATGTAAAATCAGGCGGTATTAAAACCATTAGAGAGTTTGGCCCTTTTCAAATATCTGGCGATAAAAAAATAATGATTTTAATGGACAAACTACTGGCATCATTCGTCAGTCAACAACGGATGAAATTACCCGGTAGTGAATATATACCTTGTTATAGAGTTATTGAGAGACAATAAATGGCGGCTCACTTAGTATTAATTGACGCGTTAAACTTAATCCGGCGTATTTATGCGGTACAAGAGAGACCTTTTGTTCAAAACAAAATACAGTTAAATAATGAATTAGCAAAAAAGACTCAAGAACAAGTCTTATTTAATACCCAAAAGGCTTGTACTAAAGCCTTAGACAAAATACTACAACACCAACAAGCCAGCCATGCCCTTGCGGTGTTTGATAGTCAGCAACCATGTTGGCGCTATAAGCTGTATGCTGACTATAAAAAAGGTCGTAAAAAAATGCCATCGCATCTTGCCGATGAATTGCCTGCTATTCAAGATGCTTTTTTACAACTAGGGGTTGATTCATTGGTTTCTGAAGAAGATGAAGCTGATGATCTTATCGCAACATTAGCAACAAAAATGGCGTTACATGGTCAACATGTCACCATTGTTTCGACAGATAAAGGATTTTTATCTTTATTAAGTCCAACTGTTCATATTTATGATTATTTTAATCGACGTTATCTCGACCAACAACATGTTAAAGATAAGTTCGATATAAAACCTGCACAACTTATTGATCTATGGACATTAACTGGGGATAGCACTAATAAAATTCCCGGTGTCGCTGGCATAGGTCAAATAACGGCAGCCAGTTTACTGAATCAATATGGCTCATTAAGCGCTATCCTAAAAAGTAATGAAATTAAGCCGACCATAAAAGAAAAACTTAACAATAGCACAGAGCAAATAGCCTTAAGCCGAAAACTTCTTACGCTAAAGAAAAATATTCCCCTTGGCTTTAATCTCAAGGATCTTCGTTTAGGCACGTCAACGAAGTTAACCGACAACAATAATAACCACTACAATCAAGCGCGTTAATTACTGCTTAGCATTTCAGTCTTGGATATCTTCACTTGTAAAAAATACTGGCTGCGATGTAATTGCAGTTGACGGTAAATCGGCACGACGTTCTTTTTTTACCAAAGATAGAAAAAATGCGCTCCATACCGTTAGCGCTTAAAGGGAACCATTAGGGTATGCAGACTGAACTTGAAGCGTGGTGGCATAAAATAGAGCGAGAAGGGTTTGTCTGATGAGATATTTTCCCAGCACAGTGATGTTTTACCGTACTCAGCATATTAAATCTAATGGCATCACCACTGAGGATGAATGTACCTTTTTATTATTTGTTAATGGGATGCTGAATAGATTGGTTTAGGTGATAATTATCCTCAAAGCTGGGGGGTATCAAAACTACCAATAACCAACCACCGCGAGAATCAGCTATAGACTAAAGTAATCTTGATAGAGATATTGTTTCAACTTAATATTATTTATTATGTTAGATTTATTGATCAAATTCGGCTACTAAGATAAAAATTAAAGGTGAAAGCTTTCAAACTCGCTTACCATAGATATACGTGATATAAAGCGCATCATTGCAATACTAAGCAGACTTCTTATAAACTATGTTAATCGTTATCATTAAAATAACGTCAATTTATATTAGCTATTTATAACAAAATAGCCTCCCATTACAAGGCAAAGAATATGACTAAGCAAACCATCACAATTATTCCCGGCGACGGTATTGGCCCAAGCATCATTGAAGCAACAATTAAAGTGTTAGATAAAGCAGGTTGTGATTTTATTTATGAATATGCTGATGCTGGTTTAACGGCGTTAGAAAACCATGGTGAATTAATACCGCAAGAAACATTAGATCTTATCGAGAAAAACAAAATCACTTTGAAAGGCCCATTGACAACCCCCGTGGGTGAAGGCTTTACCTCAATCAATGTTACTTTACGTAAGCAATTTAAATTATACGCTAATTTACGTCCGGTACTTTCTTTTAAAGGCACTAAAGCTCGCTATGAAAACATTGATATTTTAACGGTACGAGAAAATACCCAAGGTATGTATTCAGGTGTTGGCCAAGTGGTTTCTGAAGATGGTACAAAAGCAGAAGCAATGAGTATTGTTACCCGTGATGGCTCTGAAAAAATATTAACTTTTGCTTATGAAACTGCACGTAAAGAAGGTCGTAAAAAAGTAACGGCTGTTCATAAAGCGAATATTTTAAAATCAACTTCTGGTTTGTTTTTAAAAGTTGCTCGTGAAGTTGCGGCGCGCTACCCTGAGATTGAATCAACAGAGATGATTGTTGATAACTGCTGTATGCAGTTAGTGATGAATCCTGAGCAATTTGATGTTATTGTTACCACTAACCTTTTCGGTGATATTTTATCTGATTTATGCGCAGGTTTAGTGGGCGGTTTAGGCATGGCACCAGGCGCAAATATTGGTGAAGATTGTGCCATTTTTGAAGCGGTTCATGGTAGCGCACCTGATATTGCAGGTAAAAACATAGCGAACCCTACTTCAGTAATTTTAGCTGCATTACAAATGCTTGAATATTTAGAAATGAGCGATAAAGCAGATAAAATTAGAAAGGCACTCACCGATGTAATTGCCAGTGGCGATCGTACTACTCGTGATTTAGGTGGTACTCATGGTACTACTGATTTCACTGAAGCCTTACTTGAAAGGTTATAGGCTATAAGTTAAAAGCAAAAAAGTTACGAGTAGCGAAAACATCATATATCGCTACTCGTAACTATCTGTCTCGAAAATTTCCGCCTCGAAACTATAAAACTCGCAACCTATTTTTTACCCTTCAATACTTATATCAACCTTGCATGTACCGTAATTTCTTCACGATCATAATACAAGTGTTTAGCATATAACTCATACTTCACATTATGCTCACTAAAAGCATCTTTAATGCTTTGTAAATCATTAGTTACTTGGCTGTACCGACCTTTCATTGGCAGCTTTAAATTAAAAATCGCTTCCTTGCAATAGCCATTTAATAGCCATTCACTCATCAGCTTAGCAACCCGTTGTGGTTTTTCAATCATGTCACAAACAAGCCAATAAACATTTTGTTTCATCGGCACATATTTAAAACCATCCATCATTTTATGCTTAACTTGTCCGGTTTCCATTAAAGACTCTGCCATAGGGCCATTATCAATAGCCGTTACCATCATACCTCGACGAACTAACTGATATGTCCAACCGCCTGGTGCAGAGCCTAAATCAACGGCATTCATACCTGAGGTTAATCGTGTATTCCATTCTTCTCGAGGGATAAAGTACAAAAAGGCTTCATCTAGTTTTAACGTAGAACGACTTGGCGACTGACTAGGAAATTTAAGACGTGGAATACCCATTACATGTGGTGAACTATTTTGTGCCAATGAAAAACCAAGAATAACCTCTTGACCACTTAAAAATAAGGCATGTAATACTGTGCCATCTTGATCAGCATTAAATGAGTCCTTTTTCTCTGTTAACAGATTTGCTTTACGCAAGCCTTGGCGCAGAGGCACAGACAATTTACGACAAAATTTACTTAACGATTTGCCGTCGTTAGTGTCTGGCATTTCCATACGTAAATCATCATATTTCCATTCACTTCCTAATGCTTCAACAATGGCTTCAACGCGATTGTAATCAGGTAAGTCTATTTTATCTGTGAGCGTTACAAACCATTGCCGCGTAAAAATAAGGCGTTTAAGGGGAAGTGTTTTTATTAGTGCTTCACCATCAGCCGCATTTTGTAAGTGAAAAAGAACCAAACCTTGATTTTTTTTCAGCTCTAAATAACCATACATTTCATTCCATGCTGCTTTTTCTTGAATTTCAGCGCCACATTCTTTTTCAAAACCTGGACGACAATATAAAACAATAGAAGTCATAAATTAATTTTACCTTGAATTTTTACACTCAACCGTTGCTTAGCAAAACCCGGTCGATTAAATAATACGATAGAGATCATAAGTTTTTTTACCCTCAACTGACAATAACAACCAAGCAATTGCCAATGATATTCCGCCAAAAGGCGTCAGCTTACCAACAAGAGCAAAACCGAAAAATGTTTTGATATAAATGGTGCCACTGAAGCACAAAATACCGACAAAAAAGCCAATACCTGCACTAAGTAATATTCTAGAGGGTGCTTTAACTGATGAGCTAGTAATAGCCCAAACCAGTGTTATCAACAAAGCCAGCGTATGAAATAACTGGTACTGCAGTGCAGTTTTTAAGCTTGACTGCACATTAATAGGTAGAGCTTGCCCGCCATGGGCAAGCCAAGCGCCGAATAGTACAGAAAAGCACCCACTAACACCAACAAAAATCATTAAAAATTGAATTATTCTGCTCTTAGGCTGTATTTCTTTAATCATTGCTACTTTCTTTTTGAATAAATTTAACGAGTGCATTCACCGCTGTTTCAATATGTTGCTGATGAGTATAGCCTGATTTCACTCTAGGCTTTAAACTGTGATCGCCATCCGGTAAAAAAATAGTCTGGCATAACGGTGAGACATCATATTGCTCTATTTCAACCTGTGAGCCCAAAGTATCGCGATCACCTTGTAAAATAAGTACTGCTTTTTTCGTATTCTGTAATGGCTCTAAACGAAGTTTCTCTGGCTTTTTGGTTGGGTGAAATGGGTAACCTATACAAAAAACACCTTGAATAAGCTTAGTGATATCGTCTTCTGCGGCTATTGTTGCAGCAACACGTGACCCCATAGATTTACCACCAATAAACAGTGGCAGCTTAGCGTGCGTACTATCGATTACGAGTAAGTTAGCAATAACATCTTTATAACAAGCAATTAATTTAGGCATTCTATCCGGTGGATACCGCTTACCCAACGCTATACGTTTATCCATAAAAGGAAAATTAAAGCGCAATACATTAATATTTGCTTTATTTAACAATATGCTGGCTTGCTCCATAAACTCATGATGCATATCAGCACCTGCGCCATGGGCAAAAATAATTTGCGCGATAGGATTATCGACCTTATTTTCAATTTTACTAATTATTATATTTTCCATAAACTAACCTAACTGCCCATCGGTAATTTGTTCTTGCTCGGCCGCTACCATATCAAGTAACCACTGCCTAAACGCCTCTATTTTCCCTATTTCTTTTTGTGTTTCTCGACAAACGACAAAGTAAGCATTTTTACTGACTAAAACATCATTAAACGGACAAATTAAGCGTCCTGAATCTATGTCAGGCTTAGCTAAGACACTATAAGCAAGTGCAACTCCTTGCCCATGCAGAGCAGCTTGTACTACCATCGCTGAATGACTAAATATAGGGCCATGGTTAACATTAACCCCCTTAACGCCTACTTGTTTAAACCAACGTTTCCAGCCTTTACGAGATGTATCATGCAATAGTGTATGGTGCTTTAAGTCATCCAAAGATAATAAAGGTGGCTTACCGTTGGCGGCATTCCCTTGTAAAAGTAGCGGTGAGCAAACAGGAATTAAATACTCAGTATGTAACTTATCAGCATGAATATTAGGCCAACTGCCACGGCCATAATATATAGCAACATCAACATCTCCTGTTAATGAATTCTCAGCTTGATCTACCGCCTTAATTCTTACATCAATATCAGGATGTAAGGCGTTAAAAGCACTCAACCTTGGTACTAACCACTGAATAGCAAAGCTTGCTTGGGAGCTAACTGTTATCGCTCCTTTAGCGCTACGTGCTAGTAACCTTTCGGTCGCTTCATAAAGAGTGTTAAAAATATCTTTTATGTCTAAGTAATATGATTGACCTTCTTCGGTTAATAATAAAGAACGGTTTTTTCGCATAAACAATTTAATGCCTAAATGCTCTTCCAATGCTTTTATTTGATGGCTAACTGCTGCTTGAGTCACAAAAAGCTCTTCCGCGGCTCGGGTAAAGCTAAGCTGCCTAGCTGATGCTTCAAATGCTCGTAATGCCTTTAATGGTGGGAGTCTACTAGCCAAGTGTCACCTAATTATTGTTAATATATAATTATAAACTGCCTAAACAGTTAAAAACATAGCATAACAAGCATTCATTAGTTTTTCTAATGAATGATATTAATATTTATCATTTTTATTTTTTAAAAATATTTCGTATTATAGCGCTCGTAGATGAAGGACATCATCTCAACGCTTTAGAAAATACAAGTACAGTGTGTGTTTCCCAACCCACACGCTTTACTTACTTAGCAAAGCAAATGCGAGAAAAGGTCCTAATACATCTATTAAGAAATAACTTATTTATAATTAGATCCATTTTAGGAAAAACAACATGAAAAATACTAACGCACAAACAGATAAAAACACCAAAAGAAAACTTGCTATTGTCATCACAACTTTAGTTACTGCTTTATTTGCCATCACTGGCAATAATTCAATAGTTCAGGCTGCAGAATTAGTAAAAGCAGAGCCTATTAAGCAAATCCGCCTATATCAAGAAGCTAAAGAAAGCTTAGCATTGTCATTCACTCGTTTAACTATCAGTCAAAATTTTAATGATGACGTTGTGAAAAGTACCATGGCTAATCAACAAAGCTCGGCTAATAAAAATTCACTTTTTACACTAACTAAAATAGATTTAGTTTCAGAGTAATGGCAAACTATTAAAAATGCTCGCACATTTTAATTAATACTCTAAAATAAATAAAAGGGGCGTAATACTTATGTATTACGCCCCTTTTGTTTACTCATTTTTAAAATATAATGACTAAGATCCAATCACTTTATTTACTCAGTTACTAGAGGAGCAAAGCCTTTTACTAAATCATCAATGGCCTTCATTTGTGCTAAATAAGGCTCTAACTTGTCAAGTGGCAAAGCACAAGGGCCATCACATTTCGCGCTAGAGGGATCAGGATGTGCTTCAATAAACAAGCCAGCAATACCAATAGCCATACCACTGCGCGTCAACTGGGCGGCTTGTGCGCGTCGTCCATCAGCGCTGTCAGCACGCCCTCCAGGTTTTTGCAAAGCATGAGTGGCATCAAAAATAACCGGTGCGTAATCTCGCATTTCATCCATTGCTAACATATCAACCACAAGGTTATTGTAACCGTAGCAGCTACCACGCTCACAAAGAATAATATTCTCGTTGCCCGCTTCAGCAAATTTTTTGATGATATGCTTCATTTCATGAGCAGCTAAAAATTGCGGTTTCTTTACATTGATCACAGCGCCGGTTTTAGCCATGGCAACCACTAAATCAGTTTGCCTTGCCAAAAAAGCAGGTAATTGAATAACATCAACCACTTCACTTACTGGTTGTGCCTGATACGGTTCATGAACATCAGTAATAATTGGCACATTAAAAGTATTTTTAATTTCTTCAAATATTTTTAAACCTTCATCTAAGCCTGGACCACGATAAGAGTGCACAGATGAGCGATTCGCTTTATCAAAAGAAGCTTTAAATACATAAGGTATATTCAGCTTTTGGGTAACTTCAACATAATGTTCAGCAATTTTCATCGCTAGATCACGAGACTCCAGTACGTTCATCCCGCCAAATAATACAAATGGCTTATCATTAGCCACCTCTATACCATTAACGGTAACTGATTTTATTGTCATAATTTTTTCCTAAATTAAGAGCCCTAAAAAATATTGTAATATACAAAAGTAAAGAAGCAGATTTACAAAATTAACTACCTATAATTCGCAACAACTGGCCACAAATCCATGCCATGTAAGTACCTAATGCATATCCTAAAACAGCTAACAGTACCCCTACAGGCGCTAACGACGGATGAAATGCTGAGGCAATAACTGGCGCCGATGCGGCGCCACCAATATTAGCTTTACTGCCTACCGCTAAATAAAAAATAGGCGCTTTGATAACTCGGCCGACAATAAACAGTAATGCTATATGTACTGCCATCCATATTAAACCAATAACCACATATTTAGGCGCTTCGACTATTTGCGTAATATCCATATGTAAACCAATAGTCGCGACCAGTATATAAAGAAAGCTACTTCCTACTTTAGAAGCGCCAACCGCTTCTAGCTGCCTAACTTTAGTAAAAGAGAGTAGCAGACCAACGGTAGTCACTAACACAATAATCCAAAACAATTTACTGTGTAAACTAAACTTCTTTAATTCGGGGAAATTAGTTTGAAAATATGGTACTAAAAAATCAGCTGCTAAATGAGCAAAGCCTGCTGCGCCAAAGGCAATAGCGAGAATGTAAATAAAGTCTTTTAACTCAGGGCGCCGTGCGTGTTCACGCTCAAAAGCGTCAACTCTAGCAATTAATTTATTTATTCCTGAGGTATCAGCGCCACTTTTAGCATCTATACGTTTATGGTTAGCAGCAAAGTAGAGTAAACAAGCCATCCAAAGATTGGCAACTACTATGTCTACGGTGACCATAATGGTGAATATTTTACCGTCAGCACCATAAATTTCTTTCATCGCCAGCATATTAGCGCCGCCGCCAATCCAGCTCCCCGCTAATGCGGCCATACCGCGCCATACTGCATCAGGCCCAGTTACCCCTAATAATTCAGGCCAAATTACTGAGACCACTAATAAAGCAATAGGGCCACCAATAACAACACCAACGGTACCAGTAAAGAACATAATTAAGGCTTTATTACCTAATGCACCAATGGCCTTAATATCAATACTTAATGTTAGGAGAACCAGGCAGGCAGGTAACAGGTAATATTTCGCAACTTCATCAATTTGACTAACTTCTGCACTGACAATACCAAAAGTATTTAATAGCGAAGGCAGCAGATAGCACATTAATAAAGCAGGTACGTATTTATAAAATTTTTGCCAAATAGGATGTTGACTATTCGAGGTGTAAAAGACAAAACCTAAAATTAATGACAATAACCCTAAGACTGTGACGTCATTAGTAATTAATGGCATTGTCAATGGTGCTGAAGACATCTAAACTCCTAGATGATTATGATTTATATAGAATAATTTTAATGAAAAGTAGGCTCAGTTAATGTGATGTTATCAAGCTGAATTTTTAATAGCTGTGCTGCTGGGTCTTTCGGGCATTGTTCAACAAAATAACGATAATCATCAACCGCTACTTTAAAGCAATCTAATTGGTGCAGCAAAAAACCACGGTCACGACGCTGTAAAGGATCGTCAGGATTTAAAGACAGCAACAAATCAACACACAACAATGCCTTATCAAATGATAGTTCACGAATTAATGCATTTTTTAATACACTCAGGTGTTCAACTAAAATAGCTTGACGGTTCATAGTGGTAATTTCATGCTGACTAGGATCACCGTCAAGATCATCTAAACGTAAATCAAGCTCATGCCAATCAAGCGATTCGCCAGTTACCGCATCAAAAATAATCGCATGTTGCTCATCACAACAAAGCCTTACCATCACTTTGGTTGGTACAAAAACCAACTCCGTGACAAAACCACAAGCACTGATAATTTCACATACAAGTACCGCCTTAACCATAGGAGACATTAACCGTTGATTTAAACTTGTTGCCACTTTAAATGAGTCTATTGGCCAAACACTTTTATGCTTATCAATAAACAAGTGTTGGTAATACAGTTCATTCAGTAATATTTCTGCTTGCTCTAATGGTGACTCAATTTCCGCAATTACCGCCTGACATTGTTCGATAATAGTTTCTAAAGAATCAAGTGACTGATCAGGTTGAGCAACATCTTGCTTTATTGGTTGGCATACTATTTCTTGAAAAATATGCTCTTCAAGTAGTACTAAGGTTTGTAATAAATCTTTTTCATCTGATTTTAATTCAGCTACTAACAGTGTATTCATAACAATTTAGGTAATTTTCTTAAATAATTAGACGAAGAAAAGCGGCTCACGGGTCATTGCTAAACGTACAATAAGCATAACCCAACCCATAGCGCCTAAATAGCCAATAATTTGCATTGGCTTATTGCGCGCAAGTTTTAAGGTGAAATAACCAGTAAATATATAAGCAAATACTGCTAATAACTTTTCACCTAACCATAATTGTTCAATAGGGTTAATTGAATATTGTACTGCCATGACTACACCAATGGTTAACAGTAAAGTGTCAATAATGTGCGGGGTGATTTTGACCCACTTAGCTTGTAATTTCGCTGAGTTGGCTAATGTCCAAATAAAGCGTAGCGTAAATAAACTAATGCTAAGCACGGCTAAAGTCATGTGAATATGTGTAAACATAAAGGTTTCCTATTTTTTTGTAATTATCAATTTATTATGTAAGTTAACGCTTGGGTGTAGACCCCAAGAGATACGTTCATGGCCATTTAGGTCTTCCTTGGTTTCCGCATTTTCGTAGCCTAAATCTGTCAATATTGTTCTCACTGCATGCCCTTGTTCAAACCCATGTTCAAAGAATAATTTACCACCCGTATTTAAAAAACATCGTGCTTCGCGAGCAATATGCTTTATATCGGCTAAGCCTTGTTCAGTGGCAACTAAAGCAGATTTTGGCTCAAAACGCACATCACCTTGGCTTAAGTTTATATCGTCGCCATCAATATAAGGTGGGTTTGAAACGATAATATCAAATTTTTTATTTTTCGATACCTCTGAAAACCAGTCACTTTGATATATTTGTACTTGCGCTAAATTAAGGTTATTGGCATTACGTTGAGCAAGGCTTACTGCTTCAATGTTAAAATCAATCGCCTCAATTTTCCACGTTGCTTGTTCGCTTGCTAATGCTAGTGCTATTGCACCAGTGCCGGTACCTAAATCTAAACAGCTTATGAATTGATTATCACTATAAAGTTCAAGTACTAGCTCTACTAGGGTTTCGGTATCAGGGCGAGGAATTAACGTGCTTTGAGACACAGCAAAAGATAGTGACCAAAACTCTTTTACGCCGGTTATATAAGCAATCGGCTCACCTTGAGCACGACGATATAGCAAGGGTATAAAAGTAAGTAACTGTTCATCACTCAGTTTTTTTTCTGGCCAAGTAAGTAAGTAACTACGTGCTTTTTCTAGCACTAAACTTAACAAAATTTCTACATCAAGCCTGGCACTATCGGAGCTTGTAGCTAATATTTTTTGCCCTTGAAGAGTCAAGTTGGCGATAGAATTATCACCAACTAAACAAAAGCGCATAGGCATTTTATTCAACGTTTATACAACTCAATTAATGTTGTTCAGCAAGTTCTGCTAGTAAATCTGCTTGGTTTTCTTGCATAATCGGCTCCATGATCAATTGCAGGTTACCTTCCATAATCTCATTTAAGCGATACAAGGTAAGATTGATACGATGATCACTCATCCGCCCTTGTGGAAAGTTATAAGTACGAATACGTTCAGAGCGATCACCACTAGCAACTAAGTTACGACGCGATGATTCTTCTGCGTCACGGCGTTTTTCATCCTCGGCTTGTTGTAATCGCGCTTGTAAAACTGACATAGCTTGGGCGCGGTTTTTATGCTGTGAGCGTTGTTCTTGACACTCAACCACCACACCACTAGGAATATGGGTAATGCGAATAGCAGAATCAGTTTTGTTTACATGCTGACCACCTGCGCCTGAAGCGCGGAAGGTATCAATTTTCAAATCCGCTTTATTAATTTCAATCGCATCGGCTTCTGGGGTTTCAGGCATAACTACCACGGTACAAGCAGAAGTGTGTACTCGGCCTTGTGATTCAGTTTGTGGTACTCGTTGTACCCGGTGACCACCTGACTCAAATTTCATATAGCCAAACACGCCCTCGCCGTTAACCTTCATGATCATTTCTTTATAGCCACCCTGCTCGCTTTCATTGGAATTCATTACTTCAACTTTCCAACCTTGCTTTTCTGCATAACGGCTATACATTCTAAATAAATCACCCGCAAAGATAGCAGCTTCATCACCGCCAGCACCCGCACGTATTTCCACAAAACAATTATTATCATCATTTGGATCACGAGGTAGTAATAAAATTTGCAGTTCCTCGGCAAATTTAGCAACGGCTTTTTTAGTATCTTTATATTCTTCTTGCGCCATTTCACGCATTTCAGGATCTTCGTCTTTTAGCATTGATTCTGCGGTAGCAAAATCATCTTCAGCACCTTGATAAGCCTTAAAAACGGCAGTAACCTCATCTAAGCGTTTAAATTCTTGAGATAAGGTACGGAACTTGTCTTGGTCACTAATGATTTCAGGATCAGATAATAGGGCTTGAACTTCCTCAAAGCGTTCAACTAGCGCTTCAAGTTTTTGATAAACGGACGATTTCATTAAAATAATCTTTTCTTATAAAGGAATTTTGAAATAGGGAAAACTAAACTGGCGCTATTCTAGCACAATAGCAATTTTTACATAGTCAAAGCTTCGACTATGTAAAAAGAAAGTACCACAGGAAAATTTTAAAAGGGGTTTTAGTTAGAACTATCAATATTAAAAATATCACGAAGATAAATTAACTTATCTAGCTCACCGCCTTGAGCGGCTGATTGCAAGGCACTCGTTGGCGCATGCATAAACTTATTGGTTAATTTAGTTGCCAATTCACCAATAACTGCTTCTGAGTTTTTACCGTTTTTTAATTGCAATAAAGCTTTTTCAAGTAGTTGATCTCGTTCATTTAAACATTGTTTTCTATAATTAACGACAGTATCTTGGGTATTTAAACCACGCAGCCATGACATAAAATTGTCTGACTGATTGCTGACAATACTTTCAGCTTCAACCGCTGCTTTACGACGATTATCTAAATTTTGCGCGATAATACTTTGCAAGTCATCCACGGTATATAAAAACACATCATCTAAATCACCGACTTGCTCTTCAATATCACGAGGTACGGCTAAATCAACCATAAAAATAGGTTGGTGGCGACGTTTACTAAGCGCTTGTTCGACCATGCCTTTACCAATAATAGGCAAAGTTGAACCGGTTGAGCTAATAACAATATCAGCTTTGCTCATGTGCTCTGGAATTTGCGCTAAGGTGATAACATCAGCGCCAATTTGTTTAGCCATTTTTTCGGCGCGCTCAATAGTACGATTAGCAACGGTAATTTTACCCACTTTATTTTCATATAAATGTTTAGCAACAAGCTCTATGGTATCACCTGCACCTACAAGTAGAACTTTTACTTTTTCAAGGCTAGCAAAAATATGCTTCGCTAAATTAACGCTGGCAAAGGCAACCGATACTGCACTGGCGCCAATTTCTGTTTCCGTGCGAACTTGTTTGGCGACACCAAAAGTACGTTGAAATAACCGATCCATTACTAATGCCATAGAACCTGCAGCTTTAGCTTGGCTATACGCTTGTTTCATTTGCCCTAATATTTGCGGTTCACCTAATACTAAAGAATCTAAACCACAGGCCACCCGCATTATATGATTAACGGCTTGTTGATCTTGATGCCAGTATAAACTAGGTAAAATGATAGAAGCGGGTACATTGTGATAACTTTCTAACCATTGAACTAAACGTTCTTGGGTTAATTTCATATCACCATCTTGAATAAGGTAGAGTTCAGTTCGATTACAAGTAGATAATATAGCGACTTCACGACACTGCACCGCTGACAACATTTCTTGCAAGGCACTCGTCAGTCTATCCGGGTTAAAGGATATCTTTTCTCTTACCGCAACAGGGGCAGTTTTGTGGTTAATTCCTACAGCAACGATGGACAATGTAATAAACCTATTGATAAAAACAAATAAAAGTCAGCTTCAAATTTAAAGTCAACATTTAGATTATACGTTAATAACCCTATTATTGCTCAGGATTACACGTTAAACCATGATCTGTGATAAAAATCACTAAAAAGACTACATTTGTTGAGCTTTCATTGGTTATTTTACAAAATACTACCGCTAATTTAAAGACCTGAAAGAAAACAAGTGTATTGAATTGAACCCTTGGCTATGTTCAAATATCTTCACTATCACCTGTCAGTACCCTTTAAATGGCTAAGCATTCATATTATTTATTCATCTTATTGACTCTATCTAGTACTATTTTATCAGGCTGCGCAACAAAACCGAGCAAAGATTCAGCCACGTTAATGATTCAACAAAGTGCGCTACAGAGGGCGACATTATTGACGCAAATAAAACAATGGCACCTACGTGGAAAAATAGCGTTTATAGAGCAATACAAAGATCATAAAAGCAAACGTGAAAGTGCAACCATTGCCTGGCGGGTAAATGAAACCGAGCACACGCAAGAGCTGAATTTAACAAGTTATTTAGGTATTAATGTTCTTCATTTAACCTCAGAACATAATCAGCACCTAATTAAAGTGGCTGGTAAAGAATACCGGGCTAATAATTTAGCCCAGTTAATATACTCTCTTACTGGGCTGACTTTACCAACAAAGGCATTAACTTTTTGGCTTAAAGGGCTAGCTTATCAATCGACAGATCAAGTAAAGCTGTCACCTATAACTCAGTTACCAGTAAGCCTAACAAGTTTTTTCGATAAGGTTAAATGGCAAGTAGACTACGGTAAATACCAAGTATTTGACGGCGTCCCAATGGCAACTCAATTCACTATAAAAAAAGAGGGTTTATTAATTAAAATTGCCATTAAAAAGTGGTCTTTAACAGATTAATTTATTTTGAAAAATACAATGATGAAAACATACCTAAATAAACCATTTACCTTTCCCGCGCCGGCTAAGCTAAACTTATTTCTTCATGTTGTTGGCCAACGTAATGATGGCTATCATGAACTAGAAACTTTATTTCAATTTCTTGATTATAGTGACACCATTGAAATAACAGTAACGACAAGTTCAAGCATAATACTACTCACACCTATTGATGGGGTGAATAATGAAGATAACTTAATTATTAAAGCAGCTAGATTATTACAAGAAAAAGCATTTCCAAAGACAGACAGCAAAACATCACTTTTAGGCGCAAAAATAAGTATCAAGAAAATACTCCCTATGGGAGGCGGTTTAGGTGGTGGCTCTTCCAATGCCGCAACCATATTAGTTGCCCTTAATAGCCTTTGGCAATGTGGCCTTTCAACTAAGCAACTTGCCGAATTAGGCTTAACTTTAGGTGCTGACGTGCCCGTATTTATCCATGGTTTTGCCGCTTTTGCCCAAGGAGTTGGCGAAAAATTAATCCCGGTGCAGCCAGAAGAGTGTTGGTATTTAGTAAGTAAACCACAATGTAGCATTTCAACAGCCAGTGTCTTTACTTCTCCTGACCTACCAAGGGCTACAGCAAAACTTCCCCCTAATGACGTTAATAACGACTATCGCAATGTCGATTTATTAACAGATTGCCGATTAAATAATGGTAAATATCATAATGATTGCCAAACCATGGTAATAAAACATTACGATAAGGTTGCCAATTTACTCGCTTGGTTGATAGAATACGCGCCGTCTAGAATGACAGGTACTGGGGCGTGTATATTTTCACGTTTTTCCAATAAACAAGAGGCGTATGATCTACAAGTTAAACTTCCTAAAGGGATAAATTCATTTATCGCTAAAGGATTAAATAAATCATCGCTTTTACCTGTTATTGAAGACTTAGCTAAATAAGAAAGTTACACTACATTTGCTGAAATTAACCGATACAACTTCCGTTAATTTGAGCTATATACAGCTCAATATTTATTAGCACAACGATAAACATTGAGTACATTTTAATGTCAAAGTTTCTGAGGAACTGACTGTGCCTGACATGAAGATTTTTGCGGGTAATGCCACCCCTGAACTAGCCAAACAAATTGCAAATCGCTTATATATTACTCTAGGCAATGCCAAAATTGGCAGTTTTAGTGATGGTGAAATAAGTTTTGAAATACTTGAAAATGTTCGCGGTAGCGATGTTTTCATCATTCAATCAACCTGTGCACCAACCAATAACAACCTAATGGAATTAATTGTGATGATCGACGCCTTTCGTCGTGCATCAGCAGGAAGAATTACTGCGGTTATTCCTTACTTTGGTTATGCACGCCAAGACAGACGTGTACGTAGTGCGCGTGTACCTATCACAGCAAAGGTAGTTGCTGATTTCTTATCAAGTGTTGGTGTTGACCGGGTATTAACGGTTGATTTACACGCAGAGCAAATTCAAGGTTTCTTTGACGTGCCTGTTGATAATGCTTTTGGTACCCCTATTTTATTGGAAGATATGAGAAACCGTGAATTAGATAATCCGGTGGTAGTATCTCCTGATATTGGTGGCGTTGTTCGTGCTCGCGCGGTAGCAAAATTATTAGATGATGCCGATTTAGCCATTATCGATAAACGTCGTCCTAAAGCCAACGTTGCCCAAGTCATGCATATTATTGGTGATGTCGAAGGCCGTGACTGTATTATTGTGGATGATATGATAGATACTGGCGGTACATTAGTAAAAGCGGCAGAAGCATTAAAAAAACATGGTGCAAAACGTGTTATTGCTTACGCCACTCACCCAGTATTATCGGGTAACGCTGCTGAAAATCTGAGAAACTCAGTGCTTGACGAAGTGGTAGTGACGGATTCAATTCCATTATCAGCAGAAATCAAAAAGCTAAAAATGGTACGTCAACTAACCTTAAGTGGCATGCTAAGTGAAGCTATTCGTCGAGTATGTAACGAAGAATCAATTTCAGCCATGTTTGAAAGTTAACTTTTATCCTGAAGTGAGCTGGATATAACTAGCATGAAATTATTTAAAGCCGATATTATCTAATAAATATCGGCTTTTTTTATTGACTATTTTTATCACAGATAGGCAATAATCAATAGCTTTAGCCTATCTGTAGTGTTATTATTCCGCGCCTTTTTTATCTAATGGGGACTTGTTTATTAGTACCTAAATAGATAAAAAAAGGTATATCCTTGTTTTTGGTCGCAAAAAACAAGACTTAATTTTACTTATATAATATAAGAGTATTTATCATGACTGATTTATTTACTTTGGAAGCAGAACTACGTACAGATTTAGGGAAAGGTGCGAGCCGCCGCCTACGTCACGCGAATAAAGTTCCTGCTATCCTTTACGGTGAAGGCCAAGAGCCAGTATCTTTAACTTTAGAGCACAAAAACGTTTTCCGTGCTCAACAAGAAGAAGCTTTCTACTCGCACGTATTAACGTTAAACATTGCTGGCAAGCCAGTAGAATGTTTGATCAAAGACATGCAACGTCATCCGTTTAAAGACATCGTAATGCATTTAGATTTCATCCGTATTGATGCAAACCACGCATTACATACTAATGTTCCTGTTCACTTCATCAACGAAGAGAATATTTCAAAAACTGGCGCAACTCTTGCTCACCACGTAACTGAAATTGCTATTACTTGTTTACCAAAAGACTTACCTGAGTTTATCGAAGTTGATTTAGTAGACTTAGAAGTTGGTCAAACGTTACATTTATCAGACGTTAAATTGCCTACTGGCGTAACTTCTGACGAATTAGCTAAAGGCGAAAGCCATGACCAAGCCGTTGTTACCGCTAATGCTCCAAAAGGCAGCAGCAGTGATGATGACAGCGAAGAAGCGACTGAAGCAGCCGCTGCAGAATAGTTTAATACTCTTACCTTAAGATGAAAATTAAACTAATTGCGGGGCTAGGTAATCCTGGCCCCGAATATACAAGAACACGTCATAATGCCGGTGTTTGGTTTGTTGAAGAACTAGCACAGCGTAATAATATATCCCTTCGCCCCGAAAAAAAATATTCTGGTCTTTACGGTAAAGGACTTATAGGCAATGAACTTGTTCACCTATTAATCCCAACAACCTTTATGAACCTAAGTGGTCAAGCGGTAGCGCCTTTAGCTAATTTTTTCCGCATCCATGTTGACAATATTTTAATTGCTCACGACGAACTAGACATGCTACCCGGCTCAGTTAAAATCAAACAAGGTGGTGGTCATGGCGGACACAATGGCTTAAAAGATATTATTGCTCGTATGGCAAATAATAGAGACTTTTATCGCTTACGCATTGGTATTGGCCATCCTGGACACAGAGACAAAGTAACTGGCCATGTACTGGGTAAAGCACCACAAAACGAACAATCATTAATTGAACAGGCCATTGATGAAGCCACTCACTGTTTTGAACTTTGGCAAATCGATGGCTTAAAATATGCGCAACAACGCTTACATGCCTTTAAAGGCATGTAAAAGAGCGAAAGCCGCCAAATATAAATAATCTGTTGGATATCCTCCAATAACACGCATTCAAAAATTTTAAAATTAACAAAGACAGGTAAATATTATGGGATTTAAATGTGGCATCGTTGGTTTACCCAACGTCGGCAAGTCAACCTTATTTAACGCACTAACCAAAGCAGGCATTGAAGCCGCCAACTTCCCTTTTTGTACTATTGAACCAAATACTGGCATAGTTCCTGTGCCTGATCCTCGTCTTGATCAATTAGCAGACATTGTAAAACCAGAACGTGTACTTGCTACCACCATGGAGTTTGTTGATATTGCCGGTTTAGTGGCTGGCGCTTCAAAAGGTGAAGGTTTGGGCAATAAATTTTTAGCCAATATTCGCGAAACTGACGCAATAGGTCACGTAGTTCGCTGCTTTGATAATGACAACATCATTCACGTTGCCAATAAAATTGATCCTGCTGATGATATTGAGGTAATCAATACTGAATTAGCTTTATCTGATATGGATACCGCAGAACGGGCAATTTTTCGTTTAGCTAAGAAAGCTAAAGGCGGCGATAAAGACGCTAAATTTGAAATGCCTGTTTTAGAGAAAATATTAAAACATGTTGAAGACGGCAATATGGTGCGTTCTTTAGAATTAACCAAAGAAGAAAAAGCAGCCGTCGACTACTTAAACTTCTTAACCATCAAACCAACCATGTATATCGCTAATGTCAATGATGATGGTTTTGAAAATAATCCCTATCTTGATATAGTACAAAAGATAGCGGATGCTGAAGGTGCTATCGTTGTTGCTGTTTGTGCTGAAATTGAAAGTGAATTATCTGAAATGGATGAAGAAGACCGAGCTGAATTTATGGCTGACTTAGGTTTAGAAGAACCCGGTCTAAATCGTGTTATCAATGCTGGTTACTCTTTGCTTCACTTACAAACATATTTTACCGCTGGTGTTAAAGAAGTACGCGCTTGGACAGTAAAGCAAAATGCAACCGCGCCACAAGCAGCAGGCGTAATTCATACTGACTTTGAAAAAGGCTTTATTCGTGCTGAAGTAATAGGCTTTGATGACTTTATCAAGCATCAAGGTGAGAAAGGCGCCAAAGAAGCAGGTAAATGGACTCTAGAAGGCAAAGAATATAAAGTTAAAGATGGTGATGTTATTCATTTCCGTTTTAACGTATAGCTTTATAATAATCAAACTGACTAAGTAATTGAGCTATTTAATTAGTATTACACTGATAGTCTAAGTCATTATTAACATTAAAAACGCGCCAGATAGGGTGCGTTTTTTTTTGCGCACTATAAAGTCTGTTGTACGCCTCTATTTACTTACACCAGTTTCATTAATTAAGTGATCTATTTTATACCTAGGAAATATTGCCAAATAAATAACGACGTAGCGGAGAGTTTTAACAAATTAAAATGAGCACACAGTTATTTTAGAGCTGTGACAGCGACGTTGGAACAATGTATACCCAAGCCACCTCAAGATGCAGGATTCAGCATCTTGAGGTGGCTTAGGGAGATAGCTTATATCTTTGGGCATAAAGTAGTGGTCAATGATTGCATAGGGAAAACTCACAAGAGCTAGGCGCTTGATTGAGTAATAGCTGGCTATTGGGATTAAAAGCAACACCGCTATTGTTAACTTTAACCAGCGAGACTGAGTAAATGTTTATGCGGATTGGTATTATTAGAGCATGCAGACGTCGCATGGATGTGACTTATGAAATAATGCAGGAGATATTCTCCTAAGTAACCAATAAGCATTTGAAAGTTAATGAGACCATTAAACGCAACTATTAATGAAAACATAGTTGGATTAGCATGGGAAAGCATCAAATTGCGCAGACAATAAGCAAACAAACAAAAAGTGCATTTATTTAGAAGAAAACGGTTGACGAACGGCAAGTAGATTTGCATAATACGCGCCACTTGCTACAGAGCAGGTTGGCAAGGCTACATAGCTCAGTTGGTTAGAGCACATCACTCATAATGATGGGGTCCCAGGTTCGAGTCCCGGTGTAGCCACCATTTTTACTTCGGTGTTTCACTTAAGTAAAAAGAGTTCAAGTCTCTTTAAAAACTTGAATGTAATGCGGGTTTGGCGGAATTGGTAGTTGCGCTGCTTATTTTTTATAAGAGTAGGTTCCAGTATTACAAGATGTAAGAGTTCAATCTCTTTAAAATTGAATGAAATGCGGGTTTGGCGGAATTGGTAGACGCGCTGGATTTAGGTTCCAGTATCGCAAGATGTGAGAGTTCAAGTCTCTTGACCCGTACCATTTAAAAGACAACTTGTTGTCAATTGTAAAAAGTAAATACATTGCAGGGATATAGCCAAGCGGTAAGGCAGCGGGTTTTGATCCCGTCATTCAGAGGTTCAAATCCTCTTATCCCTGCCATATAATTTGAGTAAATCAGTTTATAATAAAACGATTTTGCTCCGCAGAAATATCAGAGATTCAAAACCTCTGATTTCTGCTATGTTTTTTAGAAAATAAAAATCGAAATGCGGGTTTGGCGGAATTGGTAGACGCGCTGGATTTAGGTTCCAGTATCGCAAGATGTGAGAGTTCAAGTCTCTTGACCCGTACCATTCGATAATATTCAAATTCCACTAAGTCAACATTTGCGGAGTTTCTATACACGCTGCTTATATTAGAAATAGTAGGTTCCAGTATTGCCACAAAGAAAATCGGTAAGGCTACATAGCTCAGTTGGTTAGAGCACATCACTCATAATGATGGGGTCCCAGGTTCGAGTCCCGGTGTAGCCACCATTTTTACTTCGGTGTTTCGTTTAAGTAAAAATAGTTCAAGTCTCTTGACCCGTACCATTCGATAATATTCACTCCTAGTAAAAACATACTGGAAAATTATAAATTACGCTAGTTATGTTGGCAATGTATGATGCCAGTGCTACAGTACAAATCTCCCCGCTTATCCTTATCCTCACCAGGTGATTAAAAAGCTATCAAGGGAAAATTATTTATATTCATTTCCCCGAAAAGTATTTCAAAGAATATTGTTCATCTCATCAATAGAGTACCGTTCAACTACAGCTTTATTTTTTCTTCTTACGCATGACCAAAAATAGCACCAAAGCAATGACTATGATTAAAGCATTCCCTGCTGCTATCAAAATTATGGTTTGTATTTCTTTTTCTTCTTCAGCTTGTTGTTGCACTATTTTTGCTTGGGCCAATTCAGCTGCTCTATCTGCTAATAATTTTTGCTCTCTATCAATACTAACCGTTTTTTCAACACCATTTTCATCGATTGTAGTCACCAAAATTTCATTATTATTAGCTTTAACATTAAAACTAAATTCAGGGATTGCTAAACGAAACTCTCGTCCTGATGTCGTTCTACCAAACGCATGAATATTAATACGATAGACACCTGATTCAGTATTTTTAATATCTTTAACACGTGTCTCACCTTGCTTATCATCCATAATAGAAAATGGTTCAACCTGTTTATCCGGAAAAGTCACCTTACCTTGGAAAACTAAGCTGTTAGGGTCAACATAAGTTGGATCGATTGATAATGTCATACTATGTGGCTTATTTTCATCTGCAGACGTTTCAACGGCAATGCTTACCGGTGACCTATGTAGCACAAGGGGTTTTTGTCGTAATTCCCGGCTAGCCATCGGTAGTTTAATCAAAAATACCGGTTGCCATTCACCTGATGCAAAATCTAAGCGAAATTCCCCGGTATATAGGCCATCACCCGCATATTCATCCAAGCCATGACCATCATCGCGAAATGATGTTAATTTAAGTGCATCAGCGCCAAAATTGTCGTAATCAGCATTGTTAGTACTATAAAAATGCACATCCAATTTAACCACATTACGAAAATAAGGAGTATTAATAGGCTCATCGCCATTATAAAGTTTACCAACCACTTTTAAGGTTTCACCAGACAAAACAATTTCGGGTAAAGGAGCTACCTCCAATTTAACATCTGACATCACCATAATTTGACTTTCTGGCAAAATATCACCAATAGCTTGCCATGGTCCGGGCATCGGTTTTACAATTTTGATCAAGTCAAAGGTGCTATCATCATGCCATTGCACTTTACTTGGGTCGACGTTATTGACTCTTAATTTACTGCCGTCTGGACGCACTAAAATTATAGGTCGACTACCGCGACTACGATAAAATAACAAAGTGATTTCATCAAGCTCTGCATCTATACGAAAACGATTATCAAAATAGGAAATTTGATTGGTTATATTATCACTTTGATAATATTTTACTTTAGCTTGTTTTATTAATTTTACTTGCTCGGTGAATGCTTTAAGTTCTTGTACACCCTCTTGAACAGCTAAGGCTTTAGTATTAGCTAAGCTAGTTAGCGTAACAAAACAAAATATCAATAACTTGTTTATTTCCAAAGTGGCTCTCCCCCTTTGCTCTTAATAACCAATAACCTTTCTTTGTGTGCTGCTACTTCATCGGCAGAAGCGGCAATAACCTTTAGCTTTGCTCGCTTATTACTTAAACGTCTAATAGCATTAGCATCTTCACCACTATTATCACCCACCGACAAATTAAACGTTGACTGCTTACGTGTCATTTCTATATAAACAAAAGCAAGCAGCTGCGCATCAATCAAAGCACCATGATAAGTACGGTCTATCAATTTATCTACTTTATAAAAACGCGCTAAGTAATCTAAGGTTTTTGGTGAGCCAAATTCGTCTTTTGAGGTTTTTAAGGTATCGGTAATAGTACAAATATCTTCAGTCATTGGCACTTTGTTGCTAGCGCTATTGGCAAAGTTCAATAATGAAAATTCATTATTCATAAAGCCAACATCAAACTTAGCATTATGAATAACTAATTCAGCACCACGAATAAAATCAATAAAGCCATCAACAACTTGGGGAAAGGTAGGTTTATCATCTAAAAATTCATTAGTTAACCCATGAATATTGATTACCTCTTGATCCATTTGCAATACTTGGCCACGCTGATCCAGCGGTTTGATGTATACATGATAGCTTCGACCTGTTAATTGACGGTTGATCATTTCAACACAGCCAATTTCAACAATTCTATGTCCATCTCTGGGGTTAATACCGGTTGTTTCCGTATCAAGAATAATCAATCGTTGTTCTTGTTGGCCGTTATCTTGACTATTATTTACATTCACTATTGGTAACCTTAAACATTTATATGAGAAATATTATGATCCAGAATTATTTTTCTGGTATTTTCTGTGGAAATTCTGTTAAATTTATTGTAACGCGCTCACTGTTATAACAGAGTACAATTAAAGTAACCGTTATGATCACTTGCATAATAAGCCATTCTACTGAGATTAATTGCCAATAAAAAAAAACTATGGCATGAGTGAATAAATCAAAAAATAATGCAGCGATTAAAAATTTTCGGCTGTGTTGCCAACTAAGTTTAATCCAGTTAGCCGCTTCCGGCCGTCGTAAACTGATCATTAGTAGCACAAATAAGCCAACCGTCCCCGATATTAAACTTAAATAAAACAGTGATGTTTCAGGGTATATCCACGATATAATACTTATTCTATCGCGCATATTAGTTATTGACAGCAACCAAACAAGATAACCACGCAACACAAATAACAAGACAAGATAGAACCGTTTTGACAACTTGAGACAGTCATAGCTATCAAAATCTTCCACCGAATAGTGCTGATATTTTTTAGAGTACTGACTCACTCAACAATCTTAGCGCTAGCTTGCTCTTTAGCATCTCGCTCTAATTGTAAATACTGCTGCCCGGCAGTCAAAGCTTTAACAGATTTAGAGTTAAACTCACGCGTATATAAGGTATAAACCACCCAAACACTCATTAAAATACACAAAAAAGGATGAAAAAACCAACAAATAGCCGCTAATGCAAAATAATATGAACGAAGTCCATAATTATAAGAATGTGCTGCTTGATCTTGTACTGTCGCCATTTGTTTAGCATAAGCTTTAAGGTTGTCATTCAAACCAGAGGTATCTATTGGCGCCGCACCTATCATAACATTAACAAAGCCATACTGACGCATAGACCAAGTAAATTGAAAAAATGAGATAACAAAAATAAAAGCCAACAAACTTAGCTTAATCTGAATGGTAAAATGACTGACATGATCAGCATAAGGCATTGAGTATATAACACTTTCTAACGTGTCTATTTTTGCAAACAGCGTCAATATACCCGCTAAAATTAATAATGTACTAGAAGCAAAAAAAGCAATATTTCGCTCTAAGTTAGATAATAATGACGCTTCGCCAACTCTAATCTCTCGAGTAATAGTCTCATACATCCAATGAATTCTATGCTGGTGTAAACTTCGAGCTAAACAATTCGTCGTTTTAGCTTTTTTACGAGCAAACCAAGTATACCCTGACCAAGAGAGAAAAAAGATAAATAAAGCAATGAGATCAATAAGAGAGAATGGCATGTCAAAAACCCAAAGAAAATATGCTTACAATAGTAAACGGTTAGCTAAAGACTGCAACTCAATATCAATGATAATCTGTATTTCACCAGATAAAATAATTAACTGGTCGACTATCATATAAATTTTAACCGGAATTGTATCGTAATCATTCTGACCACGATAAAAGTAGTCTAAGTAAAATAGTCATAAAAAGTGCAACAGAATTGCATCTATATCACGACGGAATAACAATTTTTAAAGTTTAGATTGTGCTGCAGCTTAAAATTTGTAACAATTTGTCTCATAAAGTTTATACTAATTTGATATAGACATATCTATTGCTAACACTAGAAAATAAAAATATTAGCTGATTCCCCCCTTATAATAATAAATTTATGGATGATGTATGCAGAACTTAAGCTGTCATAGCTTGATTGTATTGCTTTTTACTGTTTTATTAATAAGCCCAACAATAGCGCAAACCTTAAACCAACAAAACACACTGATAACGAATGTTAAGCTAGAATCACTTCAAATTCCCTTTGAAAAAAACACCATAATCATTGATGGTGAGTTAAATGATGAGCTATGGTCTAATGCATTATCGATAGAATTAGATATCATCAATAGTCCGTGGAATAACTTACCTAGCCCGGTTAAAACTACTGCCAAACTAATTGAAAATGGAAAATTTCTTTATATTGCCTTTATTGCCTATGACCCTGAACCAACAAAAATTCAAGGCTTCTTAACTGATCGTGACAAAACGTGGTTACAAGACACTGTCGGAATAAAACTCGATACTCATAATAATAGGCGCTTAAATTATTCCTTTTTTGTCAATCCCTATGGTGTGCAAAATGATGCCACTTACAATGAAATAACTGCACAGAATAACACCTCATGGGATGGCCTTTGGTATGCCTTTGGTAAAATAACTAAGCAGGGTTACCAAGTCGAAATGGCTATTCCTTATAACATTTTAAACTTCAAAGCAGATGGCAAGAAAAAAAAATGGGCGATAGAATTAGTACGAATTTACCCCAGAGATACTAGTTTACGCATTTCTCATGTCCCTCTTGCACGAGATAATCCTTGTTGGTTGTGTCAATACCCGGAGGCTATTGGCTTTGAAAATGCGGAGATAGGCCAAAATTTACGATTAACACCTACGTTCACTACTAGCAGAAATGAAACACGAGATGTTTACGCTAACAGTAACCTAAACAATAGTAATCCAAACAGTAATTGGAGCGCTGAAAACGATACCGAAGCAGGGTTAGATTTACGTTGGGGCATCAACGCGAATAATTTACTCAATGCCACCTTAAACCCTGACTTTTCAACGGTAGAAAGTGATAGTGGGCAACTGAGTGTAAATACTAATTTTTCACTATTTTATGAAGAAAAGCGCGCTTTTTTCTTAGATAACAGTGACTATTTCAGTAGTGATTTTGACTTAGTATATACGCGAAACATTGCCGATCCTGATTATGGCGCCAAATTAACCGGTCGTATTAATAAACACAGTTATGGCGCATTCATCACCAACGACACTGAAACAAACATCTTATTACCAGGTAACTTACGTTCAAGTTTACTAACTTTAGCGCAAGAAAGTCACGCCGGTGCCTGGCGTTATAGATATGATTTTAATGACGATTTAACGATAGGCAGCATAGCAACATTACGCTCCACAGATGATTATCATAACTATGTCGTTGGACTTGATGCTCGTTATCGTTTATCTGAGTCTAGTGCCATTAAAGCACAGCTATTAAATTCGGACAGCCAATACCCAGAAACAATCGAAAATAGCTATAAACCCAGTAATGACAGTTTTAGTGACCGCGCTGTTAAAGTTAACTTTACTCATAATTCTGAATACTGGCTTGTTGATTTAGCGCATCAAGATATTGGCGCTGATTTTAGAGCTGATTTAGGTTTTATGCCCAAAGCTGATATTAAAAAAAATACCGTTTTTGTTAAAAGAACTTTCTATTCAGCACCCGGCAGTCAATGGCAAGAAGCTGGAGTATCAGGTAAATGGCAAATTATTCACAACAATAATAATGAACTTATTGAACGAGCATTAACAACAAGTTTTAATATTGATGGTCCGATGCAATCTTATTATGAACTCAGTTTAATGCATGGTGAAAAAGTCGGTATTCGCTATGATTATACCATAGCGAATATTGATAATAATACCTCCTCTTTTAATGAAGACCAAGTAGAGTTATACGCAAGCATTAAGCCAAATCCTCGTACCTACTTATCACTAGAGTTAACGGTTGGTGATAAAATTGATTATGCTAATGATCGTTTAGGTGATTTAATTCAACTAGCAGCTAATGTTGCTGTTTTTATTACCGATCATTTAGAGTTTGATTTTTACCAAACGTATAGCAAACTAGATGCTAAAAATAGTATCGGCAGTAATAGTAATGTTTATATTGAAAATATTTCTGAGTTACGTTTGTCTTACCAATTTGATGTGCAAAGTTACTTAAAACTTAGCTTAATTTATAGTGATGTTGATAGGAACCCTGATAACAATAATTTTATTAGCTCAACGCAAAGTAAAGGTTTATCAAGCCAATTAATTTACGCCTATAAGCTTAACCCACAAACGGTATTTTTCTTAGGGTACTCTGATAAGAGCTTGCAAGATGATGATTTAACAAAATTAACACGCGCAGAAAGAACTTTTTTTACCAAAATTAGCTACGCATGGTCACCTTAAGCCTGATATTAAATCAACGCTTTAATACCCTGCCCTAACCCTGCTAATGTCAGTGGGTACATTTTATTATCGACCAGTCCTTGCATTATTTTGATAGAAGCATAATAAGGCCACTGCGCTTCATTTTGAGGATTAAGCCAAATAACCTTATCAAAATGATCTGTTAATCTTTTCATCCAAACATTACCGGCTTCCTCATTCCAATGTTCAACACTGCCACCGGGGTAAGTTATCTCGTATGGCCCCATTGTGGCATCGCCAATAAAAATAACTTTATAGTCGCGACTATAAGTGTGCAGCACTTGCAATAAATCAATTTTTTCATTATGTCTACGGTTATTATCTCGCCAAACATTCTCGTAAAGACAGTTATGAAAATAAAAAAATTCTAAATGCTTAAATTCACCATGTATGGCCGAAAATAGCTGTTCACATACCTTAATGTGATCATCCATAGAGCCACCAATATCAAAAAACATTAATACTTTAATGGCATTATGACGCTCAGGCTTCATTTTAATATCAAGATAACCCGCGTTACGGGCTGTAGCAGCAATAGTCTCATCAAGCGCTAATTCGTCACTACTGCCAGTACGTGCAAATTGACGTAACTTGCGCAAAGCAACTTTTAGATTACGAGTGCCTATTTCAACATTTGCATCTAAATTTTTAAATTGACGTTTATCCCAAACTTTAGTCGCGCGACGATGTCGTGAACCGTCTTGCCCTATTCTAATCCCTTCAGGGTTATAGCCATAGGCACCAAACGGTGAAGTTCCGCCAGTACCAATCCATTTATTACCACCTTGATGACGTTTCTCCTGCTCTTTCAAACGTTCAGCTAATGTTTCCATTAGCTTGTCTAATCCGCCCAAGGCTTTTATTTTTGCTTTTTCTTCGGCGCTTAGTTGCTTTTCAAAGTGCTTTTTAAGCCAATCTTGAGGTATTTCTGATAAATCCAATTCTAGACTAGCAACACCGGAAAAATAATCAGCAAAAGCACGATCAAATTTATCAAAATGAGCTTCATCTTTAACTAAAATAGTACGACTCAAACTATAAAAATCATCGATACTAGCAAATACTACGCCTCGTTCTAAAGCTCGAATTAAATCAAGTAATTCTCGCAGTGTACAAGGTATTTTGTAGTCACGTACCTTACAAAAGAAATCAATTAACATTACTTTGCTCTTTATTTTTTAACATATACCCATATAAACCTTAACGTTGGCCACGGTGCATAAAAGCAAGCTTTTCAAATAAATGTACATCTTGCTCATTTTTTAATAAGGCGCCATGTAACGGCGGAATGACTTTTTTCTGGCGTGTTTCATGTAGCACTTCTGGAGAAATGTCTTCAGCAAGCAATAACTTTAACCAATCAATTAATTCTGACGTAGATGGCTTTTTCTTTAAGCCTGGAACATCACGTAAATCAAAAAATAAGGCGAGCGCTTCATCTAGCAACTTTTGTTTTATCTTGGGAAAGTGAACATCAACAATGGCTTGCATCTCTGCTTTTTCTGGAAAACGAATATAATGAAAAAAGCAACGACGTAAAAAAGCATCTGGTAATTCTTTTTCATTATTTGAAGTAATGATAATAATAGGTCTTTGTTTAGCGACAATTTTTTCTTGAGTTTCGTAAACAAAAAATTCCATTTTATCTAGCTCTAAAAGTAGATCATTAGGGAACTCAATATCAGCTTTATCTATTTCATCAATCAATAACACCGGACGATGATCACTAGTAAACGCGTGCCATAATTTACCCTTAATAATATAGTTACCAATATCGTTTACTTTCTCGTCACCTAGCTGGCTATCTCTTAAACGCGATACTGCATCGTATTCATATAAGCCTTGCTGTGCTTTTGTTGTTGATTTTATATGCCAAGGAATAAGTTCAACACCTAAACTCGCCGCTAACTCCTCTGCTAACATGGTTTTTCCTGTGCCTGGCTCTCCTTTTATTAACAAAGGTCGCTCAAGAGTAATAGCTGCATTAACAGCTAGCTGTAACTCATTTGAGGCAATATAATTACTGGTGCCTTGAAAAGCGCTCATATTCAATTCCTAAAATTTTATGATTGTTATTTTATGAAAAGTACTATTAAAGTAGTTATTTATTCCATAAATGCATATAAGTTATAACAAAATATCACTTCTTTTTCTGCTATAAGAGGCTAATCTTACAATAATACTCAAGTGAGTTCAAAATAGCCCATAGGATTTCAGCATGTCTAACATATTTGAAGATAATTCAACCTCCATTGGTAATACACCTTTGGTTAAGCTTAATCGGGTAATTGCTAGTAAAAATAGTGATGGCAGCCCTGCTGCAACGGTATATGCGAAAGTAGAAGCAAGAAATCCAAGTTTCAGTGTTAAGTGTCGTATTGGCGCTAGCATGGTTTGGGATGCTGAAGAAAAAGGTCTTTTATCGCAAGGTAAAGAAATTATTGAACCAACAAGTGGTAATACCGGCATTGCCCTTGCATTTGTTGCTGCTGCCCGTGGTTATAGCATCACTCTAACTATGCCAAGTACCATGAGTTTAGAGCGTCGTAAATTACTTGCAGCGCTTGGCGCAAAAGTAGAGCTTACTGACGGTGCTAAAGGAATGAATGGCGCGATTGCAAAAGCACAAGAAATTAAAGACTCGGATCCTGATAAATATGTACTTTTAGGCCAGTTTGATAATCCTGCAAACCCTGCTATTCATGAGAAAACCACAGGTCCTGAAATTTGGCGTGATACTGATGGGAAAATAGATATTTTAGTGGCTGGTGTTGGCACTGGTGGCACAATTACCGGTATTAGCCGTTACTTAAAATTAACCCAAGGCAAAGCGATAAGTAGTATTGCGGTTGAACCAACAGATTCAGCGGTAATTAGTCAAAAACTAGCCGGTGAAGAGTTACGGCCTGGCCCACATAAAATTCAAGGAATTGGTGCCGGTTTTATACCTGGTAACCTTGATTTAGATATGATTGATGGTGTTGAGCAAGTATCTAATGATGACTCAATGGCGATGGCACATCGCTTAATGAAAGAAGAAGGTATTCTTGCTGGTATTTCATCAGGTGCTGCGGTTGTTGCCGCTAAACGTCTTGCTGAGCTTCCTGAAAACTCAGGTAAAACGATAGTAGTTATTTTACCTAGCTCTGCAGAGCGTTACTTATCTAGCGCATTATTCAGTGACAGCTTTTCGGATAAAGAATTAGTACAATAATTTTTATTTTAACATTCGTGATTAAAAAGGTGCTTAAGCACCTTTTTTATTGCCTAGCTTTAAGTATAAAAGATAGTGTTGTTATCTCTCAATTTAAGTTATGCTTGAATGAATTTCGCTAAATTTAAATACTGTTACTTTTCTTATGCCTAAAATTAATTTTCTAATTTTACTGACGCTTTTTCTTGTTAGTGCTTGCAATGATGGTAAAAAAGAAATCACTAAAATCGATAATCCTGAATTAATCGCTGTCGCCTTTTTTGATGCACTTTACAATGAAAAAAATGTTCAAAAAGCAGCCTCAGTTTGTGATCCTAAACTAGCTCGACTAATATTACACTACCGATCTCCACAGGCTATTGCACGCCACCTTTTTAATATGTCTTATGACAAGGTTGAGATAAAAGCAGATGACAACGGTGTAAAACTTAGAAAGCGATTTAAACACAAAGCAACAATAACCCTATATTTTGATGGCTATTACCAAGAAAATCGTTTAAAAGACGTTAAACGTATTTCACTAGTACAATTAAATGGTGGACAATGGGTTATTAATAAAATATTAAAAGACCCTTTCTAACTAGAGCCGTATGAAGCTGAAACTCATCTCTATAATAAAATTAATTTTTACAATTATAATTTTATTGTCTTTTTATAGCCATGCATCAAAAAAAGACCCGCTACCTCTAGAGGATTATTTTACCCAAACATGGGACACCCGTGATGGTTTACCACATAACGGTATTAATGCACTCGCACAAACAATTGATGGTTATTTGTGGATAGCAACATGGGAGGGTTTTGCCCGTTTTAATGGCCGGGAATTTAAACTATTCACTCGCGGTTCAAAAGCAGGTTTACCTGATTCAGCAGTAAAAAACTTAACCGCAACTCAAAACGGAGAACTTCTAGTTGCAGGAGCTAGAGGAGGTATTTCTGTCCGTAAAAATCGAAAATGGCAACCTCAATATAACGCATCAACTATGGTAAACCACGCTATTTTCGATAACAAACAAAATATTTGGTTAGCTCTGGAAGGCAAAGGACTTGTCTATAGAAATGTTACAACAAAACACGATGAAACTATTATCGGTAACTTAAGAGCATTTAAACTACTACTTGATGCAGAAAACACTTTATGGGTAGCAACCAATAATGGTTTATATTCAGTAAAAAACAAAACGCTAGTGAGTCATTTCGATGAGCATTTTGGCTTACCTGACACTCCGGTATATTCATTACTTCTTACCAGTAAGAATCAACTTATTGTCGGTACTGAACGAGGTGCTTTTATTTTCAATAATGGCTATTTCACTCCTCTTCATCAAACCTTATCTCATGAAGCAATTACCAGTATATTACAAGATAGCAATGATGATATATGGCTTGGTACACAAAAACATGGTATTTTTCGTTTAAGTGATTATGGCATAGAAAAACTTGATGATAGCCAAGGCTTACCTAACAACCGTATATCCTCACTTTATCAGGATAAAGAGGATAGTATTTGGGTTGGTACTAGCAGTGGTTTATTCCGCTTAAGAGAAGCCCCTTTTATCACGCTAACCTCAGAGCAAGGTTTAGCCGGAAATTATATACGAAGTGTTTTAGCTCATAGCGATGGCAGTTTATGGATTGGTAGCAGTAAAGGATTAAATAAATTACTCGGAAAAAAAATCTATTCTATTTCACCTACAGCGATCAAGTCTAAAAGTGCCACATCAGTCAAATCCATTTTAAGCTTGGCACAAGGGAAAAACGGCCAAATTTTAGTTGGTACCTACAATAGTGGTGTTTATAAAGTGGTAGGTAATACTATGCAGCCTTTTTTTAATAAAGACCAAGGCTTGCCAAGTAATGAGGTTAGATCATTATTATTTGATTCTAAAGAAAACACTTGGATTGGCACCGCTGCTGGACTTGTAAAAATATCCAAAGACGGCTTAGTTAGCCAGTTTAATAAACAAACAGGCCTGCCTGATAATTTTATTATGGCATTAACAGAAGATTCCCAAGGGAAAATTTGGATTGGCACTGGCATAGGCGTAGTTTCATATCAAAATGGTATCATACAAACCTATCGTCTTAATGAAGAGTTTAACGCTGAATATGCCTTTGGTTTCAATGTTGAAGGCGATGTTATTTGGTTAGCTACCGACCGAGGGCTAATACAAATCGATTTAATAACAAATGACATTAAAGCTATCAGCCGAAAAAATGGTTTACCAATAGATAAAATTTTTCAAGTAATTATCGACACTAATGACACGTTTTGGCTAAGTAGCAATCGAGGGATTATTAAAATTAGCCGAGAACAAATCAATAAAGCTATCGCTAATCAAGATGCAATAATTGATTTTGAAATATTTGCTGAAGGCGTTGGATTATTAAGTTCACAAGCAAATGGTGGTTCAACACCAGCAGCAACGTTGCATAAAAACGGCAGTGTTTGGTTTGCTACTGCAAAAGGTGTAAGCCAAGTTACTCATCAGCGCTTACAACGGATGGCAGAAAGACAGCTACCGGTACTTATTGAACAACTTATTGTCGATAATCAAGAGCAGCTCCTAACACTTAAAGAGGGAAACCAAGTGCTTAGCCATGTTAAATTGTTAGCGGGCTCATCACATGTAACCATTCATTATGTAGGATTAGGATTTTTAATGTCTAAAAATATCCAGTATCAAACACAACTGGTTGGTTTTGATACTGATTGGATAAATAAAAAGAGTCAAACATATACTGAGTTTACTAACCTCTCCCCTGGTACCTATACCTTTAAAATGCGTGCAAAATACCCCAATGGAAAATGGCAAAATCAAGAAGCAACCTTAACCTTTATCATTCCTTTTCATTTTTGGCAAACACCATTATTTAAATTATTTATTCTTGCTTTGTCATTTTCTGTACTTTATTTTTTTTATCGCTATCGAATTATTATCATTCAACAAAGTGAAGAAAAGTTAAAACGTTTGGTTGCCAGACAAACACTAGATTTAAAAAAACAAACTGCATTATTTGCTTATCAAGCTGTACATGATCAATTAACAGGCTTACCTAATAGACGAGCTTTCGATGAATGGTGTGATTGTGACTTTAAAACAGCACAAGAGCATACAACCCCATTATCACTAGCGATTATAGATATAGACCACTTTAAAGCAGTAAACGATACCTATTCACACCTTGTTGGCGATCAGGCAATTAAAACCCTAGCCAACATCTTATCTGAATTATTGCCTCGTTGTTCACAGCAAGTTAAACTGGCCCGTTGGGGCGGTGAAGAATTTACTTTACTCATTACTGCCAATAAAGAACAGGCAATGCATTTTTGTGAGCTAATTCGCCTAGCAATTGAAACACATGATTTTTCTGCTATTGCACAAGATTTAACGCTGACCATTAGTATTGGTTTAACTGACAATAGTAACTTAGTGGAATATAATCAAATGATCAGTCAAGCAGATCATGCGCTTTATTACTCAAAACATAATGGTCGAAATCAAGTTAGAATTTATCAAGCCAATGATCATGAAAAAAACCAAAAAATCATCCAACGGATAAGTAAAGTTACTCGGCACACACAAAGAAACTAATTTACTTTTTGTCTTTACTTTCGTTATTCGTGGAATATTAGTAAATGTTACCTTCATTTGCCTGTACCTATATCTGAACACTTTTATCTATCCCCTTCGTCTATAATTATTGTACCTCGACTAGTTTGCACAAAACCTAAATGATAAGGTTTGCTTAATTGGTATAACTATTTATACCCATGATACTTCAAGATACGAGTTTCAGCATCTTGAGGTAACATGGGTATATAACATGAAGTGGAGAATTTTCGGCATGACTTTTTTTGATTTAGCAGATTTTGATAATCACGAACAAGTTGTTTTTTGCAGTGATCAAGCATCTGGACTTAAAGCGATTATCGCTATACACAGTACAAAATTAGGCCCTGCGGTTGGTGGCTGTAGACTTTGGGACTATGTTAGTGATGAAGAAGCACTCATCGATGCATTACGTTTATCAAAAGGCATGACTTATAAAAATGCCATGGCTGGCCTTGCTATGGGTGGTGGCAAATCAGTTATTATTGGTAATGCAAAAACGATTAAATCAGAAGCCTTATTCAAAGCTTTTGGCGAAGCGTTAAATGCATTAAATGGCCGCTATTTAAGTGCTGAAGATGTCAATATAACCACTAGCGATATTGCTATTGCCAACACCGTTACTCCCTTTGTAACGGGCACAATAAACAAAAGTGGTGATCCCGGCCCTTTTACTGCTTTAGGAACATATTTAGGCATAAAGGCTTCTGTTAAACATAAACTTAATCGCGACAACTTAGCCGGGCTCAGCGTTGCTGTACAAGGCTTAGGAAGTGTTGGCTATGGCCTATGTGAATATTTACACAAGGCAGGCGCAAAATTATTTGTGACTGACATCAATCAAGAAGTTCTTGATAAAGCCGCAATTGAACTCGATGCTACCATTGTAAGTTTAGATGAAATAGTTGATCAAGATGTCGATGTGTATGCCCCCTGTGCTCTTGGCGCTAGCATTAACGATGATACTATTAAACGTTTGAAAGCGAGTATAATTGCAGGCTGTGCAAATAACCAACTCGCAGAGCCTCGTCATGATCAAGCCCTAGTGGATAAAGGTATTTTATATGCACCTGATTATGTAATTAATGCCGGTGGTATTATTAATATTTCTTTTGAGGAAAATTATAGTAAGGAAAAGTCGACTAAAAAAGTAGAAGAAATATATCAGACTTTGCTGACAGTCTTTGTTAAAGCCAATGCCCAAAATAAGCCAACAGGATATATCGCTGACGTAATGGCCCGTGAAATCATCAAAAATGGTGGTAAAAAATAAATAAATAAATAAAGGCTGTTATTACTAAGTAATAACAGCCTTTAACAGTTAACAGCAGCACTAATCAATCAATTGATAGTGCTCACGTAAAATATCAATAATTTCTGCTTTTGGATTATCACTCAGTACTATTTTTTCACCGGTAATTTTTTCTGCGATATCAAGATAAGTTTTAGAAACATTCATTAATACAGCTTCTGGCAAAACATTGTCACGAGCCAGCGCTTCACGTTCAGTCATACGAGACTTATTCAATAAAATGTCTGGATCAGGAAAATGATTTAATAATAACTGTCGAAAACCCTCTTTAGAGTTTTCAACCACTTTACCAGCACGGTATTGCTCGCCATCCCAAATACGAGATGAATCAGGTGTACCTACTTCATCCATATAAATTAATTTATCATTACCGGCACTATCTTTAACGTAACCAAATTCAAATTTGGTATCGACAAAAATCTGATCTATTTTTTCAAGTTCACTTGAAATAACATCAAAGCCTTGTGTTAATAGCTTTTCATAAAGAGTAATGTCATCCTGTGATTTAAAGTTGAATGCTTCAAAGTTATCTTCGATATTTTTACGGGTAATATTGACATCATCAACCGCAGGAACACCTGGAATACCTGTTAATATTCCTTTTGTTGACGGTGTTTGTAATAACTCAGTGAGTTTTGAGTCTTTCGTTAATCCTTCACTAATTTCTATACCACAAAATTCACGTTCACCTTTTTCATATGAACGCCACATTGAGCCAGTGATATATTGACGACAAATTGCTTCTATCATTACCGGTTTAGCTTTTTGGACAATCCAAACAAATGGATGCGGGATATCTAAAATATGACTATCAGCCAGACCTTGTTCTTTAAACAATTTAAACCAATGATTAGAAATAGCATTAAGCGCAGCGCCTTTGCCCGGTACACCTTTCATACCGCCCTCACCTTGCCAAATACAATCAAAAGCAGAGATACGATCACTAATAACCATAATAGCTAAAGGTGCATCTTTAGGGACGTCATAGCCTTTTTCTTCAATTAGTCGTTTGCTATCGGCCTCAGTTAACCAATAAACAGAGCGTACTTTACCGCTATGTACAGGTGCATCAGTACGGATAGGTAAATCATTATTTACCGCTAAAACTTTATCAGCTAGATTCATGGTATTAGACCTTAACTTTTTAGATTTAAAATTAATTGTAGCGAATAATATCTGTGATTTAGTCTTTTAAACTAAAAATATCATTCGGTATAATTAATAAAATTATTTTAATACATTATGACGAAGGTATTTAGCTTAATTTCAAGGTTAAAGCACGGAGCTAATTACTATTAGTGAGTACTTTAAAACGCAGGAAGTGAGCTAAAGAGCAAGTTAGAATGATTAAAAAAAGAAAAGGACGCACAAAGGCGTCCTTATCTCAATTACAACTTTTCAATTCTTATGCAGCTAAAGAAGCTTGTGCTTTTTCAACTAAGAATGTGAATGCTGCTTTGTCATATACTGCGATGTCAGCTAGGATCTTACGATCGATTTCAATAGAAGCCTTTTTAAGACCATTAATGAATTTACTGTAAGATAAACCATTTTGACGAGCTGCCGCATTTATACGAGCGATCCAAAGCTGACGGAATTGACGTTTACGTTGACGACGGTCACGATAAGCGTATTGTCCAGCTTTAGTTACAGCTTGAAAAGCAACACGATAAACACGACTACGTGCTCCGTAATAACCTTTAGCTTGCTTTAGAACCTTTTTATGACGTGCACGAGCTTGTACACCACGTTTTACTCTAGCCATTTTCTATTTCTCCTAATTAACCGTGACGTAATAGTTTTTTAACTGACTTAATGTCAGATGCGGCGATCATGTGTTTAGCACGAAGATGACGCTTAACTTTAGTACGGCGTTTAGTCAAAATATGACGTAAGCCAGCTTGTTTGAACTTGTAGCCATTAGCTGTTTTTTTAAAGCGCTTTGCAGCACCTTTATTAGTTTTCATTTTAGGCATGGAATAATTCTCAAATTTATACCGTTCCTAATAAAAGAAAAGGTATATGCCAAATATTAAGTAGCGAGGGCGAAACTGATTTTTCTCACCGTAAAGCATGAATAATCAATTTACTTGCAAGCCTGTACTACCAGCGTAAAGATAAAATTGGTGAATTAGCACAGAACTCGAATTTCGAAACCGCACTAATTACTTGTCAAACCAAAGATTATCTATTTTTAGGGGCTAAAACCATCACCATTTGACGTCCTTCTGCTCTACGCGGAAAGAATTCAAGTACGGCTAATTCTTCTAAATCGTTTTTAACACGAGTAAGAAGCGCTAAACCGAGCTCTTGGTGGGCCATTTCACGGCCACGGAAACGTAATGTAACCTTGACCTTGTCGCCGCCTTCTAAAAAGCGTTTCAGGTTACGTAATTTCACCTGATAATCGCCTTCATCTGTACCAGGACGGAATTTAATTTCCTTTACCTGTATTTGTTTCTGATTTTTACGTTGTTCTTTTTGTTCTTTAGCTTTTTCATAGATAAACTTGCCGTAATCCATGACGCGACAAACGGGAGGTTTAGCGGTTGGGCTAATTTCAACAAGATCTACACCAGCTTCATCAGCTTGGTCAAATGCTTCATCTAATGAAACAATGCCTCCTGGCTCTCCGTCATACTTAATTAAACGAACTTCGTTGCCAGTAATACCTGTGATTAACTCATTTAAACGATGTGCTGGCTCTTTTTGCCCGCCTCGTTGTCCACCTTTAATAGCCATGTTCCTCCTACAGAAACCTTTTTTATTAACTTAAAATTGATCTTTATTCCGACTTCTTTGTCAAAAGTGCTCATTGACGTGCGTCAACTCCGCGCTTTTTCCTCAAAATCGAAATTAATCTCTACTTTCTAAGTGATAAAACTAATTATTACTTAGAAGTTCAAATTTGTGCTAAAGCAGCTCGTTATTATTAACTCGCCACTCGAAATTTTATTTATTGTCTCGTTTTTACTTCTTCACCTAATTTGGCGATAAAGTCATCAACAGACATTTTCCCTAAATCTTCACCACTTCGAGTTCTAACCGCAATTTCACCTGCTGCCATTTCTTTGTCACCTACAACTAACAAATAAGGAACTCTCTTTAAAGTGTGCTCGCGGATTTTAAAGCCTATCTTCTCATTTCTCAAGTCTAGTTTTGCTCTAAAGCCATTTTCTTTTAGTTTTTTAACAATTTTTTTACAAT
This sequence comes from Colwellia sp., assembly GCA_013215465.1. Classification (GTDB taxonomy): domain Bacteria; phylum Pseudomonadota; class Gammaproteobacteria; order Enterobacterales; family Alteromonadaceae; genus Colwellia. Next base: position 25,647 of record JABSOW010000009.1, on the reverse strand, counting down.
ATTCACCTTGTTTGTCGGTAATATTCATAATTGTGGCATGAGTTGGCGATAACCACGTTGGAAATTTGCCTGAGTACTCTTCGATTAAAATACCAATAAAACGCTCTAATGATCCTAAAATAGCTCTGTGGATCATTACCGGAGTGTATCTTTCGTTGTCTTCACCAACATAAGTTGCCCCTAAACGCTCTGGCAAAGCAAAATCAAGCTGTACTGTACCACATTGCCAACCACGACCTAAACAATCCATTAAAGTGAATTCAATTTTAGGACCGTAAAAGGCACCTTCACCCGGTAAATATTCAAAAGCAATATTACTATCGGTTAATGCTTGCGCTAAACCAGCTTCAGCCTTATCCCAAATTTCATCGCTACCTATACGGTTTTCCGGGCGCGTTGATAACTTAACCACAATGTCTTCAAAGCCAAATGAACTATACACATCATAGACCATTTCAATACATTTGGTTACTTCTGCTTGTACTTGTGACTCCATACAGAAAATATGAGCGTCATCTTGAGTGAAACCACGTACACGCATTAAACCGTGTAAAGCACCTGATGGCTCATTACGATGACAACAACCAAATTCAGCTATACGTAGTGGTAAATCACGATAAGATTTCAATCCTTGATTAAAAATTTGTACATGGCCGGGACAGTTCATCGGTTTTATCGCGTATTCACGCTTTTCAGAGGTCGTAGTAAACATACCGTCAGCATATTTTTCCCAATGACCTGATTTTTCCCAAAGACTTCTGTCCATCATCATCGGCGCTTTTACTTCATCGTAATCATACTCATGTAATTTTTCACGAATGAACTTTTCTAATTCGGTATAAATTGTCCAGCCATCATTGTGCCAAAACACCATTCCCGGCGCTTCTTCTTGCCAATGAAATAAATCTAATGTTTTACCAATTTTACGGTGATCACGTTTTTCTGCTTCAGCAAGGCGCTGAATATAAGCTTTAAGCTGCTTTTTGTCTGCCCAAGCGGTACCATAAACACGTTGTAACATCTTGTTATCACTATTACCACGCCAATACGCGCCCGCAAGTTTCATCAACTTAAAGTGATGACAATGACGCATGCTTGGCACATGTGGGCCACGACACATATCAAGGTATTCTTCATGATGATATAACGCAGGAGTATCGTCTTGAGAGATGTTTTCATCTAAAATTTCAATTTTATAGCTTTCACCACGTGCTTCAAAAGCATCACGTGCGGTTTGCCATGTACCAACTTTTTTCACTACTTGATAATTAGTGCGCGCTAATTCTGTCATACGCTTTTCAAGTTTAACTAAATCATCTGTCGTAATGGTATGTTCTAAGTCAACATCATAATAAAAACCATTATCAATAGTAGGACCAATCGCCATTTTAGTGTCTGGCCATAATTGTTTAATTGCATGGCCTAATAAATGTGCACAAGAATGACGGATAATTTCTAAACCTTCATCATCTTTACTGGTTATAAGTTGTAAACTAGCATCATTTTCAATTAACTCGCATGCATCAACTAAATCACCATTGATACGGCCAGCAATGGTTGCTTTAGCGAGACCTGGACCAATATCTAGGGCAACATCCATTACTGATACAGCGTTATCAAAAGAGCGAGTAGAGCCATCAGGGAGAGTTATTATAGGCATGAGTTTTTCCTTATTCAGTGGCGGCACATACTAGGCGTCGCTTGAAGTCTATTAAAATAAGGCGAGAATTGTAAAAGCCTTACCGTTTATACACAAGGTTTTTAACTGACTATTTCACTCCAACTAACAAATAACCCCAAATAACGACTAAATAAGCTATTATTTAATTAATAAAAATAAATCCCACTTTTCAAATAATACTAGGGTCTGTTGACCTTTCGCAGTTAAATTTTTTTCTTATTGTGCACAAAAAAAACGTTTCAGGGCAAGACTTCCGATTAACCAATAGCTACAAGACCATATTATGACTTTAGAAAACGCCTTATTTCCAACAAGCCAGTTATATCAAACGCTCGTTGATGAATCGTCCCAAGGAATAACTGTCGCCGATTTAAAAGGAGGTTATATTTTTGTTAATCCTGCCTTTTGTCAAATCATGGGATATAGTGAAGTAGCGTTATTGAACATGAATATGTTCGATATAAAAGCCCCTAAACAAGATGATTCACCGTTTGAGCAAACAATATCGGTTAAAGAAAATCAGATTATACAAGTACTATTGCAGAGAAAAGATGGCTCTACTTTTATGTCAGAAGTAGTAGAAAAAAGTATTAACATTGACGGCAATACCTATGTGTTCAGTACTATTCAAGACATAAGCAAGCGAATAGCAATAGAACAAACCCTCATTAATAATGAAAAACGCAATTGCATGGTGATGAAAATCGCTAATGATGGTATTTGGAGTTGGCACCTTAATACTAATACTGTTGAATTTAATGAACGTTACTACACCATGGCGGGTTATGAAAAAGATGCCTTCCCAGCTTCTGTTGATGAATGGCTAAAACGAGTGCACGCCGATGACATTGCTCATATTACTCATAACGTTGAGTCGTACCTAGCGGGGAAATCTGCAGAATATGATGTCGAATTTCGGTTTTTACGTAAAAACAATACTTACATGTGGATTCGTGGCAAGGGCGAGGTAGTAGAAAGTGATAGCACTGGCAAGCCACTGCGTTTTATCGGTACCCATTCAGATATAAGTGTACAAAAAGAGCATGAAGAAAAAATCCTTCATCAGGCTCATTTTGATTCATTAACCTTTTTACCCAATCGATTTTTATCACTAGATAGATTAGAGCTGGCCTGTGAAGAAGCAAAAAGAAATAATGAGTTAGTCGCATTACTATTTTTAGACTTAGATGACTTTAAAAAAGTGAATGACACTTTAGGGCATGATGTCGGCGATCAACTATTAATTGATGCCGCTAATAGATTACGTAATGTTGTTCGCAGTGTTGATACTGTAGGTCGTTTAGGCGGTGATGAGTTTATTATTATTCTTGGTGGCTTAAAGAAGATTGAGGAAGCACAGCCTATTGTTGAAAACCTACTTAATCAATTTAGAAAAATATTTGTTATAAATGCTAGAGAGTTATTACTAACAACCAGTGTTGGCATAGCTATTTACCCTAATGATGCCAGTGATGCGTCTGAATTATTACGCAATGCCGACTCCGCCATGTATGATGCAAAAAAATGCGGAAGAAATACTTACTCTTATTACACTCGCCAAATGAATGAATGTGCACAGCGGCGCTTAGCTATTGAAGAGCAACTACATGGCGCTTTAGCCAGAAATGAGTTTTCGGTCCATTATCAGCCAAAAATAGATCTCGTTAATACAAAAATTATGGGTGCTGAAGCCTTATTACGTTGGCATAATCCCGTTTTAGGCAATGTACCTCCCGATGAATTTATTAGTGTCGCAGAGCAAACCGGCGCTATCATTCCTTTAGGGCAGTTCGTACTTAAACAAGCGGTAAAGCAAACCGCCATTTGGCAAAAAAACTTTGATGACTCATTTCAAATTGCTGTTAACTTATCTCCGAGACAATTCAGAGATTTACAACTGATTAATGTAATCAAGCAAACCCTAAATGAAACAAATATTACTTCGGGATCCCTAGAGTTAGAAATAACTGAAGGTGTTTTATTGTCAGGTCATAGGCAAGTAAGAGAGGTTTTAAATAGTATTACCAATTTAGGCATAAAGATGGCAATGGATGACTTTGGCACCGGTTATTCTAGTTTAAGTTACCTTAGAACTTACCCATTTGATGTCTTAAAAATTGACCGTAGCTTTATCAACGATATGACCTCAAACAGTAAAGATAAAGCACTCATTAATGCCGTTATTGCTATGTCACACGCCCTAAATTTAAAAGTAGTGGCTGAAGGCATAGAAACAAAACAACAATTTGAGCTGCTACGAACTTTAGGTTGTGATTATGGCCAAGGCTATTTATTTAGCAAGCCATTAACTACAGATGATATGACAACGTTATTAAAAGATACCAGCTCAATGAATTATTCTTTTGAACTTTAATATATGCAAGATCATGATAGTTACTGTAATTATTTGTCAAGCTTGCGTTGTACAAGCAGCTCCTTTGGTAGCAGAGTTACCATGGAAAAAATGGAAACAATCTAAAAAGCTCAGTGTTAGTTCTAGAATATCAACAATTGATAAATTAACTGAAATAAAAGCAACTGCATTGGTAAACTCAAGCCTATCGGGGTTTTTATTATTTTTACAAGATGTCAATAAAACACCAACATGGCTAACCTATGCAAGTAGCAGTAAAGTAGTGAAGCATTTGTCAGCAACTGAGCATATATTTACGGTTGATTTTTCTGCTGTTTGGCCATTAAAATCTAGACATTTGCAACTTCATTCACATTATTGGCAAAATAATGATTTATCAGTAGAAATACAATTGAAAGATGATTTTAGTGTTGATGTAGAGCATTCAAGTGCAGTGCGGGTAAAGTTTTATCAGGGGCATTGGTTGCTCACCCCGATAATAAATAATGCGCAACAGCAGCAACTCATCATTGAATACACTTTTATCGCTGATAGTGGCGGAAACATACCAAAATGGTTTGCCGATCAATTAGCATTAAAAGCAATTTTAAAATCAATGAAAAGATTGAGCCTGTTGTTACCAAAATCAAAATGGCAACAACAAACCATACCAGGAATTACCGAGCTAAGCCTTTAACATTGACAATGCCATCGCTTCGGCAATTTTTATACCGTCAATGCCTGCGGAGAGTATACCTCCCGCATAACCAGCGCCTTCCCCTGCTGGATACAAGCCTTTAGTATTTAGACTTTGTAACGTTTGTTTATCGCGCGTTATTTGGATAGGTGATGAGGTACGCGTTTCTACTGCAGTTAATATCGCTTCATTCATAGAGAAGCCTTTAATTTTTCGCTCAAATGCCGGTAAAGCTTCGCGAATAGCGGTGACCGCATAATCAGGCAACGCTTCACTTAAGTCACAATAAGTTACCCCAGGTTTATACGATGGCGTGACACGGCCATGTTCACCACTTTTTCTACCTGCTAAGAAATCTCCTACTAGCTGTACTGGCGCATCATAACTTTCTCCACCCATTTTAAAGGCTTTTTTCTCTAAGTTACGTTGAAATTCAATACCGGCAAGCACATCATCATTACCAGCACCAAAATTACCGCTAGAAAAATCACTCGGCTCAATGCCAACCACGATAGCACTATTGGCATTGCGCTCATGTCGCGAATATTGACTCATACCATTAGTAACCAAATGCCCTTCTTCTGAGGCCGCAGCCACAACAGTACCGCCAGGGCACATACAAAAACTATAAACAGAGCGACCATTACTACAATGGTGAACTAACTTGTAATCGGCAGCACCTAAAATTTCATTACCCGCATTTTGACCAAAACGCGCCTCATCAATAACCGACTGCTCATGCTCGATACGAAAACCGACCGAAAATGGCTTGGCTTTTATATAAACACCTTCTTCATGGAGCATTTTAAAGGTATCACGAGCGCTATGACCGATAGCCAAAGCAATATGCTGTGTTTCGATAAGCTCACCACTGGCAAGTGTTAAACCGGTAACTTGTTTAGCACTAAAGCCGGTCAGCGCATCTGCATCAAATGATACGCTGTCGTCATTTTCAAAATGAATTTGTTCGACCCTTTCCCCAAAACGAACTTCACCACCTAGCTCAAAAATTTTCGCGCGCATTTTTTCTACCATAGTCACTAATTTAAACGTGCCTATATGCGGCTTACTAACAAACAATATTTCTGCTGGTGCACCGGCTTCAACAAATTCGTTCAGTACTTTACGACTATAATGTTTAGGATCTTTAACTTGGCTATAAAGTTTACCATCAGAAAAAGTGCCTGCGCCGCCCTCACCAAATTGAACATTTGATTCTGTATTAAGTATTTTTTTACGCCAGAAGCCGAAAGTATCTTTAGTACGCTGACGTACCTCTTGACCGCGCTCTAAAACAATGGGCTTAAAACCCATTTGTGCTAGCAGCAAACCAACAAACAAACCACAAGGCCCCATGCCAATAACGACTGGGCGTTGTTTTATATTCTCTGGAGCAGTCGCGACAAAGTTATACTCCATATTTGGCGTTAGTTTTACATGAGGGTCTTTGCTAAATTTTTCGAGTAACTGTTCATCAATATTCGTGCTGATATCTAGGGTATAAATGAGTAATATATTATTTTTTTTACGGGCATCATAACCACGTTTAAAAATACTAAAATCGACTAATTCGTCTTTGGTAATCGCCAACTTTTTAAGTATTGCTTGCTCAATGGCATCAGCTTGGTGATTTAACGGTAATTTAATATCGGTTAGGCGTAACATGGTTTGAAATCCAAAAATAAGAAGAGTTATAAAGTCTGCTGCTATTTTACCTGTGCTACAACATTTAAGAAACAAAAGTTTAAGATTGAATTAAACGAAAAGAAAGGTATGATCGCCCCCCTTATTTATCTTCTCGAGAGTCAAACATGACCTTTGTTGTTACCGATAATTGTATTCGCTGTAAATACACCGACTGTGTGTCTGTGTGCCCAGTCGACGCTTTTTTTGAAGGGCCTAACTTTTTAGTAATAAGCCCCGATGATTGTATTGACTGTGATTTATGTCCGATCGAATGTCCAGCGGGGGCAATTTACCAAGAAGATGATGTGCCTGACGATCAAAAACAATTCATTGCGTTAAATGCCGAGCTTGCCCAAATATGGCCAAGGATCACTGACGTTAAAGCCCCACCTAAAGATGCAAAACAATGGGATGGTATTCCTGATAAATTAAAGCACCTTATCGTTGACGAATAATATTATCAAACAACTTCAAAATATTATTCATGAGGATACAAAAACAAACAACAACCATTTAAAATCAATTACTTAACCAGCCAACACCCTTCCAAATAAATAATAACAGTTGACGTTTTTCAGCATAATACTCAGGTAAGCAGTTTGAATTAAAACAGCTATACTTCACATAAGTTATAGCAAAAGCCTTTAAACATTGGTGATTATTATGTGGCATCTTATTGAACAAGCAATTAGTGCTGAAACAGGTGTGCCGTTTACCATTAAAGAAAAAAACTCCTTATCCACTGGTCTTGCTAGCGGCTCCACTCTAGATGCTAATGATCAACCGTTAAACCTTTCTTTTAGAGTATCGAATGCTAAACGCAGCTTTTTTATTAAATTAAATAGTAAAGAAAATTTAATAAATTTTCAGGCCGAAGCCTATTCATTAAAGCAATTAAAAAAATTAACGCATATTGCTTGCCCTGAGGTGACAGCTATCGGTATTAGTTTAGATAAAAGTTTCTTAGTGCTTGATTATATAGATTTCACTAAAGCAAGGCCTGTACTTTGGTACCAACTTGGACAGCAATTAGCGCAAATGCATCAAGAAACGTCCCATGGTCAATTTGGCTGGCAACATGACAACTTCATTGGTAACACCATTCAACCAAACCATTGGAGCAGTAATTGGACTACCTTTTTCTCCGAGCAGCGTATCGCTTGGCAACTACAACTACTTTCTGAAAAATCAATTATACTCGGCAGCATAGATCACATCGCTAAAATTTGTCATGACGCTTTATTACATCATTATGTAACGCCATGCCTAGTACATGGTGATTTATGGCAAGGAAATACTGGCTTTACCTTTGAACAAGGCATGATATTTGACCCTGCTTGTTACTACGGCGACCGAGAAGTGGATATTGCTATGACTGAGTTGTTTGGCCAATTCCCTGATGACTTTTACCATGGTTATCAAGCTGAATACCCGCTTGATGATGGCTATGAACAACGTAAACTAGTATATAATTTTTATCATATTCTTAATCATGCCAATATTTTTGGCGGCATATACATAGAACAAGCGAAAGCAACCTTGTCGAGAATTATCTCTATGACAGTTCACTGAACGAAATTACAATTACAATTACAATTACAATTACAATTATTAACAATAAAACTGGCAGTTGAATTCAAACAAACCATACTGAGACAAAGAGTGATTTTCTACAATAATAATTAAACCGTTGGCGGATTATATGAGCAAACATCTAAGAGAAAAGCGCATTGAATGTCCACACTGTGGGCATCACCTTAGAGTATCTATTGATTCATCTGGTGGCGATCAAGATTATTACGATGAATGTCCAGCTTGCTGTAAAGAAATTCATTATCACTTGCACATTGATGAGTACCATCAAAAAATTCAACTAGCCATTGATAGTGATGATGAACAAGTTTTTTAACAGTGTTTTATATAAAAGGTGTATACAGCTAACCGTTAAGTCTTGCTTGAAAAGAACTTATTCAATAAAATAGCTATTCGTATATTCTCTTTGATTCTTTAAGTCTAATGAACTTTGCTGCTTTTTCTATCCATACAAAAAGTTTACTCAAACTTGCCTACCCTATTTTAATCGCCCAATTAATTCAAAATTTAATGGGCTTTGTTGATATTGTTATGGCTGGTCGCGTAAGCGCTACCGACATGGCCGCTGTTGCCGTCGCAAATAGCATATGGTTGCCATTAATATTAACTGTTTATGGTTTAATCATGGCACTTGCCGCCATTGTTTCTCAACTTGCTGGTGCAAAAGACTATATTGCTATTAGCAAGCAGACTTATCAAACCGCATGGATAGCCCTAACGTTAGGCATATCACTTATTGGCCTTTATTATATTGTTGCGCCAATAATTTCGCCTCACATAACATTAGAGGGTAACCTCAAGCCTTTATTATTCGATTATTTACAGTATATCGTTTGGGGCGCCCCCGCTTACTGCCTTTACCTGGTGTTGAGAAACTATTCAGAAGGCTTGTCATATACCAAACCAACGATGATTATTAGCATTATAGGTTTGGTTATTAACATTCCAGCCAATTATGTGTTTATTTATGGTGAATTTGGTTTTCCTGCATTAGGAGGTGCTGGTTGTGGGGTGGCGACAGCATTAGTTTATTGGGCGATGTTTATCAGTATGAGCATATATACCTATAGCTCAACAGTATTAAAACAAGCCTCACTTTTTGACAAGTTTTACTGGCCTAACGTTACTGAAATAAAAAACATTCTAACTTTAGGTATTCCTATCGCGCTATCATTACTTTTCGAAGTAAGTTTATTTGCTATTGTCGCTATTATTTTGGTGCCCTTTGGCGCAGAAGTTGTTGCCAGCCATCAAATAGCACTTAATTTTACCGGACTAATATTTATGGTGCCGCTTAGCCTAGCAATGGCAACTACCATTAAAGTTGGCTATGCTATTGGCCATAAAAATCCTCAACAAGCAAAAGATTACACACTTTACTCTATTATTCTCGGCTTAATACTGGCTGTATTCACCGCAACAATTTCGATTGTTTTTAGAGAATACATTGCTGCAATTTACACCACCGAAACGTCTGTTATTACGTTGGCAGCAAACTTAATGCTATTGGCATCGTTATATCAATTTTCAGATACCGTACAAGTTGTATCAGCTGGTGCCCTTAGAGGCTATAAAGATACTAAGTCTATCTTATACATTACCTTTGTTTCCTATTGGTTAGTAGGCTTAACGGTTGGTTTAGTTTTAGGGGTTACTGACTGGGTTATTCCTAGCATTGGCGCGTATGGATTTTGGATAGGGTTTATCATTGGCTTAACTACCGCGGCCATTTTACTTGCTTGGCGGTTAAATGTAATTCAAAAACGCATAGCGAAAGAGTACGCATAAGCCACTAGGAACAGCATAACGGGTATATTATTAGCTTGTTTGCTTTAAAAACAAGCAACTAAACTTAATTTATGCTTATTTCAGCAAAAGCACTTGCAAGCGAGATAGTTGAAAGCTAACATAGCCCCGTTGAATAGTTCACTGGTTATAATTACACAGTAAATTATGCTCGCTTAGCTCAGTTGGTTAGAGTACTTGCATGACATGCAAGGTGTCACAGGTTCGAGTCCCGTAGCGAGCACCAAATACAGGTTCATTAAGAACCATTAAAGACCCGTAAAGCCTTATAAAACAAGCTTTACGGGTTTTTTTATGTCCATTACCTTCCATTCCTGTCCCGTGACATCTGCACTTTTTAGTAGTACATTTAGTAGTACAGCATTTATCTAACAAAAGTTGTACTACTAAAATGGCTAAAAAAGTAAAACCTCTTACCAATACTGAAGTTAAGCAGGCAAAGCCTAAAGTTAAGATTTACAAGTTATCTGACGGTGATGGCTTACAACTACGTATTATGCCAAATGGCTCTAAACAATGGCTATTAGATTAATTTAAACCTTTCACAAAAAAACGTACATCATTAAGTCTTGGGGCTTATCCAGAAGTATCAATACTAGAGGCCAGAAAGAAGCGAGTAGCATCAAGAGAGCTTTTAGCAAAAGATATTGACCCTAAAGAATACAAAGATGACCAGCACCGAGAGCAATTGCTTTTAGCTAGCCATACTTTAAAGAGTGTAGCGACAGATTGGTTTGCCATTAAGAAGACCACTATTGCAGAAAATACAGCTAAAAGCCTATGGCGTAAGTTTGAAAACCACGTTTTTCCAAAGCTAGGCCATAGGCCAATAGACAAAATATTAGCCCCTGAGGCTATTGAAGCACTTAAGCCTTTAGCTGCTAAAGGTAACCTTGAAACAACAGGGAAAATCATTGGCCATTTAAACAACATAATGACCCATGCCCTTAATACAGGAATATTACAACACAACCCCTTGTCCGGTATTCGTAGTGCATTTTCTGCTCCAAAAGTAACTAATATGCCAACCATTAAGCCTAATGAATTAGGTAAGTTAATGAAGGACATCAGTTACGCTAGCATTAAGCTGGTCACTAGATGCTTAATTGAGTGGCAACTTCACACAATAACTCGACCCAGCGAAAGTGCTAAAGCCGAGTGGTCAGAAATAGACTTAGAAAATAAACTTTGGGTTATACCTGCCGAACGTATGAAAATGCGCTTAGAACACAAAGTTCCTTTATCACCACAAGCAATTGAAATATTAATCCGATTAAAAGCTATTAGTGGCGATAGAAAGCACCTATTCCCTTCTTACATTGATCATCACAAACATTGTAATGTTGAATCAGCTAACAAAGCCTTGAGCCGTATGGGTTATAAAAATAGGCTAGTGGCTCATGGCCTACGTGCTTTAGCCAGCACAACGCTAAATGAACAAGGGCATGATCCAGACGTTATTGAAGCCGCCCTATCACATGTTGATAAAAATGAAGTACGCCGCGCTTATAACCGCGCGGAATATCTTGAACGTAGACGGGTGCTAATGTGTTGGTGGTCAGATCATATTGAAGCGGCAGCAACGGGGAAAATATCAACAACTGATAATATTAAACGGTTAAAAACGGTATGATCATTATGCACCTGTAAAATTTAATTTAAACATTTTACAGGTTTTATTTGATAAACGCTTGACTCCAATTGCCACAAAGCGGTATTAATAATTAGAACAATTACCTCTACTTTTATGTCTACTATCTTTAAGGATAGCTGACATTAGAAGAGTTTTTCTATGGCGATTTCGCCCCCATAACGAGATAAAACCAAGCTATTCTGTTCACAAACATACACTTTATGTAGCCAAAAAAGTGAGCATAGCAGCAAAATAAATATTCTGATGTTCATTGTAAAAATGAGTGATACATCATGAGAGCTGATTTATCACATGAATGTAATAAATTGCGATAACACTGCATACCTCCGTAAAAACACTCTCAAAAATCAAACTATTGCAAATGACAGCATAGATTGTAACAAAACGTTGGCACCTGCTTCTAGATCTTCACTTTGCGCATTTTCGGCTTCATTGTGAGAAAGACCTCCTTCACAAGGTACAAAAATCATACTGGTTGGAACTTTTTCAGACACGTACAAGGAATCATGCCCTGCACCACTAACCATAGGCATAGAAGAGTACCCAAAACTTTTCACCGCTGTAGTTACTGCATCTATACAAAGAGGATCAAATTCTGTAACTTCCATTCGCCAAGTTTCCTCCAACTGATATTCAACACCAAATTTTTTGCAATATTTATCAACACTGGCAATAAAACTATCTGACATAGATTTTACAACATCCTCCTCAGGGTGACGTAAATCAATGCTAATTTTCATTATCTCGGGTACAGTATTAGGCGAGCCTGGCATTGTTTGAATATCACCAATAGTTGCGCGTCCCCAAGGACCATTATCATAGGCAAGTTGATAACAATTTTGCAAAATTGGCAGCATCGCTTGTACGGGGTCAACTCTATCTTCCATAGGGGTTGGCCCAGCATGGCATGGTGTGCCATACAACGTTAGTTCATACCATCGTAGCCCTTGAATACCGGTTACTATTCCTATTTGTTTTTGTTGCTTCTCTAAAATAGGCCCTTGTTCGATATGTGCTTCAAATGCCGCTTTTATTGCGCGTGGTTTTGCTGGTAAGCTTCCTTTGTAGCCAATTTTCTCCAGTTCATTACCAACAGTAAGGTTATCTTTATCTACCGTATGGTAAACCTGTTGTAGATCAAGATTACCACTCCAAACACCTGATCCCATACAGGCAGGAGAAAATCGAACACCTTCTTCATTAGTCCAAACAACCACTTCGATAGGGTGTACTGTCTCAATATTATTTTCGTCTAATGTTCTTAATACTTCTAAACCTGCTAAAACACCGTATACACCATCAAACTTTCCACCCGTTGGTTGTGTATCCAGATGACTACCTGTTATTACCGCTGCAGCTGCTTTATTTTTACCCGCACGACGAGCGAAAATATTACCTATTTCATCGACTAATATTTCACAACCAACATTTTTAGCATAATGAACAAAAAGATCACGACCTTGTCTGTCCAAAGAGGTTAATGCTTGTCGGTTACAGCCTCCTTTTTCTGTAGCACCAATTTGTGACATTTCCATTAGGGAATCCCAAAGGCGCTTACCATTCACTTTAAATGAAACATTTTCTATAGATTTATTCATCACATTACCTTCACAAAATTGTTTTATAACATAACTGCTTTAACTTCTTGGAACTCTTCTAACCCATATTCGCCCCATTCACGGCCATTGCCAGATTGTTTATAGCCGCCAAAAGGTGCTGCTGAATCAACTCCTGCTCCGTTTATATGAACCATACCTGTACGCAGTTGTTTAGCAATTTCGAGTGCTCTTTTTTGATCTTTTGAGGAAACATAACCTGATAAGCCATACGGGCTGTCATTGGCAATATCAACAGCTTGTTGTTCATCGTGATAAGGAATAAGAACAAGTACAGGGCCAAAAACCTCTTCTTGCGCTATGGTCATTTTATTATCAACATTGGCAAAAACTGTGGGTTTAACAAAATATCCTTGTTCTAAACCGTTAGGTTTACCAAGGCCTCCAGCCACTAGCTCAGCACCTTCGTCGATTGCTATTTGGATCAAACCTTGGATCTTATCGAATTGCCCTTGCGAAATAACTGGACCAATAAAAGTATTAGGGTCATCAACTCTTCCAACCTTAATATTTTCTGCAGCATTTGCTGCTATCTGAACGGCTTGTTGGTAAAGTTTTTCAGGTATCAGCATGCGAGTAGGTGCATTACACGACTGCCCTGTATTGTGCATACAGGCCATAACTCCTGAGGTAATTTCTTCCTCTAAATCTACATCATCAAGAATAATGTTGGCCGATTTACCACCAAGTTCTTGAGATACTCTTTTAACAGTATCTGCAGCCGATTTAGCAACAGCAATACCCGCGCTAGTTGAACCAGTAAATGACACCATAGCAATATCTGGGTGACTTGATAATAGTGAGCCAACATTAACCCCATCGCCATTAATAAGATTAAACACACCGGCAGGAACACCCGCCTCATCAAGAATTTGAGCGAATAAATAACCACTTAAAGGGGCTATTTCACTAGGTTTGAGCACCATAGTACAACCCGCAGCAATAGCGGGGGCAACTTTACATGCAATTTGATTGATTGGCCAATTCCAAGGCGTAATAAGAGCGCATACACCAATAGGCTCATGAAATAACAAACTATTACCAATTTTCTCGTTATCCGCAGATTTTTTCAATGCTGCTAAAGCTTGTTCAAGATGTGCTAAACCAGAGCCTGCCTGTGCAGTTTCAGCTAAATTCATTGGCGCACCCATTTCATCAGAAATATGTCGAGCCATCAGGGAATATTTTTTCTTATATACCTCAATAATTTTTTCTAAAAGTGAAATACGCTCAACTTTACTGGTTTTAGAGAAGTTTATAAATGCTGATTTTGCAGCGAATACGGCTTTATCTACATCTGTTTTATTGGCCAAGGTTATTTGTCCAATAACCTTTTCTGTGCTGGGTTGAATAACGTCAATTTTTTGCCCGTCAGTTACTGAATGCCATTGGCCATTAATGTAACATTTGTTGTAATTATACATAGAAGTCCTGCTTGTTTTTTCAATGAATGGTGTTGAATTTATTCTGCCTAGCCATTTATAAATATACAATGGGCCAAAGCTGCAAAATTTTCATGGCTTTAATTAGTAAAATTCATCAATAGTAGGATTCTCTTATTTTATTGATGTTAACGACTGCCCAAACACTTTCCTCTGTAAGTCGCTAATCAAGCCAATATTGTTAGTGTTTTTTTCGGTGAAAAATATGTTTGTGTTCTTAATAAAATTAATGCATTAAAAATATTAATCAAATCGTCAAATATTTATCCTTTGTTTCTATTCTCTCTAAACGTTAAATTTTGTCATCAGAAAATAAAGCTAACGCAATGGAGACATTTAAGATGAGTGCAAATATGAAAGAGTATTCAGCAAAACAGATATGGGAAATGGATAAAAAACACTTTATTCATCCTTACACCAACTATGCAACTTTTGAAGATGAAGGTAGTCAAGTAGTAAGTAAAGCAGAGGGTATGTACATTACCGATAGCAATGGTCGTTCATATTTAGATGCTATTGCTGGGCTTTGGTGTGTAAATATTGGTCATGGCCGAAAGGAAATGGCAGAAGCAATTGCAGATCAAGTATTAAAAATGCAATATTTTAACCCTTTTGGTCATAGTACTAATGAGCCGGGCTCTATATTAGCGGCAAAATTAGCCGAGCTTGCACCAGGTGATCTTAACCATGTTTTTTATACCTGTGGTGGTTCAACCGCCGTTGACTCCGCTATTCGTTTGGTTCACTTTTACAATAATCAACGTGGTAAATTCAATAAAAAACAAATCATTTCTCGAAATAATGCATACCATGGTTCAACTTATGTTGCCGCCAATTTAACTGGCATTCATGCGACAAAAAATAGCTTTGACCGCATTGCCGATAGTTGGATTAATCATATTTCTGCTGCCGATCTATTTCATCGTCCAATAGGAGCAGAACACTTAAACGAAGTTCAATTTACTCAGTTTTTAGTCGACGAATTTGAAAACAGAATACTTCAATTAGGTGCTGATAACGTTGCTGCATTTATAGCGGAGCCCATCATGGGGGCTGGTGGTGTGTTGATTGCCCCAATAGGTTATCATAAAGCGATGCATCAAATTTGTCAGAAATACGATATGCTTTATATTGCGGATGAAGTGGTTACTGCTTTTGGACGATTAGGTCATTTCTTTGCTTCAGAAGCCGTTTTCGGTATGCAACCAGATATTATCATTACCGCCAAAGGCATAAGCTCTGGTTATATTCCATTAGGTGCGGCAATAATATCAGACGGTATTTATGATGTTATTTCAAAGCCTCAATGTGATGGCGGTTTACTCTCTATGGGGTATACCTATACGGGGCATCCAGTAGCTTGTGCTGCCGCTTTAAAAAATATTGAAATCATAGAAAATGAAAACTTATTAAGCCATGTTCAAGAGGTAGGCCCATATTTTCAAGATAAAATAAAGACACTCGCTGATTTGAAAATTTTTGGAGACGCTCGTGGCAATCATCTAATGCTTGCTTTAGAGTTTGTTGCTGATAGTGATACTAAAGAAGCTTTACCTATTGAAGCTGACATTGGTAATCGAATGTTTGAACAATGCCGAGAGCTCGGTTTAATTGTACGACCAATAGGCAATTTAATTGTACTATCACCGCCCTTGATTATTACCAAAGATCAAATTGACGATTTAACAGAAATCATCAGAAAAAGTATGCTTATAGTCATTGAAGATTTAACTAAAGATGAGTACTTAACATAAACCTTCTCTTAACCAAACTAGAAGGTTTATAATTATGATACAAGAAGGGTCTTTCAAATTTACTAATGAGAGACTCTCTTTTTAATCTATTGATTATAATTAATATTACAACCATAAGAACTAACAGCTCATTTCACGTAGATTCAATTATTCTTTAAATTACAATACACCTCAATCATCTAACCCTTAGCAACCAAACTATAATTGTGATGTCGTCGACTTCACGGCTAACATCATCAAAATACTTTAAAATACACCTGCATTAGTTTAGCGACTAATGCGTACTAATGCAGCTTTGGTGAACATTTGAGGAAGCTAGTGCTTTATTCATTTGTAACGGCTAATTACTTTTTTCTAATTCGCACCAACGACTAATAAACAAGGCATATGCCTTTAAGGTGTGACGAATTGATTCAATGTCAACACACTCATCAATGCCATGAATATGCTTAGCTATGGGACCATAACAAGTACCCGCTGTTTTATTATAAAAATGAAAAGCTCTTAAATCTGTCGTTGCTGTAGACAAAAACTGTTTTGGCTCACTATTGGTGAGCTTCTGATGACATGCCGACAATAACGTTATACCCGGGTTACTTAATTCTACTAGATGACCTTCAGATCTAAAACCATGAAACCTTAATTTAGGTGGATTACTACGGAGTTCAGGGCAAGCTTGAATTGCTTTTTCTATCTTATCGCTGACCAATTGCATAATATGATTTGATGTCATTCCTGGAGGAAAGCCAACTCGTCCTTCCATTTCAGCATCAGCTGGCACGCTTGATGCCCAGTTCCCCCCCTTGAATTTTCCAACATTAAGATTGAACGGTTGCTTGTACTGATCATAAGGAGGGAGGCGATATGTATCATTGAGCTCTGCCTCCAACTCTTTTAAATAAGGGATCACTAGTTGAAGCATTTCAATTGCATTCACTCCTGCTGATGTATCTAGTACATGCGCAGGTTTTCCTTGTAATCTAAGTTTGAACCATAAAACACCCAGCTGTCCGCTATAAATTTGAGGACCAAACGGCTCAGGAATAAGGACAAAGTCACCATCATAGCCTTTATCCAAACAGGCTAGGGTTCCATTTCCAGTACACTCTTCTTCAATAACTCCTTGAATGGTTAAGGGGGATTTTATGGTATAGCCTGCACGTTGTACGGCATGTACTGCGTAAATCATAGCGGCAACACCTGAAAGCATATCTCCGGAGCCTCGGCCATATAACCAACCGTCTTTTTCCCATGGAATATTTGGGGCTTGTGTCCACATATCGAACGGAGTTGCGCTTACTACGTCTAAATGCCCATTTAATACCAGCGTTTTACCTGGAGCATTTGGGTTAATAGCGCTCACAAGGTTATATTTTTTGTCATAACTCCACTCTACAGGGGCAAATAATGGATGGTCTCCAATTCTTTTTAAATCAATAGGTACGCGAGTGACAGGTAATTTCAAGTCAATAAGGTTTTTCTCTACTACATCAAGGACACCTTGTTCTTGATTCAGCACACTGTACTGTTTTATCATTTCTTTTGTGAAGTCAATGACTTGACCGAAAACTTGATCGCAACTTGATAAAACAGCTTGTTCAATATATCGTTCCATTTAAGCACCTACTCTTTTGGGAAATATTAACATAACAATGATACTTGCTAATATTTAAAATATTTATTCACCTAATAATCATAAAATTGCTAGAAAAGAAGTAATGTCACTTAGGTTAATTATGGTTTAAGGCTCGTTCATCGTTTAATTTGATAAATCTATTAACAACAAATTAATAGCTGCGAATCACCTAACAGCATAAAATTCTTAAACAGAGCAGCCTTTTATTAGGTTAATTACTTGCTTTCTACTCTGGATATTATAATCGAAACTAAATTATGGATTACTGAAATGTTTTAGCCATTTAGATGAAAATTATTAATACCCTAGGACGGAAAGTTTAAGTCTAATGACAATCTTGATATTAATGAATTAAACAAATACAACGCCTATTGGCTTACCTTTAATGCAGTAACAATGTGATATAAACTGCGAGTAAATATGCACATTTTCAATAAAAAGCGTATAATTCGATAAATTTAAACAAGTATTTTTGTTCATGAATTTTAAGATAAGCAAACCCAATAAAACGATTCGACAGGTTAATTGGTTTCAGTAATAAAAATAAACTTGAATTTTTATAAATAAGTATATAAATAAATTTTAGAGATACATTATGATTGGTAAGTTGAAAAAATTTGGTAATAATAAACTACCGCCTTTGTCTGCACTTCGTGGCTTTGAAGCTGCGGCTAGATTAAACAGTTTTTCTAAAGCCTCTGAAGAATTATGTATGACTCAATCTGCAATCAGTCATCAAGTTAAGTTATTAGAAGAGTATTTTGGCCAACCACTTTTCAAAAGAGTAAATAGAACGGTAGAGGTGACAGATGCTGGAGTTGACTTTCTCAAAACCACTCAACTTACGTTAAATCAACTTTATCATGGCAGCTTGCGTCTTGGCTTTTTTGATAACCCTGAATTAGTGGTCTTAACGACACTTTCATCATTTGCAAGTAAGTGGCTGATGAAAAGGCTTCCTGATTTTAAAAAGCAACACCCAAATTTAAACCTCTGGATTTATACAAATGAAAATCAGGAACCGCTGGAAAATGCAGAAGTTGACCTTGCCATCTGGCAAGGTGATGGAGAGTGGTCAGGCGTTGAAGTGATAAAACTGTTCGACGATTTTCTTACCCCGCTTTACTCTCCTAAATTATTAGCTCAAGGAGAAAAAATTGAATGCCCAGAAGACCTAGCTAATTATCCACTAGTACATGTTGAACAAGCGCTTAGACGTACAGATTGGGCGCTATGGTTTGATCAACAAAACCTATCTGAGTTAGTTACAATTTCGGGATATAATTTTAATGATGCCAGTCTCGCAATTGATTGTGCGGTTGCTGGTCAGGGCGTTATTTTAGGCAGCGTGATTCTTGCAGAAGATAAAATAGCGTCAGGTGAATTAATCAGACCCTTTGACAGTCAAATAGAATCAGATATTAGTTACTATCTTGTTTATAAAGCTGAAAAAGTCAAAAGTCTCAATATAAAGCTTTTATGGCAATGGTTATTAGATGAAGCTAAAATAAGTTCAAATATACAAACATCAGCACAACCTTGATTTAAGAGGTTTAACAATTAAGTCATTTATTCGTTACTAGTTATTAGAGGCTGTTACACTTTCACCTAGTTAGCACCCGTTAACTCCCCCCTAGTAACCTTAAATCTATCAATGAACGTTAAGAAGGAAATAGCTGTTAAAGAATCTAATATGATGTTTTAGCTTTCTTTATGTTCAGTTATAGTGTCTAGTGAACACTCGCTATTTTCTATCGTTAACATATAATTTATTAACATTTAAAACCTATTGAATTGAAGAATACTTCAAATTCAATACTAAAAGAGAATGACTACCTTAAAACAGCCATTCTCTTTTTTGATACTAGAAGCTATAAGAGAACTTTACTCCGTAAGTTCTAGGCATACCTGGTGTTTTTATCATCGCCCCTGCAAATGAAAGATCGTTAATATAGGTGTAGTAACTTTCATCCGTAAGGTTTTTAACCCATGCTGTCACTTTCCAATCACTACTCATTGGTTCGAAAACAACACTTGCATTCAACAAGGTGTAACCTTTTAATTCAAATAAATCAATGCTTTCAGGTTTAGCGAAGTGGTCTGATCTAGTTGTACCGTCAAGCTGAGCAAACATAAGATAGTTATCACCTATTTCTTTTTCATATCGAATTGAGAAATTAGCACTAAATTTAGGAGCATTGGGCAATTCACTACCGTCTATTTGTGCTTGAACGGGTGTCACTTTCTCTTGTTCAGTATCAAGAATAGTTCCTCCTAGTCTAATTTCCCAAAATTCGGCAGGAAGCCAAGTAATATCAGTCTCAATACCGTAAATATCAGCATTGGATACATTGGTGTTAATAAACAAATCAGCTTCATCACCTTCACCGTCTAATACCAATGCTAAAATGACGTCTTGATAATCATAATAAAAAGCAGAAGTATTCCACCGTAATGTGTTTTCTAATAAATCGGCTTTAATACCAATCTCATATGCGGTTAAGTCTTCTTCATCATATGGGCGTTCAAGTGCTGCTTGTGTAGTTACATCACCGATAAAGCCACCACTTTTAAAACCATTAGCGGCACTTGCATACAAAAATGTATCATTATCGTACTGATAGTTAACCCCTAAACGCCAAGACCACTTTTTAAATTCAAGCTCTGTATCAAGGTAAGCTTCATTAAAGCCAGCAGCATCATCGAAATCTGGTACTAAATCTTCAGTTAGTGAAGGAACAAAATCACCATTTTCATCAGGGCCTAAACCAGGCGCTGCGGTAATTGTGCCACCTTTAAATGAACGCGTTTCATTGGTATAACGTAACCCTGCGACAACGGTTAATTTCTCATCAATGTGGTATTCATTATGGCTAAATATTGCCTGAGAGTCTGTTTCTAAGAGGTAAGCATGATTCGGCCTATAGCCACCAAAAGCATCGACATAATCAGATTCTGTTAAAGGTGTATATAACTCATCGGTTGATAAGTACAGACCAACCGTCCATTCGAAATCCTGCTTGGCTGTTGATGCTAAACGGAGTTCCTCACTAAGCTGTTTAAAATGCGTTTCATAACCTACATCAACGGCACGAACACTAAAACCATCCGCATCTTCCTGAGATTCACGGTCAGCCTTATTATATGCCGTAATTGATGAAAGTAATATATCGTTACTAAATTCATAGTTCATAGATAATGAACTACCGATCACATCTATTTTATCTCTGTTTATAATACCACTTTGCAGTGTAAATGGGTCATCATCAAGGCTTTGTACTGCGCCGTTTTCACCAGCAACAGTAAAACAGTTTTGTTGAGCTGCAAAGCTAAAATCAGCATCTTGATACATAGTACAGTTATCACCACCAGTGGCGAAGCCCTGATATTGATTACCGTCAGAGTCGTCTGTACCACCAAATACAATAAATCTAGCATCAAAATTATCACTTGGTTCCCAAAGTAACTGGAATCTACCTGCTATTTTATCTTTTTTACCTACATCACCATGTTCAGGGTGTGACCATGGTCCTGAATTTTGAGTTGAATTATATAAAGATACGCGAGCTGAAAGAGTGTCTGTTAAACCACCTGTAATAAAGCCCTCTGTGGTTACTGATTCATAATTTGCCAGATTGATACTGACTTGACCTTCAAAATCCTGAGATGGCTTATTTGTAAAAAAATTTACAGCCCCCCCTGTAGAGTTTCTACCATATAAAGTTCCTTGGGGGCCTTTAAGAACTTCTACGTGCTCAACATCGAATAACGCGAAATTAAGCATGGTTGTCGAACCTAAATAGACATCATCCACATGAATAGCTATTGGCGAATTTTGGACTGCTGTAAAATCATTTAACCCCACACCTCTAATTGAAAAGTTAGGTATAGCGCTAGTCGACGCATAAGTTACCACTAGGCCAGGGGTTTGAAATTGAATGTCAGAAGCGCTGTCAAAACCATGCCTCTCAATGTCATCACTGGTTATATTTGTTATCGCAACGGGAACAGATTGAAGGTTTTGTACACGTTTTTGAGCGGTTACTGATATGACTTCAATTTTTTTATCTCCAGATGTAGCCGCACTGCTTTCTTCTTTTGCCCATGCGCTATTACTACATGCTAATGATATTGCTATTGGCAATATACTGAATTTAAACTTTTTGTGAAAATGATTCATGTTTATCTCTCTATAATTATATATATTTTTATTAAAAGCTTTTAACTAATGAACAACATATGCGCACAAAACAAGCTACATTGTTTGTGTTAATAGTTAAAACGAAGATTTTTAATCGAATTGATGAAAATATTTAAAGTATTAAATATCCAACTTTGTTCATTAAATTTATTAATGAATATGGGGAAAATTTTTCAATTGTTTCTATTTACTATGTGATGTTAAATGTTGGATATATTAAAATAACAAATAAAAACATGAGGAAATTAATGGAATATTTTGGAGTACTAAGCTTAATACCCGCAATTATAGTGTTGGTTTTAGCCATTTTAACTCGTCGACCGTTAGAATCTCTCATCGCAGGAAGTGTTGTTGGTTTAGTCATGATTGATCCAAGTAATGCTTTAGTTAACTTCACCCTATTAGCACAAAAAACAATTACCGATCAGACCATCGGTTGGATATTCATTGTTTGTGGTTTAATGGGGAGTTTAATTATTCTATTACTTAGAACAGGTGCCGCATTAGCTTTTAGTATTTCCATATCTAAGCACGCAAAAAATCGTAGAGTTGCATTATTAAGCACATGGGTATTAGGTTTATTGATTTTTATAGATGATTACCTTAATGCCTTGGCTGTCGGTACCACAATGCGTCGACTTACCGATAAATATAAAGTATCCCGTGAAATGCTTTCTTATGTGGTTGACTCAACCGCAGCGCCTATTTGTATTTTACTGCCCATCTCAACATGGGCTGTCTTTTTCGTTGCTTTGCTTGAATCGAATGAAATAGTAGGAAAAGGTCAAGGTATGTTGTTGTATATTGAGGCTATCCCATACATGTTCTACGCTTGGGCAGCTATCATCCTTGTGCCTTTGGTTTCATCAGGCTTGTTTCCTATTATTGGGCCAATGAAAAAAGCAGAGCAACTTGCCGCTGAGGGTAAAAGTCACTATCAACTTATTGATGCTGCAGAAACGCCTCCTGAAGTAATAGGTGCTGCAGAAAAAGTCAATATTTGGAGTTTTTTGATTCCTATGATCAGTTTAATTGGCATTTCTTGGTATAACGATATTAATGTTTTGATTGGCGTTGTTTGCTCGGTTGCAATCTCCGTTGTTTTATTTGGTTTTCAAGGTGTAATGAAGTGGAGTGAATTATTTGATGCGGTAATAGACGGTATACGTTTAATGATACCAGCTTTAGCTATTATTTTAGCCAGCTTTATGCTTAAAGATGTTGGTGAGCAAATGAACTTATCTAAATTTGTAATCGATACGGTAAAACCCTTGATGACAGCAGAGTTACTGCCGGTTATTACTTTTATTGTTATTGCTTTAGTCGCTTTTACCACTGCCGCATTTTGGGGGGTTCTGGCACTTTCCGTACCTATTATTTTACCTTTAGCCCAACAAATGGGGACGCCACTACCTGTTGTTATTGGTGCAATGATGTCTGCTGCTGCTTTTGGTAGTCATGCCTGTTTTTATAGTGATTCAACTGTATTAGCGGCTCAAGCAAGTGAAGTAGGAGTGATGGAACATGCACTTTCTCAACTACCCTATGTATTGATAAGTGCTTTAATTGCGACAATGGCTTGGTTGTTAATGGCATATATTTAATTATCTAACTTAACTTTTCGAGTTTACTCCTACCTAGTATTAGTATGACTATAAGCAAAGCTTAACGTTTGTAGTCTATTTTGAAAAACAGTTGAGATTTCCCAATTGAAATTATCAATATGAACTTTTTAGATAAACATAATGAGTACATATAGAGAAAATATTTATTTCATCGAACTTATCTTTTTATCAACGAAGAAAGGAATTAATAGTGACGATTTTTTGGTCAGATATTCAACTTGAACATTGTGAAGCAAGTTTTATTCAAGCAGGACAAACTAAAACTAGCCCTGAATCGGTTGCACGTGCTAACCGGATTACAAACACGTTAAGGAATCGCGGCAGAACATTAGAGCAGCCTAGTGATTTTGGGCTTGAACCCATCCTTGCCGTTCACGATAAAGCGTATATCTCATTTTTACAATCAGCTTATCAAAGATGGACCAAGGTTTTTGGCTCAGAAAAAAAGTTAATGCCTAATGTTCATCCACACATGCCATATGACTCAAAGCCTGAAAGTATTGTTGGACAGTTAGGTTGGTTTACAGCTGATATGGCTTGCGAAATTACAGAAGGCACTTGGCGAGCGGCCTATTCTTCTGCTCAGGCAGCGGTGAATGCGGCACAACAAACTTTAGCTGATGGTAAAACGCATTACGCGTTATGCCGACCTCCGGGACATCACGCATTTTCAAATAAAGCAATGGGGTTTTGTTACTTAAATAATTCAGCTATCGCTGCTCAGGTTTTGCGAAGTAAATTTAGTCGAGTGGCAATAATCGACGTAGATGTACATCACGGAAACGGCACTCAAGAGATATTCTATCAACGTTCCGATGTTTTTACTTTATCAACGCATTCGCATCCTAAGAAATTTTATCCATTCTTCTCTGGATATCCAACAGAGATTGGTGAAAATGAAGGAGAAGGCTACAACCTAAACGTTACTTATGAGTTTGGTTGTGATGAAGGGCCATTTTTGGAAGCGATAAAAATTGGCCTTGAGGCAATTACCTATTATGGTCCTGAAGCCGTTGTTATCGCCTTAGGTTTAGATGCCTCTGAACAAGATCCTCATGGCGAACATCATGTTAAACAAGCGGCTTTTAAAAAAATGGGAGTATTATTGAAAAAATTAGAGGTACCAACCGTTATAGTACAAGAAGGTGGATATAATTCAGATATTCTTGGCGACTTGGTTGCCGATGTTCTAGACGCCCTCGACGCTTAATTGTAGTGGTCGAGTGATATTGGCCACTTTCTTTTGTGTAATAATGCTTTTACTTGAGCATTAGGATAGCAAATAGTAATAGTGGCCGAAATTAAAAGTAAAAAACCTAAGGCGCTAAGTGCCCCACAGCGTATATGGACTCCACGTATTTTACAATTAATAATTTCACATTAAACAAGTTAAGATGCGGTCGTATATACGGCTTTTATTGAGAGAGCTACCCTCTAGCCTAAGATGTTTGCGCACCTATTATCCTTTTCGCCATAACAGTCTTGATGACTTTCGCTTTGGTCAGGTTTTTAATAGGTTGGTCTTACCGTTTATGCTTCATCATTATTGTAAAAATTTTGCTCTTTGTTATTGTTTTTTGTGCTTCTATATCGCTAATAATGGCTTTTGTTCATATTTATTTTCATACCGTAACATTGCCCATGCTGTTCTAACTGTTTTATTGGCTAACGCAATACAGGATCGTTTAATACCCGCTCGCTGAACTAACTTTATCAGCCATGCTTGTTTTGCTGTTTTAGGCTCTTCCGGTAGCCGACAAATATAAGAAAGAGCACCTTGATATAAAGCTGACCTCAGCTCCTTAATCCCTCCAGCTCGATCAATTCCGGTCATGAACACTTTACCACCTGAGCGGTGCTGTTTCGGCGGAAACCCAACAAATGCCGATGCCTCCCGACCATT
>JABSOW010000080.1 GCA_013215465.1 Colwellia sp. | reverse complement strand
CTGTAGCTCAGCTGGTAGAGCATCACGTTGCCAACGTGAATGTCACGAGTTCGAGTCTCGTTAGCCGCTCCAATTTAGTTATAAAACTAAAGAAAGTTAATTTAAGTGTAAAGTTAGTGGTAAATTATTTAGAGTAACCGAGTAGAGCACCACGTTGCCAAAAGCAAAGTGAATGTTACGACTTATGTTGATGAGAGTAGTCTCGTTAACCGCTCCAAAATTTCACTAACAAGAATAAGTAGGTTACCAATACCTACTATAAAAAACTCCCTTTATCTTTTAGATAACTATGCCCGGGTGGTGGAATTGGTAGACACAAGGGATTTAAAATCCCTCGCCGAAAAGCGTGCCGGTTCAAGTCCGGCTCCGGGTACCATTTATTTAAGAATATAGGTAGATATATTTATATCTAGAAAGTGGTTGGTGTCAACTGGTAGAACATCACGTTGCCAAAAGCGAAGTGAATGCCACGACTTATGTTGATGAGAGTAGTCTCGTTAGCCGCTCCAATTAAAGTTATACGAGTTACTATCGTAAATAGTAAAAGCTCTAATGAAGCGGCTGTAGCTCAGCTGGTAGAGCATCACGTTGCCAACGTGAATGTCACGAGTTCGAGTCTCGTTAGCCGCTCCAAATTTTTATAATTTCATGGCAAGTTGTCAATCAGTTATGATAAATGAATTTATAAAGAGTAGGTACCAACCTACTATAAAAATACTCCCCTTATCGAAAGATATAATGCCCGGGTGGTGGAATTGGTAGACACAAGGGATTTAAAATCCCTCGCCGAAAAGCGTGCCGGTTCAAGTCCGGCTCCGGGTACCATCTTATTTCCAAGAAGATAAAAGTTAAATTGTCATAGAATAAAAGTTATTTTATATTTTATTATCAATAAGTTACATTAGAATAATATTTTTCCCACTGTAATAAAATTTCTTTTAAAATCATCAGTTTTCTGTAAAAACCAATTTAACACAAATAACTTAAGTCCCTCGTTCTACGTATTTTATACGCCTCGAAACCGTCATGGTTTTGGCCTAAATTTACGCTCATTCACTTTTTTGAACCCCATAACTAACAAAAAATCTCCGGTCCTCGTACGGTTAATCTCCCGTCGTAGCGGCGCTTCCGGTCTATACACGGGGGTTTTTAGTTGATTCTTTCTCACTGATTGTCTCTTTAAGTAAACATAAGCAATCACTTAAACTCAATTGTTTAAAGGTAAGCGCGCATTTAAGCAGTGCGCTTAACTATAATCGAAGTCTAGCTGCACATTCCACGGCATTAAATCGGTAAAATCATCATCGTCACGTTGACGTGCTGGCAATATTTTAAATAAATGCTGGAAGTAATAATAGGGATTGATGTCATTGGCTCGGCACGTCATCACGATACTATAAAGTGTCGCACTTGCCTGCGCACCATGAATCGATTTTGAGAATAACCAGTTTTTTCTGCCGGTGGTAAACGGCCGGATATCTCGTTCTGTAATATTGTTATCAA
>JABSOW010000008.1 GCA_013215465.1 Colwellia sp. | reverse complement strand
GTCGAGAAACAGGCGACGATATTAAAGAGCCATTATGTTGGATATTATATACGAGTGAAGCAATCCATAGCCCAGAAGATGCGTTAAGAATTGTTAGGTATTATGAATTGCGTTGGCGTGTAGAGGAGTTTCACAAAGTCTGGAAGACAGATGGTACCAATGTTGAGGGCTTAAGGTTACAAAGTAAAAATAACATACAACGCATTGCTATTATTCAAGCATTTATCGCTATACGTTTAATGCAATTACAGGAAATTTGCCAAAATAATGAACAAGCAAAAAAGGTTAGCTGTGAAGTATGTGTAGATAAGTTAACGTGGCAGTTACTCTGGATGAAACTAAAAAAAGAGGATGGTATTCCTAAGGAAGCACCTTCAATCTATTGGTTTTATTATGCTTTAGCTAAACTTGGCGGTTGGTATGATAGTAAACGAAATGGGCGGGTTGGGGTAAAAGCATTGTACTCTGGCTGGTTTAAGTTAATGGAAATGGTTGAGTCTGCTGAGATATTAAAATCCATTCAGCAAACTACAGACTTGTGATCAAGAGACAGACCTACGTCCTGTAGGCAAAAACACCGCGAAGATGACGGTTATAATTAAATCCTGAGTAAACTACCTAGGCATGTTAAGTTAAGTATTCTTGATAATTGTTAATGCCAAAATAGCGAACTGATTTTTTATATTTCACTTTTTTGGCAATTAATAATTCACCACAATAAATTTTAACTACCTGCTTATCTGTGTTTGAGTCAGTATCATAACAATGATTGTCATTTTCTCTGAGGTTATCAAACTCAGTTTTCATAATTAACTTCATCAGTTCCCCTTACTTTATTTTTCGCAGAAACATGGCGGTGGTAAACAATATTTACGATTAACAAGGCAAACATAAATGGGATACTGCTTAATACCAGATAATTCCAACCACCGTTAAATAAAATCCAACCAGCCATTAATGAGGCAAATGCTTGGAAGCCAAATAAAATAAAATCGTTGCTTGCTTGCACCTTATGTCGTTCGCCAGCGTTATAACTTTGCGGTAATAGGGATGTTCCGGTTAAAAATAGAAAGTTCCAACCAATACCTAATAAAATTAATGCCCACCAATAATGCATTACTTCTTGACCAGAAAAAGCGATTAAAGCGACCGCAATGTAAATAACACTGCCTAGTTTTAATAAACCTTGTAGGCCGATTTTTTTGATTAACCAAGGAGTAAATAACGAAGGGAGGTACATAGCCGCAATATGACTTTGTATCACCCATTTGGTGTCGTTTAAACTGTGACCTTGCATGTGATGCATACTTAGTGGCGTTGCCGTCATTAAGTAACTCATCAGCGCATAGCCTATAGTCGCGGTACAAACAGAAATAATAAAAATAGGCTGCTTTACTATTATCGATAATGGCCTTGCTTCACCGGTACTTAATGTTTCTTTTATTTCCGGCTCTTTGAAAAACACCATGATAAGCGCAGCTAAACCAATAAAAAAGGCTAATAAAAGAAATGAGCCGGCATAACCATAAGGGGATACCAGCCATTCTCTAGCGGTTACCGCTATTTCAGGGCCTAAGAATGCCGCAAAGACACCACTTAGCATTAAAATTGATAAAATTTTAGGAATGTCTTCTTCGTTGTTGGTACTTTCTATGGCCGCAAAGCGTAATTGTTGGGTGAAAGCACCGCCAAGACCAAATAAGAAACTTGCCAAGGTAAATAATTCAAACGAGGCTAATTTAGTGGCGGTAACCGCTAGTAATGAAGCAACAAAAAGACAGCTAAAACCGGTAAATACCGCAAACTTTCTACCTCTTGCTTTAGCAATCATAGCAGCCGGAATAGAGCCTGCAGCAACCCCTAAAATCATTAAGCTAATGGGTAGGGTAGCAAGTGAAGAGTTAGTGGTGAGTTCGCTTGATAATAAGCCACCAATAAAAACAATGATAGGCGCAGAGCACATCACTAGAGGCTGCGCCATAAACAGTAAACTAATATTACGGGGCAAACTGAATTTTTTTGTTAAAAAAATGGCAGAAATAACAATCAGTGTGGTGATCAATAAAATAATAGTCATGGTTAGCCAGAGTCCATTGCCAAAATAGTTTTAATATCAAGCGCACCTTGATATTTAATTAATGATTCTTGTTGCTGTTTTCGCGCTAAAACTGCCATACGATCTGACAATTCATTACCTTCAATATTGGCATGGCCTTTAACATGAGAGATCACTAATTTTGGTTTGATTTGCTGATAAAGGGAAAAACATTCTTTGATCAAGTTGACGTTTTTTATTTCCTCGCCTTTACCCCGTGTCCAACCTTTTGCTTGCCAGCCTTTAGCCCATTTAGTGATGCAATCTATTGAATATTTAGAATCAGATAATATCTGCACCTGTTCAACCTTATCTAAATACTTTTGCGCAAGCTTCAAAGAATATAATAAACCATTTAATTCAGCGGTATTGTTGGTACCGTTAGCTTGGTATAAACCGTAATAAAGCGAGTTTATTTTACCTTGTTGATAAACGGCTAACCCAGTACCAGACTTACCCGGGTTTGGCGAACAAGCACCGTCACAATATATTTGTATTTCAGCGGTTACTTTAGTGGCAGCACTGTTATTGCTACTGCTACTGCTAGTGTGTTTTTTCGCTGGCGCACTTTTATTAGTGCTGCCTTTATTGGCTAATGAGCGTTTCATCAAGGCTTTAGTATAAGTAGCAGCAAAGGCTGATTCCGCCTCTGCTTTAGAAGGAAAACCCATAAACTGTGCATCAGCACGCCCTTGAGTATGGTTTTGAACTTCTGACCAAGTTGCAAAAACACCCGTTTTAGCGCCTTTCCAAACCACATAAAATTTTTTACTCATAAAATATTTTTTCTACTGATTAGGTAATGTTGAATATTATCATCAATAAATATCGCCAAAGCTAGCAAAAATCTGCTTGTTGGTCTTAAAAACATTAATTTTTTAATAAAAAAATCACCTTGGAGATTAAAATCTTTTGCCGGTGGAGAAAGCTTGCTAAAATTAGCGCCACATAAATAAAGTATTTAGGATTTTTCATGGCGATTAATTGGTTCCCCGGCCACATGCACAAAGCACAAAAAGAAATCAAAGAAATGTTGCCACAAATAGATGTGGTTATTGAAGTGTGTGATGCGCGCTTACCCTTTAGTAGTGAAAACCCAATGATCACTGAAATAAGAGGCGATAAGCCACTTATTAAAATTCTCAATAAATGTGATTTAGCTGATGCGGAAAAAACCCAGATTTGGCTAGAATATTTAGAATCTCAACATAACGTTAAAGCGATCGCGTTAACTACAGAAAATACAGCTACCGCGAAAATGATCCCTGAATTAATTCGAAAACTTGTCCCTCATAAAAATGCAGAAGGTAAACAAATAAATGCCGTGATTATGGGCATTCCTAATGTGGGTAAATCAACATTGATCAATACCTTAGTAGGTAAAGCGAAAGCGAAAGTAGGAAATGAGCCTGCAGTAACTAAAGGCCAACAACGTATTCGTCTTGAAGAGGGCTTATACTTGTTAGATACACCGGGTATGTTATGGCCAAAAATTTCTAATGAAAATAGTGGTTATCGTTTAGCGGTGTCAGGCGCGGTGAAGGACACCGCTTTTGATCATGATGACATCGCCTATTTTGCTGCAGAATACTTGTTAGCTAATTACCCAGAACGGGTAATAGAACGTTATAAACTTGATGAAGCTCCGCAACATGAAGAAGATTTAATTGCAGCGATTGGCATAAAACGTGGTTGTGTACGTAGTGGTGGTCTTATTGACATGCATAAAGCCTCTGTTATTTTGATTAATGAAATAAGAGATAAAACCCTGGGTCCAATTACCTTTGAAATGCCTGATATCATTGAAAAAGAAAATCAGCATTTTAATGAATTAGAAGCCAAAAGAGTGGCTGCCCGTGATGCTAAAAAGCAGGCGAGGGGACGTGGCCGAAAAAATAAAAGGAAATAGCGATGCCTAAGAACGTAACCACGACTGAACAAACAGCAACAGTCTTTACTTTACACCCACAATTAGCTAAAGACTGTTTTGAATTAGCAGACTTGCCCTTGTGTAAGCTACTACTATGCAATGATAGTGCTTACCCTTGGTTTATTTTGGTGCCCAAAGTAAATGATATTACTGATATTTATCAATTGGACTGGCAACAACAACAGCAATTTCTCAAGGAATCGAGCTTACTTAGTGAGTTAGTTATGCAAGCGTTTGTTGGTGATAAAATGAACGTAGCAGCGCTTGGAAATGTAGTTGAACAATTACATGTACATCATGTGGTGCGGTTTGAAAATGATGTTAGTTGGCCCAAACCTATATGGGGACAACAGCCGTTAACCCCCTATACAGAAATGGAATTAGCCGTTTTAAAAGATAAAGTATTACCGAAATTAGCGGTTGTTTTAGCATCTATTTCAAACTAGAAACTATTTAAGGTTATTATTGCCCATTGGCTATCTATTTATCTAATGGGCTTGAGATGATTATTTTTTATTTTAAATATCCTTAGTATTTTTATTTGCGTGTATATAGCAAAATCTAGGGGAAATACTAAGTTTTGGGAAGCTTTGGCGATAATATTTGGCCCATTGGCAATTCCATTGGTATATTTTTCAAAGCCTACGTTTTCACATTAGTTGCTCTTAATATTTGTATGTTTTTTAAACGTTATCATCGAATACTAACTAACGTTGTAAATTGTTACATGAATTAAGCCAATAATTACGCTAAACAGTAGCATTCTGCCTCGCTTTAGATTAAATTGCCGCCTTAAATTTGCAGTTAACAAGAGCGCCTTATGTTAGAAAATACTCTCCCTCAACTCGAACAACTGATTGAACGCATCATTGATAAAAATAACCAACTACAAAGCAAAGTAGTAGAACTAGAGCAACAAAAATCAGTGCTTGTCGATGAAAATGAAACTTTGCAACTTGAAATACTTGAAAATGAAGGAAAACAAACGCAGACAAACGATGTATTAACAAGCCTATTAGGTAAATTACAAAGTGCAGAAGTAGTTAGTTAATGTTTGCTGAAGACCCTAAAGGGATCAGCATTGAAATTATGGGTAAGCAACACCAGTTTTCTTGCTCAGCTGAACAAGCAGAGGGTTTAAAGCAAGCAGTTGATAGCCTAGCGGCTATGTGTGATGATATCAAACAACAAAAGGGCATGGCTAGCAGCGAGCGTGCTTTATTGGTTGCGTCAGTTAATTTAAGTTATTCACTATTAATGGCAAATAATGAAATTAAGCGTTATCAACACGGACAAGATGCTTTGATCTCCACATTGAAAAGTGCGTTATATCAAACGGATTAATTAGTCCGATTGGTATTATAGCCACTTTCACTTTTTTAGTATTGCCGTTGTCGGGTAGTTAATGAATCGGCAATACTGACAACTTTATCTTTAATTGAATTATGTTTAGTTGAATCATATTTAGATAGTTGTTTATTTTAGGGAAATTTCATTATGGCTGATGCCAGTATTGAATTTAAAGGGTCAAGCTTTACCCTGTCTGTTTTACATTTAAGAACGTCAAAATTAGCAGATATTCGTGCTGATTTAGCCAGAAAAGTTGCGCAGGCACCTGATTTTTTTTATCTAGTTCCTCTTGTTGTTAGTATTGAACAACTAGAATGCTCAATTGATTATCAAGCAATAAAAACATTAATTGAAGAATTCAATTTTACCTTCGTCGGTTTTACTGGCTCGGTGGCGAAAGAGCAACGTAAGCTTATTCGCGAACAGGGTTTTTCTTTTGTTAATACGATGAAAACTAATCCTTCGAAAGTAAATAGCTCGGAAAAAACTGCTATTGTAGAAGAGCCTGTAGCAACAGAGCCTAAAACAAAAGCCATTCCACCTCAACGTCACTTATACACTGACAAAGTTCACCGGGGACAAATTCGCTCTGGACAGCAAGTTTATGCTAAAGATCAAAATTTAGTGGTTATTGGCTCAGTTTCAGCAGGCGCTGAAGTGATTGCCGATGGTAATATTCATGTCTACGGCTCATTACGCGGCAGAGCAATTGCCGGTGCAACAGGGCATCATAAAGCGCAAATATATTGCCAACACCTTGAAGCTGAACTGGTTTCTATTAATGGTAACTATTGGCTGAGTGAATCAATGGAGCAACACTGGGGTGCACCAGTATATATTCACTTGACTGATAGCGAACTAACGTCATCAAAACTTATTTAATTATTAACTTATAAAGGATATTTGGTCTATGGCAAGAATAATAGTGGTTACATCAGGAAAAGGCGGTGTTGGTAAAACCACATCAAGTGCTGCAATTGGTCTTGGTTTGGCGTTAAAGGGTCATAAAGTAGTCTTAATTGATTTTGATATAGGTTTACGAAATCTTGATTTGATCATGGGTTGTGAGCGTCGCGTTGTTTACGATTTTGTTAATGTGATTAATGGTGAAGCAACCTTGAATCAGGCACTAATTAAAGATAAACGGGTTAGCAGCTTATCTATATTACCAGCTTCGCAAACACGTGATAAAGATGCGTTAAATAAAGAAAATGTAGGTAAGGTGCTGGAAGAGCTTGGTAAAAGCTATGACTTTATTGTGTGTGACTCTCCAGCAGGTATTGAAGCTGGTGCTATGATGGCGCTTTATTATGCTGATGAAGCGATAGTAACCACCAATCCTGAAGTGTCATCGGTACGTGACTCTGATCGCATTTTAGGTATGTTAGCAAGTCGCTCACGTAGAGCGGAACTTGGTTTAGAGCCAATTAAAGAGCATTTATTATTAACCCGTTATTCACCTAAACGAGTGGCAGAGGGTGAAATGTTAAGTGTTGAGGATGTTAAAGATATTCTCTCAATACCTTTGCTAGGTGTTATTCCAGAATCACAAGCAGTACTCAAGGCATCGAACGCCGGTGAGCCAGTGATTTTAGATACGATGAGTGATGCGGGAAAAGCTTATCAAGATGTTATTGAACGTCTGTTAGGTGAAACGGTTGAATTTAGATTTTTACAGGTTGAGAAAAAAGGCATTCTTAGTCGCTTATTTGGAGGTTAATATGGCATTACTTGATTATTTTTTACGTAAAAAAGAAAAGCAGGTAACAACGGCTTCTAAAGCTAAAGAACGTCTGCAAATTATTGTCGCGCATGAGCGTCATAGTCGAAATAAACAACCCGATTATTTACCAGAACTCACAGAGGATATTCTTAATGTTTTACGTAAATACATTAAAGTATCAGATGAAAGCTTCTCGATAAACCTTGATAAAAAAGACGGTAATTTAAACGTGCTAGAGCTAAATATTGAATTGCATGATGAGCATAGTACTAATTAACCTGAGTTTGGCTTAACTAGAGCCAATTACTTTTGAGCTTGTAGCTCAGCTGTCTTTGAAAAGTTGATAATTTAGGCATTAATGTAATGTCCGATAGCGAAAAACGCTACCGGATAGTGCATCTGTTAATGTTGCCCAACTTGATAAGCTCCAGCCTCGAAACCAAAAGGTTTTGCCAGACGAACCCAAGAATTAATTTTTATGATTGATAAGCTTGAATTGGCAATATCATCTTGGCTGAAATATTTACTTAGGTTAGTAAACGATTGTTGCCTTTGCGCGGTAGTGTCATTTAGCATGGTAACAGATTCAGTCCATGCCAATAATGCTTGCTCAGACCCATTATAAAAACTCGTTTCTTGCCATGCAAATGATGAATAAACACGTAATTTACTTTCACCCGCGGCAACCGCTTCTTTAAAATGCATTTCAATGCAGTAAGCGCATTGATTTATCACTGAGACCCTGTACCTCAACACCACCATAAATGATTCATCAATAATTTTAAGCTCTTGATATATTCCTTAGAAAACAACATTTGCGTATGATCTCTTTAACTTTTTAAGGAGATCACCATGCGACGAAACCAACAACAATGCCTTACCCTGTTTCAGGCTCAAAATAACAGTGACTTATCAATTCAAGACTTCGCTCTTGAGCAATGCATATCTACATCCTCTTTTTATAAACTACACTAGCGAATTAATGAATGACTATTGCTTTACCACGACCACTAGCTTCCGAACCCGCTTCTAATTGACCATCGCGGTTTACAATAATGTGCATATCACCAAAACGGCGATTATCTAGTTCATACCCCATAGTTTTTAACTCAGTTTTGACCTCGTTGCGAATACCATTATGGTGACGAATAATATTTTTTGGCCAAAGTTGGTGATGAAAACGTGAAGCATTTACCGCTTGAGTGGCAGTCATGTCATATTCAATAACATTTAGAATAGACTGATACACTGAGCTGATAATAGTGGTACCACCTGGTGAGCCTGTCACCATAAAAAGGTTATCGTCCTTTAGCACTATGGTCGGAGTCATTGATGAAAGCATACGTTTTTGTGGTTGGATTTCATTCGCCACACCACCTAAGGCTCCAAAGACATTTGCAACACCTGGTTTAGCACTAAAATCATCCATTTCGTTATTCAAAATAAAGCCTGCGCCAGTAACCACCATGCCACTACCAAATCCTAAGTTTAACGTAGTGGTATTTGATACGGCATTACCCCATTTATCGACCACAGAAAAATGTGTGGTTTCTTCGCTTTCAATAATACTGGTTTTGATTTTTTCAGTTATTGATATTTTATTAAATGTTATATCTTTCGAACGTAAAGCAAGGTAATCATCTGAAATTAACTGTTGTTGTGGAACATCAATAAAATCGGGGTCACCTAAATATTCTGCACGATCGGCAAACACACGTTTACCTATCTCAGCTAATAAATGCATGTACAAAGTTGAATTATGAGCTACTTGTTTCGCTGGCGCTTTTAGTTGATACATTTTAAGCCACTGTAAAATAGCAATACCACCTGAGCTTGGTGGTGGCGATGTTAAAACTTTGTAACCATTCCAATTGGCGCTGAGGGGTATTCTTGATTTTGCTTGATAAGCAGCTAAATCTTTATGGCTGATCAAACCACCATTTTTTTTCATAAAGTCAGCAATTAAATCAGCGGTTTTACCTTGATAAAACCCTTGCATACCATGATCTCGAATACGAACCATTGTTTTAGCAAGCTCAGGTTGCTTAAAAAGTTTATTCGATTTCGCTTTAGAGAAATATTCAGCAAAGTTAACTACAAGGCCTTTTTTCTCCATACGCTTAATATAACGTTCGATATAGCGTCCTAATTTCGGATGCACAATAAAACCTTGCTCAGCTAAATCAACCGCAGGTTGTACTAAGGTTTTCCATGGCAGAGAGCCATGTTTTTGATGAGCTAACCACATACCTGATACAGTTCCGGGAACGCCAGATGAAAAAACACCATATACAGATTTGTAAGGAATTACCTCACCTTTTTGATCAAGGTACATGTCTCTACTTGCTGTTATGGGTGCTTTTTCTCGATAATCAATAAAATCATCTTGCTCATCTTTATGTACTAACATAAAACCGCCGCCGCCAATATTACCCGCTTCTGGTAAAGTAACAGCTAAAACAAATTGCGCGGTAATGGCTGCATCGATGGCATTACCACCTTGTTTTAATATTTGCACAGCCGCGTCTGCACTATAGGTATCAGGCATTGCAACCGCCCCTTGCTGGTTACCCGCAAATAAAAGAGATGAATAAATAAACACTACACTAACGAATAAAACTTTAAATTTCATAAGAATACACCGTTGAATTATAATAAATAATATACCAGTATCATTTAATCCATTGAAAAATGGACCTTTAACGTTTAAGTCCTTTAATCAAAATGGAAGAATACTTCCAATATTAACTGAATGTAAAGTTTTTTTTCCATAGAGGCGAGATTTCACAATTGTTCTGCATTTTTTGAAAGAACATATTGCAATCTGGTACGCCGACAACTTAATGTGAAAATTCTTGTGCTTTTTCGCTTGTATCAATATTAGATAGGTGTAACCACCAATGAAAATTAGGTAAAAAATTACAGGAGTAAACTTACATTATGTTTTTATTGTCTAGTAGGAAAACTTTGTATTATCGTCTTATTTATGTAATGTTAATTTAGTAATATAGGAGAATTAATCTTTTATACAGGGAGAAGATTAAGGAATAATAAAAATATGTTCTAATAAAATTCGCTAAGGAATTAAAAACATGTCAAATAAATTCAAATTAAAAAGCTTAGTTATAGCAATGGGAATGTCTTGCGTGGCAATGCCAACTATAGCGGCTGAATAAGATAAAGAAAAAGCTGATATTGATGAAATTATCGTTGTCGTTGGCTCTCGTGCCGCACCTAGATCAATTGCCGATTCTCCCGTTCCGGTTGATGTTGTTGGCAGCAAAGAGCTAATGGCCAATGGTTCATCTGATATGGCGACGTTGCTAAGAACGGTAACCCCTTCCTATAATGTCAGTGCACAAGCTATTTCGGATGGTGCAACCATAGTACGCCCAGCTAACTTACGAGGACTGTCTCCAGACTCAACCTTAATTTTAGTTAATGGAAAACGTCGTCATAAAGGCTCTATCATATCCTTCTCTGGTGGTGGTATTGCCGATGGTGCTCAAAGCCCTGACGTTTCAACTATTCCTGCTATTGCTTTAAAACAGATTGAAGTATTACGTGATGGTGCATCTGCTCAATATGGCTCTGATGCAGTAGCAGGTGTTATTAACTTTGTGCTAAAAGATAGTGATAGTGGCGGCCAGTTTGAATTGAAAATGGGTCAGTTTTCTGAAGGCGATGGTGATCAAGTTACGGTTTCAGGTAATGTTGGTCTGGGTTTTAGTGATAACGGTTTTGTTAACTTTAGTTTTGAAATTAACCAACAAGATCCGACTAGCCGAAGTACCCAACGTAGTGATGCACAAGGGCTTATTGATGCCGGCAATACTGCGGTAGCAGATCCTGCTCAAGTATGGGGCTCACCTGAAATTTCAGATGACTTTAAACTGTTTTTAAATACCGGCATTGAGTTAGCTAATGGTGGCGATGCTTATATGTTTGGTAATTGGTCTGAAAAAACCGTTGAAGGTGGTTTCTTTTTCCGTAATCCTACTAATAAAGGAGGTGTTTTTAATGGACCTACTTTAGACGATGAATTTTATAGTGACGACATTACTAACGTTGACACCATATTAGTGGGTGATTTAACCCCCGGTGCTGTTGATAATTCAGCTTGTCCAATCGTTAGATTAAGCCAAGACGGTATTCCGGATGCGACGGCACTTGCTTCTTTAGAAGCGGCTAACTGTTATGCCCATAATCTGCGTTTCCCTGGTGGATTTACCCCATTCTTTGGTGGTGAGGTTGTCGATCTTTCTTTAGTAATGGGAACGCGTGGTGAGTTCAGTGATGGTACTACTTATGACTTTAGTGGTAGTGTTGGTGAGCATTCAACTGAATTTCACATGAGTAATACCATTAACTCATCGATGGGACCAAATACTCCGACTGTTTTCACCCCCGGAGCCTATGCCCAATTGGAAAAATCTCTTAATGCTGATTTTTCTAAAGAGTTTGAATCAATAATGGGCTTAGAGTTTTTAGTGGTCTCTTATGGTGTCGAAGTGAGACAAGAGACTTTTACTATTACCGCAGGTGATGAAGCCTCATGGAAACTTGGTCCTTTAGTTTCCCAAGGGTTTAGTATTGGTTCAAATGGCTTCCCAGGTTTTAAACCCGCCGATGCCGGAGCATCTTCACGAACAAGTAAAGCTGCCTATTTAGATATGGAAGCAGATCTTACTGAAGACTTTTTAGCGCAAGTAGCGTTTAGAGCTGAAGATTTTAGCGATTTTGGATCCAATTTTAGCTGGAAAGTTGCTGGCATGTATGACATCAATGAGGCATTTAAAATTCGTGCTTCAGTGAGTACTGGCTTTCGTGCGCCAACAATTGGCCAAAGTAGTGTTCGTAGTGTTCAAACTCAAATGAACATAGAAAAAAATGAATTAGAAGATATTGCTACGTTACCACCCACTAACCCTGTTTCAGCTAGGTTTGGCGGTGTTGCATTAACACCTGAAGAAGCGATAAGTTATGCCATGGGCATGGTTTATCAACAAGATGAATTTTTCTTAACGGTAGATTATTTCAATATTGAGGTAACTGACCGAATTACGCAAACGTCTAAAATTGATTTAACTGATCAAGATCGCCAAGAGTTGAGTGACCTAGGTGTTACCGATGCTATTGGTTTATCAAGTGTTAAGTTCTTTACTAACGATTTTGATACCACCACCCAAGGCATCGATATTGTCGCTAACTACGCGAATGAGATGTTCAGTGGTGATATGAAATACTCGCTAGCTTATAACTGGACCGAGACAACGGTAGACAAATTTGGTCCAAATGTTAACGAAAGAAAAATTAATCGTTTAGAAAAATCGTTACCTGAGCATAAAGGTTCATTTACAGTCAACTATTTAGTCGATTCATGGTCATTCATGGCAAGAGCTAACTACTATGGCGAATGGAACCAATATGGGCCAGATATTAAAGGCGATGCGGCTATTCTTTTGGATACTGAATTTGCCTATAGTTTTGATAACGGAGCAGGTTTTGCTGTCGGTATTAATAACTTGACTGACGATAATGGTCCTGTTGCTGAAGGCGCCCCTGCTGGTCGTTCATATGCTTCAACGTCACCATACGGCTTTAATGGTCGTTTTGTCTATGCAAAAGCTACTTATAGTTTTTAATAACGATTAAATTATCTATAAAAAGTAAAACCAGCACCGAGGTGTTGGTTTTTTATATTCCAAATCTGTCCAACAACCTGTGTAATCCAAGTACTGCCGGTATAAACCAAGGGTTACCAGAATACAAAGGAAATGTTTCAAAAATAAGGTCATCGAGTGCAGTGTCTCGTGTTGATTTTCCCAACATCTTTAATCCTAGTTTAGTACCCAAAGACGTTGAACGCGCAACACCTGAGCCACAATATCAACCGTTAGAAGCAACGCTACATTTTGGCATTCAACTCTTGTAGCATGCTCCCTCCAATACGGAGTAGTTTTCATTGTTTAGTCCTAGAATAAGCAGAAAAGATACCGTTAAAGTCTCGCCTATTTAGTATTAAATTGATACAGTTATCGTAAAAAGGAAGTAACTATGGTCAACAAAATTGTCATAATAGGTGCAGGGGTTGTTGGAGCTGCATCTGCATTAGCGTTACAAAAAGATGGCCATGATGTGACATTAATTGATCGCGAAGCGCCTTGTTCTGGTGCTTCTTTTGGTAATGCTGGAGCTATCATCAATGGCTCATGTACCCCAACGGCAATGCCAGGTGTTTTTTTTGATGCTATTAAAATGCTCAGCCAAGCCAACTCTCCGCTGTCGATATCATTATCATATTTTCATAAAATAATGCCTTGGTTAATGCGTTTTATTTGGCAAAGTCGTTCGTCTGCGGCATATCAAAATGCAACACATCTACATGCTATTTCACAATATGCAGTAGCAAGCTGGCGTGAGTTAACTGAACACTCTGAGCTTGCCTCGTTATTTCGCGAAACAGGTTGGTTGAAAGTTTATCAATCAGAAAAAAGCTTTGCTAGTAGTACACGCCATTCAATAGAATTATTTGACAAAATGGCCACTAAATACGAGATATTAAATGCCTCACAAATTCGCGATTTAGAGCCTAATTTAGCGCCCATTTTTAATTATGGTATTTATCAAAAAGATAGCTTGAGCATTGTGGACCCCCAACGCTTAGTTCAGGGTATGGTTGACTTGTTTGTTAATCGTGGTGGCTGTTATAAAACATTTTCTGTTGATACCATTAGTATTAGCAATGAACAAGTACAAATGAGTAGCTCTGATGGTACATTGTCTGCTGATCAAGTTGTTATTGCCACAGGAGCTTGGTCACGAACACTAGCAAAACAGTTAGGCGATAATATTCCACTCGAAACAGAGCGCGGATATCATTTGATGTTACCGCAATCAACAAGCTCATTACTAAATCGCCCAGTCGTTAATGGCGAGAATAATTTTGTATTATCCCCAATGTCAGCAGGATTACGCATGACAAGTCAAGTTGAATTCGCGGGTCTTGAAGCACCACCTAATTATAATAAAATTAGAAAGCTGTTACCGCTGGTCGAACAAATGTTACCAAATATTGACACACGTGAAGAATCTACCTGGTTAGGATTTCGGCCATCTTTACCTGATTCATTACCGGTTATAGGCTTTGCGACAAGAACGAAAAGAGTGCTTTATGCCTTCGGACATCAACACCTCGGTATGACATTAGGTGCAATTACTGGGTTAATCATTACTGATATGCTCAATAATAAAGTGCCAAGAGTTCCTATTCACCCTTACCGCCCAAACAGGTTTAACATACTATGAATGATTATGGCGCTTTGTCCATTCTACCGCCAATATTAACCATCATCGTCGCTCTGTATAGCAAGAATGTTCTTTTAGCACTTGCCTGTGGCATTATGAGTGGCTCATTTATATTGGCCGACTTTAATCTCTTTTATGCCATCTTAAATGCTATGGAAGATCAAGTACTGAAAGAGATTTCTAATGGCTCTCAAGTGCAAGTGATTATGATCATCTTTATCATTGGAGGCTTTGTAAAATTACTTGAAGTTTCTGGTGGTGCTAGTGCCTTTGCTAACAAATTAACCTCTATTGTTACTAGTAAAGCGAAGGCTCAATTGTTGGTTTGGCTTTCAGGGCTAGGCATATTTTTCACTGATTCGGGTAACAGTTTAATTGTTGGACCTTTATATCGATCAGTCTTTAAAGAATTTAAAATTTGTAAAGAAAAGCTAGCCTATATTCTTGATACGACCTCATCGCCAATCAGCATTTTAATTCCTTTTATCGGCTGGGGTGCCTATATCACCTCGTTGATAGATAAATCGTATGCTGAAATTGGGCTTAAAGAAAACGCCTTTGTGGTTTTGATTAACGTTATTCCTTACCAATTTTATGCTTTTTTAGCCTTGGCGACGGTCCCTATTCTTATTTTTTTAGGTAAAGAATACGGCCCAATGAAGCGTAGCCAAGAACAATTTATCACCTCATTAAATGAGCAAGAAAATACCGAAGTAACAGACAATACATCACAAACAGAAGATGACTTAGAGCCCATTGCTACCGAACAAAGAATTAGTATATTTCTGTATCCTTTAGGCATTATGCTATTACTTGTGGGAGGCTTGATCATTTGGCATGCAACTCACGGTGGCTTGTCTAGCGTGCATATTCGTTCCACCTTAGCTATTGCCTATTTAGCAGCGTCATTAACCTGCATGGAAATGATGCGTCGTTATCAAGCCAAAACTTACACCGAATCTTTGGGGGTTTTCATTAAAGGCGCCGAATCATTAGTCTATATTTCTATCGTGCTAGTACTTGCTTGGTCATTAAGTTCAGTGACTAAGGATCTACATACTGCAGACTACCTCGCCTCAATTATTGGCGGTAGAGTAGAGCCGATGTATTTCCCCATGATAGTCTTTATCCTAGGCGCTATTATTTCGCTATCGACAGGCTCTTCCTACGGAACGTTTGCAATTCTAATGTCGATTGCTGTACCCGTTGGTTTTGAATTAGGCGCATCAATGTATCTAACCATCGCCGCAGTGTTAAGTGGCGGACTTTTTGGTGATCATGTGTCGCCCATTTCGGATACAACGGTGTTGGCATCGGCAGGTGCTGAGTGTAACCATTTGAGTCATGTAACAACTCAAGGGGCTTATGCGGGTGTCACCGGCTTAGTGGCATTACTCGCTTACGGTTTAGCGGGTGCGTATGAATCAGCTTATATTTTGCCTATTGCAATTATTGTCCTTTTTATTAGCATGGCTATTATGATGAAATTATTTGGAAAACGATTAT
The DNA here is from genome assembly GCA_013215465.1 of Colwellia sp. Classification (GTDB taxonomy): domain Bacteria; phylum Pseudomonadota; class Gammaproteobacteria; order Enterobacterales; family Alteromonadaceae; genus Colwellia. The sequence continues at coordinate 145,425 of JABSOW010000008.1, read as the reverse complement.
GAAAAAAATATTACAATTACTGGCACTTTATTCACTTTGTTTTCTAACGATATCTTGCCAACAAAATGCAGTACCTTTTTTAGCAGAATACCCCCAAATAGATCTATTAATTATTAATGGTCAGGTGTTAGATGGCTTAGGAAATAAGGCTGTTGCTGCCGATCTTGTTATTGTTGAAGATGAAATAGTCTTTATTGGCAAGTCAGAATTTACACAAAGTGCTTTAGCTCAACGGGTGAAAATAGTCATTGATGCCAAGCAACGTATTGTTTCCCCTGGCTTTATTGATTTGCATGCCCATGGCTCGCCCTTAAAAACTCCAGCGTTTGAAAATTTTCTTGCCATGGGCATCACCACCATTACCTTAGGGCAAGACGGTGATAGTCCTGAGGTTATCAACTTAAATAATTGGCTAGCAAAAATTGAAGAAAATGGTATATCCGTTAATTTAGCGATGTTCGTTGGTCATGGTACTTTAAGAACCTTAACGGGAATTAACCGAACGGTTCAGCCGAGTGCAAAAGATCTTCAACGTATGCTCGAGCTACTAGATAAAACATTAAAATATACTTTTGGACTGAGTACTGGCCTTGAATATAACCCAGGGCTTCATGCACAATTCGATGAATTGAACGCGTTAGCCAAGGTAGTTGGTAAAAATAATCGCTTGATTATGAGTCATCTTCGCAACGAAGATGATGATCAATTAGAAGCGTCAATTCAAGAACTATTAAAGCAAGGGCATTATGCAAAAGTTCATGTCGCTCATCTTAAATCTGTTTATGGTAAAGGCGTGGATAGAGCTGAAAAAATTCTTAAATTACTTCATGATGCTAGAAGTTCTGGTATTAATGTCACTGCTGATGTTTACCCATACAATGCGAGTTATGCGGGCGTTAGTCTGTTGTTTCCTGTTTGGGCCAAAACCACTGAACAATTCGATATAGCTAAAATTGAGCGAAAAGAGGAGTTAGAAACATTCTTACGCAATAAAATAATCAAGCGAAATGGACCACAAGCAACACTATTAGGTACTCCTCCATATACAGGGAGAACTTTAGCTGAGTTATCACAAGTGTTAGAAATCCCTTTTGAGCAAGTACTGATGAAAATTGGGCCTAAAGGCGCTGCAGGTGCATATTTTATAATGGATGATGCGCTTCAATCACGATTAATTTCGGATCCTTTGTTAGCGATATCATCAGACGGTCGACTCGAAGGCTTTCACCCGCGTGGGCATGGTGCTTTTGCAAAAATCATTGAAGAGTATGTTAATAAACGAAAAGTATTATCTTTACCTGCCGCAGTTCAAAAAATGACCTCGCAATCCGCTAATATTTTAGGGATATCAGACAGAGGTATATTACAAGCAGGTAAAAAAGCCGATATTATTATCTTTGATCCCATAAAAGTTAAAGCGAAGGCAACGTATTCGCAACCACATCAGTTTGCACAAGGGTTTGATGTGGTTATTGTTAATGGTAAAATTGCAAGGCGTGAAGGTAAAATTGCTACCGAGTTTTGGGGAACGGTATTAACACCCTAGAATAATTAAAAGCGAATTAATCCCTTAACATACATACAATGTTAAGGGACATTAATATTTTCCCACCTTTTTATACTGAATAATGGTATTTCTAGGCGCTTTGTAGTGAGCTCTGCTTTGATTTTGAATTTAAATACTCTACGTAAAGAAAAGCTATCATCGTCATTGTCGCAATGATGGACGTAACAATTAAAATTAAAAGAAAATCTTGCCACCCGCCTTCTTTATTCGCAACAGCACCACCGACAAAATCAAAAATCATTGCGCCAAAATAAGCTAACGCATCAATCAAACCAACCAAAAGTCCACAATGTCTACCACCAAAACTTATGGAAAATACACTCATAGGAATATAATAGGCGGGTGAAATAGCGAAGCCAAAGGTAAAAATCAATCCAATGGTTAGTGCAAGCTCAAATTGAGTATCAAATTCAACCGTGCCTAAATATCTTAACGTGAATAAACATAGGATAGCAACAACCAACGTTCCGCCCATGGCAAAAATGAGTTTCTTTTTCGATAATTTATCTACAACAAACCCCCCAGAGAATACAGCAATAAGGCAACCCAGCGGAAAAGCCGACGATGCCATACCGGCCTGTGCAGGGGCTAAATCAAATGTTTGACTAAGGTAAATAGGAATAAAAACTTGAAATTCAAATAATACCGCTAGTGATGAAACGCCTAAACTTATTAACCAGAAACGGCTGTTCTTTATAAAGAAAAGAATTGCAGTAAAAGTATCGGCTTTATCCAGAGGATGATTATCGAATAAGGGCTCTGTATTTTTCATGGCTTCTACAGACAAATCACTCGAATCTTTCTTCGTGTTTTTAAACAGTATAGGTAGGATAATAGCGCATATTAAGGCAATTGTGGCGGCGATAAAAAACAAACCTCGCCAAGACATCACTAATAATAAACTACTTAATAGAACCGTTGTGGCAACAGAGCTAATACGTGAACTGGTGGCAATAAAGCCCCATACACGTCCATGCTTCGATGGACTAAACGACGCACGAATAATATTAGCCATTGATGGCCAACCAGCCGATTTAGCAAAAACGGTCAGGAAATAAACGGCAAAGAAAGCAGTGTTACTTGATAAAGTACCAAAAATAAAAGTTGCGACAGCGGCAAAGCCGATAGCAAAAATAAAAACTTTACTACCACCTAGCTTATCAGCTAACACACCATTGGTGAGTTTACCGGTTAGATTACCTGCCGTTCCCCAACCTAATATAGCACCAAAACTAGCGGTATCGAGTTGCAAACTGGGATCTAACAACATCGCAGGGCCTGCCACACCAACAACGGTTCGACAAAGCATTAGCATGGCATAACCGATACACATACTAATAACAATTCGAACTTCCAAGCCGAGATCTTTACCCATATTAAAAGTATTTCCTATGATATTTTTATAACGATAGTTTATTAACCATTCAACAACCCTTGTTCTTAATGAAGAAATTGAGAACAACCATGATATTCATATCGAGCCAAATTAATTAAATTTATTTTTGATAAAATCAATCATGAATACCAGTGATAATTTCATCTTTAAAACTTAATTCATCACCTTCAATGAATATTCTGATTAAATGAATTTTCATATCCTTTTCCCCTAAATTTTCATAAAACATAAACATATTACTATCATTCACCGAGTTACAACATGAGAGCGAGCCGTTTTTATATTGAATAAAGGAGTGATTATTATATAAGTCAGTCGATTTCATCAATTCCAATTTATGGGTATGGCCACAAAATACATCTTTTATTTTGTGTTTCTTAACAAAATCAATGATCATTTTCGAATTGAATAGCGGGTCTTCATCGGTATCTAAAATAGAATGATGATTGAGTAGTATAATTTCATCATAGCTTGATTGCTCTATTTTATGAGACATTGAGCGTAATATTTCTTTATCAACAAAGCCATTGTCTTGATAGACCTCATTAGTATCAAGACAGACTACCAATAGCGATTTACCATCAATAACAATTTTCTTAATGAAGTTAATATCGGTAAAATTCTCTTTAATTCCCGTTGTATACTGATCTAGAAATAGTTTCTTTTTAACGCAGTTTTGGGGTTCTAATGGATAAATAACATCACTATTATCTATATATTGGCGAAAGAAATCTTGAGACTTCATATTACGCTTATCATGATTTCCAGGGATTGAAATAACATGGTTAAATTTTATTGATTTTAAAAAATCACCTGCTGCTTTAAATTCAACTTCCAGAGCGTCGGTAGTATTATCTCCGGTATTGATCACCAGATCAGCCGCATAAGAATTTAATTTATTTAATAATGCTTCACGGTTTCCCTTCCAGTGGCGGGAACCAAAGTGCATATCTGAAATATGTAATATGTTCATGTAATCGGTTTAACTCTTTTAGCATTTATTAAAAATCAAACATATATTGTCTGCCTTGATATCGCAAGTAATTTAATAACTCCTTTTTTTTTTTATCATTGATTTAATGTAACAAAGATAGGATCTGTTGAACTTTACTGATGATTTTTTGTAGCTGTTATCTTTCCTTTGCGGCAATATATCGATTTTTTGCCAATTTCATTGCGATACCCCAATTTTAAAAGGGTTGTGGTGGCAGTTGTTCAGGTTTATGCCAACCTCAAGTATTATCATTATTTGGAAGACTTATTTTCATTAAAGAACCTTGATACTCAAACAGTTAAAATCACTAAAATAAACTATACCAAATATAACTGAAGAGACTAATGCGGTAGTTCAGCTCGTCCGGATCTGTGTGTGGTCGGTCTGGTAACGGGCCGCTCTACCACGATAGACTGTAGAATAACTCACTTTAGAAAATCAGAATTAAATTTTAGCCGCGGTGAACGGTGAAATATATTTTTTCGTAAGATATTGCCATAAAATTCACGTAGCAATACGTTTTTAGGCATAATTTACAACAATTTTAGAGTCTGTTTTTTCTTAAGTAGACATTCTACAGGCACGTTATGTGCTCATCAATATCAAGGCACATTTTTTGATTAATGGTTATCCCTTAAAAATAAATGTAACGCAGAGTATGATTTACTCAGCCTTCCCCAAGGGGCTGGTTTAGAAACGCTTTATGCTGCGTTATTGATTTCGGCTAGTATGATCAAAGTGAAAATTAATGGGTAATTCTTTTATCTGGTTACGGAGTAATTGAGTATATAACGGTGTTAAAGCCACTCTTAAACAAGGTGATTACTTAAATATCAAAGCTCATGAACAGCACCGAGTGATAGAAACATCATCTGATGAAGTGGCAGTTTGGTTAGCCATTTTCTATTAAGCGTGCTCATCACTTCCAGTAACACATTCTGTCTTTTATCCAAAAATCAACCTCACATAAGCGGAGAAGAGTCCATTGTATACTGTGTCATCAAAAAACCTTTTTAGCGTCATATTTTCGTCATAAAACAAGCGTATTCTTTTCCTCAGTTAGTCATCAAAGAATGGCTACTTACTGCTAATTTGCCTTCCTATAAAACAGCAACATGTGTATTTTGATTAATAAAATTTTAGACGTATCATTCATTTTTTACAGGAAATTATAATGAAAATAGAGATAATCACCACGCCAAATCAAAAATTAAAAGAAACTGGATTTGGCACTATTAAAGCTTGTAACAGCGTGTTATCGGTAATAAACAAAATGGGTCATAATGTTCAACTAACTGTCTGTAAAACTATGGTTGATTTAGAGGGTATCATCGCCAGAAAGCCTGATTTAGTGGTTTTGGCAGTTAAATATATCCCTACCGACAATGATGGGAATGTTTGGTTATCTGAATATTTTATGAGGCATGAAATTAACTTTACTGGCTCATTAAGGAATATATTGGAATTTGATTCCAATAAAGTTCTTGCTAAAACAATTCTACAAAATAAAGGCATTGTTACCGCCAAATATTTCACTACGGTACCTGGTCAGCACCGTTGTGAAAGTGAATTACCTATTAAATTTCCCTTATTCTTAAAACCCATAGATGCAGCTAATGGAAATGGTATTGATGATTTATCATGGGTATCAAATTTTTCAGAATTTGAAGCTAAGGTTTTGTCCTTATATTCGTTATTTGGTGGGCCTATACTGGTTGAAGAATATTTGGATGGTAGAGAATATACGGTGGCAATAATAAGTAAATCCAATGGTGAATTCATTGTTTCTCCCATTGAGATCATTCCACCTGAATCAAAAAATGGCCTTAGAATTTTAGGGCTAAAAGTAAAAAGTGATAATACTGAAGAGCTTAAAAAAATTGAAAATAATGAAATATTGAATAAAGTGAAGCAACTTGCCCTTAATTCTTTCATTAACCTTGGCATAAGAGATTTTGCCCGAATAGACATTAAATCAAACAAAAATGGCGATTGTTTTTTTATGGAGGCTAATTTAGTTCCAGGTATGACTCAAAATTCGAGCTATTTCCCAAAATCATATGAAATAGAAGATGGATTAACCTATGATAAAGTAATTCAACTAATGTTAGATAATGCGTTTTACAGAACTAACTTACACCCCACAGCAAGCCATTTAACAACACCCAAAATAATGGGATATCACGCCTCTGACTTTTAGTTCATAATTTTAGATAAAATGAGAAAAACCATTCACTTCACATGCTCTTCCTTGATTGATTTTACCGCTGATCTTGGACGATGAATTCAGATTTAGTTGTTGGTAAACCTCTATACTAATGAAATAGTCGCATTCTAAGCTGTTATCTCGCCTTTGTTGCTTTGGGGTAAAGCGTAGTAGTTAATTTTTCAGCTTCGTTATCTTTTTATTTGAATTTCACGTATATTTCTCATATTGATAAAAAAGGTGATTCATATGGATGTAAATTTATTAGGAATATTCGTCACGGTTGCAATAGCTCATTTTTTGGCGTTGCTAAGCCCAGGACCAGATTTTGTGCTCGTGGTAAAAAGTGCAATCAAAAACGAAGGGAAAAACGCTATTGGTGTTGCGCTGGGTATCGCGTTTGCTAATGCGGTATATATTGGCTTGTGTTTGGTTGGTGTTGGGTCAATTTTAGCCGCTTCGGTTCCTGTAATGATTGCGTTAAAAGTTATTGGTGGGCTGTTTCTAATTTATCTTGCGCTACAAGCGTTATGCGCTCGTAAAAGTTCATATAGCAATTTAGATATGCCTGAGTCTACCAATGCTAGCGCTATTAAATCGACTTTTTTAAAGGAGTTCATTACAGGATTTATGTCTGGGATATTAAATCCAAAAAATTTATTATTTTATCTTAGTTTATTTACTGTAGTGCTCACCCCAGAAATAGGTTTTGCTTTCAAGCTAGGCTTAGGTCTTTGGATGACCGTTATTGTGTTTTTATGGGATCTATCAATTATTTTTCTGCTATCAACACGAAAAGTACGCAGCAAGTTTACTAAAGCAGCCTATTACATTGATAAAATTACCGGTGTTTTATTAGGGCTTATTGGTTTTGCTATTGTAAAATCAGCGTTGATGAAGCAGTAAAAATCTATAAGTTATACAAAAGAATTAAAAGTAGTTTTATGCTTTTGCTGCTCAATGTTTCAATCAACAATTTTTAACCTCTTATACCAATTGAAGTAATGAATTAGTCAATTCATTACTTCAATTGGTATTAAGGCACTAGATGAATCAATCAATTACCGGTTACCATAAAGATGAAGAAAACGACTGGGTAGCTGAGTTACTTTGTGGACATTTTCAGCATGTTAGGCATAATCCGCCTTTTATTAATCGTCCATGGGTAGTAACTGAAGCAGGCCGTAACTCAATGTTGGGTTATGAACTAAATTGCAAAAAATGCGACTTAGGCGATCCAAAAGATTTGTTGGCTTAGGGTCATACCTAATTGTTAAAACCACATAGGGCATTTAATGTTAGGCAAATTATCCTTGGTTAGCTGCTTTCATCACAAATTTTTCCCCTTTATTAAAGATCATTATTTGGGCCTTTATTTAATATTTTAGTTATTAAAAATCAGCTGTTGTTGTTAGCTGTCTTCGTATAGAATCCGGCAGGTAATTTTTACTAATTAAATATTTTCAAAGCTGGGAAGTTCACAGCAGTAAAGTTTAACTAGCGGCACCTTCTTATCTCTTTCTAACATGACACAAAACAAATGAATGATAAAACGATAGTAACTCACAACGGTAATTTTCATGCAGATGATGTTTTCAGTATCGCTGCACTTAAATGTATTTACCCTTCTTTTAAACTCATACGTACCCGTGATTTAGCGCTTATCGACACGGCGGATATTGTGATTGATGTTGGTGGTAAATCTGAGCCAAGTGCCGGCCGTTTTGATCATCATCAACGTGGCGGTGCAGGTGAGCGAGAAAATGGTATTCCCTTTTCTTCATTTGGTTTAATTTGGCAAAAATATGGCTTAGAAATATGCCAAGGTAATCAAGAGGTAGCAAATGCAGTTGATGCAGATCTGGTATCAACTATTGATGCCATTGATTGTGGCTATGTAGAAGGTGTTTCTCAAGGTATTAGCCTTAGCCAAACTATTTCAATGTTTAACCCAACTTGGCAAGAAAATAGTCACTTTGATAGCTGTTTTGATGAAGCGGTTGATTTTGCATCGCGCGTGCTAACACGATTCATTGCCTCTGCTAACGGTGGTATTAGCGCGAAAGAAATTGTGGCTAAAGCTATTGATAACGCAGAAGATCCTAGAGTGATTGTGTTAGAAAAATATACCCCGTGGAAAAGAACGGTGCACGCCTTATCTACAGAGGCTTTATATATGGTTTATCCCTCTCAGTCTGGCCAATGGCGCATTCAAACAGTACCGGTTGAACCAGGTTCATTCGAAGATAGAAAGCCGCTGCCTAAACAATGGGCCGGCTTATCTGATGAAGCGCTTAAAGTAGTAACAGGACTTGATGATGCTATGTTTTGTCATAATGGCTTATTTATTGCCGGTGCCGCATCATTTGAAAGTACCATGAAAATGGCCTCTATAGCGCTTCAAGAATAATAAAGTTACTATCAAAACTATAATTTAACAGTTCAACTTAACAGCTTAAATTAACTGAGAAGTTTGCTATATTAGGCTTGATGAAATTACTTTTCCTCTAGTAAAACCAGTGGCTGTTTTACTAGAGAAAGAGTAAATTGTAACCGTTGGCTACGATTTAATCTTACAGCACTTTACTCAATTATTAGCGACTTTATTTAAGGTTTATGCTTTAAGGTATTATATTTTAGGAAATTATGAAAAAAAACTCCATCCCACTGTTTGTTGGCGTAACTTTTAGTTTGATCGCTATTTGGTTCGTAAATGATTTTTTATTGGTAGAACAGTGCCTTGATAATGGCGGTAGCTTTGATTACCGTAAAGCCGAGTGTTTATTAGAAAATGGCGATATAAAAGTATCGGACCTAGGGAAATATTTTATGGCAATCTATTTTTTTATGGGAATATTAATTTCGTTAGTTGTGTCATTTTCTGTCCGTAAAATATTCAATATTGAGCAATAATACCCTTTTGTATAAGATGTGATTACTTAGAGCGACATGGGTGAATCAAACTATTTTTTGAAATAGAGTAGCGATATACGCACAAGCTTTGCTTGTTTTACCATCCCTGACATAGCTCTGAATTGACTCGTTCATTAGTTAATTTGGTATAAGGAGAAAATATAGTTTTATTTTACGCCTTCGTCGTTTAATCTAGCCGACAATATTTAGCCTATTACAAGGCGATACCACAGTTTATATGCTTCACTATGCAGTTAAGCTATCCGAAAAAAGTACCTTTGGTGAAATAGCTGACTTAAAAATAACGATTGCTATAGAAGGTAATAAATATCAAATTTATGGTATTCGATTATTTAGTAAATTTTAATAGATAAAAGACCCTAATAAATAAAGGCACAATAGTTATCTTTTTTCACTGTTCAATATTTTAGTTAACTGTTTGTTACTCACAACAGAGCGTTAGCAGGGCATCATATCACCGTAAATCGCCCTAAGAGCCACTAGGTGGACGACTATCAATCATCAAAAAATCTAACTTTATTTGCGCTTTTTTGGAGTTTTCTAAGTCTATTACTTCAATCATTTCACATTCATCTCTAATCATTTCTGCAATTAAACTAGGATAATGACGGCAATCTTCTGGTCTATCTAAGTAAATGCTACAGGTATACATATTTGAATCGAGAACGTTTTTTTGAGGAACTACTTCGAGAAAAGGGCACATTTTTAGCTTTGAACTGGATGTGGGATCGAACCATATTTCGTTGTTTTTAACGAATTTGAATATTTCGGGGTTAAATATTTCCCATAGGTCAATTTCTTCTTTTGTTGCTGCAAGATCACCCCCTCCGTATTTGATACAACATTTACCGCATTGATTACAATCTTTCATTGTTAACTTATTAATAGGAGGTACACAGCCGTATTGTATCATTGATGTTATTGTTTAACCTGTTGCAAAAATCAGCACTTAGCATCAAGTTTACAATGTCCCATCAAAGATGGTTTCGTTTGATAGTTTTACGTAATTTACACTGTCACCTTGTGCAATTTCTTGAATATTAAAACTTAAAGGCTTAAAATCAGGCGATTGTTTTTTATATGTTTTTATTTAATGCGTGATGGCAACGGAAAAATAATAAGATGAATTTATTTGATAGCATAACGGACATCATTGGTAGAGAAATTATTAATTCGGCTAAGCAAATATATTTACCCGCTAATAGCACTGTTTTTTATCAAGGGGCTAATTGTGAAAACTTCTTGTTGGTTATAAAAGGTACCATTAAAGTCTTTACTCGCGCAATTAATGGCCGAGAAATCGTTCTTTATCGAGTTAACAAAGGCCAATCATGTACATTAACAACCACGTGCTTACTAGCAAATAATCATTATCCTGCTGAAGGTATTACTGAAAATGAAGTCGCTGCTTTGGTTATTCCTTTAAAGGACTTTAATCGTGGTTTGGCGCAATCAACAAACTTTCGTGAATTGGTTTTTAATACCTATGCGCAGCGTTTATCTGAGGTTATTACTCTTGTTGGTGAAATAAGTTTTAACCGCATTGATATTCGGTTAGCCAAGCAGTTACTCTATCTTGTCAATAATGAAAATACCTTATTTATTACTCACCAATATTTAGCCACTGAGTTAGGTAGTGCACGTGAAGTTATTAGTCGTCAGTTGAAAACATTTGAAAGCCAAGGCTTACTCAATTTAAGCCGAGGTAAAATTGAGCTTAAAGATATAAACGCTATTGAAGCTCTTGCCAGTACACCTCTTATTTAACCATGTTATAGCAATCAAACTATCTAAATTATCAATTTCATATGGTATTATTTTTATTTATGTGACTTTGTCACTGTAAGTTATTTTTTTTTCGAATAGATTAGCGTGGTAATCATTTAACGCTAGTTCATTCGGAGAAATAAAATGAAAAACATTGGTAACATAGACAAAGCATTACGTATATTATTCGGCGTAATAGGCATTAGTTTAGTCTTTTTTTATCCACAAACCTTATGGGGTTGGTTAGGGATAATACCATTAGTAACAGGCTTAATTAACTTCTGTCCATTGTATAAAATTCTTGGTTTGAGCACGTCTTCGGAAAAATAGTCAGTGTGGTAGAGATTGTCCTGCGGTGGGCACATTCGCTTTATGTTGATTTACTGGGCAGGCATGCGCAGGCGACATTGGCAAAGGTGAATATTTTTTACCAATGAATGTTGGTTGCTTTGGTCTTGCGATACTGCAATAGTAAGTATAAGTTTTAGTGGCTTAGCCTTTGATGTATCGACATTTAACGTTTAAAAAATAAAAATTTTAAGTACATCATTGAGGTTTGGTTGCCCTAAAATTTAGGTCAGTGCTAGACTTCGATAAGGAGACTTATACCAATCTGACTAACTAAGTTAATTTTTTAAATGGCTTAAATTTGAACCATTAATTAATCTGATTGGTATTCATTAGTATCATGGTGATTTTTAAGGACAAAAAACAATCATCTGCCCAATGTTAGGGCATTATGTTTATTTGATAAAGTATGGAGAAGCTAATATGAGTAAAGCTATACGGGCATCTGATACACCCTATGCAATAAATGTAGTACAAGGTAAAAGCTATTTTTGGTGTGCTTGCGGTAAAAGTAAGAGACAGCCATTGTGTGATGGTTCACATAAAGGAACTGATTTCACGCCAATAATATTTAAAGCAAAGGAGTCAAAAAAAGTCTTCTTCTGCGGTTGCAAGCAAACCGCTAGCCAACCACTATGTGATGGGAGTCATAAAAAAGCATAAAAAATAAAGGCTAGGCTACCAACAGTTTACTCGGTTATTCTTTCAAATTATCATCTAGGAATTTCATGAAATTAAAGATTTATCAAGTTGATGCTTTTGATTTTGTTAGTCGCTGTTTCTTCCCAAAGTTAAGAGTTAATGAAGATCCTATTACCGGCTCTGCTCACTGTGAATTAACCCCTTACTGGGCGGCTAAACTTAATAAAAACAAGTTAACAGCTCGACAACTTTCCACCCGCAGTGGGCTTGTGCTCTGTGAACTAGATAAAGATAGAGTGATTTTGACAGGTAATGCTATTGATTACATGTCAGGTGAAATAACTATATAAAGCGCTTCAAACGGATAGAGTATTGTTGACACGGCTACTAATGACAGTAGAGTTAATATTTCACCTAAAGGGATGGACTCTTTTAAGGTTCTTGGGGCTAACCGAGTTATCTGGCTTAATGTAACCGGTAGTGGTAATGAAACTGCTGCTCATCTCCAAGTAAATAATAGAATGACTATTATGTTTTTAGCATTTGATGGTAGTCCAAACATATTGCGATTATATGGCCAAGCAAAAGCAATCCATAAAAATGATGCGCAGTGGGCTGAACTATCATCTCATTTCACCTTATTGCCAGGAGCAAGGCAGATATTTGATTTATCTGTTGATTTGGTTCAAAACTCTTGTGGTATGTCAGTACCACTTTATAGTTACAGTGAAGACAGAAATCAACTTAAAGACTGGGCGGTTAAACAAGGTGATGATGGTATTAAGAAATTTTGGGCAAAGAAAAATCAAAAGAGCATTGATGGTTTAGAAACTAACATCCTTGAAAAAATATATAACTAATTACCAATATTGGCGTTAAGGAATTGAAGTTGAGTTTGGATAAATTGGCTAAAGCCAAATGGCAACGATAAGCCTTAAAGAGTGAGGATGTTAAAAGAGAGCTTGAGGAGTCAATTAATGAAATTAATTTAGATCTGTAAGACTTGTTTTAAAACTCGGTCGCTTGTGGGCAAAATATTTATGCGTATTATAAAAATTGTTCTATAATTTTTTGATAAAACAACTTTATATGTTGGTATATATGACAAAACTTGATGTGTTTAAAAGTATGGGCGGACGAAAAACTCTCATTGAAATTAACAAAATTTTTTATGATAAAGTTTATGCTCACCCTTGGCTGAAACAATATTTTCAGGCGATACCGCAACAACATATTGAAGATCAACAAATTGATTTTATGCAAAAAGTATTGGGAGGAAAAAATGTTTATGTTGGTAAAACACCGCCAGCGACCCATCATCATATGTTTATCTCAGATGAATTATTTGATGTTCGAAAAAAATTATTAATTGAGGCCTTTGAGGAAAGTAATGCAGATATTAACTTAGTTGACAAATGGTTAGTCATAGATGAGTCATTCCGACGTTTAATCACCAATAAATCACCTGTGGAGTGTAAGCCTCGCTTTAAAACCGATCCTATCTTGAATTTTTCTAAACCATTTTCTTAATTTCTATAACGACATTGACCCAAATCACATTATCACTTCTTGTATTTGCTACACTTTGAATATTATTTTTTAAATTAAATGGTTTGGTTATGGAAGAGTGGGTTGGTGGCCTATGGCATAAATACATTACGCGCAAGGCTAACCCTGAGTTTGATGATGCTCGGGTATCATTTGACGACGTTCATAAATCGGTTGGCATGATTTTTAGGGCTTTAGGTGGTGATGCTATTAAACGTGTTGAAGCCGCGACGGGGCGAGAGTATTTAAGTCGTAAAAGTTTATTACAAAAAATTTCGGGTGACACTCAACTAGTTAGTTTAGCGTGGCAAGATGATGACAGCCTACGTTTACCTGAATCACTTGCCATTTTTGAAGATAAGTCACTCAATTATGATTTGTATATTTGGTTAGCGGTATTAGCGGCTCATCATGATGGTAGTTTTACTCATTGGGCGCAAGATAACCAAGCATTAGTGATTAATATTTTGGAAAAATTTCCAGCGTTACGTAGTCGTTATCAACGATTAGCCAACGCTTTTGTTGCCAGTAGGACGGCCATAGAAAACCTTCCTCAATCAGAAAAAGAAATGGAACAAGCTATTGTTAATGCTATCTTAAAGCCAGGCTCTGTGGTTGAATTTCCAATGGTAAATTTTGCGCCAAAAGCGGTGTATTTATGGCTATATCCATCGTCATGTGCTGATGATTTAATCATGCCAGAATATCAAGAGGTTGAAGAAGACAAAGCGACAGAGAACCAACAAAAAAAGTCGATAAAAAAATCGCAAACAAGTCGTAAAAAAGCTGAGCGTACTGATGGACCAGATGAAAAACAAGGCATGATGATTTTTAGGTTGGAAAGCTTGTTTTCTTGGAGTGAATTTTCCAAATTAGATCGTGGTTGTGATGATAGCGATGACGATGAAGACTCCTCAAAAACAGTGGAAGATCTCGATAAAATCACCCTAGCCAAACAGCAAGATCAACAAAAAAGTGGGCAAATAAAAATTGACCTCGATTTACCATCAGCTTCAGAAGATGACATTCCCTTAGGCGAAGGGATGAAACTACCTGAATGGGACTATAAAAAACAAACCTTAGTAGCAGATCGCTGTTTATTGCAACCTATGTTACCTAAAGGTGCTAGCGCACAAAAGCTACCAATAAAGCTACAAAAATTGGCGAAAACAATTCAAGCACAATTTGAACAACTTCGCAGTGTTCGTTATTGGTTAAAGGCACAGCCACAAGGTGAAGAGTTGGATTTAACCGCCTGGTTAGATTTTCATGTGGAAAGTAAAATTTCCCCAACGGCTCAACGAGGATTGTTTAAATCGTTTAGGGGAAACAATCGCGATTTATCGTGTTTATTGTTAGCTGATTTATCTATGTCTACAGATGCCCACCTTGATAATAACACCAGAGTTATTGATGTTGTGCAAGACAGCATGCTACTTTTTGGTGAGGCGCTGCAGTCGGTTGGCGATAGTTTTGCTATGTATGGTTTTTCATCAGTAAAACGACATCATGTCCGTTTTACCATGTTGAAAAATTTTAATGAACGTTATGATGATCAAGTACGAGGTCGCATTCAAGCCATTAAACCCGGTTTCTATACACGTATGGGAGCTGCTATTCGTCAAGCAACCAAGGTGATTAACGAACAAAAGAGTAGTGAAAAATTATTGCTTATTCTTACGGATGGTAAGCCTAATGATATTGATCATTATGAAGGGCGCTTCGGTATAGAAGACACTCACCAAGCAATAAATGAAGCTAAAAAATTAGGTATAAAACCTTTTTGTATAACCATTGATACTGAAGCTCAAGACTACTTGCCTTATTTATTTGGCAGTGATGGTTTTACCGTAATACTTAGACCAGAACAACTTCCAATACGTTTACCACAACTATATCATCAACTAACCACCCAATAGATATTTTATAATGAATCAAAACAGCAAACAGTGCTTTTATTGTCAAGTTGAAAATGATATTCACAATGAAAATTGCAGTCATTGTGGTATGGCACTACCTACGAAGCATCCCCATGATAAGCAGTCTAAAATTAATTTTTTTATTAAAGCATTTTGGGCAATAGTATTATTTTGTGTCATTATGATTTTTTATTTACCAAGGTAAACTCATTTTATTCAGCAGTTAATTTAGTTAGGATAAATTAATTTTTATTCTAACTTGCTGTTTTCATTTTTTGTGCTAGCCACATCCATCCGCCTTCTATCATTTCGAAGTTATAATTGATTTTATTTTTAACAATAAAATCAATTGGTTATATTTTATTTTTATTTTTCTTTATCCAATCTTGATTTAACCAAAATCTAACATATAGTTAAAATTCGAATGGTTTACATTAAAGTATCTATTTTTTATAAACTTATGCTTTAAATCTTTTTATTTAGAGAAGGATGGCTAAATGATCAAATTCCCCAATGACTTAACAATTGCCTGTGTAGATGAATACTCCCTAGAAATTCAACCTATTATTGATGAAAATGAAAAAATTTCTATTGATGATAGTCAATTAATACGTGTTGACACCATTGGTGTGCAATTTATTTTAGCAGTCGTTACCTATATTTCAGCTCAAGGAAAAGAGTTGACATGGCAGTCTACATCAAAGGTATTACACAAAAGCATTCAGCAATTAGGTATAACTGATGCCATGCTGATGCAGTATATGCCTTCAAAAAACTAGTCGGAATGTAGATCGTTTGACATAAGTAAAGGTTTTTAATAAATACAGTGTAAAGAGGAAATGCTATGGCAAAAGTACTGGTTGTTGATGACTCTAACTCAATTAGAGATATGGTCTGCTTTACATTAAAAAGTGCAGGATATCAATATGTTGAAGCTAAAGATGGTCGAGAAGGACTAACTAAAGCACAAGCAGAATCTTTTGATTTGGTGATTTCGGATGTCAATATGCCGAACATGGATGGCATTGATTTGTGTACAGAATTACGAAAATTACCAAATTTTAAATTTACACCTGTCTTAATGTTAACAACTGAAAGCTCTACTGATATGAAAATGCGTGGTAAGGCTGCAGGTGCTACGGGTTGGTTGGTTAAACCTTTTAACCCAGAAAAACTACTGGCAACTATTAAGCGTGTAGTACGTTAAGCCGTTGGTTAACTTGTTAACCTTTCAATAGTTATTTATTACATGGAACCTTTTAATTGATTTTTAAGGTAAAGATAAAGGCAAAGTTATGAGCGTCGATTTATCACAATTTATTCCTAGCTTTCTAGAAGAAAGTTTTGAAGGTTTAGAGCTTATGGAATCAAGCTTGCTGAGTTTACAGGCAGGTGATAATGAAACTATACACTCTATTTTTAGAGCCGCTCATTCTATAAAAGGAGGTGCGGGGACGTTTGGTTTTGATGTAGTAACTGAATTTACGCATTTAGTCGAAACATTACTTGATGAAATGCGAGATGGTCGTCGTGAAGTAAGCCCTAAGGATGTAGAAATACTACTAGCATCTGTTGACTGCATGCGGCTACTTATTGAAGCGGCACGTGATGACGAAAATTATGACAAAGACAAAGTAGCACAAACAACGATGCTATTAAATGAAGCATTATCATCAGGTGGAGAAAAGTCTGCTGGAGAAAAAATTAGCCAGCAGAGTGACAATACCGAACAGAGTACAGGGAAATCTGATACTTCAACTTTTTCTATACATTTTGTTCCTGAGCATAATTTAGCGAAAACAGGCAATGATCCATTATTTTTGTTTAATGCTCTAGCTGATCTTGGGCAATTAACAACGGTTGCTAATACTGGTGAATTACCTGCGTTAACAGACATTGATGTACAAGAACTTTATCTGAGTTGGGATCTAACGTTAATAACAGGTGCAACAAAAGATGAAGTACATGAAATTTTTGAATGGGTTGAAGACGATTGTCTATTAGAAATTAAGAAAATTGATAAAGAGCCTCTAGTTAATCCAAGTGATGGAGAAAAAGAAACGGTCAGTGTAAATGAAATCAGAGCAGCGAGTAATATTGAAAATGAAAGTAATTCTCAAGAAATATACCCAGCCAATGATAATTCAGTAGTTAAGAAACAAGCCACTAAAACTAAAGCAAAAGCAAAAGTTGAAGTTAGCTCAATCAGGGTAGGTGTAGATAAAGTCGATAATTTAATTAATTTAGTTGGTGAATTAGTTATAACGCAGTCAATGTTATCTGAGTTAGGTAGCGATTTTAACATGGATAAAATTGAACGGTTAACCAGTGGATTAGAGCAATTATTACAAAACACTAAAGAGTTACAAGAAAGTGTGATGCGTATTCGGATGCTGCCAATCAGTTTTGCTTTTAATCGATTTCCTCGATTAGTACATGACCTAGCAATTAAGACTGGTAAAGAAATAGAGTTAGTAATTAAAGGTGAACAAACTGAGTTAGATAAAACGGTGATGGAGCAAATTGGTGACCCGCTTGTTCACTTAGTGAGAAATGCGGTTGATCATGGCATTGAACCTGCAGAAATTCGTTTAGCCAATGGTAAGTCAGCAAAAGGCACAATCTCTCTTGATGCTTATCATCAAGGTGGCAATATTGTTATTGAAATATCTGATGATGGCGGTGGTATTAATCGACAAAAAGTATTTGCTAAAGCCGTTGAAAAAGGAATTATTGAGCCGAATGCAACATTGGCCGACAACCAAATATTTGATTTATTGTTTGAACCTGGCTTCTCAACCGCAGATCAAGTCACTGATATTTCAGGGCGTGGTGTCGGTATGGATGTGGTTAAACGTAATATTCAATCTTTGGGTGGTCGTATTCAAGTCGAGTCTACGCCCGGCCAAGGCAGTTGCTTTAAAGTAAACCTGCCGCTAACTCTCGCTATTTTGGATGGGCAGTTAGTTAAAGTGGGCACCGAAACTTACATCATTCCGTTAATCTCTATTGTTGAATCATTACAAGTTGATAAAGACTTAATCAATCGCGTTTCTGGTGATATGACTCTTTATCGATTACGGGATGAAAATGTACCTATATTACCTGTTTACCAGCTCTTTGGTTTAGCGACAGAACACACTGAAATTGACAACGCATTACTCGTTGTTGTGGAAGCAGATGGCCAAAAAGTAGGGCTGATGGTTGATCATTTATTGGCGCAGCAACAAGTGGTGATAAAAAGTTTAAAAGATAATTATCAACAAGTTATTGGTATATCAGGGGCCACGATTTTAGGTGATGGCTCCGTAGCGATGATTTTAGATACACCCGGTATAATTCAAATGGCATTAGCTTATGCACAAAATAAGCAACGTGATATGGCTTCATATAAACAGTTTGCTATTGGGGAACAATGTTAATGGATATTCAAGAATTAGTAAGCGATGTTCCCGTGCAAGGAGAGCATTCGATTGAAGGCATAGATTTTATCACCAGTGGCAAACAGTACTTAACTTTCCTGCTTAATTTAGAGCAATATGCGGTTGACATTTTATGCGTTGAAGAAATACGAAGTTGGGAGATACCAACAAAAATACCTAATGCTCCGAGCTATATTAAAGGCGTAATAAATATGAGAGGTATTATTGTACCAATCGTTGATTTACGCCTTAAGTTTAGTATCGGTGAAGCAACATATCATGAAACAACAGTAGTCATTGTTTTAACTTATCAAGCAGAAGATACGGGGCGTACTATTGGTTTTGTTGTTGATGCAGTGTCTGACGTACTCAATGTTGAATCAAAGGACATAAAAAACTCTCCTGCATTTGGTGGTTGTATGCAACCTCAATATATTGAAGGCTTAATAAATGTAGGAAAAAATGTTGTTACTTTACTGAATGTTGAAAATTTACAGTATGTTGAAAAACATGCAATATAACATTAATACTCAGGTGAAATAAGATGATTGAAATGGAACAAGAATACCTTACTTTTATCTTACAAGGTGAAGAATATGGCGTTGATATTCTTTGTGTACAAGAGATTAGAGTCTGGAGCTCAGTGACTGAATTGCCAAATAAACCCTCTTATATTAAAGGGGTAATAAATTTACGTGGTGTCATTATTCCCATTATTGACTTACGGCAACGTTTTTCACAAGAGCCGTTAGATTACAACGAACAAACGGTAACGATTATTTTAAAATATCAAACACAAGAACGAACGATGGTTGTTGGTATTGTGGTTGATGCGGTTTCAGAAGTTTATAAGTTTAGTAGTGCCGCTATACGTAAAGCGCCAGCCTTTGGTAGTCATATCGATAGTTGTTTTTTAAAGGGTTTGGCAAGCGTTGACGATAAACTCATCATTTTATTAGATAGCAACGCTTTGCTTAGTGAAAATGAACTTTATTGTACTTAATACGGTATAGATAAAGTTAGCACAGTAAACGAGTAGTTAAGTAGATGAAAGACATTATAGCTCTATGAGAGCAGGGAACACTAATGACTCCAAAGCAGATATCTTTAGTACAAGATAGTTGGAAAAAAATATTACCTATAGCGCCTCAAGCGGCTGAAATATTTTACGACACGCTGTTTGAAATGGATCCTACATTGAAACCCTTATTTCCAGATGATATGGCAGAGCAGGGTAAAAAGCTTATGACCATGTTAGGTGCCGCTGTTAAGTTACTGAATAATAAGAATAAACTTATTCCAGTAATGCAAAAGCTTGGCATAAAACATCTCGAATACGGTACAAAAATACAACATTACGATACGGTTGGTGCTGCATTGCTTAAAACGTTGGCAACAGGTCTAGGTCAAGACTTTACTGCTCCGGTCAAAAAAGCTTGGACAGCTACTTACCAAACATTAGCGACTACCATGATTGACGCAGCTGAACAGGCTGTAAAAAATAATTCAGAGGAAGGACCTACTATGGACATGAAAACTACACAAGCCAAAAAAGCTGACGATCTTGCTAACCAGTTAAAAGGCGCGTTAGATCAATCAGCGACAGCCTTTATCATGATCGATAGAGATTTTAGTATCACTTATGCTAATGATGCCACGTTAGCATTATTGAAAAAGCATGAAGTTACATTTGCACAAAATTGGCCCGGTTTTAAAGCGGATGCGGATGCAATTTTGGGCTCTAACATTGATGCTTTTCACAAAAACCCCGCCCACCAACGCCGGTTACTTGATGATCCTAACAACTTACCTTATAAAACAGATATTCAAATTAAACATTTAAAATTTGAATTAAATGTTAGTGCTATTATGGATACAGAAGGTAACTACATTGGTAATGCTCTAGAGTGGCAAGATGTTACTCAAGCCAGAATTCAAGAAAATAAAGCGGTGCAGTTACAAGGCGCTATTGACCAATCGGCTACTGCTAATATCATGATTGATAGGGATTTTACTATTACCTATGCCAATGCTGCTACATTAGCGTTATTGAAAAAACATGAGGTCACGTTTGCGGAGAACTGGCCAGGTTTTAAAGCCGATCCGAACATTATTATTGGTACTAATATTGACAGTTTTCATAAAAACCCCGCTCATCAACGTAAGTTACTCGATGATCCTGACAATTTACCCTACACCACAGATATTCAAATTAAGCATTTAACCTTTGAGCTAAATGTTAGTGCTATAAGAAATGCTGAGGGTGAATATATTGGTAATGCCCTTGAGTGGCAAGATGTAACTGAGGTTAGAGCTAAGTCTGTTGAGGTTGGTCGTTTAACGTCGGCAATGGAAGGAATGACTACTAACGTGATGATGGCAGATAGAAGTGGCAATATTGTTTATGCTAACCCCGCGGTTGCTACCATGCTTCGTCGTCGAGAAACTCAATTACAAGCAGTATTACCATCATTTAGCGTGGCGACTATGGTGGGAACTAACTTTGATAGTTTTCATAGAAATCCCGCTCATCAGCAAAACCTACTTGGTAACCCCGCCAATATGCCCTACACCACAGAAATATCAGTAGCAGGGTTAACTTTTCAATTAATTGCTATTGCCTTAATGGACGAAGAAGATAACCACGTCGGGACGGCAGTGCAATGGGTTGATTTGACGGAAGAAAAAGATGCACAAGGGCAAATTGACGGACTCATCAATGATGCTATTTCAGGTAAGTTAGACAGTCGTATTGATACTGCTGAATATCAAGGTTTTATGAAAGATCTAGGTGAAAATATTAACGGTTTGATGGATTCTATTGTCGCGCCAATAACTGATGCCATTAATGTTGCACAAGCGCTAGCTGATGGTGACTTAACTCAAAATATGCGAAATGATTACGGTGGTGAATTTTTAGCGCTAGCTAATGCAATGAATGGCTCTATTGATAATTTAAGCAATATGGTTAATGAAATTCGCTCCGCATCGACCAATGTTTTTGATTCAGCTCGTGAAATTGCACAAGGCAACAATGAATTGAGTCACCGCACTGAGTCACAAGCATCTAGCCTTGAAGAAACGGCTTCAGCCATGGAAGAACTAACTAGCACAGTGCAACAAAATGCGGAAAATTCTACGGAAGCCAGTAAGTTATCTAAGTCGGTTATGGAAAAAGCGACTAATGGTGGCTCTGTGGTACGAAATGCAATAACTGCCATGAGTGACATTAACAAATCAAGTAAAAAAATTGCCGATATTATTAGTGTCATAGATGAAATTGCCTTTCAAACCAATTTACTTGCTTTAAATGCTGCTGTTGAAGCGGCTCGTGCTGGCGAACAAGGTAGAGGTTTTGCCGTTGTTGCTGCTGAGGTTCGTAATTTAGCGCAGCGCTCAGCAGGCGCAGCGAAAGAAATAAAAGGCTTGATTAATGACAGTGTGGAAGCGGTAGGTCAGGGTACTAAGCTTGTTGATGAAACCGGACAAACTTTTACCGAATTAGTTACTGCTATTGAAGAAGTAAGCCAAATGATTAGTGATATTGATAGTGCCGGTAAAGAGCAGTCTGCGGGTATCGGTGAAGTAAGCGCCGCCGTTAGCCAAATGGATGAAATGACTCAGCAAAATGCTGCTTTAGTTGAAGAGGCTGCCGCGTCAAGTAAATCCATGGAAGAACAATCACAAGCGCTGTTAGAGCAAGTTGCCTTTTTTAATAATGGTGAAGATAAAGCGGCACCAGTAACTCAAACTACAAAGCCAAGGGTTAGCCAAAGGCCTAATCGTAGCAAAGGTGTCCATGCACCGAGAGCATCACGGGTAAAAACGGCAAGAGATCAAGAGTGGGAGGAGTTTTAATCACTCATGACTCAAAACGTAAGAGATAAAGCGGTACGACTGACGAACGAAGACTTTAAATTTATATGTGACTTTGTTTATCAGTCTACAGGGATTGTACTTAATGATAATAAACGAGAAATGGTTTATCGCCGGCTAACTCGTATTATCAGAGAGAAAAAATTAAATTCATTTAGTGATTATTGTCAATTATTACGACAACAAGGGGAACAAGAAAAAGATTACTTTATTAATGCGATAACAACGAACTTAACGAGTTTTTTTCGAGAGCAGCATCATTTTGATTATTTAACTAACGAAGAATTACCAAAATTGATGGCAACCAAAGTAATGGAAGCAAACGGAAAAAAGCGTGTACGAATATGGTCATCAGCAAGCTCTACTGGTGAAGAGCCTTATAGTATCGCAATTACACTTTTAGAAAAGATGCATACGCTGATGTCTAGTTGGGATGTAAAAATACTAGCAACAGATATTGATTCTAATGTTTTAGCAACAGGTAAATCTGGTATTTATGAATATCGTCGAATTGAAAATATAAGTGAAAAACTTAAGAGAAACTATTTTCATCGTGGTTGTGGTAAAAATGAAAAAAATGTTCGAGTAGACAAAAAGCTCAGTGACTTAATAACCTTTAAGCAATTGAATTTACTGCATGAGTGGCCAATGACGGGGCCATTTGACATCATTTTTTGCCGTAACGTTATTATTTATTTTGACAAACCAACGCAGCAAGGCTTATTCGCTCGCTATTATGACTTGTTGGCTCCAGGAGGATTATTAATGCTAGGCCATAGTGAGAACCTAGGAGCGTTTACACAACATTTTGATAATGTTGGGCGTACTATTTTTAGAAAACCACTGTAGAGTTATATCAAAAGAGAGGGATGGCGTGGATCGAAATAATCACCCTATGGTGGCAGCTCATAAGGAAAAGTGTTTACCTGAATTTAGTCACATTAATCATTATTGGGATAAACAACGTGAAATGGTGGTGGCAAAAATATTACCCGGTGAGTTTTATATGACAATTGACAATATTGCTATTGCCACGACATTAGGCTCATGTATTTCTGCCTGTATTTGGGATTGTAGAATAAAAATAGGTGGTATGAATCACTTTATGCTGCCAGCGACTGACAAAGAAGCCCATGAAGTTAATTGGGGGCAACGGGAAAAGGTTGGAGATGCTACTCGCTATGGTAATTTTGCTATGGAACACTTGATAAATACTATTTTAAAGTGTGGCGGTAGAAGGAGTAATTTAAAGGCTAAGCTTTTTGGTGGCGGTAAAATATTAACGCAAATGTCTGATGTTGGACAACGTAATATTGATTTCGTTTATGGTTATTTAGCGCAAGAAAATATTGCTATTGAAAGTACCGATTTAGGAGACGTGTATCCTCGCAAGGTGCTTTTTGAACCAAGCAGTGGGCGAGCTTTTGTTAAACGATTAGATAATCTACATAACGATACTATTGTTCGTCGTGAAACTGATTATCGTAGTCAAATTGATACTAAAGATGTTGATGGAGATGTTGAGTTGTTTTAGGTTGTTTACCTTACCCTTGATAGTCAGGTTTACTTACTATTAAGTTGTATAAAACACCTATATCCATACCGCCTCTAGATTCTCGCTGAATCCTGCATCTTGAAGTGGCATGGGTATATACATAAACCAAATAGCGATAAAAAAAGGGATACAATATTTATGAGTGCTATTAAAGTATTGGTAATTGATGATTCATCAGTTATTCGAAATATCATTAAAGATGCTTTACGACAAGCGGTTAACATAGAGGTGGTTGGAGAAGCAGAAGATCCAATTGTGGCAAGAGAGCTGATTAAAAAACTAAACCCAGACATATTAACTCTTGATATTGAAATGCCAAAAATGGACGGCATTACTTTTTTGTCAAATTTGATGCGCCTAAGGCCAATGCCGGTCATTATGTTATCAACATTAACTCAACAAGGTGCTAACATCACTTTGAAAGCACTAGAATTAGGAGCAATTGATTTTATTGCTAAACCTAGTGTGCAAGAGCTTATAGCGACAAAAAATAGCTTTAAAGAGGTTTTAATAGAAAAAATCACTCAAGGGGTAACCGTTGATCAAAAAAACTATCAATTAAGTTATTCATTGGCAAAACAAAAAAATATAAATAATACCGCGCACGTGCTCCCATTTTCTGGAATCAAACGCAATAACCATATTATTGCTGTAGGTGCCTCAACCGGGGGGACTGAAGCAATAAAGCAATTACTACAAAACTTACCTGAAAATTCTCCTCCTATTGTTATTACTCAACATATCCCTAAAAGCTTTAGTTTAAGTTTTGCGAAGCGCTTAAATGAACTATGTTCAATGCAAGTTCATGAAGCAACTCATGGACAAAAAGTTAAACAGGGTAATGTTTATATTGCTCCAGGTGATATGCATTTAGAAATAGCCCATAAAAATGGCATGCTATTTTGTACCTTAGTTGATAGCCATGAGGTTAATCGTCATAAGCCCGCAGTTGATGTTCTTTTTGATTCATTACTTGACCTTGCCACTAATGTTCAGGCTGTTTTACTAACAGGTATGGGACAAGATGGCGCTCAAGGAATGTTACGGTTAAAAGAGCAAGGAGCAAGAACATTAATTCAAGATAAAAACAGTAGTTTGATATGGGGCATGCCAGGTAAGGCCCATGCTCTTAATGCGCATTCTCAAGACTTACCTTTAAATGAAATAGCTAAATCACTACTTGATTATGCTGCTTTAAATCGTGATGGAATGAAGGAGGCTTTGTATGCTCGCCAGTAAAAATATGCTATGGCTCGCGGGTAGCCTCAGTGTCTTATTAATAGTAAATCAATTGTGGTTACAAAGTGATTTATTGTTTTATCTGGCGCAATTATATTTATTAGGTTTTATGACATTTTCTTTATATCAACAAGAAAAAGAGAAAATAAATTCATCAGCTTCTTCGAATAATAATAAGCAAATGTCTGATGTAGATGATGTGTTAATTCATGAGGTTATTTTTGAATTACAACAATTTTTGCATCAAGAGATAGATATTATTGAAAAGGAACTTAACCGGACAAAATCATTAGTTGAGGAAGCGGTTACCGGTATTTCAGAAAGCTTTAAATACTTACAAGGTTTGAGTGGTGAACAGCAAAATATGATTCTATCATTAATAAAAAACTCAAGTTCGCTTGATGAAAATGATGAAAACCCCACCTTAGAATCATTTGTTAGCCACGCTAATACAACCTTAGAAGGCTTCGTTAAAGTCATCATTAATACTAGTAAGCAAAGTCTTCAAACACTGTGTTATACCGATGAGATGGTTACGCAGTTTGACAGTATATTTAATCTATTAGCTCAAGTTGAGGGGTTAGCAACTCAAACTAACTTATTAGCGCTAAACGCAGCGATTGAAGCGGCACGAGCAGGTGAGGCAGGAAGAGGTTTTGCGGTAGTTGCGAACGAAGTACGTTCCTTGTCAGTGGGCTCTACGGAGCTGAATCAAGATATTCGAAATGAAATAAGCAATGCTAAAGAAATTATCGCTAAATTACGGGATTCAGTTGAGCAAATGGCGTCTGCAGACATGACCTCAACCTTGGAAGCTAAAGATAAAATGTCTGAGATGATGACACATGTTGAAAAAGTTAATAAACACACCTTCGCCAGCGTTGAAGAATTAGCAATATTAGCACCGAAAATTAATGATGCTGTAGCGCTTGGCGTACGTTCATTACAATTTGAAGATTTAACCAGGCAATCACTACATTCGTTGCATGAAAATGTTCAAAGTATACAGGCGATCAGTGATGTATTAATTAGCTTTGAGCAGAATGATCAAAAATTGGTGCATCAACAGCTGATGGTGCTGAAAGATAAATGCCAAGAAATTTATCATCAAACTAAACAAGCGGAAAAAGCACGTAGTGTTAAACAAAT
The DNA here is from genome assembly GCA_013215465.1 of Colwellia sp. Lineage (GTDB taxonomy): Bacteria > Pseudomonadota > Gammaproteobacteria > Enterobacterales > Alteromonadaceae > Colwellia. The sequence continues at coordinate 118,863 of JABSOW010000008.1, read as the reverse complement.
ATCGATGACAGAAGGTGAAATAGATTTATTTTAGTGCTTTAACTTTAAGAGAAGTTTTTAGGGAGAAAATATATGTCAGTAAGTAGCAATATTTCACAAGAAGATAATAAAATTAACATTGTTGTTAATGAGCGCTTTGATTTTTCTTTACACCAACAATTTCGTGATGCTTATAGTCAATGTACAACTAAAAAATTTAATTATGCACTAGATTTAAGTCAAACCGAGTATATGGATAGCTCAGCCTTAGGTATGATTTTGTTATTGAAAGATCATGTAGATATGTATGAAGGTACATTGGTTATTTTAAATCCAAGTGATACGGTTAATAAAATTTTAACAATAGCTCAATTTCATCGTTTAATGACCATAGAACGTTAAACTCTTTGGGTTGGTTTTGATATGAAAGAATATAGTTCACAACAAAAAAAAGCACTTGTTGTTGATGATTCGAGCTCTCAATGTGCGATGCTTTCTACTTTACTAAAGGAAGAGGGCTATGAAGTTATTATCGCCAACGACGGTGCTTGTGGCGTTAAACAATACATAAAGCATGAGCCTGACCTCGTGTTGATGGATATAAATATGCCAGTAATGGATGGCTATGAAGCTGCTCGGCAAATAAAGGGATTTTCAGGTGACAGCTTAGCACCATTGATATTTATTACCAGTATGGCTACTGAGCAGGCATTTATTGATAGTGTTGATGCAGGTGGCGATAGCATTTTGATTAGACCCTTTTCACCACAAGTTTTTAAAGCGAAAATAAAATCTATTCAGCGGATAAGTGATTTATACCAGCAAGTCAAGGATTTACAAAAAGAACAGCAACAAGATGCCGAACTTGCTGAAAAAATGATATCAGATGTTATCGAATCAAGAAATTTTGCTTTAGATAAAATAGGGGTAATTAAGCAAGCGGCTACTATTTTTAGTGGTGATATACAACTGTCTTCCTTATGTCCTAATGGAGACCTACATGTGTTGTTAGGTGATTTTACGGGTCACGGTTTGCGTGCCTCCATTGGTGCAATACCCGTTACTGAAACTTTTAGGGTAATGACAAGGAAAGGTTTTTCTTTACTTGATATTGTTGCGCAAATAAATCGCCAATTATATCATTTACTTCCTAATGATTTGTTTTTTTCCGCTTGTTTTGTTTGTATTTCTGAGCATGATAAATCTGCATATGTGTTTAATGCAGGCCTACCAGATGGTTATGTTTTTTCTGAGTCTGCCGCAATAAAACACCACTTTCCTTCAATTCACCCGCCATTGGGTATTTTGTCTAAGCTACTCACTGATGTTGAACTTATTGTTGTTTCTATTGAAGCTAATGAACATCTTGTCTTGATCACTGATGGTATTATTGAGGTTAGAAATGAGCAGGGTGAAGAATATGGCATATCACACTTTGAAAATGCAGCTAAAATTGGCATGCTTAATAATGACATTGCGACTAATGTGTTAACTAGTCTTAAACAATTTTGCGCTAGTATGTCGCAAGAAGATGATATATCTCTAGTAGATATACCATGCTCTGGCTGGCAGGATAATTTACAAGATAATCAAATAAACCAAGTTCATATTCCAGAAACTTACACCTCTGAATGTGCTTTTTATGATGTTTCTCCAACGTGGTCGTGGCACTTAATACTTACCGATAAATTACTTTCTACAGTAAACCCCATACCTATTATTATGAATCAAATAAATGATATTGAGGGAGCAGGAGAGCATTGGCACAGTCTATATACTATTTTAACCGAACTTTTTATTAATGCTTTAGATCACGGAGTGTTAGAGCTTGATTCATCATTAAAAGAATCTGTTGACGGCTTTAGTCAATATTTTAAAGAACGTTCAAAGCGTCTTGAAAAGCTTAGTTTCAGTAATAGAAAACAAGAATTTATTAGCATTGAATTGAGTTATTTTCCATTTGAACAAGGCGGAAAAATGCAGATTAATGTCAAAGATAGTGGCCAAGGTTTTGATATTTATAACGTACTGAAAAACAATAGCCTCGCACAAAATGAAGGTATTAAGCTAAGTGGTCGAGGGATAGAGCTAGTAAACCAACTTTGCGACACTTTAGACTACCAAGAAAATGGTACTTTTGTTGAGGCTAGTTATGTTTGGTATAACACTCAGCACTAAATTGTATTCAACAACGAACGATAAACATTTAATTAGGATTTGAGTTAGTAAAACAAGGATAAGTAACAATGAAAAAGCATAATTTATTGATCATAGACGATGATTTAGAATATTTGCAGCTTTTAGCCGAAAGTCTAGAGGATGATTATGAGGTTAAATGTGCAAATAACCTTACTGTTGCTAATGACTTATTAAAAGAGAAAATAAATTTTGATATTGCTTTAGTCGATGAAAATATTGGTGATGATAAAGGTTCCGATTGGATTCTATTACAACAAAAAATTGATAACTCACCGACATCTTTTGTGCTGTACTCAGGGCTTGCTACCGAAGAAGCCATACTTAAAGGTTTAGAGTGTGGCGCGGATGATTTTCTTGCTAAACCTATCTCCTTATTAACCCTACATAGCAAATTAGCACACTTAATTGCTTATCAAGATAAAATCCATCATTTTGAAAAAGAAATAAAGTCCAAAGAAAATGTTATTAATATCTCAATGGCGCAGGCATCTAAATATGGTAGTTGTATGCAACTTACTTCTAAACTTAATCATTGCATGACATACGAGCATATTAGAGATGAGGTGTTTTCATATTTTTACAGTATGGGGTTACACGGCTGTATCGCCTTTTACCCGCTAAATGAAAAGCCTTTATTTTTTAGTGCTCAAAAAGGATTGTGTTCTCCGGTCGAAATTGAAGTAATGGAGTTACTCAAGGTGAAGCCGAGGTTGTATCAATTTGGCGATCGTACTATTTTTAATCATCCACAAGTTTCTATTTTTATTCTTAATTTAGAACAAGGAACGGTTGATACCGATATTTTTATTGATGCTTTAGCCTCTGTTATTGAATGTGTAGGCGCTAGAATGGCGTTCATTGCTTATAAAGATTCTTTAGTTACAGTACAGCAGCAAATAAAACAAGCTGTTAACTCTACTAAGAAAATGGTTGAAATTTCAAAACATCATCAGCAAGAAGTTATGAATGAAATAGTGCAAAAAATTGGTTTTAGTTTTCATGTTTTAGATTTGAATATGGAACAAGAAGAATACTTAACTGAGCTAGTTCATAATGCATTGAAAAAACATAGCCAAGATGACGTTAACTTTTTAGAAGTCATTCAGTTATTAGATAATGCGTTAATAAGCGTAGACCAACTACAAACGCTGAGTAAAGAGCAAGAGTTGGATATTAATGAACTTGACGATGAGGATGAATTATTTTGAAACCACGTTCACTCAGTTTTAGTCATACCCACAAAATATTAGAAGGGCTAGGTGAAGCTTATTGGGAATGGGATCTTGAGCAAGATACCGTTTTTTATTCTGCTCAATTAATGAGATTATTAGGCTATAAAAGCAAAGCATATAAAGATTCTAGAGAATTTTGGTCTAAGCATTTAGTACAAAAAGACTTAAACGAAATTTATTATCAAATACAGCGTCACCTTAAGGGGGAAATTGATAATGTTGATCTTTCATATTCGCTAACAACCAAAGAAGAAAAGATTATTTGGGTACGTTCTGTTGCGAAAGTTATTGAATATAAAGGTAATCGAGCGAGTTTAATGTTAGGTAGTGTTAAAAATATTACTGATAGTAAAAAAATGCATACTCAGTTGAAAAAACAACATGACTGGTTAACTCTTACTGAAAAAGTCAGTCATTCAGGATACTGGCGTTATGATCTAAAAGATAAATCACTTACTTGGTCACCTGAACTATATCGTATGTATGGGGTAGATGAAGCATTGTTCACGCCAACGCTTGATCGTGTTACCAGCTTATTTATTGATAAAGATAGGTTCTTATTTACCAATAAAATTAAACAAGCTATCAATGAGTTAAAGCCATTCTACTTGAAAAGTTGCATTAAAAAGCTAAACGGTGACAAGGTTAAACTTGAAATAATTGCTGAAATTGAGCATGACTCAGAAGGTAAAGAGCAAGCCATTTTTGGGGTAATGAAAGACATTACTCGTCAAGAGGATATTTTTGAAAAGTTAAAATTGTTAGCAATGGTAAATTTAACGATTAAAGTGCCTATTTTTTTTATTGATGATAATGACAATGTTGTTTATCAAGATATTTCGCCACACCATGATAATGCCAGCTCAGTATTATTTAATTATATTAATTTTAGTATTACTGAATATATAGCTTATAAAAAGAAAGCCATGGAAAAAGGGCAGATAAAACACACAAATGTTAGTTTTGATAAATATAACAGTGTATTCGATTTATCAGTAACTTATGAAGCTGAAGAGGGTATTTATATTTGGATAGTTGAAAATGTAACGGATAAATTTCGTCAGGAGCAACAACAAATTATTTCTAATCGCTTAGCTTTGCTAGGTAATACTTTTGGTAATGTTTCCCATGATATAAACAATGTATTAGGGGTAGCGTTAGGCGCTATTGAAATGTTGGAATTAAAATTTTCTCGCGGCGAGAAAGATATTTCAACTTATATTGAACGGGTTAAAAATGCTATTGATAAGGGAAAAAGTGTTACTGAACGTTTATTAGCGTTTACCCGTAAACCAACCATTAAAGTGGTGAACTTTGATCCAATTCAAGAGATTAAAGATAACCAATATTTATTTAAGCAATTGTTGTTAAGCACTATTAATATCAATTTTGACTTTTCACCTATTCATTGCATTATTAATTTTCCTCAAGGCGAGTTTATTAATATTTTACTTAATCTAGTCCTTAATGCGCAGGATGCTATTCAAGAAAAAAGTTTAAGTGGTAAAATAAATATTTCAGTGAACCTAGCGCAAAATAATCGCTTAGAGATACATGTCAAAGACAGTGGTATAGGTATACTTAAGGAAAATTTGACCAAAATATTTGATCCTTTTTATAGTTCAAAATCAGTTAATAAAGGTAATGGTATTGGCTTAGCTAATGTATATAACACTATGTACAAACATAATGGCCAAATTCAAGTGGAAGGCACAAGTGAACTTGGTGGTGCGCACTTTACGCTAATTTTGAAGTGTAAAGAATTAGAGCAACGCTTTGTATCGGCACAGCACATAGGGGATTACTCAAAACTTATTGGTAAACGAATATTAGTGTTAGATGACGAAATAAGCATTGCAGAATTTGTGGTGTTATTTCTTGAAAGTAAAGGTGCGCACGTCGTTATGGCAAATACTAAAGCAGAGTTAATTGATGTTCTTGATAGTGAAGCATACTTTGATATCTTTATTACCGACATGATATTACCTGATCTCACTGGCCGTGAGGCAGTTAATATGGTGAAGACAAAATTTTCTAAAGTAAAAGTATATTCTATTAGTGGATATATCGCGATTGAAGATCGAAGTTGGGAATATCCAGTGTTAAGAAAGCCATTTAACTCGAAAGAATTAGCTGATTTTTTAGTGAAATGATTCTAGGGTCTGTTGAACTTTCGAGATTGTCCGAAGGATTCGGCTAAAAGCATTTTACTCATTGTTGAGTAGTATTTGCTTAGAATGACTAGGCTACACACTACTCGCCGCGATTAAAACGCTTTTATCTCGAACAAAATTTAAGCGCGAAAGATCAACAGACCCTAATATAATAACGCCCCTATTTACAGGCTCTACACTTATGATAAATGTGTTAATAAGTACTCTACCAATAATTTTATTTTGGGCGAAAGATGACGGTTTTGTGGATAAATGGCCCAAATCCCTTCATCAGGCGCTTTATAATTGTCCAACAATGTGATCAAGCGACCATTGTTTAGATGTTCTTTAATGTAGTAATCGGGCAATTGCACTATTCCTAAGCCTTTTAATGCCGCGTCAACCAAGCCAAAACCACTATTACAGCGTAACTTTCCCGAAACACGGATATTTTTTTCCTTATTGGCATCATTAAAATGCCAATAATCGCGTGTGCCTAACAGACAGCTATGCTTATCAAGTTCAGACAACGAGTGAGGTATACCATGTTTAGCTAAATAAGCAGGCGATGCACAAACATAGTTTGTTCGCTCAGCTAACTTTTTTGCCATCATAGAAGAATCACTTAATTTACCTAAACGAATAGCGAGATCATAGCCTTCATCAACTAAGTCGACTTGTTGATTACTTAAATAGGCCGTAATTTCAATATTGTTATATTGCGTCATAAAATTATTTACCAAAGGCAAAATCTGTTGTTCACCGTAGGTAACCGGAGCCGTTAATTTTATTTTCCCTTGAGGTTTCGATTGTAAATTAGTCACAGCTCTTTCAGCCGCATCTAGTCCATCAAGTACACCACGGCAGTGTTGATAAAAAATTTTCCCTTCTTCCGTAAGTGATACCTTACGAGTGGTTCGATAGAAAAGCTTAATATTAAGCCGTTGTTCTAACACACTAACCTGACGACTAACTTGGGCGGTTGATATAGCTAATTTTTTTGATGCTTGTGTAAAACTTTCTGTTTCTGCAACGCTAACAAACTCACTAATACCTTGCCACTGCATCATTGTTACCTATATGTAAAAGTTATTTACCAAAACACTATATTATCATTATTTTAGAAATAGATATAATGCACCCTATAAAGGCAACATGATGTGGCATAGCCAAGCAATGAGTGATTTCGAGAAAGTTTTATCAGCGCTCATAAATTAAAGTAATTACGGTTTAATCGCATTACCACATTGAAGTTCATTTACTGGTCTAGACTTATAGCCTAGGCTCAATAACCAATTAAAGTTTATTAATATAAAGTGAGAATAATATGACCGATCAATTTATTAAATCAAAAGCCGCCATTGCATGGGGCCCCAAGCAACCATTATCTGTGGAAGAGATTGATGTTATGCTGCCCCGTAAAGGTGAAGTATTGATAAAAGTGATTGCATCGGGTGTTTGTCATACCGATGCATTTACCTTATCAGGTGATGATCCCGAGGGAATATTTCCTGTTATTTTAGGTCATGAAGGTGGTGGTATCGTTGAGCAAGTTGGCGAAGGTGTTACCAGTGTACAAGTTGGTGATCATGTTATTCCTTTATATACACCAGAATGTGGCGAGTGTAAGTTTTGTTTATCGGGAAAAACCAATCTTTGTCAAAAAATCCGTGAAACTCAAGGTAAAGGGTTAATGCCAGATGGCACCACTCGTTTTTATAAAGATGGCCAACCTATTTTCCATTATATGGGGTGTTCAACCTTTTCAGAATACACAGTATTACCTGAAATTTCACTAGCAAAAGTTAATAAAGCGGCACCATTAGAAGAAGTTTGTTTACTGGGTTGTGGTGTTACTACAGGCATAGGTGCAGTAATGAACACGGCCAAAGTTGAAGAGGGAGCAACTGTTGCTATCTTTGGTTTAGGTGGTATTGGGCTTTCAGCCGTTATTGGCGCAGTTATGGCAAAAGCGAGTCGTATTATTGCTATCGATATTAACGAGAGAAAATTTAAATTAGCAAAAAAATTAGGCGCAACTGATTTTATCAATCCAAAAGATTATGACCAGCCGATACAAGACGTTATTGTTGAAATGACGGATGGTGGCGTTGATTATTCATTTGAATGTATTGGTAACGTAAACTTAATGCGCTCTGCTTTAGAGTGTTGTCATAAAGGCTGGGGTGAATCTGTGGTGATAGGTGTTGCAGGCGCAGGACAAGAAATATCAACACGACCATTTCAGTTAGTTACTGGCCGTGTATGGCGTGGCTCGGCATTTGGTGGGGTAAAAGGCCGCTCTGAGTTGCCTGATTATGTAGAACGTTACTTACAAGGTGAATTCAAATTAAGTGATTTTATTACCCATACCATGGGATTAGAAGATATTAATGATGCATTTGAATTAATGCATAAAGGTGAGAGTATCCGCAGCGTTATTCACTTTAATAAGTAAACGTTAATCCTGTTGCCCCATAATGCTGTAAAGCCATGGGGCGATACTTTGGAGTCTTAATATGACAATAGAAAATTTAAGTATTAATAAAAGCTTCGGTGGTTGGCACAAGCAGTACAGCCATTACGCTAAAACAGTAAACTGCGATATGCGTTTTGCCATTTACTTGCCGCCACAGGCATCAAATGCTAATAAAGTTCCCGTATTGTATTGGCTATCAGGTCTAACATGCACAGATGAAAATTTTATGCAAAAAGCCGGTGCGCTACGGTTTGCTGCTGAATTAGGTATCGCTATCGTTGCACCAGATACTAGCCCTCGTGGGGCTGATGTTGCCGATGATGCAGCGTATGATTTGGGGCAAGGTGCAGGGTTTTATGTAAATGCTACGCAAGCGCCTTGGAATCGTCATTATCAAATGTATGATTATGTGGTTAAAGAGTTGCCTGAGCTCATTGAAGCGACTTTCCCCGTTTCAGATAAACGTTCCATTGCTGGGCACTCGATGGGTGGGCATGGTGCATTAACCATAGCGATGTTAAATCCTGAACGTTATAAGTCAATGTCAGCATTTAGCCCAATCAGCAACCCGTTGAATTGTTCTTGGGGACAAAAAGCGTTTACTGCTTATCTAGGTAAAGATAAAGTTAATTGGGTTAAGCATGATGCTAGCGAGTTAATAAAAAAGGCAACACAGTGCGTGCCGGGTAAAGTTGATCAAGGCCTTGCGGATGATTTTTTAGTGGAGCAACTCAAACCAGAGTTATTAGCGGCTGCGGCCAAAACCAATAACTATCCTTTGGAGTTAACCCTTCATGAAGGCTATGATCATAGTTACTATTTCATCTCGAGCTTTATTGAAGATCACTTACGCTTTCATGCAAGTCACTTAAGCAAATAAAATCGCTTGTCGGTAGGGAAATCTTTCCCCTTTTGTTCGTTATGTTATTATCTAGTGCTTGTATAAGCGGACTTTTAGGGAATAAAGAGTCTTAATCTATTTCTATCACTATATTCGACGTAGGATAGGTGCAACAGGTGAGAATTTCATCGTCGCCGACATAAGCTAAAGGGTACTGTTTATATTCAACAGTACCCTTTTTTAATGAGCAGCGACAAGCGCCACAAAACCCATCTCTGCAATGAAAGTGGCATTCTATACCATTAGCCTCGATAGACTCTAATATGGTTGAATCAGGAAGGGATTGAATTTCACCCCCTCCCTCAATTTTTATTTTAAAGCCACTCAAGATAAATCGTTATAAATCAAAATTATCGAAGTCGTCTGCTGACACGGCAGAGTCCACTTGTCCAACAAGGTACGACACAATTTCTGACTCTTGTGGAGCAACTTGAACGTTATCAGAAACCAAATAAGCGTTCATCCAAGGGAGTGGGTTACTCTTAATGTCAAACGGTGCATCAAAACCAATCGCTGTCATACGTTGGTTACTGATGTATTCAATGTATTGCTTTAAAATAGCAGCATTAAGACCAATCATAGAACCATCTTTAAACAAGTAATCTGCCCATTCTTTTTCTTGGTCAACTACGTCTAAAAATATCTGCTTTCCTTGCTCTCTTAACTCACGAGATATCTCTTTCATTTCAGGATCATCTTTACCGCTAGCCCAAATATTTAAGATGTGCTGCGTTCCAGTTAAATGCAGAGCTTCGTCGCGAGCGATCATTTTGATAATTTTTGAATTACCTTCCAGAAGCTCTCTTTCAGCGAAAGCAAACGAACAAGCAAAGCTTACATAAAAGCGAATAGCTTCAAGCGCGTTCACCGAGCATATAGCTAAATATAACCGCTCTTTAAGCTTACGCTCCGTAACTTCGATACTCTTACCTTCTACTTCATAGGTGCCTTCACCTTGTGACTGCAATAACTGAGTCGTTAAAATTACGTCATCAAAATACTTGGCGATACTCTTTGCACGTTTTAAAATAGCAGGATTAACCATGATGTCATCAAAGACTTCACTAGGGTTTGTAAATAGGTTACGTAAAATATGGGTATATGAACGGCTATGAATCGTCTCAGAGAACGCCCAGGTTTCAACCCACGTCTCTAGTTCAGGCAATGAAACCAATGGTAGTAAAACCATGTTTACCGAGCGAGCAGCCATGCTATCTAACAGAGTTTGATACTTCAAGTTAGATATGAATATGTGCCTTTCTGACACTGTCAAAGACTGCCAATCAGCACGATCTTTAGAAACATCTATTTCTTCAGGTCGCCAAAAAAATGACAACTGCTTTTCAATAAGTTTTTCAAAAGCAGGGTGTTTTTGCACATCGTAACGTGAAACGTTTACTGATTGCCCTAAGAACATCGGTTCAAGAAGTGCGTCGTTAGGTGTCTGATTGAAGGTAGTGTACGTCATTTTTTACTATTCCTTAAAGTATCACCACTATAATTTGATAAGGGTGATAAAAAGCCTAGTATTATCTAGGCTCATTCAATTGCGTATTATTGTTATATTTTTTAGCTAAATCTTACATGCACCGCCGGCACAGTCATCGTCTTCAATTTCTACATTATCACTGGCACCATCACGCGTGTTATGATAATACATGGTTTTAATACCAAGCTTGTAGGCGGTTAAAATGTCTTTTAGTACTTGTTTGATAGGAACTTTGCCACCATCAAATTTAGCCGGATCATAGTTGGTATTTGCTGAAATTGTTTGGTCAATAAATTTTTGCATAATACCTACTAGCTCTAAATAACCTTGATTATTTGGAATATTCCATAGTAATTCGTAGTTTTGCTTAAGTTTTTTATACTCAGGTACTACTTGCTTTAAAACACCGTCTTTACTTGCTTTTATACTAATTAAGCCGCGTGGTGGCTCGATACCATTAGTAGCATTAGATATTTGCGATGAGGTTTCTGATGGCATTAACGCCGATACAGTTGAATTTCTAACACCAAATTCTTTTATGCTAGCACGTAATGATTCCCAGTCTAAATGCAAAGGTTCACCGGTAATATCATCAATCGTTTTCTTGTAGGTATCAATAGGCAATATACCTTGTGATAAACGCGTTTCATCAAATTTAGGACAAGCACCTCGTTCTTTTGCAAGCTCGTTGGTGGCTTTTAATAAATAATACTGAATGGCCTCAAAAGTTCTATGGGTTAAGTTGTTAGCACTACCATTTGAGTAGTACAATCCATTTTTGGCTAAATAATAGGCGTAGTTAATGACTCCTATACCTAAGGTTCTTCGAGCTAAACTCGCATTACGAGCAGCAGGGATAGGGTAGTCTTGATAATCAAGCAAACTATCAAGCGCACGTACAGCTAAGTCAGCTAAACCTTCTAATTCATCTAAAGAGTCTATTGCTCCTAAGTTAAATGCTGATAATGTACATAGCGCAATTTCACCATTTTCATCATTTATGTCTTTCATCGGCTTAGTTGGCAGCGCAATTTCTAAGCACAAGTTACTTTGACGAATAGGGGCTTTACTTGGATCAAACGGGCTATGTGTATTACAGTGATCAACATTTTGTAGATAAATACGACCAGTACTTGCACGTTCTTGAGCAAATAACGTAAACAGCTCGATGGCTTTAATACGTTTTTTACGAATAGATTCATCATTTTCGTATTGAACATAAAGTTGCTCAAATTTTTCTTGATCTTCAAAAAATGCATCATAAAGACCTGGAACATCACTTGGGCTAAATAAAGTGATATACCCACCTTTTATTAAACGTTGATACATTACTTTGTTAAATTGCACGCCATAGTCTAAATGACGAACGCGGTTTTCTTCAACGCCTCGGTTATTTTTTAGTACCAGTAAACTTTCTACTTCTAAATGCCAAAGTGGATAGAATAGGGTGGCAGCACCACCTCGAACGCCACCTTGAGAACAACTTTTAACCGCTGTTTGAAAATGTTTATAAAAAGGGATACAGCCAGTATGAAAAGCTTCACCATTACGAATAGCACTACCTAAAGCGCGAATACGACCAGCGTTCACACCGATACCAGCGCGTTGTGATACATATTTAACGATAGCACTAGATGTAGCATTAATTGAGTCTAATGAATCATCACATTCAATCAACACACAGGAAGAAAATTGACGCGTTGGCGTACGTACACCAGCCATTATCGGCGTTGGTAGTGATAATTTGAAGGTTGAAATAGCGTGATAAAAATCTTCTACATAACTCAATCGAGTTTCTTTAGGGTATTTTGCAAATAAACAAGCAGCAACTAAAATATATAAAAACTGTGCACTTTCATATATTTCTCCGTTGACACGGTTTTGAACAAGATACTTTCCTTCAAGTTGTTTTATCGCAGCATAACTAAAGTTTAGATCACGGGTATGGTCTAAAAATAATGACATATGTTCAAAATCATTTTCATCATAGTCAACTAATAAGTGTTGATCATATTTACCTGATTCAACCAACTTGGCCACATGATCATAAAGTTTAGGTGGCTCAAATTGACCATAAGCTTTTTTACGTAGATGAAACACAGCAAGTCTAGCCGATAGATATTGATAATCTGGCGTTTCTTCTGAAATTAAATCGGCAGCAGCCTTGATGATGGTTTCATGAATGTCTTCAGTTTTAATACCATCATAAAATTGAATATGTGATTTTAGTTCCACTTGAGAAACAGAAACGTCTTCTAGATCTGCTGCAGCCCAAGTAATAACACGGTGTATTTTTTCTAAATCGATGAGTTCTTTTTCGCCATTACGCTTGGTAACAAAAAGATTATTATTCATGAAAGACCTGTGATGTAAATAGTTACTAATTTTTTAGTATGCTTTTTTCAGTACAGGTTAAGTTATAACGCTTGTAATTAAAAAAGCCCTTTGTTTTTATAATAAACCCTGAATGCGCTAAAAAAGCCAAAGGCACAACATCTAGGGTTTATTATAAATTCAAGCACAAGATAGTGAGGTTTTGACTTGAATGCAAGCGATAAAATAACTTGGTTTTGGGTTGACTTTTTACCGAATTAACAAGGGTTAGTAACAACTAACCTAGCAAGGGTAATTTGTTTGGGAATTTACTAAAAGCAATATTTTTTTTAAAATTTTTTTTAGCTGAAAATATTTTAATTGATTTTTGTGTCTCTATATATCAAATTGAAATATAGAGAAATAAACACCTATTTAACAATTAGTTAGATGTTTAGGTGTTTGTTGTTTATTGTTTGCCCAACTTGCTTATAAATAAAACGTGCGCTTTTATTTTCTACACTTTTTGGCAACACAGAATATAATTCACGTCTAAATTGGTCACTAATTTATGATTTTCTGTAATAGGATTATAATGAATGCCACAGGCATCAATACATTTCAATTGATTTTCTGCCGCCCAAGCGATTAATTGTGATGGTTTAATAAATTTGTCATGATCATGGGTGCCATCAGGAACTAATTTAAATACTTTCTCTGCTGCTAATATAGCAAGTAAATAAGACTTAACAGTTTTGTTTAAGGTTGAAAAAAACACTAAACCACCAGGTTTTACTAATTGTGCACAAGCATGAATGACTGACGCTGGATCCGGTACATGTTCAAGCATTTCCATGCAAGTAACCATGTCAAATGTTTCAGCGCACTGTTGCGCTTTTTCTTCAGCAGTAATTTTTTGGTAATTAATAGTTAAGCGAGATTCTAGGGCATGTAATTTAGCGACATTGAGTGGCTCTGTACCCATATCTATGCCAGTTACCGTAGCACCCAGTTTTGATAAAGATTCAGATAAAATACCGCCGCCACAACCTACGTCGATTACTGTTTTAGAAAACAGTTGTTGCTTTTGTTCAGCAAGGTGTTGGCAAATAAATTGAACTCTTAACGGATTAATCTGATGTAAGGGTTTAAAATCACCTGTTAGATCCCACCACTGGCTAGCGATTTTTTCAAATTTAGCAATTTCTTCTTCATTTACATTAGGCACGCTTTTATTTTCAGTCATGAGGTGATCTAGTTGGAATACGGGTGAGCGGATTCTAAACCAAACTTTTAGTTAAACAAAGCATAAACGCTGATGAAAGCAATGAAATAGATCAACAAATGTTTTTTTAGCTCACTTTGTAAGCATAAGTAGTAGGCTTTAATTACGGTAATAAAAACACCCATTAAACGGCTAAATAAAGCTGTTTGGCATCAACAAAAACTGTGCTAATATGCTGCGTTGATTTATGTTTTTTATGAAAATATAATAATAAAAATCTAAGTGATTTTATAGTTACGTTTTAAGTTAAGGGATACATCTATTTATGTCAGATCTGGCCAAAGAAATAGTTCCAGTAAATATTGAAGATGAGTTAAAAACTTCCTATCTAGATTATGCCATGAGCGTTATTGTTGGGCGTGCATTGCCTGACGTACGTGATGGTTTAAAACCTGTACATCGCCGCGTATTGTTTGCGATGGAAGTGCTAGGTAATGATTGGAATAAAGCTTATAAAAAATCAGCCCGTGTGGTTGGTGATGTTATCGGTAAGTATCATCCTCATGGTGATACTGCGGTTTACGATACTATTGTTCGTATGGCACAACCTTTTTCACTCCGCTACATGTTAGTAGATGGTCAAGGTAACTTTGGTTCGGTTGATGGTGATAGCGCAGCGGCAATGCGTTATACCGAAATTCGTATGTCTAAAATTGCGCACTCTATTTTAGATGATTTAGACAAAGAAACAGTTGATTTTGTTCCTAACTATGATGGAACTGAACATATTCCTGTGGTGATGCCAACGCGTATTCCTAACCTGTTAGTGAATGGTAGTTCGGGTATTGCTGTTGGTATGGCAACAAATATTCCACCCCATAACTTAACAGAAGTTATTAACGGTTGTTTAGCACTTATTGAGAATAGCGATATTTCTTTTGAAGAGCTATTAACTTATATACCCGGTCCAGATTTTCCTACTGCTGGAATAATTAGCGGTCGTGCCGGTATTGAAGAAGCTTACCGAACTGGCCGTGGTAAAATAAAGATCCGCGCCCGCGCTGAAATTGAAGTGCATGAAAGTACAGGTAAAGAAACCATTATTGTCCATGAATTGCCATACCAGGTGAATAAAGCCCGTTTGATTGAAAAAATGGCTGAGCTGGTTAAAGACAAACGTCTTGAAGGTATTTCCGCCTTGCGTGATGAGTCTGATAAAGACGGTATGCGCATGGTTATCGAGATCAAACGTGGTGAAATCGGTGAAGTGGTTTTAAATAACTTATATAAGCTGACACAAATGCAAGTGTCTTTTGGTTTTAATATGGTGGCATTGACCAATGGTCAACCAAAAATATTTAATATAAAAGAAATGTTAGAAGCGTTTGTACTGCATCGTCGTGAAGTGGTAACACGCCGTACTATTTTTGAATTAAGAAAAGCACGTGAACGTGCCCACTTACTTGAAGGTTTATCAATTGCCTTAGCAAATATAGACCCGATCATCGAATTAATTAAAACCTCACCAACACCAAGTGAAGCCAAAGACGCGTTAATTGCACGTGGTTGGGATTTAGGTAATGTTGCTGACATGCTTAGTGCTGCTGGTAATGATGCAGCACGTCCTGAATGGTTAGAAGAAGAGTTTGGCATTCTTGATAATCAATATTATTTAACCCCTGTGCAAGCACAAGCCATTTTAGATTTACGTTTGCACAAATTAACAGGCTTAGAACATGAGAAAATTCTAGCTGAGTACAAAGGGTTATTAGATGTCATCGCAGAGTTGATGCATATTCTTGCCGAGCCGGCACGCTTAATGGAAATTATCTGTGAAGAGCTTGTCGCAATTCGTGATGAATTTGGTGATGAACGCCGTACAGAAATTACTAATGCTTCTCATGACTTATCATTAGAAGATTTAATCAGTGAAGAAGATGTTGTGGTAACGCTTTCTCACGAAGGTTATGTAAAATATCAAATACTTTCAGATTACCAAGCACAAAAACGTGGTGGTAAAGGCAAAGCGGCCACTAAGATGAAAGAAGAAGATTTCATTGAACGTTTGTTGATAGCTAATACCCACGATACTATTTTATGTTTCTCAAATCGCGGTAAATTATATTGGTTGAAAGTATATCAATTACCACTAGCGAGTCGAACTGCGCGTGGTCGTCCAATTGTAAATATACTACCGCTTGAAAATGATGAACGAATTACCGCTATTTTACCGGTGCGCGAATATGAAGATGATAAATATATCATCATGGCAACAGCGTCAGGTACTGTGAAGAAAACAGCGTTAACTGCCTATAAAAACCAAAGAGCTAATGGTATTATTGCCCTTAATCTCCGTGATGATGATACCTTGATTGGTGTCGACATTACCGACGGTAATAATGACATCATGTTATTCTCTGATGCAGGTAAGGTTGTTCGTTTCAATGAGAAAGTACGCGATAGCGAAACCGGTGAAATAAAAGTTGATCCTGAAACAGGTGAACAACGTTGGGCATTAAAACCCATCGGGAGAACGGGTACCGGTGTTCGTGGTATCAAACTTGATGGCGACCAAAAAGTAGTTTCCTTAATCGTACCTAAAAATGATGGTCCAGTATTAACGATTACAGAAAATGGTTATGGTAAGCGTACTGATTTAAGCGAATATCCAGCGAAAAGTAGAGCCACTAAAGGTGTTGTTTCTATTAAAGTTAGTGAACGTAATGGCAAGGTTGTTGGTGCTGTACAAGTAGATGAACTTGATGAGATTATGGTTATTACCGATAACGGTACACTAGTGCGTACTCGGGTTAATGAAGTAAGTGTTATTGGCCGTAATACCCAAGGTGTGCGTTTAATTCGTACCAGTGAAAATGAGCTAGTGGTTGCGCTACAACGCATTGATGAAGTTGAAGAGCCAGCCGTGCTTGAAGGTGAAGATGTTGAAGGAGAAGTAACGAGTCAAGAAGCTACCTCTTCGGAACATGATGCCTCAAAACACAACTCGGAGCAAAGTGCTCAACAAGAGACAGAAGATAACTCGACAGATGACGAACAAGAATAGTCGTCGTTAACAACATAAAAATGGCGGCTAATAACCGCCTTTTTTATGTTCAGGATGAACAGTATGTCGCGGTGCCATGGATGGCAATGAGCTTGTATGTTAAAAAATTAGTATTGAAATTTTATTAGAGAATAAGAAAATGTCTGAAGTTTTTAATTTTTGTGCCGGCCCGGCAATGTTACCAACAGCAGTAATGGCAAAAGCACAAAATGAATTTATTAATTGGAATAATACCGGTAGTTCCGTAATGGAACTAAGTCACCGTGGCAGTATCTATATGGAAATGGCAGCGCAAGCTGAGGCTGATTTACGTGAGTTAATGGCAGTTCCGGATAATTATAAAGTTTTATTTTGCCATGGTGGTGGTCGAGGTCAGTTTTCAGCAGTACCGTTGAATTTATTGCCTCAAGGTAAATCAGCAGACTATATTGTTAATGGCTCGTGGTCAAAAGCAGCAGCAATTGAAGCTAAAAACTTTGGCAATATCAACGTGATTAATATTCGTGAAGAGCATGATGACGGTGAAACTAGTCTTATTCCTAATGACAAATGGTCATTAAACCGTAATGCGGCTTATGTACATTATTGCCCAAATGAAACGGTTGACGGTATCGAAATTAATTATATACCAGAAACTAACGGCGTACCTTTAGTTGCTGACATGTCATCAACCATTTTATCTCATGACATTGATGTCACTAAATTTGGCCTTATTTACGCAGGTGCACAAAAAAATATCGGCCCGTCAGGTTTAACTATTGTTATTGTTCGGGAAGACTTACTTGGTAATGCGCAACAAGCCACTCCTTGTATTATGAATTATAAAACCTGTGCTGATAATAATTCTATGTACAATACGCCACCTACTTATGCTTGGTATTTAGCCGGTTTAGTTTTTCAGTGGCTTAAAGAGCTTGGCGGTGTTAAAGCTATTGCTAAAATAAACCAAGCAAAAGCTGAATTATTATATCAAACAATTGATGATAGTGATTTTTATAACAACAATATTGAAGTCCAATATCGCAGTAAAATGAACATTCCATTTTGGCTTAAAGATGAAAGCTTAAATGAGAAGTTTATAACACAATCAGAACAGCAGGGCTTAATGGCGCTTCAAGGCCATAGGATCGTTGGCGGTATGCGGGCAAGTATATACAATGCTATGCCAATTGAAGGTGTGCAAGCATTAGTTGATTTTATGCAACAATTTGAAAAGAGGATGAGATAAAGTGGAGCAATTAACATTAAACCCAATAGGTAGAATTAACGGAGAAATTTTTTTACCTGGTTCTAAAAGTTTATCTAATCGCGCATTGTTAATTGCTGCATTAGCGAACGGCGTAACGAAAATCACTAACTTATTGGTTAGTGATGACATTAACCATATGCTAAATGCGTTAAAAAGCCTTGGTATTAAATATACCCTAAGTGATTGCGGCACTGAGTGTACTGTTATCGGAAATAATGGTTTTTTCAAAACTAAAGAGCCATTGGAACTATTCCTAGGTAACGCAGGTACCGCAATGCGCCCATTGTGTGCAGCCCTTGCAGCGAGTGAAGGTGAATATATCTTAACTGGCGAACCAAGAATGAAAGAACGGCCAATTGGTCATTTAGGTGATGCATTGGCACAGCTTGGCGCCGAGATAGAATACTTAGAAAACAAAAATTATCCACCGGTAAAAATAACGGGTAAAGCGTTGACAGGAAATACAGTGAGCATTGATGGCTCAATATCGAGTCAGTTTTTAACCGCAATTTTGATGATAGCACCCTTGTTAGAGACAGATACCGATATAGAAATTGACGGTGAATTAGTCTCAAAGCCATATATTGATATTACGCTTGATATTATGCAAAGGTTTGGTGTTAACGTACAGAATAATGACTATAAGTCTTTCAATGTTAAAGGAGGCCAGTCATACCAAGCTTTAGAAAGATATATGGTTGAAGGTGATGCTTCATCAGCTTCATATTTTTTAGCTGCTGGAGCTATTAAAGGCGGCGAAATTACCGTGCATGGCGTTGGTAAACTAAGTGTTCAAGGAGATAAGCATTTTGCTGATGTTCTTGAAAAAATGGGGGCTGAAGTGACTTGGGCTAATGAGTCAATCACTGTTGTAGGTAAGCCTCTAACTGCTGTTGATATGGATATGAATCATATCCCTGATGCTGCCATGACCATTGCAACCACAGCACTTTTTGCGACAGGCACAACAACTATTCGAAATGTTTACAACTGGCGCGTAAAAGAGACTGATCGATTAAGTGCCATGGCTACCGAGCTAAGAAAGGTAGGTGCTGAGGTGATTGAAGGTGAAGATTATATTTCTATTACGCCACCCAAGTTTATTAAACATGCTGAAATTGATACTTATGACGATCATAGGATAGCCATGTGCTTTTCTCTCGTCGCCTTAAGCGATTCCCCCGTTACTATTAATGATCCTAAGTGTACGGCCAAAACATTTCCTGACTATTTTACCAAGTTAGCACAAGTATCTTGTTAATTACTTTACATAAAAATATTTTTACGCGATTTTATCAAATAAATCCCGTATAATTCCGCCGATTTTCGATGTTAGGGGAAAAATGTATGCAGGAAAGCATTCCAGTTATTACCATTGATGGCCCAAGCGGGGCAGGTAAAGGAACTGTTGCCAGAATTGTCGCGGAACAACTAGGTTGGCACTTACTTGACAGTGGTGCTATTTACCGAGTACTTGCCGTAGCCACTCAGCATCATCATGTTAGTCTAGATGATGAAGAGCCACTTATTCCTATGGCTGCACATTTAGACGTACAATTTGAAATTAGCAGTCAGGGCGAAGGAAAAGTTATTTTAGAAGGTGAGAATGTCACCAATACCATTCGCACCGAAGAAATTGGTGCACTAGCATCGAAGGTTGCTGCATTTCCACGGGTACGTGAAGCTTTATTACGCCGTCAACGCGCTTTTTGTGTTACACCAGGCTTAGTTGCTGATGGCCGCGATATGGGCACAGTGGTATTTTCACATGCACCGGTAAAGATATTTTTAACCGCCAGCGCTGAAGTGAGAGCCGAACGGCGATTTAATCAGTTGAAAGAGAAAGGCTTTGATGTTAAAATCGGGCGCCTCTTGGATGATATACGTCAACGAGATGAGCGAGATAGTAACCGAAAAGTTGCCCCGCTTGTTCCTGCAGAAGGAGCGTTAATCGTTGACTCTACTGATCTTTCCATACAGGAAGTGGTTAATAAAATCCTTTCGTTTGCGAATGGAAAATTAACATAAACCTTTATCTATTATTTATTTAATAGGTAAAATTAACTAAAGCTTACGTCAAGGATGTACCGAAGCTAATTTAACAACCCCATGAGACATGGAGTCGACTGGATTAATAACTGAGTTATAAACAAGTTATGATGGAAAATTTTGCAGAACTTTTTGAAGAAAGTTTAAAAGAAATCGAAACACGCCCTGGTTCAATTATCAAAGGCACAATCGTTGCTATTAACAAAGACAATGTTATTGTTGATGCTGGCCTTAAATCTGAGAGTGTTATCTCAATTGATCAATTCAAAAGCGCTACTGGTGAAGTAGAAGTTGTTGTTGGCGATCAAGTAGACGTATCACTTAAAGCGACTGATGATGGTTTCGGTGAAACAGTTCTTTCACGTGATGATGCTAAGCGTCATGAAGCATGGCAAGTACTTGAAAAAGCCTACGAAGAAAAAGAAACTGTTATCGGTGTTATTAACGGTAAAGTTAAAGGTGGTTTCACGGTTGAAGTTAGCAATATTCGTGCTTTCTTACCGGGTTCATTAGTAGATGTACGTCCAGTACGTGACACTGCTCACCTTGAAGGTAAAGATTTAGAATTCAAAGTTATTAAGCTTGATCAAAAGCGTAATAACGTAGTTGTTTCACGTCGAGCTGTTATCGAAGCTGAAGGCAGTGCTGAACGTGATGAATTACTTGAATCATTAGCGGAAGGCCAAGAAGTTAAAGGTATCGTTAAGAACCTTACTGATTACGGTGCATTCGTAGATTTAGGCGGCATTGACGGCCTACTTCACATTACAGATATGGCTTGGAAACGTGTTAAGCACCCAAGTGAAATCGTAAATGTTGGTGATGAAATTCAAGTTAAAGTATTGAAATTCGACCGTGAGCGTACTCGTGTATCGCTAGGTATGAAGCAGTTAGGCGAAGATCCATGGGTAGCAATTGCTAACCGTTACCCTGAAGGTTCTAAACTTTCAGGCCGCGTAACTAACTTAACTGATTATGGTTGTTTCGTTGAAATCCAAGAAGGCGTTGAAGGTTTAGTTCACGTTTCTGAAATGGATTGGACTAACAAAAACATCCACCCATCTAAAGTTGTTAGCTTAGGTGATACTGTTGAAGTACTAGTATTAGAAATTGACGAAGAACGTCGTCGTATTTCTTTAGGTCTTAAACAATGTATCGCTAACCCTTGGGAAGAGTTTGCTAAAAACTTCAACAAAGGCGACAAAGTATCAGGTAAGATCAAGTCAATTACTGACTTCGGTATCTTCATTGGTCTTGATGGCGGCATAGATGGTTTAGTTCACTTATCTGATATTTCATGGGCTGGCGGTGAAGAAGCTGTTCGTGATTATAAGAAAGGCGATGAAATCGATGCTATCGTTCTTCAAGTTGACCCAGAACGTGAGCGTATCTCGTTAGGTGTTAAACAAGCTGAAGACGACCCGTTCAATATGTATCTGACAGATAAGAAAAAAGGTGCTATTGTTACAGGTAAGGTAACTGCAGTTGATGCTAAAGGCGCTACTATTGAGTTAGCTGAAAGTGTTGAAGGTTACTTACGTGTTAGCGACATTTCTGTTGAGCGTATCGAAGATGCATCTGCAGTATTAAAAGTTGGTGATGACGTTGAAGCTAAGTTTATGGGTGTGGATCGTAAGAACCGTACTATTAGCTTATCTATTAAAGCGAAAGACCAAGCTGACGAACGTGAAGCTATGGATAGCTTAAACCAAGTTGAAGAAACTGGTTTAAGTGCAATGGCAGCAGCGTTTAAAAACGCTAAAAACTAGTCACTTATAATAAGTTGTTAGTTTTTGTATTCTTTATACTTAGCCTGAGTGATTAGGAAAAGTATAAAGAGATTAGGGGAGAAGAGGTTATTTTAACCTCTTTTCTTATATTAACTTCATTAGCGCGAAGCTAGATGGATACTGGAGGGTCAAATGACCAAATCAGAACTCATTGAAAAGTTAGCAGATAAATTAAGTCATTTATCAGCTAAAGATGTAGAACAATCGATTAAAGAAATCTTAGAACTAATGGCGCAATCTTTGTCAAAAGGTGAGCGCATAGAAATTAGAGGCTTTGGTAGTTTTTCATTACATTATCGTGCACCTAGAGTTGGTAGAAACCCTAAAACAGGTGAATCAGTTGAGTTGACAGGTAAATACGTACCTCACTTTAAACCAGGTAAAGAATTGCGAGAAAGAGTTAATCTTTCGGCTGCTTAGTTTTCTCTATAATGAGAAACAACTTAAGTAATTGCAAAGCAATACAAAAGATTAGATAATAAACGGCATACTTTGGTATGCCGTTTTTTTTATTCCCATTATTAAGCAGGCTCTCACGTGCGAATATATTTTACTTTTTTCTTGGTGTTAATTTTACTTAGCATTGCTTTTGTTTTTGGCAGTCAAAATGATCAAATAATATCGTTAAACTATTTAGTTGCCAGAATTGAGCTGTCAATGGCAGCGGCGGTTAGTTTATTTACTACTATTGGCTTTGCTCTTGGTCTTTTAGCTACCTTATTGTGGCGCTTGATACGTAAGGGTAAAAAATCACTCGCTAAAAATCGTTCAACTGAAGTCTGAGAATTAGTCACAGCATGATCGAATTACTCTTTTTATTACTTCCTGTTGCTATGGCCTATGGCTGGTTTATGGGGCGAAATAGCATAAAGCAAAAAGATCAAAGCATTAAACAAGATTTATCGATAAAATATTCAACCGGCTTGAATTATTTATTGTCAAACCAAAAAGATAAAGCGATAGATTCACTTTTAGAAGCGCTAAAAGTTGAAGATGACAGTGTCGAAGCACATTTCGCTATGGCTAACCTTTTTCGTAAACGTGGTGAATTAGATCGAGCCTTAAAGGTTCATGAACATTTAGTTCGTCATGGTAATTTACCCACTAAAGCCAAACAACAAGCCGTGTTTGAGTTAGGTAAAGATTTTTTAAGCGCTGGCTTATATGACCGTGCAGAAAAAATGTTTACCAAGCTACTAAAGTCTAAAGACTATGGCTTAAAGTCATTAACTTATTTGTTGCAAATATTTCAATCAACTAAAGATTGGCAACACGGTATTAACCATAAAAAACTAGTAGTGAAATTAAACGATAAACGTTTATTACACACCTTAGCTAATTTTTATTGTGAGCAAGCAACTACTGCCTTTGAGCAAGATAACTTTATTGAAGTGATAGAGCTATTAGAGCAAGCATTGCTATTAGATCCCAACTCTTGTCGAGCCAACTGGTTGATGGCAAAAATTTATGAAAATCATCAGCAATGTGAATTGGCATGCCAGTGTTATCAAGACATCTATCAACAAGATAAAGAGTTTTTTCCTGACGTTATTGAACAAATGTATCAATGTTACTTAGATCTTGATGCCACAGATGAATTTTTTCTTTTTATCAAAAAAGTTTATGATGAAACGGCTAGTTCAAGTGCATTAATTTCTTATTTAAGTCATGTTGAAGACAAGCATGGACATAAAAAAGCGAAAGAATTTATGTTATCGGCACTTAAACGTCGACCAACAATACGTGGTTTTAAACATTTCGTTAAAATGCAAATGAATCAATCAGATGAATTAGATAATAATGCCAGCCTAGATTTAATCAAAGAATTAATCAGTGAATATTTAAAGGTTAAGCACAGATATAGCTGTCGCAGTTGTGGTTTTAATAGCTCGACCCATTATTGGTCTTGTCCATCCTGCCATGAGTGGGAACAATTGAAACCAGTGAGAGGCCTTGAAGGTGAGTAGAAAATAAATTCGTTGTCATATATTGTGATTTCATCGTCAAAAGTGCTCACTGACATTCGTCAGCTCTGCGCTATTTCCTTGAACTCACTTCATCTGACTTAGAATTTAATATCTACTAATACTAAACTTATCGTCATTCCCGAAGTTACTGATCGGGAATCTATTGTTTTTAAAAGCAGGAAAATCCATGTTAGATCCAAAAATTGTTGTCGCTTTAGACTTCGATAAAAAAAATGATGCCTTATCTTTTGTTGATAAAATTTCTCCTAGTGATTGTAAGCTTAAAGTAGGTAAAGAAATGTTTACTTATTTTGGTCCCGAGTTTGTTAAGCAATTGACAGGGAAGGGCTTTGATGTTTTTCTTGATTTAAAATTTCATGACATTCCTAATACGGTTGCTAAAGCGGTTACTGCCGCAGCTGATTTAGGGGTATGGATGGTGAATGTACATGCCAGCGGTGGTAGCCAAATGATGACTAAAGCTAAAGAGGCTTTAGTAAATTATGGTGATGATGCCCCTTTACTGATTGCAGTAACGGTATTAACTAGCATGTCAGAAAGCGATTTACGTGGTTTGGGTATTACTAAAACGCCAGCAGAGCAAGTTCAGTTTTTAGCAAGGCTAGCTAAAGAAAGCGGTTTAGATGGTGTTGTTTGTTCAGCAATGGAAGCAGAGCAATTAAAGTTATCTTTGGGTAAAGAATTTAAATTAATCACGCCAGGGATCAGACCAGCGGGCTTTGCTCAAGATGATCAACAACGTATTATGACGCCAGAGCAAGCAATGAATGTAGGTGTTGACTATTTGGTGATCGGACGTCCAATTACTAAAGCTGAAGATCCGCAACGAGTATTACAGCAAATTAATCAATCGATAAAGTAAAGTGACGAGTAATAAGTTTCGAGTAGCGCAAAGAGTTTGAGGCAAAGTTTAGCTCATACACGCTCCTCGTTATCAGGGCAAACGCTGCTCTATTATCTATACGTCATGGCACCACGACATTTAGTATCTGCAGAACATAAAAAAGGCTTAGTGTTTCAACTAAGCCTTTTTTGATCTTATAATTACATAAAGTGCTTTGGTAGCTTATTTTTGATAATTATGAATAAAAGCCGCTAAGTCTAATACTTTGTTTGAATAGCCAATTTCATTATCGTACCAAGCCACAACTTTAACAAAAGTATCTGTTAATGCTATGCCTGCTTTAGCATCAAACACTGAAGTACAAGTTTCGCCAATAAAGTCATTCGATACCACAGCATCTTCAGTGTAATCTAAGATACCATGTAAATCGCCTTCAGCAGCAGCACTCATTGCTTGACAAATTTCAGCGTAAGTAGCTGGCTTTTCTAAGTTAACCGTTAAGTCCACTACTGAAACATTTGGAGTAGGTACGCGGAATGCCATACCAGTAAGCTTACCATTTAGTGCAGGAATAACTTTACCAACGGCTTTTGCTGCGCCTGTTGATGAAGGAATAATATTTTGGCCAGCACCACGACCACCACGCCAATCTTTGCCAGAAGGGCTATCAACTGTTTTTTGCGTCGCTGTTGTTGCATGAACAGTGGTCATTAAACCATTTTTAATGCCCCAGTTATCATTCAACACTTTAGCGATAGGTGCTAAACAGTTAGTCGTACATGATGCGTTAGAAACGATGTCTTGACCTGTGTATTCAGTTAAGTTAACACCACAAACAAACATTGGGGTATCATCTTTAGAAGGAGCAGAAAGTACAACTTGTTTTGCGCCGGCTTCAATATGTTTACGTGCTGTTTCATCAGTTAAGAATAAACCTGTTGATTCTACAACAACATCTACGTCAATTTCATCCCACTTTAAATCTACAGGATTACGCTCTGCTGTTACACGAATAGTTTTACCATTAACAACAAGTTGACCATCAATCACATCAACTGTGCCATTGAAGCGACCATGTGTAGAGTCATATTTTAACATGTATGCCATGTAATCTATGTCGATTAAATCATTAATGCCAACTACTTCAATATCATCTCTTGCAGCAGCAGCTCTAAATACAAAACGACCAATACGACCAAACCCGTTAATGCCAATTTTAATTTTCATGGTAAACCTCTTAGAAACTACAGTATGTAGTAAAATTACACCATTTTGAAGATTTTACAAGTAAAATTAACGCTATTATGAAATAAAACTAATTTATCAATATGTTTTACGTATTTTCACCAAAATAATCATTGTTTTAATAGGGGGATACATATTTTGTGGTTTTATTCCCTATTTGCATGATTTAGCATTGGTTGCATGGTAAAATACGAAAAATTTCGGACAGTATATTTTATATTTTAGTTCGAAAGTTGAAATGACAAAACATGCTTTGTTTCTCTTTACACTTTTTATTAAGGTAAAGCTTGTTTTGTAATAAAGATAAAGTGCTCTGTGCAAAGCGATTAATTTTAGGAAAATAATTTTATGACACAAGATAAAATTTTGTGTGACATTGGTTTTATTGGTTTAGGTGTAATGGGCAAAAACCTGGTGCTAAACCTTGCTGATAATGGCTTTAACATCGCTGCTTTCGATTTATGTGATGAAAAAATCAAAGGTGTTATTGAGCAAGATAAAACTGAGAATACAACTGAAATACCGCGCGTATATGGCTGTTCATCATACACTGAGTTGTTATCACAATTAAAAACACCACATCTTATCATCTTAAGTGTTCCAGCTGGTGCTCCGGTAGATCAAGTCTGTGAAAACCTAATTGGTGCTGGCATTCAGCCTGATGATATTGTCATTGATACCGGTAATAGCTTATGGGTTGATACTGTTGCTCGTGAAAAAAAATACAAAACTAACTTCTTACTTTTCTCTTCGGCCGTATCTGGTGGAGAAGTAGGGGCACGTTTTGGGCCTTCATTAATGCCAAGTGGCTCTCCTTACGCGTGGGCCCGTATAAAACCAATTTGGGAAGCTATTGCGGCTAAAGTTGATCCGAACACAGGTAAGCCACTAGAGCGAACCAAGCCAGGCGAAATTATTACCACAGGTGAACCTTGCGCTGCTTATATAGGGCCAGCCGGATCAGGTCATTATGTAAAAATGGTACATAATGGTATTGAATATGCTGATATGCAAATTATTTGTGAAGCCTATCATATCCTTAACGCCGGACTTGGATTTAGTGCCGATGAAATTGCGGATATTTTTGAGCAATGGAATAACGGTTTACTTGATAGTTACCTAATGGATATTACGGTTGAAGTATTGCGGCATAAATCTGTTGATACCGGTACTTCTTTAGTCTATTTAATCCTCGACAAAGCAGGACAAAAAGGTACTGGCTTGTGGACTGCTGTAAGTAGCTTAGAACTAGGCTGTCCGACGCCAACCATTACTCAAGCTGTTTATGCGCGTTCTATTTCATCATTTAAAGAATTGCGTACGCAAGCATCGACGTTATTGACAGGCCCTCAGCCAGTAGCGTTAACAAACCAAGAGAAACAAGTACAAATAGAGCAGCTTCATGATGCTATTTACTGCGCTAAAATGTGTGCGTATGCCCAAGGCTTTCAGCTAATGAAACTTGCCGCGAAAGAACATGGATGGACACTTGATTTTGCTAGTATTGCTAAAATTTGGCGTGCAGGTTGTATTATTCGTGCGACATTTTTACAATCAATTGCTCATGCATATGATCGAAATAGTGACTTAGAAAATTTATTACTTGATAGTTTCTTCGCTGAAGAATTAAGTGAACGTCAGTTAAACTGGCGTAAAGCTGTTTGTAATGCAACTATGCTTGGCATTCCTCATGGCGCATTATCATCTGCATTATCTTATTATGATTCTATGCGTAGCGAAGTTTTACCGGCGAATCTATTACAAGGCCAACGTGATTTTTTTGGTGCACATACTTTTGAGCGTGTTGACAAAGCAGACGGGAAAAAATACCACGTACAGTGGTCAAGCACTGAACGTGAAACTATTGTAATAGAGTAAAGGTATATATTTTATGACAGATGATAAATACAAAGACAAACTTAGTGACGCGGCATTTAAAGTATGCCGTTTAGCGGCAACTGAACAGCCTTTTACGGGTAAGTATAATGATCATTTTAAAGTAGGTACTTACTTGTGCGCCTGTTGTAATAGCCCACTTTTTAATAGTGACAGTAAATTTGATTCCGGTTGCGGCTGGCCAAGTTTTTTCGCGGCAATAGATAACAACACCGCTTATATTGAAGATTTAACTCACCATATGGTACGTGTTGAAATTCAATGTCAGCAATGTCAATCTCACCTTGGTCATGTGTTTGACGATGGTCCAAAACCAAGTGGTAAAAGGTATTGCGTTAATTCGTTAAGCTTAACCTTTCAAGCGAAATAGCGCCTCTAAAATAATATGCAAAACTAAAAAGTACCTAATATTTAGGTGCTTTAAATTTACCACGTTCAATATTAGCTAAAGTATTACTCGCCACATTATCTAAAAACTCCCCGTCTAATGCATAAGCACTTTGGTAATTTTTTAATTGCTGCTTAACTAGCTCTTCATGTTTAGTTGTTACTAGATGATAAACCTTTAACCAAATATACGCTTGCTTAGGTTTGTTTTTATTGGTGAACATTGTTGCCAGCGTTTCAAAAACTTCTGGAATTAATTTTTGATTTGGTTGATGTAATTCAAGGGCTCGAAATAATAACAATAAGGTTTTATTCTTGTCTTTTTTTACATAGTAGGTTGCTAACTGAAATTGAGACAGAGAGTTTTCTAAGGCGGCACTACCTTCTAGCTTTAAAAACTGTGCTAATGAATTTTTATTTAGCTCTCTTGTCCAATGATAATAAAGTAGATGAGGGTGGGCAGAATCAAGTGTTTGCTCTGACAACTGGGCTAATTTTGCTTTAGCGTTAAATAAGTTGTTTTTTCTCATGGTCGTTTTTTCTTTCAATTTTATATGTTGTATCTGCGATGCCAACCCCATGCAAGCAACGTAATCTTCGTAAGCAATTAATAAGTTATATTTCTGTGGATCTTTATTGATAGTTTTCAAATCTATTCGCGCTAAAGCAACATTATTACGTTCTCGTTTACACCAACTATCTTGACCAAACTCCTGACAAATTTCGGGATTTTCTTTACACAATTTAGCTAAACTCTTGTTGCCATCGCAACTTGATAGCAGTAATAGTGCAAAAAATAAGGTAAGTAATTTCATGTAATTCACTTTTTAATAAATGTTAGTTATATACCCATGTTACCTCAAGATGCCGGATTCAGCTGGAATTAGAAACGTCTTTAAGTAAGGCATTGATTGAAGAGAATGGTTGTTCTCCTTGTCGAAATCAATAACGTAGCATAAAGTATTTCTAAACCAGCCCTTTGGGGATGACTGAGCAAATCATGCTCTTCGTTGCATCTATTTTTAATGGAACAACCATTAATAAAAAGATGCGCCTTGCTCATGAATCGCTCAGTCATCCTGAAACTCGTATCTTGAAGTATCATGGGTATATGATTAAATAATATTGTAATGTATGGCGAAAGATTACATCTTACATTACAATATGCGCAAAATAACTTCCCACTATAGTCTAGTTTTGATTTGTTAAGAACTAAGCTAATATGATTATAGTAAACGCTCGTTCAATTGATTGAAATAAAAGGTTTAACTAATGACATCTCATTTAGAGGAAGAATATCAAAAAAGTTGGCAAGAACGCCAGACTTTCGCAGAAAATATGCAACCTATTATTGGTCAGCTATTTAGAAACCAAGGTATCGAAATATCAGTTTATGGTCGCCCTTTATTAAACGCTTCTCCTATCGATATCATTAAAGCACATAAATCGGTTGCTTTACATGAAGAAAGTAAACTTCGTTTACGTGAAAGTTTTCCTTTTGTTAAAGCGTTAAGCAAAATGACCTTAGCGCCAGCACGTATAGATATAGGTAAATTAGCTTACCGTTATTTATTTCAAGGGCAATCAAATGATTTGTCAATTGAACAATACCTAGAAAAAGAATTAACACCAATAGCGCATAATAATAATGATGAGCCGCAAAGCCAAGATATAGTGTTATATGGTTTCGGTCGTATTGGTCGTTTACTGGCGCGCTTATTAATAGAGCAAACGGGTCCAAATGCTAAACTTAACTTGCGTGCTATTGTTTTACGTCCAGCTAAAGGTGGTGATGATTTAGAAAAGCGTGCTAGTTTATTACGTCGTGATTCTGTCCATGGCGCATTTAATGGTAGCATCACTATTGATAAAGAAAATAATGTTATCAAAGCCAATGGCGCTTTTATCAAAGTTATTTATGCTAAATCGCCATCAGAAGTTGATTACACTGCATACGGTATCAATAATGCGTTGGTTGTTGACAATACGGGCATTTGGAGTGATGAAGAAGGTTTAGGTCAACATTTACAATCTAAAGGTGTTGCTAAAGTATTATTAACAGCACCGGCCAAAGGTGATATTAAAAATATCGTTTATGGTGTTAACCATGACATGATTTTAGCCGACGATAAAATTATTTCTGCTGCCAGTTGTACTACTAATGCTATTACGCCAGTATTAAAAGCAATTAATGACGAATATGGCATTCGTAACGGCCATGTAGAAACTATTCACTCTTATACTAATGATCAAAACTTAATTGATAACTACCATCCAGCACCTCGCCGTGGTCGTAGTGCGCCATTAAATATGGTTATTAGTACTACGGGCGCTGCTAAAGCAGTTGCTAAAGCACTACCTGAATTAAAAGGCTTGTTAACGGGTAATGCTATACGTGTACCTACACCGAATGTTTCAATGGCTATCATGAACTTAAACTTGAAAAAAGCCACTGATAAAGATGCGCTTAATAATTATTTAAGAAACATTTCATTAAAATCTGACTTACAAAATCAAGTAGATTATACCGCTTCAAATGAAATTGTTTCTACCGATCTTGTTGGCTCTCGTTATGCCGGTGTTGTTGATTCACAAGCAACTATTGTTGATGGTGATAGAGCGGTATTATACGTATGGTATGACAATGAGTTTGGTTATAGCTGTCAGGTTGTGCGTGTTATGTTAGAAATGGCAGGAATTACGGTACCTACATTACCAGCGAACTAGAAAATAGGCTCGAACTGTTAATATAAAACAGTTAATGTCGAATATAAAAAGGCGCTAACCCTCCCGGGGTAGCGCCTTTTTATTAGCTAATTTTTATAAAAATTGATTACAAACAGCGTTTTGGTTTAGGTAAACCGGCATATTTGGTGGCTTGTTTTGCTGGGCCATCAGGAAATAGTTTAAAAAGATAACGGCTACTGGCTTTTTCTTCACCAAACTCCGCTTTCATCGCCTTAGTTAATGCACGTATAGCTGGAGAGGTGTTGTAGGTTAAATAGAATTGACGAACAAATTTAATCACTTCCCAGTGAGCTTCTGTCAGCTCAAAGTTATCATTTTCAGCCATAGCGATGGCTAACCCTTCTTGCCAAAGAGTATGATCTATTAGATAGCCTTGTTTGTCAGTAGCTATCTGCTCATCATTAAACGCGATACTTATTGCCATGTAATTACTCTGCTTGTTGTTAAGGTTAGCTCAACTAAGTTATTCATATCAATAACCGTATATAACGCTTCATCTATTGTGATTGCTCGTGCTTGCGCGTGTTTTCCTATCACGTTTAATTGAATACCCGCTTCGCTATCAATGGTGTTCATTAACTTGTGATGTAAGTTATAACAGCCATCATCAATAAAAACGATAACATCGTTATCACGTAACACTTGTAAGCATTGAGCAAAGTCATCGCTGTTAAAAGCACTTTGACGAACAATATGTAAGGTAGGCATTAGTATTGCTTCTTCATTAAAATCGTAAAATAGTATGATGTGTTGCTAATTTATCAGCAAATTCTTTGCTGGCTAGCACTGCTACTTGCTCAATATGAAAGTCAGCAGTTAAACCTCGTTCACTCAGTGACTCTTGGCAAATATAGATGTTTTCAAGGTCGTAAAACTCAAAAGCCGCAAAAGTTTTTAAATAATCTTTAACAGAAATAATTGCTCCGTCTTGCCCTTGAATAAGTTGCCAAACCCCATCACCTTGAAAAAACAATGATGTCGACTGTTCGAAAGAGCCAAATATTAAGGCGATATCTAGCGCATCTTTTCCGGCCGCATTTGAATAGGGCGCTTTAGCGTTAAGTATTGCGGTTAATTTATTTAACGGTTTAGTCATTAGAATTGCACCAAACGGTCGGCTTTGTTCACCAGCTCAACTAGCTCACCTAAACCAGACACGGTAAATATGGGATGAATATTATTGGGCTCTTCATCACTAAGTCCGCGTTTTTCAGCCGCGGTAATGCATAAGTGTAAAGGTAGTTTGAATGTTTGTTGTAGTGCTTGCCATTGCTTTATACATTGATACTCATCACTAGCAATGTGTGCTTGCTGATTCGCGTGTATAACGCCATCTTGATAAAAGAACACACCGACCAGTTCAACACCCGATTTAAGCGCTGTTTCAACATAATCTAGCGCAGTTACGCTTAAGTTACTATACGGTGGGGTAGTGACTACCACGGCGAGTTTTTTCACAAAATATTTCTCTGGTAAGTTGAGCGAGTCATTATTTTAATTGCTATAAGACATTAAAAAGCCCCGCAATCGCGAGGCTTAATATTATACAGAATTTTTACTGACGTTTAAATTTTATATAATTTATCTTTTTTCAATGGTCTAACAATTAATCGTCGCTGTTCATTACGCCTAAAAGGCATAGTAAATGAACGAAAATATTATAAACACTCAAGTACAACGAAACGGTTGCTCTAATATAGTTACGTTCACCACCGTTAATAATACGGCTAGTATCAAATAAGATTAAGCCTGACATAACCATAATAACAGCAGCACTTATTGCTAATGACAACGCGGGGATTTGAAAGAAAATATTAGCTAAACTTGCGACTACTACCACAATCAAGCCAGTCATTAAAAAGCCACCCATAAAGGAGAAGTCTTTCTTACTGGTTAAGGCGTAACCTGACAAAGTGAAAAAGATTAATGCCGTGCCACCAAGTGCTTGCATAATAATAGCTGGACCACCAGGCATAGCAGCATAGGAACTTAGCATTGGCCCTAAAGAAGCACCCATTAAGCCGGTAAAACCAAAGATCCAGAAAATACCACTAGCAGATTCTGCTTTTTTATTAACAACAAACATTAAGCCAAAAGCAACTAACATCATTACTAACGCAGCCATGTGTGACAAGTTCATCGCCATTGAAACGCCAGCTGTTACCGCACTAAAAGCTAGAGTCATTGATAATAGCATGTAAGTATTTTTCAATACTTTGTTGATTTCAATCGCTGAGCTTTGGCTCGCTGTTTGAAAATTCATATTAGATTGCATAAAACTTCCTTAAAAATTTAATTCTAAATACTTCTCACTTATTATAAGTAAGATAAGGGCATTTTTGTTAAGTTCAAGTTATTTAAAACTTTAAGTTGTTTAATGTCCTTGTGACATATTATGACATGCCGTTTTTTAAATAGCTATACCCATGATACTTCAAGATACGAGTTTCAGGATGACTGAGCGATTCATGATCAAGGCGCATCTTTTTATTAATGGTTGTTCCATTAAAAATAGATGCAACGAAGACTATGGATTGCTCAGACATCCCCGTAGGGCTGGTTTAGAAACGTTTTATGCTACGTTATTGATTTCGACAAGGGTACAACCATTCTCTTCAATCAATACCTTGCCTAAAGACGTTTCTAATTCCAGCTGAATCCGGCATCTTGAGGTAACATGGGTATATACTAGCGCTGTTGATACTTATCTAATATTTGTTTCCTTTTGTAACAGGTCAAACTATGGTCGTTTACCATGCCACATGCTTGCATATGTGCATAACAGATGGTTGAACCAATAAATTTAAAGCCACGTTTTTTCAAATCCTTACTCCATGCATCAGATTCAATACTTGTAGCAGGGTAGTCACTTAGCTCAGTATATTCATTAACAATGGTTTTGTTATTTACAAAGCCCCACATATAAGTACTGAAGCTGCCAAACGCTTGTTGAATTTCAATAAAGAGTTTGGCGTTACTAATAGCGGCATTAATCTTACCGCGATTTCTAATAATGGCTGAATTTAACATCAACTCTTCAACCTTGTCTTGATTGTATTGAGCAACTTTGTGCACATCAAAATTGGCAAAAGCTTCTTGATAACCTTGCCGACGTTTTAAAATGGTATACCAACTTAATCCTGCTTGTGCTGATTCTAGTATTAAAAACTCAAAAATTTTACGATCATCATGAACAGGAACTCCCCATTCATCATCATGATAGTCAACGTAATCAGGTTTACTGTTATCAAGCCATGGACAACGGCATTTATTATCAGGGTTGTTTGGCATGTTTTTTTTACTCAAAATAGTTTTCCTCTTCAGTATTTTTGACTTTGCCGATTGAATTATCCTCAAACTGACTGTTTTTTTAGCAAACAGCAATAATTAATGCATTTTCGTAAATTATTGCTTTACAAGCTTATGCCGACACTTTAATATCCGCTTCGTTCTCAAGCAAGTATTGTTTTACAAGCTGTTTGTTAACTTCAGGTGAGATGGCTGAGTGGTCGAAAGCACCGGTCTTGAAAACCGGCAAGGGTTTATAGCCCTTCTAGAGTTCAAATCTCTATCTCACCGCCACATTAAGATGAGCCCGCTAATTCGAAAGAGTTAGCGGGTTTTTTCGTTCTGGGATATAAAAAGTTCAGAGAGTTTGTAGCGCAAAACCTTTTTGTAGAGTTCAAATCTCTATTTCATCGCCACATTAAGAAAAGCCCGTTACGAAAGTAACGGGCTTTTTGCTTTCTAACGTTTAGCAATTTCAAACCGAGTAGGGTTTGTAGCACTACACCTTTTGTAGAGTTCAAATTTCTCTCTCACCGCCACATTCAGATAACCAATTGATTTTATTTGAGCTCATTGGCTTTTCGGTATTTACCTTGATAGTCAAAAAGTCTGTCTTTAATACGCCAGTAGAATTTTTGTTTTCTGGCAATGACAAAGTCAGGACACGGTAATATGTTAGCTAACTTTAATGCTTGTTCAAGGTTAGTCACTTCAAACGACCCAGTAGAGCCCAGTTGAACACTGATTTTAGCGCTAAGGCGTTTAGAAAAAATATTATTGAATGCTTTAACCTGATTAGGCCTAGTAAAGTCAAAAGACTCATTAAGCTCTGCGCCTTCTTCATCATGGTAAATGATTTTTAACTTATCAGCGCCTTTATCACTTACCTTTGTTAAATTAAGACCTGCACAGCGAATAATTTTTGAATCTTTAAGTTGTAGTGCTTTTTTTAACATATCATCGGGATCAACTAAGACCTCAAAGCACTGTAAACACGTTCGAGCCGCAATATCATTTTCACCACCACAGTGAGGGCACTCTTTGAAAACAAAACGATAGTCACATTGACTCTCCGTAGATTGCTCTTCATTTGGAGCATCGACGAGGCCTTGGCATCGTCGGCCGTAGTGTTCCACTAAATAACCGTCATCATCACAAATGCCCCAAAATAAATTGGGAAATTCACAACTTGGGCAAAGAACTTGCACTGGCTGACTTTTACTATTCGGCTTTTTCTCACCGACTTCGGGATGATAGAGATCAAAAGCATTGCCCGTATAGTCAATCACCAAGCAATCTTTTTTGTTTTCACTCAAACGTAAACCACGACCGATGATTTGCTGATAGAGACTAACTGATTGTGTTGGACGTAATATTGCAATCATATCGACATGGGGTGCATCAAAGCCAGTGGTTAATACAGAAACATTAACCAGGTATTTAATTTCTTTACGCTTGAATGCCTTAATTAACTTATCGCGTTCAGTGTTGTCGGTAGCGCCGGTAATTAACGCACTCAATTTGGCGGGTAAATAACTAAAGACTTCCTTTGCATGTTCAACTGTAGCGGCAAAGATCATAATGCCTTGGCGTTTATGGCCTAACTCAATGACCTGCTCAATAATGCTCTGCGTCACCCTTGGGTTTTTATTTAATAGATGATTCATATCCGTAGGACTATATTCGCCAGAAGCGTTTGCTCGCAGGCTACTAAAATCATAGTGCTCTATGGTGGCATCGACTAAATTTGGCTCGGTTAAATATTTTCGTTTAATTAAATAGCGTAGCGGTAGTTCATAAATACAGTGCTCAAAAGGCCGCTTTTCTTCACTTCGCATGAAACCACGATAATGCTTTTTATAAATCCAGCCCATGCCTAAACGGTAAGGGGTTGCGGTTAAACCCAATAATTTCACCTCGGGATTAGCCTGCATCAATTTTTCAATGATTTGTTGATACTGATTACTATTGGACAGCTTGCTTGCTCTTTCTTGTGATTGCTCTTTGGACTCCCCTTTAGGTTTGCTTTTAGCTTTATCCTTAGCCAGCTCAGTGCTGGCTAAGTTAACTCTATGACATTCGTCAATAATAATTAAGGAGTAGGGCTCACTAAAGTCATCTAGGTTGCGGGATGCCGATTGTATACTGGCGAACGTGACTTGGTGCTGAGTTTCTTTCAGTTTTAATCCGGCAGAATAAATACCGGCGGTAACACCATAGCTTTCATATTTTTGATGATTTTGCTCGACCAATTCTTTCACATGGGTGAGTACTAGTATTTTTCTCTTTGCCAAGCGAGCAAGCTCGGCAATTACCAGACTTTTACCTGAGCCTGTAGGTAAAACAATCACCGCAGATTCGTTGGTTTTTCGAAAGTGTTTGAGCACCGCAGAAACAGCTTCTTGTTGATAATCTCTAAGTTGAAAAACTTCCACGCAGTGCTGCTGCCTTATAGGGAACGGAAAGCAGCCATAATAGCAAAATAGCGGATAAGTCCAAAATTTAAAATAAACTTTAAACCTTCATTAGTTTGCCCATTTTTTATGACGGTAATCAAAGTTTCACCAAAACAGTCTTTTAATGTCCGATAATTATCTTTATAGTATCTTAAGATTCTCCAAGGACGATTAGATATATGAAAGACAAGGAAAAAATAGCATTGTTTATTGATGCTGATAATGCACCCGCGGCCAAAATAGACGTTATTCTTAGTGAACTTGCTCGTTACGGTGTTGTTAATATACGAAGAGCCTACGGCAACTGGAAAAGCCCTTGTATCAAACATTGGGAAGATGTTCTTCATGAATATGCCATTCAACCTATTCAGCAATTCGATTTAACCAAAGGTAAAAATGCCACTGACATTGCCCTAGTTATTGATGCTATGGATACTTGTGGAAGGCAACCAATGCTTTGATAAGAGTGACGCTTTTTTAAATGTCGTGAGTAAACTTGGGTTTCCATGGCGATTACTATACCTATTCAAAATTATTCCAAAGGGCATAAGGAATTGGCTTGATGATCGTATCGCCCTTAATAGATATTATTTATTTGGTAAGTACGATAGTTGTATGTTGCCAAGTAAAGAAAATGAAAATAGGTTTTTGAAAAATAAAACTCGACACATTTGAAAGGTGTAATTTTGTTTTAAGCTTTCTAAGCAAGCCTAATAAATGTTTATTACCCCTAGCTAAAAGAATGCCCATTGTATTTTGACTTTTAAGAATTGTTTTAATCAAGTTTGGTTCTATTTTATAATTATATATTTTGTATATAATTATTAATATGGTATTATTAAATATAATAAAATCAATTGATTAGGTGGCTAATTATCAGTTAAAGTGATTGAGAAGGTTCCCTTCGTAATCTCGGATACCATAGAAAAAAAATAAGGAAAGCTTGATAATATGGAATATGAAATAGATTTCTTGCCGGTAGGTGAAGGAGATAAGTCAGGAGATGCTATCTGTGTGCGTTATTCAGCAGATGATGGAAAAACATGGTTGGTTGGTGTTATTGACGGTGGCACCCAAGAAACAGGTAACAAGATAGTAGAGCATGTAAGACAGTATTATCATACTTCGCATGTAGATTTTTTGATCTGTACGCATCCAGATCAGGATCATGCATCTGGCTTGTCTGTTGTAATGGATCAGCTAACAGTTAAAAAAGTCCTCCTACATTGTCCTTGGGATTATATCGAACAAATATGGGACGCAGTTAATGATGGTCGGGTTACTAAACAAAGCCTTAGACAGAAATTAATTGATAGACACCCATATGCCTATAGTATTTATGAGAAAGCCTCTGAAAAAAAAATACCGATTTATCATCCATTCTCAGATATAAATGACCATAATATTCCTAATCTAAATATTGTTGGCCCATCTAGCAACTTTTATTTCAATCAACTAATTAATTTCAAATCAATTACTGATGTTACAGAAAATGAATTACAACAGAAGGGAGTATTTCAGGAATTAGCCGATGTGCTAGGACAGGCTGTTAACTGGTTGGCAGAAGGGTGGGATGATGAACACTTAGTTGAACCCGAAGAGAATGCTACTTCTTATGAAAATAATTCGAGTGTAATATCACTTTTTGACTTTGATGGTAAAAATGCCTTATTAACAGGTGATGCTGGCGTACCAGCACTCAATAATGCCGCAGAAAAAATTGAGGAATTGGGTCAATATCTACAAGAGTTTTCGTTCGTACAAATTCCACATCATGGTAGCAAAAGAAATGTCGGTCCTTCTGTCTTAGATAAACTGATAGGTTCGGCTGGTTTATTCGGGCAAAAAACAAAATTTACGGCATTTGTTTCAGCGTCTAGCGGTGGCGAGCCTAAACATCCAAATAAAAGAGTTGT
Source organism: Colwellia sp. (assembly GCA_013215465.1). GTDB lineage: Bacteria > Pseudomonadota > Gammaproteobacteria > Enterobacterales > Alteromonadaceae > Colwellia. The sequence goes on along the minus strand of JABSOW010000008.1, from coordinate 79,973 downwards.
TAACGCCTTTATTCGAAGGGGGGCTAAGGTCGTAGCTACTCAAGGTTCCACCAAATATCATTATTCTTCTGGAACACCAGATAGAGGTTGGGGTAAAGCTGAACCGTTGCCATTTTATGAAAGGATTGAAAACGATGATTGATTTTGAGAAATACACTAATCCATATGATCGAAAAGCTCGTGTTTACCCAGCATTGTTGTGCTTGCTGCCTATAGTTGTTGCGATATCCATAAAAGTTCCTGAGCTATACACTAGTCTTTCAGGTTTAGTGGCACTTGTAGTGGCATTTGGGGGGGTACAGCTTTTATCTCATATAGCTCGTGATGGAGGAAAAAAGCTAGAACAAGGGCTTTTCAATAGCTGGGGTGGAATTCCATCTGTAACTATATTTCGCTATACGGATAACATAATTCCAGCCCCTGCTAAAGCAATATTACACAAGTCTCTCGCACTCAAGACCGACGTTGGTATACCAACGAAGGATATTCAAACAAACTCCCCTTATGAAGCGGATGAAGTATATCGTTCATGGTCAGATTATTTGAGAAGACATTCTAGAGATACAAATAAGTTTTCTCTTTTATTTAACGAAAATATAAATTACGGATTTAGACGAAACATATTAGGAATGAAGAGCTTATATGGTTTATCAGGTGTCGTAGCTTTACTTATTTTTATGTTTTCAGCATCCTCAACATCATTAATCACAAATATTGATTTTTCAATAATGATTTTTCAATAATGATTTTAATTTCCATCTATTCGCTTTGCTTTATGTTTTTTGTAAATGGCGATTGGGTAAAAGTACCCGCAGAAGAGTACGCTAAGAGATTGGTTGAAGTCGTAGAACATCTGTAAGGATGCATGAACTTAATGGTATGTATATTGGTTAATCACCTAATTTGAAATGTTTTATAGTATTAGAAAAAATTTAATCTTAAATTTAAAATGGAGTTTATATGTCTGCAATTATATCGTTTTTTCCAGTAGGTAACGGAGATATGACCTTGATCCAAACGGATTCAGGTAAAAATATTCTAATTGATTGTAATATTAGACAAGGTGACGAGTACCCCGATGTAACAGAGCAATTAAAAGATAAACTTTCAGAAGACTCTCATGGGCGTTTGTTTATAGATCTGTTTGTTTGGAGCCATCCTGATCAAGATCATTGTAAAGGTATCAAAGATAAATTTCATTTAGGGAAAGTAGATGATTGGAAGAAAGCAGGTGAACTCATCTTTATTAACGAGATATGGTCAAGCCCCATAGTCTACAGGCGTGCAAGTAAAAACCATACATTATCCGAAGATGCTAAGGCGTTGAATAAGGAAGTAAAAAGAAGGGTTAACGTTTTCAAGGACAATAATTCATCAAGTGTGGGAGACTTAGTGTTAATACTTGGTGATGATGAGAATGGAAAAACAGATGATATTCAGGATATTGTTCTAAAACTTGATTCAGAAACCTCATTTATTAATAATAAATATGACTCCACATTTACAGCTAAACTTTTAGGGCCTTCAGCAAAATCTGATATAGACGAGGATGAAGATAAGCTTGGTAAAAATCATTCTAGTGCTATTATTTCTTATAAATTAACTGCCGGAGAAAACTCCGCTATATTTTTGAGTGGTGGTGATGCTGAAGTAGTTTGTTGGGAAGCTCTGCTAAAGCGTATGAAAAATAACGGAACGGAATCTTATTTACAATATGACGTCTTACAAGCTCCTCATCACTGTTCTTGGCACAGTATTTCACATGATAGTCTAAGCAAGGCTAAAGAAGATAACTCAGAAGCAAAAGTCTCCGATGATGCTATAGAATCTCTAGGAAAAGCTAATAATAACGCATTTATAGTCTCTAGTAGCGGAACAATTAAGGATGATGACAATGATCCACCAGCTTATAAAGCAAAACAAGAGTATGTTAAGATTTTAGATAATGTACAAGGAAGCTTTAAATGTGTCGCTGATCATAAAAAGAACAAAGAAAATGTACCACTAGAAATAGAAATTTCATCTGATGGTATAAAAACTAAATCAATTGCTAGCTTAGCTAGTTCATCCAATGTAACTAAATCCGCCGTGAATAGAAATGGCGGAGATGGTTATGCTTGAAAATGTAAATGAGATAGACAGTCTTCTAGCACCTTATGGTGCCAGAAGACTGTCTAAAAAAGAGCTAAAGCATTATAGTAATTATTTCTGTGGCTGGCAGTTAGAAATAGAGTTAGTAGATGGCGCCTTTGTTCTTTTAGATATGCTATTAGACAAAAAATATCCTCATAGTGTCCCATCTCTATTCCTTGTATGCCCCAAGTTAAAACCTCATGATATTCCACATCTTGAAAGTGGCGGTAAGTTGTGTGTTTGGGGCGATAGATACATTATAGATGTTAACAATTTAGACTATATTCTGGAATTACTCCTAGATGCTGCAACATTTTTGAATAAAGCATTAAAAGGACAGCTTGATCAAGATTTTCGTGATGAATTTTTAAGTTATTGGGCATATAACTGTAAATCTAAGACGCAGATAAAAAGTCTATGTAATATTGAAAACAAAGACTCACGTCAAGTTTATGTATACAAAAGCAAGACTAAAGGTTTTCTCTTTGCAGACTCTAAAGCTGATATTACGTTGTATCTTGATAATGAAGGAGTATTACCTAGAAAAGAAAAAACTAAACTTCGTAACAGAGTACTCTCTGCCATTCAACCAAGTGTATTAATTTGTTTTAAACAAGCTTGGACACCATCTGACTATCCATCGAATGTAGGTGATTTAATACAAGCAATTGAAAAAGAGTTGGGTGACGAATCAGATTTCATTGTTACTTCTATTGGTGTTGCAATGGCAAATCAATATGTAAATAATCCTTGCTTGATTGCCTCATTTGACACAAAGAATGGCGCTTGTTTCGTGGGGTTGGAATTGTCTAAAAACTTGTTTTATAGGGATAATTTACAAAGAAAGGCAATAATGGATGGCTTTAGGAATAGAATTAAAGTTCAAGATTTAGTGCCTAGAATGAAACACGTATTAATAAGTGGTAACTTTGTAAAAAGAGTTGATCAAAGTTGGGTAATGGGAAGAGATGTTAATCATTCCTGGATAAAGCTTAAGAGCAATAGAATAGCTGTTATTGGTTGTGGTTCAGTTGGAGCTTCAACAGCAAGGTTACTTGTTCAGTCAGGTGTTCATGAATTGTTACTTTTTGATAGTGACTCGATTAAATCTGAAAACATTTCAAGACACTGCCTTGGTTCGAAATATTTGGGATGGAATAAAGCATCAGCATTATCACACGCATTAAAACTAGATTTTCCTCATGTAATTATCCATGCCTTTGAGAATGATTGGCAAGAGGCTATTCAAGATGAAATTTGTCAAATGTTATTTGAGCGTTCAGATCTTATTTTGAGTTGTACAGCCGATTGGTTTTCTGATCAAAAGTTGCTACGTCTTCAATCTGACTCTACCTTTGCCACAATAGTTTTTGCATTCGTCGAAGCCCACGCTATGGCCGCCCACGTAATCGTTAACCCTGCGGACTCAGATGCATTCAATTCGCTCCATTTTATGGATACAGCTAAAGTTGGAAAAATGATACATCCTGTTACTGAGTGGGATCATGAAACATATGTCAATGTGCCAGCCTGTGCCGGTGCTTTCCAACCATACGGTGTGATAGCACTCACGCACTTACATGCTATGGCCGCAGAACAAATAATATCATTACTTCTTACTGAAGATGATCATGAATTAAATCCAAGAAGGAAGATCTGGTTTGAGTCAAAGAATAAACTAAATGTTTTGGGTGGTAAATGGTCTTCGTCTTGGGAAAAAGAGTATGGTGATCCTGGAGCTGGAAATCATGAAAGAACATTAGTTTATCTTGGTCAAAAATGGATTAGCGAACATGATTAGTTTTATATCAAAAGAGTGTGACATTCAAATTAAACTTTCACCAACATCTTTAGCTACATTAAATAAATTCAGGCAAACAGGTTTAAAAAAAGAAGCAGGAGGTTTATTGTTTGCTAAAGAGCTGGAATCTAATATTGTTGAAATTGAATATGTGACAACGCCAACTAAGTTTGATTGGCGCAGTCGCTTTGGTTTCAGGCCAAATAAACGAGAAGCTCAAAATTTAATTAACGAGAATTTTAAACGAGGTCTTTATTATGTTGGAGACTGGCATAGCCATCCTCAAATCAGCCCAGTACCGTCGGATCAAGATATGGAAACGATAAAGGATATATTTTGTAAGTCAACGCATAGCTTGAATTACGTGATAATGCTTATTCTCGGTACAACTAGCGATATTTCAAAGAGCTACGTAACTTTAACTGATGGAAAAGATAACTATTGCTGTAATTTTAAGACTCAAGATTAATAATTTAGATTCTCATTTTACAAATAAACCACAGAAACCCTGCCGCCCCTTAGGCAATTAAAGTAAATGGTGGAGGCACTTAAAATCCTGAACCTAAACTTCATGATTAGAGTTTTTTTTAGTTTTGAATTTGAGGCTTTCAATGGTAACGGGAAGTCGAAGTATTAATATATAATATGTGGCATATGCACTCATCATTGATTATTTATCACGGACTTCACATGAATTTAGAACAAGCTTTATTGGATATAGGTAATGCACAAGACAACGAATTACCTATTGCAGGTCTCGAAGTGGTTAAAGCAAATTGGTCGGAATTTTATCCTGAATTAGAACGGCTGATAGATCAATTTATCGCAGATGATACCTCGTTAACCGACGAGCAGCAGGCCATTTTATTTTTTGGTACGTTATTATTAGCGGAACTAAAATATTCTCCAGCGTTAGAAAAGTGTTTGCAGTTATTTGCACGTAACGATACGTTTTTAACTCCTCTTGAAGGGGTGTTTGGCGATGCGCTTACTGAATTAACTCCGACCTTATTTTATAATGTGGTCGATGGTAATACACAAGCATTGTGTAATTATATTGTTGATGGTCATCAAGCGATGTATTGCAAAGCATCTGCTATTGAAGCGGTATTTGCTCAGTACGAAGCGGGTATTATTGATGAATTCGTATTAAGTGCCCATGTAACTCGATGGATAACTGTATTTTCGGCTTTACCGAGTTCAACCAATAGCTTTTTAATTAGCGCATTAGCCGATTCTTGCATTGAATATCAACTTGATAATTTTAAATCTCAGTTTGTTGCATTAGGTGATAAAAATGTATTTGATGAAGATCGCTTTAAATATGACGAAGTAAAAGCATGGCATAGGGCTGATGCACATAAGTTGATTGAGTCTGGCATGATTCAAACAGACTTTAATGTTGTTGATACCTTAAGTGCTTGGGCTGATGATGACTCAGAAGATGAAGAACTCGATAGTCTTGTAAATGAAGATTTTGATGACTTTGATTCGCTAATGGGGGAAGGCGGTTTATTGGCTAATATGCTTTACGACGAAAATACAATTTTAGAGAACAGTGTGCCCGTTAGTTCGTTACCTACGGCTGGCCGCAACGATCCTTGTCCGTGTGGCAGTGGCAAGAAATATAAGAAGTGTTGCATAAGGTAGGTCTGTAAACTGGCATAGCTCATTGACTTTATCAGTGAGGCAGTTACATAGCCAAAACTACATAGTCAAAGAATGCCTCAAACCTATCCCGTTAGGGGCAATAATACCCTTATGAATAAAATCCGCTAATCGAGAGTTTGGCGGATTTTGGCTAAACCCCTGCAAGTTTTTGAATAAACGCGACAACAATTATTTAAAGTGAAATAAACCCTATAAATGAAAATCTATTTACTTACCCATGAACGTGAATTGCATAGAGCAACCAATACTGGCGCTCTTGCTTTAGAAGATGCTAATAAAATTGTTGAGCGTATACTTTGGGAAAGAGTAAACCCTAATAAAGACCTTGTTAGATTAATCGAAAATAATGAGGCGGTATTATTATATTCGAAGGGTGAATCATCATCGGCAGCAATACCGGCAGTAATACCAGAAATGTCATCGCCAGTTTCAAAGGTACTTTCATCGACAAGCATTGAAGAATATGACCACATTATTATTATTGATAGTACCTGGCAGGAAGCCAAAAAAATCTTCAACCACAGTGCTTATTTAAAAAATGCACCACAGTTCACCTTGAAAACGGCAAATGATTCTTTATACAAACTTAGGGCCAATCAACCTAAAGGGGGTCTATGCACCATCGAATGTATAATCGAAGTTTTAATACTTAAAGGGCAAAATAAAATGGCAGCAGAATTATCATTAAAATTTGCCCAATTTAATGGCTAAAGACTTAACAAATACAAACATAAACAATATTCCTGAATAACCTCAGCAATCACAGTATAATTGCGGCAATATTATTGAAGGTATCAATTGAAGGTAGTTAAAATCTAGTATGGCAGCGAAAAAAAATCATCCCGAATTAACTGTTACGCAGATTAATCTAACTGAAAACGATACTCCTGATTCAATAAAAGCAGAGTCAATAAAGCCAGAGTTACTAAAACCAGAGCCAATTAAAAAGGCTACACCGCCTAGTCATGAAATAGATAAAAGCTCGCCTAAAATTGTCCTTGCTACCCTTAACGCTAGGTTCTTTCACACCAGTTTTGGTTTACGTTATCTTTACGCTAATTTAAAAGAATTACAGCAATATTGTGAAATAAAAGAGTTTATTATCCAAACCCGCGACATGGATATTGTTGAACAAATATTAGCATCAAAACCCGACATTGTTGGTTTCGGTGTCTATATCTGGAACATCGTTGAAACAACTGCGGTTGTTAACTTATTGAAAGTGATAGCACCAGAAATTAAAATTATTTTAGGCGGGCCAGAAGTCAGTTATGAAACTGAGCAGCAAGCGATTGTTAACTGTGCTGATTATGTATTGACCGGCCCAGCAGATGTAAGTTTTTATCAACTGTGTAAAGACATAATCAATAACACGCCACCCGATAAAAAAATTCTAAACTCAAAACCCGTCGCGTTAGCAGACATAGCCTTGCCTTATGAGTATTATACCGATGAAGATTTAAAGCACCGCTTACTTTATGTGGAAGCATCGCGTGGCTGCCCCTTTAAATGTGAATTTTGTTTATCGTCTTTAGACAAAACATCGACGCCATTTGAGCTGACATTATTTCTTAAAGAAATGGAAATCCTCTATCAACGTGGTGCGAGAAATTTTAAATTTATCGATAGAACCTTCAATTTAAACATTAATACCACCATGCAAATTATGCAGTTTTTCTTAGACAGAATGACTGACGATCTCTATCTGCATTTTGAAGTGGTACCCGATCATCTACCGAGAAAATTAAAAGCCTTGCTAGCACAGTTTCCTGAAGGCAGTTTACAGTTTGAAATAGGCATACAAACCTTTAACGTGGCAGTACAAAAGAATATTAGTCGTAAGCAAAATAACGCCAAATCAAAAGAGAATTTAATCTGGCTAAAAGATAATACTAATGCCCATATTCATGCGGATCTTATTTTTGGTTTACCCGGCGAAACCTTCGACACCTTTAAAGATAGTTTCAACCAACTTTATCATTGTCGTCCTCATGAAATTCAAATGGGTATTTTGAAACGTTTGAAAGGTAGTCCAATTATTCGACACACAGAGGCATTTGACTTACGTTTTAATCCATTGCCGCCGTTTAATATATTAAGTACCGACAGGGTTAGCTTTACCACCATGCAACGTATTAACCGCTTTGCTCGTTACTGGGACATGATTGGTAATTCAGGGCGCTTTAAACACTCATTACCCCATATGCTGTCTGATGAGCCGTTTGATGATTTTATGGCAATTACCGAGTGGATTTTTAACAAGACGGGCCAAATACATAAATTTAACCTGAAAAAATTATTTGAGCTAATTTCACAAGCCGTAGAAGCGTTATTTCCTGAAAAACATCAACTTGTGATTGAAAAAATTGAAGTTGACTACCACGCCGCGAAATTGAAAAGTTTGTTTAGTGGACTCAACCTTTATGCCGTTGCTCAGGTGGAAACGTTAAGTAAAAATAAAGCATTAAAGCGCCAACAACAACATATGAGCTAATGGCCGTGAGTCAATTTATCTACTCTCGTTCTTCCTGCCACATTAAGATAAGCCCGTTAATTCGAAAGCGTTAACGGTTTTCGTTTTAGACAGTTAAAACGATTAACTTAGCTGATTACATAAACGACACGCCGAGTAAGAATATTTATAACAAAGTCATTTATTAGCAACAATTTAATTTAAATTATTTAAGTGGTCTAAACCACAATAACATCGTGGCTTTTAACCCCAATAGCCAGCGTTTTATCAATAAATATCATTAGACTCCCCGCACCAAAGTTGTGGGGTGTTGTGGCACAAAGCCTTAGACAAAAGACTCACTTTGCGCTAAATGTAAGTAAACAGCTTTGGCGTACAGGTATGAAGTTACTGAGTAAGTAGCCATCTGGCTGTTTGCTCATCTGTTACTAAGCCGTTAATCCACATACCTTCCAATGAAGCTAAAATTGCTGCTTGCTTATCTTGTCCTGAGGCAATTCCTATTATTGTTGCTTTTTTACTTTCTCTAAGATCGTAACTCGTCACTCGCTCATTTATTCCATGCTTAATAACTTTTCCGTGGCGATCAAAAAAACGTCCTAAAAGTTCTCCTACAGCACCTTTCTTTTGAAGCGCTTCAGATTCATTCTTATTGATAAAACCATTAGAAACAATAGGACTTGAATCACCAATAGAGCCGATACCAATAAAAATAACATCGGCATTACTTGCCTTTATCGCCAACTCTTTATATAGATCGGTACTGCACCACATTTTATGATTTTCTACATTTTTAGAATACAAAGGGGCAGGTAGTTGATAATAACCCGCTTTAATTTTATCAGCAAACAGCAGTGGCACATCATCATAATAATTACATAGCCCTTCATAATTCATTTGGCTAATTAAAGCGATGCATTTATGTTGGGACTGGGTAAGTTTTTCAATATAGTTAATAGCACGTTTTAAAGTTAATCCAGAGCCAATTCCTATATTTAATGATTTGTCTTGTTTAATATATTTGGAAATAACTTGGAAAGCCCCGTAGGACACTAAAGTTTTATGATCGGAACTACTGTCTTTTGCATAAGGAACAATACGACATAGTGATAAATTATATTTTTTCTTAAGTAATGTCTCATATTCAAGACAAACCGCGACCGGGTGTTTTATATCAACTGAAATGACGCCTTTTTCATTAGCAGAAGCGATCATTCGCTGCACAGCAGGTCTAGACACCCCCATAATAGTGGCAATTTCACTTTGATTTTTGCCCAATACATAATATAGCCAAGCTGCTCTAACTAGGCTGTCTAATTTATGATTTTCTTTCACTATTAATCTCCTTGGGATACTTCATAGATGCCATCGAAATATGAAATTTAGTCTTTAATTTTTTTTAAATTATACCCTGAATTTTGTACTGGTGTATCAAGTTATTAGCTATCTAATAATAAGTATACTTTCGCTCTATTGTTAGTACATGTATTAATTAATCGTATTTGATCATATGTTCAGTGCTTGAATAGTTATTTGTTTTGTCGTATGGTTGTTTTCGATAGGCTTAAAAGGGCTAAATATGATGTATTCATAAAAGGTAATACTTGAAATGAAAACTAATATTGGGATTGGCTCGGTACTATTTAAGGCTATTAAAATAAGCAGTTTCGTAATGCTTTATGGGTTGTAAGTAAAAGTTCTGCTAAAAATAAATTGAGAATATTTATAAAATTATGTTTTGGAGCGCATTTAGGCACTGGAAGTAATTTGTATATAGAGCAAGGAAGTTGGGAAATACTCTTAATTTTATCAGCGATTAACTTTTAATAAGCCTAAGGCATTACCTAATTAATAAAAAATATAACTTTAAGGAATAAACATGCATTACAAATTAACTAAACAACTCACTATGATAATTATTCTGTGCCTAGGTTGCTTTAACGTACAAGCACAGCAAGGAGGAGATTTTGATTTAAATTTTCAAATAAAAACGAATCACCTTTGGCACGGTTTTATTGTTACGCCGGGAATTATGACCGCAGGTACGTTGTCTTATCTTTCAGAAGATGAAAAAACCAAATTTGGTATTTGGGGAGGGGCAACATTTAACGGTGAATTTAAAGAGTTTACTTATTTTGCTTCACATAATTTTTCAGAAAATATGTTTGTTGAAATCGTCAATCATGGCAACCATTCATCCATTCAAAATGTAGATATTTTTGATTATTCTACGGATAGTACAAAAACAGGAAACTTTATTGATATCGGTTTCGGTTACACTTTTTCTGGCGATATGCCGGTATCAGTCTATTACTCAGTAATTATTCAAGGGGTAGATACTTATATAGACGAAGACAGTGGTAAGAAAAAGCAATCTTACACTAACTATTTAGAGCTACAAATACCCGCTTGGCAGGGTAAAAAGGGTGAAAGTGTTAATGTTTTTGTTGGCGGCGCGTTTTCTCCTGTAGATAGTAAGAACTTTTATGATGATAAAGCAAGTATTACTAATGTTGGCTTTACTTACAAAAAAGAACTTGAAATTTTAAATTACACTTTACCAATTTCAGCTACAGCGATGTGGAATCCAGCGTTAAATATCGGCGCACTAGAAGTGGCTTTTAACTTTTTTTAACAGATAAATAGTTCTATTTAGCTGGGATTTTTGTGCAAGCTCAGTGAGATAGTAACTATAAACTTGTGCTACATTAAAATATGTCAGCCATTTTTTGACAAGTCAGACGATATTCGTCTGACTTTTTTATTTGAGATTATAGTGATTGCTGATTATAAGAGTCTATTAATACAGCCTATATGATGCTAACTATGCATAATCCCAGTGGCTCTCACAATAGAAAATAGGTTTAAAATTTACCGGCCTCTGTTAAGGTGGCGAAATATCAAATGACTACACGGTTTATCACCTTTTTATTCTATTCAAAATTAACTCCTTCGAATAAAAAACATTCTGGTTTTGGTACATAATAATGCCCAATACAAACATTTATACCTCTATTTATTGCCGATAAAAAACTATTTTCTAACGTCGTAATACAAGTTAAATCCATTACTAGTTATTGAAAACATTAATTATTATTTGATTTTGGTTGTGATGGTGCTCGATGGTCTTTTGATTGAAATTAAATACTTGCTCATAAGCTGGACATTTGTTCAGTCATCACATATAGTAACTATCAATGAAATGTCTATTAAAGGTAAATGGTTTGAGTGATTCACATAACTACACATGGCTACACATTGGTTTGGGGGCATTTCACCGCTCTCATCAAGCTTGGTATATGCACAAGCTTATTGAAGCAGGTGATAATACGTGGTCAATTACTGCTGGTAATATGCGTTGCGAAGATGAAGTTATTGCAACGCATCTTAGGGAACAACAGGGTGAATACACTCTGGAAACTATTTCCCCTCAAGGTGAAAGAAAGTATGAAAAAATCACCTCAATAAAAAATATAATCCCGTGGCAAAAAGGATTGACGCCGTTAATCATTATTGGATCTCTAGAAGCAACTAAAGTGATCTCTTTTACAGTTACTGAAGCGGGGTATTATTTAAATACTGATAATAAATTGGATCAATATAACAAGGCCATTCAAGCTGACTTATCTGGTGATACACAAACAATTTATGGTGTAGTGGTAAGTATGTTACGTAAAAGAATGACTGACAATCATGGACCTGTGACCTTATTAAATTGTGATAATTTACGCCATAATGGAACGCGGTTTGCTAATGCCTTAGTTGAGTTTTTACAATTCCAAAAAGATGAAAAGTTACTGGCTTGGGTCAGTAATAATATAACTTGCCCCAATACTATGGTCGACCGGATAACGCCACGCCCGACTGAAGATTTGCCTAAACGTATTCAAGAAAAAACAGGTATACAAGACAATGCACCAGTGATGGCTGAATCATATATACAATGGGTCATAGAAGATGATTTTATTACCCAACGTCCAGATCTAGCTTCTGTGGGTGCAGAAATAGTCGAGTCTGTAGTGCCATATGAGGAAGCCAAAATCCGCATATTAAATGCATCCCATAGCTGTATTGCATGGGCAGGAACATTGTTAGGGAAATCCTATATATATGAAAGTGTTGCTACGGACTTTATATATAAATTAGCTTTTGATTATATCACGGAAGATGTTATTCCAAGCTTAAATAGTAATGAAATAAATTTGACTGATTACCGTGATATTGTGCTGGAACGTTTTGCTAACCCAAATATAAAAGATACAAATCAAAGGGTTGCTGCAGATGGTTTTTCTAAGATACCAGCAATGATTACCCCTACATTAATCGATTGCTATCAAAATAAAAAACCTCCTGAAGCAACGGCAATGTTACCTGCATTATTTTTCATTTACTTAAAAAAATGGCATCAAGGAACTCTTCCATATGAATACTTAGACGGTGTTATTGATAAGCAAGCAGTGGCTAATATGTATATGAGTGATGATCCGATTAAAGTTTATGCTCAGAACAGCATGCTTTTTGGTCAGCTTGCAGGTAACTCTGAATTTGAGGTTTTACTACGAAGTAAAATCAATGACTTATATTTACTAATAAATAGAGAGGGGAAATAGCGACACTTAAAAAATAATAAAGAGATAGACAACGAAAAATACTAACACTCAACTAATAAAAATGGGGATACATTTATGAAAAAATTAATCATAGGCACACTATTAAGTGCAATGACTATCAGTTCTGCTTTTGCGACCGAGAAAGTTAAAATTGGTTTTTCAAACCGAACTTTAAATGGTGCATTTTTCAATGGCTTAACAGAGTATATGAAAATTCATAGCAAAGAAAAGGGCTTTGAATTAATTATTACCGATGCACGTAGCGATATGAGTAAGCAAATATCAGACGTTGAAGATATGTTATCTCAAGATATTGATTATTTGATATTAAATCCACAAGATCCTATTGCAGGTAAGCGAATTGCCGAAATAGCTCAACGCAAGGGTGTCGCTACTTTTATTATCGATAGTGATATTTCGTTGGACGCACCAGTTGTTACTCGGGTAATGGCAAACAACCGTAAAAACAACCGCTTAATCGGTGAATTTGCGGTAAAGCAGTTTCGTAATAAGCCGATGAATTGTGTTCTTATTAGTGGTAATCAAGGTAATTTAGTCGGTGAGGCACGTAGCAATAATTTTATGCTAGGTGTTATGGAAACCCAAATTAGAAAATATAATAAGACTAATTTAACAATTCTAAGTCAGGGTTGGGGTAATTGGGATCAACAAGGCGGTTTAAAAGCAATGGAAGATCTAATCGTTGCAACGGGTGATGAGCTTAATTGTGTATATGCCGAAATGGATGACATGGGCTTAGGAGCTATTCGCGCTTTAAAAGCGGCCAATAAATTGGATCAAGTAAGAGTATATTCACACGATGGCTATAAAAAAGGTTTAGAGTCAATCCAACGTGGAGAACTCCAAGCAACGGCATCAAATAACCCGAACACCTTAACAAAGACGATACTTGATATTATCGAAAGCTACCATGCGGGTCAAAAAGATTACCCTGATTATGTTTACATTCCGCCTATAGTCATAACAAAGAAAAATGTGGCTAATGAATACGATTCGAAATCTCTTTTTTAAATCATAAACGTTGAAATCCCCTTTGTTATATGAACTTTATATCAAAGGGGATTAATAGTGCAATTAATACCAATTGGTATAAGTAAAATGGTTAAAGTAGAGGTTATTATGCGTGAATATTCAATTGTCATGAACAACGTACAAAAAAGATTCGGCGGTATTCATGCCTTAAAAAGTGTCGACCTTAAGGTTAAAAAAGGCTCAATTCATGCGCTAGTGGGCGAAAATGGAGCAGGAAAATCTACACTGATGAAGGTTCTTTCAGGAATTTATATCAAGGATGGCGGTAAGATTACCATTGACGGTCAAGAAGTACATTTTACCACTCCGAGACAAAGCCAAGAGCATAATATTGGAATTATTCACCAAGAATTAGCACTTTCTAAAGATTTATCGGTTGCAGAAAATATATTTCTAAGCGATTTAGGATTCGGAGGTGCTTTGGTTAGTACTAAAAAAATCAATAGATTAGCTAAACTAGCGTTAGATCAATTAGGCTTTGATATCCATCCCAGTACTCGATTAGGTGATCTAAGTATCGCTTATCAGCAGATGGTTGAAATTGCAAAGTCATTAGCTAAAAACGTCAATATATTAATACTGGATGAACCGACGGCAATTTTGTCAGAAAAAGAAATAGATGTTCTTTTTGATAAGCTGAGAGCACTAAGGGATAAAGGGGTAACTATTATATATATATCTCATCGATTAGATGAAATATTTAAATTAACTGACGCAATAACTGTCATTAAAGACGGCGAAACAGTAATTGAATTAGATCCTGAGACCTGTACAGAGAATGACATTATTTGCAGTATGGTTGGCCGACAGTTTAATCAATTATTTCCTGAAAAACAAATCCCCTCAGAAGAGGTGGTATTGGAAGTTATTAACCTGAACACAGCAAAACTCCTTCGTAATATTAATATTAATGTCAAAAAAGGTGAAATAGTCGGCTTAGCGGGAATCATAGGCGCAGGCCGCACAGAAATAGCTCGTTGTTTATTTGGTATTGATTTAATAGCTTCGGGGGAAATAAAAAAAAATGGTAAGACACTGCACATAAATAACCCCGCAGATGCCGTTAAATTAGGTATCGGTTTAGTACCAGAAAGTCGAAAAGAGCAAGGTGCAATACTGTCTAGGCCTATTCGAGAGAATATAACCTTATCCAATCTTAAGAAGACCGGCTCAACTTTCGGCATAATTAATCGACTAAAAGAAATCACTATCAGTAATGAGTTTAGAAAAAGATTAGCTATAAAATTAGGCTCAATTGAAGATCCAATTTCAAGCTTAAGTGGTGGTAATCAGCAAAAAGTGGTGATAGCTAAATGGTTAAATACAGACTGTGATGTACTGATTTTAGATGAACCAACAAGAGGGGTTGATGTCGGTGCTAAGTCAGAAATATATAATATCATTCTTGAACTTACCCAAAAAGGCTATGCCATTTTAATTATTTCCTCAGAACTAATGGAAATAATTGGCCTGTGTCATCGTACTTACGTGATGAGTGAGGGTGAAATAGCTGGCGAATTAATTGGTGATGACATGACTGAAAAAAACATTATGAGGATGGCTCTACCTAAAAGAGCCCTAATTTAAGAGAAAATATTATGAATTCAATCGTAACTGAACAAAAGATAACCAACAATAATTTTTCAATAAAAAACACACTTAATTTACTTGCGGAGCATTCAACTATAGTGGTTTTTCTTACCATGATGTTTGCTGCATATTTCTTATCGGACAAGTTTTATTCGGTCGCTAATATTACTAATGTTCTTCGCCAAAGTGTTCCTCTCGGGTTAGTTTCGTTAGGTATGCTATATGTTATTTTAACTGGCGGAATAGATTTATCAGTCGGCTCAATAATGGCATTAGTTTCAGTAGTAGTGGCATTAGTCATTCCTGAATATGGGGTGTTTTTTGCGGTATGCTCTGCTGTTATTGTCGCTACTTTGATGGGTTCTTGCGCAGGTGGTTTGGTAGCATATTTTAAAATTGCACCTTTTATTGCAACCCTCGCTATGATGACTATTGCACGTGGCTTAGCTTTAATCGTATCTAAAGGTCAACCAATTTTTGTAGATGATGTCGCGTTTGTTGATTTTGGCACGGGTTATTTTATGGGGCTACCTCTTCCTGTTTATGTATTCTTATTTTTTTCTATATTAGCCCATTTTATTTATAAAAAAACAACCTTCGGTCGGTTAGTTATTTCTATTGGCTCTAATGAAACCGCAACACGCTTTGCTGGTATTCCTGTTGAGCGCTATAAATTTGCTGTTTATGCTTTAAGTGGTATGGCTTGTGGGGTAGCAGGTGTTATTGCTGCCACTAGAACTGGAGTAGGTTCACCCGTATTAGGTTTATCATTTGAACTAGATGCAATTGCAGCTGTTGTTGTTGGTGGGGCAAGTTTAGCTGGAGGGCGCGGGACAGTATTCAAAACTATAATTGGTGTTTTAATTTTAAGTGTTATTTCAAATTTAATGAATCTTATGAATATTTCTGGTTACCTACAGCAGATCGTAAAAGGGGTTATTATTATACTTGCAGTAGTGCTTGAAAGTTTAAAAACAAAACAATAGTAATCAATAAGCCAAATTGAGCTTTATCAGCGGATCTGGCTCGTCAAATATTTTTGTACAAATTTTATGGATACGCAATTGATGAATATAAATACTGTTATTTTTGATATGGACGGTGTGCTAATTGACTCAGAGCCTTTCTGGCGTCAGGCACAAATCGAAGAGCTCAAGAAATACAATGTAATAGTTACTGTAGATGACTGCATCAACAATACTATGGGGCGAAAATTAGATGATTTAGCCGATATTTGGTGTAAGCGTTTCGAGCTACCAATAACAAGTTTAGAGTTACAACAAAATATTATGAATTCGGTAATTGCACTTATTCGTGAGAAAGGAAATGCAAAAACGGGTTTATACAGTTTGCTTAACTATTTAAGAAAAAATAACTTTAAAATAGGTTTGGCAACTTCTTCTAGCATTCCAATAATTGATGCTGTATTGGATCATTTAGCGATTCGAGATTTTTTTACTGTGATTTGTAGTGCTGATAGTGAAAAATATGGAAAACCTCATCCTTGTGTATATTTAAGCGCCGCGAAGCAACTAAAAACGAATAAAGAACAATGCGTAATAGTTGAAGATAGTATTACCGGTATGATTTCAGGTAAAGCCGCGGCAATTACTACCTATGTAATACCGGAAGATGTTACAGATCCTAAATATAGTATCGCTGATGGTATTTTTACCTCTCTAGAAAAAATTGAACATCATTTAGTCAATGGCGCCAACTCTCGCTTTATTGGTAATAACGAGTAGATGGTTCTTTGTGCACTTATCACCCTGTTAATTTAATATGTTTATCGGTTTTATGGTAATTAACGGTATTAATCATAGTTTAAAAAGAATGTTACTCGCTTTGGTGATTGATGGTGGAGAACCTTTAATCTAAAATGAGCCTCCCCCCCTTTAAAGGCGGGTGGGCTAGCAAACTAATTATAAAACAAAGAGATAGGATTATGTATTTAGGAATAGATTTAGGAACTTCTGGCGTTAAGGTTGTTATACTTGGAGAGGATGATCAGCTTATTGCGCAAGCATCCTCCACGTTAACGGTATCTCGTCTAGAAAATCTATGGTCTGAACAAGACCCCAAACACTGGTGGCAGGCAACAAATCTTGCTATGTCTCAATTAAAAGTTAGCCATGGAAAAATCCTGTCCGATGTAAAGGCAATTGGTTTATCGGGTCAAATGCACGGTGCCACCTTGCTCGATGAAAACGATAAGGTCATCCGTCCGGCTATATTATGGAATGATGGTCGAAGCTATTTAGAGTGCTCCGAAATAGAAGAACTGATAACCAATAGTCGCCAAATTACCGGCAATATTGCAATGCCTGGTTTTACTGCGCCAAAACTTGCATGGGTCAAAAAAAATGAGCCGCATCTATTTGATAAAATTAATAAAATATTATTACCCAAAGATTATCTTCGCTTGTTAATGACCGGTGATTATGCCTCAGATATGTCAGATAGTTCAGGAACCTTATGGTTAGATGTCGCTAATCGCCAGTGGTCAAATGAAATGCTAACGGCAACCGCTTTAGATAAGTCTCACATGCCTGAATTATTTGAAGGCACTGAAGTTACTGGAATATTACGTTCAGACGTAGCTGAACAATGGGGTCTAAAGACCGTTCCTGTAGCGGCGGGCGGCGGAGATAATGCCGCAGGGGCAGTGGGTATTGGTGTTATTAATCCTAATGAAGCTTTTTTATCTTTGGGAACCTCAGGTGTTTA
This sequence comes from Colwellia sp., assembly GCA_013215465.1. Taxonomy (GTDB): domain Bacteria; phylum Pseudomonadota; class Gammaproteobacteria; order Enterobacterales; family Alteromonadaceae; genus Colwellia. The sequence goes on along the minus strand of JABSOW010000008.1, from coordinate 61,915 downwards.
TTTTGTCGCAAATAAAGATTATCAGTCTAATACAAAGGGTGCGGCTCATACTTTCTGCCATTGTATTCCGGAGACTTGGCATCAAATGTCGGTAATTCTAAGCGCTGCGAGCTGTTTAAGTTGGGTAACTAAACTTACGGGTGCTGCTAACGAAAAGGCATTATTAGATGAAGTGGCAGCAGAGGATTTTAGCAAACCTTGTTCAGTTACTTTTTTACCCTATTTGTCAGGCGAGCGTACGCCTCATAATAATCCTAATGCCAAAGGAGTATTTTTTGGTTTATCGCATAACTCTAACCGTGCGGTGTTAGGGCGTGCTGTTTTAGAAGGGGTAGCATTTGCGTTTGCTGATGCTCAACAAGTTTTGTTGGACGCAGGAACCCAGATAGGTCAGGTTTCGGTCATTGGTGGCGGTGCTCGTAGCCAGTTGTGGGGGGGGATATTAGCTAGCGTGCTCAATCAGCCGCTGATTTACCGAGAAGGTGGTGAAGTAGGGCCTGCTTTTGGTGCAGCGCGTCTAGCTCGGATAGCTATATCAAAAGAGTCGCCGCAAACTGTGTGTCAGCCAGGAAAAATCACTAAAATTATTAAAAGTGAAAGTGCAATGTCTAGTTATTATCAGCAACAATATCAAAATTATAGAAAATTATACACCAGCCTTCAAGGTCACTTTTAACTAAGTTAACCAAGGTGTAATAAATAAAAACACTAATGTTTTTTGTGGTAAATACTACCAATAAAGATTTTTAAAACCTAGATAATCGTAGGTTCGAGAACCATAAGTACAACCCATTAGCGTTTTATTATTGCAACTACATACGACTGTATTTTAACTGCGTTATCGGTTAAATAGCTAAAACCAAGTGATACAGTCGTTATTAATATTATCAAATTAACTCTTTTATAGGACTAGCATGAACTTATTAGAACAATTGAAAAAAGTAACGGTGGTTGTCGCTGATAGCGGCGATGTTGATTCAATCAAAGAACTGAATCCTATTGATGCAACCACTAATCCTTCATTAATTTTGCAAGCAGCGAAGTTACCACAATACCAACATTTGATTGATGACGCGATAGCTAAAAAAAATGGTTTATTGGATGATGTTTGTGATCAACTGATCGTTAACTTTGGTTGTGAAATTCTGAAAGTTATTCCGGGGAGAATTTCCACTGAAGTTGACGCTCGACTTTCTTATGATACTCAGGCAAGCATCGAAAAAGGTCGGAAATTAATTTGCTTATATCAGGCCGAAGGTATTAAAAAAGAGCGGGTTTTGATTAAGTTAGCGGCAACCTGGCAAGGCATTAAGGCTGCCGAACAATTAGAAAAAGAAGGTATTTCTTGTAATTTAACCTTGCTATTTAGTATGGCTCAAGCCAAGGCTTGTGCTGAAGCCAATGTTACCTTGATTTCACCTTTTGTAGGACGAATTTTAGACTGGTACAAGCACAACGAAAATAAAGACTATGTAGGTGCTGACGATCCTGGAGTTCAATCAGTAACTTGTATCTATAATTATTATAAATCTTATGGTTACAGCACGGTAATCATGGGGGCTAGTTTCAGGAATACGAGTGAAATAATTGAACTTGCTGGTTGTGATTTGTTAACGATTTCACCGGTATTACTCACTCAATTACAACAAACAGAAGGTCAACTAATTGTTAAATTAAATGCTGACAATGTTAAGGCTAAACCTCTGAAAGATATATTACCATTAGATGAACAGAGCTTTAGCTTGCAACACGAAAATGATCCCATGGCTAAAGAAAAACTTACAAGCGGAATTGATCAATTTTCTATTGATCAGCAATCGTTAGAAAAACTAGTTACAACGTTAATTTCTCAATAGTTTTTGTTTAATCAATTATTTCATTTGAGGGGCCGTTAGTGCTCCTCAAATCAACGCTGCACCATACTTAATTATAACACCATAACACTATAGGTTATTTTCAGCCTGATGGTGACTTAACTCAATTCATTAAAAACAGGATAAGAATATGACCACCCATAAACAATTAGCCAATGCCATTCGTGCGTTAAGTATGGACGCTGTACAAAAAGCAAAATCTGGTCACCCAGGTGCGCCGATGGGGATGGCAGATATTGCTGAAGTGTTATGGAATGACTTTTTAAAGCATAACCCGAATAATCCAAATTGGCCCGATCGAGACAGGTTTGTGCTAAGTAATGGTCACGGTTCAATGTTGATTTATTCATTGCTACATTTATCCGGTTATGACTTGCCAATTGAGCAACTAAAACAATTTAGACAATTGCACTCGAAAACTCCCGGTCACCCTGAATATGGCTATACTCCTGGAGTTGAAACTACGACAGGCCCTTTGGGGGCCGGTTTATCAAATGCCGTAGGTATGGCAATTGCAGAAAAAACTTTAGCGGCACATTTTAATCGCCAAGAGTTCGATATTGTCGATCACTACACTTATTGTTTCTTAGGTGATGGTTGTTTGATGGAAGGTGTATCTCATGAAGTTTGCTCATTAGCTGGTACATTAGGCTTGGGTAAATTAATCGCTTTTTGGGATGACAATGGTATCTCTATTGATGGCGAGGTTAAGGGGTGGTTTACCGATAACACCCCGGCTCGTTTTTCCGCTTATAATTGGCATGTTATTGCTGATGTAGATGGCCATGATCCAATTCAAATTCAACAAGCGATTGAAGAAGCTAAGTTAGTCACCGACAAGCCAACGATAATATGTTGTAAAACCATTATAGGCTTTGGCTCACCTAATAAATCTGGCTCTCACGATTGTCATGGCTCACCGTTAGGGGAAGATGAAATAGCGGCAGCACGAGAGTTTTTAAACTGGCCATATTCTCCATTTGAAATACCTGAAAAGATATACTCAGGCTGGGATGCAACAGTAGAAGGTGCTAAAAAAGAAAAAAAATGGCAACAACTTTTTACAGAATATAAGCAAGTCCATCCAGAGCTTGGTAATGAATATCAGCGTCGGGTTATTGAACGAAAGTTACCCACATCATTTGAACAAAATGCTGATTTGTTTATTACCCAATGTCAAAAAGAGGGTCAAAATATCGCTAGTCGTAAGGCGTCACAGAATACGATAGAGGTATTTGCCAAAATTTTACCTGAGCTGCTTGGCGGCTCAGCGGATTTAGCCGGCTCAAATTTAACCTTATGGTCAGGCTCTAAAGGTATTACCGCTGACGACGCCGATGGTAATTATCTTTTTTATGGTGTTCGTGAATTTGGCATGAGTGGCATCATGAACGGAATTTCCTTACATGATGGCTTTATTAATTACGGTGCGACCTTTCTGATGTTTATGGAGTACGCTCGAAATGCGATAAGAATGTCAGCCTTAATGTCTATTCAAAATGTTTTTGTTTACACCCATGATTCTATAGCTCAGGGAGAAGATGGTCCGACTCATCAGCCAATAGAACAAATAGCAAATTTACGAATGACGCCAAATTTAATGACTTGGCGTCCCTGCGATGCGGTCGAAACAGCGGTTGCCTGGAAATCGGCCATTATCAGACAAGATGGTCCGTCAGCATTAATATTTAGCCGACAAAGTTTGTCTCATCAAGAACGTGATAACAACCAGGTAAATAACATTGCCAAGGGTGGTTATATATTAAAAGATAGCCAAAACAAGCCAGAACTTATTTTGATCGCGACCGGCTCTGAAGTTGGTTTAGCGGTAGATGCGGCAGCACATTTAACCGAGTCGGGTATTCAGGTACGGGTAGTTTCTATGCCTTGTACTAACATTTTCGACAGCCAAACCGATAAATATCAAGATTCAGTGTTGCCAGCAGACGTCACATCAATAATTGCCATAGAAGCCGCACATGTCGATTTTTGGCATAAGTATGTTGGCAGAAATGGTCAAATTATTGGTATGAGCAGCTTTGGTGAATCTGCACCGGGCAAGGAGCTACTGAGCCATTTCGGCTTTACAGTCGAACACGTTGTTAATACCGCAATAACACTGCTGAAAGCAAACGCTTAAAAATGATAGATAGTGAAATAAATTCTTTTGATATTAGTTGTAAACAAAAAACGGAGATAAAAATGACACCCAGAACATCACTGGCGAGTTGGAAAAAGCTTGTCGCTCATGCTAAAGATATGAAGCAACAACATATGAGTGAATTGTTTGATAATGATAGGGCTCGCTTTGATGAGTTTTCTATCAAGTTATCACCATTTATGCTGGATTATTCAAAAAACTTGATATCAAAAGAAACCATCAAAAATCTAGTCGCGTTAGCTAAAGAATGTGATGTCGAAGGCTGGCGGGAAAAAATGTTTAATGGAGAGCGAATTAACTACACGGAAGATCGTGCTGTATTACACACCGCATTACGTGACCGCTCAAACAAACCAATTTATATTGATGGAAAGTTGATCAGTGACCATGTTCAAAATGCATTGATGCAAATGAAGGATTTCACCGAACAAGTACGAAGTGGCTTATGGAAAGGTTATTCAGGAAAACGAATCACTGATGTAGTCAATATTGGTGTCGGTGGTTCAAATCTTGGTCCTCAAATGGTAACCGAAGCCCTAAAACAGTATAGCGATAACAATATTAACGTACACTATGTCTCAAATGTTGATGGAACCCAAATTGCAAATGTGCTGCGACCATTAAATCCCGAAAGAGTACTGTTTATTATATCGAGTAAAACATTTACTACCACAGAAACCATGACCAATGCGAAAACTGCAATGAATTGGTTGGTGGCTTCTTCATTTGATCAATCAGCGATTGCACAACATTTTGTTGCCGTGTCATCAAATAAGAAAAATGCCACCGAGTTTGGTATTGCACCAGCAAACATCTTTGATATGTGGGATTGGGTTGGTGGTCGATTTTCGTTATGGTCGGCAATTGGATTACCTATCGCATTAAATTTAGGCTTTGAGCGTTTCATTGAATTACTTGAAGGTGCTCATGAAATAGATAATCATTTTTGTAGTGCCCCATTAGAAAAAAATGCGCCAGTGATTTTAGCTCTGTTAAGTGTATGGAATTGTACTTTTCTAGGAGCAAGATCACAGGCTATTCTTCCATACGATCAGTCTTTACACATGCTTTCTGCGTATCTACAACAGGCTGAAATGGAGAGTAATGGTAAGTCAGTAACTATGAAAGGAGATAAAATAACTTACCCTACCGTTCCTTCTATATGGGGAGAATTAGGTATCAATGGCCAACATGCTTTCTATCAATATTTACATCAAAGTAATAATATAATCCCAGCTGATTTCATCGGCTCGGTTGAAAGTGTTACGCCTGTTCAAGGGCATCATGAGACCTTAATGGCAAACTTTTTTGCCCAAACCCAAGCATTAATGCAAGGCGTAAATGAAGAGCAGGTAAAAGCAGACTTAAAAGCAAAAGGGAGAACTCCAGATTACATTAATAAAGTGGCTCCTCATAAAGTTCATCAAGGTAACCGTCCAACTAATAGTATATTAATGAAACGTATTTCTCCTCGTTCTTTAGGCAGTTTGATTGCATTATACGAACAAAAAATATTTGTCCAAGGCATAATTCTACAAATTTGTTCTTTTGACCAATGGGGGGTTGAATTAGGGAAAGGGTTAGCCATTAAAATTCAGGCAGAGCTTGAATCTAAGAGTGTCAATGCTGCCCACGACAGCTCAACAGCAGGGCTAATTAGTTTCTATCATGAATGTAAATATGGGTAAAATAACACCTGGAGGTATTGGGCGGCTACATTCAAATCAAGCTGCATAATAGGTCATATGTATTGTGGACTGTTCGAGGCTGAAAGTGTTTCTTATACTCACGGATCGAAACAGTCCTTTTTCAATCTGTTTTTTGATACCACGGAATGTTTTTATCTGTAGCACCCCATTTTCGCTGAGTTGAGTATGCCCAATGCTTCATCTGCATTGGGCTTCTGCGATGCTGATACCCTATGATGAGCTTACCTTAATAAGGTAATCAAATCGGTAGGCATTGGCGCTTCAATGGTAAGTCGCTCTCCCGTTTTTGGTCGGGTAATGGTTAGGCGTAGTGCATGAAGTCCCATACGACTGCCATCAATACCATAACGCGAGTCACCCACGACTGGATAACCTAACCAAGATAAATGCGCACGTATTTGATGCTGACGACCAGTATCCAATTTAACTTCCAGCAAAGAACGCTGATTAACGCTGCGCACTGTACTGAAGTGGGTAATGGCAGTTTTCGCGTCAGCATGGGCACCCACATGCATCTTGTATTGCTTTTCGTCTATGCGTAGCGGTTGATCAATCGTGCCACTTTTTGGCTCGGGCACGCCATCAACCACGGCCAGATAAACCTTTTCGGCCTCAGACCACTTGGCATTAACGGCCTCGCGCATTTCCGCAGAAGTAGCAAACATCAACACCCCTGAGGTATCTCGGTCTAACCGATGCACCGGCCACAATTTAACCCCCTTTTTAGCCTTAGACAGCTGATTACGTAAAATTGCTAGCGCAGTTAATTTATTCTCCTGCGCAGTGGCAACAGACAACAGGCCCGCGGGCTTATTAATTACAATTAAATCATGATCACTAAACAATATTTCCAATTTAGTATTTGCGGGTTGAACTTTGCTGGCGTCAAAACGTTTAGCTTGCGCTAGTACCTCTACCTCGTCACCGACATTCAATGGATGATCATGTTTAATAACAGACTGACCATTTACCGTTACGTAACCAAGTTGCAGCCGCTGTTTAATTTTCTTTTTAGACCAACCTTGCAACTTGGTCGTTAGAAAAACTAACAGTTTTCCGGCCTCGCTTACGCGTAATCTGTCTGACATTTGAATATTTCCTCATCACAATTAATGCTATATGCTCGCAGTGTACCTCTGAACCGAGCGACTAGCTAGGTTGATAACTAATACCAATTGAATTAATGAATGCACCACTTAGCGAGAATTAAAAGGTTTAGAGGCAAGGCATTGATTGAAGATAATGGTTATTCAGGAGAATGTGCTCCTGCATTCTCTAATAAGCTACATCCATGTAGCGTCCTTGTCAAAATCAATAACGCAGCTTGTAAGCCTTTTAAACTCGCCCTTCGGGAGTTTCGTAGCAAACTGATAACATCACAAAATGAATGAAATATAGAATAACTATGTTTAACTCATTTTGTTTGCTCCAAGCTCGCTACGTAACTCTAAGTTGGTCGATTCATTATTTCAATTGGTATAAGGTAAGCAGCAAACTTCGGCTTACGATCGTAAAGCCATTAGTAAATTTTATTGGCATAGGGCACAACTATTGTTGGTTAAACCTTTAGCGTTGTTTATGTTATTGCTGTTATTATATCGTTCATATTAAATTGCTACCAAGCACGGCTTAACTATCAAATTTTCAGGTTAAGTGTTTGGCTAGTCATCAGCATTAAAGGGTTAAACAGTGGACGCTTTTACCGCCAAACAAACCGATAACACCGAGGGTAGATCTCATCCTTGGACCTCAATGACCACAGACGAAAACAGTATTTATATGGATTTTAAAAAAAATCCAAAACTGATCCGTAGTTCGCTAGAAGATTTTCAGCCCTTTAATAAATGGCCTTTTGTCGATACTTTCTATTCACTGGTTGAATGGCTCAATAGCTCGTCGTCATTGTTAGAAAGTAATGACTGCACCTTTAATGCGGTAGAAGATAATCCCGACAAACAGTATCCTTATGCTAAAAAGTGCAGTGCCAGATTAATGATCTTGTTTCGCGATATTGAAGAAAATTGTCAGCAAAGAAGTATTGACTGGCTAATGAAAAATATACTGCAACTTGTTGCGGGCAGCAAACTAGGCTTTCGTGCCGGAGCCATTTGTTTATCCCCATCCACCACTTGTTATCTCGCGCTTGGCAATCAAGTTGACACCGGCGGCATGGGCCAGCAAGTAGTGCTAACCTTTTTTGCTTACGGTAAAAACGAGCGTCGTTGTTATGAAAGCATGGAACAGGTGATCAGCCATGCGCAGCACTGTTTAAAAACCGTCAATAAAAAGCTTAACAATGGCGAATTGGATGATATATATCGCTAAGCAGTAAGTATTATTACATCACAGCACCTTGAGTTGAAATCGCTCAAGCACTCTGAAACCTGCATCTTGAATGGTAACGGGTATAGTACCGAAGGCTCGGCTTATTTTGGCGCTAGTTAGACTATCCCCAAAGGCTAATCATAATTAATCTCGACTCTATTATCATCAGACCCTAATACAGCATAGTAATACCAGTATCATTAATTAGGTGATCTGTTTTATACGTAGTAAAAACAGCCAAATACAAGGCATTTATTTTAATAACTAGTTGTTCAGGACAATATGCTCCTGCATTGTCTAATAAGCTGAATCCATGCAGCGTTTATTAAGTAAATAACGAAGTAGTTGGTGGTTTTAACAAGTAGAAATGATCACATGATTAGTGATATTGGTATAATAACCGCCGGGTTATGGTGCTAGCATGATAGTCTACAACAGCCTGTATGAGCAACTTTATGACATGCGCCATTCGCTGCTAAGGTGTTCAACCATTTTAGGGTAGCCAACAGCCTCACCACTTATATTGCCATGAGGCACGTTTGCTAATATGTTAGCAAATTGCTGCTGGTCTACCTTGATTAGATGGCGATGATCACCAGCCTCAATATAGACTTGTTTTTTGCCAAGTAAGCCATCGTCAACCAGCATATCTATGGCAAAAGCTGCACCTATGCCTGGAATTGCACCTTGCTCACAATCAGGAAATAGTTCACTTAGTTGCGTTTCATTTAACAGATGATAGTTTTTGCCCATCAGTTGGTTTACTTGCGCTAAGGATAGCTTATGACCTACTGATAATGTTGACATTAGGTAGCTGCCGTCGCTGCTTTGTAAAATAATGGCTTTGGCTACCTCTGCGGAAGGTAAATGAGCTGAGCAGGAAGAGTCAAAAGAGGATTTGGTAAATCTATGCTTTACTAATTCATAGTCAATATTATGATTTGAAAGGTATTCATTAAATGAAATTGAAATGGCCATGTTACTTACCTACTTTTTAAATTAACTCATCAAAAAGTATAGCTAATATTGGTCATTTTTTTAGGTTTTTTATGGCGGCTTCGTAAAAATAAAATGATCAGTGGCGCTGAAGCTATTATTGGTGCTGCATTGGCAGAAATTTCAATCACTACATAAATATTATTGGGTAATTTGATGCCTGCGGGCACGGAATGTAAACTTATATACCCATGTTACCTCAAGATGCCGGATTCAGCTGGAATTAGAAACGTTTTTAGGCAAGGTATTGATTGAAGAGAATGGTTGTTCCCTTGTCGAAATCAATAACGTAGCATAAAACGTTTCTAAACCAGCCCTACGGGGATGTCTGAGCAATCCATAGTCTTCGTTGCATCTATTTTTAATGGAACAACCATTAATAAAAAGATGCGCCTTGATCATGAATCGCTCAGTCATCCTGAAACTCGTATCTTGAAGTATCATGGGTATAAGTATGTCTACTAACCAAGTTAAGGAGTGATCTTAAGTATAGTGGCTTTTATCGGTTGAAATTTTTCGGCAAAACCAATTATTGAAATAATAAACTACAATTGAGTAGGTCGAGTCAATATGATCAAAAAAGCCTAAAATACATGGGCTAAGTAGAAAATTATGGCGACGGATGGGTATAAGATGGTCTAAATTTAGGGGGTAAATTGCCAACTTCCATTGTTTAGATATTCCTATAAAAGCGATAGGATAAAAGGGAACTGTGCATGGAGTCATTTAGAGGCGAGTTGGTCAATTTAATTGAACACAATGCTGTAGATCAAAATAATATCGATGCTGCAGTCGATATATCAAACATAATGCCAAGTCAAAGAGCTTGGCTAACATTTACCAATAATTTGTTTTTGTGGATTGGTTGCATAGCACTTGGGTTTTCATTTATTTATTTTTTGGCGCATAACTGGTCTCAAATTGGTCGGTTCGCCAAGTTTGCTCTTGTTGAAATAGCCCTGGTGCTTTCTATTCTAGTATACCTAAAAACACAAATTGGCTCCGTATATAGTAGTGCTGCATTAACGTTTGCAACTATCTTACTAGGTGCACTAATGGCTCTATTTGGGCAAACGTACCAGACCGGGGCTGATCCGTGGCAGCTGTTTTTTAATTGGGCTTTATTGATGACTCCTTGGGCATTGATTTCTCGATTTACTACCATCTGGCTAGTTTGGTTAGGGCTGCTTAACTTGTCAATTATTTTTTATTGCGATGTACACACTAATCCTTTATCGCTATTGTTTGGCAGTAGCGTTAGTGTGTTGTGGTCATTATTTGCCTTTAATTCACTTAGCCTAGCTGCTTGGGACAAGTTGAGCCAATCATGGCTGTGGATGCAAAAGCAATGGGGGATAAGAATTATTGCTTTGGGTGTGGGAATTTCAATAACTAGTTTGGCATTAATTGCTATTTTGGACAATAGCGTTACTGATACCTTAGCTCTGCCTGTATGGCTTTTGTTTTTAGTGACATTTTATTTGTTTTATCGAAAATTGCGGGTAGATCTATTTATGCTTGCTGGAGGTTGCCTTTCTGGAATTGTAGTAATTGTTACCTTACTTGCTAAAGAAATGTTGCACGAAAGTGAGCCAGCTGCATATTTTTTGCTATCAGTTATAGTGATAGCTTTAGGCGTTGGCGCTGCATTTTGGCTGAAGAAAGTACAAGCGGAGGCTCAAATATGCCAACTATAAAGAATGCGTTATGGGCTAAGCTGAAAGAGGCTGATTTAGTTCAAGGAGAGACGCCAAAAACTGATCCAGTGAATTCGCCTTGGTATATTAAAATGTTACTGGCAATATCAGGCTGGCTAGGAGCTATTTTTTTATTGGGCTTCTTCTTTAGTGCGTTTTCCTCATTACTTGAAAAGCCTATCGCATCATTTTTTATCAGTTTACCTCTGCTATTAATCGCATATAGCTTACTAAGAGCACCTAATAATGAGTTTTATGAACATTTGGCTTTGGCTATAAGTCTTTCAGGGCAAGCGTTGCTTGTAAGGTCGGTAATCGAATGGGAATCTTCAGCGCTTATCTGGCTCACTGTGGCGGTGTCACAAGTTTTACTCGCTTATCTCATGCCAAGCTTTTTGCACCGTGTATTTTCAACCTTGTTTGCTGCGCTGTCATTTGCCGCCAGCTTAGCCATTATTGGGGCACCTCATTTACTTGGTAGTTTTTTAATATTTCCGCTAGCCTGGCTCTGTTTGAATGAATTTAGCTTTGCTAACCAATACAAAAGAAATAAAGGGCTAATGTATGGCCTGGTAATCGCTATGTTGCTACTAAAATGTAGTGATGTTTTTGGGGCTGACTTCGAAAAATTATTGTTATCGACAAGTGAAACATTAATACAAATACCAAGCTGGGCTTCTTATATCATTTATCTTTCAGCGCTTGTTTTTACTTCCTGGCAACTGTTGTCTGCCAATCATGTCGAGATTAACACTAAGTTTTCTAAGATGGTGTTGTTGTTTACTTTTATCCTCGGGTTAGCCACATTTAAGGCTGCTGGAATAGGAGTGGGCTTAGTGGTTTTAGTACTAGGTTTTGCTCATAGTAACCCTACATTGCTTGGGCTTGGGGTAATGTCACTGTTAGTTTATAGCTCTACCTATTACTACTTAATGGAAGAGACACTATTGTTCAAATCGGGAGTTTTGCTGGTAGTTGCCGCACTTATGTTAGTTAGCCGTGTGTTGTTCGATAAAATTATGCCAGCACTTAAGGATAAGTAAGATGCAAAAAACAATCGCAATAGCGACACTGATCATCGCGCTATTAGTTGTAAATTGGTCAATTTATAAAAAAGAAAATCTATTAGAAAATGGCGAGGTTGTCTTTCTTAAATTAGCTCCTGTTGACCCGCGTTCTCTAATGCAAGGTGACTATATGGCGCTTCGCTTTGCCGTGGCTAATCAGATCCGAACCAGTCTAAAAGAGCAGGGGCTGATGGATTCAACTGAATTTAACCATGAGTCAATTGATGGTTTGGTCTACGTGCAACTTGATGAGAGAAGTGTGGCGTCATTTGTCGGCATTGTCGCAGAAGGTATAACTAAAGAAGCGATAGCTAATAAAAGTACAGCCCTACAGTTTCGATTACGAAAAGGTCGGGTGAAATTCGCTACTAACGCATATTTCTTTGAAGAAGGCAGCGGGAAAAAATTAGCAACAGCTACATACGGTAAGTTTCGTGTTAATGATGATGGGGAGCTTTTACTTGTTGCTCTGCATGATAAAAATTTAAAAGAACTAGGTTGATAAAAGTTACTTGATGTCCCTTTAGGCTAGGCGTCACTGGCTTCTTTAAAATAACGTCTGGCATGTGCCCAATAACATAAATTCGTTAAATCTTTAGTTTTGGCAACGCTATCGTAAACAACTTAACCGTCTGTCATTAACGTGCCGGGCTGTAGTGAAACAACACCATACGATGGTGCGGCGTATTATTCGTCATTATCCATAAGCGACTTCATTGCTCGCTCTGTACGGATATTCTCGATATTAATATATCAATTAAGTTCGTGTCACTGATTTTTACAGTTCTGAATAGTTTTGCCTTAGTTTTTTTAGCGGTAGTTGTTTAGTGCTTCAGCCTTCCTCAAGTTAATTACTCTTACACCAATAACAACGATAAATATTTAGACCCAAACTACCTCAAGATGCGAATCTCAGTCGTCCCTAAAAGGCTAGTTTAGAAACGTTTTATGTTGCGTTATTGATTTCGACAAGGACGCTACATGGATGGTGTTATTAGAGAAGTGCAGGAGCACATTCTCCAGAATAACCATTATCTTTAATCAATGCCTTGCCTAAAGATGTTTCTAGTTCTAGCTGAATCCTGCACCTTGAAGTGGCTTGGGTATATATTGTTAGCAGTTCAATGATGTTTCTAATTGTTTATTTGATCATATGATCAAATAAACATCGTATATAAAGCATGCTATGCAGGTATTCACTGCTAAATCATCATTTTTTATAACATAAAAAACCTTATATTTGATCATATGGTTAAATTATTAGTGTGTAGATTAAAATAATATATAAAAAAGGTTAAAATATAAATAAATAAAATATAAACAATTGATAATTAATGGTTATTTTTTATTGGTCTGTTAATTGCTCTAATTAAAAAAAGTGAAAACAAAATAAGAAAATAGGAGGCATGACATATGGTGACAAATAGCAATGTGAGGTCAGGTGAACCTACCGAACAAACACACTTTGTTCATGTAACCGGTGTTTTAAAAAATAAGTTTGTTGAATTTGATTACTCAATTGGTACGCCGACCTTGTATGTGGAACTTGTTTTACCTTTTAAGCAATTCCGTCAATTTTGTATTAAACATGATGTTAAAGAATTAACAATAGAGCAACAACATCAAGTCGAGCTTGATAAATTAAAATGGCGTCATGGCCAACTAGATTAGTAAGTTTAAGTAAATATTAATGGGGACTAAGTTTTATGTCAGTACATATATCCACCAAAGAAATAAAAACAAAACGTACCAACTATGGATATGTTGGTCGACGAATAGGGCACGATAAACCTGCGTCTCGTTATCAAGAAGCCGTTTATGATCTTCAACCAACGACTAATTTTCATTACCCTCCTACATGGGCAAAAGGAAAAGAACTCTATGATGTGAGAAACACATCAATCGTTATGGAAGATTGGTACAGTTTTACCGACCCACGTCAGTACCATTATAGTGCTTATGTTATGGCTCGTGCTAAACAGCAAGAAAGTATGGATAACAATTTCAAGATGGCAGAAAAGCATAACATGCTTTTATCTATTCCAGATGAGTTAAAAGAGTCTATAAAAAAAATACTAACACCACTTCGTCATGTTGAATATGGCGCAAATATGAATAATCAAGATATATGTGATCGTGGTTATGGTTCAATTATTACGTCTCTTGCTTCTTTGCATGGCTTTGATCGAATAGGTATTTCTCAATACATTTCTAAAATTATTTTACTCATTGATGAAAACGAATCAGTAGGGCTTGAACAAGGCCGAATTGATTGGTTAGACGCATCTATGTGGCAACCTCTTCGTCATGCAATGGAAGATATTTTTGTGCTTGATGACTGGTTTGAAATTATGGTGGCTCAAAATATTGTCATGGATGGTCTTATTTATCCATTAATTTTTGATCAATATATTCAAGAGGTAAGTAGTAAAGGTGGTAATACTTTAATCTTGTTAACGCAATTTATGAGTGACTGGTATGCAGAAACAATTCGCTGGACAAATCAATTGATTAAAGTCGTTGCGAAAGAAAGTGATGCAAATAATGAGTTACTTTCTTCTTGGGTAATAAAATGGACTGAACGTTTAAATAAAGCGGTCTTGCCGATTGCTCAAGCAGCTTTTACTGACGGTGGTGAAGATAAATTAGAAGAAGCCAAAAGTGAATTACTTGCGCGGTTAGTGAAACAAGGTCTAAAAATTTAGGGGATTAGCATGTCAGAAAGCAAAGTATTTATTATTTTACAGCGTAACGAGGATGCTCGTCCATTTGTTGAAGCATTTGAACAAGAAAATCCTGAAGCAGTATTTAAATATGACCAACCTGGAATGATTCGTATTGAAAATATAGGTGAATTAAAAATAACAGAAGAAGTGGTATCTGAACTAGCGGGTCGTGATGTTGATTTGCAAGAATTACATTTAGTCTTAGTGTCTTTATCTGGCTGTGTTGATGAAGATGACGATTATTTTAAAGTGTCATGGAATTAATTGGGGAAAATTATAATGGCTAAAAAATTAAATATGCGTAAACGCTATGAGTTATTAACGCGTGGTTTAGGTTGGGAACCCACTTATCAACCCAAAGAAAAAGTTTTTCCTCAAGAATCATATGAAGGAATAAAAATTGTTGATTGGGACAAATGGGAAGACCCTTTTCGTTTAACGGCTGAAGCTTACTGGAAATATCAAGCAGAAAAAGATAAGAAACTTTATGCCATTATTGATAGCTTTGCACAAAACAATGGTCACCTAAATTTAACTAATGCAAGTTATATCAATGCCCTTAAAATTTTTATTCAAGGCGTTTCTCCTTTAGAGTATGGCGCTCATCGTGGTTTTGCTAATTTAGCGCGACAATTTAGTGGCGAAGGCGCTCAAATTGCTTGTCAAATGCAATCAATTGATGAATTACGGCATGTACAAACTCAAATACATACTTTGAGTCATTACAATAAGCATTTCACCGGCTTACATGACCCTTTTCATATGCATGATCGAGTTTGGTATTTATCGGTACCAAAATCCTATTTTGATGATGCTAGATCAGCGGGGCCATTTGAATTTATGACCTCTATCTCTTTTGCTTTTGAATATATTTTAACCAATTTACTCTTTGTACCATTTATGTCGGGTGCCGCCCACAATGGTGATATGGCAACAGTTACTTTTGGATTTTCGGCGCAATCTGATGAATCGCGCCATATGACCTTAGGGCTTGAAATTATAAAATTCATTGTTGAGCAGCATGAAGATAATCTTGAAATTGTGCAAGGTTGGATTGATAAGCATTTTTGGCGTGCCTATCGTGTTCTTGGTTTAGTGTCTGCAATGCAAGACTACATGTTGCCTGATAGTCCTATGTCTTGGAAAGAAGCGTGGGATATTTATTTTGTCGATAACTGTGGTGCATTGTTTAAAGATTTAGGCCGTTATGGTTTACGTATGCCTAAATTTCATGAACAAGCCACTGCTGAAGCGGAACATTTAAGTCATCAAATTTACTTTACATTATATCAATTTTCACATGCGGCAGCATTTCAAACAGAGATCCCAAGTAAAGAAAAAATGGATTGGTTATCTGAAAAATATCCTAACACTTTTGATAAATACTACCGACCACGTTGGGAAATGTATGCCGAGATGGAAAAGCAAGGCAAACGTTATTTTAATGCCGGTTTACCTCAGTTGTGCCAAGTGTGCCAAGTACCAATGTGTTTCACTGAAATTTCAAAAGGAAAACCTCTCGATCTTTCTTATCGTTTAAGTGAATACAATGGTGACAAATTTCATACCTGTACCGATGCCTGTAAAGCTATATTTGACCACGAACCTGAAAAATATTCGCATGCATGGTTACCTGTACATCAAATATTCCAAGGTAATTGTGGTGGTGAAGAAATATCAGATGTTCTGAAATTTTATCATTTTAATCCAGAAGATTCCGGCGAATATAAAGGCTCTGCGGATGATATTTCTTGGCGCGCAGCCCATGGTGAAAATAATGACATTGAAGAAAGTGCATAGGAGATAAAAAGATGACAATAAAAACAAATTATGGTGCTTATCCCTTAGGTAATAAAGATGCAGTAGAAAACTTTAATGGGAATCAGTTGGTTTATTTTGCATGGGATGACCATTTGGGATTAGGTACAGCATTTGCTTTTCCTTTTCCTCCTGAAATGCCTTTTGCGGCACTGAAAGGTGAAGTGTTGCCAAATGTTTGTGGTGCACATCCTGATTTTGAAAAAATCGTTTGGTCAACCGCTACTTGGATATTAGACGGAGAAAACTTTATCCCTGACGAGAGTAAAAACTTAATTGAAAATGGTATCGGCCATAAGTCATTACTACGTTTAAAAACGCCAGGTTTAACTGGTTATAAAGGTAGTGGTAGTTAACCCCTTGGTATAAGAACAAATGAAGTGGTTTTAATGTTAAAGCTACTTCAATTATTCAACAATGAAGAGTAAATATTATGTCTTATCAAGTGTTAATTGAGCCTCTTGGCGAATCCATTGAGGTTGAAGAAGGCCAAACTATTTTAGATGCAGCATTAAGAGCTGGCATCTACTTACCTCACGCATGTGGTCATGGTTTATGTGGCACTTGCAAAGTAGATATTTTAGATGGTGATATAGAACATGGCGATGCATCTCCTTTTGCTTTAATGGATATGGAAAAAGATGAAGGTAAATGTCTTAGTTGCTGTGCTATACCAACAAGTGATTTAGAAATAGAAGCTGATATAGAAGAAGATGAAGATGCGCATAATCATCCAGTAATGGATTATGTCGGGGTTGTGACAAAAATAGAAACATTGACACCCCGCATAAAATCAATATTTATAGCACTGCAAGAGAATATGGAGTTTCAAGCAGGGCATTATATTAATTTACATCTCCCCGAAGTCGATGAATACCCTAGAGCATTTTCAATTTCAAATTCTCCTTCAGATAAAAATCAAATTGAATTAAATATTAGTTTGGTGCAAAACGGTAAAGGGACTAAATGGATACACGAAGAATTGAGAGTAGGTGATGAACTTAAGTTTAGTGGTCCTTATGGTCGATTTTTTGTTAGAGAGTCAGCACCAGAACCCATGATATTTCTTGCTGGTGGCTCAGGGTTGTCAAGCCCTAAATCCATGATAATGGACTTGTTTGAAAGAGGTGAAAAACGTGATATTACCTTGATTTACGGAGCGCGTAATCAAGATGAACTTTACTACCATGAATTATTTACTGAAATGTCCGTAGAGCACAGCAATTTTACCTATGTCCCCGCATTATCTGATGAGCCAGAGTCGTCTGGTTGGCAAGGGGCTAGAGGCTTTGTTCATCTGGCAGCGAAAGAACATTTTAATGGCAAATTTTCTGGCCACAAAGCATATATGTGTGGCCCTCCGCCAATGGTTGATGCGTGTATTACAACGTTAATGCAAGGACGGTTATTTGAACGAGATATGTTTATGGAAAATTTTTACACCAAAGGTAGCCAAGAAGCCGTCAGTAAAAGCCCATTATTTAAGTCAATTTAACGAGAAGGATATTTTGATGACAAGTAATCCAGAAATAGGTAAATCAATAAAAGCTAATGGAATTAAGACTAATTACCATGATGTTGGCAAAGGTGATGCGGTATTACTTATTCATGGCTCTGGCCCAGGCGTTAGTGCATGGGCAAATTGGAGATTAAATATTCCTGAATTAGCTAAAAATCATAGGGTAATAGCGCCTGATATGGTTGGTTTTGGTTACACTGAACGACCAACTGATAACCACTATTCAATGGATGATTGGGTAGAGCAAGTTATTGGTTTATTGGATGCCTTGAATATAGATAAAGCTGCTGTTGTAGGTAATTCTTTTGGTGGTGGTTTAGCGTTAGCGATAGCCATTCGCTATCCAGAACGAGTAAATAAGCTTGTATTAATGGGGAGTGTAGGGGTTTCTTTTGATTTAACTGAGGGCTTAGATAAAGTTTGGGGATACCAACCGTCTATCGCTAACATGAAACAGCTATTAGATATATTCGCCTATAACCGTGCACTGGTTTCCGATGAATTAGCTGAATTGCGTTATAAAGCAAGTATACAAGAAGGTTTTCAAGAATCTTTTTCAAGTATGTTTCCTGCGCCTAGGCAACGTTGGATTGAAGCAATGCAAAGTACTTCTGAAGACATTCAACATATTGAACATAAAACCTTAATCATACACGGTCGAGATGACAAGGTTATTCCATTAGATAATGCTTATAAACTTATTGAACTAATTAAACACGCTCAATTACATGTATATAGCGAGTGTGGTCATTGGATCCAAATTGAAAAAATGGCAGAGTTTAATCAACTAGTGAGTAATTTTTTACAAAAGTCATTAGCAGATAATTATGACAATTGAACAGACACCAAAAAAACACAATATCATTATTCTTGATACGAATGAAACCTTTAAGTGTTCAGAGAATGACCATTTACTTGTAGGAATGAGATCATTAGAGAAAAAAGGTATCCCTTCGGGATGCCACGGTGGTGGCTGTGGTGTTTGTAAAGTAAAAATACATTCAGAAAAAAATAGCTATAAAACCTTATTTATGAGTAGAACTCATGTTTCAAAAGAAGAAGAAGATAACGGTGTTTGTCTTGCTTGTAGAGTATTTCCACTCGGAGATATTGAATTAAATGTCGTTGGTAAAATAAAAAGAAAATTCATTAATGGCAGTAAAAACTTTGTGCTTAATTATTGAAAAATGAGGCACTTTTAGAATTTTAATTGAGGAGAGTATTATGGGTGTAATGAAAATTGGCCACGTCAATTTACGTGTTTTAGATATGGCGGCGGCAAGAAATCATTATGAGAATATTATAGGACTTATTGTTACTGATGAAGATAAAGAAGGTAATCTTTATTTTAAAGGCTGGGACGAATGGGATAAATATTCAATTATATTAAGTCCTTCAGATCATGCCGGTATGGATCACGTTGCTTATAAAGTTGAAACCGATGCTGATCTTGATACCTATACCAAGAGTATTGAAGCTTATGGTATTACCGTAGAACAACTCGCGGCAGGTGTTTTAATTGATTGTGGAAGAGCGATACGCTTTCAATTACCTAGCGGACATACTATGTGTTTATTCGCAGAAAAAGTTTTTGTCGGTAAAAGTACGGGTGATATAAATCCAGCGCCATGGCCACTTGATGTAAAAGGTGTTGGTGCTCATTGGTTAGATCATTGTTTACTTGTCTGTCCATTAGATCTTGACAACCAGATTAATACTATTGCCGACAATGTTAGCTTTTTATCAAAATGTTTAGGTTTTAGGTTAACAGAACAAGCTTTGGTTGGCCCTGATGCAGATATTCAAGTTGTTGCTTTTTTAACGGTTACTAACACACCACATGATATTGCTTTTGTTCCAGGCCCTACAGCCGGATTCCATCATGCATCATTCTTCTTACCTAATTGGGGCGATATTTTAAGATCAGCAGATATTATGGCGATGAATAAAGTTAAGATAGATGTTACGCCTACTCGCCACGGTATCACTCGTGGTGAAACTATTTACTTCTTTGACCCTTCAGGAAATCGCAATGAAACATTTGCTGGATTAGGTTATTTAGCGACACCAGATATGCCAGTAATTACTTGGACAGAAGATGAAGTTCCACGCGGTATTTTTTATCATTCAGGTGAGCTAAACGCTGCTTTTACAGAAGTATATACTTAAATAAAAGGTATTGATAATGATTAAAATATCAGAAACTAGCCATACAATTCATTGGCAAGCCGCCAACACTGCAGTGTTAGCGGCTGTTGAAAAAGCGGAACAATTAGGAATAGCCATAAATGTTGCTATTGTTGATTCTGGAGGAAATCTTGCTGCTTTTTTAAGAATGCCGAATGCATTTTTACACTCTATTGATATAGCAAAAGATAAAGCATACACCTCAGCAGGATTTAGATTTCCTACAAGCGCTTGGCAAGATATTTTTTCAAGTGAAGCTATGTTAGCCAAAGGCATGCCACCTAGAGATCGATTAGTCGTTTTTGGCGGAGGAATTCCGATAGAAATAAAAGGCATGAATCTTGGCGGAATTGGTGTGTCAGGGGGATCAGAAAAGGAAGATATAATCTGTGCTGAAGCAGGATTGTTAGCGTTAACGCTCAAATAAATCACAATAAAAGGTTAAGTTTTTGATATTCTTAACCTTGATTTATCATTAGTTTTTATGTAGTTCAATGTTTAGAGTATTGGTTGTTATTAGGGTGCTCGATTGCAAAATGCAAATCATAAGGTTGTGTATATTGCACGCGGCGAACATCTTGATGTTTTAACTTCATCAGGTTTAACATTAACTCATCCAGATTTTACATTTTAAGATTATGTTACCGCATGCTCATTATCAATAAAGGATGTTGATGAAATGTATAAATTGAGTAGAACATTTGAACCAATAAAAACGTCTATGCTTGTTGATTATGAAAAAGGACGAGCCTTAGAATTAGACGAAATTTGTGGGGCCGTTTTAAAAAGAAGTAAGATGATAAATGTTGCTGTGCCATACACGGAAGTTGTTCATGCGTTACTTGAACATGAACTTAAAAAAAGAGTGATTTGATGTGAGAACAAACAAAACAGTGTGTTATTTACGGGAGTATTGAGTAAGTGACTAATGTTTTTTCTGATGAAATATCTGTCTATAACAAGTTGATTAACTGTGTTGCAGGTGTTTTTATTTTACTAATGATACTCATCTCAATAGGTAATTTGTTTAACGATACCCTGGCTGGTTATATTCCTGAGATTTTTGCTTGGGGGGCTGCTTTTCTACTCCTGTCACGCTTATCATTATTAATGGCCGTTCAATCATCAATATTAATAGTTTTAAGTCTTGCTTGCTTGTTTATTGCTTATCAGCGACAAGCTGATTTTGATTTGATCGCAGTACTGTATTCGAATATTAGTTTTATTACCTTGTTAGCGAGTATCAGTTTTTTAAAGTTAATAGCGTCACCTAATGACACTAGCATTAATGTAAAATATCATGGTAAAAAAGCGTTGATTTCAACAATTATTGGTGCTCATTTGTTTTCTGCAGTCATTAACTTATCGGCGATATTTTTAGTGGCCGAACGGTTAAAAACTTCCCGTGCTATTTCTCAAACTTTACTTATGCTGTTAACCCGAGCTTTTTCTTCTGCGGCCTTTTGGTCGCCATTTTTTGCCGCAATGGGAATTGCATTAATCTACTCACCAGAGGCATCATTAATGGTATTAATGCTGCAAGGTATGCCACTAGCCATTGTGGCATTGGGATTTACTTATTGGGAAATAAATAGTAATAACTCAGAAGAAGTTAAGCTATTTATTGGTTATCCGTTAAATATTAAAGCACTTTTTGTACCTGCAGTTTTGGTGATGGGTGTTTTAAGCTTGCATCATTTAAAGCCAACATTACCCATAGTATTAATAGTCGCGGCGCTTTCAATATTATTGACGGTTATATTGTGTTTTATTAAGTACCCGGCAAAAAATGCGGTGACTAAATTATATAAACACACGACTCAAGCACTGCCTAATATGTCATCCGAGTTAATCTTATTTTTATCGGCAGGTTTGTTGTCTTTTAGTGTAAATACACTTTTACCAACGTTTGACAGTAGCTTACCCGTTAACGAATTTACTTATTTTTTTGCGGTCGGACTTTTATTTTTGATGATAATACTTTCAATTTTTGGCGTCCATCCTGTTGTTAGTATCTCTATTGTCGGTGTATGGATTACCCCGTTAAATGCGGACCCAAATGCCTTAGGACTCGTTTTTTTATGTGCTTGGGGAATCGGTATGATAATTAGCCCTTTGTCGGGTATGAATGTAACGCTTGCTAACCATTACGCATTAACTTACCAGCAGATTGTAAAATGGCATGCAAAATACGCTTTACTGATGTTTATAGCGAGTAGCTTATTGCTGTTATTAGTAATGAAAGGGCAATGGTAAATATTAAAAAAAGATGACATTCGAGGAAATCTCAATTTAAACAAAAAAGCATAATAAAAGGCGAAAGAAAATGTTAAAAAGAATCAGTGTACTTGATCAATCACCTATCCATGATGGTAAAGGTGAATCGTCAGGTTTACATGACACGTTAGCCTTAGCTAAAGTATGTGATCAAGCAGGGTATCACCGTTATTGGTGTGCAGAGCATCATGCGACTCCAGGATATGCATCACCTTGCCCTGAAATGATGGCGGCACATGTTGCTTGTCACACTGAGCATATTAAAGCAGGCACTGGCGGGATCATGTTAACACATTATAGTCCTTTTAAAGTGGCTGAAACCTTTAGAGTACTTGAGGCATTACATCCCGGTCGTATAGATTTAGGTATTGGTCGAGCGCCTGGAGGAAATGGGTATGCTCATGCGGCGTTAGCAGCACCGAGACAACCTCTTTCAGCTGAATATTACCCAGAGCAAAGCGCAGAGTTAGTCGCGTACTTAAGAGGAACATTACCGGCTAAACATCCTTTTAAAAAGGTTAATATTGAACCTAACAATGCAGGATGCCCTGATATTTGGATGTTAGGCTCTTCCGGTGGTAGTTCGGTATTGGCGGGGCAACTCGGCACAGGATTTGCCTTAGCACTATTTATTGGGACCCATGAACGAAATTCAGCCATTATTAGTGGGTATAAGCGTGCTTTTGTGCCTTCTGAATCGATGAACAAACCAGAGGCATTAATTGCTGTTGCAGCCATTACTGCCGATACAGCAGAGGAGGCTAAGTTTATTGCGGCCAGTCATGTCTATTGGAAGGTACAAGCATTTAGGCATGGAGTAAGAGAGCCACTGCATCCGCCTGAAAAAGCATTAGCGCTCAAAAAGCAATTATCATTAGCTGATCAAGCTTACTTCGATGAAACAATGAATACATATTTACTCGGTAACGCAGATGATTGTGTTACTCAAATGAATGAATTAGCAGATGATTTTGGCGTAGAGGAAGTGATGATTGTTAATGTTACTTATGGCTTTGAGCCACGTCAACGTACTTATATGGAATTAGCAGATAGTTTTAACCGTACTAAACGTTGATAGAAAACACGCTAATAAGAGGGAACTCTTTAAGTTTTATCATAAAAATAATAAATTATAGAAGGTACTATGAAATATATATTATTGAGTTTACTTATTTTATCTTTAACTAGTCATGGTCAAGAATATCCTGCTGTCGGAACAGTGTTAACCAAAGACAATGTTGCACACTATAGCAATTTTATTGATGAGCCATTAAGTCAATTGATAAAGCAAGGTTATGTCACCATCACCGTGGGAGAAACATTTACCGTTCCCATGAATGAAAATTTTGCTATTCAAACAAAAAAATATCAAAACACGGCAACTATTAATCATGAAAATGGTAATTTATTAAATTATAAAGGTGGCTTGCCCTTTAGTAATTCTATATTGATAAATGACGAGCAGGCCGGGCTTAAAATTGCTTGGAATATGCGATATGCCTATGGTGGTGATTCATCTATTGTTGATCCCTTTATATGGGACTATCGCAATATGAAAAACGATAAAATAGAAAGAACGATCTCATTTGTGGGTAAAACGTTACGCTATAAACATAGAGTGTCATCTTTATCAGAGACAAATTTACCTGATAATAAAGCCGGAATTTTTAGTGCCATATATTTATTAGCGAAGAAACCTTATGATTTTAAAAACACACAATTGTTAGTACATCGTTTAGAAGATGATTCCGCCAGAGAACGTACTTGGTTGTACTTGTCTGTACAGCGAAGAGTTAGACGATTACCGTCAGGGCAATCAACTGATGCCTTTTTAGGTAGTGATATTATGATTGAAGATTTTTTGGGCTATAACGGTCGCATAATGGATATGAAATGGAAATTGTTAACTCGCGAAGAGATATTAGTACCCTTTTTTAAACACAATCAGTTGACTGCTGATAGGCAAGGCTCAAATGAGTATGATTTTGGTCAATTTCATGGCAGGGGGAATTGTTTCCCTAATGTTCCATGGCAGGTGAGAAAAGTTTATAAACTTGAAGCTATTCCTAAATGGGCTCAACATCCATTATCTAAAAGAATATTTTATGTAGATGCGGAAACATTTACCCCTGTTTTAGGGCGTTTCTATGACAGATCTGGAGATATTTGGCGTATGGCAATAGGTGGGTTTTCGCACCCTGATTACCATCTAAGTGAAAATAAAGGCACAGGAGTTATGATCCCTTCCTTAATAAGTATGATTGATGTACAAGCACAACATTGCACAACATTGAAAATGAAAACAAGTATAAACTCAGCCAATGTAACAAGAAAAAATTTTACTGTGCAGTATCTTAGAACAAAAGGAAAATAACCAGATTAAACCTTTGATTGATAGTACTTCATCGCATTATCAATCAATGTGTTTGGGTTTTTTGTTTGTTTTTTGTTCGCTTAAGTTAAAGCCACTCATCTTTTTCAAAGTTTAAGACAACCTCTTCAGTTTTTCTAATGTGATTCTCATTTGCCTGACAAACAGCTTTAACATCTTTAGCTAACGCTGCTTCGTATATGTCAGCATGTTCAGCGTGGAGGTTTCGTTTAATATGATTCGCTTCTCTTGCTAAGTTACGATAGCGTTTATGTTGGTCATAAAGGACATTATAAAATTTTAATAAGGTATTAGAATTACATGCAGAGACTAATGAGTCATGGAATATTTTATTATATTTTTCTAAATCTTGGTTATTGTCATCTGCAGATGAATGCTCAATTTTTGATAACCGATGAAAAGCGGCTACTACAGACGACTCCCAGTCATCATTCCCATTTATAATACTAAGCTTAAGCGCTTCATTTTCAATAAGTATTCTAGTATTAGTAACATCAATTAAATCTGATTTAGTCATTTCTACCACACTAAATCCTTGTTGACCTTTTATCGCAACAAATCCATCTGAGCATAAGCGGCTTAAGGCCTCTCTTATTGGAGATGAACCAATATCGTATCGTTTTCTTAATGGTTCAATTTTTAATTTACTGCCAGGTTTCAACACAGCATGAACAATATCATCCCTAATTTTCAAATATACAATGTCAGTCAATGTTTTTGAGATTTTCATTTAAAATTCAACTCGATTTTTGATGCTTAAAATGTTTGTTTTTTACCAATTGGCCTGTAACAAATAATGATAAGTATTATATCAAATTAATTCACATTAAATATACAAAATTAAACTTTTGAGAAATACTCTTTAATTAATATATATGATACAAATAAAGACAAATCAAACAAAAAAACATAAAAATAAAAAATATATATATTTTTATTGTTTATCGATAATTTCGTGCTATAGTCGAAAGTATAATTTTTTGGCAGGGGTGTCATTTGAACTCTAAATATATAGTATTTATTTTAATCATTATGCTAATGATGGGCTGTGAAGCTCCATTACAATTAGATGATGTTTTAATTGAACAACAAGCGACTACACACCGTAGTGATCGACTTCAACAAATCACCAGTAATGGTGACGTTAATGTGGTCGTAGGATCTTTTGGTGTAATACTTACATCGATGAAAGAAGGTGGATGGAAAAGGCAACAAATTGCTTCGCAACCCTCTTTTATAGATGTTACCCATTGTCCAGATAAAAGTTTTGTTGCCCTAACACTAGAAGGTAGCATTTGGACTTCTTTAGATAACGGCCTTACATGGACTGAAGCATCTTTGCAAAGCGAAGAAACGCCTCAGGCACTAACCTGTGCACCCGATGGAAAAATTTGGGTAGTGGGCAGTTTTAGTACTTTTCTATCAAGTAATAATCACGGTAAAACTTGGCAAAGCACTTCTCTAGATGAAGATATGATTTTATCTTATATCAAGTTTTTTGATGATAAAAATGCCATTGTTACCGCTGAATTTGGCCGTTTGCTAGCAACAAATGATGGTGGGGAAACGTGGTTTTCAAAAAATCCGATGCCAAATGAATTCTATCCAATAGCGTCTTTATTTACCAGTGTAAACGAAGGACGTGTTGTTGGGCTAAGTGGCAAGATATTGTTTACCGATAATGGCGGTGAAACATGGCTTGTTGAAAAATCGGGTACTAAGGCACCTTTATATGGATTAAGTAAGGGTCGTAATAAAATTTATGCAACAGGAGCGTTAGGTACCTTTTTAGTCAAAAATTTAGAACAAGAAAATAGTCCTTGGCAAACAATTCGTCAAAATACACGATCTTATCTTCGAGGAGCATTAGCTTTTGATGACCATGTGATCATTGTGGGTGGTAAAGGTTTCCTAGAAAATGCTTCGTTAGTGAATAGTGAGAAAGTAAATGATTAATTTATTGAAAAAATTAAAAGAAATAGATGCTATTGTTTTCTCTTTTCCTAAAATAACAGCAGCTATTATATTAGCAATCACCGTGTTTTTTGCTTTTCAGTTACCTAGCGTCAGAATGGCTTCTGATTTTGCTGATTTGCTACCGCAAGAACATGAGTATATTAAAACTCACAATAAAATCAGTGAAACATTTGGCGGCGCAAATAATATTGTGGTCGCGATTACCGTAAAAGAAGGCACAATTTTTACGAATGAAACACTGAATAAAATTTATAGAGTTACTCAATCAATTGATGCACTTACTGGCATAAATCATAATTTAGTTAGCAGTTTAACCCATCGCAATACCCGTAAAATTTGGTTAAATGAATATGGCACAATGAAATCTGCACCACATTATGATCCCCTTAAAAAAGGTGGTTATAGTGATGAAGAGTTAATTGTTTTTCAAAATGAAGTTGTTGCTAATCCACGTGTTTATGGCTTATTGGTGTCACCCGATCTATCTTCTGCCTTAGTACGCGGTACGCTTAACGAAGGTGAGTTAAATTATGAAGCTATATTTAATGAACTACAAAATATTCGAGCAATAGAACAAACTGCTGGCGTTGATATTTATGCAACAGGCCAACCCGTATTAATTGGCTGGGTAACGAGTTATGTTGAAGAAATTATTCAAATATTTTTATACACAGTATTGGTTCTTATTGTTTTACTATTAAATTATTTTAGACGTTTTTACGGTGTACTTTTACCTGTTGTTGGTATTGTTTTAACCACTGTTTGGGGTTTAGGAATGTTGTCGTTACTCGACTACAACTTAGATCCTTTGATGATGGTAGTACCTTTTTTAATCTCTGCTCGAGCCATGTCTCATGGAATTCAACTGGTTGAACGTTTTTATCAGGAACATCGAATAATTCATGATAAGAAAATTGCCGCAAGAAAGACTTTTGAAGGTTTATTTAGACCAGGTTCGTTAGGGGTTATTTCTGATGCCATAGGCTTACTCCTTATCTCTTTAGGTTCCGTTCCTATTAATGACAAACTGGCTATTTATTCATCTTTATGGGCTGCTAGTGTTATTGTTACAGTGTTAATTTTTATTCCGGTATTACTTGAAATTTTACCTGAAACTGAGCAAAAACCTCATCGACATTCACTTTTACATAAACTATTTAAGAATTTCTCTCAAGTCGCTTGTACAAAAATAGGCGCGAAAATAACCTTATCAACGGTCGTTGTTTTATATGTATTGGCGGCATATTTTAGCTCTTGGGTGCAAGTAGGGCAGTCTGAAGCAGGGTCACCTTTACTGTATCCTGATCATGACTATAACGTATCTTCACAAGCCATTAATAATCTATTTCCAGGCTCAGAAGAACTATACGTTATTGCCCATACAGATAAAAAAGGTGGTTTAAAACATCCTCAAGTCATTAAAGCGTTAGCTGATTTTCAAAATTATATGTTACTTGACCCTGAAATGGGTGGAACGAAAGGATTACCTGATTTGGTTACACAAGTGAACCAAATTATTCATAACACCGACCCCCGTTGGTTAGCCTTTCCTAAAGACAACTTTGAAGCCGGTGGCTTAATGTTCACTTATATGATGTCTAGTCCAATTCCAGGTGCTTTGCTCGAGTTTCTAGATCCGGAAGAGCAAAATGCCAATATGGTCTTCTATTATAAAGATCATAAGGGTGAAACGATTAGACGTGCAATTCAAATGGTCAAAGACTGGTCGAATTCTTCAATCGCACAAATAGAAGGGTTTTCATTGGAATTAGCGGGTGGTGTTATCGGGGTAACAGCAGCAGTAAATGAAGCCGCATATGAAACTAATATTGTCGTAATCCCTTTAGTTTTCTTATTAATTTTTGTTTTCGTAACGATTTTTTACTGGTCTGTACATGCGGGCTGGTTGATGTTTGTTGCCATGTCATTTGCGACCACGCTTACTTACGCATATATGGGTATTGTGGGCCTCGGAATTAATGTTAATACCGTACCTATTATTGCTGTGGGTATCGGTGTAGGAATTGATTATTCAATTTATATCATGGACAGGATTCGTCAAGAATATATTACTCATCAAAATTTACAAAAAGCCATTGAAATTGCCATTAGTACTACGGGTGTCGCTATTGGATTTACCGCTTTAGCATTAATTGCGGGTGTTGTTATGTGGGTATTTATTTCTACAATGCGTTTTCAGGCAGATGCAGCTTTATTGCTTATTGTTATGTTGGTACTAAACGCACTGGCGGCAATGTTTTTGGTTCCAGCCTGGATCATGACATACAAACCTAAATTTATTTTAAATGCAGTATCTAAATAAAAACTAGTAAAAAGTTGGATGTAAAAATATAAAAAAATGTTTAACAAAAAAATGAGGGGAAATCTATGAGGTTAAAATTACATTACTGGAATAATATTTCAGTATTAAAAAAATACTCGCATGCCATTGGGGGAGTGTTGTTAGCAACGTCACTTTCTAGTTATGCAAATGATCCCATTGAAATTAGTGGCTTTATTGAAAATGCTACCAGTGTTCGTGAAGATAGAGGTTTGTCTAAGTTTAGAAACACCTTGCAATTAGAGTTTTCTAAAAATTTAAATAATTTTGCTGGATTTTACGATATATCACTGAATGCTACTCTTAGAGGTAGTTATGATGGAGTTTATGATTTAAATGATAAAGAGTTTGGTGCTAAAGCAGGTCGAGCGATTAACATTGAAGATCAAAATGTAGGCTCTGTGCCTCATGGTCAGGGTTTAGGATCTACCAACCCTGACTCTCCATATTTTGGTGCGCCACTTCCACCAGGGCATGTACTTGGTGTAAATACCGCGACTAACCCGAATTCGGGTATGGTTGTTCTAGGTGAATATTTACATAAAACCGCTGGTGGTGTTGCTTTTGGCGTGCCAGTACGCCCATGTGATGTTGATCCAAGAGGCTGTCTTAAAGGCTATATGGATAAAACTGAAAATGAATTAAGATTTTCAGAGTTTAATGATAATTTAGATTTTATTCGTGAATTCTACTTTGATGGTAGCATGGACTTAGACAGTGGCACTCTGTTCAATTTGAAAGTGGGTAAGCAACAAATTGTTTGGGGGCGTACTGATCTATTTCGCGTGTTAGATATTATCAATCCAGTCGACTTTTCACGAAACAATATTTATGACGAACTTGAAGATATACGTATTCCTACTTGGTCTATTGCCGCAGAATGGCAGTATGGAGCGAATGAAACATTTGAAGATATCAATTTTCAGTTAGTTTGGGTCTTTGATGAGTTTAGGCCGAATAATTTAGGTCAAGGTGGAGAGCCAAATGCTATTTTAGATGCCGGTTCATTTTTCAGAGGCTTTAATAACTGTTGGGAAAATGGGTGTACCGTTGCCAACTTTGCTGGTGGTACTACAGCAACAGATTTTGGACCAAATCAAATAGGTATTAGACAAGTAAACATGCCGTCATGGTCACTAGGTAACACTCAATATGGTTTTAAAATTGAGGGCGTCTATCAAGATATTGGTTTCTCTGTTAACGCGTTTAGTTATCTTTCACAATTACCAAGTTTACGTGGTGGCATAGAAGCAACAAATAGTTTTACTGGTGAAAAAGGTATATGGCCATATTTGATTGCTTTCGACATTGAATTTCCTCGCATCAACATGTTTGGTGGCTCACTTGATTTCTATTCAGAGAGTATTGATTCTGCTTTTAGAGTTGAATCATCATATTCAACGGGCGAAGAGTTTGCCAATACCTTAAAAACACGCTTATATTCAGAATCTGATGTGTTTCGTTGGGTGTTAGGTGTTGATAAAAACGTTTTCGTTCGTTCAATTAATGCTAATAAAGCCTTTCTATTATCTTTTCAAACTTTTGGTCAACACTTGCTTGATCATGAGTTAGAAGAAGGTCCATTAGGTATTGTAGGTATGCCTGACTGGAAAGATAATTACATTTCAACTTTCTTATTAAAAGGTTGGTGGATGAACGATAGTTTCAGTCCACAAATTTTAACCGCGTATGACTGGCGTGCTAAGTCTGGTGTTGTTGCCCCTTCAATTGATTATATTACCGGTAATTTTCGCTTTACTGTAACCGCTAATATT
Source organism: Colwellia sp. (assembly GCA_013215465.1). Classification (GTDB taxonomy): domain Bacteria; phylum Pseudomonadota; class Gammaproteobacteria; order Enterobacterales; family Alteromonadaceae; genus Colwellia. The sequence goes on along the minus strand of JABSOW010000008.1, from coordinate 31,074 downwards.
AAGTTTGGTGATGGCGCTCAAGAATTTAGTGATTGTCGTACTTGTAACCCGTTTAGCCCATTTACTGCAACACCTTTACACGAAGATAATGATGGTAATGGCCTTCCTGATTCATATGATGTTGGTTTAAGTGGTTTTGAACCTTTAGGACGTTTCCGTGCAGGACCCATAGGAATGGCTAATAAAGAAAGTGAATTACAAGTTTCACTTCGTTACAGTTTTTAATTAATAGGAAATAATTATGAAATTATTTAATAAAATAAAGTGTACCGTTGCGTTGATAGCAATAGCGCTACTAAATACGTCAGTATTCGCGGGAGATGTGGTAGAACAATCATTCTATCCTTATAAAAATGGCTTTCCTGCGGTAGCTAAAATAGTCCCTGGTTTAGTTATTAATAAAGATAATGCGGATATTGCCAAAGATGTTTTAGACCCTGAAATGTTACAGCATGTAAAAGATGGCTGGGTTGAAATTACGGTAGGTAAAAGTACAGATTTCATCTTAAACCAAGGCTATATTGACGCAAGTAAAAATAATATTGGTAAAATTACTTTACCAACAGACAAAGGTAACTTAGAAGGCGGTTATATTGCGGGTAGACCATTTCCGGAAGAGCCTAGTATGGATGATCCTCGTGCGGGTGAAAAATTAGCCTGGAATTTTCAATTTGGTTACAACTGGGGAGATGGTGCAGCAATAGACCCATTCTACTGGCGCTATCGTAATATGAATACAGGTAAGGTTGAGCGTGAATTAAAATTTGATTTTCATTTTTTAAACTGGGCACATCGTGTTAACCACGAACCATTACCTGAAATTACACCAAATCCATCAGAGTTATTTAGATCTATTTATGTGCATGTAAAAGAGCCCTATGATGTTAAAAATACTCAGTTGCTAATTCACCGTTATCAAAATGATTTAAAGCGTGATAATGCATGGTTATATCTTGGTTTTCAACGTCGTGTTCGTCGTTTAGCGACTGGTCAAGTGACTGATTCATTCTTAGGTTCAGATCTTATGATCGAAGACTTTGAAGGATACAACGGTCGAATCTCAGACATGAACTGGAAATATCTTGGTACTAAAACGATGTTATTACCTTTTTATAATCATGATGAACAAGCACTAACCGATGAATTCAAAGAAAAAGATGGCTACAAATTTGTTGATTTTCACGGCAAAGGGGGTTGTTTCCCCAATGTAACTTATCAATTACGTAAAGTGTATATTCTTGAATCATCACCCCTTGATAGTAATCACCCGATTAGTAAGCGTCGTCACTTTGTTGATGCGCAAACCTTTACTTTACCAAGAACCATTATTTACGATAGATCAGGGAAGTACTGGAAATCTTGGATGATTGGTCAAGCGCATCCTGATCATCATTTAGCAATTAATAAAGGCTCAGGTGTTTCCGTTGATGACAGTTTTGGCATGATGGATGTTCAAGCAATGCACTGTACTACCGGTCAATTCAAAGGAATCGTAGATCCTAGTTTGAATAAACCTAAAATGTTCAAAGTACAATATATGCGTACTTCAGGTAAATAATAATAAAATAAGATAAAAAGCTCCGACTTAGGGGTTTTTTAATTTATAAGACTTGATATATTTTATATTAATGCATAAAATATCGATATTAATTAATTTTATCGATATTACCGAGTTGTTAACTTTGTCATATTGCAATAATTAATGCTAAGTGAATATTTAAGGAATATTGATATGTTAGAAATAAAGAATTTCATTAATGGTCAATTTGTTGGCTCTGTTGCAGGGAAAACTTTTGATAATATTAACCCCGCGACTAATGAACGGATTGGTGTTGTATTTGAAGCGGGAAAAGAAGAAGTAGATCAAGCAGTAAAATCAGCTAAAGCTGCACTTAAAGGGCCTTGGGGGAAATTACCCTTAACCGAACGCATGGCCATATTACATAAAGTCGCTGATGGTATTAATGCCCGCTTTGATGAGTTTTTAGAAGCGGAATGTTTAGATACGGGTAAACCAAAATCACTTGCCTCTCATATTGATATACCTCGTGGTGCTGCTAATTTCAAAGTGTTTGCCGACGCATTCAAATCGGTTGCCAATGAGAGTTTTATGCTCGACACTCCCGATGGAGCAGGCGCACTAAATTATTCTGTACGTTCTCCTAAAGGGGTTATTGCCGTCATTAGTCCTTGGAATTTACCTTTGTTATTGATGACCTGGAAAGTAGGTCCTGCATTAGCTTGCGGTAATACCGTTGTCGTTAAACCATCAGAAGAAACCCCCAGAACAACGACCTTACTTGGTGAAGTTATGAATGATGCGGGGGTGCCACCGGGTGTTTTTAATGTTGTTCATGGTTTTGGTCCTAATTCAGCAGGGGAGTTTTTAACCACTCACCCAGATGTTGATGGTATTACTTTTACCGGCGAAACTAAAACGGGCGCGGCAATTGTTAAAGCGTGTGCGGACGAAATTCGTCATGTTTCGTTTGAGTTAGGGGGTAAAAATCCGGCCATAGTTTTTGCCGATTGTGACCTAGATAAAGCGATAGAAGGCACAACACGTTCCGTTTTTGCTAACTGTGGGCAAGTGTGTCTAGCCACAGAAAGAGTTTATGTTGAAAGACCTATTTTTAATGAGTTTGTTGCACGTCTTAAGGCCTCAGCTGAAAAAATCAAGCTAGGTTATTGGGATGATGAAAAATCAAATATGGGTCCGCTAATTAGCCAAAAGCATAAAGAAAAAGTACTAAGTTATTATCAAAAAGCTAAAGATGAAGGGGCAACAATTATAACGGGTGGCGGTGAACCGAACATGTCTTCAGCACTTGAACAAGGTGCATGGGTTGAACCGACGATATGGACAGGTTTACCTGAAAGCGCAACAGTAGTACAAGAAGAGATTTTTGGTCCTTGTTGTCATATTCAACCTTTTGATACGGAAGAAGAAGCTATTTCATTGGCCAATGATACCAAATACGGTTTAGCTGCTGCCGTGTGGACTGAAAATAATTCAAAAGCACATCGGGTCTCCGCACAGATTGAGGCTGGCATTGTTTGGGTTAACTCTTGGTTTTTACGTGACTTAAGAACACCATTCGGTGGTGCAAAACATTCAGGTATTGGCCGAGAAGGTGGCGTTCACTCACTTGAATTTTATACTGAATTAAAAAACATCTGCATTAAATTATAAAATAAACGATAGGATATTCAATATGTTAAAACAATCACTAATTCAATCGTATTCAGATGAGTTGTTTAATGCGTTATGTAATCAAACAATGATTGAACCGTTAACAAGTCGTAGCCCTGAAATAACGATTGAAGATGCTTACGCAATTTCTCATGGCTTATTAGAAAAAAGAATTGCGGTAAATAATGAAAAGCTAATAGGTAAAAAAATTGGTGCAACCAGTGCTGTTGTACAAAATATGCTTGGTGTTAATCAACCTGACTTTGGTTATTTAACTGATGCTATGGTTATTGACGAGAGTGAAGTGCTTTCACTTAGCACCAAAATGATACAACCAAAAGCGGAAGGTGAAATTGCTTTTGTGTTAAAGCATGACTTAATCGGGCCGGGTGTTACTGCTAGTGATGTTATTCGAGCAACTGATTTTATCGCACCTTGTTTTGAAATTGTTGATTCTAGAATAAAAGATTGGAACATTAAAATTCAAGACACGGTTGCTGATAATGCATCCTGCGGTTATTTTGTTCTAGGGCAAGATGTGGTTAGCCCACGAAGTCTAGATCTATCAACTTGCGGAATGGTTGTTGAACTAAATGGTCAAATTATCTCTACAGGTGCAGGTGCAGCCGCATTGGGATCTTCGCCTGTTAGTTGTGTGGTATGGCTCGCTAATACCTTAGGCAAGTTTGGTGTTCCCCTCAAGGCCGGTGAAGTTATTTTATCTGGCTCTTTGGTTCCATTACAAGATGTTAAGCCTGGCGATCATATGTCAGTCAATATCGGCGGAATTGGACGTACAAGTATTCGTTTCGATTAGTTTTAACAAACTATTTAAGGTTGATTATTATGAAAATTCGTTGTGCATTAATTGGTTCCGGTAACATTGGTACCGACTTACTTTACAAGCTACTAAGAAGTGATGTTTTAGAGCCTGTATGGATGGTTGGTATAGATGCCGATTCCGATGGTTTAAAAAGAGCGCGTGATTTAGGCGTAAAAACAACACATGAAGGTGTTGATGGATTAATTAAACATATAGAAGAAGATAATATTGAAATTGCATTTGATGCAACATCTGCTTATGTTCATGCTGAAAATTCAAGGAAATTAGTGGCGAAGGGCGTGAAAGTCATTGATTTAACACCTGCTGCCATTGGTCCTTTTTGTGTGCCACCGGTAAATCTTGATGAACACTTAACTCAAGGTGAAGATAACGTAAATATGGTGACATGCGGTGGCCAAGCAACCATTCCAATGGTGTATGCAGTTAGCCGTATTCAAGATGTCAGTTATGGTGAAATTATTGCGACCATATCATCAAAATCTGCCGGTCCAGGGACACGAAAAAATATTGATGAGTTTACCGTAACCACTTCCGGTGCGATTGAAAAAGTGGGCGGTGCTGATAAAGGTAAAGCGATTATTATCTTAAATCCAGCCGAGCCGCCACTGATGATGCGAGACACTGTGCATTGTTTAACTAAAACAGAGCCGGATCAAGAAAAAATTACCGCATCGGTTTTAGCGATGGAAAAAGCAGTACAAGCCTATGTACCTGGCTATCGTATCAAGGAAGGTCCTGTTTTTGATGGCAATCGTGTTTCTATTTACTTAGAAGTAAAAGGGATGGGCGATTATCTACCTGAATATGCAGGGAACTTAGATATTATGACGGCCGCTTCAGCAAAAACGGCTGAGATGTTTGCAAAGCAAATGATAAAAAATAGAACTTAGAGGGCATATATAATGAGTAAAATAATTAAAATTCATGACATGTCATTACGTGATGGTATGCATTCAATAGCACATCAATTCACATTGAAAAACATGGTTGATCTGTCACAAGCTCTTGATAAAGCAAGAGTACCTTTAATTGAAGTGACTCATGGTGATGGTTTATCAGGTGACTCTGTTAATTATGGTTTTGCTTTACATAAAGATGAAGAATATCTTAGTGCTGTTATTCCAAAGTTAAAATATTCTAAGGTATCCGTTTTATTAATTCCGGGTATTGGTACCGTTGACCATCTTAAAATGGTTGAAGATTTAGGTGTAAAAACAGTGCGTGTTGCTACCCATTGTAGTGAAGCCGATGTTTCAGAACAGCATATTGCTTATGCGGCAGGTCGTGGCTTTGACACGGTAGGTTTTTTGATGATGGCACATATGTTAAGTGCTAAAGAAATCGTAGAACAAGCAAAGAAAATGGCTGGATATGGGGCAAATTGTTTATATGTTACCGATTCATCAGGCCACATGTTACCTGAAGAAGTATCAGCTAAAATTGGCTTAATGCGAGAAGCATTTCCAAATCATGAAATTGGCTTTCATGGCCATCATAATTTAGGCATGGCGGTTGCTAATTCTCTTGCTGCCGTTGAAGCAGGTGCCGATCGTATTGATGGCTCTATTGCCGGTTTTGGTGCAGGTGCAGGTAATACTCCATTAGAAGTGTTTGCTGCCGTGTGTGATTTAAAAGGTATTAACTTAGATGTAGATCTAAGTGCATTAATGGATGCCGCAGAAGATGTTGCCACCCCTATTATGGGCGATAAATTACCCAGAGTAAGTCGAGGGGCATTAACTTTGGGCTATGCCGGTGTTTATTCTTCTTTTCTTCTTCATGCTATTCGTGCTGAGAAAAAACATGGCGTACCGGCTCGTGAAATATTATTAGAGCTTGGTCGTCGTAAAACGGTAGGTGGTCAAGAAGATATGATTGAAGATGTTGCACTAGAATTATTAAGAGCTGGAGGATAAGTATGAGTACTTTATCACGTTCAACCGTTGCTGAGTTAGCTGAGCATTTAGAAAATGCAGAGTTGCAAGCCTATGATGTTGAAAAAATAACGAATAAATATCCTGATATGGATTGGGATGATGCCTATGACATTCAATGGGAAATTCGCTCAAGAAAAGAAAAACGAGGAACTAAGATAGCCGGACTGAAAATGGGATTAACGTCGTATGCAAAAATGAGCCAAATGGGGGTTGATACACCAATTTATGCTTTTTTAGCTGATTATTTTAGTGTTCCTGATGGCGGCTCTATCCAAACTGATGAGTTAATTCATCCTAAAATTGAAGCTGAAATTGCCATTGTTACCAATAAAGAACTTACTGGTCCTGGTTGTACTATTGCGCATGTTCTAGCGGCAACTGAATATGTGATGCCAGCGGTTGAAGTGATTGATTCTCGTTATGAAAACTTTCACTTTGATTTAAAAAGTGTTATTGCTGACAATGCATCATCTTCTCGTTTTGTTACCGGTGGTAATCCTAAGCGTGTTGAAGATGTTGATATGAAAACACTCGGTGTGGTCATGGAAATTAACGGTGTTGTGGTTGCGACCGGTGCTGGTGCTGCGGTTTTAGGTAACCCCGCAGCAAGCGTTGCTATGTTAGCTAACATGTTGGCTGAACGAGGAGAGTCAATTCCAGCGGGCACTTTTATCATGACGGGTGGTATTACCGCAGCGGTTGCGGTGAAAGCTGGAGATAGTGTTTGTGTTAGATATCAAGATATTGGCTCTGTGAGTATGACGTTTAAATAGGAGTATAAAATGCCATTAATTCAAGTTACTATCATTGAAGGTAGAACATTAGAACAAAAAAATTCTTTTTTTGAAAAAGTTACGGCAGTAGCAGTTGAAACTTTAAATGTTAAAGAGGCTCAAGTACGTGTTGTTATCAATGAAGTACCCGCAACACACTGGGCAATTGGCGGAGTTAGTAAAGCAAATATTGATGCCAACAAATAAAGTTTCGATATAAAATTTAATGAGATTTCATGATATTTGATGAAGAAAATTTAGAATCATTGCTATTAAATAAAGATTTAAAAGCAATGATTAAATTTGATAACGAAACGGGCATTATTTGGTTGGGACAACAACGTATGTTGTTATTACATACAACCGCCTTTGGGGTTTTACGATCGGAGCTGATAAATTCATTTGGTAATAAATACGCTAAGAGTTTATTGATGAAGATGGGGTATGAAGCAGGGCATGCCGATGCAACTTTATCAAAGTCGATTCGCTCTGGTGAATCGGCTATGGATTTGTTTATGAGCGGGCCTCAACTTCATAGTCTTGAAGGTATGGTCAGTGTAAAGCCTGTAGAAATAAACCTTGATAGCACTAGTTTTTATGGTGAATTTATATGGGAAAATTCTTTTGAAGTAAGTGAACATATTCGCTTGTATGGTATTGCCAAAGAATCCGTTTGCTGGCAATTATTAGGCTATGCGGATGGGTTCACCAGTAAGCTCTTTGAACAACCTATTCACTATAAAGAAGTAGAATGCGTGGGTCGAGGCGATAAGCATTGTCGAATCATTGGCAAGCCACTTGCTGAATGGAATGAAGACGAACAAAAAGAAATGTCTTATTCTTTACAATCTTTAGCGTCTAAATTAAAGCACTTAGAAGAAGAAGTATCAGATTTACGTAGTGAAAAATATACCTCGGTTTCCTCTCAAAATATAATTGCTGACTCTACCTCTATTCGAGATATCATTAACTTACTAGATAAAGCTGCTAGCACTAATGTAACTGTTTTAATGTTAGGTGAAACCGGTGTTGGTAAAGAAGTTTTTTCTCAATATCTACATAAAATTGGTGATAGGAAAAATAATAAATTTATTGCTGTTAACTGTGCATCAATACCAAAAGATCTTGTCGAATCTGAACTTTTTGGTGTTGATAAAGGTGCATTTACAGGGGCTGATAAAGCAAGAAAAGGTCGTTTTGAGCGAGCAAATGGTGGTACTCTTTTTCTTGATGAGCTGGGGGAGTTAAATGTTGAATCGCAAGCTAAATTACTTAGGGTTATTCAAACTGGGGAATTAGAGCGGGTTGGTGGTACAGAAGTTATCTCTGTGAATGTTCGAATTATCGCAGCAACTAATGCTAACTTATTAGAAGCGGTTAAATCAGGTGACTTTCGTGCGGATTTATATTATCGATTAAATGTCTTCCCTATCATTATTCCACCGTTACGTGAGCGACTCGCGGATATACCTGGATTAGTTAAAAAGTTTATTCAAAAATTTAATGAGAAATACGGTAAATCTGTTACTTCTATTACCGATAATACCTTGCATCGCTTTAATTTATATTCTTGGCCTGGAAATATTAGAGAATTAGAAAATATTATTGAGCGAGGGGTTATATTAACCGATAAAAACGCCAAAATTGAATCAACCTTGATATGTGTAGGTATGCCAAATTTATCTTCTCAATCTCAAAATATAAATACCCAAGGGTTGATTGAGAATAACGAAGAAGAAAAACAAAAATGCTTTGATCAACCCTCGTATAGAAATATGTGTTTACAAGCAATTTCATCTGGATTGTCTTTGAATGATTTAGAAGATGATTTACTTAAATTAGCACTTGAACAATCAGGTGGGAACATTGAGAAAACGGCACGTTTACTAAAAATAACAGGTCCTCAATGTCGTTATCGAATGAAAAAAATAAATAAGTAAATTTAGTGATCACAAATAAATGTGACTTTTGGTAAAAAGTTATAATATTGCACTACTTGCCGATGATGGTATTGGTCCAGAAATAATCAATGAACTAATTAAAGTGCTTAAAGTAGTTGAGTCTTTATCAAATGTAACCTTTAATTTGACGGAAGCAGGTTTTGGCGCGAATGCTTATTTTAAAACGGGATATGCCTTTCCTGAAGCGATCTAAAATATTTGTACTTCTATCTGACGCAATTTTGAAAGTATAATTAGAGTCGCATTTCATTTTTTCTTACACTTATACCCATGATACTTCAAGATACGAGTTTCAGTCATCCCCAACGGGCTGGTTTAGAAACGCTTTATGCTACGTTATTGATTTCGATAAGGAGAACAACCATTCTCTTCAATCAATGCCTTACCTAAAGACGTTTCTAATTCCAGCTGAATCCGGCATCTTGAGGTAACATGGGTATATACCAATTGAAGTAATGAATTGATCATTCAGCGAGAATTAAAAGGTTTAGAGGCACAGGTTCATAGTTCCGGACGTGAAACACGCATCTTCAAATAGCTTGGGTATAGAAAGCGGCTCAATTATTTCGTTAAAAGTTTTGCAAGGGTTAGTATTCCTGACTCTAATAGACTAGTTTTTCGATAAATTATCGATAGTTTAATATGCTTTGGACCATAGTTAACCGGCTGCATTGCCAGTGACTCTTCATATCGGCTGCCTACTACCATATTTTTACCGATAATGGTGTAGCCTAAACCGGCAGAAATACAACCTAAAATACCATCGGCACTACTCATTACCATTAGCTCTTCACCTTCTCGGCCGGCTTCTTGTTGCCAAAAAATAGCACGCTTCCTGTAGCCACACCCTTCATCTCGCACAAACAGTACCGGGTCATGAACACCCTCTATCGGTGTTACCATAACAAGCTCCTCTTGAAAAATAGGGAAGACTATTAGGTGTTTATGTTTTGGTGCATTACCTAAAGCTGCGCAATCTACCTTATTATTAAGAACAGCGGAAACCAGCCGATCACTGGTATCGGTATAAATTTTGGTGCGGATCTCAGGATGATTTTTCTTGAGCTTTTTGAATGCAAGGGGCATATGAACCGCTGCAAATGTTTCAGGCATACCGACTCTTAGCTCATAACTTCCCTTATCGTGTAAAATAGCGGATATAGCCTGATGTTCTAATTGTATGATCTGACTAGCATACTCGCAAAGGTGTTGGCCGCTTGGTGTTAACTGCAACTTACGACCAACTAAATTAAACAGTTTTGTGTCTAGCTCTCTTTCGAGTTTTTTGATCCGATTGGTGATATTGGACTGAACCGTGTGCAGTTTATCAGCAGCACCTTTAATGCCTTCTTCATCAACAACCGCTTTAAAAGTCTTCAGTGTCAAAATTTCCATATAGTTCTCTTAATAAGAAGTTTTAATTCTAAATAATTCAATTTTTAAGATTAACAGAACAGAGTAATGTTTGTAAATCACCTTTCAACAACAATGTCACTATCTAAAACGTTTTTTTTCATAACGTTACGTTTATAGCCGCGGCTATACTCGTGCAACCAAAATCATTATTTACAGGGAAATATCATATTATGTTAATTAATTCTGAAAACTCTTGCCTACTCGTCGTTGATATCCAAGAAAAGCTCATTTCAGGAATACATCAGTCTGAAAAATTTATAGAAAACTGCCAATGGCTTATTAAGGCTGCACAATTATTCGATATCCCTGTTATGGCTTCAGAACAATATCCACGCGGTATTGGTCCAACTGTGTCTGCTTTGCGAGACTTGATCCCAGAAGATTGTATCCAAGATAAGATCATTTTTTCCTGTGCTGATTCACCCGAGTGTTTGGCCATGATTGAACAGAAAAAACGCAATCAAGTAGTGATTGTTGGCATGGAATCTCATGTTTGTATTTTACAAACCGCTTTACGCCTCAATGAACTAGGTAAAGAAGTGTTTGTTGTTGCCGACGCGATTAGCTCACGCGATCCACTTGATATTGAACTGGCTATTGCACGTATGAGTAAAGCGGGTATCCATATTGTCAGCAGAGAAATGGTGGCATTTGAGTGGTTACGTGGCTCTGGCGCTCCTCAATTTAAAACGTTTAGTAAAGAATTTTTACAATAATTTATTAAATACAACACATTTACGGGAATATTTGAACATGATGATTAAAAAAGTTGCTGTTATTGGTGCGGGTACCATGGGCGCAGGCATTGCTGGTCAGGTTGCCAATGCCGGCGTAGAAGTTTGGTTACTCGATTTACCTACCGAGGGTGATAATACCAATGCGCTAGCACAACGTGGACTGGAACGCCTTAAAAGCTCAGGTCAACCTGGATTGATGAGCAAGGAAGTAGAAAGTCTTATTCATATCGGCAATACCCGTGATGATTTTGATCAATTGGCAGATTGTGACTGGATTGCTGAAGCTGTCGTTGAGCGACTTGATATCAAGAAAGACCTTTATCGTCGTATCGATGCCGTTTGCCATGATCAGGCGATCATAAGCTCTAACACCTCAACCATCCCTATCAGCTTGCTGGTTGAAGACATGCCTAAATCCTTTCGACAGCGTTTTGCCATCACTCACTTTTTTAATCCCGTGCGATTTATGCACCTACTTGAACTAGTGCGCGGTGCAGATACTGATCCGGCCGTGATAAAAACGCTAGCAAGTTTCTGCGAACAACAATTGGGCAAAGGGGTAGTCCCTTGTCTTGATACCCCCGGATTTCTTGGTAACCGAGTTGGTGTCTTTGCGATTCAATGCGCCCTGCATGCGGCGTTTGATCTAGGACTTAATCCGAGCGAAGCCGATGCTTTATTTGGTCGTCCGATGGGCATTCCAAAAACCGGTGTCTTTGGTTTATACGATCTGATCGGTATAGACCTAATGTCCGATGTTGTGCAAAGCCTAGTCAATATTCTTCCAGAAAATGACGCATTCCATCAGGAAGCCGAAAAAATTCCGTTAATGATGCGCATGATTGAAAATGGCCAAACGGGCAACAAACAGGGCAAAGGCTTTTATCGCCAAGGAGAAAATGGCCGTGAAGTACTAAACCTCGAAAACGAGAGTTACTCGTCTGCTCCTCGCTTGAATTTGCCATTGGCCCAAAAAGCCGAACAGGAAGGCATTAAGGCCTTGCTGGCAGACGACAGTGTTTATGGCCAGTTCGCTTGGCGAGTTTTGTCCCGCACTTTAAGTTACGCTGCTTCGTTAATTCCAGAAGTAGGTAACGACGGTCTAGGTATTGACGATGCCATGAAACTTGGCTACAACTGGGTTAAGGGTCCGTTTGAACTTTTAGATGAGATTGGTGTGAGCACCTTTATCGAACGCCTTAAAGCTGATGGCATGCCAGTACCCCGCTTTCTGGAAGAGGCCGCTGGTTCAAGTTTCTACCGCGTAGAAAATGGCGAGCTACAAACACGCCAATTGGGTGATAGCTGGCAAACGATCCCACGGGCTGAGAACATCATCCGCTTTACCGAAATGCGCCAAACCATGACGCCGCGTAATAGTTGTGCCTCGGCAAGTTGGTATGATCTCGACGGAATCGCACTGGTTGAATTTCACTGTAAAGCGAATGCGCTCGATGGCGACGCGATGGCAATTCTAGACGATGCCATTAGCCAAGTTGAAAAAGACGGCATGCGCGGTCTTATTGTTCATAACGATGCGCAACACTTCTCTTGTGGTGTTAATTTACAAGGTGTACGCGGCTTCATCCAAGCCAATGATATGGATGGACTAGATCGTTTCTTGAACCACTTCCAGAAAACCATGCATAGTATGGCCATAGCCAAATATCCTGTTGTTGTCGCTCCGGTTGGTATGTCACTCGGCGGTGGCTTTGAAGTGGTATTACATGCCAAAGAAGTTATTTGTCATGCTAACTCGGTTATGGGTCTAGTTGAATCCGTGGTGGGTGTTGTACCTGGCGGCGGCGGCTGTAAAGAAACACTATATCGTTGGGTTGAAAAACTCGAATGTGGGGAAGATATCAGCGAAGCGTGTTGGAAAGCATTTATGAACCTAGGCATGGGCAAAACTGCTAGTTCACCCGTGCTCGCCAAAGATCAAGCTATGCTAAGAGACAATGATCATTTTATGATGAATCGCGATAGCCTCCTTGCAGAAGCTATTGACGCCATCAACAATCCGGTTAATCAGCTGGCCTTTAATCGCCCACCGTTAACACTGCCTGGTAAACCTTTGTTTGACAAAATGGTCAAGTGGTTGCAGGAGTCCCATGAAAAAGGACTGTTTATGGCACACGACGTTATTGTTGGTACCGAAATGGCGCGTATCGTTACTGGCGGAGATGTTGAACCCGGAACGGTTTGGAGCGAGCAGGATTTCTTTGATGCCGAACGCAGCTCATTTCTGACTCTCGCGTCAACGGCTTCCACCCGGAAAAGAATTGAAACTATGCTTGACGATGGCTCTCCTATTAGAAATTAAATGAGTTTGATTACACGAACCAATCAAACCGAATGAATTGGTATGGACGGCGATAGCCGCCATGCCGAACGTTGCTGTGGAACAGGTATATCGTTAGGAATAGGGTTAAAGCCCTTATTGAAATAACGTTAAGAATATTGGAGGTGTTAGTTGAAAATACAAGATAAACCGCGTTTTCTTGACCGAACATGGGGGCAATTACGCCATGTCTGGAGCAAGGTTACTGGTAATGGTTATGTGCAAAATTCTGTGCACTTTCAAGCAGATTTATCCGATGAGGATTTACCGCGTCTTCGAGCACAAATACAACTTTGTTTGGAAATGCGAGGTGGTGAAGTATCAGCGCGGGCTGAGACTGCTATCTTGGGGCGCTCCTATCTTGAATTAAACAGTAAAGGTCGCCAGCGTTTTCTTAAAGTGCTTGCCACTGATTTTGATGTAGATACAGCGCAAGTCGAACATGCCATAGAATGTTGGCATAAATCGGAAGATGTCGCTGATCGGTACGCTAATATTCAGCAATTTCGTCAGGCCTTAGAAGCGCCACGTTTACAGTTATTGACTCAGTTCAATGAGTTGCCTGAAGGTGTTAAATTTCTAGTGGATATGCGCGCTGAATTGATGGCATTGAAAGCTGATGATCCGGCTTTTGCCGCCTTAGAGGGTGATCTAAAACGGCTATTGATCTCATGGTTCGATATCGGTTTTCTGACGCTAGATTGCATTACTTGGGATTCGCCCGCGTCACTGTTGGAAAAATTAATCGCCTATGAGTCGGTTCATGAAATTCGCAGTTGGGATGATCTCAAAAATCGGTTGGATTCTGATCGTCGCTGTTACGCATTTTTACATCCACACATGCTCGGTGAGCCGTTAATTTTTGTTGAAGTGGCACTGACAACTGGGCTGGCACGAAATGTACAAGATCTTCTGGATGAGACCGCGCCAGTAGATGATTTAGCACAGATGGATACGGCTATTTTCTACTCGATATCTAATGCCCAGAAAGGGTTAGCGGGCATTAGTTTTGGTAATTTCCTGATTAAGAGAGTGGTGGCTAAGTTGTCTGAGGAATTTCCTCATATCAATAATTTTGCCACACTGTCACCGATTGTTAGTTTCCGCCGTTGGTTAACGCAGCAGTTAGCCAATGATAAACCGGATCTTTTAACCAAATCTGAACAAAAATCGCTTGCCCTACAGTGTCAGCGGTTGGGGGTCGACTCCAGTCTAGGCAGTCTACTTGAGCTGCCAAATTGGCCGAAAGACAGCCAAATATGTGAGGTTTTGCAACCGCTGCTAACACGCTTAGCTGGGCACTATCTCAGCGAAGAAAAACGCAGCAATGGTCGAGCTTTTGATCCCGTAGCGCATTTTCACCTGACCAATGGTGCACACATCGAGCAATTGAATTGGATGGGTGATCGCTCGGAAAAAGGTCTAAGCCAGTCATATGGGCTGATGGTAAATTATCTCTACCGGCTTGATCGGATTGAATCCAATAGCACTGCGTATGTTGAACGTGGCGAGGCGACTACCTCTAACGCGGTCAAAGCATTGTTAAAAAAATTGAAATAAATAATATAAAAGGAATATAGCATGGCAGATTACCAAGCTCCCCTGAAAGATATGAATTTTGTGCTCAATGAGCTAGTGAACATAAATGAGCTAGCCACCATTCCCGGTTACGAAGAAGCTTTGCCAGAACTGGTTTCATGTATTCTTGACCAAGCCAGTAAGCTAGCGGGTGAGGTGGTTTCGCCACTTAATGCCTCTGGCGATCTGCGCGGCGTTAAGATACACAATAACAATGAGGTGCAGACCCCTGAAGGGTTTAAAGACGCTTATCAACAATTTGCTGATGGCGGTTGGGGATCATTGCAGTTTGAGCCAGACTATGGTGGTCAGGGCTTACCCTTTACCCTAGCTATTCCGGTGCAGGAAATGTGGCACTCGGCCAACATGGCCTGGGGCTTGTGTCCGTTGTTGACTCAAGGCGCTGTGGAAGCGATACAGGCTAATGCCAGTGACGAACTAAAATCCCGTTATCTGCCCCAAATGATTGCTGGCCGCTGGAGCGGAACGATGAATCTTACTGAGCCGCAAGCGGGTTCAGATATGGCGACTTTACGTACCCGTGCCGAACGCGATGGTGATCATTACCGCATTACCGGCCAGAAAATTTTTATCACCTGGGGTGAGCACGATATGGTGGATAATATCGTCCATTTGGTGCTAGCGCGCCTGCAAGATGCTCCACCAGGAGTCAAAGGAATATCACTGTTTATTGTGCCTAAATTTTTGGTCAATGACGATGGCTCTTTAGGTGAGCGTAATGACTGTCAAGTCACTTCTTTGGAACATAAGATTGGTATTCACGCCAGTCCCACCTGTGTTATGAGTTATGGCGATAACGGTGGTGCCATTGGTTACCTAGTGGGTGAAGAGAACAAAGGCTTGGTCTGCATGTTTAGCATGATGAACAATGCGCGCCTGACTGTCGGCTTACAAGGTGTCGCCATTGCCGAGCGTTCTTATCAATTAGCCAGAGATTACGCTAAGGAGCGTCCTCAGGGTATTGCCCCAGGTGGATCTGAGCTTGGTATGATCATTAAGCATCCGGATGTGCGTAGGATGTTAATGACGATGCGTGCGCTGACTGAAGCGAGCCGTGCCTTGACCTATGTGGCCTGTGCGAGTACCGATTATCAAGAAAAACATCCAGATGCAGACGTGAGAAAGCATCACAAAGCGCGGGCCGCCTTATTAACGCCTGTTGTGAAGGGCTGGAGTACAGAAGTTGGTCTAGAAGTTACTTCTATCGGTGTGCAAGTTCACGGCGGAATGGGCTTTATTGAAGAAACTGGCGCGGGTCAATATTACCGTGATGCACGAATTCTGCCAATTTACGAGGGTACCAATGGCATTCAGGCTTTAGATCTGGTTGCTCGTAAAACGTTGTTCGACCAGGGTGCTGCTATGGATAGTTTGTTGCAGGAGATGCGCGAGCTAGCTGCAGACGTAGAGCAGGGCACTAATACATTGAAAGATGAATCAAAGGCTTTTGCCCTTGCTGTTGAAGCGTTAGCCGATGCTAAAGCTCTGTTATTGAAAGAAGCAAAAGCGGACATTAATTGGTCGGGAGCGGTCAGTTTTAATTATTTGATGCTGATGGGCTCTGTGTGCGGCGCATGGCAAATGTTAATGGCGGCACAGGTGGCTGAAGCTAAACTGAGCTTGGCAGACAGCGATAGTTCTTTTTATAGTGCTAAGTTGGCAACGGCACGTTTTTATCTGGATCAGATACTACCGCGCTACCTAAGCCATGCGGCGATGGTCAAAAGTGGCAGTCAGTCGATTATGGCAATGGATGAGGATTTATTCTAATTTATGACTCCGTCGCGGCAAAACTGGTAATTTTTTATTAGAGGACTAATCATGTATATAAACGGTGAATGGCTGATAACTGAAAAAACCTTTGCGGTCTATAATCCGGCATGTGGGGAAGAAATTGGCCAAGTGGCTGATGGTACTCGCCATCATGCGGTAATGGCAATTGAGGCAGCTCAGGCCGCTTTTTCTGGCTGGGCTGGCACTACCGCCTACAAACGCTCAGAATGTCTGTATCGCGCCTATGAATTAATGATAGAACGTAAGCAACAGCTAGCAGAATTGATGACTCGCGAGCAGGGTAAGCCGCTGAAAGCTTCACTAAATGAAGTGCAGTACGGCGCTGATTTTTTACGTTGGTATGCCGAAGAAGCCAAGCGAGTTTATGGTGAAACCATTCCATCGGCTAGGTCAGATCAGCGTTTTATTGTTCACCATCAACCAGTGGGCGTTGTAGCGGCGATCACACCTTGGAATTATCCCGTTTCAATGATTACTCGTAAGGTGGCGCCCGCTATTGCCGCCGGTTGTACCATAGTATTGAAACCGGCAGAAGCTACGCCGTTGTGTGCTATGGCGGTGTTTGAAATTTTACATGATGCCGGTATACCTGCCGGTGTGGTTAACCTTGTCACCAGTGCTGAGCCCAAACCTATTGGGGAAGAGTTCTGTACCAATGTATTGGTTAAGAAATTGACCTTTACCGGCTCTACACCGGTAGGCAAAATACTGGCCCGTGATGCGGCACCGCAACTTAAGCGCGTCTCTATGGAGTTGGGCGGCCATGCACCCTTTATTGTCTTCGATGATGCTGATCCGGTACACGCAGCCAAAGGGGTAGCGCTGATTAAGTTTCTTAATGCCGGGCAAGCCTGCATCAGTCCGAATCGCATTTTTGTACAGCGCTCAATAGTAGAGACATTCCTGAAGACGCTTAAAGAGCGTGTAGTTAAGTTGCAGGCGGGAAATGGCCTGGAGTCTGGAGTGACAATAGGCCCTCTGGTGAATCAAGCCGCGGTGGATAAAGTGGACAAGCAAGTGGTCGATGCCTTGGCAAAAGGCGCAACACTGCTTCATGGCGGAAAGCGACTGGTCGAAGGAAATATGAAAAATGGCCATTTTTACGCGCCAACCCTACTAAGTAATGTCAGCCCGGATATGTTGATTTATCGTGAGGAAACTTTTGGACCTGTGGCTGCGGTGATTGCTTTTGATTCTGAGGACGAAGTGATAGCCATGGCAAATGACACCAACTATGGTTTAGCGGCGTATGTTTATACGCAAAACCTGTCAAGGGCAATGCGTACTTTTGAAGCATTACAATTTGGTATTATCGGCATTAACGACATTAATCCTACCAGCGCCGCGGCGCCTTTTGGCGGCATGAAAGAGAGCGGGCTGGGACGTGAAGGCGCACGTGATGGCCTTAAAGAATATCTAGAAACCAAACTAGGAGGTTTCTCCATTTAATTTACCATAGCCATTTCTAATAGTGCGAATGTATAGAGAATTTAATTTATAGATTTCAATGGGCGGTGGGCAGCTCTAAAGCGCCACCGTTTCCATAGTTACACCAAGTCGAGTTGAAAGGCAATAAGACCAACCTAATCTGGAGTATAATAATGACCAATAAAAACCATCAACTAGCCCAAAATTCAGCCAACTTTGTGCCGTTGACGCCGCTGTCCTTTCTACATCGAACCGCGGATATTTACCCACAACGTGAGTCCCTGATTTACAACGATCTACGCTACACTTGGTCACAAACACGCAATCGCTGTACCCGCTTTGCTGCTAGTTTGGCCGCGCGCGGCATTGGTAAAAACGATACAGTCTCGGTATTTGCTTTTAATACTCCCGAAATGTTTGAGTGCCACTTTTCGATACCTATGGCCGGCGCTATTCTGAACACCATCAATACACGTATTGACGCCGAGAGCTTGGCCTACATTATTGACCACGCCGAATCGAAGGCCATTATCGTTGACCGTCAGCTTTGGCCGATACTTAAGGAAGCGCTGAACAGCTGTAAACTGCAACCTGAAATTATCATCATTGATGATCCTGCCGCCACTGAAAAACCGGCATTGCCAAGCGACATCGAATTCACTTTTTACCAAGAACTAGTTGATCAGGGTGATGATGGTTTTGTATGGCTAGCACCGGAAGATGAATGGCAGTCACTCGCACTTAATTACACCTCGGGAACCACAGGTTTACCTAAAGGCGTAGTTTATCATCATAGGGGAGCCTACTTGATGGGCATGGGGACAGCTATGTCTTGGGCTCTACCCTCGCATCCGCGCTATCTTTATACAGTGCCAATGTTTCATTGCAATGGCTGGGGGCATGTCTGGACTATGACCGCGGCGGCAGCAACAATCATTTGTATTCGTGCGCTTACGCCTAGCGCTATTTTCGAGCTGATCGAAAAACATCAGGTTACGCATTTTGGTTGTGCTCCAATCGTACTGAGTATGCTTGCCAATGCACCTGCATCGGAACAGCTAAAATTTGATCGCACTATTCATGTGATTACTGCTGGCTCACCACCTCCCGCTAGTGTTCTTGAGAGTATGAACCAGTTTGGCTTCGACGTTATGCATGTCTATGGGCTCACCGAAACCAGCGGCCATATATTACAGGCGGCAGCGCAAGAAGACTGGCAAGAACAAAGCATCCAAAAACAGGCTGAATTAAAATCTCGTCAGGGTGTACGCTTTGCGATGACCGAAAGGGTCGATATAATCGATTCAGAAAGTGGTGAGTCAGTTCCCTGGGATTCTACCACCATGGGGGAAATTGCGATACGCGGTAATACGGTAATGAAGGGGTACTTGAAAGATCCAGAGGCGACCGACAAGGCTTTTAAAAATGGCTGGTTTATGAGCGGTGATCTAGGGGTTATTCATCCTGATGGCTATATTCAGGTAAAAGATCGTCTCAAGGATATTATCATTTCTGGTGGCGAAAATATTTCTTCAATCGAAGTCGAAAATGTGCTTTACAAACACCCTGCAGTGAATGTTGCAGCGGTAATAGCACTTGCCGACGAACAATGGGGCGAAGTACCCTGTGCGTTTGTAGAGCTGAAGGTAGGGCAAGAAGTCAGCGAAAGTGAACTTATTCAGTTCTGTGGAAATAACATGGCCCGCTTTAAACGGCCTAAAAAAATAATATTTGGGAAACTGCCAACAACTGCTACCGGTAAACTTCAGAAAAACGTATTGCGTAACCGGGTTATTTAGGATGGATTTGGCTTTTTTGTTCCCCGCATTTTAGCCAATTAATAAAAGGGGAGCAGAGCCAGAGGGATCTCCCCGAATACTTATCAAGTTGTATGGATAACCATACAAAGGATCAGCTTGCCAAATATCAAGCAATTCAATGGGACAAAAGCCCATTAATGTGGTCGTTAGCTTGCATGAGGCGTTTGGGGAACACTCAGACTATGACAATATTATTCGACTATATTCAGCTAAAAACTCTGAAGTATCACTTAGATAGTTTGGGTATGCTTTTTCTATAGACTTTAAATCACTTCCAGCAACAAGCAATACGTTATTATCAGTGTTTTTTTCTTGTTCGGCATAACGTTCAAGAGCTAATTCTTTTTTACTTTCACTATATAAAAAAGCCTTACCTGATTGTTCTTTAGTATTATAAACAAGTAAAGTATATCCCGAATCTTTTGATTTTTGTTTTATTTCTTCCTTTTTGAATGCACTATTAAATGCATCCAATTTATTAAATATAGAAAGCTCGGTATTCAGTAAAACCAATTCTTTTTTATAGCTAATTGTCGTTTCTTTTGACATTTTCCAAGAGCCATCCCTAACAGCTAAAAACTCTCCCATTATTTCAAAAAGCCTCTTCCAATTTGTATTTGCAGCCGCGGGGTTTGTTTTTAAAGACTCTTTTTCGATAATATCAACAATCTCTACTGTAGTAGCCCACAAATGCTGTAATCGAGTTCTTAATTGAACTTCAATTTGAAATCCTTTCCAAGGGTGTCTATCGGACTTACCGTAACTCTTATAAACTCTATGTATGCCTCTATAACCACTTTTTTTCGGTGATGTAATGTAGTTGTACATCCTTACACTGTGAACAGTTTTACTAGAGTCTAAGCTTTTGTTAAGTCGCTCTAAATCATCTAGTGATTCTAGAATTACTCTACAACCACCAATGTCATGCATTCTTTTTAAGCTGATAGCATTGTTAGTTTTACCGTCTAAAGACTTTCTTCGTAACTTATCGATTATTGTTGGTAAACGTTTTAATCTCCTAACAACCGTTGCAGTTTCTAAAAGATCTAATTTTCTTACGTGCTTCCAAACTAGATTTTTGATTATTTGTAAAGGGTATAAATGAGCTGCACGAAAGTTTTGAACCACTTTAATAGCATGTTCAAAGTCACCTTCATTTTTTCTAATCATACGACCAGATTTTTCGACTTGTTTTTTCGAAAATGCTAGTGGTTGTTTAGATTTTTCGTAGCTTTCATTTACCATTGTAATTAGGTCATTGTTATCTTAATGTATGTCTTGTTTCTATAATACGTTACTTAATATTCATAGTGTAGTTATTTAGTATTCTGGATTTGCAAGCTAACAACATGCCCTGAGGTGGATCACAAGCGCTAATTTTAGTTTTCAGCACCTAAACGCTATTCTGATCTGGGTTAGACGGATTAGGATTAGCTAGGACATCCAGTGTTAATGGAAAAATTTTAAGACATTTACTATGGTTAACTAATCATCCAAGTAGAGGGGGTTTTTATGACCACCGCCAGAAAGCAGCTAATCAGCTTAGCAGACACACAGTATTACCACTGTATTTCCCGCTGTGTACGTCGCGCTTATCTGTGTGGCGAAGACAAGGTTACCGGTAAAAACTTTGAGTACAGACGCGGCTGGGTCGAAGATAAAATGCTTGCTTTAAGTCAAGTCTTTGCCATTGATGTTTGCGCCTATGCCATTATGAGTAACCATACCCATATGGTGTTATTTGTCGATGAAAAAAGGCAAAAACTTGGTCTGCCGAGGAAGTCTTGCAGCGTTGGCATCAATTTTTTAAAGGCACCTTATTAACGCAACAATATTGTCGAGGTGAGGTCATCGCTGAGTACTTACAACAAACGTTAGAAGAAACAGTAGCGCGCTATCGCGACAGGTTGATGGATATTAGTTGGTTTATGCGCATACTGAACGAAAGCATTGCGCGGCAAGCTAACTGTACAGGTCGATTTTGGGAAGGACGTTTTAAATCTCAAGCCTTACTCGATGAAGCGGCTCTTGCAGCTTGCATGGCTTATGTTGATTTAAACCCAGTAAGAGCCAAGATAGCGCAAAGCCCAGAAAGCTCAGATTACACCAGTGTAAAACAGCTACTGCCTTTTGTCGGCAACCCCAGAAAAGAGATGCCGAAAGGTTTACCATTTGAACTCAACGACTATTTGGCATTAATCGAGTTAACTGGGCGTTGTATCAGAGCAGATAAAGCAGGCTATATTGAACAAAACCAACCGGCCATACTCGCTCGCTTAAACATCAGCCCTGAAAATTGGTTAACCTTAACGAAAGGTTTTAGGAAGCTTTTTCATGGCGCAGTAGGCCATGAAAATGTGCTGACTGAATACTATCAGCATCAGGGCTTTAAACGACGCCAAAACCTAAGTTGTTGTGAGAAACTGCTCGCCTAATAATAACGGTAGTTAAGGTAGCGTTTAACTTTAGCATCAAGTCTCTTGAGAGGCTTTCATTGTTTGAAAACAGTCACACCTCTATTTTTCCTCCTTTCAGATAGTAAGCGACATTAGCGATTAATTATTTTTAATCTACTTAGCTTTGAGTGAATGAAGAACCTGTGGCAAATGTATTTCATTAAAGAAATTTTGTAATGGATGTCCTAGTTGATTTTATGGATGTCCTTGTTGATTACTAGTTAATTTAGATTAAAAACTGAATGAAACAGATAATTTATCAGCATGTTAATAGCGATCTAATTGCGAGTGGTTATCATTTGTAGTATATTATCTGCTAAGATACACGATTGATTTACGTAACGATTATCACCTTTCAACTGAACCCCCCACCTTATCTTACCCATAGATAACACACTGTAAATTGAGAATATTAACATGATTCGAGTTGTACAAATTGTTTTACCCACCTTGTTATTTAGCCTGTCGACTTTTTCATCGGCATCCGACAATACTGATGAGGTAACTAATAAGGTAAGTAAAGAAGTAACGAATGAAGTAATAAATGCTATTGAAAAAATAACCATTGAGGGTTCAACGACGGCTAATACTAAACCTGTGGGAACCTTTGGTTCGCCCGTTTCAAATTTAGAATATGATCCTCGCGTTGACCTACAGTCGCGCAATATGGCAGAAGCGCAAGCTGATGTGACCATTCGAGGTGGTATTTTCGAAAATACCGGCTTTAGGATCGGTAGCGCGACGTTATTTGATCCGCAAACTGGACATTATTTTGCCGAAATTCCTATTGCTCAGGAAATGTTAAAGAAGGCTAAGGTACTTACGGGAGCAGATAATGCGCTTTTGGGGGTTAACAGCTCAGTAGGTACGGTGTCCCGCGATTGGACCGCAATAAAAACCGCCGGTAGTGCCTCAATTGGCGCAGGTAATAACAACGTTAATCTACAACGAATACACAGTGCTGTTAGTATGGCACTGGCTGACGCTAGCGATTGGACTATAGGTGTTGAAGGTGAATACTCTCGCTCTGAAAGTGACGGTACGATAGAAAATGGTGACCATGATTTTCAGCGTGCCTCTGGCCGTATTCAGTTAGTCGGGCCATCATCACAGACCGATCTATTTTTTGGCTCTCAAGAAAAGTTCTTTGGCTGGCCAAATATGTACACGCCCTTTAATGTCAATGAAACGGAAGATCTCAAAACGCGATTATTAATACTTAATCATAAACAGTATTATGGGCAAGACAGTACATTTGAAATATCTACTTATTATCGTCGTAACACTGACCATTATGTTTTTTCGCGTGAAAAGCCTGAAATATTCGAAGCCTTTCATAAAACCGATGTTACCTCAATAGCACTTTCTGGTCGTCATGCACAAACAACAGCGTTTTCCCTAAATTACTCGGCACAGTTTATAACAGACAGCATTGAATCAACCACACTTGAAAATAACTTTACCTCGCGTAAATATTACAAAGTCAGTATATTACCTGAATACCAACTGGATTTAGATGATGCTCAACAGTTAACTTTCCGCCTCGGTGCGGCTTTTGACGATACTAACCGAGACGATTCCCAAGTATCACTGATCGGTGATATAACGTGGAATACCATCAATGCTGATGATAGCTCGCAAACACTTTATCTCTCTTATGCAGAAGCCAGTCAAGTGGCAGGTTATACCGCGATAGGGGGGAGTGATAGCGGTGGCTTGTTTAGAAGTAACTATGATCTTGGGCGAGAAATCACTAAAAATATTGAATTAGGTTTAGCATTAGATCGAGAAACCTGGCGTCTTGATTCGGCTATTTTTTATCGACAAGATGATGATTTAACCGATTGGACCTATAGCTTTAGTTCCACCTCAGCTCGCTCTGCAAATCCGGTTGATATAAAGACACTCGGTGTCGAATTATTTGCGATAAAACGTTTCGAGAATGCAGAAATTATCACCAGCTATACTTTTCTTGATAAATCGGAAAATTATGGCGCTACGGATATCGATGCTAGCTTTTATGCCTTAAACTACCCAGATCACCGGGTAACCTTAGGTATTATTTGGCGACCTATTGACATCGTTGAGGTGCGTGTTGATAACGAATGGCGTAAACAAGAAGAGAATATGCTACGAAATGGTGACGATGATGCTTTATTCACTCACCTTACGTTAACCATTTCACCTTCGCAGTTTAACGGTTTGGATATTGTGCTTGCAGCCGATAATATTTGGGGAGAATCTTTTGAAGAAATCCCTGGTACACCTGGGCGAGGAGAGCAATACACTATCAGTGCTACTTACCACTGGTAACCTTGTCATAAGTATCTTACCTCGACCCCAGCTTATTGGTTGGGGTCAAATCATTAATGAGTAGAGACCTTTAATGATTTATCTCGTGCTCCCTACGCTGATTTGGGCTTTTTCTTTTGGCCTTATTAGCAACATGCTCAACGGTATTGATCCTCTTCAGATAGCTGATCCCCGCTTATCGAATTAACGAGGGTTAGAAGAAACGGTAGCGCGCTATCGCGACAGGTTAATGGATATTAGTTGGTTTATGCGCTTACTGAACGAAAGCATTGCTCGGCAAGCTAACCAAGAAGATAACTGTACAGGTCGATTTTGGGAAGGGCGTTTTAAATCTTAAGCCTTACTCGATGAAGCCGCCCTTGCAGCTTGCATGGCTTATGTTGATTTAAACCCAGTAAGAGCCAAGATAGCGCAAAGCCCGGAAAGTTCAGATTACACCAGTGTAAAACAGCTACTGCCTTTTGTCGGCAACCCCAGAAAAGAGATGCCGAAAGGTTTACCATTTGAACTCAACGACTATTTGGCATTAATCGAGTTAACTGGGCGTTGTATCAGAGCAGATAAAGCAGGCTATATTGAACAAAACCAACCGGCCATACTCGCTCGCTTAAACATCAGCCCTGAAAATTGGTTAACCTTAACGAAAGGTTTTAGGAAGCTTTTTCATGGCGCAGTAGGCCATGAAGATGTGCTGACTGAATACTATCAGCATCAAGGCTTTAAACGACGCCAAAACCTAAGTTGTTGTGAGAAACTGCTCGCCTAATAATAACGGTAGTTAAGGTAACGTTTAACTTTAGCATCAAGTCTCTTGAGAGGCTTTCATTGTTTGAAAACAGTCACTTCCTCTATTTTCCTCCTTTCAGATAGTAAGCGACATTAGCGATTAATAATTTTTAATCTTTAATCTACTTAACTTTGAGTGAATGAAGAACCTGTGGCAAATGTATTTCATTGACGAAATTTTGTAATGGATGTCCTAGTTAATTTTTTTATTAACAATTGTGCTTTAACTATTAATTTTATATACTATTTTTGTGTAAAATACAGTCAGTTATAGCAAAAGAACGTTTAAATTATAATGGTGTTATCACTACCTCAGTGTACTAATCATTTATGAAAATAAATATATTTTTACTGTATTTTACAAAACCGTGGTTTGAACTTTTGTCAAGGTACACTTTAACAATTTTCTTTGATTGTACGTGATAAATCTATATATTTATTGGTTTATGTTTAAAAATAAAAAGGTAATAATTCCTATGAAAAGAATGGTTAAAGCACTATTTGTATCGATGTTTTTTATGATGTTTGCAATATTCTGGTCGTGTAACTTTTGTTACAGGTTTTTTACACACAGCACAAGGTGTTATATCATCAGCCCAACGAAAAAAAGTTCTAAGGCTGATATTAAAATGCTTACTTTTTTTTCAAAAGCGAACACCTTTCCTTCTTTGTATGCTTAAACACGTTGGCGAAAATATAAACTATATCCTATCCAGCTATAATGCCATATTACTTTATTTAGCCATGGCGGTGCTTACTCTCGTTATTTTAAGATCTTACCTATTGCCAATACTCGTTAATTAATTTTTCGTGAGTAGAGCTGGTGATCTACCTTTGTGCTGATTTTAATCCGTATGCTTTCAATATTATGAGTTTCATAAATTATCTTGCAATTTGATTCAATGGTTTTGTTTACAAGCTCGATTAAGATAATTGGTTTTCTTGGTAGGCAGTGGTTGACAAACCCCAAAAAATATTTGATTAAAGTGGCGATAATGTATACTCTGTAGCCAAAGGCTATTATAGTGAAAAAGTTTACTATTTATCAATGGTTTGCAGCTGCCTGAATACATATCAATAAAGATGGATTTATTAGTAGCACTGTGAATTGTGGTGATTTGAACTTTTGTCAAGTTATACATTAAAGGTGTATGCCTGCATTATTAGAGAGTTCGCTCGCTGTTTGTGACAATAATTATTTATATCTATGGAAAGGGAAGGTCAAATTAGTATGCTTATCGAATTCATTAACAAATCAAAAACATTTTTTATAAAGGTAGCTTTGCTATTCATAATTACTTGTTTTAGCACACTTTCGTTTGCTGCTAATAATGATAATAGCTTAATAGATGAGGCTGGTGATATTGCATTTACCGCGTATTATACACCGGCGGCATTTGGTACTACGGGATTTGCATTCCTTCTATTGGATGATTGTCCTGCTGGAGGCTCAATAACTTTTATAGACGATGAATGGGATGGTGCTTCATTTTCTTCTGGAGAAGGTGTCTTAACATGGAGTTCAGCAGCTGGAACTGCTAAAGGCACACTCGTGACCGTATCAAATGTTGGGGCGACTCCAGCTGTTGATGTCGGAACTATAGTCGAAACTGTAGCTGGTTTTTCTCTTAGTAATGGAGATGGATTATATGCAGTGGCAGGAACCAGAGCCAGTCCAACAGCCTTTTTATCCTTTGTAGGAACAGGGCAAAACTTCTCAGGAACATCATTAGTAGATGGTACGAATGCCCATGTAACTTCGATACGAGGTTATTATAATGGAACAAGTATCTTTAATGGCACTGCGGCTGCGGCTTCAGCGGCAATTAATAGTGCTACTTGGGTTGGAACTGCAGGATTTACTTTTCCTGCTGATATTGTCGGACCTTACAGTGGAAGTCTTTTTGCGGCTGGGTCACCCCCAACGGTAACCACAACGGCGGCAAGTCTGATAGGCGGAACTACTGCAACCTTAGGAGGAAATGCCACCGCAGATGGAGGCGCAGCGATTACAGAACGTGGAGTTGTTTATGCCGTTTCAGCACTAAATGCAGACCCAGAAGTTGGAGGAGCGAATGTAACTAAAGTTGCCAATGCGTCAGGATTAGGTGTTTTTTCTGCACCCATATCAGGATTATTACCAAATACCGCTTATAGTTTTAAATCCTATGCAACCAATTCACAAGGTACCAGCTATGGAACAGTAGATACCTTTGCAACATTAGTCCCACCAACCATTACCTTTGCTGATATTTCAAAAACCTATGGAGATGCCAATTTTAATTTGGGAGCCACTACCAATTCAGGTGGAGCCATTTCATATTCCATTGAAGGTGTAAATACAACAGGAACAACGTTAAGTGGAACGGACAACATCACGGTGAACCTAGCGAATGCCGGAACGGTAACCATAAGAGCCACCGTTACTGCTAACGGAATTTATAGTTCAGGAACAAAAGATATTACGTTAACGATTAACAAAGCCACTTTAACCGCAACTGCAGATAACAAATCTAGAGCCTATGGCGATGCAAATCCAGTATTGACCATTTCTTATAGTGGATTTAAAAATTCAGAAACTACAGCTGTTTTAACCGTTGAGTCAACAGGTTCTTCGATAGCAACGACAACAACTAATGTTGGAACGGTAGATATTGATGTATCAGGAGGTGTGGATGATAATTATGCTTTCCAAAATGTAAAAGGAACATTAACGATTGGAAAAGCCACCTTAACAGCAACTGCAGATAACAAAGTAAGAGTTTATGGCGATGCAAATCCAGCATTGACCATTTCTTATAGTGGATTTAAAAATGGAGATACTTCTGCAGCTATCACCGAACCGACTGCTTCGACAACAGCCACTGTGACAACGAATGTTGGAACTGTACTAATCACACTTTCTGGAGGGTCGGGAACCAATTATACGATTAATATTGTAAATGGAACCTTGACGATTGGAAAACAAACGTTAACGGTCACCGCAGATGATGAAAACAAAATATATGGATATTCAAATCCATCGTTTAAGATCTCTTATAGTGGTTTTAGGAATTCAGAAACAACAGCGGTATTAACTGTAGTGCCAACCGCTTCTTCAATAGCGACTAAAACAACTAATGTTGGAAATGTTGACATCGATGTCGCTGGTGGACTCGATAATAATTATGATTTTCTTTATGTAAAAGGTACGTTAACGATTGAAAAAGCAACATTAGAAGTCACTGCAGGTAATAAATCTAAAACATATGGCGATGCGAATCCGTCCTTTACGATTTCTTATCTTGGTTTTTTAAATTCAGAAACATCAGCAGTGTTAACTTCTGTACCTACAACGTCTTCAATAGCAACAACAACAACCAATGTTGGAAATGTCGATATCGATGTAGCTGGTGGGTTGGTTGATAATTATGATTTCCTGTATGTCAAAGGAACGTTAACTATCGGTAAAGCAACATTAACTGCAACTGCCGATGACAAAGCTAAATCTTATGGAGATGCAAATCCTGTATTGACTATTTCATATAGCGGATTTAAAAACTCAGAAACTTCTGCCGTTTTAACAGTTGAGCCTTCAGCTTCTTCAATTGCAACACCAACAACCAATGTAGGCACTGTAGATATTGATGTAGCAGGAGGATTGGATAACAATTATGATTTCCTCTATGTAAAAGGAACATTAACTATCGGTAAAGCAACACTAACGGTTACTGCCGATAATAAATCAAGAGCTTATGGAGATGCAAATCCTGCCTTTACCATTTCATATAGCGGATTTAAAAACTCAGAAACTACAGCAGTTTTAACAACAGAACCTAGCGCTTCTTCAATTGCCACACCAACAACCAATGCCGGCACTGTAGATATTGATGTAGCAGCAGGATCTGATGATAATTATAGCTTTTCTTATACCGCAGGTGCCTTAACCATTACAGGTATATCTATTTCCATTAGCGCCAATGCGCAATCAAAAATTGTTGGTGATGCTGATCCAGCGTTAACGTATCAATTGACGTCAGGGGCGTTAGAAAGCGGAGATACGTTTACCGGTAGTCTCAGTAGAAGTGCGGGTGAAAGTGCGGGCTCTTATATTATTGATCAAGGCAGTGTGCAGGCTGACGCTAAGTACGTCATTACGTATATTCAAGCAACCTTCACCATTTCACCCAAACCAGTCAATCATGCGCCTGTTATTTCAGGAAGTCCTGCAACAACAGTTGCCGAAGGTGCTGCTTATCGCTTTTCTCCTACCGTAACGGACAGTGATGCAGGTGATAGTAAAAGGTTCAGCATAACCAATAAACCAACGTGGGCACTATTTAATACGGCATCAGGCGCATTAACAGGAACACCAACTGATAATGATATTGGTAACACTAGCGGTATTGTTATCTCGGTAAGAGACAGCGGCAATGCATCAGCGAGTTTGTCAGCGTTTAATGTAGAAGTGACCAGTACCAATACACTTCCTGTTGCGACAAGTAAGAGTGTTAACGTGCAAGAAGATAGTGAAGTATCTATCACACTTGAAGCGAGTGATGCGGATAATGATGAATTAACCTTTGTTGTTACCCAACAGCCAACACACGGTAGTTTGTCTTTATCAAGTACCAGTGATGCAACATGGCGCTATAAAGCAGATAAAGACTATAACGGCAGTGATGAATTTTCTTATCAGGTAAAAGATAAGGAAGGTAGCTCAGAGCCGGCAATAGTCAGCATTAATATTACCCCGGTAAATGATAAACCGCTTGCTGAAGATGATAATGTTGTTCTTAATTTTAATGAAGAGGGCAGTTACACCATTGATGTATTAGTAAACGACAGTGACGTTGATGGTGATACGCTATCAATTGTCAGTGCCAGTGTAAATATTGGTTCGGTTAAGGTTGAAAATAATCAATTGGTTTACCAACTTAATGGCGCAATTCAAGGTGGTATTCAGCTTAGTTACTTGATTGATGATGGCTCAGGAACAGAGAATAGCAGTGCTAAGGCATCCGTCAGTTTACTAATTGAAGGCGATGTTAATACGCAGTTGCCTATTATCACCTTACCCGCTGATATTGAAGTTAATGCTAAAGCATTATTTACCAAAATAGACCTTGGTGTGGCAACGGCTATTGATAAAAATGGAGCAATAGTACCGGTATTTTTGGTTGATAGTATCAGTATGTTTAAGCCAGGCAATAACCTTGCTTATTGGAAGGCGGTTGATGAAGATGGTCTTG
This sequence comes from Colwellia sp., assembly GCA_013215465.1. Lineage (GTDB taxonomy): Bacteria > Pseudomonadota > Gammaproteobacteria > Enterobacterales > Alteromonadaceae > Colwellia. Next base: position 445 of record JABSOW010000008.1, on the reverse strand, counting down.
AGCAAACAGCGACACAGAAAGTAAAAGTACAGCCATTAATTACTATTGGTAAAGATGCGGTCGGTGCAGAAGGTCAGCATTATAGTGTTGGGGTTTACCTTAATGGTACTGCACCAGATTACCCTGTTATTATTCCCTATACGGTCAGTGGTAGCGCTGATGAAAATGATCACCTATTAACTTCTGGCGAGCTTGTTATTACCCAAGGTGTTGAGGGCGTAATTGATATTGAAACACTCGTTGATGACATTGATGAAGATGCTGAAACACTTATTATTACGTTAACTGGCGGAAAAAACCTAGGAACAAAATCAAGCTTTACCTTAACACTCATTGAAGGAAACATTACTCCAGAGTTGAGTTACCGCGTCACGCAAAATGATGAGCAACGTTTATTGATTGAAGCAAATAGTGCTGATGTTATTATTCAATCAACGGTTATTGA
>JABSOW010000079.1 GCA_013215465.1 Colwellia sp. | reverse complement strand
TTGCCACAGACTGTGTGAAAACCTTTTGATCACCTTTTCGTATAACTAGCTGATAGTTATGATCAATCGGTCTTAACGTTCTCTACAAATAAAACGCACCTTTGCTATACTTATCAGTAAGTTAATCTTTATTGGTAAGTGTAATGTCAGGCTTTATTAAAGGTGTTAACCGTTCCCAATCTACACTCTTTCCTGAATCTCTCAATGACTTTGTTAATGCTGAAAATACCGTCAGAGTCATTGATGTGTTTATTGAAGCATTAGATTTAGCTGATTTAGGTTTCACAGGAGTGATAACCAAATCTACAGGCCGCCCTAAGTATCATCCTGCGGTCATGTTAAAGCTCTATCTCTATGGATATCTTAATCGAGTCCAATCCTCTAGAAGATTAGAAATTGAAGCGAATCGAAATATTGAATTAATGTGGTTACTTGAGCGACTTGCGCCAGATTTTAAAACCATTGCTGATTTTAGAAAAAATAACGCTAAGGGTATTAAGCATGTTTGCCGGACATTCGTTGAACTATGCCGACAACTTAATATGTTTGATGAAGGTGAGATTGCCATTGATGGCAGTAAATTTAAAGCCAGTAACAACAAAGATAACAATTACACACCAAAGAAGATGGCATTTCATATTGAACGTGTGGAAAAACATATTAGTAACTACTTAGAAAAACTAGACAGGGCTGATGAAGAGCAGCATAGCCCCCAAACGGTCAAGGCAACACAAGATACCCTTAACAATTTAAAACAGAAACTCGCTGAATTAAAAACATTAGAAAAAGAAGTTAAAGAACATCCAGAAAAACAAATATCCACCACGGATCCAGATTCAAGACTGATGAAAACTCAAGGTATGACAAGAGTTGTCAGCTACAACATACAAAGTGCCGTTGATACCAAACATCACCTAATCGTTGCACATGAAGTGACCAATACGACTGACCGAGGTCAACTCTGTCCTACAGCTGTTTTAGCTCAACACGCACTAAAAAGAAAAGACTTAACGGTTATCGCTGATAAAGGCTATTTCAGCGGGCAAGATATTAAAGACACTCAAGATGCGGGGATGACACCACTTGTACCAAAAGGCGATACTTCTGGTAGTGATAAGAAAGGCATATTTAATCGTTCGAAATTTACCTATGATAAAGAGAATGATGTATATGTTTGCCCTAACAATAAGCAATTAACGCCAGGAAAAACCAAAACAAAAGATCGTGATTTATACTTGATGCATTATAGAGCTAGTGTGAAAGATTGTAGGAAGTGTAGCTTGCAGCCACAATGCACAAAAAGTACGACTCCACGAAAAATATCTCGATGGGAGCATCAAGACAGAATAGACAATATGGATAAGTTAATGAAAAAACGGCCAGACTTGATGCTAATCAGAAAGCAGACCGTTGAACACCCGTTCGGCACGATTAAGTGTTGGATGGGAATGACGCATTTATTAACGCGCCGATTTAAAAATGTCCGAACCGAAATGAATCTCCATGTTCTGGCTTATAACTTCAAACGAATGTTAAACATAATGGGTAATCAAGGCTTAATAAATGCGATAAAGGCCACAATATAAGGCTCTAGCCTTGTCTTTTTATTTTAAATTCTACTCTCATCAAAAATAAACAAACTCAGTGATAGAACGTATTTTTAAATTTATACAAACAAGAATGAGTTTTTACACAGGCTGG
>JABSOW010000078.1 GCA_013215465.1 Colwellia sp. | reverse complement strand
ATTTCTATGCATTCCCTGAGGCACAGTTTTGCCACACATTTATTGGAAGCCAAAGTAGATATTCGCGTGATACAAGTGTTGCTAGGACACAGCAAACTCAATAGCACCGCCTTGTATGCGCAAGTTGCTACGGATTTATTAAAAGAAGTCACCAGTCCGCTGGACACCATCATGAAGAAGAAAGTGAAAAAATCGAATAAAAATAAAGAGACGAAGTGAGTTATTTATGTCTCGCCCCAAACTGGAAGTGGCGGATGTGTTTCGTGCTTCGGGTCAAACTTACCGCAATGAACATGCGGGTCATTTAGGGTTACAGCAACACAAAGTGATGTCAGCCATTGAACACTGTCGAACTCGTGTGCTCGGTGGTCACCTACTACATTGCCCTTCGTGTCATCACGACCAGATAGCCTACAACTCCTGTCGTAATAGGCATTGCCCGAAGTGTCAGGCCAGCTCAGCCAAACGCTGGTTAGACGCCAGAAAAACAGAGCTGTTACCGGTTGAGTATTACCATTTGGTGTTTAGTTTACCTGCCGAGCTTGCTGACCTAGCGTATTACAACAAGGATGTCATGTACGCTATTTTGATGAAAACGGCAGCACAAACGTTATTAACCATCGCGGCAGATAAAAAGCATTTAGGCGCACAAGTGGGGGTAACCTTCGTGTTGCATACTTGGGGAAGTGCCATGACGCATCATCCTCATGTGCATGGTATTGTCCCTGCCGGTGGACTGTCTTTGGATGGTAAACAATGGGTTTCCTGTAAATCAGGCTTCTTCTTGCCTGTTAGGGTATTGTCACGCTTGTTTCGGCGATTATACCTCTGGATGTTGCGCGAAGCGTATGAACATCATCAACTCATGTTCTTTGGTGAGTGCCGTTCAATTGAAGATGCCGAGCCATTTACTCAGTGGCTCAATCGTCATCAAAAAATGGAATGGGTAGTGTATGCGAAACTCCCTTTTGCTGGGCCAGAGGCGGTATTGAATTATCTGGCTCGGTATACCCATCGCGTGGCTATTGCCAATAGTCGGTTGGTTTCAATGGATAAAAGGTCAGTGAGTTTTCGCTGGAAGAATTACCGCGTTAAAGAACAATGTCGACAGCGAGTAATGCAGTTGAGCCATGATGAATTCATACGTCGGTTTCTTCTGCATGTGCTGCCATCGGGGTTTCACCGACTTCGTCATTATGGTTTAGTGGCAAATGCAGGGAGAAAACGCAACCTGAAACAAGCAAGGTTATTGCTGCATGTTCCTCAGCCTAAGCCGTCAGAACAAATAGAAGGTGAAGCGAAAAAGGAAGATTATGCTGACACCTTTATCTGCCCAAAGTGTCATGTTCCCATGGTTATCATTGAATTGCTTATCGGTATCAACTACCCACGCGCACCACCAGAGAAAATCATTAACCCTGTGGAGAAAATGGTGTGGTAAAAAATGACAGAGTGATTGTCAGGGATAGCTTCGTCTTAATGACTGAAAAGGCGTTATCACATCAACAAAAGAGGGAGTATTTATGAAGGAAAATCGCATGGTTGTGACTTACAACGGTCAATCTAGGCAAGTTAAGAGAAAAACCACCCTGCAACTACCACCCACAGAGATACATTCCCCATAGGCGCTTGCTTCCCGCGGTTTCTTCATTGTGGGCTTTGTCGACATCAGTTCCAAAAATCATCATCATCACGCCTTAGAACAT
>JABSOW010000077.1 GCA_013215465.1 Colwellia sp. | reverse complement strand
AAAGAAGACACTATGGCTCTAAATTAATGAGCAGGGATCGGTGTATTTAACTTGACGTGGGGAGTCATACCAACGCCTACTTAAGCGGAAAAATATAGTTGGCTAAAATGTTGAACGGAGTGAAAACAGCCAACTGTATTTTTCCGTTTGAAGTTCTTGTTAGTTGCTCTTATACACATGTGACCTATGGGCGACTTTAACAACATTTATAACAAGTAAACCATCTTTTATTTCATATATTATTCGATATAAGCCCTGTCGAACTCTATAGATTTCTTTACCTGATAACTTTATACAACCTTCACCTCGAGGATTCTCAGATAATATATCAATTTTACCTAGTATCTTTTTTATATCGCTTTTAGGTATAACTCGTAAATCTTTAACAACTGACTTTTTAAATGTGATTTTATATTTTGCCATGTGACTTCAAATCATTTAGCAAATCTTCATAAGATATTTCAGGTTCATTGATTCTTTCTGATACAGCTGCTAAATCTTCTTGGTCTTCACGCATTAGTAAGCGAACAGCTTCATCTATTAGCTCTGAAACTGATAAGTGTGCTGAAGCTGCGCGCATTTTTAAAGCTTGATGTATGTCTGGTTCAAAATAAACAGTTGAACGTTTAGATAGGTTACTCATAGTGATGACTCCATTTATTCAATAACAACACTATAACACCACAACGTTATAATGTCACTGGACTTGGATGAGCAACTAACGCCGCAATAAGCGGAAAATTATAGTTGGCTAAAATTTTGAGGAACGAAAAAAAACCAACTGTAAATGTGTCCGTTTGAACAGCTTGTTAAGTGCCGCTACTGCTTGTTTAATATTATCATTTCTTTTGCAACAAGAGCTGCCGAAGGTAAAAACATTGTTGAAACAATTCGCTGGTCGATGACAACTTCGTGTTTATCTTTTAAGGTTTGTTTATTTTGTGCGATGGCACCATTTTTATTTAACTGACTTTCAACACGAAATGGTAACAAAGTGCCTTGTTTTGCCCATGATTTAGAGTTTTCTGTTGAGTCTGGAAAACCAGCAACTTTTTTACCCTTGACGAGAAACTCTCCCGTAGATAAAACAACATTAGAAAAAGCACCTGCGCCATGTCCCCCCCCACCAATAATACCGCCAGATTCATATATTTTTGCAATAATTGATTGTAATTCTTTATTATTAGCAACATCAAATAATGGACCGTAACCACCACCAATATAAACTCCCCAATAATTACTCGGTTCAATCTGTTTCGGGTTGAATGAGTTGTTTGCTTTATCCATGAAACCTTCATATTTAATGGTATAACTGCTGATACCTAAAGGATCCATCATGAATTCAACTTTTCCACCTTCAGGTGATGCAAAATCAACTTCGAATCCGTGACTTACAAATATATGATAAGGCGGCGCTACCTCCCATAAATTATTTCTAGCATCATGCTTTTCAGGATCCCCCATATCAATCATATTTGATGTAATAATCAATACTTTTTTAGCCGGAGCTGAATTTGAACTAACCGAAATGCATAATATTATTGTGAAAAAAATAGAGATGAGATACTTCATTATCGTCCTTAATTAAAAATTATTTTATTGGTTTAGATGTGTCAAATTGATAAAAAGTTTAATTTGATCAGCATAGGCATTTAGACATAATGACTCCCACGAGGTGCTAGCCTCCAGATTCGTGGGTTAGTAAAACCAGAGCCATAATATATGTGT
>JABSOW010000076.1 GCA_013215465.1 Colwellia sp. | reverse complement strand
CCAATAGTAATTGTTTCGCCTGAATTGGTACCTACCTGAAAAGCTTTAGTACCAAAACTACCATCAAGTAAATTAGTACCACCAAATTGAGTGGTTTCTGCAATGCGGGTTAATTCAGTTTGCAGGGCTGTCACTTCTTTTTGTAGTGCATCTCTATCTTCGGTTGAGTTAGAGCCGTTAGCCGATTGTAATGACAATTCACGCATACGTTGTAAAATATCGGTTGAAGTTTGCATCGCGCCTTCAGCTGTTTGCGCCATTGAAATACCGTCGTTGGCATTACGCTGAGCCACGCCAAGACCGGTGATCTGTGACGTCATGCGGTTAGCGATTTGCATACCCGCAGCATCATCTTTGGCGCTATTAATGCGCATACCTGATGATAAACGTTGCATAGACTCTTGTAGACCAGCGCCTGATTTAGATAAATTACGTTGTGCGTTTAGTGACGCGGTATTGGTGATTACGGATAAAGCCATGATGAAACTCCTAAATATAAAAACAATGTGTTTTAAATTGTCACTTCGGAGCTTTTAAAACTGATTTAGCCCCTTACTAATTAAGTTAACGGCAGGATTTCATATTACTTTAATTTTTTATCTAAAAAATAAAGGATGGGAGAGTTATTTGTAGACGACAGATAAAAAATTCAAATTGAGGCGAAGAAATGGGGATCTTAAATTAAAAAATTTAACACTACGTTAAACGCGAAAAGGAAGGCGTGTTATCACTCCTTCCTTTTCTCATGTAAATCAATGCAATTACCTAATACCAATCCTTATTAGATTAAGCTTAATGCCGCTTGTGGTAATTGATTCGCTTGCGCTAAAATTGACGTACCTGCTTGTTGTAGGATTTGATTTTTCGTCATTTGGGCTGTTTCTGACGCAAAATCAGTATCTTGAATTCGACTACGTGACGCCGACACATTCTCTGATATATTAGCCAAATTATTAATAGTATGACCAAAGCGATTTTGCACCGCACCTAGGTTTGCACGACTATCACTAATTTCCTGTAACGCAGCATCAATCACTTTTAACGCATCAGCCGTTCCTGCCACAGTAGATATATCAATACTATCCGCATGAACATCAGTAGTAGCACCGATGACACTTGAAACACCTGCAATAGCACCACCCGCAGCATTTTTCCCTGCAACAGTCACTATATCTGTAGCGGCTGAGCCGGCAACATTACCAGAAAAAGAGATAACACTAGTAGTTGTATTAAGGGTCGCTGTAATACCTAAACCATTGGCAGCCGCATTAAATGCGCTGGTTAAACTTTTATTATCCGTGACACTTGTCATATCAACATCAACACTATTACCAGACACAGTAATAATTGCTGAACCACCAATAAAAGTAGAGCCTGTAGCCGCAGGCGCCGCCAAGTCAAGAGCTGCAGTAGACAGCGTTTTCATTCCTACAGTTCCAATAGTATCCGCACTAATGTCTTTTAGACCAATAGTAATTGTTTCGCCTGAATTGGTACCTACCTGAAAAGCTTTAGTACCAAAACTACCATCAAGTAAATTAGTACCACCAAATTGAGTGGTTTCTGCAATGCGGGTTAATTCAGTTTGCAGGGCTGTCACTTCTTTTTGTAGTGCATCTCTATCTTCGGTTGAGTTAGAGCCGTTAGCCGATTGTAATGACAATTCACGCATACGTTGTAAAATATCGGTTGAAGTTTGCATCGCGCCTTCAGCTGTTTGCGCCATTGAAATACCGTCGTTGGCATTACGCTGAGCCACGCCAAGACCGGTGATCTGTGACGTCATGCGGTTAGCGATTTGCATACCCGCAGCATCATCTTTGGCGCTATTAATGCGCATACCTGATGATAAACGTTGCATAGACTCTTGTAGACCAGCGCCTGATTTAGATAAATTACGTTGTGCGTTTAGTGACGCGGTATTGGTGATTACGGATAAAGCCATGATGAAACTCCTAAATATAAAAACAATG
>JABSOW010000075.1 GCA_013215465.1 Colwellia sp. | reverse complement strand
TTGAATGTGGAAGTTAAACCTAAAGATTAACTCATTGATTTTAGCCAATATTTCGTGGGGATACCTCAGGGTCAGAGTCAAATTAAAAGAACTGAACTAGAAATAAAGGTCAGAGTCTGAGTGATCCCCACAAATATTAGCAACATGCTTGAGGCTCAATGACCAGTTTTTTAACGTATCCAGAGCTTCAAGCCAATGCTTTTTTAATAACCCTAATCGCTTATCTTTGTATGCTCTCAAACCAATAAATTGATTGGATAATACATTTTTACGTTTAACTGAATTGGCTTGGTATTGTCTATGTTGATTTGCTGCTTTAACCGTTAAGCCCAGTAAAAATAAAAGGTATTGTGCAAGCAAAACGACGAGCAATAATACTGATAACCTTTTGAGTATTCGAGTGTCGCCAACATTCATGTTTAAGCCCGTCTTTACATCTCTAAAACTTTCCTCTATTTGCATTCTTGTGGCATATAATCGTCTGACTTTTTTAGCAATATCTTTTTTACTTTTTAATGAGGTAGCCAGTAACCAAGGCTCGCTTTCTCGTGCTGCACAGGTACGTGATAATCCACTCATCCGTGCTTTTTCTCCCGTAACTGTATTGTCTTTTCGCCCTTTAGGCTTTCGCTTAACAATGTGTCCTTATTTAAGTAATTCAACTTGTGCTTATCGGATTAAAATTATCAGGCCAGATAATATAAGCGCCGAAACGACCTTTTTTAGCTTCACCACCTGAAGACAAGCCTTTATCAGTTAATATATGTTTATCTTCAACTTCTTCTACATAGCCTTGTGTAATTAACACCTTAAATAGCTCGGCTGTTTTTAATTTAAGCTTAATGGCTAATTTAGATGAAGTCATTTTTGAGGTTTTATCATTTTCAGAAGACTGGTTAGATGTGATAGTTAGTGCTGGTGTTACTGCCTTTTCAATTTTTTCTAATGAAATTCTAACTTCATCACTGATACGAATTATTCTTTGGGCTTCTTCATAGGTGTCTTTATACATAGCAGGATCATCATCACGAGATACATAAACGCCCATTTCATTGTTATTAACTTGGCTAAATTCATAAAGATTTAAACTGGTAATAATGCAAGAGCTTTCATTGAGATAGCACTTTGCATGTAAGTTTTTACAAAAACTTGTGCGCACAAAAGATAATTCATTCAGCCAACTAATTTCCAACGGTTGCAATTCACTCTTGCCGTAAATGATACGCACATCAATTTTCAATCTGTTCTTATCTTCTAATAACTCTTTAATACGGTCATTAAGCTTAAGATATGGGCTTATTAAGATAAGTCGATCGGAAGCTGATTTAATCAGCTCTTCAAGATAATAATTGGTTGCACTGGTGTTCAAAAATTTTGCCATATTAAGATAATCCTTTAAATTTTAAATATACAAGCAATTAGCAAGCTAGGGCATAGACTTTACGAACCAATTTAAACTGTTGCAACAGCTATTTTCCTAATCTGTCTGTTATCCTGTTAATAAGCTACATTTCTACATTTTGGAAATGCACTACAGCCCCAAAACTCATTACCTGCATTTTTCCCTTTAGTGGCTTTACGTAAAACCATATTAGCGCCACATTTTGAGCATGATTTAGTCTCCGCCTTTTCCCTAACAATTTTTTTTACATGTTTAATATGCTGATAATTAGTCTTGAAACCCCGCGTTAACCTGCCCTTTTCTATTTGAGCAATAACATCAGCAACTTCTTCGCTGCTAAGTAGTATGTCGGTTTTACGCTTAATATAATCAATGCCACCTCTGGCAAACGTTACGTTGTCAGGCATTTTGGTTTTAAAGGTACTATCACCAACAAAGATGAACACTGAAAAAATAGCACATTTATCTATCTCTAAACAAGCTTCAAGGGTTTTAACATGTTTGAAATTTTGATGGAGGGGATTTTGGAATTTAGAGCTGTGTTTAAATATTTTCGAAGTAAAAGGGGTCAGAGTCTGAGGTATCCCCACGAAATATTGGCTAAAATCAATGAGTTAATCTTTAGGTTTAACTT
>JABSOW010000074.1 GCA_013215465.1 Colwellia sp. | reverse complement strand
GTAGAAAAAAATGCAAATGTTATGGGGGTAAACGATACTTGCCAAAGGCACCATTACCGCGGCGAGCGGTTTAGTTCTTGGTACGCATTATGGAAGTAAGAAGCAATAGATTTAAACTTCCGTAATCGCCTCAAATACAGTCATTACAGCTTTAAATTCACACTAGGAAAATATTTTAAAAGCTATAGATATATCGGTAGCGAAGGCTAGTATTTGTTTCGATACCTTTCTATGTAAGAAGCCATATAAACTATGCCACTACAACTATCACATTAAGGCATCATATGTCTTATTCATGACTTCAACAGAAATATTGTTATTTTGGTAGTTACGAACAATGCGGGTGAACTTCAGCTGCTTATTTCGAACAAAGTCAATAAAGGTTCGGGTAAACGAAGTAAAGCCAGTGGGTCTGCGCCAATCTTTTGATGAACAAGCTTATGTCCTTGTTGATCTAAGATGCAAACATAAAGAATTTTGGCATGTAAGTCGATTCCGCAATAATATTTATGTAAAGTAGTATAGAATTTCATCGAGCTTTCTCCTTTTGGTTTCGTCGCCTTAAAGTTTAGTTAAACGCTGAACTTTGGGGAGGAGGCTCAATTAGTATCAAGGGTTTTCAAGTCGGACAAATTACAGTTGGCTGTTGTTCGTACCTCACACATTTTAGCCAACTGCAATTTGCCGCTTAAAACGGCGTTATATTTTTAAATAGGCTAGGAGTTTTATGCTTGACTATGGAAAGACAATTTTAAGGGAACAACCATTTAGCGTGTTACTCGGTGCAGAGCTTACTGTATTCGATGAAGGTCAAGCGGAATTAACTCTAGCTATACGTGATGAACTAACCCAAAATTTTGGTTTCGTACACGGGGGTGTTCTAAGTTACTTGGCTGATAATTGTATTACGTTTTCAGCTGCGTCAGTTTTAGGGAAATGCGTAACCTCGGAATACAAAATAAACTATGTTCGACCAGCTTTAGGGGAGACTTTAATTGCTCGATCTACCGTTCTATCCTTTGGGAAAAGACAAGCCACCTGCGAGTGCAAAGTTTACGTTTTAGCTGAACAGGGTGAAAAGTTAGTTGCGGTTGCACTTGGTACAATTAGTAAAATAGAGTAACAAAAATATAACAAGGGTTTTCAAGGCGGACAAATTACAGTTGGCTTTTTGTTCGTGCCTCACTTATTTTAGCCAACTGCAATTTGCCGCTAAAACGGCGTTATATTTTAAAAAGGATTTTCGCGTGAAATATATTACTCTCTATTCTTGTATTATTAGTTTATTTCTACATTCTGGGGGCCGATGGAAACCAAGATAATACTAATTATCAAGGGGTATCAATTGATACAGAATGGAACCCTCTCGCTGTATGTCAAACAGCACGTTTGGTTATCAAAAAGAACTTTAGAAAAAGTAAATCAGACACTCTTTATTCTTCAACCTGTACAGTATCTAAAGTCTCGGGGCTTTTATTAGGAAAGTTTTCTCATTACTCTCCTTACGCAGCTTCTTGGCCAAACGGTGTTTCAGCTCGAGTATTTATTACTAACAAAGGCTTAAAAGTAATGGGGATATCTGAAAATGGTATTCCAGAGTCGTGGAATTAAAATATAACAAGCTGTTCAAGAGGGACAATGATCTTCCCCCGATAAAACGGACACCAAAATCTAACTAAAGATGAGGTGTTCTATGCCAACGGTTACTAACCATTAGGATTTAATCATGGATATTGATGAAGATAAAATAGATGAAGCCGCATTAGCTTTGATGTACCTCACATTGCATGATCACTATAGAGCTTGGAAACAGATCAACTGGGAAGTAACGAATAGGTTACACGAAAAAGGTTTGATTTGTGATCCTGTTGGTAAAACCAAATCTGTCATTTTGACAGATGAAGGCATTAAGCAGTCTGAAGTGTTGTTTAACAAGCTATTTGCAAAAAATAAATAGAAGACTCAATTATAGTATCAAATTTTTGCCACTCTATGGCGATGTATGGACTCCACAACCCTAGCAACTAGTCTAGAGTTACAGTAACTATTAAGGAGATCATACTATG
>JABSOW010000073.1 GCA_013215465.1 Colwellia sp. | reverse complement strand
TAATTACCTCAATGTATTATATTGAGATCTGATCGTGACTAAAGCAAAAAGTTCAATTTATAATGATCTTGCCGTGCCCAGTTAAGAGGTAATGCACTTAACTGGTTGCTTTTTAACTCAGTCTTTATCGCTGAAAGCTTGATTAAATGACCAACGGGTACTCGGATATTTTCTCGTTCAAACGTTGCTACTATTATATCGTCTGTAGGGCTAGTGAAAGTAATCTTCGTTGCTGATCATTAGCTGTTTTCACCAGTTACCATTGAAGTTGCTTGCTCGACAATTTTTTGTGTTGAAGGCAGCACATGATAGGCAGCTGCGCCCAGTGGGATAAAACTGTCATCTGCTGTTATTCGGCGAATTTCTTGATGCTGAGCTGAGACTTGTGCTTGTACCAACAAGGTCACTAATGCTTCACTTATTGAACCTGTTTGGCGACATTCATCAACAATTAACACTTTTTTACATTGACCTGCTTGCGCAATAATACCTTTTTCATCTAATGGTGCTAACCAACGTAAATCTATAACGCGACAATCAATCCCTTGCGCTTGCAAAATTTTCTCGGCTTGGCGAGCAAGATAATAGCCATTACCATAAGAGATAATGCAAAGATCAGTACCTTGACCATAGCAATTGATTGCTAGCTTGGTTACATCACATTCTGCGTTATTTTCTACATCAAAGGACTTAGCTTCTAATGCTTGGGCAGGAGTAACGTACTCGGATGTCCATAAACCATCACCACCTTGATGTAAATCTTTGGTCATATATAAGGCGATAGGCTCTAAAAAAACTACTACACGCTGCTGTTCACGGGCTAGTTTGACACTGGTGCGCATCATTTCGACCGCATCAGCACCATTTGAGGGGCAAGCTAAGATTAGCCCCGGAATATCACGAAAAACAGCAAAAGAGTTATCATTATGAAAATGGCCACCAAACCCTTTTTGATAGGCTAAACCAGCAATACGAATAACCATAGGATTGCTGTATTGACCATTAGAGAAAAACGGTAAGGTTGCTGCTTCTCCTCTAATTTGATCTTCAGCATTATGAACATAGGCTAAAAATTGAATTTCAGGCATAGGTAAAAAGCCGTTATGTGCCATGCCTATGGCTAAACCTAAAATAGATTGTTCATCTAATAAGGTATTAATAACGCGGTTTTGGCCAAAACGTGCACTAAGCTTAGTAGTGACGTTATAAACACCGCCTTTTTTAGCTATATCTTCACCGCACATCACCATGTTTTCATTTTCGGCCATTAAGTCCATTAGTGCCCAGTTTAATAGTTTGCCAAGATTTTGCTTTTTATTGAGCTTATGTTTTTCATGGTCAAATAAGAGGTTACGTTGCTCTTCTGTCACTAAATTGAAGTGTAAATGACTTTTTTCCTTAGACAGCACTGGCGGAATAATACTGTGCATTACTTCAGCAGCGGTTGCCAGTTTTGCTTTGGTAACCACTTGCTTAGCAACACAGGCGATTTTGTGCTCAACATCTTGATATATTTTAATGATTGCCTGTTTAGTTAAAATATTATTTTCGAGTAAAATGCGGGCACTGTGCAGCAATGGATCTTGAAATTCTGTTGACTCAATATCTTTCATTGTTCGATAAATAAACTCAGCATCCGAGCCTGCATGCCCTAAAATACGCACCGTTCTCATATGCAAAAATACTGGTTTTCTGCTTTTACGGGCAATATACTCGGCTTGTTTGGCTTTTTTATAGGTGTCTAATAAATTTAAACCATCACAATAAAGGTACTCGATGCCGGCTCGATGTCGATAATTAGCGGCAATCCAACCTATTGGCGTTGATGTTGAAATACCAATGCCATTATCTTCACAAACAAAAACGATTGGCATAGGAATAGATTGATACGCCGCCCAAGCAGTACTGTTTATTGCCCCTTGTGCAGTTGAGTGATTTGAAGAAGCATCACCAAAATTACAGACAATAATGCTATCGTCAGCTAATTTTCCCGTTAACGCTAGTCTTTTTGCCAAAGGTATACTAAAGGCTGCGCCCATTGCTTTGGGTAAATGTGATGCAACCGTACTGGTTTGCGGAGGAATATTTAATGCTTTACTGCCCAATACTTTATGGCGACCGCCAGCAGTAGGATCATCTTTTGCAGTAGCGAAAGAAAGCAACATATCGTAAATAGGCGTTTGATTCGGCACTTGTTTGCTGCGCTGAATAACAAAAGCAGCACTGCGATAATGTAAAAAAGCCATGTCAGTTACTCGAAATGCTTTGGCATAGGCGGCATTACCTTCATGTCCTGAACTACCGATAGTATAAAAACTTTGTCCTTGCTTTTGCATTAGTCGCGACTGTAAATCTAGATGACGGCTGATGACTTGGGTTTCAAAAAGATCGATAACATCACTGGCTGTTAAGCCAACTTCGGCAGGGGTTAGGGTGCAATTGGAGGTAGGTAAAGTACCGGTACCAACAAAATTGACAAAATTATCTCTTACCAATTGATTACGGTCTGACATCTGCGCTCCATAACAAAATAGACAAAATAGCTAGCATGACTTTTACCTTGTTCAAGTTCACATGTATTTAAAGATAGTCTAGATAATTCATCCCAGCACAGTTAATGCTTTAATGATCGCAATATCAAAGTGCTCATTATGATCTCGTTATTTCAGACTAAGATTCCCGCTTAAGTAACTACGGAAATGACGTTGCTTAGCTATGTACCTAGACTCTGTCTCTTATACACAACTTTTAAATCGGTTGGATTTATGATCTAATACTCTTTTTTATTTCCTTATAAATTGATAT
>JABSOW010000072.1 GCA_013215465.1 Colwellia sp. | reverse complement strand
ACCATCTCTTCAAAAAATTGAAAATTGCATGTGCCTATAAATTCGTGGGGATCTCTCAGGGTCAGAGTAAAATTAAAGGTTAATTTTTTTACTTAGTTTATGCCAGCCAACAGGCCGACCTCTTTGCTGTTGAATTAATCGTTGCCCTGTTACTGCTTCAACATTAGCGATACCTGCTGCTGAGGCTCTATGTTTCAGTGCTATATTGGGTAAGCACCATAATTAACGTTACAGAAGCTAAACTATAGTTCAGTTCTTTTAATTTGACTCTGACCCCTTTTACTTCTGACCCCTTTTACTTGTCAAGTTGGCCAAAGACAATAAGACAATAAAACAAGCAAAAAAGTCTCAAAATGAGAATGTAGCACGTGAGTAGTATGCCACTAAGTGTTATAGTTAGTAACAAGGAAATGGAAGATGGTTTGATTGATGCAGACTTAGGTGGCCATGTTTATAAGAAACGTGCTGCAATTGAAGGACAAGGCAAGAGCGGTGGTCTGCGTACCATCTTAGCATTTAAAGTAGGTAACAAGTCCTTCTTTATGTTTGGCTTCGCCAAAAATCAACGTGCGAATGTTGATGCCAAAGAGTTAAAAGCATTAAAGAAAATGGCCAAAGAATTACTGGGTTATAGCGCTTCAGTTTTAAATAAAGCACTTGACGCAGGTAACTTCATAGAGGTAAAAAAAGATGAAAAATAGTATCTTAGATGTAATGCATGAAACGGCAAAAGACTTAACCGAAACAGGTGTTATGGACGTAACAACTATGCGTGAGTTCGACGCCCTATGCTTGCCAGAAGTTGAGCGCTATGACGCAGTGCACATAAAAGCATTAAGAGAAAAAGAACATGTAAGTCAGGCCGTATTTGCGGCTTATTTAAATACCAGTGCGTCAACGATTAAATCGTGGGAGCAAGGTGGTAAAAAGCCAAGAGGCACATCGTTGAAGTTACTTAACTTAGTGGCTAAAAAAGGCTTGGCTGTACTGGCTTAATACATGTGATGCTTAAAACGATAACAGCTTGATGTTAGCGTTTTAAGTGTCGTTGGTTTTAAAATGAATAACCTTTATGTAAGGGCTGAAGCGTCGCCACTACCTACACAAATTAGCAGGTAGTATAGTGCTGTAATGTTGAATAGTACGGGCAACATTACCTGTTTGTTAAGCATGTATGTGCTTGTCAATTGATAATCAGCGAACTGCAACGTAAATTAGCAACATGGACAGCATTTGTAAAACTCGTCGAGTTAATCGATTACTGCGCCTTATCAGTCACCACTAATGGTTATACCAAGCGGCTCAAGTAACGTTTCTTAATATTAGTTTTATTCAATAACCGTTATATATGTTAGAATTTAACAATATTATTATTTAAAATTATTAGGCGTATTTCATGTCTGAACACTCAACTATCGACATTTGTGTTGAACCTATAGAACTTTATAAATTACTCAAAATTGCCAATATGGTTGGCGGTGGCGGCGAAGCTAAAATCATGATCAGTGAAGGTAAGGTTTTAGTCAATAATAAAGTTGCCGTTCAAAAGCGTAAAAAAATTCGCCGCGGCGATATTATCGAATATAACGGTGTAATTATTGAGGTCGCTTATAATCCCACCAAAAAATCAGCAGAGTTTATTAGTACCGTAGTGTCAGCGAATAAAAAGTCCAAAAAGAAAAAAAGAGTTAACAGTAAAGCGCCGGTTATTTCATCATCAGCTGCTACTGAACCATCAATTGAACGCTCGGCCGACCACTCGAAAAAAAAGTCTATTTAAAATAAATGGGGTCAGAGACACTTAAATTCGTGGGGATCCCTCAGACTCTGATCCCCTTTTATGTTCTTGTGGCTTATTGCTCAAAGACAATAAGCCAAGCCTTAACCTTACTGACTTAGAGATAAATTCTATGGTTATGGCTTAAACCGATCTCAGGTTAACTAATGTTTTATCAAGTTGCTAAAACTAATCTCTGTCGTTAAATGCTTTTTAGCACCATAAGCAATACGGTGGGTACCATGACATCGTGCACAAGCTAATACAGCTAAGGTACCAAGTTCACGCCCTTGCTGCTTAACGGTACCCGACTCTAATGATATCTTTAAACTACTGAGTGTTTTATTCATCGCTGCATTTGGATAAGCCTTACGATCTTTTTTATGGCAATCAACACACGTTTCTCCCAATAGCTCCATGCCCTCATTAAGCTCTGCTAGCGAAGACAATGCTAAGTACTTATCACCATCTTGTGCCGATATTTTTATCTGATTCACTTGTTTGGTTAAACTATCCATATGGTCAATAAAACTAAGATCTGAGCTGATTTCTATGTTTGAAAAATCAGGGCTTCGATAGGTCAACGCCGTAATTGCTTGATAATCATCATGACAAGAATCACAGCTTTTCTGCAATTTTTTATGTTGTATTAATACTGAGGTGAAATTTTTTTCTTCGCTAGCTTTTTTCAACTGACTCATGGTGGATATTGCTAATTTTTTTTGCCAAGTCGGCACCATATCGGCAATTTTAAGGTAGTGATTATTGAGCTGATCAGCCCATTGTTGTAAATGCTCGGCATCTTTTTTATTGGCATAAAACGCTACCGCCTGCATTTCACGGCGCAGTTTGAACATATTATGTAGCCACACTTGGCGTTTGTTTTCTGGTTTATACCATTGCGCCAGTATCGTTGGCGGGGTTTTAACTAACTGAGTTTTATCTTGATGTAAGTAAACCAGCCCTGCAGCCACTAGTAATATAATAACCTGTAAAATAATGAAATAACGCCAACGCATAACAAAGCACTCTGTGTAATTTATGCCGCTAGTCTAGCCAAAATTTCCTTGAGGATTATTGATTTAGCATAAAAAAAGAAGATAAAATAAAGATAAAAGGGGTCAGAGTCTGAGAGATCCCCACGAATTTATAGGCACATGCAATTTTCAATTTTTTGAAGAGATGGTTT
>JABSOW010000071.1 GCA_013215465.1 Colwellia sp. | reverse complement strand
AAGAAGACACTATGGCTCTAAATTAATGAGCAGGGATCGGTGTATTTAACTTGACGTGGGGAGTCATACCAACGCCCTATTAACAGGCAAAAAATTGTTTGCTAAAATGTTGAGGAACGAAAACAGCAAACTGTTTTTTGTCCTTGTTTAATAGCTTGTTATGTTTACATTACTCAATAAACAGAAACTCTTTTTCTGATAAGTTTAACTTTTGAGTATTAACTGATTTTAGACGATTATTACCCATAGTTGGCAACCCAAAAGGTTCCCAAGTTTTATTTTCAATACCTAGCTCAACAAGGTGAATATTGGCTAAATTTTTTAGTTCACTTAATACGTCAGATTCAAATAAAAGCTCTCTTTTAGTCTCATCCAAAAAGTCATTGATAAAAGTAATTTTGTACAGCTTCATCCAGTATTCCCTGTAAACATAACGCCGCAATAAGCGGAAATTAATAGTTGGCTATAATTTGTAGCGAAGCGGAAAAAGCCAACTGTTAATTTTCCGTTTGATTGCCTTGTTATAGGGCTGGCTCGCTTTCTTGATGAACTGGCACCGCAGACTCTAACTCTAAAATTTCTGAGTATAATGTGATCAAGTGCTCAATAGTTAAATCTAATATTGGCTCATACATAAAAGAGTTAAGGTGAATGTTTGAGCTAACGGTAATGCTAACTTTCTCAAGGGTTTTGATAGCATTACTGTTTGGTAATTCCTTTACGTATGACTTTATTAATGCGCCAAATTGATTCTTTGATTGACACCAATAAGTATCGTCTTCTTTTATTTTACGCATTTCCTCGATAAGGAAAATTTCAGATCTCATTCTAATAGCGATTGATAAAAGGACTTTATCTTCTAAGTTAAGTCCATCGTGATTATCTCTATTCTTGATCTCGTTAGCTTTAGTAAATAGTAATTCTATAAATGAATTTGTATTGGTATTTTCGTAGGTTGTACCAAACAACCTGTTATAAATTTCATAATATTTCCCAATGGTAATTTGGGCTGTATCTTCTTTCCAGTGCAGTAGACTGGTGAGCTTCAAGTAGTCTGAATCATCTTCACCTTTTATGTACTCAAGTAGGTTTCTTGTAAAAGGTACAGTTGCACACAAAATGAAGTCACTGCTTGATATATGTTCTTTCCACTTACCAATAAAATAATTTTTTATGCCTTCTGCTTTTGATAGCTTTATGCCATCAGCCGTTCTACTAGCCATTAGACATCTTTCATAACGTACAAAGCTATTAGATAAAGTCCTAAAGAAATCAAAATTATGAGTCAAAATTAATTGTGAAAAGTACTCTACTTTTGATATATCTTCAAGATATTGAACAATTGCATGTTTATTCTTGTAGTCGAAAGAATCTGCAACGTCGTCAATAATAAAAAGAGTTTCCGCTGATTTCCTTTTTCTATCTTCGACTTCAAAGATAAAATTAAGAAGATAGAGTGCTCGCCTTTCTCCTTGACTCAAAGACTTAATTTCACTTCTAGTACAATCTATAAGATCATCACCATCTTTAAACGTAAACTTTAATTTTGCTTTATCTTTTCCTAATGCAGCATCAGCCTGATTGAATAATGACAAAGTGAATGGCATATCGACAAAACGATTATTAAAAAGCTCTATAGCTATAGACCAGTTAGGAGCTTCTGTTGCCGCTGCTAATTCAATTTGTCGTAATTCAGCCTGATTGGCGGAAAAAGCTTGTAGAAATACGTCAGTATCTGGACAATTTTGAATATAAAAAGCCCATAAACTCCGTTTGAATTCTGCTTGGTTTTCAGGTTTAACTTGATGTAAAAGCAAATCCACTTCTGTTGCAGAAATATTCTCCAAGAGTTCAATCAATGCTTGAGTTTGTGCATTTTTAGCTAAATCCCCTCTTAACTTTTTAAGATCAGCGTCACTGTCAATTGATTCATGTACAATTCTCATCTTTTCTTGTAGTTCTTCGTAATTAATCGAAGAATCATCACCTTGTAAATGAACTTTATGTCCACCAGCAAAGTATCCTTGCTTATTTAAAGTACTAAAAGAAGTATCTGCTTTTGTAGGGTTAAAAACCCCGCGAGTGTATATAGTACCCGCTTGATTAAAAAGGTCTTGATATCGTTGATTAAATTCATTGGATTTTGATAAAAACTCAGGACTTTCAAGTATTGAAATAGCTTTGGGGTCGAATATTTCATTATAAATAAAACTACCTAGATCATCACCAACAGCAATTTCTTTTGCTAACTCTAGTGCCTTAACAAAATCATTTGTTTGAAAGTCATTTATCAATTTGTTTTCGACATCACCTTTTTTAAATTTGGACTGTTTCTGAAGAGAAGTTTGAAGCTTTGATTTCAACTTATTGATATTTGAGATCAATGAGTCATATCTAGATTTACTTTCCTGATTAATAAGAATGTTCGTTACAGCATCATTGTCCGAACTGATCTCTATTTCAGATTTAAGAACGTATATTTGTTCTTTCTTGATTTCGACATTATCAGCTTCAACAACACAAGTTGATTGTCGATTAAAACGTTCTTCTTTAGGTTGGTCCCCTTTTGATAATGCATCAAAAGTTCTAGAAAATGATGTTTTCATCAGTCCGTTTGGGGCATAGATTGCGTAAGCTTTAGCTTTTCCTCGGTTATTCGATAAATCAAAAGTTTCATCAAATGAAGAAATACCGTAACAATTTTCAAGACGTACTTTAAGGTTATCCATAACTCATCCTTTTAAATATTTACCGAGGGTAGATTGGCTATCTAGCCCTATAACGCTTATATTAAGCGGCTAAGTACAATTTGCTAAAATGCGCGGAGCGCGAGCAAACTGTACGTGTCCGTTTGAATTATCTTGTTATTTGATGGTAGCGGAAAACTACTAACGAAAACAAGAGCTTTTACTAATTTGGCAGCCCGACCGTAGAACTAAAAAGTGACCAGCAACACGACTAACCAAACAGTGATTTTTGAGCCAAACACGAAAGCTAGAACAAAGTTAATGGCTTTACCGCAAAGGTTACTTAAAAAGCGTAAAGTCTATTAGCGATGAACACCAAAACAGCTAGGCGAAAACTGAGGCGTAACCCACCAAACCAATTTAGAAAACACCGCTTTTACAAATAAATATTGAGTTGATTTCGTGTTGCCAAATAGACATAATGACTCCCACGAGGTGCTAGCCTCCAGATTCGTGGGTTAGTAAAACCAGAGCCATAATATATGTGTTA
>JABSOW010000070.1 GCA_013215465.1 Colwellia sp. | reverse complement strand
GGCTTTGTCGACATCAGTTCCAAAAATCATCATCATCACGCCTTAGAACATAACGCTGATGATCAACAAACCTTCACAAACTTGCCATAAAACCTATCTCGATCTGTGCCCAAACCGCCATAGAAGTAAGACATTGATATCAGCTATAGAACCGGAAAGTTTACATATTAGCGACTACAATTAACCAACACTATTAAGGTTTAAACACGCCAATAACTTGCTCATGTTGACGCACCATTTTTTCAACTTGAGGTTCACTTTGTGTCATTTGCTCACCACAACTGACGCAGGTGACTTTCTCTACATCATTTTCTTTGGTTAACGCCATCGTATCTTGCGCCTTGCATTTAGGACAAACAGCACCCGCGATAAATCTTCTTTTACTCTTATTTTTCACAACAACGCTCTCAAAAAGGAAAATAAATACTATTTCGACCATTTTACCTTGAACTACCCCCTAAGGAAAAGCGACAATGCACAGGTATTTTTTAAGCTCGCTATTTTACTGAGGAATATCCATTGATCACTGCTACCGACTTAAGCTTAGATAGAGGCGCAAAAAATCTTATTACCGCGTCAAGCTTCACTATTCATCCCAATCATAAAGTAGGGTTAGTGGGCAGTAATGGTTGTGGTAAATCATCGCTTTTTGCCGCCCTATTAGGAGAGCTATCTCCTGACGCTGGAAATTTAAGCATGCCAAGCAGCTGGGAAATAGCCACCGTTAAACAAGAAACACCATCCCTTGAACAATCTGCGCTTGATTATGTGATGGACGGCGATAAAGAATTTCGCCGCCTCGAACAACAATTAGAGCAAGCGAGAATAAATGACGATGGTAATTTAGAAGCAACATTAATTAATAAAATAGATACCATTAACGGTTACAGCTTACCTGCTCGTGCCGGTGAGTTATTGCACGGTTTAGGTTTTTTACAAAATCAATTAGCCAATCCGGTAAAAGATTTTTCTGGTGGTTGGCGCATGCGCTTAAATTTGGCGCAAGCGTTAATTAGCCGCGCAGATTTACTACTATTAGATGAACCCACCAACCATTTAGATTTAGATGCGGTTATTTGGCTACAGCGTTGGCTGAAGCGCTTTACTGGCACCTTAGTACTTATTTCTCATGATAGAGATTTTCTTGATACCGTTATCGGTCAAATTTTACATATTGAACATCAACGCGCCAAACTTTATAGCGGTAATTACACCTCCTTTGAGCGACAACGACGTGAACATTTAGCACAGCAAGATGCGCAATATCAAAAACAACAAAAAGAAGCGGCACATTTAACGGCTTTTGTCGATAGGTTTCGTGCTAAAGCCAGTAAAGCCAAACAAGCACAAAGTCGTTTAAAACGCTTAGAAAAATTACCCGATTTAGCGCCTGCCCATGTTGATAGCCAATTTACTTTTAGCTTTGAACAACCCGACAGCCTACCTTATCCGTTATTATCGTTAACGGAAAGTCAGTGTGGTTATAACGCCCAAAATATTATTCTTAATGACGTTGGCTTAACCTTAGTTCCCGGCAGTCGTATTGGCCTATTAGGGCGAAATGGTGCCGGTAAGTCAACCTTGATCAAATCTTTAGCGGGTGAAATAGCACTGCTAAATGGCCAGCGTTATTGTGCTCAAGAATTAAAAATAGGCTATTTTTCACAGCACCAACTAGAACAACTGCACAGTGGCTCTAGCCCTGTAGATCATGTTATTCGTGCTCAACCTACATTAGGTGAACCACAAGCGCGCAGCTTTTTAGGTAAATTTGGCTTTAGCGGTGATCAAGCATTAGAGTCAGTTAATACTATGTCTGGCGGTGAAAAAGCCCGTTTAGTATTAGCATTGATTGTGTTAGAAAAACCACAACTTTTACTCCTTGATGAACCGACCAACCATTTAGATCTAGAAATGCGCCAAGCGCTGGTAATGGCTTTACAAGACTTCGGTGGCGCTATTATCTTAATTGCCCATGACAGGTTTTTACTAGAATCGTGTGTGGATGAATTCTACCTAGTTGCAAACGGCCAGGTAAGTGACTTTAGCGGCGATATTGATGATTATCAGCAATGGCTTAATGAAGATAAAAAACAAGCGGTCAACAATAATAAAAGCAATGTAAATACCGAGAATAAAGGTGTAGATAAAAAACAACTACGTCAACAACAAGCTGAGCTACGAAAAAAATCAGCACCACTGCGCAAAGAAGCGGACCAACTAGAGAAAAAAATTCATCAATGGCAAGATGAATTAACGCAGGTTGAAACACTACTTAGCGACAGTGATATATATCAAGCAGAGCGTAAAAACGAACTAACCATACAATTAAAACTACAAGCGAGTTTAAAAGATAAAGTAGAAGACAATGAAATGTTATGGTTAGAATTAGCCGAACAAATTGAAGATATTATGACATCTGCTAGCTAAATTTAGACTACACTATAATTATTGTTAGCAGTAACCTTTAGCCTAAAAGAGAAAATTATGCGCACTAAAACAATATCATTACTTTTTTTATTACTAAGTGTTTTTTCAACACTAAGCCAAAGTAACGATCTAGAGCTTGGTATTTACGAGTTGAATCGTGGTGAATTTCATGCGGCTATTGAGCAGTTTCGTCCCTTAGTGGCAGAAGGCTATGCGCCAGCTCAGTATCAGATGGCTATTATTTATCAACATGGTTACGGTATTAGTAAAGATGGCCTGAAAGCACTAGAATTATTTACCCTAGCGGCGCAGCAAAATTACTCAGACGCCCAATTTGAATTAGCATTAATTTATAGTGAAGGTAAACTCGTCCCAAAGGACTTGAAAAAAGCGCACCAATTAACCCATAAAGCCGCTAAAAAAGGCTTGGCTAGTGCGCAATTTAATTTAGCGGTAATGTTTGCTAATGGCACCGGCGTGAAACAGGATGATTTTAAAGCCTCACGCTGGTATCAGCGTGCTGCCGACCAAAACTATGCGTTAGCACAATACAACTTAGCCTTATTATACAGCGAAGGTAAAGGCGTTGAAAAAAGCACTGAAATGTCTCTGGTCTGGAACACTATCGCTTCTTGGAATGGTTACCCTCATGCCAACCAAAGTCGCTTATTAGATGAACAACAATTATCAAGAGTAAAAAAAGATGGTGCGATAGAAAAAGCCAACCAAGTTTACACACAAATCCAAAACCAGATAAAACTTAAAGCTGAAATGGCACAAAAAAAAGACTTATATTGATCTAAATCATAGACTCGTAATTTCAACTTCTTATACTATTGATAACAAAAATATAAGGAGCCTCCCATGAACTTTTTAAATATGTTAGCTAATGATTCCGTTGTAATGTTTGCCTTTGGTGGCATGGTCATTATGTTGGGCATATGTGCATTTTATGTTTATTATTTTCTTAAAAACATCAATGAAGATAAAAAATAATTTAAGACACTGATTGCTTTTTAATCAACGTTAATACCTTTGGATCAACGTTATGATTCATCTTCATAACCATAACGTTGATCCAAAGGGAACGTTATCTTTCTTACACTAAATTCAAATACCTCATCATGCAATTTAACCTCTCCGTGATTAGCATGCCAAGTGAATAGTCTAACTAAATACTTTACCGTACAATCTCCTTTTTCCAACCCCATTATTATTTGGCTCTGTTGTAGCTAATTGTTGTCTATACTTATAAATGAGTCTAACTTATTGAAGGTAATAGCAAT
>JABSOW010000007.1 GCA_013215465.1 Colwellia sp. | reverse complement strand
TCATATTTTAGCCAATAAAAAACCCTTACCAAATAAATGATAAGGGTTTTCAAATAACATATCGTTAAAGTTTAATGCAGTATAAAAACCAAATTAAGCTTTAGTAATTACGTCAACTAAAGTCCAATTCTTAGACTTAGAGATTGGCGCTACTTCACGAATTGTTACTACATCACCTTCGTTACATACGTTAGCTTCATCATGCGCTTTCAACTTAGTTGAACGCGTGATGTATTTACCGTACATTGGATGCTTAATGCGACGTTCAATCATTACAACGATAGACTTATCCATCTTGTTACTGATAACAACGCCTTGTACTGTGCGGATTTTAGCTTCGCTCATTACTTACCTGCCTTTTCAGTGATGATAGTCTTAACACGTGCAATATTGCGACGTACGATTCTTAGCAAATGAGTTTGTGCTAATTGACCAGTGCTTGCTTGCATGCGGTAGTTAAACTGCTCGCGTAAAAGCTCTAGTAATTCAGTGTTAAGCTCTTCAATGCTTTTAGCTTTAAGTTCGCTAGCTTTCATTACATTACCGTCCTAGTTACGAAGGTAGTTTTAAACGGAAGTTTAGCTGCTGCTAAAGCAAATGCTTCGCGTGCTATTTCTTCAGAAACACCTTCCATTTCATAAAGAACACGACCAGGAAGAATTTGGCAAACCCAATATTCAACTGAACCTTTACCTTTACCCATACGAACCTCAAGAGGTTTTTTAGTAATTGGCTTATCAGGGAATACGCGTATCCAGATTTTACCTTGACGCTTAACGTGACGAGTCATAGCTCGACGTGCGGCTTCAATTTGGCGCGCAGTCATACGACCACGTTCAACCGATTTTAAACCGAAAGTACCGAAGCTAACTGAGCTACCGACCTGTGCAAGGCCACGGTTGCGCATTTTAAATTGCTTGCGGAATTTAGTACGTTTTGGTTGTAACATTACTGATTCCTCTTACTTACTGTTTTTGCGGTTGTTTTTTCTTTTAGGCTTAGCCGCTGGTTGTTCTGCCACAAGTGGCATTTTACCAATGATTTCGCCTTTAAAGATCCAAACTTTAATACCAATTACACCATAAGTTGTGTTACCACGCGCAATTGCGTAATCGATATCAGCACGAAATGTATGTAAAGGTACACGACCTTCACGATACCATTCTGCACGAGCAATATCAGCGCCGCCTAAACGACCACTAACTTGAACTTTGATGCCTTTAGCGCCAAGACGCATTGCATTTTGTACAGCACGTTTCATCGCACGACGGAACATAACACGACGTTCTAATTGACTAGCAATACTGTCAGCAACAAGCTGCGCATCCATTTCTGGTTTACGTACTTCAGCAATGTTGATTTGAGCAGGAACGCCAGCAATTTTAGACACTGCTAAACGTAATTTCTCAACATCTTCGCCTTTCTTACCGATAACAACACCCGGACGAGCCGTGTGAATTGTTACGCGGATAGATTTAGCTGGACGTTCAATAACTACTTTAGATAGTGATGCGCGTTTAAGCTTTTCTTTTAAAAATTCGCGAACCTTATGGTCGCCGTCTAAATTGCTAGCAAAATCTTTTGTGCTTGCAAACCAAGTAGACGCGAAAGGTTTCGTGATACCTAAGCGAATACCGGTAGGATTAACTTTTTGACCCATACTAATATACTCCTAAGAATCAGACACAATCACAGTGATGTGACTAGTGCGCTTGATGATGCGATCGGCTCGGCCTTTCGCACGTGGCATAATACGTTTCATTGTTGGACCATCGTCAATCAAAATTGTTTTAACGACTAATTCATCAATATCTGCACCTTCATTGTGCTC
Source organism: Colwellia sp. (assembly GCA_013215465.1). Classification (GTDB taxonomy): domain Bacteria; phylum Pseudomonadota; class Gammaproteobacteria; order Enterobacterales; family Alteromonadaceae; genus Colwellia. The sequence goes on along the minus strand of JABSOW010000007.1, from coordinate 168,935 downwards.
TGCATTAGCAATGGCTGAGTTAAGTACTTTTTTCACTAATTCAGCCGCTTTTTTGTTGCTGAATGTTAGTATTTCAAGTGCTTTCTCAACGTGTTGTCCACGGATTTGATCCGCTACTAAACGTGCTTTTTGCGCAGAACCACGGGCAAATTTATGTATAGCAATAGCTTGCATTTAACTTCCCCTTACTTCTTCGCTTTCTTATCAGCGACATGACCGCGATAAGTACGAGTTGGTGCAAATTCTCCTAATTTGTGACCGATCATTTCTTCGGTTACAAATACAGGAACGTGTTGACGGCCATTATGGACAGCTATGGTCAATCCGATCATCGTAGGGATGATCATTGAACGACGGGACCAAGTCTTAATTGGCTTTTTATTCCCGCTTTCCACCGCTTTCTCTACCTTCGTCAACAAGTGTAGGTCAATAAAAGGACCTTTCTTGAGGGAACGTGGCATGGTGATTCCTTAATTATCAGTACCCTACTTACCGAACTCAATGTCGATAATGTAGAGTATTTAGTTTAATGCACTAATTACTTAGTACGACGACGTACGATAAATTTATCAGTACGCTTGTTACTACGAGTCTTGTAACCCTTAGTTGGTACACCCCAAGGTGATACCGGATGACGACCGCCTGATGTTTTACCTTCACCACCACCGTGTGGATGGTCAACTGGGTTCATGGCAACACCACGAACAGTTGGGCGAACACCGCGCCAGCGTGAAGCACCAGCTTTACCAAGTTGGCGAAGCATGTGTTCAGCGTTGCCGATCTCACCTAAAGTAGCACGACAATCTGCTTCTACTTTGCGCATTTCGCCAGAGCGAAGACGTAAAGTAACGTAAGCACCTTCTTTCGCAACTAATTGTGCGTAAGTACCAGCAGCACGTGCGATTTGCGCACCTTTACCTGGTTTAAGTTCGATTGCGTGAATAACACTACCTAACGGTAGGTTACGTAACGGCATAGTGTTACCAGCTTTGATAGGAGCATCTACACCAGACTGGATTGTATCTCCAGCGCTTAAGCCTTTAGGGGCTAGGATGTAACGACGTTCACCATCAGCATATAATACTAATGCGATGTTAGCGCTTCGGTTTGGATCGTATTCTAAACGTTCAATTTTGGCTGGAATGCCATCTTTAAGACGTTTAAAATCGATAATACGATAATGTTGCTTATGACCACCACCAATGTGACGAACCGTAATGCGACCATTATTGTTACGACCACCAGACTTAGACTTAGTGTCTAATAATGGTGCGTAAGGCTTACCTGTGTGAAGCTCTTTGTTTACCACTTTAACTAGGTGACGACGACCCGGAGAAGTAGGTTTACATTTTACAATAGCCATTTTCTAACTCTCCTATTGTTCAGCGCCGACGAAGTCGATATCACTACCTTCTGCAAGAGTAACGTAGGCCTTTTTCCAGTCGTTACGACGACCAAAACGAGCACCGGTACGTTTTACTTTACCCTTAACATTAAGTGTATTAACACCTACAACTGAAACTTCGAAAAGTTTCTCAACTGCTGCTTTGATTTCAGCTTTAGTAGCATCAGTAGTTACTTTGAAAACAACAGTGTTGTTTGCTTCAGCAGCTACAGTCGCTTTTTCAGAAATATTCGGTGCTAAAAGCACTTTTAACAAACGTTCTTCGTTTATCATGCTAAAATCCCCTCAATTTCTTTCACTGCATCAGCAGTCATTAAAACTTTTTCGAAACCAACCAAGCTTACTGGGTCGATTGCTGCAACGTCACGAACGTCAACTTTATATAAGTTGCGTGCTGATAAGAACAAGTTCTCATCCACTTCTTTCGTTACAATCAATACGTCTTTAAGCTCTAAACCTTTTAACTTAGCAACAAGTTCTTTAGTTTTAGGGGTTTCTACCGAAAAATCATTCACTACAATTAGACGATCTTGACGAACTAATTCAGAAAGGATGCTAGCGATAGCACCACGATACATTTTACGGTTAACTTTTTGGCTGTGATCTTGAGGTTTAGCAGCGAATGTTACGCCACCAGAACGCCAGATTGGACCACGAGTAGTACCGGCACGTGCACGGCCTGTACCTTTTTGACGCCATGGTTTTGCACCACCGCCGCTAACTTCTGAGCGAGTTTTCTGAGCACGAGTACCTTGACGAGCACCAGCTGCGTATGCAACTACTACTTGATGTACTAACGCTTCATTAAACTCACGTCCAAAAGTTGCTTCGGATACTTCTAGAGCACCTGATGCGTCTTTTAATGATAATTCCATCACAAAATCTCCTGGACTAAGCTTTAACAGCTGGTTTGATGATTACGTTGCCATTGATAGCACCCGGAACTGCGCCTTTAACAAGCAACAAATTACGTTCTACATCAACACGAACCACTTCTAAGTTTTGTGTAGTAACGCGCACAGCACCCATGTGACCAGACATCTTTTTACCTTTAAAAACGCGACCTGGTGTTTGACATTGACCTAACGAACCGTTAGATCTATGTGATAACGAAACACCGTGAGTTGCATGTTGCATAGTAAAGTTCCAGCGCTTAATACCGCCTTGGAAACCTTTACCTTTCGATGTACCAGTTACGTCTACTAATTTAGTGTCATTAAAAATTGAAACAGTGATTTCACTACCCAATTCTAAACCTTCACCTTCATTTTCGTTTAAGCGGAATTCCCACAGGCCACGACCTGCTTCAACGCCTGCTTTAGCGAAATGACCAGCTGCTGGTTTTGTAACACGGCTTGCTCTACGCTTGCCCGTTGTTACTTGAAGCGCCGAGTAGCCGTCAGTCTCTAAAGTTTTCACTTGTGAGATACGGTTGGCTTCAACTTCTAGAACAGTAACAGGAGTAGACACACCATCTTCAGTGAAGACACGTGTCATACCCACTTTACGTCCAACTAGACCTATAGTCATTGTTAAAACTCCTCTTAGCCCAAGCTGATTTGAACATCAACACCAGCTGCAAGATCTAAACGCATTAATGCGTCTACAGTCTTTTCAGTTGGCTCAACGATATCAATCATGCGTTTGTGGGTACGAATTTCGTACTGATCACGCGCATCTTTGTTAACGTGTGGTGAAGTCAAGATAGTAAAACGTTCTTTACGTGTAGGAAGTGGAATTGGACCACGAACCTGCGCGCCAGTACGCTTAGCTGTATCTACGATTTCAGCTGTAGATTGATCAATCAAACGATGATCGAACGCTTTCAAACGAATGCGAATTCTTTGATTTGACATGTATCAAATCCCCTTTTAAAAGAACAAAAAAATACATCCCTCTGCTTCCTTAGCTATTAATTAAAATATTGGAAGGGGGTGTATTACTTATAAATCATTCAACCCAAAATTAGGGTTGCTGTATCAAAAAATAGCTTAGTTGCTATTTCTTGAGTTTATTTCACACTTTAATATATAAAAGCCATAAAATAAAATCACACTCAGTTCACCTGAATGCGGACGCGTATTATACCTAAATATCACAATTGAGCAAGTGCTTATTTACCCCCTGCTTATTACATCTGACAGAAAGTACATCCAACAGAAAGTGATTAGCCAGATACGTTTTTTTTTCAAGTAATTTTGACTACACTCCATTAAGTTAGCAAAAATATTACTGATAAAAGGAAAGCACATGACTAAGCCTTGGTTTATTAATTATCCAAAAAACGTGGCGCATAAAGTGGATGTAAATCGTTATCATTCTTTAGTCGATTTATTTCAGCAAACAACAGCAAAATATCATCAACAAATAGCTTATAGTAACTTTGGTATTGAACTTACTTTTAAGCAAGTAGATAAGTTATCTGGCAATTTTGCCGCTTTTTTGCAAACTAAGTTAAAAATAACCAAGGGTAATCGTGTGGCACTAATGTGCCCTAATACCTTATGTTTTCCCGTCGCTATGTGGGGCATTATTCGTATTGGTGCGGTGCAGGTTAACGTAAACCCCATGTACACAGCAAGAGAGCTAGAACACCAACTTAATGATGCGCAAGTTGATACTATTATAATATTCTCCCCCTCAACCAAAATGTTAGCTGACATCATCAACAAAACAACCATTAGAAATGTTATTACTGTTGATTTAGATGATTTAGTTAATAAAGATTTACCCTGTGCGTCGGTTGATGAACGCTTATTAAACACTATTAGCTTTACTGACGCTTTGACCACAGGCAAAACACTTGAACTATCAGAGCCTACTTTATGCCAAGATGATTTATTATTCTTACAATATACTGGTGGCACCACAGGTTTATCAAAAGGTGCCATGCTTACTCATGGCAATTTAATTGCTAATATTTTGCAATATCAAGAATTTTCCAAAAACCATATACATTATGGCAATGACATTGTTATCACTGCCATCCCTATGTATCACATCTTTGCTTTAATGGCGAACACACTTGCTTATTTCACCTTCGGCGCAAAAAATGTTTTAGTGACTAACCCACGTGACATGCCAAGCTTTGTTGAAGTCTGGAAAAACAACCGAGCGACAATGTTTACCGGAGTAAATACTTTATTTAATGGTTTATTACATACCCCAGGATTTGATCAAGTTGATTTTTCTTCGTTAAAACTTTGTATTGGTGGTGGCGCGGCAGTGCAACAAGCCGTTGCCGATAAATGGCAACAAGTCACTGGCATTAGACTACAAGAAGGTTACGGTTTATCAGAAACCTCTCCGGTATTAACTTTAAATTTTGGTCGATTTATTGAAGGCAAAGATAATAACGAATACATCGCTGGTATTGGAACCCCTGTACCTAGCACTGAGATTTCTATTCGTGACGATATGGGTAATAGAGTAGAGCAAGGTCAATCAGGTGAGTTATGTGCGAAGGGCCCACAAGTAATGTCAGGTTACTGGAATAATGTTGAAGCCACTAAGCAATGCATGACAGCTGACGGTTACTTTAAAACTGGTGATGTAGCTATATTAGACGATAAAGGTTTCTTCCATATTGTCGATCGTAAAAAAGATATGATTAACGTTTCAGGTTTTAATGTTTATCCTAACGAAATTGAAGCCGAAGTTGCCAATATGCCCGGCATACTAGAATCTGCCTGTATTGGTGTAGATGATGACAAAACTGGCGAAGCGGTGAAGCTTTTTGTTGTTACGGATAAAAAGTCAGAAGATAAAAGTATAACCGAGCAAGCAGTCATCAATTTCTGTCGCCAAGGGCTCACCGCTTATAAGGTACCAAAACAAGTAGTGTTCATTGATGAAATCCCCAAGTCGAGTGTTGGTAAATTACTGCGTAGAAAGTTAAGGTAAATGCTTAACTATTTTTTGTCCTATAAATAAGCAGCGCCATGCTGCTTTTTTGCACTATTTATAATTTATTTGCCAATTTTCTACCGATCTTTGTCGAGTAATGGTATACTCGCGCGCAAATTTTCAACAATTCCGCTTTTTTAGTAGCGACTTAAATAGAGTAAAGTAATGGCAGATTTATCCAAATACAGAAACATTGGTATTTTCGCTCACGTTGATGCAGGTAAAACCACAACAACTGAACGTATCCTTAAATTAACCGGTCAGATCCATAAAACTGGTGAAGTACATGACGGCGAGTCTACGACTGACTTCATGGAACAAGAAGCTGAGCGCGGTATTACCATCCAGTCTGCTGCGGTAAGCTGTTTTTGGAACGATCACCGTTTCAACGTTATCGATACTCCTGGTCACGTTGATTTCACTGTTGAAGTTTACCGTTCACTTAAAGTACTTGATGGTGGCATTGGTGTATTCTGTGGTTCTGGTGGTGTTGAACCACAATCAGAAACTAACTGGCGTTACGCGAACGACTCAAAAGTTGCTCGTATCATCATGGTTAACAAACTTGACCGTTTAGGCGCTGATTTCTACCGTGTTTGTAAGCAAGTTAAAGACGTTTTAGGTGCTAACCCACTTATTATGACTTTGCCAATTGGTGAAGAAGATGAATTCGTTGGTTTAGTTGATTTACTTTCTGAAAAAGCTTACATCTGGGATGACTCTGGCGAACCAGAAAACTTCGAAATCACTGATATTCCAGCTGACATGGTAGAAAAAGCTGCTGAATACCGTGTGAAGTTAATTGAAACAGCTTTAGAAGTTGATGAAGACATGTTAATGGAGTTCTTAGAAGGGGAAATGGTTCCTACTATAGAACAAATCAAAGCGTGTATCCGTACTGGTACTCGTGATATGACTTTCTTCCCAACTTACGGTGCATCTGCATTTAAAAACAAAGGTATTCAATTAATTCTTGATGCTGTTGTTGATTACTTGCCTTCACCTACAGATGTTAATCCACAGCCACTTACTGATGAAGAAGGTGAGCCGAATGGTGAATACGCAATCGTTACTGCAGATGCAACATTCAAAGCATTAGCATTCAAAATCACTGATGACAGATTTGGTACATTAACTTTCGTACGTATCTATTCAGGTACTTTGAAGAAAGGCGATACAATTCTTAATGCTGCTACAGGTAAAACTGAGCGTGTTGGTCGTATGTGTGAAATGCAAGCCGATGAACGTAACGAACTTACTTCAGCGCAAGCCGGTGATATCATCGCAATCGTTGGTATGAAAGGCAACGTTCAGACAGGTCACACATTATGTGATCCTAAGAACCCAATCATCCTAGAAGCGATGGTATTCCCTAAGCCTGTAATTTCAATTTCAGTAACACCTAAAGATAAAGGTTCAACTGAGAAAATGGGTATTGCTATCGGTAAAATGGTGGCAGAAGATCCTACCTTTAAAGTTGAAACTGACCAAGATTCAGGTGAAACAATTTTATCTGGTATGGGTGAGCTTCACTTAGATATCAAAGTAGATATTCTAAAACGTACCTACGGTGTTGAATTAGAAGTTGGTAAGCCACAAGTTGCATACCGTGAAACAATCACCCAAGAAATTGATGATAGCTACACCCATAAGAAACAATCTGGTGGTTCTGGTCAGTTCGGTAAAATTGATTACATCATTAAGCCCGGCGAACCTGGTTCTGGTTTCGTATTCACCTCAAAAGTTGTTGGTGGTAATGTACCTAAAGAATTCTTCCCTGCTATCGAGAAAGGCTTCAAAGGCATGATGGATACTGGTGTTCTTGCTGGTTTCCCGGTATTAGACGTTGAAATTGAATTATATGATGGTGGTTTCCATGCGGTCGATTCATCTGCTGTTGCCTTTGAACTTGCTGCTCGTGGTGCTTTCCGTCAGTCAATTCCAAAAGCTGGTGCCCAGTTAATCGAACCTATCATGAAAGTTGATGTGTTTACGCCTGATGATCACGTTGGTGATGTTATTGGTGATTTAAACCGTCGTCGTGGCATGATCGGAGGTCAAATCGCTGGTGTTTCTGGTGTTCGTATTCAAGCTGACGTGCCTCTTTCAGAAATGTTCGGTTACATCGGATCATTACGTACAATGACATCAGGCCGTGGTCAATTCTCTATGGAATTCTCTCACTACATGCCTTGTCCTAATAACGTAGCTGAAGTAGTAATTGCTGAAGTTAAAGCGGCTAAAGTAATTAAAGATGCTGCTAGAAAAAAATAATTAATCTTTAGTTATTTCAGTAAATAAAAAGCCCATATTTTCAAAAAAGAATATGGGCTTTTTTGTATCTGAATCACTGTCATTACCAAATGGTATTATACCAAATGAAATAATGAATGAGTCAATTCATTGATTGTTTAACCAATCTAAGCGGATGTCCCAACCATTAAGCCTAAATTCAGCCTTTAAAGGAGCAACTGACTCATCAATTGTTTTATGAACGTTCGTTGCCGATACAATATTAGCATCACGTCCATGGATATAACTCTGTGTTCTAACAATATGGGTATAGGCTTTATTAAGATCATAAGCACGTTGTTTAGAAGGGGTTATTAACTCAAAAACATCTGCCTTTTTTACTTTCTCTTTATCAACAGTGCCATCTTCATTGTACCATTTAGTAAACATTTCTATATTTTCACGGAACTCATTACCACCACCATTTATTTGCAAATACTGTAAAATTTCACCTTCTTGTTGACCTTTAGAAGGTGCATCTTTCATACCTTTTAAGTTTATATAACCCCAACCCGCTTTACCGGTAACTTTACGAGGAAAAGAAAAAGTTTGATCTATGGTGGTACCTATAGCCGAATGACATCCCATACAAAAAAAAGTTTCTTCATAAGATTGAGGTCTTAATTCACCATTGTAGTCTTCGATATACCCTTGAATTAACCAGCCAAATTTATTATTAAAACCACGATCTTTAACGCGTATATAGTTGGGTAATTGTTCATCTAATTTTTCTTTACGCTCTCGACGATAAGCGCTATCGATATCACTATTATTTAGTAACTTCGTTTTCGTCATATAACGCAACTCTTTCATTCGTTTGGGTATATACGTTTTTCCTTGTTTATCAACACCAATATAACGAACTGAATGCATAATCTCAGTGTTAACAGGATATTGTTGACGAGGGATGCTAATTTTCTGCGCGTCACCAACAAAGAATTCTCGTGACGATAATAATTCAACATCGGTTGTTAGTTTACCATCTTGGTTTAAATCACTATTAATTTCTTGTTCGTTAGTAATAAATATATCTATTTGTAATAATGCTTTGATGCTCATTTCAACCAGAGATAAGTTCGTTAGGTAAATACTCTCATTATATTCACCATTAAGTTCTCTAAACTCTGCTGATAATCGTATTAATACATCATCGGTTGAACCATTTGTTGGCCAAAAAGTACTGGGGAATGGCTTATAATTAAAAGCGACCCATGCACTGCCATCTTTTGCAATACCATTGTCTTTAAAGGCTTCACCAGCAAGATGATAGTTCTTCAAATCGGGAATGAACCCCTGCCAACCTTTATTCTGCAAATTATTTGATAATTTACTGTAATTATCTTGATCAACATATTGGGCTATTTGTTTATTGGATATTTTTTCTATCCATTGCTGACGGTTTACGAATAAGTTCTTCCAACTGTTAATCTCTCCTTCATCAGAAAAATTATATAGGCCTTGGTTTGCACCATCATTGCGTAGATTAGTCCGATAATTATGCTTTTCAGATGAGGGATATGTTTGATGACAGGTATAGCACGGGTTGTTTTTTCCTTCCGTTTTTGTATAACACTGCGGTGGAATTGGCGCTTCTTCATTCAAACTACCATTAACGGTAGGAGTAATAATAAGGCTTTTATCAATATGCGGTAACAATGACTCGCTAACTTTTCCAACATTAAATATACCTGCGGCTCCAATAAAGATAACAAAAAAAATCAAACTAAAAATTAAAACATAAAGCCTCATAACAACCTCATTTATATGCTCACTAAGTTAAGCTGTGCAAATTATACGAGGCAAATATTACAGTTATTTGAATAACTCCTTGTTTATCTAATAATTCATCCGTCAAAAATAATTATATTTTTAGTCATTAAGTTGTCATGAAAATTTACTATATTTTTATTATATTAAATAACTCAAGGGAAATGAAAATGCTAAATGTAAAAAAAACCAAGCTTGCAGCATTACTGGCTGTCATACTTGGCTCATCAATGTTAACTGCATGTAATGGAGATGACGGTACTAATGGTATAGATGGTGCCAATGGTATCGACGGTGTTAATGGGCGAGACTTAACAACTCCGGCTAAATTAACTCGCATTGCTACTGTACCTGTTGGCGCAGAAATTACGGGGGTGTTCTTAACAGATAATGATGAGCTTTTCTTTAATGTTCAACATCCCTCTGATTTATCGGGTAATGACACTGCTGCTAAAGTAGGTGTAGTGACAGGTTTTGACTGGAGTACGTTAGATCCGCTAATGACTGACTTAACTGTACCCGCTACCGATGATGAAAAACTTGCTATACGTCTAGTGGCTGGTGAATATCAAGTTATTGGCAGTGCGGGTGATAAATTCAATAACCAATTGCCTTATGGTTTGGGAACGATAACAACGGCTGATGGTTTGACCGAAATAAAACAATCTCAAGATCCTGATTTTAATGCCTTCGTTCCTACATCCGCTAACGGTAGTACCGGTTATTTATTTACTGCATGGGAAGATCGCCCTGGTGCAATGAGCCGCATTGAATTAACTAAAGAAGAAAATGGTAGCTGGCTTACTGGCGACGTAATAAATGTAGACTTTTCAACCGTATTAGGCACTTTAATTAATTGTTTTGGTACTTTATCTCCTTGGAATACCCCATTAACTTCTGAAGAAAATTACGAAGCTGAAAACACTGAACAGTGGAACAACTCAGCATATTTAGATGGTTACCCAAGTTATCCCGATGTTAAAAACTTACAGACTTATTTAACAACTTCAACATTACCTAACCCCTACGATTATGGTTATATTGTTGAAATAGCTGATCCTACCTCAGTAAGCCCTACACCAATAAAACATTTTACCTTAGGTCGTGCGGCTCATGAAAATGCTGTTGTAATGCCTGATTGGAAAACAGTTTACACAACAGATGATGGTACAAATAAGGCCTTTTATAAATTTATTGCCACAACTGCAGGTGATTTAAGTGAAGGTACATTATATGCGGCAAAATTAACTCAAGATGCTACCAGTGATCCAGCTAAAGCGGGGTTTGATATAGAATGGATTGAGCTAGGAAGTAGTAACAATACTCAAATTAAAACGTGGATAAATTCATATAATGGTATTACTGAAACAGATTATGTTGAAGGTCAAACCAGTTATATCAAGCAAGCAGAAATTGATGCGTGGGCAACTAACGGTACGGGTGATGATCGCTATGCCTTCTTAGAAACATTACGTGCTGCCAAAGCAAAAGGTGCAACTACCGAATTTCGTAAAATGGAAGGTATAGTTATCAATTATGATGGCGCAGCAAGTGGAGCTGTACCATTCATGTATGTTGCTATGTCTGAAGTCGGTAAAGGTATGGTTGATGCAGAAGGTGATATACAACTTGACTCATCAGCCAAATGTGGCGCTGTTTATCGCTTTGGTTTACATTCAGACTTCAATGTTAACCGCATGGAGCCAGTCGTTGTTGGTGGTGCATATAATTCAGCTGGTGATGCCGATGGCAACAAATGTGATATAAATGCTATCTCAAACCCTGACAACTTAGCTGTTATGGATGATGGTCGGGTGTTAATTGGTGAAGATACCAGTAAACATGTCAATAACGCACTTTGGATTTATAACCCACAAGGTGAGTAGTATTTAAAACTAAAAAGGTTGATAATCGCTTATCAACCTTCCTTTTTATTTTAACTGTTTTTATAGTTTACGCTTGCTGTTCTCGTTCAATAGCACGATAAGCGATATCTGTACGGAAGCTAACACCCTGCCATGATATTTGATTTAACAATTCATAGGCCAATTTTTGCGCTTCAGTTACTGTATTACCTAAAGCTGTTGCACAGAGTACACGACCACCATTGGTAGCCACTTCACCTTGCTCATTTAGCTTAGTGCCGGCATGAAAAATTTTAGCTGATGTATTAGTGTTAGTATCAAGACCTGAAATAACATCGCCTTTAGGGTAACTTGCTGGGTAATTATTCGCAGCTAATACCACCCCTACAGCAGCACGGCTATCAAAATCAATCGTTGCTTTATCTAACTCGCCACGGGTGGCAGCTAAGCAAAGTTCAACGATATCAGATTGTAAGCGCATCATTATCGGTTGGGTTTCTGGATCGCCAAAACGACAGTTATATTCAATGACATTGGGCGTACCATCTTCAGCAATCATCAAACCTGCATACAAAAAGCCGCTATATGGTGCACCCTCGGCGGCCATGCCTTCAACCGTAGGAATGATCACTTCATTCATGATCCGATCATGAATTTCAGGTGTTACTACTGGTGCAGGCGAATATGCCCCCATACCACCGGTGTTAGGACCTAAATCACCATTTAATGCACGTTTGTGATCTTGACTGGTTGCCATAGGTAAAATATTTTTACCATCAACCATAACAATGAAGCTAGCTTCTTCGCCTTCAAGAAACTCTTCAATTACCACCCGATGCCCTGCATCACCAAAAGCATTACCTGCTAACATGTCGGTAATGGCATCTTCAGCTTCAACCAACGTAAGGGCAACAATAACGCCCTTACCTGCGGCTAAACCATCGGCTTTAACCACAATAGGTGCGCCTTGTTCACGTACATAAGCAAGTGCTGGCTCAACTTCGGTAAAGTTAGCATAACTACCGCTTGGAATATTATTGCGCGCTAAAAAGTCTTTAGTAAAAGACTTAGAGCCTTCAAGCTGGGCTGCCTTCGCTGAAGGGCCAAAAATAACTAAGCCTTGCGCTTGAAAAGCATCCACCACACCATCAACCAGTGGCTGCTCTGGACCAACAATCGTTAGCGCAATACCTTCACTTTTGGCAAAAGCCACTAAAGCATCATTATCGCTGGTATCTAGCGCAACATTTTCTAATTTGTTTTCGGTTGCTGTGCCGGCATTACCGGGGGCAACAAATACTTTAGTAACTTGACTAGACTGTGCCGCTTTCCACGCCAATGCATGCTCACGCCCACCAGAGCCGATAACTAAAACTTTCATTTGATTTTCCTATTGGTTATTTTGACTACTCTGATTGTTATTTGATCTATTGCCGTTTGTACTGAGCAGCCCTTCGACCAGCTCAGGATGAACGGAGGTTACTCCCTTCGACTGCTTCGCGCTAAGGGCGAACGAGATCAGAGTAGGTGAATAAATATTACTGTTTATTTTTCTGTTTAAAGTCACTAAAACTAGTATTTTCAGGTTTCACAAACTTTAACGTCATGCGGTCACTTTCGCCAATCGCTAAATATTTTGCTTTATCTTTATCACCTAACCGCAAAGATGGTGGTAAAGTCCATACGCCAGCAGGATGCTGCGCCATATCGTTAGGGTTAGCGTTAATTTCACTGGCACCGGAAAAACGAAAACCTGCGGTTTTTGCTTGCTTAATAGTATTTGCTTCCGATACATAACCTTTAGCTTTTTCAGGGGCAACACCCGCAGGCAATCTATGTTCAACAATACCTAAGATACCACCAGGCTTAAGCGCATTAAAAGCATCCTTAAAAACTTGCTCAACTCCAGCATCTTTCCAATTGTGTAAGTTACGGAAAGTTAATACTAAATCAGCGCTACCCTGCGGTGCTAATTCACTTTGCTGACGCGGCACAAAATCTGTTAACACCACTTCACTGAAAACAACATTCGAGGCGAGCTTTTTTTCCAACCTTTTACGCGAGTTAGAATAATAGTTATCTGCACCGGTATCAGGGTAATGAGCGCCATAAAGTTTGCCTGTCCCCTTTAAAGCAGGTGCAAGGATTTCAGTATACCAACCACCACCGGGGGTAATTTCAACCACGGTCATTTCTGGAGTAAAACCAAAAAACCTCAATGTTTCAATCGGGTGGCGATATTGATCACGGGCTTTATTTTTCGCTGAACGATGATCACCATTAACCGCTTGTGCAAGTGATTTATCTACGCCATGACTATGATCGTCATGAGCTAATAAACTGGTACTAGTGAATGCACTTAAGCTAAGCGTGGCTGTAATTAACAGTGACTTTAAATTTTTTAATTCGATCATAATATTTCCGTTAACTGATAGTATTATTAAAAAGCCTACATTTATAACAGATTTTAAATAAACAAGCAGCGTTGATTGTGTTACTTAATATAAACAAACCAACACTACTTATTTTTTAATGATATTTTCTCAGCTTAACGAACAACCTTTAAGCTAGAGGATTCAAATTCAAACGATAAGCACGGAGCGTATGACTATACGTGAGTACTTATGGTGAAAAATTTGTGCTCTCTAGCGACAAGGTTTTTTGTTAATGGCGGAAGTGACGCATACCGGTAAATACCATGGCAATATTGTGCTCATCAGCCGCGGCAATAACTTCATTATCACGCATAGAACCACCTGGTTGTATTACCGCGGTAATACCCGCTTCGGCAGCAGCGTCTAAACCGTCACGAAATGGAAAGAATGCATCAGAGGCCATTACTGAACCTTTAACTTCTAAATTTTCGTCCGCGGCTTTAATACCGGCTACTTTAGCAGAGTAAACACGGCTCATTTGACCGGCGCCAACACCAATCGTTGAACTATTTTTAACGTAAACGATAGCATTAGATTTAACGTATTTGGCCACTTTCCAACAAAATTGTAGATCGCGCATTTCATCGTCGGTTGGTTGACGTTTAGTAACAACTTTTAACTCGTCATTAGTTACGCTACCTTGATCGGTGTCTTGCACCAATAAACCACCGTTAACACGTTTAAAATCAAAACCCGTACTTTTACTATCCCACTGGCCACATTCTAATAAACGTAAGTTAGGCTTAGCCGCAACAACTTTTGCAGCAGCAGCAGAAATACTTGGTGCAATAATTACTTCAACAAATTGACGAGAAACAATAGCTTGTGCCGTATCAGCATCTAATTCACGGTTAAAGGCAATAATTCCGCCAAAAGCAGAAGTAGGATCGGTTTTATAAGCGCCTTCATAAGCCGCTAAAATATCTCCGCCAATAGCAACACCACATGGGTTCGCATGTTTGACGATAACACAAGCTGGCTCGTCAAATTCTTTAACACATTCTAACGCCGCATCAGTATCGGCGATGTTGTTATAAGACAAGGCTTTACCTTGTAATTGTGTCGCTGTAGAAATTGATGCTTCTTCAGGATTAGCTTCTTTATAAAAAGCAGCTTCTTGATGTGAGTTTTCACCGTAACGTAAATCTTGGGTTTTAATAAACTGGCTATTAAAAGTACGAGGGAATTTTACTTTGTTGTCAATAGAAGCAGTTGCGTCTGTTTCACCGTACGCTGGTAACATTTTACCAAAGTAGTTAGCAATCATGCCATCGTAACTAGCTGTATGCTCGTAAGCGGCAATCGCTAAATCAAAACGTGTTTGATAAGTTAATGAATCATTGTTGTTATCTAATTCAGTTAATACCCGATCGTAATCACTGGCGTTAACAATAATAGTGACGTCCTTGTGATTTTTAGCTGCCGCACGTACCATCGTTGGCCCACCGATATCAATATTTTCGATAGCATTTTCTAATGAACAGTTTTCATCACTAACGGCATTGGCAAACGGATATAAGTTAACCACAACCATATCAATCGCGCTGATACCATTTTCAGCCATTACTGCTTCATCCATACCACGACGGGCTAGAATGCCACCATGTACTTTTGGGTGTAAGGTTTTAACACGACCATCCATAATTTCTGGGTGGCCGGTATAATCAGACACTTCTGTCACTGGGATGCCGTTTGCGGCTAATAATTTTGCTGTACCGCCAGTAGAAAGAAGATCAACACCTTTATCGCTTAGGCGTTGAGCAAACTCAACAATACCTGCTTTATCAGAAACACTTAATAGTGCACGTTTAATTGGACGTGGAGTATCCATTTTGTATGCTTACCTTATTAGTAAATTAATTTTAAATAGAGCTTAAAAATCATAGAACTCAAAAAAATAAAGCACCCTAGGGTGCTTTTATTTGGCAGGTAATCCTGCCAGGGCATTAGTTCATACCGTATTTTTTTAATTTCTTACGTAAGGTACCGCGATTGATACCTAATAAGTTTGCGGCTCTAGTTTGGTTACCGCGGGTATACATCATCACTTCTTCTAACATTGGCGCTTCAATTTCGCTTAACACAAGGTCGTACATATCATCAACGTCGTTACCATTTAACTGCTTTAAGTAGTTGTTGATAGCTATTTTAGCTTGAGTACGCAAAGGAGACGTTTTAGTTTGCGTTTGAATATCACCAGTGATGAAAGGAGAAGAAATATTTTGTTCGAACATAATGCACAACTCTTTATATTAATATAAGTATAAATTAAACAACCAACTGTTCACTAATGAACAAGCTGATCAAAATAAAGATTTAACGTCTCAAGCTGCTCGCTTGTTGACGATAAACCATTAAAAATAGCTCTAAAAGCTTTGCCTTGGTTTCCTGCAAATTTCGCAGTAAAACCTTCACCCAGTTCTTCGCCTGACTCTTTACCTAGTAAAGCAAAAGAATGAATGTACCAAGACACATGTTTACGAGCGATTCTCACGCCCATGTAGTCACCGTAAAACTGATGTAATTCCATTACGTGTCCAATTAAAATTGAACGTACCTCATTCATTGAGGGGGCAGGCATTTTGGTTCCTGTTTTCAAAAAATGATTAATTTCTCGAAAAATCCAAGGTCGCCCTTGGGCACCTCGACCAATCATTATTGCATCGGCTCCGGTATAGCTTAATACCTCTTCGGCTTTTTCTACCGAGGTGATATCGCCATTAGCCACAATAGGAATTGAAACCGCTTGTTTAATTGCTTTTATCGTGTCGTATTCCGCATTGCCTTTATAAAAGTCATTACGGGTGCGACCGTGTACTGCTAGCGAAGCAATACCGTTATCTTGAGCAATTCTTGCTATTTCAATACCATTACGGCTGTTTTCACACCAACCAGTGCGAATTTTTAACGTAACCGGAATATTCACCGAATTAACCACAGATTTCACTATTTGTTCAACCCGTGCCGGCTCTCTTAATAAAGCCGAGCCCGCTAATTTTTTATTTACCTTTTTTGCTGGACAGCCCATATTGATATCAATAATTTGCGCACCGTTATCAGCATTAATTTTCGCCGCAAAAGCTAATTCATCAGGACAACTACCCGCAATTTGTACGCTGCGAATTCCGGCATCATCACTGTGAAGCATTCTTAATTTAGACTTTTCGGTATTCCATACCTTAGGGTTTGACGACACCATTTCTGATACGGCTAAACCCGCGCCCATTCGACAACATAATTCTCGAAAAGGTTGATCGGTAATTCCTGCCATCGGGGCAAGAAAGACGTTACTGTCAAATTGATATGAACCTATTTTCACGCTGATTACTTTTTGAGCTGCTATTTAAAAGGGCGCTAAGTTTACGTGTTTTTTTGCTCATTGAAAAGCATAGAATTTAAACAAAAGTTGTTTTTTTATCGCTTTTTAATATTGACTTTTACTAAAGCATTAATGTGGGCGTTTTTCACACGATTGATTGACAACTTTTAAGGCTATCTTGACCATGATATAAATTAAAAATCAAGGGAAAGGCCTAGTGTATGGTAAATGACCCTTGTCTGCTTATTACTATGAGCCTATTCTTTCGATAGTAGTATCCCCATGCTCTAGACATTTAAACATAATATAAGAAACTATATTTCATCGCTACATTCATCAAATATGCCCTTTATCAAAATCATTAGTGCTATAGTAATGACGAGCTTATCTAGGCTTTTTTTGCCCGTTTAGGCGCACCCATTCTTCTTGTATAGTTACTGGTGACATATCACACCATTGCCCATAAATTTCTTGTAAGTTTTGCGCTTGCTCTTCTAATACGCCTGATAACGCCAGCAAACCATTTTCACCAACAAATTCTATAATAGTGGGCGCTAACTCACGCAATGGGCCTGCTAAAATATTAGCGACCACTACATCAGCGGTTAATTTTGGCTGATCTTTAGGTAAATACAGTTCAAGCCTGTCATCAACATTGTTGCGTTTAGCATTAGCAAGGCTTGCTTGTAAGGCTTGCGGGTCGATATCAATACCAATTACGTTCTTTGCACCTAATTTTAATGCGGCTAAAGACAAAATACCTGAGCCACAACCAAAATCTACCACGGTTTTACCTTGTAAATCTAAGCCGTCAAGCCAAGTTAAACACAATGCAGTGGTTGGGTGCGTACCGGTGCCAAAAGCTAAACCTGGATCTAGCATAACGTTTACGGCATCTGGCTCTGGCACTTCTAGCCAGCTTGGACAAATCCATAAACGTTGACCAAATTTCATTGGATGAAAGTTATCCATCCATTCACGTTCCCAGTCTTTATCTTCTAACTGCTCGAGTTTATATTGCATTTGTGTTTTGTCTGGGTGAATACCCTGCAAGTAGCTGATCACTTTATCCATATCATGACTGGCCTCAAACAAGCCCATTACCACGGTATTTGACCAATAAATCACTTCATCACCTGGTAATGGTTCATATATAGGCGTATCTTTTGCGTCAACAAAGGTCACTGCTTGCGAGCCACAGGCAACAAGCCAATCACTATATTTTTCCGCCGTTTCTTCATTGGCGCTTAATCTAAGTTGTATCCAGGGCATTTCAGTATTCCAATAATAAATGTGCTTGCTTTATGCTCACAATAAATACTCACAATGATAGTTTATCATTCATTGATGCTAGAGTTACTACAAATTCACCTGATACTGAGTAAACTCCATGTTAGATCTACTACCCGATTTATTTGACGACTACAGCGGCCAACTGCAATTGGCACAGCCTTTATTTACCGACTACGGTGGTAATACTATCTTCAGTGGCGAAATAGTAACGGTATCTTGTTTTAACGATAATTCAAAAGTAAAAGAACTTGTGGCGACTAACGGCACAGGAAAAGTAATGGTGGTTGATGGTAAGGCGAGCTTAACACGGGCATTGTTAGGTGACATGTTAGCTAAACAAGCCGTCAGTAACGGTTGGCAAGCAATTGTTATTAATGGCTGTATTCGAGATGCAGGCACTATTGCGACGCTACCACTCGCAGTAAAAGCGCTTGGCTGCAACCCAATTAAGACCGAAAAACTAGGGTTGGGTGAAATTAATCAGCCTATTAGCTTTGCTGGTCTTGATTTTACCGCAGGTCAATTTATTTATGGTGACGCAAATGGCTTAGCTATCAGTGAAAAAAAATTAATGCTAAAGTGATATAAATACATTATCACCAGCGTAAAATAATGAAATACTTCCCAATTTTTCTCGATGCCAATTATATAACCGCCATGATTATTGGTGGAGGAGAAGTGGCATCACGCAAAATTGAATTGTTATTAAAGTCGACTGTTAACATTACTATCATGAGTAAAGATGTTTGCGCTAGTGTTGAACGCTTAATTAACTTGCATCAATTAACTTGGCTAAAATATAATTATCAAGTTGGCCATTTATCTCATATCAATTTAGTCATCGCGGCTACCGACGATAGCTTAGTAAATAAAGCTATCGCAGAGGAAGCTCGCACATTAGACATGTTAACTAATGTGGTCGACCAACCAGAGCTATGCACTTATATCACCCCGGCGATTATTGATAGAAGTCCAATGATCGTTGCTTTGTCTAGCTCTGGCAGCTCACCTATTTTAATCCGTATGTTACGCGAACAAATAGAAAAAACGCTACCCCAAGGCTATGGTAAATTGGCTGACTTTTCTTACAAATTTCGCGAGCACGTAAAAGTACGGGTGAAAGGTTTACGAAATCGACGGAGTTTTTGGGAAAACACCCTTCGAGGTCCCATAGGGCAAGCAATCCTTGATGGTAAACAACAACAAGCAGAGCAACAGCTTATTGCCAGTATTAAACAAGAAATAGCCCCTCCTTGTGGGGAAATTATTTTTATTCACACCAAAGAAGGCAACCCAGATAACTTAACCTTGAATGCCCACAGAGCGATGCAATTTGCCGACGCCATTTTTTATGATGACCAGGTAAATACAGTATTAATTGAATATGTCCGCCGCGATGCGGAAAAATTTCCCCAAGACATCACTTCAAGCATATTAATTAATTATCAACACGCCATTGAACTAGCTAAACAAGGACAAAAAGTTATTTATCTATTATCTGGTAATGAAACCTTACCGCAAAATGAAGCGCTAACACAAAGCGCCATCACCACACATACTTTTGTTAATGGTGATAGCTAACTTAAGGCTATTAACCTAGATTATAGTGACATAACAAAGTCAATTAATGATTGACGCTCAGCTTGCTCTAATGCCATAAAGTCATTTTTACTTTGCAGTGCTTCGCCGCCATGCCACAAAATAGCTTCTTCAATATTGTCAGCTCTACCATCATGTAAAAAACCTGCCGCTGGGTTTACCGTTTTAGTTAAACCTATACCCCATAAAGGTCTAGTTTTCCACTCATTGCCAGTTGCTGTAAAATCACGACGGTTATCAGCTAAACCTGTCCCTAAGTCATGTAACAACATATCAGTAAAAGGATAAATATGCTGACCTTTTAATGCCTCTGGCGCGTCAACACCACCAAGTTGAACATTACCAGCTAAGGTAACAAAATCAGGATGATGACATGATGTACAATTTATTTGTTCAAATAAAACCGCGCCGGCAACAACAGTTTTATCATTAATATTACGTCTTGCGGGAACGGCTAACGTTTCAGCATAAAAAACCACTTCGTCTGAAAATACTTGAGATGCTTCAGGCTCGTCATTTTCATCGACGCCCGTATCAATAAAGCCGGTACGAGTTAAGTAACTTTCATGCATAGCGGTATTAGCAATACTTTCGTCCGGAAATAACGGATTAGTAATGCCCATATCACCACGTAATGCACCAAGCGATTGTACCCGTACACTAGGTGTATTAGCTTTCCAGCCAAAACGCCCCAATGATACTGGCAGCGGATCATTATCCCTTGCTTTAATGGCATCAAAAACCCAATTTGGACGCCCTGAAATACCATCACTATCAACATCATTCTCATCGGCGAGTGCTAAAATATCAGCTTCAGCAATAAGCTCTAATAAACCCAAACCAAAAACAGGCATGCCATTTCTTGGGCTGTAACGAACATCGGCTTGTAAAATAGCACTATTTAATTGATTCTCAGCGGTTACATCATAAGGGCGTTCAATAGTGAATACCGGTTTTTTAAGTTCAACTGAGTTGCCGTCGGCGTAATTAACGGTAGAGTATTCATAAGCAAGATAAACATTTGCTTGGCCAACAAAAGGCAGTTCTTGCCAGTCTGCTCTAGCCTTTAAAACACCGCGATGAAATAATTGTTCGCCAAAATCAGGAACGCCTTTATTTTTACAATAATTATTTTCAATGCTAGGAGTGGAACAATTACCATCATCAATACTCATGCGCAGAAAAATACCCGCAGCTGAGTCTAATAAAATTCGATCCTGCCCTTCAGGTACAGTGATTGTTGATGGACGACCATCACGTTGATGACATGAATTACAGTCTTGGTTGTTAAATACTGGGCCTACTCCGTCTAATTCTGGGTGTTCGCTATTAGGCGCTGTAGTAAAAGCGGTTTCAAAATTTGCATCACCAGCTAAATGTATCTCTAATTCTTCAGCGCTTAGTGTCGGCATTGGCGTTGAAAATCCATGACCCGAATGACTAGCATTAATGGCAGTGGCTTCATCACCTAACTTTTCAACATAGGTATAATCAGGATATTCAATTACCGTTTTTTTATCTGAACTACCAGAATTACAACCGCTTAGTAATATCGCGGATAAAGAAACAATAAGGCTTAAGCATTGTTTCTTTTGAGTAAAAATATTCATGCTGCTCTCTCTTGGGAATATTTATCAGATCTATTTATCCAATCTATTTATATAATGTTTTCTTGGGACTTTTATTAAAACCTTTATTAAAAATAGTTTTTATCGCTTATAACGAAAAAAGGACAAAACCTGCTATATCCGTAGACAAGTTTTATCCTTTTATTAATAATGCATTATGGTCTTACTTTTATTAGACTTTCCAGTCATTAAGTAACGTTAATACATCATTTTCTAACGACGCTTGCAAAGTTGCTAAGGCATCAATAGCCGTTTGAATTCTTACACGACCGTCGGTGTCACTAATAGCTTGTCTGAACGGCAATTCATCTTCGCTAGCAATAGCAATAATAGCGGTAATTGCTGCAGCAATTTCATCATCAACTCGACTCGCTAATGTTGCATCAGCAGCACTAACAAAATCTATAATGCCCGTTTTATCAGTAGCATTTTCAAATTCACCACGGTAAACATTTTGTACACCTTTAATGTTATCGGTAAAATCTGTTAATGAATTCCAACTGTATTGAGATTCAACTTTTGAGGTGTTAATTGAATCTATGTCAGCACCAAATGGGTCTGCAATTTTGCCGGTACCTACTTCATCAATAATACCAATCATACCGTTGATCAATTCTTCAACAACCGCTAACTGTGACGTATAAATATCATTATCTACCGTTAATAATTTATCTTGGTAGGCGTCATCACTACTTACCCAAGCATTATAAAGATCTTGTGTATAACCATAAAAGACTTCAGCTGTAGCCGAAAGATATTCACGTTCACGCTCGCTCATGTCAGCAATTAATTTTTCATTATCATCAACACCATCACCAAATAATAAAAACTCCATAGTATGGAAGCCCTGCACATCATCATTCAATAGCGCAATAAAATCTGCAGAAAAAGTTGAAGTACCATCTAATAATGATTGTAAATCACTAGTATTTAAAGGCCAGCTATCTAGATGCGGGTCAATACTTAACGAATCTACCGGACCAAAAATATGAGACTCACCTTGCTCCCATGGTTCACGTGCTGCTTTCCATGCATTTTGTGCAATAAGTAAATTAGCTTCTGTCGGGGTATTAACTAAGGTTTGTGTTGCTATAAAAAAAGCATTCGCTTTATCATTTAAAGTATCATAGCCCGTAACAATTACATCATTGGTTAAATTAGTAATTAATTCTGTGGCATCAAAAGTAAAGCCAGTTTCTTCTACAGTAGTATTATCATCGCTAGAAGAACTTCCACAACCACTCAAAAAAAGAGCAGAAACAGTTAAAGCAATTAACGTTTTTTTTAGTAACATAAGTATTCCTTATTTTTTTCAGTACCTAATCAGCACATAAATAGTTAAATTGAAAAGTAATATCCGATGGATAAACTAAACGAGTGAGTATCATCTAAATTATCTTGAGCATAATTTTGTTGCGATACTTGCCCTTTAAACACTAAATTTTTAGTCGGAAAGTAATTAACACCAAATGAAATCTCTTGGGTATCAAAACGAGCGGTTGGTGTACCTTCTGCTAATTTTTTAATTGGATTAGCGTATTCATAAGCGGTAAACAAATATAGTGGCGTGGTCAAACCAAAAAAGTTTTTGCTATCATAAGCAACTTCAACAAATGCTGCTTCAGCCTCACTGCCTAACTGAGCAAAAACACCCGGTTTCAGTCCGGCGGTAGTTTTATTAGCTTTGGTTATGGCTTGGCTATCATCTAATTGACCAAAAAGATATTGGCCTCTTGCTAACCAATTATCATGTTCCCAAACGCCATGTAAACCAATAAGCGTTAAGTTTCCGTCGCCTGAAATTTTATTGGTTTTATTACGATTTCCTGAAGTATTGCCGTTATATAAACTAATACCGACGCTTGAACCTGATTTTATGTTGCCGTAATCAAGACGAAAGGTTAACGCTAGATCATCACTATTTACTTGCTCAAAACGGGTTTGATGACCCGTAGCAACCCAATGATGCGTTCTAAAATATTCTGAATTTAAGCCAGTAGTAATTAAGGTTTGTGCGGTAAAATTATGCCATGATGCCGAGACATTAATTCCTGTTTCATGCCATACTTGTGGAATTAGCGTTGCTTCGCTCCAGTGACGTTCGGTAGTAAAATACTGGTTTGGTTTGTGTAAATCAGTGCCAATACCTACGGGTACGGTAATGTGTCCAATTTTCACGGAAATATTTTCATTGTATTGGTATTTTACTTCCAATTTTTCAACAATAACTTCACCGCCAGCTTCTATTTCAGTTTCAAATTCACCAAATTCATCAAAGCCATCATATTCAAGGGTAACGCCCGTTCCGCCATGCTCATATTCAATTTCTAATTCAACTTGCCATTTAGCATCAAAATCATAAGCAAACTCTATCACCACCCTTTCTAAATCTGTGGTAGCTCGTTGTTCTGGATCTATATCTTGAGTATTTTTAAAAACCGCTTTGCTTTTGTAAAGCATGCTGCCATAAGATTTAATCTGCCAATTTTTGTCACTTTCATTAAGCGTTTTGGCAACAAAATTTTCTGCAGTACGGGATTTTTCTGCTTTAAGTTCAAGTAATTGCTTTTCAATTGCTTGTAACTGTTGTTGCTGTTGCTTAAGCGCAGCTTTAAGATCAATTTCAGTATTAGCAATACTGATATTACTAAATGAAAGCACACTGAATGTTGCTAATGGGATAAGGATATTTTTCATCAAACCAACCAAATACAAATGATAACTACTTTTATTTGGGGGTATGGTAATTACATTAGCCAACACTTGCAAGTGATAATTGTTACCATTCGCAGTGGTATTGATATAAATCAAACAATTTCATCTTTCTGTTAGCAAAATCATAAAGGTAATGGCAAGCCTTAATTATTACACAACAATAAGCATAAAAGTGTTGATTCTGAGGTGTTTTCTTCGAGGTGTAGACTAGAAAAATTTCTATAATCAATTGTTATTAAAAGTATTTCATCAGTAAAACAAATATTTAGTTGTTTTTTAATTACTATTTCATTACTTTCAACTACGGTGCAAGCTGATAACAATAACTTAAGTAAAGGCATTAACGAAAGAGGGTCGTTCTCCCCTCTTTACCTTGCTATTTTTATTTCTTTACCCATTGCCCCGAAGCATTTTTAATCAAATGGCCTGATTGAGTTTTAGCTAAAGATTTTTTACCCGCTAAAACCGTAACCTGTTGCATGGTAATTTTGTTTTTTCGCGCTAAATTCATATAAATGCTTTTGCGTTTTTTATTAACACTCGCCACTAAGCTTTTCGCTTCGGCGTTATCAACCACTAACCCTAAGTAACCATTAGGCATTTCACCAACTAGTCCTTGCTGTTTGGCATCGCTTAGTGATATCGCCCAAGCAGAAAAGGCCATCGCTGAGACTAGCAGAGCACAAGCGGATTTTTTTATAAAATTCTTGCTTAAATTATTCATTTTATCTCCCTAAAATAAGTCGCTTTCTTCACTAAATATATCATCTAGTTCTTTATCTACTTTTACTCTGATTTCATGATCAATTTTTAAATTTAAATTAATCGTGATCGGTTCTTTGGCACTAACTTCTATTCTATGTGTACAGCCACTAATGATAAAAACAGCTAACACGGCAGTGAATATAATATTCATGCTTACTCCTTATTTTTTTGTAAACCTTTAATAATACTGTCTTCAAAACGTTGGGTTATTGATATGGACTCAAGTAAACCTAATAAGTCATAGCTTAAGTTCAAGTTCAGATTAACATCATTATTGATGTCAGGATTTCGACCTTTTATCACTGTTTCTAACAGCATGTAACCATCTTCTGCTAAAGACACTGAGGAAGAAAGTTGATGATAATGCAAATTTTGCAACGCCTCAAATGCCAGTTGTAACTGAGTGCTACTTGCTTTGAGCTCCTCCACAGCAGGATTATCCATTACCTGTATTAGGCCGTTGCTAATATTATACAGCTCACCATTTTCAATAATATATTTATCACCGTCAAATCTAACCGGAAGTTGCCCGGAGATATAACCGGTGACCACAATACCTTGCTTTTCATCTAATGCTAATACTTGCTCTAAGTCTATACTAGTAAGCTGAACGTTAACTGAATGGCCATGTTCAAAAGGCCATACTATGTTAGGGATAGAAAAACTACCGCCTAATACCTCTGCTGTAAGCTTGTTTGCGGTGAACTTAAAGCTTTTGTTAAAAGTCCAGTTGGTATTAATTGAAAGATTTGAAATGGGAGTAGGTGTTTCAATTAGTCCCACGGTTAAATTTTCATTCACATTGGCTAAGGTAACTATTTTACCTGCGAGCAAAGTGAAACTTTGTTGCCAGTTTAATTCCTCTATCCAAATGCCATTAACTTCTCCACTGACTGACATTAGCGCTACAGAAATACTAAAAAGATTTTTTTCAATATTGTTTAAATCGGCTAATTTCCCAACGACACTGTAATCCAATAAGCCATCAATAAGTTCAATGGTAGTGGGTAATTGAATATTTAATGACAATAAGTCAGTAAGTGGTAATTTATTTGCCGCTATTGTCACCTTGGGAGAAAGTGCTGGGCCAACTATAATAATATTGCCAAGGTTTACTCCGTCAGCACTGGCTGTGGCATTAATGTGCATGTCATCAAGGCTACCTTTAATATCACTAAAAAGATCGAACGAGTTTATTTGTAATATTTTTGGAATATTAACTTGTGACGCTTGGCTATGGGCTTTTATGTTTATGCTAAGGGCATTATCGGCCATTAACTGTACATTACCTGCTAGCTTAGTCGTGAGCGTTGGCAATTTTAACAACACTTTACTTTTTGTTGCCATCGTTTCCGCTGTCGAACCACTCTGTTGCTTAACTAGTACAATATTTTTTACCGTGATTGAAGAGTTTTCAGTTAAGTTAAACTTGGTTTGCTGGTCGGTTTTTTGTAGTGAGCCTTCAAGATGTAAAGCAACTGGCACAGTAGTAAATTCCGCTATGTTTGCTAACTTAACTTGGCTATCAATGATAAAACTTTCTATCGTTAGTGCATTAGTTGCTTGGTTGCTAGTGGTTTCACTATTCTCCGTACGGCTCTCTGTGCTCTTGGCAAAATCAAGTGTAACATTATCAAGTTTAACGTGGTGGGCTCGTCCATTACCACTAGCATTAATGCCAATACCACTCAGCTTTAACTGTTGATTATTTAAAATAAGTGTCGCATTGTCTTTTGTTGCTAAGGTTAACTGCCCTAATGGATTATCTTCAAGTATTGCCATTATTGCAGGGGATAGCTGATTTTGTTTTAACATGGCAATAAAATGCGGCTGGCTATACTGCAGCGATATGACATTATTTCCGCTGAATGTTAACGCTATTTCCTGAGTGTTTTTATTTGGTTTTTCACTTTGAATGCTATTGGCCGTTTTATTTGCCCGTAAATGTAGTCGACTTTCAACATTAAGAGTAGCTATTAGTTTAAAGGCGCCACTGCTAGCAATACCGTTAGCAGAAGCTATGGTAAGAGCTGTGATTTGACTCTGCATACTGAGGGTGTCAGCTTGGTATTCTATTAACGTATCGAGACGACCTGAAATTTCATTAGCATTTAAGGTGTTTTGTAGTTCGGCTGCTATAGGCAACTGATGCCCATTGATGAAATTATTTAGTAAATTTAATTGGCTCGATAATACAATGGAAAAAGCTACTTTACTTTTATCCTTGCTCTTGTTCTTGTTTAGCTCGGCCTTAATAAATTCTACTTTATCGGGAGTTTTTAACGAAACATAGACGCTATTATTGACTACCGATAGGCTAGCCACATAGGGCGTTTTTTGTTGGCTTAAGCGCGCAGCTTGTGATGTTTTATTTTTTACCGTAAAAGGGAAATAGTAAATCTCGTCAATATTGATTTTTATCGGTAGCTGAAATTGTTCAATTTGTTTTATATAAGACGGTAATATTTCAGACAATAATTGACTATAATTTTGCTTGTTATTACGGTGTTCATTACCAAGCTCATGCTCTTTTTGAATATCAATACTATTTAAAAATAAAGGTGCAGTTCCCTTAATGTTTGCTCGCTTAATATCAACACCGGTTATCTTAAATTGTGGAAAGTATTGCCATTGTATAGCTATATCAGTTATTTCAATGTCAGCCTTAGGGATTTGCAAACATAATTTATCGACCACAATAGTCATATTGCTGGCAAGGCTGATATCCAAACAGTTGATTTTTATTTGGTATAAGCTTAGCTGTTCTTTGGCAAGGTTTTTTATCACAAAAAGGCGAGCACTATAAGTGATTATAAAAATAGTCAATAAGGCTGCAACAGCAATTAAAGTAGTTTTGAACAATCGCACTTAGACCCCCTTTCCTGTGTCGTTAGATTTACGCCTACCCTAATTAATCATACAATTAAGTCAGTAATAATACTCAAAATAATTTATTTAAAATATAACTATCACTGATTAATCTTGAAAATAATCGGTTAACGCAAAGCCAATACCAATGGTTTGCTGTGAGTGATTGTAATCAATTAAGCTTTCACCGTAACCATTGGTATATTGAATATAACCTTTTAGCCGTTCAAAAATAGGAAAGGTTATACCTAACTCCATGTAGCCTTTATGCTCTTTAACGTTTTCTCGGCCTTTAAAAAGTAAGTCATATTGCTGCCACTTATAAACCATAGAAAGCTCAAAGTGCCCCATATAATCAATGATGTCGGGGTTATCATCTCCCGGCTCAGTTGGCGTGGTTATTTTATCTCCTTCAGGAATTCGCCACCAAGGCCTAAAGGAAATCGCGTAATCATCTTTAGCAAAAACGAAATTAGCATAAAGTCTATTCCAACTACGTGATAAAAAGGATGAATGGCCATTAGACTGGTGTTCAAATCCAAGTAGTAATGCTGTGTTGCCACCTAATGGCTGCCAGTTTAAAGGTGTATAATAAAAAAATTCTGGTTGATAATTTGTTTCTCTAAAAGGACGAGAAATTTTCGCTGCGTAAATTTGCCACCAAGACTGTAACGTGAAAGCAAAAGCAATACCGTCGCCCTCGGTAAATAAATGTTGAGTGAGCAAAGGAACTCTAAAACTAAGCTGATATTTAACTTCAATATCTTCAAAATTATCAGCCCAACCTTCGACGACATTGTAGGCTTC
Source organism: Colwellia sp. (assembly GCA_013215465.1). Lineage (GTDB taxonomy): Bacteria > Pseudomonadota > Gammaproteobacteria > Enterobacterales > Alteromonadaceae > Colwellia. The sequence continues at coordinate 140,271 of JABSOW010000007.1, read as the reverse complement.
TTTATTGACATTATCACTGTAACTGACCGGTAAAAGGTAATTCATTCTGTGGGGGGTCATAACATAAGGAGTCATCACATAAGGCGCTATCGCCAAATTACTTTGCTGTAACCCTAGATCAAAAAAATTTGTTACTTTATTTGGTTTAATATCGATAGATGCTAATAGAGACTCTGAGCATTCTTGCTTTAATATTCTAACGGTTTTATCTAAATTCTTATCGACATTAACCCGGTTGATTTTTTCTATCAGACACGCCAACATTTTTTCTTCTGATGCGTGCACTGCCAACGATACTGACATCAAACTAATCACTAAAATAATTATATATAAATAGAGTTTTGCCATTTTTTCATCCTTTACTTCCATTAGGTGCCGCTAACAATATGCTCCCTACTTTTATTAATAGTTCACTTTATACTCGACTGCCCACATTAGTAGCTTTCATCCGATTTTTCAAACCCCATTTATAAATAGTACCCATTGCAATAATGAATTGCTATAAACTCAATCGAATGTTGGCACTTTGCACTAAATTAAATGACCGTGCCTTGTAAAACCGCAATTAACAAATTAAGCTTACCAACTGAATTTATACAATTTAAATCTCGCTTAGTGCTCAATAAATTAGTCCTATTGATATTAAAATCGATTACTAGCCGATTTTAAGTCATAAAACTCCCATCAGTTACGACTAGCAGTTGGGCGTAAAAGGACAGGCACTAAAACTATCGTTCAATAAATCTTCAACTGGAGAAAACCGTTTTATGAAAAAATTACTTATCTTTATCGCATTACTATTGGCTATAGGTGGTGGCGCCTTCTGGTTTCTTACCAGTGACAAGCTTAATATACTTATCGCAGAGCAAATAGAAATACAAGGTAAAAAATTTACTGAGCAGTTAGTAACGGTAGAAAAAGTAGATATGCAACTATTAAACGGTGCAGGTACCATCAATGGTTTAATAATACATAACCCTAGCGGCTTCACCACTACACCTTTGTTCGCTTTAAACGAAATCACCTTAGATATTAACCTCAAAAGTTTAGCCGGAGTACGTGACGGTAAACCGATTGTGATAGATACAATTGTCATAAATAAACCTGAAGCACTCGTTGAGTTTAATGAAAGTGGTGGCTCTAATATTCAAGTAATTCTTGATGCCATCAATAAAAACATACCTCAATCTTCAGCAGGTAACGAAACAAGTGCGAGCCAAACTAGCTCGCCAAAAATACGGGTGAAGAAATTTGTCTTAGCTGGAGTAGCGCTACGAGTAGATTTAACCAAACTAGGCAACACTACCCATAAAAAAACCCTACCTGATATTCATTTAGCCAACATTGGCGGCGAAGACGGTTTACCTGCCAATGAATTAGGCGGTGTAATGATCAAAAAAGCATTATCAGCCATTTGGAAAGCAGCCAAAAATTCACAAAAAGAAGTGTTAAAAGAACAAGTCAAAGATAAAGCTAAAGATAAAGTTAGTGAGTTATTTGATAAGTGGAATAAAGGTAACTAAATCTTTCAAGCATGAACGATTAATCAATAAAATAACATGCCTATGTAGTTTACTCAGGATTTAATTTATAACCGTCATCTTCGAGGTATTTTAATCAAAGATGACGTCACTGTAGACTAAGATTCCCGCTTAAGTAACCACGGGCATGACACTCCTGAACTATGTAGATAAACAGGTAAAATAATAACTAGTTTTAGGGATTAATCGTTCTAAAAGTTAAGTTAATACGTGCATCCTGCACTTTTTTAGTCGGTGGTAGGCGATGCAGCCAATGTTGCTGAGTTTCGCCTTTCATCACTAATAAACTGCCAGCTTTTAGCTCAAGTGATATAACTTTTTTAGTCGATTTATGTTTAAAAGCGAACTTACGTATTGCGCCAAAACTTAATGAAGCTATTGCTCCATTTTTTTTAAGATCTTTCTCTCCATCACTATGCCAAGCCATACCTTCGCTGCCATTATGATATAAATTGAGCAAACAAGAATTATAAGTTTCACCAGTTTTTTGCTCTACTATGGCTTTCAAGATTTTCAGATTTTCTGTCCAAGGTAAAGCACATTTAGTGATATTAGAATAGGTGTAAGAAAAAGGCTGTTCCGCATACCAAGCAACTTTTCTTTTGGTTTCAATATGCTTACCAAATATAACCGCTTGATCGCATCGCCAATTAATTTCAGTCAACAAGGCATTAAAATAAAAGTCAGACTCTGTTAGCAGCATTATTTCACCGTGATAATTCACTTCACCATCTTGGGGTAAAATATTAATGGGCACTGCTAAGGCTTGTTCAAACAGTGCTATTTCTACAAAGTCCATAATAATTTTTCACATCTATGCATAGTTATACTGTAATAATATACAGCATACTTAAAAGCTTTGTTAGCCAAAGTCTTGCAAAACTAATTTAGTTCCTTAAATGACTAAGTGTTTTACTGAAAAATTTCAAGCTTTAATCTTATACCATTAATTGGTATAAACCTTTTTTTCAGCGATAATTTCTTTATAATAGATTGTATAAAATAAGCAATTGAATAAATGGTAAATCCAAGTGGCCATTGAATATAAAACCCGTACTCAGTTAGTTGTTGAAACATTAAGAGAAAAAATACTAAGTGGTGAAATTGTTGCTGGGCAAGCATTACGCCAAACGGCCTTAGCAGACGAGTTAAATGTTAGTCGTATTCCCGTTAGAGAAGCATTATTGCAACTTGAAGCAGAAGGCTTAGTTACTTTTGAACCTCACAAAGGTGCTAGCGCTACCGAGTTAAGTGCAGCTCAAGTAGATGAACTATTTGAACTTAGGGCGATGATAGAAGGTGATTTACTCGCTGCTTCATTAGTACATATTACTGACCATGCTTTAGCACAGGCTACTGATATTTTAGTGAACCTTGACAGTGCGTTAGGCAAAGAAAATGCAGCAAATACTTGGAGTGAATTAAATTCAGACTTTCATAACTGCTTATATTCAGGTGCAAATAGACCACAAACAGCAAATTTAGTGAATATATTGAATAAAAATGCTGATCGTTATATTCGTATGCATTTATTATGGGCAGGCGGTATTTCAAAAGCCGGCCCAGAGCATGCTGAGCTGTTAGCTTTTTGTCAAGCACGAGATATCGACAATGCTGTCGCCAAATTAAAACAACACATCCTTAACTCTCGTGATGAAATAAAAGCCTTTTTATTGCAACGCGAAGCGAGTTAATGATTCAAATTTTAATCTTCATAAATTATTAAGAGCAAGGCGCTTGCTTGAACAGTAGTTGGCTATAGTGATGGCAAACAACAATGTTATTGGAAATTTGGGGCATTTAAAAAGATCACTTAGTGAGTTTTATTGGTATTAACTTCTGGATACTGAGCAAACCATCTTTTAAGCCAGACTTCCATTTCCTCAAGCACAAAATCAGGATGAATAATACTCCCTTATACTAGGCTACCGCCCATTGCTGTATAACTATTAACGGTATCATCTCTATCAATATTAGTAGCAATTAAAGGTGATTTCATACTACGAGCTAAAGTAATTAATGCATTTACAATTGCTTTTTCAGCGCGATTATCTTCACTAGTGACTAGCTGTTGGCAGTTAATTTTCACTTGATGAACGGCCTTTTTTCGTAAATACCTTAACGATTCATAACTGCCTGAAAAATTAGCAATGGCAATAGTAACCTCTAGAGATTTTAATTGATCTATGGTTTTTTTTCGCTCGTTGACAAGCTGATAACATCACTTGTTCATTGAGCTCTATTATTATACCCGCTCCACTTGAAGATGCATGGGTATAGGTAGTATCAATTGAATACAGAGCCGCTTGAGCTGCATATGAAGTAAATGAAAACAGTAGTGATAAAATAAACAAAAAAAATGAACGCACATTACCACCCTAGCTTTATCTATAAAACCGAAAATAGCCTTGGTAAATAATAAATTAACAAATATTGTTATAGATTAGTAAAAATATTTTATCTTCTACAGAAATACTAACAGTTTGAGGAATGCTCCTTACCCTCTTGTATTGGTTGGCATAACGCAGTGCCCGATGAGTAAAAAAACACAGCAATCTCCTTAAAGAAGTTTCACTAACTCCTTACAAGCGGTGCATTGCCAAAACCATTAGCAATAATTTATTGGCATAGTGAGTATTTCTTTATGATGATAATGGCGGCATGTTATTTCTGATTTAACAATCAGATTACCCACCTTATTCCTATAACTTAAATTTTGCCAATTGATTATTTAAATCATTTGATAATGCTAATAAATGCTCACTTATTTCTTTGCCACGAATAGCATCTTCACTCGATTTTTCCGCCACATCACTAATATTAACCACATTAATATTAATTTCATCGGCAGCTAAATTTTGCTGTCTAGCCGCATCTGAAATTTGACAATTTAGTTCATCAAGTTCTTTTATTTCCTTAGAAATATCAACTAAAAGATCAGCCACATTAGCCACATCTTTTGCTTTTTCATGAGCTTGCTGACTAACATCATTCATTGAAAGCACCGCGCCTTTCGCATCTTGTTGTAAAGCGCCAATAGTTGACTGTATTTGATCGATAGATTCACGTGTTCTAGTGGCGAGTGAACGCACTTCATCAGCAACAACGGCAAAGCCTCTGCCCTGTTCACCCGCTCTAGCGGCTTCTATAGCAGCGTTTAATGCTAATAGGTTGGTTTGCTCCGCAATCGCGGTGATCACTTCTAAAACACTACTCACTTCATTAGTTTTATTACTCAATTCAGTAATCATATTGGTATTTTCAATGACTTTGTCGCGTAACTCATCTATGCCAACTCGAGCTTGTTCAACTAAGGCTAGGCCTCGTGATGCTCGCTTATTAGCTGATACAGATTTATCTGCCGCACTTTGGGTGTTTTGTTGTACTTCATTCGCTGAGGCATCAAGTTCATTTATAGCGGCAGCAACTGAATCAGTGCCATTTTTTTGCTCTAATACCGCAGCTCGAGTTAATGATGATATTTCATCAACATTTTGCGCCGATATAGTCAGTTTATTTGTTACTTCAGAGATTGATAAAAAGCTCTGTTTAAAAGTTGCCATCATGCCATTTAAAGCGGTACTTACCTCGCCAATTTCATCATGATAATTAACCTTGATTTTGGTATTTAAATCAAGGTTATCTTCAATGCTTTTAATGGTATCTAGTAATCTTTTTAAGCGAACGAACACTAATTTCTTTAAGGTGTAGCTCAATAAACCGAAACTAATAATGGTGATGATAAGTTGTAATATTGTTGCTTGGGTGATCGAATTAGCAATCTCTTGATCAGTTGCAGATAAGTCATAGGTGATTTTTACCGCACCAAGGATTTCATCATTACTGACTTGATGACAGGTCAAGCAGTTAGTACCACGGTAATCATCACTGGCTATAATAGGCATAATAAAACTCATCATACGCTTGCCATCTTGCTCAAATTGTTTAAAGGCTCTGGTGCCTAATAAACCTTCTCGTTCAAAAGTTGATTTAGCACTTTGATCGGCATAGCCTTCACCAAATATTTTAATTAGTGCTGGCGCCCTAAGAATACGTGCTTCAACAATGTCATCTTGACTCATAATTTTATTTTGAATCATTTGTCTATTACCAATAGTGCCCGTTAACATCATGGTATTGACGGAATCAAAATAATTTAATGCCAAACTTTCTAAATTACGCTCGACAAAATGTTCTGCTAATGCTTTTTCATCATCGTAGAAAAAAAATATCGTGGTACTTAAAAATATTAAGGCGATTAAAACCAAAGCTGCGTTAATTTTTGTCGCTAAAGACATTTGTTTAAACATAATATTTCTCAATGAATAATATAAATAGAAAAGCACAATACTTACATAATATAGCGCTTTATCGACAAATAAATAAAAAGCTTAAGGTTTGTTGATTTAACTCATAAAAAACTATTGCTCAAAATAAAATTTAGCACGTTTGTTATCATAATGCCCTATTTCATTCATGGTATCTGCATCATATAACCGACCATTTATCATGGTATAACGCACCTTATCAATTAAGTGAATACCTTGACTGACACTACAATTAACTATCGCTCATACTCGCTAAGCGGAAAGCAGCGTAAGAGATAAGAATATTACTCTCGACTAAAAAATACGCTTGTTAAATTATCAGATTGGAAAGTTAAATAGGTAGGAAAAGCTAGTTTTGGTAACCCCAACGTGGCATGATTTCTTGCGCTATGCCAAGGTGATCTAAGACTCGACCGACCATAAAATCAATTAAGTCATTGATAGATTTTGGTTGATGGTAAAAGCCTGGCGCAGCCGGCATTATCGTCACCCCTTGTTGCGATAAACTCAGCATATTAGTCAGGTGAATTGTTGATAAAGGGGTTTCTCGCACCATTAAAATTAGTTGGCCACGCTCCTTAATAACCACATCAGCGGCCCGTTCAATTAAGTTATCACTCATCCCTTGGCTAATCGCTGCTAACGTGCCCGTTGAGCATGGGCAAACCACCATTTGTTTAGGTGCGGCCGAGCCAGAAGCAACTGGCGAAAACCACTGCTCTTTGCCAAAAACAATGATCTGTTCAGCCTTTGCTTGATATCTCTCAACCAGTAGAGCACTGGCAGCATCAGGCGAAGCAGGTAATTTAAAATCGAGCTCGGTATCAAGTACGATTCGGCCAGCACTTGAGCATAATAAATAGACTTGGTAATTAGCGCTAAGTAAACATTCTAACAAACGTAAAGCATAAGCAGAGCCTGAAGCACCCGTAATCGCTAAGGTTATTTTTTTATCAAATGTTTTAGCATTAAATTGTACTGTGTTCAGTGCTGCCAAAGGTCTATCCCCTATTGCTAATTATTTTTTAGTGATGACGATTAATTGCGGTTAATATTTTTTCATGAATATTAGCAAAACTGCCATTACTCATCACCACAATAGTATCGCCCATTTTACTTTGTTCAACAATTCTAACCACTAAATCATCAATGTTTTTTTCGACAAAACAGGGTGGTTGACAGGTATCAATTAAATCGCTAACTGACCATTTTATTTTATCATCTTGAAAAATAAACACTTGATCCGCTTGCGCCAAAGATAACGGTAAAGCAGCTTTATGCACGCCAGATTTCATCGTATTTGAACGCGGTTCGAGCACCGCCAGTATTCGTCCATTTTTAGCGGTTTTATTATTGTAATTATCCACTTTTGCTCGCACAGCCGCTAAAGTTTTAGCAATAGCGGTTGGGTGATGCGCAAAATCATCATAAACACTGATCTCATTGACGACACCACGTAGCTCAAATCGTCGTTTACTATTAACAAATTGAGCTAAGGCTTCAATACCGATATGACTTGGTACGCCAACATGACGCGCGGCGGCAATGGCCATCAACGCATTGTCAATATTAAAGTCGCCAATAAGTGGCCACTTAACGGTGCCCTGCTCTTTACCTTTAAAGGTAACGATGAACTCACTGCCATCAGTAATTAGTTTTTTCGCTTGCCAACCATTAGCGCAGGCACTGTGCTCTGTCGATGTCCAGCACCCCATCGCCAAAGTATCGTTAATTGCCGGTTCATTTTTCGGAGATAATACCAAGCCGTTACTGGGTACCATACGAATAAGATGATGAAATTGTCGTTGAATATCCGACAAATCATTAAAAATATCGCCATGATCAAACTCTAAATTATTAATCACTAACGTTCTGGGACGATAATGGACAAATTTAGAACGTTTATCAAAAAAAGCGGTGTCATATTCATCGGCTTCAATGACAAAAAAAGGTGCATTACCTAAGCGCGCAGAGCATGAAAAATTTTGTGGTATGCCGCCAATAAGAAAGCCTGGCGACAAATGCGAGTATTCTAAAATCCAAGTTAGCATACTACTGGTAGTGGTTTTACCATGGGTACCTGATACGGCTAACACCCAGCGATCTTTGAGCACGTTTTCTAATAACCATTGTGGACCAGAAATATAAGGAATATTACGATCAAGCATATACTCCACCATAACATTGCCACGTGACATGGCATTGCCGACAATGACTAAATCTGGCTCATCATTAAAATGCTCGGTTTTATAGCCCGACTTTAATTCGATGCCTAACTGTTCTAGTTGCATACTCATGGGAGGATAAACATGGGCATCGCAGCCGGTAACCCGAAAACCAAGCTCTTTAGCTAAGGCGGCAATACCGCCCATAAAAGTACCGCAAATACCAAGAATATGAAGATGTTCAATTTTATTTGTCATGGTGTATAAAAAATTAACTGAAATAGGATGAAACATTAAGATGCTTAATATACCTTAGACGCCCCGGACAAGTAAAAACTATTAAACAAAATATGCCAACCATATGCCAGTTATAAACGTTAGTAATCTATACATTTACCCCATTAAATCAACCATGGGCATCAGTTTACCCCATGCAAATATTAATGAATTAGGTTTAGCCTTCGACCGACGCTTTGTTATTAGCGATAGTTCTGGGCAATTTATCACCGCCCGCACCGAGCCAACACTCTGTTTAGTAGCAACCACACTAACCGAGCAAGGAATAACCTTGTCTGCTGCCAATATGCCAGCAATCACGCTAAGGTATAAGGATTTTAGTAACCAATACCAAAATGTTACCGTATGGGGTGATGAAATAGCAGCCCAACATTGCTCTACGGCAGCTAGCGCATGGTTTAGTGACTACTTACAACGCCCATGTCGGTTATTATATTTTGGCGAGGCATCATCTCGAGTGAGAAATGTAAACACCGACAAGGCACGAAAACTGGCTTTTGCTGATGGTTATCCACTGCTATTAATTTCGCAAGCATCGTTAGATGATCTCAATCAGCGACTACTGGCTAATAATCAACAAACCGTTTCAATGGCACAGTTTCGTCCCAATATTGTTGTTGATAACTGTTTACCCTTTGCCGAAGATGGTTGGCAATACATTCGCATTGGTGACATGGAGTTTAAAGTAAGTAAGCCCTGTGAGCGCTGCATTTTTACCACGGTAAATCCTGAGAATGGGATAATAGATGCTCAACAGCAGCCGCTAAGTACGCTGAAAACATATCGACAAACTAGCAATGGCGAAGTGTTGTTTGGTCAAAATTTAATACCATTAACAACTGGCCATATAAAACAAGGTGATAAACTCGCCGTTATCAGCCAACAAAAAACACCGCTATTTAATCACTCTAACTCAACGCCAGTAACAGCAAAGATCAATAAAAAGAAAAAAGTAAATATACATTTTGGAACCTGGCATAAGCATCAGCCCGCAGATAACCAAAAAACTATATTAGAGCATGGAGAGGCTGCAGGATTAATTATCCCTTATTCTTGCCGTGCGGGTATGTGTGGTCGCTGTAAAGCTAAATTAGTAAGTGGTGAAGTCACTCAATTAGCTGATGATGGTTTATCCGTAGAAGAAAAAAAACAAGGCTATATTTTATGCTGCTCTAGCATTGCACAAAGTGATCTAGTGATTAAACATAGATAGTTTACCCTATGTGGCAGACAGTCAATATGCCCCATATGGTAGTTTAAGTGCTGAAAAAATTACCGAACGTTGCTTTATGGCCGCCTATTTTTTGATCACTCAAGGCGTTAAAGCATTAGTGGTTGCCTGTAATACGGCTACCGCTGCCTCAATTCAATTAATGCGCGCCAGTACACATTGTCAGTTATTGGCATGGAGCCAGCCGTCAAGCCTGCAGCATTAGCCAGTAAAAATGGTTAAACATAAGCAGAAAAATATTTTTGTTATATCCATTCTCATGTAACGCTATTCTCTCGATGTATTGATGACACGTAAGCCATCTTTAGTCTATCGGTAAGAATAATAGATGCAACAACAACTGCACCCTATCTGTGCACATCGATAAAGTCCAGTGCAAAAAAAACAGTATCTCTCAACATGCAAAAAATAAAGCATTGATATTAAATGATAAATTAAACATTTACGCTTTGGCATTTCAATTGCTCTATCCCTAGTAATTCAATTTTTTACTATTTTAGATTTAACCTTAACGAGGAGTTACTCATGAGTGCTCAAGCTGGCATTAAAATTTTGTCTTTTACCGGTAAAATGAAAGTTTTACACTTAAGCTGGATGGCTTTTTTCATCACCTTTGCCGTATGGTTTAACCATGCACCTTTATTGGCCGTTATTGCGCAAAGTTTAGGACTAAGCAGCAGTGAAATAAAAACCTTACTTATTCTTAATGTTGCGTTAACCATACCCGCACGAGTTATTATTGGTATGGTAACTGATCGATATGGCCCTAGAATTACCTACGCATTTTTACTGGCATTATGTAGCATTCCTTGTTTTATGTTTGCTTTAGCTGAAAACTTTCAACAAGCAGCACTAGCACGGTTTTTACTCGGTTTTATTGGTGCTGGTTTTGTTATTGGTATTCGCATGGTAAGTGAATGGTTTCCTGCTAACGAATTAGGTACCGCCGAGGGTATTTATGGCGGTTGGGGCAACTTTGGCTCTGCTGCTGCTGCCATGTCTTTACCTGCTATTGCGCTTTTTATTACCAATGCTTTTGGTATAGAAGAAGGCTGGCGCTACGCGGTTGGCTTGACCGGTTTAATGAGTTTATTATTTAGTGTGGTCTGGTATATCAACGTAACCGACACCCCTAAAGGTTCAACCTACTTCAAACCCAAACAAACTGGCGCGATGGAAGTTACCAGTAAAAGTGATTTTTTCTTATTGTTATTAATGAAACTCCCTATGTATGGTGCCTTGTCATTATTAACTTGGAAGTTATCACCGGCGGGGGTGCAATTACTTTCTGAGCAAAGTGCCATGATTGCTTATATTGCTTTATTGGTATTACTTATTGTTGAAATAAAACAAACCTATAAAGTAAACGGCCATTTATTTGTTGAAGACGTTCCTGAAATTCACCAATATAAATTCAAACAAGTTGCCGTACTTAATGTTCTCTATTTTGCCACCTTTGGCTCTGAATTAGCCGTAATTTCTATGCTGCCATTATTTTTTGCTGACGTTTTTTCTTTAGATATGGTTTACGCTGGTATGTTAGCTTCTTTATATGCCTTTATGAATTTAATGTCTCGTCCAGGTGGTGGTTGGTTAAGCGATAAGTTCGGTCGTAAGAAAACTTTACTTATTTTAACCGCCGGTCTAGCGTTAGGTTACTTTGCCATGTCATTGATTGATAGTAGTTGGCCTTTAGTGTTAGCCGTAATTACCGCCATGGCATGTTCGTTTTTCGTCCAAGCTGGCGAAGGCGCTGTATTTGCTGCCGTACCACTTATTAAACGTCGTTTAACCGGGCAGATAGCAGGTATGACGGGCGCTTATGGTAATGTAGGTGCAGTTGTTTATTTAACCGTACTTTCTATGGTGAGCTATCAAGATTTCTTTTTAGTGATAGCAGCAACCGCAGTTGTTGGTTTTATCACCCTGCTTTTCATGACTGAGCCTAGAGGAACAATTACCGAAGTACGCGAAGACGGTAGTATTGAGTTAATTCAAGTTCATTAAATTTATTGGGAATTAAGTTATGACTAAGGTTGCTAAATTAAAGAGTAACACTGCTAAAAATGATTTGGCTGAAAAACGACAAGCCAAAGCTGGTTTACAAGTCAAATTTGGTGGTTATTCCTGTGCCGGTGTCAAGGCAGAAAACCAAGATGCCTTTGCCGCCTTAATTCCCGATGAAAATGAACTAATAGCAAAAGGCGCTATTGCCTGTATCGCTGATGGTGTTTCGAGTGCAAATAAAGCAGCCGAAGCATCGCAACTGGCTGTTACTCAATTTATTAATGACTACTACGCCACTCCGCAAACATGGTCAACACGAAAGTCGGCAGCTAAAGTAATTACCAGTTTAAATCAATGGTTATACTCGCAAAGTAGTACAGTTGATACCGGTAATTACCTCTCGGCACAACAGCAACAGTGGCTAACCACCTTTTCTGCAATGATTTTAAAATCAGCCACCGGTTATATCTTTCATGTTGGTGATACCCGTATCAGTCTATATCGCGATAAACAACTCGACGCGATAAGCCAAGATCATAATTGTAAGCAGGGAGCTAAATCCGTTATATTGACACGAGCATTAGGCGCTGATTATCGCTTACAAGTAGATGTTCACCAGGTGGATTTGAAAATAGACGATATTTATCTACTGACTTGCGATGGTGTTCATGAATTTTTAACTAATAAACAATTAAAATCATTGTTACAAACATTGTCGAGTACACCCGACAATGTCGAGTTAGAGCGCCTGAGTAAAACCATTGTCGAGCATGCATTATCTGCGGGTAGTGATGATAATGTTAGTTGCCTCTTGGTCATGGTAAGTAATATTGCTAATAAAAAATTAGCAGAAATTGAAAGAGAATTACGCAATAAAGCGATCCCACCCGCTTTACAAGTAGGTCAAACACTGGATAACTTCCAAATAAAAAAATGTATCCATGCCAGTAATAGATCCCATGTGTACTTAGTTGAAGATAACATTACTGGCAAATTGTTAACCCTTAAAGCGCCATCAGCAAACTTTGCTGAAGATGCGCATTACTTACAGGCATTTACCCGTGAAGCTTGGCTTGGAGAGCGGGTGAAGCATATTAATGTTATGGCAATAAAGCCATTAGATAACAAAAGCAAATTTTTATACCACATCAGCGAATATATTGATGGTCAAACATTAGACCAGTGGATGTATGACCATCCCAAGCCCAGTATTGGCCAAGTAAGAGAAATTATCAAACAAATCATTTCAGCTTTACGTGCCTTTCAACGCCTTGAAATTGTCCACAGAGACTTGAAGCCTGATAACATCATGATTGACCAACACGGACAAATAAAACTAATTGATTATGGTGCAGTATTTGTTGCTTCACTTGATGAAGATCAAGAGACACTACTAGAAAAGGTACCGCAAGGTTCAGTCAATTATATTGCCCCTGAAACGCTGCTAACCATGCAGGTAAATCATTTAAGTGATTTGTTTTCTTTGGGGGTTATTTGCTATGAAATGTTAACGGGGGAACTACCCTATAAGCCCAATGCTACCGCTAATAATAATCAGACTTCTTATCAACAATGGCATTATCGTAGTATTAAACAGCATAGAAGTGACTTGCCACTTTGGTTAGATTTAACACTACAACAGGCGACACAAGCGAATCCAAAGTTACGTTCACAGGCCTTTTCTGAGTTCTATGCTAATTTAAGCAAACCTAATATCGAGGCTATTGACGAATATAAAAACCTGCCATTAATACAAAGAAATCCCGTACGATTTTGGCAAGGTGTTTCATCAATATTATTAATTTGTTTAATGTTAAGCTTAATAAATTAATTGCGTACTTTAATAGCTGAATTACGCTCTCTTTCACCCTCTTCATCAATGGTGATAACACCATTATCTAATTGCACAACCGTCAGTTTGTCCTCAGGTGTTTGTCTAACAAAAGATAAAGTATAACCAAAGTTACTTATTTCACTTAAATAACATTGCTGGGCGATACTTAATTCTTTCAATAACTTCTTAATTTTTATTTCAATGTAATACCAATACCAGTAAGTTAAGTGCCCTTTTAACTTTTTACTTTCCTCGCTACATTTTCTCTAAAAATTTTTCGATTGTCCTCTGCTTGTCGAAGGATTAGAATAGCCGCGTTTTTCTTTATTAGGCTTATCGACTTTGTTATTAATGATCGACAATTACGACTCGTTCACCTTCAATCTAGTGCATTATTTTCAAGCGCTAGGTCAAGAGGTAAAAGTTTTTCGTCATGACGAAATCAGTTTAGTAGAGATTGAAAAGCTAAAACCCGCTTACCTAGTTATTTCCCCAGGTCCTTGTGACCCGGATAATGCTGGGATATCTTTAGCTGTTGTCGAACACTTTGCCGGACGCATTCCTTTGCTAGGTGTCTGTTTAGGACATCAGTGTATAGCCCAGTACTTTGGCGCTAAAATAAAAAAAGCAAAAAAATTAATGCATGGTAAAACTAGTGTAATTAAACATGATAGCAAAGGCTTGTTTCGACAACTAAACAATCCTTTACGCGTGACGCGTTATCATTCACTTATTGTTGATGAACAATCACTTTCTGATGAATTAGCCATCACCGCTTGGAGTATCGATGAGCATGGTAATAGAGATGAAATTATGGCATTGCAACATAAGCAGCTTGCTATTTGTAGTGTGCAATTTCACCCCGAATCCATTTTAACCGAGCAAGGTCAAAGCCTTTTACAAAACTTTATTGAGTTATATAAAAAATAATTATATAAAATTAATGATTTATTGGTATAAACCGATAAACTTACACTATAAACCCGTTCCACATAAAGATGCATGATTCAGCTAGAATCAAGTAAACGGGTATATAACCCCCTCTTTAACTAACTGTGATATATACCAAGCATTATGCAAATTTTTGAACTTAACAACATCATTTCATCTATACATCAACGAGCATTAAGTTTGTCTATTAGTCATGACTTTGCGAAGCAACAATACGGAAAAATTAACCTTGTTGATCACCAAGGCAGTGAACAAGAAAATCGTCGTCGTGAGCTATTAAGTGTAGAAAAAGAAGCCCAACAAGAAAAAATTGTTGCCGCTTATGGTGCAGAGCACTTTCGTAATCAAGTAACTGACACTTTTTATGAGCAAGTTCGCAGCCGAGTTAATAAAGAGTTTGATAATAAAACCCATTTATATCATAACATTTTATGTATTGACGACGCTGCGCCAGCCATTCTAGAGTTACTCGCGTTACGAGCGACTTCAATTAATAGAATACAACCCTTGGCGACCTCTTTACCTTGGCTTGCCACAGACTTAATCAGTTTAGTAAATAAACCTCAATATAGAAAACGAGCCGATGTTCAAGTTAACGATGCAAAGTTAGCATTAAGCTATATTGGTTTAGATAACTTAAAATTAGTTATGCCAACGTTTATTCTTAAACATTGGTTACCTAGCAGTACTGCTCCCTATGGCTTAATGAAACGAAAATTATGGAATGATAGCCTATCTGTAGCATTAGCTGCCAGCGTATTAGCCAAAGATAAAAAACTAGATTGGTACACAGCATTTACCACAGGTATGCTGTCAAACATAGGTCAATTAGCAGTGACACGTTGCTTTTTAAATACCTACGATGAAATGTATAAAGAAGCGTTGCGTCAGGCCGTTGCAGACAAAGACAAGCTATTACATAATGTGCTGGTAAAAGTTGATAACTCCCCTGAGCTATTGTTAGAACAGCTTACCTTACGCTGTAGCAAATTATCGGCAGACTTAATCGAACTAATGACCTTTAATAGGCTCCCTATCACCGAAGCAATGTTTGATTTAGCTTACAGTGATAATATTGATGCTATGTCTCCTATTGCTCAAGTTATTGCTAAAGCGAAAGTGTATGTAAGTTATCGCAGTTTAACCAAAGCCAAGTTAATTGATGATAATGAAGTAGCTCTTTTATTCGAGACAGTAAAGTTGAGTGAGCAAGAGACTGCTTTATTAAATAAAAGTGATATTGACCACATAAAGTTAAAATTTAACTAGGCTCAATACCTTTAAATAAATTTATTTTTGATTATTTATGAAATTTACCCCGTTATAACATTTGTCAGCCAAGCACTTTCCCACCAACAAAAGTATAGCTCTTGACTAATTCACTGACTATCTATAAATATTCACAAAATTTGAATAAAACCTACAAGCCCTTGTTTTTACTAGTCTAGAGAGTGTTTTAAACAAGACAAAGTAGCTTTACCCTGTCATACTTACTGTCTGTTTTTGATCATTAACCTATTATTTTAAGCAAGAAACTTTCTTGCTTATATACTGAAGTTAGTCATTAGGTTACAACCCACCAATTAATGAGGATTTTTAAAATGTCTGAACATTTTCCTGTAAGCCGCGATACATTTGATGAGGTAATGGTACCAAACTATGCACCTTCTACGGTTATTCCTGTACGTGGTCAAGGCTCTCGAGTGTGGGATCAACAAGACAAAGAATATATCGATTTTGCTGGCGGCATTGCAGTGAGCAGCTTAGGGCATTGTCATCCCGCTTTAGTGAGTGCACTAAAAGAGCAAAGCGAAAAAATTTGGCATTTATCCAATGTTATGACCAATGAACCTGCGCTACGTTTAGCCAAAAAACTAGTTGACGCCACCTTTGCAGATAAAGTGTATTTTGCTAACTCTGGTGCTGAATCAAACGAAGCGGCATTAAAATTAGCTCGCCGTTGGGCACTCGAAGTTCATGGCAGTAATAAAACGCAAATAATAGCTTTTAAACAGGGCTTTCATGGCCGTACTTTTTTTACCGTAACAGTTGGTGGCCAAGCAGCATATTCTGATGGTTTTGGTCCGAAGCCTGGTGATATAGCGCATGCAGAATATAACAACCTAGAAAGTGTTAAAGCATTAATCTCAGATAAAACCTGCGCTATTATGGTTGAACCTTTACAAGGTGAGGGTGGCATTATCTCGCCAACAGCTGAATTCATTCAAGGCTTGCGCGAATTATGTAATAAACATAACGCCTTGTTAATTTTTGATGAAGTTCAAACCGGTGCTGGCCGTTTAGGTGAGCTTTATGCCTATATGGATCTTGGTGTAACACCAGACATTTTAACTTCAGCGAAAGGTTTAGGTGGCGGTTTCCCTATTGGCGCTATGCTAACCACTACTGATATAGCCAAGCATTTAAAAATTGGTACTCATGGCAGTACTTATGGTGGCAACCCACTGGCTTGTGCTGTTGCTGAAGCGGTTATTGATACCATTAATACCCCCGAAATACTTGCGGGTGTAAAAGCTAAAGCCCAACTTTATATCGATGGCTTAAATGCAATTAATACTAAATATAACGTTTTTAGTGAAATTAGAGGTAAAGGGTTACTAATTGGCGCGGTATTAAACGAAAAATATCAAGGTAAAGCTAAAGACTTTTTAAATGCTGCAATGGCCGAAGGGCTAATGACCTTAATTGCTGGTGCAAACATAGTACGTTTCGCTCCATCATTAGTCATTCCTGATGAAGACATCCTTAACGGTTTAGCGCGTTTTGACAAAGCAGTAGCTTCATTAACATCTTAAGTTAAAAATACTGCTTAATATCCTGAGTAGCCTTTATCTATTAATACCTAAAAGCTACTCAGGCTTTCTCTAATCATCGAGAACTATTTATGATTATTATCCGCCCTATTAAAGCGAATGATTATAACCACTTACATCGTATTGCCATTGACTCAGGTTATGGCTTTACTTCATTACCTGTTAACGAAAATATATTAAAAAAACGCATTGTCCACTCGGAAGAATCTTTTTGCTTGCCAGTTAGCGAGCCAGGTAATCAAGGGTATTTATTTGTCATGGAAGACACCCAAACAGGCCAAGTAGTTGGTACTGCGGGCATAGAAGCAGCAGTAGGTTTAGATAATGCTTTTTATCATTACCATTTAGGTAAGGTAGTGCACAGCTCACGCGAACTAAATATTCATAATACCGTTGAAACACTATCGTTATGCAATGACTACACCGGTGCTACCGAAATTTGTACGTTATTTCTCCAAGAGAGTCACCGGAAAAATGGTAATGGTCGATTTTTATCTCGCTGTCGATTTTTATTTATGGCAGAACATAGCGAGCGATTTTCTAATTGTGTTATTGCTGAAATGCGTGGTGTTAGTGATGAAAATGGTAAGTCTCCTTTTTATGATTGGCTTGAAGAACATTTTTTATCTATCGAATTTACCAAAGCTGATTACCTTACAGGCATAGGCAATAAGGACTTTATTGCCGAGTTAATGCCTAAGTACCCAGTTTATGTCAGCTTACTAAGTAAAGAAGCTCAACAAGTAATAAATAAAGTACACAACAATACTGTACCCGCGTTACATTTACTTGAAGCTGAAGGTTTCTCACGTCGTGGTTATGTCGATATTTTTGATGCTGGCCCAACTGTTGAGGCAGAGCTTAAGCAAATAAGAGCCATTCGTAACAGTAATAGATTTCAAGTATTAATTGAGGATAGCTGTGGCAGTGAAAACAACCAAAAATACATTATATGTAATACCAAGGTTGACGGTTTTCGAGCAACACAAGCTAAATTAACACTACGTGAAACGGCAAATCAAGTGGTGATCACTAACGATATTGCCCAAGCATTACAAGTACAACAAGGTGATTGGGTTCGCCTTCTTAGTAACTAATAGCCTAAAATTTAATAGGAATAAATATGTCTACCAATTTTTCAGATAAAGTCCAACTTATTAATGGTCAATGGCAAGCCGGTTTAGGCCATGATATCAGCTCATTGAATCCTGCTCGTAACGAGGTTATTTGGCAAGGAAAAACCGCATCCACAGAACAAGTTGAACAAGCAATTAAAAGCGCACGCACCGCTTTTGAAAGTTGGTCTACTATCAGTTTTGATAAACGTGTAGTTGTTATAACAAAATTCGCTGAATTACTTAGTGAAAATAAAGACGCATTAGCAAATACTATCGCCTTAGAAACTGGAAAACCTCGCTGGGAGACCCTAGGTGAAGTAGGTGCTATGGTAGGAAAAATTAATATTTCTCTAAATGCCTATAAAGAGCGTACTGGTACGGTTGAAAACCCTATGCCCGGCGCTAAAGCGTTTATTCGTCATAAACCCCATGGCGTTGTCGCTGTATTTGGCCCTTATAACTTTCCTGGGCATTTGCCAAATGGTCATATTGTACCGGCACTAATTGCAGGAAACACCATTGTATTTAAACCAAGTGAATTAACACCAAAAGTTGCCGAAGAAGTATTAAAGTTATGGCAAGCAGCAGGCTTACCTAAAGGGGTAATTAACCTGGTACAAGGCGAAATAGAAACAGGTAAAGCACTGGCAAGTAATAAAATGATCGACGGGTTATTTTTCACCGGAAGCTCAGCAACTGGTCACTTATTGCATGAACAATTTGGCGGGCAACCGGGTAAAATTTTAGCTTTAGAAATGGGCGGTAATAATCCGCTTATCGTTAAAGATGTAAGTGACATCACTGCCGTTGTTCACGACATAATTCAATCTGCCTTTGTTACCACAGGTCAACGTTGCACTTGTGCTCGTCGTTTATTCATCGAAGCAGGTGAACAGGGTGATGCAATTATGGTTAAACTAATTGCAGCAACCAAAGCATTAACTATTGGCTATTATGACGATGATGAGCAGCCTTTTATCGGCTCAATGATTTCAGAGAAAGCGGCTTTAGGTTTAGTATCAGCTCAACAAAAATTAATTGATTTAGGTGCTAGCGTAATCATTAAATTAAAACACCTTGAAGTCGGAACTGGCTTTATTTCACCGGGTATCATTGATGTAACAAATATTGTTGCTGATGTGCCTGATGAAGAATACTTTGGCCCACTGCTAAAGGTTTATCGTTACACTGATTTTGACGCCGCTATCGATGAAGGTAATAACACTGGTTTTGGTTTATCCGCCGGTTTATTAAGTGATAGTGAAGATTTATATAAGCACTTCTTTAAGCGTATTCGTGCTGGTATTGTCAACTGGAATAAACCTATTACTGGTGCTAGTAGCGCTGCACCTTTTGGTGGTATCGGTGCTAGTGGTAATCACAGAGCCAGTGCTTTTTATGCCGCAGATTATTGTGCATATCCTATTGCTTCTGTGGAAGCTGATAAAGTCGCATTACCTGCAACGTTAAGCCCTGGCATTAAGCTATAACATGTTAAAAGATACTTTTATATTTGCAAAAAAAAGAGAAGCTGGCTTTCGCCCTTGCTTCTTTAAAAGTATCGATCAACTTTAATTTTTGATGACAGCCTATGCAGTCATCAAAATTATCCCTTTTCTAGACTGTCATTCGCTGCCATAAATTAGTTTACTCGTAACTATTCACCTCACTTTAGAGGGGGTGCCATTGTATAAATAATATAGACACAATTTATGCATAACCCCTAAAAGCCTCAATTAACATGTAATTAGGATAACAATAGGTGAATAGGTACTTTAATTTTTATTAACTTATCTCCATAGGCATAATTATGACTGCGAAAGTAACAGCACTTTTTGATAAAATTTGGCAACAGTATTTAACCGTAACCCCTTCAGCAAAAAAAATCCATCACTTGCTTGGTAATGGTAATGACGTGATTAATGATCATGTCGCTTATCGTACCTTCAATATTGCCAAAGTGAACTTGGATAAGTTGGCACAGCACCTTCTTTTAATTGGTTATAGTGAATGTGGTCAATATGATTTTTCTGCTAAAAAATTAACCGCTAAGCACTTCGAACACAGCAATAGCACTATGCCAAAAGTATTTATTAGTGAATTACGGGTTGAAGAGTTTTCAGCTGAAATACAAACAATCCTTCATAAGTTGGTTGAACAACTACCTGATAACATTAGCGAACAGGCTGATTTCCTCTATTCTGGTCGCCCTTGGCAAATAAGCTCTACTGATTACAAAACATTACTCGCAACAAGTGAATACGCCGCGTGGTTAGCCGCTTGGGGTTATCGCGCAAATCATTTCACTGTCAGCATTAACCACCTTGATGATTTTGATTGCATTATTGACGTTAATGACAGCCTTAAAAAGGCTGGCCATACTTTAAACAGTGCAGGTGGTGAGATTAAAGGTGATGAAGGAGTAAAATTAGAGCAATCATCAGTTTTAGCAGATAAAGCGCTCGTTGAATTTTCTGATGTTACTTTAGAAATCCCAAGTTGTTTTTATGAGTTTGCTAAACGCTATCCATTAGCTGATGGCGAACTATACACAGGCTTTGTCGCCGCCTCTGCTGATAAGATTTTTGAAAGTACAAACGCTGCTTAACATGCCAAAACAGTAAAAACATAAGGTGAGTTTACTCACCTTATGTTTTTACTTGATAAACCTAACAAAAAAATTGTACTGTTACTGCTATAATTTGATTATCACACTCACAGGTGTAAATAAAAAATTATGGTTATAGATACTGAAGGTTACATTCATATTATTGAATATTTAACTGAGCATTTAAGTTTGTTTGAAAATAGTGTTGCTACAGACAAAAGCGCTGATACCGTAATGAATGTTATTGAAATTGAATTAAGTGAACAAATTATTTCAGTTTGTCGTCAAAATGAAGGTTTAAGTTTTGCTCAGCGTAATGCCATTATACGTGAAGTAGACGCTATCGTTTATGATCTTGAAGAAATTTTATCGGGAGCGGTAAATAGCCCAGTAACCGAGCCACAAAACCGATTCATCAAAGAGTTTGCTATTTTAATTAAAAACTTATTCGACAATGAAATCCATATATTACTTGCCAAAAACTTATAATATTTCTCATCAATACTAACGTCAAACCTTAACTACCACCCTATTTTCACCATCACTTAGGCTATTATTGAATAGTAGTACTAGTGATAGTTGAGCAACTTAGCTAAAATACTGTATTGGTTGGTTAAAACACACAATGAGTTATGAAGCATGAAAGCAAAAGTAAAATGGATCGGCGATGACTTATTTATAGGAACATCGCAGAATGTACATGCGGTAGCTTTAGATGCTAACGGTGACAGTTTAGTCCCTAGCCCTTTAGAAAATATATTAATATCTTTGGGGATTGTCCTTCAGTTGCTGTGCTCAGTATTTTACCAAAGACTCGACCAACCATCCGTGATTGTACTGTTGAAATCAGCCATCACTATTCAATCGTCATTGTTTAACCGTCATGAATAAAATCACTTTATTTGGCTTTAATAATTTAACCAAGAGTTTAAGCTTCTCTTTATACAAATTACATTATCTAAGCAGTCAAAATGAACGATACAACACGTTTATTAATCAACGCTATAGCGCAGAAAAACTCAATGCTCTCTTGACTAAAATTTGCCATGGCATTGGTGGCAATGTATTAAATGTAGCCAAGCAAGATTACCAACCTCAAGGAGCGAGTGTGACCTTAATGATATCGGAAGAGGCACCAGCGCAGCCCTTATCTAACGCGATCGCTGAATCTATCGTTACTCATTTGGATAAAAGCCACTTGTGTATTCACACCTACCCTGAAGAAGCGCCACAAGACGGTATAGCTATTTTTAGAGCTGATATTGAACTTTCAACCTGTGGCGTTATCTCACCACTAAAGGTGCTTAACTATGTTATTGAAGCCTTTGATGCTGATGTTATTGATGTAGATTATCGCGTTCGGGGCATGACTAGAGATAGGCAAGGCAATAAACTCTTTAATATTGATCGTTTACATAACTTAAGTGATTTTCTTTCACCAACAATTACTAATAGCTACAACATCAGTGAGCATCACTTTCGCGAACAAAATTTGTTTCATGCAAAATTAAGCAGAAAAACGATAACATTAAATGATTATTTTTTCGAAACTAGTATCGAAAATTTAACCGATGAGGAGCAACAATCTATAAGCGCCCAGCTAATAGAAGAAATAAAACAACTATTCACCAATACAAATTGACGAAAAGCCAAACAACTATAATTACAGATCGCTCATCCAATCAAGCTGCTTATTTGCCTGAGTTTTACGTTCAATTAAATCACGGATAAGAGGAGTTAGGATCAGCTCCATGGCAAAACCCATTTTACCACCAGGCACCACTAATGTACTCACCCTCGACATAAACGAGCCATCAATCATACGTAAATAATATTGAAAATCGACATTTTTCACTTCACGGAAGCGAATAACTACAAAGCTTTCATCTAAAGTTGGAATAGCTTTAGCGCTAAAAGGATTTGAGGTATCAACGGTAGGAACCCGTTGGAAATTGATGTGGGTACGAGAAAATTGTGGGGTAATAAAGGAAATATAATCTTCCATGCTGCGAACAATACTTGCAGTTACCGCTTCTCGGCTATGGCCACGTTTTCGAGTATCGCGAATGATTTTTTGGATCCATTCTAAGTTAACAATCGGAACCATGCCAATAAGTAAATCAACATGCTTCGCGACATCATTGTTTTTCGTTACTACGCCGCCATGTAAGCCTTCATAATACAAAAGGTCAGTGCCTTCACCTAATTCTTCCCATGGGGTAAAAGTACCTGGCATTTGATTGTAGGGTACTGCTTCATCGAATGTATGTAAGTAACGACGCATCATGCCTTTACCCGTTTCTCCATACGTTAAAAATAATTTTTCTAACGCGTCAAAATCGTTTGCTAAATCACCAAAATAACTAATATTAGTACGCGCCTCTTGTGCTTTACGTTTTTCGAGATCCATTTCTTGGCGAGAAAATCGGTGATAACTATCCCCTTCAACATTAACGGAGCTTATACCTAACGTTCTAAAGATATGCTCAAATGCTGAAGTGGTCGTAGAAGTACCTGCGCCCGACGAGCCTGTGATTGCTATAATAGGATTTCGTGAAGACATATGGACGAGCTCAAGCAGATAGGTTAAAAGTAGCTATTTTATACGGGGAATTGTTAGTAAGGTCAAGTGGCAAAGATTTAGACAATGATACTCATTAAAAAAAAATCACCTATTCTTTATCTATAACCCCCACCAATCTAAGTCAAAATTAGCTACGGATTAATTCAACGGGTTGAACAGAAAGGTTTTTTTAAAATATGCTATTACCAGCAAGGTTGCTCAGTTATGCCCGTATCATGTTAATTAAATTAATAATAAGCTTTCTTTATTCTAGCTATTCACTTAACTGTATAGGTAAAGCGTTAAAAATATTATTCCAATGACACCGCGCTCACAAAGAACACTATCAACACCATACACAATTGCTTTAAATGATTTGAAATTTAAAAAATTTTTGACAAAAACAAAAAAACCGAGCCTAAGCTCGGTTTTTTAATTTACTTACAAATAAGTATAACTTAACGTAAGTGAAGCTTAAGCTTCTGCTGATTCTTCAACTACTTCAGGAGCATCTTCTACTACTGGGCGGTCTACTAATTCAATATAAGCCATAGGCGCTTTATCACCAGTACGGAAACCACATTTTAAAATGCGAGTGTAACCACCTGGACGTTCTTGGTAACGTGCACCAAGTTCGTTAAATAAAATACCTACTACTTCTTTATCTTGTGTACGAGCAAACGCTAAACGGCGATTTGCAACACTGTCGGTTTTAGCCAATGTAATCAATGGCTCTACTACCATACGTAGTTCTTTAGCTTTAGCTACAGTCGTTTTAATAACGCCATGCTTAACTAAAGAGCTTGCCATATTGCGGAACATCGCTTTACGATGACTGCTATTACGGTTTAACTGGCGACCGCTTTGACGATGACGCATAAGTTAATCCTTCTCTCAAACTGTTAATAAAAAACGATGATCGAACTAGTCGTTGTCAACAATGCTTTCTGGTGGCCAGTTTTCTAGGCGCATGCCTAAAGACAAACCACGCGACGCTAACACGTCTTTGATTTCAGTTAGAGACTTCTTACCTAAATTAGGTGTTTTCAGAAGCTCCACTTCAGCACGTTGTACTAAATCACCAATATATTGAATTGCTTCTGCTTTTAAGCAGTTTGCGCTACGAACCGTTAGTTCTAGATCATCAACAGGACGAAGTAAAATTGGGTCGAATAATGGTTTTTCTTCCACTTGTTCAACTTCTTTAATATCACGTAGCTCTACAAACGCATCTAACTGTTCAGCTAAAATGGTTGAAGCACGACGGATAGCTTCTTCCGGATCCAATGTACCATTGGTTTCCATGTCTAAAATTAATTTATCTAAATCTGTACGTTGTTCAACACGAGCAGATTCAACATCATAAGCAATTCTTACTACTGGGCTGAATGAGGCATCAACCAACAAACGACCAATAGCACGATCTTCTTCCTCGGCATCGCGACGAACAGAAGCAGGAACGTAACCACGACCCATTTCTATTTTAATCCGCATACTGATAGAACCTTCACCTGTTAAATTACAGATGACATGATCTGGATTAGTAATAGTTACATCACCATCATGTTGGATATCAGCTGCCGTTACAGGGCCTTCACCAGACTTAGTTAACGTTAGAACAGCTTCATTTTTGCCTTCTAAAATTATTGCAAGTCCTTTAAGGTTTAACAATATTTCGATGATGTCCTCTTGAACACCTTCTTTACTACTGTACTCATGTAAAACACCATCAATCTCAACTTCAGTTACAGCACAACCTGGCATTGAAGATAAAAGAATACGGCGTAACGCATTACCTAAAGTGTGACCAAAACCACGTTCTAGTGGCTCTAAAGTTACTTTAGCGCGACGAGGGTTGATATTTTCAATACCAACCATGCGTGGTCTAAGGAATTCGGTTACAGAACCCTGCATATATGTCCTCTCTTAAAGTGCAACTTTACTATTTAGAGTAAAGTTCAACAATCAACTGTTCATTAATTTCGGCAGATAAATCAGCGCGATCTGGAAGACGTTTAAAAACACCTTCAAGCTTCTTAGTATCTACTTCAACCCAAAGTGGTTTCTCACGTTGATCAGCTAATTCTAAAGCAGCGATAATACGCGCTTGAGTTTTAGATTTTTCACGAACAGAAACAGTATCTTCAGCTTTAACAGTGAAAGATGGAATATTAACTACAACGCCGTTTACCACGATAGCCTTATGACTAACTAATTGACGGGCTTCAGCACGAGTGCTGGCATAACCCATACGGTAAACTACGTTATCAAGGCGAGTTTCTAAAAGTTGTAACAAGTTTTCACCTGTGTTGCCTTTTTGACGTGCCGCTTCTTTGTAGTAGTTACTGAATTGTTTTTCAAGTACGCCAAAAATACGACGAACTTTTTGTTTTTCACGAAGTTGAACACCGTAATCAGATAAACGACCGCGACGGGCGCCATGCTGACCTGGTATTGTTTCGATTTTACATTTAGTGTCAATTGCTCTAACACCGCTTTTAAGGAACAAATCTGTGCCTTCGCGGCGACTAAGTTTTAACTTAGGACCTAAATATCTAGCCATTTTCTTTCTCCAACTATCCTAAAAAAAGCGATTAAACGCGACGTTTCTTAGGAGGACGACAACCATTATGAGGAATAGGTGTTACGTCAGTAATGTTGGTGATTTTAAAACCAGCAGCATTTAAGGCACGGATAGCAGATTCACGACCTGGACCTGGACCTTTAACGAACACTTCAATATTCTTCAAGCCAAACTCTTTTGCAGTAGCGCCTGCGCGATCTGCAGCTACTTGCGCAGCAAAAGGGGTAGATTTACGTGAACCACGGAAACCTGAACCACCTGCAGTCGCCCAAGATAATGCATTACCTTGACGGTCTGTAAGAGTCACGATTGTGTTGTTGAAAGAAGCATGGATATGAGCCATGCCATCAGCAACTTGTTTTTTTACGCGTTTACGCGAACGAACTGGTGTTTTAGCCATTGTTTAGTTCCTCTTACTTCTTAATTGGCTTACGAGGACCTTTACGGGTGCGCGCATTTGTTTTAGTGCGTTGACCACGTAGAGGAAGACTGCGACGGTGACGGATGCCACGGTAACAACCTAAATCCATAAGACGTTTAATGTTCATTGAAACTTCACGGCGCAAATCACCTTCTACGGTAAATTTGTCCACTTCAGCGCGAAGCAAATCAATTTTTGCTTCGTCTAATTCACTGATCTTTGTTGATTCATCGATACCTGCTGCTGCACAAACTGCTTTCGCACGTGTAGCACCGATACCGTAAATCGCAGTAATGGCGATTACTGCATGCTTACGATCAGGGATGTTAATGCCAGCGATACGGGCCACTAACACATCTCCTATAGTTATTTAAAATTACTTTGGTTGGAAAGCCCGTTAGGATACCCAACCATTCTCTTTTTTCGCAAATCGAAGCGGCATTATACCGAATATTCTGCATAATGCCAGTTCAAAAAGATTACGTTAATAATTATTGGTCTTTTACTCCAAAATAAATTGAAGTGCTTTACCTAATAAATAAACTAACCTTGTCTTTGTTTGTGCTTTGGCTCTGAGCAAAGAACGCGAATTACGCCTTTACGCTTTACCACTTTACAATTACGACAAATCTTTTTTACGGATGCACGTACTTTCATTTTATACTCCGTTACTTAATTAACAGGGTCTAACGACCGCCGCCTTTCAAGTTAGCTTTTTTAAGCACATTGTCATATTGATGAGACATCATATGCGTTTGTACTTGTGCCATAAAGTCCATAATCACTACGACGATAATCAATAATGATGTACCACCGAAATAGAACTGTACGTCCCATGCCATGATCATAAACTGTGGAACCAAACAGACAAAAGTAATATACATCGCACCACAAAGGGTTAAGCGAGTCATTACTTTATCTATATATTTGGATGTTTGTTCACCCGGACGAATCCCTGGAATAAACGCACCTGACTTTTTCAAGTTATCTGCAGTTTCACGTGGATTGAAAACAAGAGCCGTGTAAAAGAAACAGAAAAATATTATTGCAGCGGCTAGCATAAATACATACAAAGGTTGCCCTGGCGACATCGCCTGAGAAACTCCTTGTAAGAAATCAGCTACCGGGCCATCACCTTGTCCAAACCAGCTCGCAAGCGTGCCTGGGAACAAAATAATACTTGAGGCAAAGATTGGTGGGATAACACCCGCCATATTCACTTTTAAGGGTAAATGTGTACTTTGCGCAGCAAAAACCTTACGGCCTTGTTGACGTTTAGCATAGTTAACAACAATACGTCGTTGACCACGTTCTACAAATACTACCAAAAAAGTAATTGCAAATACCACAACGCCAATTAGCAATAATACTAATAAGTGCAATTCACCTTGACGCGCCATTTCAGCTGTTTGACCAACTGCTGATGGCATGCCAGCAACAATACCTGCGAAAATAATAATCGAAATACCATTACCGATACCACGTTCAGTAATTTGCTCACCTAACCACATTAAAAACATGGTACCAGTAACCAAGCTAATTACCGCGGTAAAATAGAAGCCAAAGCCAGCGTTAATAACTAGCCCTTGCATCATTTCCGGTAAACTTCTGGCAATCGCTATCGATTGTACTGTTGCTAGAACAAGTGTGCCGTAGCGTGTGTATTGACTGATTTTACGTCGTCCAGCTTCACCTTCTTTCTTAAGCTCTGCAAATTTCGGTGTCATAACCGTTAGCAGTTGCATAATAATTGAAGCTGAGATGTACGGCATAATACCAAGTGCCAATACTGAGGCTCGTTCTAAAGCACCACCGGAGAACATGTTAAACATTTCTACAATGGTGCCCTTTTGTTGATCAAAGAACTGAGCTAATACAGCGGCGTCAATACCAGGGATTGGTACAAATGATCCTAAGCGAAGCACTACCAGTGCAACGAATACGAACCACAATCTTTGTTTAAGCTCAGACAAACCGCCTGCGCCACTACTTCCCTTTTGAGAAGCCATTCCTGGTTTAGCCATGATCTGTATTATTCCTCGATGTTACCACCGGCAGCTTCAATAGCTGCACGAGCACCTTTAGTTACGCCCAAACCACGAACAGTTATCTTGCGTGTAATCTCGCCCGAAAGCATGATTTTTACAGCGATAATGTTACGGGTAATTAGACCAGCATCTTTCAACGCGTGAATATCAACAACATCACCTTTAATTAGGTTTAATTCATGTAGACGTACTTCAGCGCGAACTAAAGACTTACGTGAAGTAAAACCAAATTTAGGTAAACGTTGTTTCAATGGCATTTGACCACCTTCAAAACCAGGACGTACACTACCGCCAGAACGAGACTTCTGACCTTTGTGACCACGACCACCAGTTTTACCGATGCCTGAACCAATACCACGACCACAGCGTTTTTTAGCTTTGTGAGATCCTGGTGCAGGGGATAAAGTATTTAAATGCATAATTAATCCTCCACCTTAATCATATAGTGAACCTTGTTGATCATACCACGTACAGATGGAGTATCTTCTAACTCAACTGTATGATTGATACGACGTAGACCAAGGCCTCTTAATGTAGCTCTATGCTTTGGTAAACGACCGATAGAACTTTTCACTTGAGTTACTTTAACTGTTTTAGACATGCTTAATTACCCCAAAATATCTTCAACGCTTTTGCCACGTTTAGCTGCCATGCCTTCTGGTGAATGCATATTCACTAGGGCAGAAACAGTAGCGCGAACTACGTTGATTGGGTTAGTAGAACCGTATGCTTTTGACAATACGTTCTGAACGCCTGCAACTTCAAGTACTGCACGCATCGCGCCACCGGCGATGATACCTGTACCGTCAGAGGCTGGTTTCATGAAAACTTTAGAACCCGAATGCTTGCCAATAATAACATGCTGAAGAGTAGTACCCTTCAAGTCAATCGTTACTATGTTACGGTGTGCTTTTTCCATTGCTTTTTGGATTGCAGCAGGCACTTCACGTGCTTTACCGTAGCCAAAACCAACGCGACCATTACCGTCACCAACTACTGTTAATGCGGTGAAACTGAAAATACGACCACCTTTAACCACTTTTGATACGCGGTTAACGGCGATTAGCTTTTCAGCCATATCACTTTGCTGTGAGTTTTCTTGATTATGATTAGCCATTATCAACCCCTAGAATTGAAGACCAGCTGCACGAGCTGCTTCTGCTAACGCTTTCACGCGACCATGGTAACGAAAGCCTGAGCGATCAAATGCTACAGACTCAATGCCTTTAGCTTTTGCACGTTCAGCAATTGCTGTACCTACTGCAGTTGCAGCGGCTACATTACCAGTTTTTTCCAATTGAGCAGCAACTTCTTTGTCTAAAGTAGACGCAGATGCGATTACTTCAGAACCAGTTGGCGCGATCAATTGAGCGTAAATGTGACGAGGAGTACGGAATACAACTAAACGATTCGCACCCAACTCGCTAATTTTTGCACGAGAGCGTTTAGCTCTGCGCAAACGAGATGTTCTCTTATCCATAGTATTACCCTACTTCTTCTTAGCTTCTTTACGACGAACATTTTCGTTAAGATAACGAACACCTTTACCTTTATAAGGCTCAGGTTTACGGTATGCACGAATGTTCGCAGCGGTTTGACCAACTAAATGTTTATCACAACCTTTCAGTGTGATTTCAGTTTGGCTAGGAGTTTCACAAGTAATTCCTTCAGGAATTGCGTGTTTAATTGGGTGTGAAAAACCTAAAGATAAATCTAATGATTTACCCGCAGCTTTGGCACGGTAACCAACACCTTGTAAAACTAATTTCTTTTCAAAACCTTTACTAACACCTTCAACCATATTATTGATTAAAGCGCGTGTAGTACCGGCTTGAGCCCAAGCGCCTTTAACATCAGCAACGATATTAGTAATAATGTTGTTTTCTTCTTGAGAAACAACAACGTCACTATGGATCGTGCGAGATAATTCGCCTATTGGACCTTTAACTGTAATGTCTTGACCTGATAACGTAATGGTAACGCCAGCAGGAACAACGACAGGTGCTTTTGCAACACGAGACATATTATTCTCCTTACTCTACGAAACCAAGAACTTCACCGCCAATACCCGCAGAGCGAGCGGCGCGATCCGTCATCAAACCTTTAGAAGTCGAAATGATCGCAATACCCATGCCAGCAAGAACTTTAGGAAGTTCATCACAGCTTTTGTATATACGAAGACCAGGACGTGAAACACGTTTGATCACTTCAATTACTTCTTTACCTTCAAAATACTTCAATTCAACAGATAGCTCTGGCTTTACATCGCCCGCTACTGAAAAACTTGAAATATAACCTTCTTCTTTAAGTAAGTTGGCAATTGCAACTTTTACTTTTGAAGATGGCATTGTAACTGCAACTTTTGCTGCAGATTGACCGTTGCGGATGCGTGTAAACATGTCCGCGATAGGATCAGTCATCATAACCATTTACTCCCGTGAATTACCAACTAGCTTTCTTAAGACCTGGAACTTCACCACGCATCATAGTTTCGCGTAATTTAATACGACTTAAACCAAATTTACGTAAGAATCCATGTGGACGGCCAGTAATGTTACAACGGTTACGTTGACGACTACTGCTCGAATCACGAGGTAAACTTTGAAGTTTCAATACAGCATCCCAGCGATCTTCTTCAGAAGAATCAACACCAGAGATGATTGCTTTTAACGCAGCACGCTTTTCAGCATATTGTGCTACTAACTTGGTTCTTTTAGCTTCACGAGCTTTCATTGACGATTTAGCCATAACTCTACACCTTCTTCTTGAACGGGAAACTAAAGGCAGACAATAAAGCATGTCCTTCTTCGTTATCTTTCGCGCTAGTAGTGATAGTGATATCTAATCCGCGAATTTTATCGATTTTATCATATTCGATTTCCGGGAAGATAATTTGCTCACGAACGCCCATGCTGTAGTTACCGCGGCCATCAAATGACTTTGGATTTAAACCACGAAAATCACGGATACGAGGAATAGAAATAGAGATTAAACGCTCTAAAAATTCCCACATACGCTCGCCGCGTAGAGTTACTTTTGTACCAATAGGGTAGCCTTCACGAATTTTGAAGCCCGCAACTGATTTGCGTGCTACTGTCGTGAGCGGCTTTTGCCCTGAGATTGCAGTAAGATCATTTGTGGCGTGCTCTAATACTTTCTTATCAGAAATTGCTTCACCAACACCCATGTTAAGGGTGATCTTTTCAATCCGAGGGACTTGCATGACACTTTTATAACCAAATTGCTTTTGCAATTCAGCTACAACTGTATCTTTGTAAAAATCATGCAGTTTCGCCATCGTTTACTCCAATTAAATTAATTCGTTATCAGATTTGAAGAAACGAACTTTTTTGCCGTCTTCAATTCTAAAACCAACGCGGTCAGCCTTGCCCGATTTCGGGTTAAGGATAGCTACGTTAGAAACCTGTAAAGGTGCTTCTTTTTCAACAATGCCACCAGGCTGCTGTAACTGTGGTACAGGCTTAGTGTGTTTCTTGATTAAGTTAACGCCTTCTACGAATACTTTGCCGCTTTCAACAAGAACTTTAGTAACTTTACCAGTTTTGCCCTTGTCTTTGCCTGCAAGTATAACTACTTCATCATCACGACGAATCTTAGATGCCATTATCGTGACTCCTTATAGTACTTCAGGTGCTAATGATACGATTTTCATAAATTTTTCATTACGAAGTTCACGTGTCACAGGCCCGAAAATACGAGTACCAATTGGTTGTAAGTTTGCATTCAAAATTACAGCCGCGTTTTCATCAAAACGGATAGCAGAGCCATCTGTACGACGAATACCTTTCTTAGTGCGCACCACTACCGCAGTAACAACATCACCTTTTTTTACTTTACCGCGAGGACTTGCTTCCTTTACGGCAACTTTGATGATATCACCAATGCGTGCATAGCGACGGTGCGAGCCACCAAGAACCTTTATACATTGAACACGCTTAGCGCCACTGTTATCAGCAACATTCAGCTGTGATTGCATTTGGATCATTGATTTTTTGCTCCATTGTTATCTTATTAACTACGTGATTCCAAAAAACCACCAGTAAAACAAAAAGATAAATTATAATTCAAGGCCAGAAATTTGACCCGTCACTGCCTTAAAAAGACTACCCTATCACTGAAAATATTAGTTCAACAACTAGTATTCAAAGCAAGCGGGCGCGAGATTATAACACCACTATAGATAAAGTGGTAGTTTAATTAGCTAAAAAATAGCCAGAGTTAACGGCAGCCCCATAGAACGCTGCAAAAAACATGACCTACACGATATTCTTCTACTAGCTATAAGTGCCGTACTATCTGGCGCAGAAGCTTGAGAAGATATTAAAGGCTTTGGCCATATATACCCGTTACCATTCAAGATGAAGGCTTCATAGTGCTTTTAATGATAACGGGTATAAAGCTTAATTGGTTAAAAAATAGGGTTCTTTCGGAGCGGGGATTCCAAAATATGACACTATTTAAGCGAGATACAACTAAATCAGCTAGTATAGCGAGAAAAAAGAAGATGGCAGGGCTTGATGATAATTATCGTTCAACCCTGCTATAATTTGGGATTAAAATACGCTAGCCATGGGTGGCGTTTAGGGTTAGCTCACCCCATAATGATCGGTTACGTTGGTGAGTAGCTCTTTAAGTACCTTGAAAAACACCACTATACTAAAGGTATTAAATCATTTTTTTAATAATGCTAACTCACTCATCCCTATTAGCATTAGACCACCAATAGATAATAATAAAATACTAGCAGGCTCAGGAATTTCATTTATTTGGCTAGCGCTAGCAATAAACAATTGCTCATAACCATTGTTTAGACCAGTAAATTTTATATCTATATGCATGGCATCATAGTTGCCACTATTAAGTGCTTGCATTAATTCAGGCGAATATATAGCGTACGCGGCTTGATTGGCACCAAGATTATGATTAAACAGCACCGCTCCTACGACATCACAAGCAAGAAAAGCAGTAACATCAACATTAGTACACACCTGGCCACCAGATAAGACAAAGTCATCAAAGTTATCCCAATCAAAAGCCCCCGAAGAGGTATAAGCTTCTACATCCGAGCCCTGAAAACCAAAAATAGGTCCTAAGCCGCCATTGTTTAGAAAGTCAAAATAGACATCATCAACGCCATTACCACTCAGAAAAATTTGACCCGCAGCGAATAAACTTTGATCGATAGCATCGCCAGAATTAGCTTGATTGTTATTAAAATAAAAGTACATTTCTTCGCCATCGAGATAGTCCATAAGCGTGCTAACTTCAATATCCCATGTTGTATCTAGATCACCC
Organism: Colwellia sp.; assembly: GCA_013215465.1. Taxonomy (GTDB): domain Bacteria; phylum Pseudomonadota; class Gammaproteobacteria; order Enterobacterales; family Alteromonadaceae; genus Colwellia. Next base: position 106,425 of record JABSOW010000007.1, on the reverse strand, counting down.
GTAAATATATCTCCGGTGGGATCAGGATTGTCTTTGGTTGAAAACTCGACAATTCCCGATGAATTTGGTGTTTCATAAGCATTATCCATTCCGTCAATATTAGTTTGCGCTTGACCTCCTGCGCCCGTAGCCACCACAATTAAATCTTTAATTTGCCCGGGAGATGATTTGACATAAAAAGGGTTACCATTAGTAACTCCACCGCCATTAACTAAATCATATTGATAGGCAGAAATGGGTAATGAATAGGAATAAAAATCACCAAATTGAGCCGCATTAAGGCCTACTTGAGGATCTGGATATATAATTCCTGCTGTAACAAATTGGCTAATAAGTACAGTAGATAACACAAAGGTTTTAATTAGATATTTTTTCATAACATCATCACTATAGATTAAGGGTATAGTTACTATGCATATATAATTCCAATCAAATTTACTTATTTAGAATAAATGAGTTAGGAATTAATTAATTATTAGTTAATGCTAGGAGAGGTAAAAGTGTAAAAAAAGTTGACACCTATTATCAGGGATATAGAAAAATATAGTTAAAGGATCACTGTTAGTGTTTTTCAGTCAACGTTAAAATAAATCATAAGGACAGGCATTCAAATAGCCCATTCAGCCGGCAATAAATTCCTTGCTTAGCATTATAGTAAGTCTATTAAGTTAGTTGCCAAAGGGTGAATTAATAAGCGTTACAGGCTGTGTAATGTTTATCGTGGCATACTTTAACGTGTAACTTAACATGTAGCACCATTAACACACTAGCTAAAAAATAAATATTCCTATATTTCAATTGGTTAAAAACATGTCATAAAAATGTGTTTCATCATAGTATCAAAACTATCAAAAAAAACCTTACTCTATTTATTTTTATCATTAATAACAACATCTTATGTGCATGGTTTAAATCTTGCTATTAGCAAGTCACTCAATAGAGTGCTTTCTGGTATTTGGTTTCGGCCACGTTTTCTCAGGAAGCGAAAGTTAATTCGGCAAATGCCGAAATTGACGGTTAACTACTACCGCCAACCATTACTAAATAATTTTTAATTAACGATGTAATAGGATGGAAAACTATGAAAAATTTTATATTTAAACTAAAACGGCTTGTCCGTACGCTAGGTATTGCGCTGTTAAGCATAGCAAGCCTTTATGCCACAACCGGCTTAATTAAGGTAAATGCTGACGTGTTTGATATCCCATCAGTGTGTATGGCTGATGCATATCTAAATAAACCAGGTAATTCTTTACCCAAAGATGCACTAAACTGTACTGCCAATGATATTGAAATAACAGCGGTCACACCAGAACCCAGAGATGGCGGATGGGAATGTGAGGAAGGAATACCATTTGAGTTAACTGCATTTGTTACAATACAAACCAATGCAAGCTCTCGCTGGGATACAACGTTTTACCTTCCCCTTACTGATGCTAGCCCTCAAGTTGTGCAAAACAATGCCGTTGGTGAATGTACCGTGCTGGTACCTGAACCCGGAGCTCAATGGATAGACCCAGTTACAGGTGATCCTATTTCGGGTCAGGTTATTTCCTTAGATGAAGACGGCTGTGGTGATATCAAAAAACCGCCAGAAAGTTACACTGTACTTAGTACTTTTATGATGCAATGTGAAGATAGCGGCGATGGAAGAGCTTTATTTAATTATTGTGCTGCTTGGGATAATAGAGAACGGAGTAACTGTGCAGTTGGAAATCCAGACGGGAATGCTTCGAGTGGCTATACTTTTTTACCCGGACAAATTCCAAATACCAAATCAAAATGTAATTGTGATAGTTTTCCAATCGACGTTTTCATTAAACCATCACCTCCTGATATTTTAAAAACGCTGGAAAGCACACATACAATGCCAGCACCTAATGGCGAGGAAGAGCGAGAGGGTATTTTTGATTTTGAAGTTTCATTTACTAATACTAACGCTATGACTTCATTATTTATCACTCATTTATTTGATAAAGTTGATATTAACGGCGATGGCACATATGATAAAAGTTTTGACCTTTGGGGCTCAACCACAACAATAACGTCATCTACACCAGACGGCGTTTATCTCACTGGCACAAATTGTACCCAACCTCATCCTAGTGGATTTTTGCTTGGAGAAATTTTACATGGAACTGAATACAAGTGTCAATTTGAGGTTACTATTTTGAATAGCATAGTACCTACCCCAATACCTTATGATGACGTTGTGTTATTGAATCTTAAGGATAAAAACGGCAATGATATAAACAAAGATGAACTCGATCCGGAAAGTTGTCCAGATTATTTTGCCGGAAATCCAGATCCGATTCCAGGCCAATTCTGTAGTGATCCTGAAACCGTTCAAATGACCAATATAATACCCACAATACATATCACTAAGGTAGCTTCTCCAACTACAATGATGGAGATAGGTGGTATTGTTACCTATACAATAGAAATATTTAACGACTCAAATGACTTTGATTCACCACTAACCCTAACGTACCTCGATGATACAGCTTACGATGATTTGTTAGCAGACGATGACGAATGTGGTCTAATGGAAACCAGCATTGCATTTGGAGGTAGCGTGATCTGTACCTTTACTAAATTTCACTCCGGAAACGTGGGTGACACGCATCCTAACACAGTAACTGCTAAAGCCAAGGATAACGATAATTCAGAATCCCTGCCTGCAATGGCGAACGCTCTTGTCACTATTACCGACACGCCATCGTCAATCACACTTACCAAAACAGCGCTAGTACCTCCTAACCCACTGGAAACTGGTGATGATCCTGATAACTATAGTACTGTGGATTATAAATTTGAGTTTAGAGTGGATACACCTGCGGTAGATAATGTAACCTTTAGTAGCCTAGAAGATCTTGTCGATGGTGAAACCAACCCTGACATATTGACAGGTGACTGTGACGTTACCATTAAAAATGGTGCGGCTTTAGTTCCTAGTGAGCCTTTGTTGAATTTTGTCCTCATGCCTGGTGAATGGGCAAGTTGTATTATCGGTATTGATATACAAGGTAATGCCGGTGAAAGCCATAAAAACACTGCGACTATTGATGGTGATGATGAGGATGGTCAATATGTATTCGATAGTGACAACGAGATTGTAATGTTCGATCCTGTAGATCCTGCCACTGAGATGAAGTTTGCCTCAAGTATGTTAGTGGTAGTAGAACTACATAACGCTGGTGTAGAGAACGTCACGTTGAAAACAATGACCGTCGATGGCCAAAGCGTATTTACTGCCTATGATGGTGCTTTCCGTATGGATAGCCTAGGTGGCGATTTTGACATCGTAAATAACCCTCCCTTTGGAGCATGTGTGAACAACACAGTATTGTATTATGACGGAATTCTAGATGGCTCAGATACCTATCGTTGTGCCTTCACTCTAGAGTTCATTCCTGGTTTGGAAGATACTGACCCCATGGACTTCCTCGAAGATTTGATTGTCATAGTAGAAGACAATGATGGAGCTACTTCAACTAACGATGTGACAATTAGGGTATTAACCGTAGAATGATCGCCGATAAACTTGATTTAACTGCGATTTAATACACCAGAAGCCAGAATAATATCCTGGCTTCTTTTTATCAAGCTTCCCTAGACAAATCAGCTCTTCTATTTTTTATTGCGATTAGGTTTGCCACCACTGACATCACTCATACTGATACGGACCATTGCGGTTGCCGTCTCAGTTCCATCTGTGATTGTATAGCTGAAAGCGTCGCTACTTTTAAATCTTTTTGCTGGTGTATATAAAACCTTGCCTTCGGAGGTGATTTGTACACGGCCCTTTAAACCCTGAGTTACGGAGACAATAACAAGATCATCATTTTCAGCATCCCAGTCGTTAACAATTACATCGATAACCATTGATGTTTTATTTGGCATGATAATACTGTCATCTACTGCCACAGGTTCAGTATTAGCAACCTCTTTTACCGCATAAGTTATGCCAGCGCTGCCCAGAAACTCAGCTACAGCAGTGTTTTTCGCCTTTATATTGAAGTTATACAGCCCAACTGTTGCTGCGGCAGCAGAATTGACAACAATATTAACCACCGTGCTAGCACCCGGTGCTAACGTGACTTGATCATTACTTGTGCTCCAACCTGCTGGTATTTCAGCAAATACCTTAAAGGTAGCTTCCATACAATTTTCACTGTCCTTATTGGTAATAGTAGCACTGTAATTTACTTGAGTGCCCCCGACAACTTCCCTCCCCTGTGGATTTGCCACCACTATCGAAGGTGCAGATAAAGTGCAAGTTGGCAACGGAGAATGCACGGTATAACTTGCTACAGCGTTGCTCCAATAGGTACTATTGAGTTGTTTATGAGCATTGATGATAAAATCATAAATGCCTTCTTCGGCAGTGTTTGCCGATAAAACGTGTAAAATTACATCGCTCGACTGCCCTGGAGCTAAATTAATAACGATATTTTCTGTTGTCCAGCCAACAGGTACCGCCGCACTAATATCAAAATCGGCAGCAGAGCAGCTTGCACTATCTTGATTAGTCAAAGTACCTCGATAAATTGCCTGTTCCCCAGCCAAAAGTTCACCACTATCATCAATAGACAGAATAAATAATGGATTGGTAGCAACACAAGCTTCTGTAGGGCTATCGACAACATAACTGACAGTGTCTGAATAGCTGTAATTACTTTCGGCACTATTTTGTGCGCTAAAAACAATATCATAAAAGCCATCATTCGAAGCTATCGTAGAGGTGATCATAATCGTTACTATGCCATTAGCACCTGCGGCTAAACTTAAGCTTTCCTTACTCGATGACCAACCTGTTGGAACCGCAGCTGAGATATCATAACTGGATGCCGGACATTCAACACTGTCATTATTGGTCACTAATGCACTATAGGCCACTGCCGTGCCAGCCTCCACCCAAGCGCTTTCATTTGGCGAAAGTGACAAACTAGGAGTAGCTTTAAGACAACTTTGTCCTGAATACACTACATTTACACTAACAGCCGCTTGATCTGCCCATTCAGTAGTAATAATCACACCCGCATCAAGATCAGTATAGCTAAGGCCGGCCGTCAGGGCGGCATCATCCAGATCGTAAGCGGAACTGTGAGGCGTCATATCTAGCAATAGACTGCTGTTAATATCTTCTGCATTACTATTAAGATGTATTAGAACCCCATCAGTGATTGCTTTGCCCGTGAGGAATCCGTCAAAACCAATTGGCTGGCGGTACTCGAGGTAATACCAAAGCGGTTGGCCCGAGATGGTATCAGTGCCTCGACGTATCTTAAGGACTTTAGCAACTCCAGCCGACACAGTTTCATAAGGCTCTAGCATATAGCTGCCATCGCTGTCTGCGATAACTATCTCGCCTCTATCTGGTGTTAGCCAGCCCAACTTTTCCTTATTAAAAGCATTGAAGTGCCCCTCGGATTTACCCATAATATCTAACACATCACCATAGGTAATCTCGATGCAGTTTTCACTAATATAGTCCCTATTGCAGCTCAGCTCTTTTGCATGTTTCAGCCCAAAATTATGACCCAGTTCATGGCCAATAGTAAGCAGGTTTAATTCACCATTAATCCATGATCGAGAAGGGGCTCCACCGACAGTGCCCTGACCGCGCCAACCACAAGCATCACTTTTAGGGAATATATAAATCAGGCGATCATAACCGTTAACGTCAATTCCATTGTTTATAGCAATCTCGTGAGAGTTGGTATGAATATCCGAAATATCACAAGTTGAGGTTATCGGCAAAGTATAATAGCCCATCACATCGCCCGTTAACCAAGTTTGCCCATAAGAGGCTTCTTGGTAGTAATCATTAACCGTACCAAACACCATGCTTTCAACTTCTGCTTTCGTCCACGGCTGTTCAGTTGGATTATCTTGAAAGTTTATCAATAGCACTAAGGTTTTTTGCTCACCTAGGGTATTTTCTAATGGTGCGGAAGCAACGCTCGCTGTCGTTACTGTATTGCCATCATCGGCTAATAGGACGAGCTCTGCTTGGCTTTCAATCAAAGCAACAGTTGAGCCTTCAGCGTCAGCGTTTTCGATAAATAAGCCTTTCACTTTAACTTTGCTGCCATGCTTTAACGTTGATAATAATTTAGTATTTGCAAAGTGTAATTCAATTCGGCCAGCTTTTGTTTTTAGCACATGGCGTAAACGTCTAAGTTCTACTTGCTCGTAATCTTCATAGAATACCTCTAACTCGCCTGCTAGTTCTTGCTGTTGAAGAAGGTATTGTTTAATTTCGTCCGGTGCATACTTTGAAATATTGCTAGGCAGCTTTGAGCGTTTGACCGCCTTTGGCGAGCGTTCGAGTAATTCTGCTATAAGTATTTGGCGGGATTTGGCGGTTTCAATAAGGTCATTTACTTGCGATGAATTAATTGAGTTGTTTTTATTTTTTAATTGCTTAATTTGTTTGGCTAAGGTTAAAGTGAGTTGCTCAAGGCTTTGTCGCTTTTTATGGGCAGCATGCTGTTTATTTGCTAAAATATCAATTAATTTATTGTTGGCTTGAGTTGGTAAATTTGCCGAGTGTGCCTTTACCGAAAAAGGTAAATTAACAAAGACAAAAGAAAAAACACATAGCTTGGCTGCGGCAAAAAACGTTGCCGAAAAGATATTTGTACTGTTCAAAAATTATTCCTCGAATACTACACAATTTCGAATATATGCTAATGATGATAAATCGCTAAACCTCCTTTTAAACAAAATGCCATGATGAGTATTCTACTATTGTTAATTCAACTTATATCGTTGATTTTGTTAAAACTAAACGCTGTTTTAAATGCCAGATTTTAGCAACTGCTAACTATGTGGTAATTATCAATCAACGATGTGCGGGCTGCATTCTAGCAAAAAAAGCGATATGAACTCAAACACTATTTGATCATTTTTCATACAGACCAAATAAAATCCTTTAATATTAACGAGTAAAATAGAATAAATTTTTATTGGTTGAATTACATTTATTCTCTGAGGTTGGCGTTGTTGAACAAAGCAAATATAGCAGCATAAAATACTAGCTTGTTTTGGTTTTATATTATTACCTTTTTTTAGGCATACTTAGTCCTATCACTTTGTTGACTATTTTAATGTTTGCTAAAGCTTCACCAATTTTCGCGCTGCAACCGCGAAGTGATAATGCACCACTGGTAAGTGCTTTATAACGATACACTGTTGTTTCCGACAAGGCGCTGTGGCTTACACTTTCAAGCCATTATTCATGGGTATGACTTGCTTAAAAGCCTTTTCCTATCTACCCTTTATAGTTAGATTGCGTTTATATTTTGGAGTGACCTTATAAGTTAAGGGAAATTGTGAATAAATATGAATAGACTAGTCAGGTGCTAAATCGAAATGTTTTAGTAATAGGAGAAAATCAGCAGTCGGATGACCTTAATACTGAATTAAAACGGTATAATTGGCACTGTTTGTTTGTGAATGAAAATTTACATGGCATAGAGTTGGTTAACGAACTTGACATAAAAGTCGCCATCATCAATTTTTCAATAACTGAGCAAAGCAAAACCTTCAAATTAATTGATAAGCTAAAATCATATTTTAAACGTCTAAGTTGGATCGCATTGATAACAGATTATGACGTTAAAAACACTAAATTAGCACCTTTATTTACTTCCTATTTTATCGACTTTTTTCACTTCCCTATAAATTATCAGCAGCTTGCCAACTTCCTTGGCCATGCTCATGGCATGGCCAAAATAAATACCACAAAAGCGGGTAAAACGAAGTACCAAACCGAGGGAGCTTTAATAGGCAAGTCAAAGGTAATACAAGCTTTAAAAGAGGAAATTGAAAAAGTGTCTCGTGTTAATAGTTCACTGTTATTAACCGGAGCTACAGGTGTTGGTAAGGATTTATGCTCAGCAATAATACATCAAAAATCAAACCGGGCAGATGGGCCATTTATCAGTATTAATTGTGGTGCTTTACCCGAACACTTGATTCATTCTGAACTTTTTGGTCATGAAAAAGGCGCATTTACTGGTGCCATCAATAAATATATCGGCCATATAGAGCAAGCTAATAATGGCACGTTATTATTAGATGAGATTGGCGATCTGCCATTGAATTTACAAGTGAATTTACTGCACTTTCTTGAAGACCACACCATAGAAAGACTTGGCAGCTGTCATAAGATTAAAGTTGATTGTCGGATCATTGCCGCAACTCATGTCGATCTAGAGTCTGCCGTTGAAGAAGGACGCTTTAGGGAAGATTTATTTCATCGGCTAAATATAATTAACATCCAATTACCGGCTTTAAGAAGCTATAAAGAAGACATTGAATTACTTGCTAAAGCCTTTCTTGGTAAAGAAGAGCGTAATTTAATACTTACCGATGAAACATTAGAAACAATGCTTATTTATGAATGGCCTGGCAATGTAAGAGAGCTTAAAAATAGACTACAGAGAGCGGTGGTAATGGCCGATAGCCCTAAATTAAATATAACCGATTTGGGTTTGAATTCTCAAAAAATAAAAGCCGAGGCTTTAAATATGAACAGCCATAAAAGACAGATGGATACCGAAGTTTTATTGTCAGCTATTAAACACAACAATCACAATATTACCGCTGCGGCTAGAGAGCTAAACGTTTCTCGAACAACATTCTATCGACTAGTAAAGAAATGTAATATTAAACTTTAATTTCACCGACAACAACGAGGATGAAAGCGATGAATAAATATCATAGAAGCGTATTTTTAATCGGCCTTTTTATGTTTACGCTTGTTGCATGTCAACCGCAAAGTTCATCGCCAGAAAAAGAACAGCAGCTAGATGAATTAACAGCCACAATAACAAAATTAACTAGCCAAATTGATTTAATTCAAAAGCAAGTGAATGACATTCATGAAGTAGCCATTCAGTCACAAAAACCCAAAGTTAGAAAACTTGCCGATCAAGAAAATTTCGATGCTAATGGCACTCTGCCAAGTTTAGGCGATGATACTGCCAAGATTGTCATAATTGAATTTTCAGATTTTCAGTGCCCATATTGTAAAAAATATATAGAGCAAACATTGCCACTAATTAGTAAAAATTATATTGAACAAGGTAAGGTTAAGTATTTAATTCGTGATTACCCTTTAAGCTTTCACCCTAAAGCGCAGGGTGCCGCTATTGCTAGTATTTGTGCCCAACAACAAGGTAATTATTGGCCATTTAGAAATAAGTTATTTGATAATATGAATACGTTGGGCGAGAGCTACTACATAAAGCTGGCCCATGAATTACAATTAGATACGCCATTATTTGCACAATGCCTAAGTGAAAAGTCTCATTTAGTAAAAATAAATAATGATGTCGCCTTAGGAAAATCATTAGGCGTTACCGGTACGCCCAGTTTCATCATCGGCAGAGTTGAAAATAATGTTTTAGTGGCGCCGCAACTGATCATAGGCGCCCAAAGCTATCGTTCGTTTTCTTATATTTTAAACGAACTAGGGAAATAGCGACTTATAAACATTCAGAAAAATCTTCTTCAATATCAGCATAGTCGATAACAGAAATACCTAAGATATCTAAAATTAACTTTTCTGATTCTTGCCAACCGGCGGCATAGTTAAAGCGTTTTTCCCGCTCTACCATGTTCTCTGCAGCTTTAAACACGGCAAAGGCAATTTTATATTCATCTTCAACATTGCTTGATAAATAACGATGATCATGATGTTGAAGTATTAGCTGACATATCTCTTTAGGTAAATGCCATGAAGATGAAATGAAATAACCGAGTACCGCATGGTTGGTGTGGTAATGCTTTTCCTCAACCGCAATAAAACTTTCATCTGAAGTATTCGCTTCAATAAGTACATCTTTATAATTTTGGTATTTCAAGGCTAGCAGTGGAATACCACAATCATGAAATAAGCCTATGGTGTAAAGTATTTCAACGGGTATTTTACTTTTTACTTTGCTGCCAATAAACAGCATAGCATTAGCAATATCATTGGCATCATCCCAAAAACGTTCAAGAGATATACTCGCTTTACCGCTAAAAGATTGTTTTAGCAACGTTGCCGTAACTAGGCTGTTAATGGTTTTCAGCCCTAACATCATCACCGCTTGCTTTATTTCAGATACTCGCCGGTTCATGCCATAAAGCGGTGAATTGATTATTTTCAAAATACTTGCTGACAAACCGACATCACTTGATATTAAGCTAGCTATTGCCTTAATATCAGGCTCTTTGTCAGCCATTAGCTTATCTATACTAGATAATATTTCTGGTTTTACTGGTACTTGAAATCCAGACACTACCGCTGACATTTTTTCTTCATCAAGATTAAACAAATTAGCTTCCCTATATTGATTTAATTTTACTATAATTTAGAGCGCCGCTGACAGACACTGCCACTTTAACACTAATTTTCATATAAAAGCGTATGAATTTAATTGCTCTAAAACTGTTCTGGCTTACAAAATATAGCTTTATTTCAAAAAGTAGGGATTGAAATGATAAAAGCCTAAGTAATTGTTTAATACTTAGGCTTTGTTAGTCAAATCATAAATTAGGAGGGGAATAATCTAAAGCTAATTCCTAGATGGGCCATACCCATACTGAGACCTTAAAAATTAACTAAACTACTTGGCCGCACGAGATACATATTCACCTGAACGTGTATCAATTTTTACTTTTTCACCAATTTGAACAAACAACGGTACCCGTACTACTGCGCCAGTTGCTAACGTAGCAGGCTTACCACCAGTACCTGCGGTATCACCTTTTAAACCTGGATCTGTTTCTGTGATCTCAATTTCAACAAAATTAGGTGGGGTAACCGAAATAGGGGAATCGTTCCATAAAGTGATAGTACAAACATCACCTTCAACCAGCCATTTAATGGTGTCAGCAACCGCTTTATCATCAGCAGCAATTTGCTCAAAAGTTTCATTGTTCATGAAATGCCAGAACTCACCGTCAGCATAAAGATAAGCTAACTCTATTTCCATTACATCTGCACCTTCAACTGATTCACCCGATTTAAAGGTTTTTTCTAACACTTTACCTGAAACTAACTTACGAATTTTAACGCGACTGAAGGCTTGTCCCTTTCCAGGTTTAACCAATTCATTTTCAATAATGTTACATGGTTCGCCATCAAGCATGATTTTAAGTCCAGCTTTAAACTGGTTAGTACTGAAATTCGCCATAAGTGTGCTCTTTTATTAATTGTTGATAACCTTTAAACTACACAGCCAAGCTAAATCATAACTGAGTAGAAGTTTACCATTGGAATTAGAATTACCGCAGATAATAACCCAAATAGATAACGATTTGCATCTTTGTGATCAAAAATCATGGCAAAAAGATTTGCAAAAAGTCATTACTGAGCCAGCAAAATTACTATCCTTAGTTAATATTGATCCTGAACAATATTTACAACATTTTAAAGCGCGACAACTATTTCCAGTGCGGGTACCACTACCTTTTGTTAAGCGGATGACCAAAGGCGATATTAACGATCCTCTGTTAAAACAAGTAATGCCATTATCAAGTGAATTTATTGTTTCTGACGGTTTTGTTAACGATCCACTGCAAGAGCACGATACAGTCGCGACAGGATTACTGCATAAATATAAAAATCGCGTGTTAATGATAGTAAAATCAGGCTGCGCAATAAATTGCCGTTATTGTTTCCGCCGACATTTCCCTTATCAAGATAACAGTCCAAACAAGCAACATTGGCAGCCCGCTTTAGACTACATCACAAAACATAAAGAAATATCAGAAGTAATTTTCAGTGGTGGCGACCCCTTAATGGCAAGCGATCAACATTTAGCTTGGCTAGTAAAACAAATAGAGCAAATTGCGCATGTTAAATGGCTACGCATTCATACACGATTACCCGTAGTAATACCGAACCGTATCACCAAAGGTTTAGTTACTTTACTAAAAAATAGTCGTTTAAAAGCTACTATGGTATTGCATATAAACCATGGCAACGAAATTGATGAAGATTTTACTGCCGCACTTGAGCCATTGCGTGCTGCTAGAATTCCACTATTTAACCAAAGCGTCTTACTTAAAGGTATTAACGATAATGCCAAGACGTTGATTGCGCTAAGCGAAAAGGTGTTTAATGCCGGTATTCAGCCCTATTATCTACACCTTTTTGATCCCGTACAAGGCGCTGCACATTTTGATGTCAAAGAAGACGTCGCTGTTAACATAATGAACGAGATGCTCGCGACATTACCGGGTTTTTTAATGCCCAAATTAGTGAGAGAAATTGCAGGACAAGCTAACAAAACACCAATTAATTTGACATAATGTTTAACGAAAATATGAGAAATTAACTCACAGTACAGCTAAGCATGTCGTAAATAGTTTGGCATTGCTCTCTGTTGACGGCATGCTAACGATTTATCTTATTAGACAAAACAAAACCATGTTGTATTATCAACAACATTTTAACCACTCAATTGACAAAGAAAACACCATGACCAAAGCGATAGAACAACAATTAATCGAAAACATTTCTGTGATTTTAAAAAAATCGTTAACAGCGGACGCCACTTTAGCCGATCTACGTGATAAGAAAAAAGCCAGTTTTGAAGCCGTATTTAAAAAAGATGCCGGTTTTACTTGTTCTGCCAACACCTTTCTACCTTATGTTGAAGAAGTGGCTGACGATTTACTACATTGGCAAAAAAATAAAACCCAACAAACTTTATTGATTCCATTAGTAAAAAAAATTGAACAATTATTCACTGTGCTGGCCGGTTTTGAGCAAAGTCATAGCGTCTAAACCTACAATTAAAACAACTTAAACTACGCTATCGCTCACCACTGGCAACTGGCAACTGGCAATGATGTTGCTCAAGCAATGATAAAATAGTCAGGTTTAATTGATTAATTTCATTTAAATAAACATCTACGTTAGTTGTAGTACACGTTGGCGTTAAATAGATTTTAGAGCGAAAAGCAATTCTTTCTCGCTCTGAAAAATTCTCAATCTCCATCTCTATAAATTTTTCGTTGGCAATATAAATAACCGTTCGATCTGATGTTCTTATTCGTGTAGTGCGTAAAGAAATTTCTTCCACTACTCCTAGATATTGACCAAAACGACAAAGATCACCTATTTCACTGGTGCAGAAGTTCATAGGGTAATTGCCACAATTTCACCCCTAAGAAACTCATTGCTGGTAAGTTTTTTGATAGCCATTCGCCTAATGGGGTATTAGTATATTCAAGGCTTAAACTGGGTGTTTTTACAACCGTAGAGTTAGATGCTTTCCAAATTTGACTAAGTAAAAACAAGTAGATAAAGGCGTAAAAGGTGGCTATCATGCATAATTTCAAAGAGGTAGGCATACTCATTACTTACACAGGTAAACAATTAACCTCAAGGTAGGTGTTTTATATGAGGGACATAAAAAACTGCCGAAGCAGCATTTTTATACGTTGAATAAGTTATTTTTTCTTAACGATTAGCTCTTTAAAAGTGTCAGCAAACCAATCATCCAACATTTTCTTTTCATAACCTAGTGATTTATTGCGGTACTTTAAATTGCTACCCATCATAAAATTCATATCCTTGAGTACAATTTCATCCGAGGTAACTATGCTGCCATCCGCATTAACTAATTGGTAAGAAAAATTCATCCGAGGAGAGTAAATATCTTTAATAATACGTAATTGGTTTATACCACCGAAATGGGTATCGCCCGCTAAATCTATGTCGGTAACATTTATTTTTAACAACTGCCCTGCTGGCAAGTTTTCTGCCAATTTAGCAAAATGCTTCTCAAAACTTTTAAAAGTACGTTCACGAAAATGTTTGCGACCTTCGTTACCTGGGCGTATATCGCGATACTTTTCATGGTCGGTCCAAACCACTTCTGATGTGGCTGCATAAGCCACAGGAAGTAATGAAACAAAAGTGAACATAGCCAGTAAAGTAATCGATAATTTTTTCATTAGTGTATCCTCTTATAAACGGTATACCTTATTAGACCGTATTTTAACGACTAATATTGTAAATAATTGTTAATTAATTTGATAAAATTGTGTCATAACGTTTGCTACAACCGTAGCGGTGCGTTGGCGACGTTGCTCTGGTGTTAATTTGTTATGAGCAAAGCCTTGCGCTATACCTCGCCACACTCGTTGTCCAGTAATGGCATCTTCAATATAAATTAAAAAACTTCCTTTCTTTAAATCTGATTTTTCCGGCAAACCTGGAGTGACACCAAATTTGTTATTAATTTTTTCATCTGAAAGATCATCTGAAAGCGCCACAGCAAAGCCTACATAAAAATCAGCTTGTGCCGTTGCCAAGCCATTAATATAACCATTCTTTGTTAGATTATTGACAATAGCCTTGCTGTAAAGGTGATAAATGCTTTGAGTTTGTTCTGCCTTTAAAGACGTTTCGTTGATATATTTCGGTGAAAGTGAAAACAAACTTCCACGAGGGTAACTGACAGCTGAATCTGTAACACTAGAAATAGCGAGCAGATTGTTGTTGTCCTTATGTTCCAGGGGTACTTGTACACAACCTATGATTAGCCAACTAGATAAAATCATAATAAATAAACTGATGGTTTTTTTCATTTTTCAATCCTAGAAATGTTTATACCTAGACTATCATACCCGTCACTAACTTATAGTAACGAAACCAAGTAAGTATAAATCGTCGAGTAGTATGATCTATTAATATCAAGGATGTGCGTACAACCCCATCAAATTGGAATGATTGATTAGAAAATATATGGCAAATATTTTAAGGTTAATGTCGGGAATGCACACACCGGCCATGATTACAGTCAATCAATCCACCAACACCAATACTTAGCGCTGAACTTAGATCCTAAAGACTAAATCCTAGGAAGTAAAAAGCTCACCGAAGTGAGCTTTTAGTACCATAAGCAAGTTTAATGCTTTATGCGCGTAGCATAAATGTCGGGTAAGGAGCAGCTATTGCTAGCCACCCCTCCCCTAAGAACCGTACGTGCGAATTTCCCCGCATACGGCTCAAGCCTTTATAAGTCTATACCTGAATACAGACCAGCGACTATCCTTTCGGTGGATGCGGATCATTACCGTATGAGTCTTTATCTCTTATACGACCATTTTCCCTATGTATGACGACTTCACTTTTTTGATTAATCGCAATATCTCGAGCAGCTTTTCTAGCCTCCTCTTGAGTGCGATGGTGTGAAGTATCACGAGAGTTTTTCTCGCCACGCACAGCCCATCCATCATCTCTTTTTACTACATGTTGATTTTTACCCATAGCGGATTTCCCCATAAAATTAGCTAATTACAAATGTGACTACATAACTTAAATAGTCGAACACATTATAACCAATTCCAGCTTCAATTGCTATGTATTCATACAGTACTGTATAAATACATAGCAGGAAAGTCAACTTGCAACTTTAGAGTGCAATTGCCTATGACAATTAGGGTGCAACAACACTAAGTTACTCATTTCATCACTACCACCTTTTACCTTTTCAACAATATGGTGAATATTCCATTCTGTTGCCTTAGTAATTGGATGGCGGCACATGGGACAACATTGCTGTTGTCTGAGCCAAAGCATTAACAAAATTCGTTTACCTTGCATTGAGTCTCTCCAAATTCGCTCTTGGCGCTTTTCAAAGTATTCCTCAAATGCTAAATCATACGGATTTGCCTCTGCTTTCATCTTAATGTGTCGCTTTATCGGTATATCATTGGTGTACATTAACCTGACAACTCTATCGTCAGGCACAATACCTGAAAACGTCCAGTTTCTTGGCCCCACTGATTTAAAGTATTTAGCTTTAATCCAGCGTTTATGACGATTATTATGTCGTCGTCTGCACCATTGCCACAGAAGTTTCCACACCCGATAATCCACATAATTAAAAGTTTCCTTCGCCACAATATGACGATGGTAGTTAGCCCAACCCCGAAGAATTGGATTTAACTGACTAATAAGCAACCCTGCTGTAATAGTCTTTTGCCCTTTAACTATATCGCGAACCTTCCCAAGCACACTTTTTACGCTTTTACGACTAGGTTTGATTAACATCTTGCCATTGCTATATTTTCGTAAATTCTGCCCAAGAAAATCAAACCCATCATTGATATGCGTTATCACCGTTTTCTCTGGTGACAACGTAAGACCACGCTCAGCCATAAAGGCTTCAACGATAGGCTTAACTTCATTTTCTAATATTTCTTTCGAGATACCTGTAATAATAAAGTCATCTGCGTACCTCACATAATTGACCTTGGTCTTATAGGCGGCTTTAGTATTCTTCTTCCCAAAGTGGGAATACAATACCTCTTCCAAACCATCAAGTGCCAAATTAGCCAACACAGGAGAAATAATTCCTCCCTGTGGTGTACCCGCTTTCGTTGGGTTTAACTTACCGAATTCAATGAATCCCGCTTTCAACCACTTACTGAGCACTTGTTTATCCAACACTACATTGGCAAGTAACCAGTCATGGCTGATGTTATCAAAGCAGCCTTTGATATCTCCCTCAAGCACCCATTTTGCCGAGCTTTTACGACTTAAATTGACAAAACATTGTTCTATCGCATCAGCCGTAGAGCGCATTGGTCGAAAGCCATAGCTATTCCGATCTGCGGTGGTTTCCGACACAGGTTCAAGAGCTAACAGAAATAACGCCTGCATTGCCCTATCTAACATAGTCGGTATTCCTAAAGGGCGACGTTTACCGTTACTCTTTGGAATGTATATCCTCCGCAACGGTTTGGGTTTATACCCTTGCCGCTTTAATCGAAAAATAGCCTGCCATTTACTATCAGGCGTACCCCATAACTCCCTATCGACACCAGCAGTCCTTTTGCCTCGATTCTCAGTTACCCGCTTAACCGCTAAGCATTTAGCAGCAAACGAGCGCACCAACAAACGTTGTAAGGTTTTCACCCTACGCCATTGTTGTTGCTTAGTCGCCTTCGCGATCCGTACTTGTAGCCCTCTCACCTGTAGCTCAACTGAATACCAATTAATGGTATGCCAGCTTTGCGCCTGATGGGAGAACGCAGGTACAACAAATGCCGCACTCATCTTGCTTTTCTCCTGTTAGTTATGACCTAACAAGAACAAGACGTAATTATCCCCTAACGGGAAGAATTATTTCTTATCCCGTTAGGATCAAATTAAAGACAGCTTTACACGTCTATCTCACGATTAAAGACCAGTTGGAAGTCTGCACCATTTCTGATTAATGCATTTCACATCTATCTAAATCATTACAATTTAGCATTCGCTTTTTCCAACCTCCTTTACCCACTTACTCAACAGTTCACCTTGCGGATCCCCTGCTCAATATGTTTAAACTACAAACAATTTAAGCGAATAATTGGGCTTACCGAGTTCCATTAAAGTTACATAAACAACTTAGGTTCTGCCTATCCACCGACGACTGTATGACGACGTACTCCCAGATATAAAAAGAGTAGCCAGTCGCGTACCTTTTGGTTTAAGCGTATCAACAACATTTCGCTTAGTGCGGTTGACGGTGTTTATCAGCAGTTCACATATGTTAACCCTATTGTTTAGCCTAGCTCTCAGTCCGTTTGTTATTAACAGACTATATTCACTCTCACGAGTTAAAATACTGCTTTCGCAGAGATACATTGTCAGGAAGCTTCGCACCATGTCGTTACCAACATCGCACTATCCCTAGACTACAACCTGTCGCAAGGTTGATCTCACTAACATATAAATGGATATGCTGAGACAATAACTTTAATGGCTTACGCCAGTATGGTTTAACCGTAGTGGTTATTTTGAATGTTGCGCCAGCAACACCATGATATAGATACACATTAAGAGTATAGAAACTCAGTAATATATATACCTACAAGTTGAAGTTGTAAGAATGATTTTTGAAAGTACTGTACTACCAGTTCTCCAAAATCATCCCTACGATCACGATAAAATTAATTAAAGTGGAGTTAGAGATTCTAAATATATTAATGTTCGAGCTATCGAAGATAATACAAGCACAATCTCAATTACCAGTTAGAGATTCTAAATATACTAATGTTCGAGCTATCGAAGATAATACACGTACAATCTCAATTACCAGTTAGAGATTCTAAGAATATTAATTTCGAGCTATCGAAGATAATACACGTAAAATCTCAATATCCAACAGATCGGTAAGCCTGTTCAACAACGAATAAACCACGCAGTAAGCATAAGTTTAATTCATGTTGTCAATGAGGCTTATTCAAAAAACCCATTGAGGTTGTTTGCTAACATTTGGTAAGGGTTTGTGACAAACCTCCAAGTCAATGGGGGCAGTACAAGAAAATCTCACCTTGCGTTAGCTATTACTAGTTTTTCCAGCGGAAACTTTCAAGTTAGCACAAATGTTAAAATTTGAATGCCTATGAAAGTACAGATACATTGGCAAGATGCCGCATCCGTTTTAGTAGCCCGCTGAGGAGCTAGTTCTAGCATTAAATCAAATCTACGTTATTACTGTCAAGCAATATCTATAAAAATCAAATAAATACTAGAAATAGACACTTGAATTATATCAAGTGCCAAACCATACACGACTCTCGTCGCACTACATCATGCCGCCCATGCCACCCATACCACCGCCCATACCACCCATATCAGGCATACCAGCTGAAGCATCTTGTGGTGCATCGGTAATCATCGCTTCAGTAGTTAACATTAAGCCGGCAATTGATGCGGCAAATTGTAAAGCACTACGAGTTACTTTAGTTGGGTCTAAAATACCCATCTCGATCATATCACCGTAAGTGCTGTTACCGGCATTGTAACCAAAGTTACCTGTACCATTGCGTACTTCGTTAAGCACTACTGATGGCTCATCACCACAGTTAGCAACGATTTGACGAAGTGGCGCTTCCATAGCGCGGATAGCAACATTAATACCGTGAGTTTGGTCTTCGTTAGCACCTTCTAAATCTTTAATCGCTATCGCAGCGCGCACTAAGGCAACACCACCACCGGCAACAACACCTTCTTCGACTGCAGCACGCGTTGCATGCAAGGCATCTTCAACACGGAACTTCTTCTCTTTCATTTCCATTTCAGTAGCCGCGCCAATTTTAATAACGGCAACACCACCAGCAAGTTTAGCTAAACGCTCTTGTAATTTTTCTTTATCGTAATCAGAAGAAGACTCTTCAATTTGACCACGAATTTGGCTTACACGTGCTTTAATATCAGCCTCTTCGCCAACACCATCAATGATGATAGTAGTGTCTTTAGAAATAACGACACGCTTAGCTTGACCTAAATCTTCTAAGGTTGCTTTTTCAAGCTCTAAGCCGATTTCTTCAGAAATAACCGTACCCGCAGTTAAGGTAGCAACATCTTGTAGCATTGCTTTACGACGGTCGCCAAAACCTGGTGCTTTAACCGCAGCAACTTTAACAATACCGCGCATGTTGTTTACTACTAAAGTAGCTAAGGCTTCGCCTTCAACGTCTTCGGCAATAATTAATAATGGCTTACCTGATTTAGCAACGCCTTCTAGGGTAGTTAATAATTCACGAATATTAGAAATTTTCTTATCAACTAAAAGAATGAAAGGGTTTTCTAATTCAACACTGCCATTTTCTTGGTTGTTAATGAAATAAGGCGATAAGTAACCTCGGTCGAATTGCATACCTTCAACAACGTCTAATTCGTCAGTTAAGGCTTGACCTTCTTCAACGGTAATAACACCTTCAGTGCCAACTTTATCCATTGCTGTAGCAATGATTTTACCAACAGTTTCATCAGAGTTAGCCGATATAGTACCTACTTGCTCAATCGCTTTATTGTCAGTTACTGGCGTAGAGTTGTCTTTCAATGCGGCAACAGCAGCGATAACGGCTTTGTCGATACCACGTTTAAGATCCATTGGATTCATACCGGCAGCAATAGACTTTAAACCTTCGCTAACAATGGCTTGAGCTAAAACAGTTGCAGTAGTTGTACCGTCACCCGCTTCGTCATTAGCCTTAGAAGCAACTTCTTTCAGCATTTGCGCGCCCATGTTTTCGAATTTATCTTCTAATTCGATTTCTTTAGCGACGGTAACACCATCTTTAGTGATTGTTGGACCACCGAAAGATTTATCAAGTACAACATTACGGCCTTTAGGACCAAGGGTTACTTTTACCGCGTCTGCCAATATATTTACACCACGTAGCATTTTTGCACGTGCGTCATTACCAAATAATACGTCTTTTGAAGCCATGTTATTTATTCCTATAATTTTGTTTATTGACACTGTTTTTAAAAACAATGCAAAGTTTATTTATTCATTAAGGCTTTACTTTAAGCTAGTCAGCTCAAGAGCAAAGGTCGCTCTTTTACATCCATGTAATGCGACATTAGTATGTCCTATACCTCAAAAAGCACAGAGCTGACGCTAGTCAGTGAGTACTTCTGATACCGCTACTGCGTGAACTAGCGACATAAAAATTCCTATGACTATTCTACGATTGCAAGAATGTCAGATTCACTTAAAATAAGCACTTCTTCACCATCAATTTTTTCAGTTTTTAAGCCATAGCCTTCTGAAAAGATAACTTGGTCACCTACTTTAACGTCTAAAGCACGTACTTCACCGTTTTCTAATACACGGCCATTGCCCACAGCAATAACTTCACCACGAGTAGATTTTTCAGCGGCGCTACCAGTTAACACAATGCCACCAGCTGATTTTGATTCAACTTCTTTACGTTTGATAATTACACGGTCATGTAATGGACGAATGCTCATTTATTTCTCCTGAGGGTATTCAATTAGTAGGGGTATTAACATAGTTAATTTGTTGTTAGTAGAAGTGGGGATGAAAATAGTATTCACAAGCCCACTGGTTATCTTTTTATTCTTTACGGGTGTATTCACCTTCAATGGTGTCTGCGTGATGTTGAGGTATAACTTTAGGCTTTGAGTTTGGCGGATGAGAAAACTCTTCATTCTCATAAGTATTCCCGGTATGAAAACTCGCATCGGCACGGTTTCCGGCAACATGAGCATTAACGTTAATATGTTTTTGTACGCTGGCGGCGATCACTTGGCGAACACTAGGCACCAATAATGATAAACCAAAAATATCAGTAACAAAGCCAGGGGTAACTAACAATACTCCGGCAACTAATAACATTAATCCAGTAACAATCTCACTTGATGGCATTTCACCTTGTGCCATTTTAGCTTGTACTGATTGCATAGTGGCTAGGCCTTGCTGGCGAACATACTTTGCGCCGAGCCAAGCACTCAAAATGACTATACCGATAGTGGGCCACATGCCGAGTAACTCACCAACTTGCATCAATACGCTAATTTCAATAATAGGGATAATAATAAAAAGTACAAATAACAAACGAAACATAATAATTCCTTCTTTTCTATGAAACATATATTGGGTTTAACGGGTCTTTTTCAAGGTGAGTATCGCCCTGAACAAAAATGCACTATTAAATACTAGTATTGTTAAGTTATTTTTAAGAGAATACCAGTAAAATACCTTCTTATTAGGAATGAAAAATTGTTTCAATTAGTGTTATCCACTTGTCCAAATAAAGATGTCGCTCATAATATTGCTCAGCATTTAGTCACTGAAAAGTGAGCTGCTTGTGTCAATATTATAGCCAATGTAACTTCAGTTTATATTTGGCAGGCTGAACTACCGTGTGATCACGAAGTACCATTGTTAATTAAAACGGATAGCGCTAAATTTAAGCAGTTAAATGCGCGAATAAATGAATTACATCCGTATGATGTAGTAGCAGTGATTGCCTTGAACATCCAGCAAGGTGATACGCATTATTTAAACTGGATAACTGAATCGTTGAAGTAAAATAAATGAAAAAACCGTCTTTGTTTCTTAACTTAATTGTAAGTCTACTTTTTACCTTAGTAACTTTCTTACCTGCAATCAGCCATGCCCAACAATCTATTTTTGATATTTCGTCATCTTCTTTGTTTAGTAATGATGATGAATTTTTAACAGTAGATCAGGCTTTTTCCTTTAATTTTGATCAGCAAAATAGTCAATTACATATTAACTTCGATATCAGCGAAGGCTATTACCTGTATCGTCATCAATTTAAGTTTACCGTTAACAATGCCAGTTATGCAGATATTGATTTACCGGCAGGATTAGATCATGAAGATGAATTTTTTGGTGTGCAACAAATCTATAAAGAACAGCTACATTTCACCATAAAGATTGTACAGGCAAACGAAGACGCCAGTATTACTATTCGTTATCAAGGCTGTGCTGATAAAGGTCTGTGCTATCCGCCAACCAAGCAAGTGATAGCACTAGATAGTGTGCTTGCACACAGCGCCTCGAATGATGCTGTCGCTATATTTTCAGCTCTAACTAAAGCAAATGATAATGCTGTACTGGAAACTAAAAACATTGATCAAATAACACCCAGTAGTGAACAACATCAACTAGCAGAGATGTTGAAACAAGACAGCTTGATATTAACCTTAATAGCTTTTTTTATCGGTGGCTTATTGTTGTCATTTACGCCATGTGTTTTTCCTATGTACCCGATCTTAACGGGAATTATTGTTGGTGCAGGTAAAGATCTAACTACGCCCTTAACTACAAAGAAGGCGTTCACTTTATCTTTTTTCTACGTACAAGGTATGGCCATAACCTATACATTACTCGGTATTGTCGTTGCTTTGGCGGGAGCGCAATTTCAAGCTGTTTTTCAACACCCATTTATATTAATAGCCCTAAGCGTATTGTTTATCTTTCTGGCGTTTTCTATGTTTGGTGTTTTTAATTTAGCATTACCTGCTAGCTGGCAAAATAAATTAAATAACTTAAGTAATAAACAAAAAGGTGGCTCTATTGCTGGCGTAGTAATGATGGGGGTCATTTCTGGCTTAGTGGCCTCTCCTTGTACAACCGCACCACTGACCGGGGCTTTATTATATATCTCTCAAACTGGGGATGTAGTATTAGGTGCATCCGCATTATATGCATTAAGTTTAGGCATGGGCTTGCCACTATTAATATTGGGTAGTTCTGGCGGAAAGTTATTACCTAAAGCAGGTGCTTGGATGAATGTTATCAAAAATATTTTTGGTTTGCTGCTATTGGCTGTACCGATATTTTTACTTGAACGCTTTATTGCTGAAATTGCCAGCCAAGCATTATGGGCACTACTTCTATTAAGCACTGCAAGTTATTTTTACGTCACCAACATGAACAGTAATAGCAGAGGTTTTTGGTTTGGTACTCGTTCATTAGTAATCTTCTTAATGTTATTTATTGGCGCAAATATGGCGTATCAATTGGTTGATCCTAAGCAAAATTTACCTACGGTAGAGTCAAGTACTACTCAAAAATCACAACACTTTACACAAGTGGAAACATTAGCAGAATTAAAAACAGCGATAGTTCAAGCCAATAGCCAAGGGAAAACAGTGATGCTCGATTTATATGCCGACTGGTGTATCGCTTGTAAAGAATTTGAAAAATATACATTTTCTGATAATGAGGTACAAAAAGCCTTAGCTAATTCGGTATTATTACAAATAGATTTAACTGATACTGGCAGCGATAAAAATATTGAATTAATGGAACATTTCAATGTTTTTGGTTTACCTTCAATTTTATTTTTTAATTTACAAGGTGAGGAATTAAGCCAGCAACGTGTTACTGGCTTTATGGAAGCCGATGAGTTTAGTACTCATGTTAAAGCAATATTTTAACTGAGCACTTATTTAGTATGCACTTGCGTTTATCCTGAATATTATCTAAGCAGTCGTAACAGGCTGCTTTTCTACTTGGGTTTTCCAATAACCTCCTTGAATGTGGGTTTCAATAAAATCAAAGAGCTCTACTTCAGGGACAGGTTTTGAAAAATAGTACCCCTGAATAATGTCACAATTATTTTCGGTTAAACTACGTAATTGTGCCGCAGTTTCAACCCCTTCAGCAATAACGGTTAACTCCAAGTTTTTCACCATGGCAATAGTCGACATAATGATTTGGTAATCAGCATGGTTTTCTAACATACCAAAAACAAAGCTTTTATCAATTTTAATCACATCTATTGGCATTTTCTTTAGATAAGCCAGCGAAGAATAACCGGTACCAAAGTCATCAATAGCAAAACTAAAGCCCATATTTTTTAGTTCATCCATCATGGCGATAGTATGATCAATATCTTTAACCAATGTTTGCTCTGTTAGCTCTAGCTCAAAGGTGTGCGCTGGTAATGAATACTGAGTAAGTAAGCCTTGTAAATATTTTGGCAGATTAACATCAACAAACTGCCCTGCTGATAAATTTATTGATATTCTAGTATCTGTTAAGCCCTGTTTCTTAATCGCTACTGCTAATTCAAAACAGCGATTAATAATCCAATAACCTAACTCAATCATATGCTGAGAGTTCTCTAAAATTGGAATAAAGTCTTCCGGTGAAATCATACCTCGCTCGGGGTGTTGCCAACGAAGTAAAGCTTCAAAGCCGTACACTTTTTTATCTTTTGCACATACCTGAGGCTGTAAACTTAAACTAAATTGTTTTTTAGCAAGCGCTTGGCGTACTTCAGCTTCCAGCATAACTCGGTGCGCAACCCGCTGATACATTTCTTGATGATAAACATGATATTGACCGCCGCCATTGTCTTTAGCTTCATACATAGCAATATCCGCATGAGAAATGATATCTTCTGCTTTTTCATCAGCAGACTCCGTATAAGCAATGCCAATACTCGTTGATACATAAAAAATACTAGAACCTAGTCTGATAGGCTCTTTAAATTGTGCCAGCAATTGGTTAGCAACATTTACCGCTTCATTTACCGACTTTAGATTGCCAAGCACAACCACAAATTCATCACCGCCAAAACGACAAGCTAAATCAACTTTGCCAACACTTAAGCGAACTCGTTCAGCCGCCTGAATTAAGAGTTTGTCTCCCTCACTGTGGCCATTACTATCATTCACTTTTTTAAAATCATCTAAATCTAAAAATAACACCGCCACGCCACTGCCATAACGACTAATATTAGCGAGGGATTTACGTAATTGATAATTCAACATATTACGATTGGGTAAACCCGTCAGTAAATCGTACATGGCTATATTTTCTAGTTCTTTAGTTTTTTGCTCAACTTCTATATTTAACTGCTCTAATTCATAACTTAGATCTAATGCAGAGTCAGTTAAGACATCTAACTCATCAGCAAACCAAATAGGCCTTTTCAGTTTTACCTGCCTAAATTTATCAAACTTTTTATTCGATAAAAGTGGCAGTGCGCCAGACAAACGTAATAGGCGCTTAGTAAATGGTCGAACAACAAAATAGACAAAGAAGCCTAATACAAAAAAGATGCTAGTAAGTGAAAGTAAAAACTGCTGCCGATAATTAGCATTCTTATTTTTAAATGTTGTTACGTCATTTATTAAGGTTAAATAAAATTTTCGTTGATTATTCTTTGCTAAAGGTAACAAATTAATTAAATAACTATGCTCCGCTAAATCACTTTGTAGGCCTTCTCTAAGAATACTATTTAAACTAGCTTCTTGATTAACATCTAGCAGTGATTGAGTTAGCGCCATATTAGATGCTGAAAGAATTTTAGCATCTGTATATGTGCCATCATTTTTCACCGCGTAGCTAATGATCGCGACATCACTATTCAATGAAGTTTTAATGGCATACAGCATATCAATGAGTGAAGCACTCATTGATATAACAACCTCACCCCCTTGATTATTTAGTAACGGTAGGCTCAATAATAATTGGCAACTACTTTGACAATAAAGTTGATGACTGGGCTGCTGTAGTCTAAAAACTTGGGCAATATTTTCTTGCACCACGGTGGGAATTGCTGAGGTAGAAAAAAGCAGCTGATTAGTATCATCTACCAGCCATACATTCTCAACATTCAAATTAAGCTGTAAACCATCGATTTGTCTTGACAGCTGTTGGGCAAAAATAGAAAAATCATTCTGTTGAGAAAGCTGCGTTATCTCAGAAAAAGACTCTAACCAAACATTTAATTTAGAACGTAAAATGTCGCTATGTAAAGCGAACTGAGCTTGGCCTTGATCTAAAGTGCTCTGCTGAAATTGCTGATAATCGTCTTGCAGACGTGATAATGATAAGGCAGAAAACCCTATAGCTAAAAACAATAAGGCCGGTACAATTAGCATCAACAACTTGGTTGGCGCACTAATGAATGTTTTTGCCATCAGTAACTTCCTTATTTAAAACCAATACATTAATTGCGCAGCCCACAGTTTCCAGTTTTTACTGCTATTAATAAATGGGTTAGGTATAACAACAGGGGTTAAACGCCCAGCCCCTTGAAGCCAATGATATTCTAATTTCAAACTAAAATCACTTGAAAAATCATATGACATACCCACAGTTGTATCTCGGTGATAAGCAAAGTAAGCGGGAACAAGGCCACCGGTAGTTTCTTCTAATTTTTTACCCTTTTTATCCTCTTTATCATTATAATATCGCTCATAACGGGCCAATAAAGTTAACTTTTCATTTACCTTATAGCGTGACTGCAAGTAGGCCCCCTGTCCAATAGGCGAGCTAGCATGTTGTCGATTATAAAACCCTTCTGTACTAAACGACTGTTGGTATATTTCTCCGCTGAATTCCCAATTTTCACCTTCGTATAAGGCATTTATGGTATAGAACTGAAAAGAAAAGTCACCATCAAAAAAGAAATCAAAATCATCATTCATATTATAGCTAAAAGTAGAATCTAAAAGTGATACCCCAAATCGCCAAGATGAATAAGTAGGCTGCCAATATAAACTCGCTTGCGCATCATAGTCTTGCTTAATTTTTCCTTGAGCCAGTGCACTCAAAATCATCACGGCTTGTTTGCCTGAAATTGCCGAGCTGCCATAACTTAAATTCAAATCAAAATCACCATAGTCATCATCGCTATGACTAATTTTTACCGCAATACCGTCACTACCAACCGCTATATCTCTAAAGCCATCAAAATAAACAGACTGTGGTAAAATAATACTTGGACGAGCAAAAGGAATATCTCTAGTGCTAGAATATAACCAATGATTATTTTTAAATCGGCCTAAATAGACATTTGCTTGCCAACGATAACTATCGTAAACAGACCAATCCAGTAACGCATAATCAATACGTACCCCTTCAGCATATCGATTGCCTCCATTGAGATAAACCACTTGTCCCGTAAGTCTCAGTGTTGAGTTTAGTTGATATGAAGCATTTAAACCTAACTCTGTTAATTCAGTAGATAGAGAGCCATCGTCATTGACAAAATTACTGCCATTAACATCAATGATTCCTTGAGAGACAAAGCCATGTAACTGAAAATTTTGTTCTGATGCCATCACTGCAGTTGAAAATAAATACAATACAGCAGTCAACAAAAGTAATTTTTTTATAAGCACATTTGCCACCTTAGCCTTTAACTTCAATAACATAAAAACCTTTCTCATCCTTAAGCTTTTCAACATAACCTATAGCACCTGGCGTTGTTCTAACCGCTTCAACAAGTGCTTCTGGTGACATAATAGTAATTGGTGCTACCCCAAGCCCCGAGTAAGTTAACTTGTTCCATATTCGATCAAGCTGATAAGGGTACATTT
The DNA here is from genome assembly GCA_013215465.1 of Colwellia sp. Taxonomy (GTDB): domain Bacteria; phylum Pseudomonadota; class Gammaproteobacteria; order Enterobacterales; family Alteromonadaceae; genus Colwellia. The sequence goes on along the minus strand of JABSOW010000007.1, from coordinate 78,788 downwards.
CTAATCGCTCTTTGCTAAATTGTAAATGCAGTAGGTGGTGTCGAGGTAATACATAAACAGTAATGCGTTGACCATCCATCCACTGCGTTAGTCGCATGGTATAGATGCGGCGCAATTGTGATGTAGTTAAAACAGATTCGCTTACAGACGAGTGCACAATAACGTTAACAGCATAAGTAGATACGCTGATACAACTTAGAAATATAAGTAAGCATAAAGAGTAAAGTGTTTTGATAATACAGTCCTTGCTATGCCAATTATTACGTGGGGGATTTAATAGGATTGGCATTAGCTACAAGAAAAATTTAAACATACCTTATTGATAATATTAAACAAAGAATAATATTATCAATAAGGTATCAGAAGGTGCCCATCCGTTACAACTATTAGTTGCTATTAATAGTAAAATTAAGTGACAAAAGTTATTTACTATAACTATTGTTATAACTAGCTGAAATACAATAAAAACATTTATTTCTGGTACAGTGGCCAATCAACTAACACATTCAATCCTTTAAAAACAATAACTTAAAAAAACGACCAAGTTATAAGTGTAGCCAAAAATAAAGAAAAATCCAATAATACATAGCAACAAACTGATAAGACCAGTATTTTGCTGCTATATTCTTCGAAAACACTATAATAATCGTCTAAATTAGAAAAAATGCATTTTTTAGTTCACTCTCGCATTATTTTATGTAATTATTATTAGTGATTTAATTTTACTGGTGTTTTTGACGAAGATGACTACAAAGTTCAAAGTTTTAGTATTAAATGGCCCAAACTTAAACATGTTAGGCAAGCGTGAACCTGAAATTTATGGCGCGCAAACATTAAATGAGATAATCAGTCAATTAACACAACAAGCACAAATAAAAGAAATTGAGCTATCACATGTGCAATCAAATGCAGAACATGAATTGATTAAGGCTATTCATCAAGCATTTCAAAAAATCGATTTTATTATTATTAACCCAGCAGCTTTTACTCATACCAGCGTGGCGCTTCGAGATGCCTTGTTAGCCGTAGATATTCCTTTTATTGAGGTGCATTTATCAAATGTACACGCAAGGGAAAAATTTAGACAACATTCTTATTTATCAGATATTGCTAACGGCGTTATATGTGGATTAGGTGCTCAAGGCTATAGCTATGCACTTGAATCAGCAAAAGAGTATTTAGAAAAAAACAGCTAACAAATTACGAGTAACGAGACACTAACAACGGTACTAATGGACTCGAAGCTCGAAATATATTTAACTTAAATTAAGGCATTACCATGGATATCCGCAAGATAAAAAAACTTATCGAGTTAGTAGAAGAATCAGGCATAAACGAATTAGAAATTTCTGAAGGTGAAGAATCTGTACGTATTAGGCGTGGCGTTCCTGTCGTTGCAGCACCAATAATGCAAGCGGCTCCAATAGCAGCTCCAGTAGCACCAATTGCTGCACCGGTAGTAGCGGCCGCACCAGTACAAAGCGGTCATATAGTTCGCTCGCCAATGGTTGGCACATACTACGCTTCAGCTTCTCCTGATTCACCTGCATTCACCGAAGTTGGTAAACATGTAAATGCTGGCGATACTTTATGTATTATTGAAGCGATGAAAATGATGAACCAAATTGAAGCAGATAAATCAGGTGTTATCAAAGAAATTTTAGCACAAAATGAAGATGCTATTGAATTTGATCAACCGCTATTCATCATTGAATAAGCCCAACCAAAAAGGGTCATTCCATGTTAGATAAAGTTGTTATCGCCAACCGCGGCGAAATTGCCTTAAGAATATTACGCGCTTGTAAAGAGCTAGGTATTAAAACCGTTGCTGTGCATTCAACCGCCGATAAAAATTTAAAGCATGTACTATTAGCCGATGAAACCATTTGTATTGGTAAAGCCTCGGCACTAGATAGTTATTTAAATGCCCCAGCAATTATCACTGCGGCAGAAGTCACTAATGCCGTAGCTATTCATCCTGGTTATGGCTTTTTAGCCGAAAATGCTGATTTTGCTGAACAAGTAGAAAAATCAGGCTTTGTTTTTATTGGCCCAAAAGCTGAAAGCATACGCATAATGGGTGATAAAGTTGCCGCCATTCGCTCAATGAAAGCCGCTGGAGTACCTTGTGTACCGGGCTCAGATGGTCCATTAACTGATGATAAAGAAGCCAACAAAGCACATGCTAAACGCATCGGCTATCCCGTAATAATTAAAGCTGCCGGTGGTGGTGGTGGTCGTGGTATGCGAGTTGTGCGTACCGAAGAAGAATTAGTTGATTCCATTGCCCTAACCAAGAAAGAAGCTGGCACCATTTTCAAGAACGATATGGTTTACATGGAAAAATTCCTTGAAAACCCACGTCATGTTGAAATTCAAATTATTGCTGATGGACAAGGTAGTGCAATTCACTTAGGTGAACGTGATTGCTCCATGCAACGTCGCCATCAAAAAGTAGTTGAAGAAGCACCAGCCCCTGGTATTACCCCTGAAATGCGCGCTAAAATTGGTGAGCGCTGTTGTAATGCTTGTCTAGAAATTAATTATCGTGGTGCCGGTACGTTTGAGTTCTTATATGAAAATGGTGAGTTCTATTTCATTGAAATGAACACCCGAATTCAAGTTGAACATCCAGTAACGGAAATGATCACTGGTGTAGACTTAATCAAAGAACAACTACGTATCGCTGCAGGGCAACCGTTATCTTACACCCAAGATGATATTAAAATTGCCGGTCACTCAATTGAATGTCGTATTAATGCTGAAGATCCACGCACTTTTATTCCTTCACCGGGTAAAATAACGCGCTTTCACCCACCTGGTGGCTTAGGTGTTCGTTGGGATTCTCACATCTATGCAGATTATTCTGTACCACCACATTATGACTCAATGATTGGTAAATTAATCACGTGGGGTGATAACCGTGACGTAGCGATTGCCCGGATGCGCAATGCCTTAGCAGAATTAGTGATTGATGGCATAAAAACCAACATCACCTTACATCAAGATATTTTAAATGATCAAGGTTTTGTTAATGGCGGTGCGAACATTCACTACCTAGAGAAAAAACTGGCTGAATCTGAATAGATTAAGTAACAGTATTTAAAAGCTCTGCACTTGCAGAGCTTTTTTTGTTTATTCACCATTTATTGTACAATAGCATCAGTAATCTGAACGAGAAAATCCATGACTGTATCAATAGAAAAACCTATTTCCCCTGCCGATGATGACTGCTGTGGAGGCGGCGCTTGTAACCCTTGTGTATGGGATCATTATTATGGAGAACTACAAACATGGCGTATTGAACAAGCAAAGCTCAAAGAACAGCAAACACCGGATAATGTTGAGCTGAGTCATCTAGATTAACTTAACTTAGCCATCACATCAGATTGACTAAATTAAGCCACATCTTTGAATTGCTTTTTAAAGTATAAAGCTTACACAAAATCTACTTGCAACTTTTTAGCTAACTGCATATCAAGTTCTGTCTCTATTCCCTCTAAAATGACCTTCTTGCCGGCGCTATGGGCATGATCAATTAATGACTTTACTAACAACATAAAATTTCTGTTAGATTTATTATCAACAACATATTTATCTAATTTAATATAACTGACAAGCTGTATTACTGAAGTTGAAATCATTGACTGTGGGTTACAAACATCATCAATCGCGGTATCGATATTATGCCGTGTTAGGTATCGAGCATAGCCAAACTCATAATCGCATCATTTATTTCTGAATTTTCAATTAATTCAACCACTATCTCAGATTTATCGCATCCCTTGAATAGCTTTTAAAATATATAGACAACAAAACAAAAAACCCAGCAATTATGCTGGGTTTGATAGTATTTTGTAGTTAATATAATTTTATATTAACACTTTTTAATTAAGCGTAAGCTAAAAAGGTATATCATCATCAAAATCAATTGATGGCTCTTGCGGGTTTACTTTAGGTGCAGGTTGTTGAGATTGCTGCTGCCCTTGTTGAGAGAAACCACCTTGTTGTTGTGGGGCTTGTTGCTGCGAACTATAACCACCTTGCTGTTGAGGAGCTTGCTGCTGCTCTGGCTTATTATATTGCTGTTGCGGCGCAAAGCCATCGCTTTTCTGTTGAGAAGCCTGCTGTTGGAAACCGCCACTTTGTTGTTGCCCTTGCTGCTGGAAACCACCTTGTTGCTGACCTTGTGGCTTGCCATCTAACATTTGCATTACCCCGTTAAAGCCTTGCAATACAATTTCAGTGGTATATTGATCTTGACCCTGCTGGTTAGTCCATTTACGCGTTTGTAATGAACCTTCAAGATATACCTTTGAGCCCTTTTTCAAATATTCACCAGCAATTTCGGCTAATTTACCGAACATCACCACACGGTGCCATTCAGTTTTCTCTTTTTGCTCACCAGTTTGTTTATCTTTCCATGTATCTGACGTTGCAACAGTAATATTGGCTACTGCACCGCCATTTGGCATAAAACGTACCTCAGGATCTTTACCTAAGTTACCAACGATAATTACTTTATTTACACCTGCCATGAAAAATCCTATTGATTGCGCACTTCTAAGACAAGGTGAATAGCAAATAAACAACTTATACTAGAGTTAAAAAAATTAATTAAGAGAGTAATTCTATAGGGAGAATCGATCAAATTCGAGTGCTTTTTACATTTAACAGCTATTTATTTTTAGCTAGTTGATTTTACTAAGTTTAGCTTATTTTGCTAAATAGCCTGAGCTCGGCTTAACAAATGTTTCTCTAACAGCTATTTTTCCTTACTTCGGCGTTAAACTTACTTGCAATAGACCAGCTATTGACACGAAACCAGCTTGCTCATCGAATAATCAAACAAATAAAACGAAAAATAGATAAGAATGTCCTAACCTTACAGTAACCGCTATAATCAAATTATAACAGGTATTACTATTAGCCATTTACCTAGGGATTCACTATATCAATTAGTAACAAAAATGTTCACACACCTACCAAATGGATTTTTATCTCCGTATTAATAATAAGTTGTACGGCATCGAGCGCTTATGGGCAAGAAAAAACCTGTACTCAAGGCCTACAAAAAGTCACTTTTAAACCACAAACTATTTTTGATGAACATGAGCAAGGCTTTGCATTAGTGCACCGTTGGGCTAATGCTATTCATATAGACACTAAAAAACTAACACTTGAAAACGAAGCCGCTTTTTTTATTGATAAATGTAATAAAAACTTTACTGATATGGCTGAATTAGAAAGACATTTACGCAGTCGAAAATACCTACGTGATGCGAAAGTAACCAGTGATGAAATGATAGAAAATATCACCGTCACTACCTGGGACAATTGGTCGTTAATGCCAACCATTAGCTTTGGCCGCCAAGGGGGTGAAAGTACTTATAGTTTCGGCATAAAAGAGCGTAATTTATTGGGTTTAGGCATAGATGCAGAGATCCAAACCTATAAAAACTCACAGCGAAAAGGCTACAAACTAAAAAGCACTCTTCCTTTATTTCGAAAACAGAATATTGATTTAAAATTTCGCTTTGCTGACAACGATGATGGCACTCAACAATCGTTATTTTTACAAAAACACTTCGCCAGTTTTTATACTAATTATGCTTATAATATCGGTTTTAATGAAGAAGCACGTAACGATACTATCTATCAAAATGATAGTGAGTTAGCAATATTTTCGCACAAAATTAGCTTTAAAAATGCAGAATATGCGTGGCTTAATTTTAATAACAACAGGGCATTATTAAGATACCGTATAGGACTAACCCAAGATCAACATAAATTTTATCCTATAGATAACACTGAAAACAGTTTTAACTCACCATTTATACCGCAAGATAGAGACTTTATTTACCCTTGGTTAGGAATTGACTACATAGAAAAAAACTTTAAAAAGTTGACCAATATCCATTTGATCACTCAAATAGAAGACTTTAATCATGGCTGGCAATTTAGCTCTCATTTAGGCGTCAGTGATGGTACAAAAGAAAACAATGCTTGGGCTTTATTTCAAGTAAATATAGATAAGGGCTTTGAAGTTCATCATAAGGCACTATTACTGATGAATATTACCCTCAATGGCGACATTTATCAGCAACAAGATCATCGCTTTTTACTGAGCTTTAATACTGAGTATTTCTACAATATAGATCCAAACTGGGGATTTTATTTAAGTAATAGCAATATAATTAGTAAAAATCAATATATTGATCAGCCTGTTACCATAGGCGGAAATACTGGCTTACGCGGATTCCCTCTTCAATATCAACATGGTGAGCATAGTATAAAGTTCACCAGCGAAATACGTTATTACCCGTATATCAATTTATTTAAACTATTTGATTTAGCTGGTGCCGCCTTCTTAGATACTGGCAAAGCTTTTGGTGATTCCGTAGTGGATAATAGCGAAGATACTTGGATATATTCTATCGGTATCGGCGCTAGACTTTATTCCCCTCATTCAGCAGGCAGTCATCAGGTGATTCACATTGATTTTGCCTTCCCACAAAGTGATAACCCTAATATTGATAGCTTTGAAATTAGGGTTGAAGCAAAACAATCTTTTTAACCCTTGGAAAATCCATAAACTGGCTCACACAGAGAGAAATCAAATCACAGAAAACGCTTTAAAATACGATCCATTTGGGTCATGCGTATCTTTTTAAGTAATTTTTGTGGTTTTTCAGGGTAATCACTAATACTTTCAATTTCACTGTAATGATTAATGGGTTTAGCGTATTCCATAATATTGATAAGTTCAGCAGATACTTTAGGCATCAACCCCTGTGAGGGATCATCAAGTAATAAGCCATTCTCTAGATCTAGTGACCAAGCACGTGGATTCAAATTACTCCCGGTTAATAAATGATAACGGTCATCACTGATCAGCCCTTTCAAATGAAAACTATTATTTTCATGTTGCCATAGGTGCATATTTAATAAACCATTATCAATAAAATGCTGATACCGTTTTACAAAACGTTTTAATAACATTTCATACACATAAGGTACGATACCTATGGCTGAAAATTCATTTTCATCGGCAATATAAAAATCATTCGCGGTTTTATCTCCCACAACAATCGTTATATTTACACCACGCTTTAGTGCTTTAATTACATCACGCGCCAGTACTGGTGGTAAATTAAAATAAGGCGTTAAAATTAATAGCTTTTGCTTAGTGTTTTTAATGGTTTGGCGAATAACTTTATTTAACTGGTTTTTTCTCCGTCCATAACCAATCAAAGGTATAATTGATATTGGATTAATAACAACACCAGATTCTTTATTATGATCAGGAAGCTCTACTTGATAAACTGACTTTTTTAACAATGATTTCAACGCAATAATATTACGTCTTTGTTGAGCTTGATTTGGTAAGTTAGGCTCATTTAATAAAGGAGCTAACTTTGATTTAACAAAAGTATTGGTTAAAAATTGACAAAAACTACTCGCTAGCGATGCACAGTTAATTAGATAATAACGATCTAAACGATACCGCGTGCCCTGCTGCATATATATATCATTAATGCTTGCGCCAGTATAAAAAAGCACATTATCAAAAACCATGCCTTTTAAATGCAATACACCAAACAACTCTTTAGATTTAACCGCAATCCCATAAATCGCAATTTTTTGTGGGTATTGCTCTGCAAGAACAAGGTATATGGCTCGATTTCCCAAGCTGCCTTTTTCACCAATAAGGCCACGCTGACCTCGGTGGTAATCAACGAAAACTTTTATGTCAAGCTCTGGGGTTTTGGCCTTAGCTTGATACAAGGCATGCAGAACTTCTCTTCCGGCATCATCATCTTGTAAATAAAGTGCTGAGATATAAATACGTTGACGAGCACTAGCAATAAGTAACAATAACTGTTCTTTATACTCTTTTGGCGTAGAATAAATATCTATATCACCACTACTAATCAATAAATTTTTCATTTCAAAAGTCAAATTTTACTTACTTACCATTAATACGTTAGCAGCAGTATAGCCTTGTTTTATACTGCTTTATACTGATTAACCAACAAAATTACCTCTTTAGGTTATCTATTTATATTACCATAGCTAACTCAGCCGCTTGACGGATAGCACGTTTTGCATCAAGTTCAGCGGCAACATTAGCACCACCAATAAGGTGAACACTCATACCGCCATTTTCAAGTGCTTGCTGTAATTCTCGGTTTGGCTCTTGCCCTGCACATATAATGACATTATCTACTGCCAGTAATTCTTCTTTACCGTCAACTTCAATGAGTAAACCATCATCACTGATTGATTTATAACTAACGCCCGGTCGCATTTTAACACCGTGTTTTATTAAATTAGCACGGTGTACCCAGCCTGATGTTTTGCCTAAGCCTTTGCCCACTTTGGTGGTTTTTCGTTGTAATAAAGTAATTTGACGTTCAGGTACATAAGGCTGCTTTAGTTTATTTGCTAACAAAGCGCCTGCTTGCTGATAGGTTTTATCTACGCCCCAGTTTTTTAACCAGGCATTTAGATCTGTAGTCAACGACTCACCTTTTTCAGCAAGGTAGGTGGCAACATCAAAACCTATACCGCCAGCACCAATAATTGCTACGTTTTCACCAACACAAACTTTATCTCGCAGCACTTGTAAATAACTTAACACCATAGGGTGATCTATACCTTCAATATCTAATTTTCTTGGCTTAATACCCGTCGCTAAAATCACCTCATCAAAACCTGCCGCTAACAATTTATCACTACTTTGTTCACTGTTTAAATGTACCAGCACATTAAGTAACGCAAGCTGCTTGTTAAAATAGCGTATGGTTTCATAAAACTCTTCTTTACCCGGTATTTGCTTAGCGACATTAAACTGCCCGCCTATTTCACTTATTTTGTCAAACAACTCTACGTGATGACCACGCTGAGCAGCATAAACACTGAACGCTAAACCAGCAGGCCCGGCTCCTATTACCGCTAATTTTTTCGCTTGTTGGCTGTTATCAAGTTTATTAAAACTAAGCTCAGTTTCATAACAAGCAACAGGGTTCACTAAACAAGAAGCGCGTTTTTGTTGAAAAACATGGTCCAAACACGCTTGATTGCAACCAATACAGGTATTAATTTCATCTGATTTATTTTCTGCTGCTTTATTGACAAAATCCGCATCCGCTAGAAATGGCCTGGCCATTGATACCATGTCAGCCTGTCCCGTAGCTAAAATATTCTCAGCAACCTCTGGCGTATTAATACGGTTAGTCGTTATTAAAGGCAATGACACTTCTTTTTTCATTTTCTCGGTAACCCAAGTAAATGCTGCGCGCGGCACCGACGTTACTATGGTGGGAACACGCGCTTCGTGCCAACCTATACCGGTATTAATTAACGTGGCACCCGCTTTTTCTACCGCTTTTGCCATGGTAACCACTTCATCCCAGCTATTACCGCCTTCAACTAAGTCGAGCATAGATAACCGGTAAATAATGATAAAATTTTCACCTACTTTCGCTCGTACGGCTTTAATCGTTTCAATGGCCAAACGCATACGATTTTCAATACATCCACCCCATTCGTCACTACGCTTATTCGTTCGTAAACAAGCAAATTGATTAATTAAATAGCCTTCACTACCCATAATTTCTACCCCATCGTATCCCGCTTTAGCCGCTAAATAAGAAGAATAAGCATAATCTTTGATGGTAGAGTTAATTTGTCTTACCGACATCGCTTTCGGGGTAAAAGGGCTAATAGGCGATTTAACTTTGCTCGGCGCTAGACTAAAAGGATGAAAAGCATAACGGCCAGTATGCAATAACTGTAAACATATTTTTGTTGGATATTTATGTACCGCATCGGTTACTTGTTTATGTTTGTTCACATGCCAAAAATGACTAAGTTCACTGCCAAACGGGGCAATTCTGCCACGCATATTTGGGCTAACACCACCAGTCACAATTAAACCAACACCACCTTTAGCGCGCGCCTCATAAAAGGCCGCTAATTTTGCAAAGCCACCTTTCTCTTCTTCAAGTCCTGTATGCATAGACCCCATTAAGGTGCGGTTAGCTAATTGGGTAAAACCTAAATCTAACGGAGCTAATAAATAGGGGAATGGATTATTTTTTCTGACTGTTGATGTCATGCTACTTTCCTGTTGGTCATACCAGATAAAGTTAATTTACTAATATTTGTTTAATATTACAAGTTTATTTTGACACCTGTCAGATCAACGTAAAATAATGTCTATTTCAGTAAAAATCATTATCGATAATCCTTTAATAATAGTAGAATTATCGATAGATAATAAATAATTGAATAACGATATGGCTGCAAAGGAAATAGATAAAAAAACACTAGTTGCTTTGATCATTAAGGACTTAAAGCAAAAATTATTACAAGCGATTAATGCTGCAAATGAAGCGCATGCATCGGCGGTAGATGATCAAAGTGTCGCTGAAACGCAATACGACACCCTAGCTATTGAAGCCAGTTACTTAGCCGAAGGACAATCAAGGCGAGTGCAAGTTCTACAAGAAGCTCTATTGAGTTATCAAATGTTAACTCTAGTCGATTTCGATGAAAACAAGCCAATCGCGCTATCAGCTTTGGTACAACTTTACGCTGATAGCAAAAAACAGCACTGGTTTTTTATCGGTCCTGCTGCTGGTGGTTTTCGCTGTCAATTAAATGAGCAGCACATCACAGTGCTCACGCCAAAATCCCCGATGGGCTTGGTCTTAATGGGAGAATATAACGGTGAGGATATAGAAGTGATGTTAGGTGATGGCAAGCTAACCGATACCATTGCTAGCGTGCATTAATTTTTACCACAGGTAAAATACGTGGTCAAAGCTATCAACAACTATGAAAGCTGTTGGATCTGCTCCGTTAAATAAATAATCCTAGCAGCCATACCGGCGATAATTGCGTCTTTGCATTTATCTTTAAGCACAGCAGGTAAGCCACGTAGCGCATCTTGATCAATACATAATATGATTGAATCTTCCACTGCTTTTGCTGATGCGCTTTTACGATGTTTATTGATAAAGCTACTTTCACCGATAAATTCACCTACACAAATATAACCAACAATTTTATCAGTAGCGTGCTCGGCCGAATTTTGCTTAGTGATCGCAATTTTTCCCGATAACACAATGTAAAAATTGCAATTAAGATCGTCTTGCTGTTGTACATATTTATCTTTGTAGCATTTATAACAGGTAGATGAATTTAGCAATAACTCACGTTGGGCAACACTAAGCGATTTGAAAAAATCAATCCGTGCAACAATTTCTAATAACTTTAAGTGTGAAATATTTTTTAACGGAAACATCTACACTATGTTCCTTGATGTAATAAAGCTTTAACGGCTAACAAATCGACAATTTTATCATCTACTTTTAAGTAAGCAACCGTGACACTTTGTTCAGCACTATTGCCAGCGTCGTCATGCACTAAAGTGGCTTCAATAACACCAGGCATATTTATTAACAATTCAGCTATTTCATTGGCTTTTTCTTCACAGTTTATATTAGTGGCAAAACTAAAACTTTTAGACTTCTTCAGTTTTTTCATACCAAAGCTAAGCCCTAACCAAATCAAACTGGCTAATGCCATCACTAAAAATATAGTTTGTTCACCATAACTATTTGCCACAAAACCACCAACAATACCGCCAACAAAAGCACCTAAAAATTGACTACTAGAATATACCCCCATTACGCTACCTTTAACGCCAGCAGGAGCAATGCGAGATAAAAGAGAGGGCATGGTCGCCTCTAAATAGTTAAAGGCGGTGAAAAATAGCACTACCGATAATACTAAACTCCAAAAACCTGTTGGTAATAACCATAATAGGAACAATGCCAAACTAAGCAGTGCAATCGCCGCACTAAACATAGGTTTCTCTTGCTGTTTTTTCATCGCAAAAATCATAAAAGGCACCATTAAAAAGAAAGAGCCTAATAAGGTGGGTAAATATATTTGCCAATGGTTTTCTAATGCTAAGCCACTGGCAACAAACTGTTTTGGCAAGGTAACAAAACAAGCGGTAAGTGCCATATGCAAAATAAACACTCCCCAATTTAAACGGGATAATTGCGGATGACGGATCAATTTAATTATTTGTTCAGGCAGAGCAACACTGTCGCCACGAGGCGCTTTATTAATTGAATAAGGGACCATAAATTGAATCATCAACATGGCCAAAATAGTTAACAAGCCCGTAAACCAAAACAGGCCGCTTAAGCCAAAAGCATCCGCTACTATTGGCCCTAAAATCATGGCAAAGGTAAACGATAAACCAATAAACATACCAATAGTTGCCATCACTTTAGGGCGTTGCTCTTCTCTGGTTAAATCAGCAGCTAAGGCTAAAATAGCACTAGCAATAGCACCCATACCTTGTATGGCACGACCAAGCACAACACCGTATATAGTGGTCGACATAGCAGCAACTACACTACCGATCAAAAAAACTACTAAGCCCGCTAATATCACCGGCTTTCGACCATATTTATCAGACAAAATTCCCATAGGTATTTGTAATAAGGCCTGTGTTAAACCGTATGCACCAATCGCCAGCCCCAGCCATAATGGGCTATAACCCGCTAGCTGCTCGCCGTAAATAGCAAATATGGGTAATATCATAAAAAGCCCAAGCATACGTACACCAAAAACACTGGCTAGCGAAAAGGCTGCTTTTTTCTCAATACGGTTTAAACCTGAAACACTCATGAAAATACTTTACCTAAAAAATATGAAGAATAAAAAAATCGCTGTAGCTTACCACGCAATTAACGACAACAAAATGATCTAGCCCCATGATACTTCAAGATGCGAGTTTTAGGGTCAATCAGCGATTTATGATAAAAGCATATCTTTTTACTAATTGTTGTTCCCTTAATGCTATTACATCGCTATAAGCAAGTGTATTCAAAAAATAACATGCCTATGCACTTGGCTCAGGAAGAAGAATTTAATGTCTTTATTTTTTGTAGGTCGTACTTTAAATGCGACAAATTAGCACCAGTTGATAGTATTGTAGGAATAAATCCCGACCTACATTTGAGCCTGAGTAATCTACATAGGCACGAAAAATAAAGTGCTTATCAACTGAACAAAATGTCTGATTTATGGCATAATATGCGGCTGCTATTTTGCGCATGGATTAATGGATAAAAATGAAAAATATTGAAGTCAGAGGGGCTCGTACCCATAACCTGAAAAATATTAGTTTAACGATCCCTCGAGATAAACTGGTAGTGATCACCGGACTTTCGGGCTCAGGTAAGTCATCACTGGCTTTCGATACTTTATACGCCGAAGGACAGCGCCGTTATGTAGAGTCGTTGTCTGCCTATGCGCGCCAATTTTTATCCTTAATGGAAAAACCCGATGTTGATCATATTGAAGGCTTATCGCCAGCTATCTCTATTGAACAAAAATCAACTTCACATAATCCTCGTTCAACCGTGGGTACTATTACCGAGATTTATGATTACTTAAGGCTTCTTTACGCCCGCGTTGGCGAACCTCGTTGTCCCGAACATAAACAGCCACTAGCCGCACAAACGGTTTCACAAATGGTTGATAAAGTTTTAGCGCTTGAAGAAGGCACTAAAGTGATGCTGCTGGCGCCAGTATTACAAAATCGCAAAGGTGAGCATGTAAAGTTACTGAATAACCTTGCTGCACAAGGCTTTATTCGTGCCCGTATTGATGGCGAAATTTGCGATTTATCTGATCCTCCAACGTTAGAACTCCATAAAAAACACACCATTGAAGTGGTTGTTGATCGCCTTAAAGTGCGTCCTGATATTCAGTTACGTTTATCCGAGTCTTTTGAAACCACACTAGCATTAACAGCTGGCACGGCAAACGTTGCTTTTATGGACGAGCCAGAAAGAGAAGAGTTACTTTTTTCTGCTAATTTTGCGTGCACTCACTGTGGCTATAGCATGGAAGAATTAGAGCCAAGATTATTCTCGTTCAACAGTCCTGCTGGTGCGTGTAAAACTTGTGATGGCTTAGGTATTGAACAATTTTTTGATACTAAACGCATTATCACCAATGACCAATTAAGCCTTTCTAACGGTGCAATACGCGGTTGGGATAAACGTAATTTTTACTATTTTCAAATGCTAAAAGCATTATCTGAACACTATAAGTTTTCCTTAGATAAGCCTTTTAGTAAACTAAGCGATGAGGCAATAAAGATCGTGCTTTATGGTAGCGACAAACAAGAAATTGAATTTAAGTACATGAACGACCGCGGCGATGTGGTACTGCGCAAGCACCCCTTTGAAGGCATCATTAATAATATGCAACGCCGCTATAAAGAAACAGAGTCAAATGCAGTACGTGAAGAATTATCAAAATATTTAAACTCTCAACATTGCCCCGACTGTAATGGTAGTCGTTTACGTTTAGAAGCACGTAATGTCTTTATTGCCGATACACCATTACCTGTGGTTGCAGAGTTTGCCATTAGCGACGCGTTAGCTTTCTTCGAGGGCTTAACGTTATCAGGGCAAAAAGGTCAAGTTGCAGAAAAGATTCTAAAAGAAATTAATGAACGTTTAGGCTTTCTAGTCAATGTGGGTTTGAACTATTTAAATTTATCTCGTGGAGCCAATACCCTATCAGGCGGCGAAGCACAACGTATTCGTTTAGCTAGTCAAATAGGCGCTGGTTTAGTGGGCGTTATGTATGTTTTAGACGAGCCGTCGATTGGCTTACATCAACGAGATAACGAACGTTTACTAAGTACACTGATTCATTTACGTGATCTAGGTAATACGGTCATTGTGGTTGAACATGATGAAGACGCCATTCGCGCCGCTGACTTTGTTATTGATATAGGCCCTGGCGCTGGTGTTCATGGCGGCGAAATTATCGCCCAAGGTAGCATAGACGATATTTTAAATTGTAAAGATTCTCTTACTGGTAAATACCTATCTGGCGTAGAAAGAATAGAAATCCCGAAAAAACGCCATCCTTTTAATAAGAAAAACGTGGTTAAATTAAAAGGCGCTAGCGGTAATAACCTAAAAAATGTTGATCTAGTTATTCCTAACGGCTTGATGACTTGTATTACCGGTGTTTCTGGCTCGGGTAAATCAACCTTAATCAATGATACCTTATATAGGTTGGCGCATATTGAACTTAACGGCGCCACGCTTGACGAGCCTTCTCCGTATAAAAGCATTACTGGCTTAGAGCATTTAGACAAAGTTATTGATATTGACCAAAGCCCTATAGGCAGAACACCACGCTCAAACCCGGCCACTTACACTGGTATATTCACGGCTATTCGTGATATTTTTGCCGCGACTCAAGAATCACGATCTCGTGGTTATAAACCGGGTCGTTTTAGTTTTAATGTCAAAGGGGGGCGCTGTGAAGCGTGTAAAGGTGACGGATTAATTAAGGTAGAAATGCACTTTTTACCGGATGTTTATGTGCCTTGTGATGTCTGTAAAAGTAAGCGCTACAATCGTGAAACCTTAGAAGTGCTATATAAAGGGAAAAATATTCACCAGGTATTGGATATGACTATTGAAGATGCCTTTGAATTTTTCAGCGCCATTCCTGCGATAAATCGTAAGTTGCAAACACTGATGGATGTTGGCTTAACTTATGTAAAACTGGGACAATCAGCAACAACCCTTTCCGGTGGTGAAGCACAACGAGTTAAGTTATCGAAAGAATTATCAAAACGTGATACCGGTAAAACCCTATACATTTTAGATGAACCAACCACCGGCTTGCATTTTCATGATATTAAACAATTACTGCAAGTGATCCATCGATTACGTGATCACGGCAATACTATCGTGGTGATTGAGCATAATTTAGATGTAATAAAAACAGCTGACTGGATCATTGATCTTGGCCCAGAAGGCGGCTCAGGTGGCGGTGAAATACTAGTAGCCGGTACACCAGAGCAAGTGGCAGAGCATCCAACGTCGCACACAGCACGTTTTTTAAAAACCTTACTTAAGACTAAGCGGACTAAGTAGTTTTTTAAATGTAGGAATGAGTAAACATGCAAATAGCAAATTCAACTCGACTTACCTACAGGCTTATGGGGCAAGATGACGCACAAGCTTTATGGGAGTTAGATCAAGACCCAGAAGTGATGCGATTCATCAATGGTGGTAAGCCTAATAGTATCAACACTATTAACGAGGTTTTTCTCCCCCGCATGAAAGCCTTTTCCAATGTAAAAAAGGGTTGGGGACTTTGGCAAGTAACAGACAAAGCCAGCCGAGAATATCTTGGCTGGATTTTAGTTAGGCCAATGGATTTTTTTTACCGATGAGCCTAAGTTACGTGATTTAGAGCTAGGCTGGCGTTTTTTCAAAAAAGCATGGGGAAAAGGCTACGCCACTGAAGCCGCTATTGCCATAAAAAATGGTGTCGTTAGTCAAACAGATATTAATTTTGTTTCTGCTTCAGCAATAGCAGACAATCACGGTTCAATTAGGGTGATGAAAAAAATGGGTATGGCTTTTATTAAAAAATATACCCATAAAGATCCCATTGGTGACTTTATCGCTGTGCACTATCAAATGTCAGTAAAATAGCTTAGTCTGGCTTATACCCGTTCCACTTGCAAAATAAGGAATAAGGAATAAGCCACTGAAAAACTCTATTCGACAACAAGGTTTTCCAAGCACCTTTATTTACTTGCTCGCCTTTATCAGTGGCTTTTGCATTATGGGTATTGAGCTTTTAGGTGGCCGAATTCTAGCGCCTTATTTTGGTAGTTCAGTGCATATCTGGGGCAGTATCATTACTGTCTTTATGTTGAGTCTTTCTTTAGGTTATCTATTTGGCGGTAAACTCTCTACTCACTCCGCCTCCCTTGCTACCTACGGCACTATTTTTTTTATCGCTGCCATCGCACTACTGCCCATTGCATTATCAAGCCAATGGTTAATGGAAGTGATCTTTATTAATGTTGAAGACACTCGTTATGGTTCACTATTAGCTTCAATGGCATTGTTTTTTATTCCTACCGTTATTCTAGGTATGTTGTCACCCTACTCGGTACGTTTATTAGTTAAAAGCTCTAATGAAAGTGGTCAAGTCGCCGGAAAACTTTACTTTATTTCAACCTTAGGTAGTGCCTTAGGTACGATTACTACTTCATTTTATTTAGTGCTATGGTTTGATATCAATATCATCATTTTTGGTTTTTCAGCAACACTCGCTAACTTAGGCTTGTTAGCGATACTAATAAATAAAACTAGCCGTGCGCATAAAATGGAGCAAACTAATGGCTAAGAAATTACTTTTTGGCCTAGGTCTTTTTGCCCTAGCTAGCATAGCGCAAGCGCAAGTTATCCATCAGGAACGTTCTCTTTATCGCAATATTATAGTCGAAGATAACGGTGATTTACGTTGTTTAAAGTTTACTGTTAGAACAACTAAAAGCCAACAAAGTTGTTTCTTAAAAAGCCAACCACAACAACTAGTTTTTAATTATACTAAGTTGTTAATGACCAGCTTATTAGTAATGCCTGAGCCAAAACGAATTTTAATTATTGGCTTAGGCGGCGGTACTATGTCTAATACCTTGGCGCAACTTTACCCACAAAGCCAAATTGATAATGTTGAAATAGACCCAGCGGTGATAAAAGTTGCCCGTGATTATTTTGGTTTTTTTGAAAATAGTAAAATAAAAACCTATAACCAAGATGGCCGTATCTTTATTAAACGCGCTTTATTAAAAAAACAACAATACGATTGGATTATTCTCGATGCTTTTAATGGCGATTATATTCCTGAGCATTTAATGACCAAAGAATTTTTACAAGAAACAAAAGCATTGTTAAGTAAACAGGGGGTGCTCAGTGCCAACACCTTTTCTTTAAGTAACTTATACGCTCATGAATCAGCCACTTATAAAGCGGTGTTTGGTGATTTTTATCAAGTAAGCAACCAAGCTAATTCCAACCGTATTATTATTGTTAGCCGGAATGGTTTTACTGCTAATAGCCTTAATAAAAATAATATTAAGCAACTTAATTCAACATTACGCACCTTCGGGATAGATATTTATTCCCTTTATAACAGCATTAACTTTACGCTAACAGATCAAAATTGGCCTAAAAACACTCGCTTACTAACTGATCAGTTCTCTCCGGCTAATTTGCTTAATACTCAGTAAAGACTATACCTATACCCATGATACTTCAAGATACGAGTTTCAGGATGACTGAGTGATTCATGAGCAAGGCGCATCTTTTTATTAATGGTTGTTCCATTAAAAATAGATGCAACGAAGAGCATGATTTGCTCAGTCATCCCCAACGGGCTGGTTTAGAAACGCTTTATGCTACGTTATTGATTTCGACAAGGAGAACACCATTCTATTCAATCAATGCCTTACCTAAAGACGTTTCTAATTCCAGCTGAATCCGGCATCTTGAGGTAACATGGGTATATATTCTTAAGGACGCGCATGGAGGTAGCGTTACTTTTAAAATCAATAAGCAAAATTTAATCGCCCTTCACAAGCTAAGTTGAGCGATTCATTATTTCAATTAGTATAAATACTAGCCAAAGGTCTAATTGTTCAATTTTGTCGACACTTCTATAGTAGTGATTATAAAATATAACATACAAGGGTAAACTATGAGCTTCAGAGAACAGCAAAAAAAAGCAAATAACTCAGCAGAAACATACTGGTTAGAGCAGTCTGAACTTGTTTCTTGGTATAAAGCACCCAAAGAAGTATTGTCGACAAACAGTAACGAATGGACAGATTGGTATGCTGATGGCGAACTCAATACTAGCTACTTGGCATTGGATTATCATGTTGAGCAAGGCCGTGGGGAGCAAACTGCACTCATTTATGATTCACCCGTGACTGGCTCAAAACAAAAATTTTCTTTTATTGAATTAACTGAGTTAGTGGCAAAGTTTGCTGATGTTTTACAAAAGCAGCAAGTAGTAAAAGGTGATCGTGTCCTTATTTATATGCCGATGATCCCACAAGCCGTTATCGCTATGCTAGCTTGTGCTAGAATTGGCGCTGTTCATTCGGTGGTATTTGGTGGTTTTGCCGCTAAAGAGCTTGCTATACGTATTGACGATGCAGAGCCTAAAGTTATTGTCAGTGCCAGTTGTGGTATTGAAATTTCAAAAGTGATTCCTTATAAGCCATTGCTCGATAATGCCATTGAGCTAGCAACTCATAAACCAAGCAGTTGCATCATTTATCAACGAGAGCAATTAACGGCAGAGATGATTAGTGGCCGTGACCAAGATTGGGAAACACAAATGAGCAGTGCTAAAGGCATCGCGGCTATTAGCTTAAAAAGTACCGATCCTCTTTATATTTTATACACTTCAGGTACCACAGGAAAGCCAAAGGGTGTCGTTAGAGATCACGGTGGTCATGCCGTTGCTATGCTCTATAGCATGAAAAACATTTACGGCATGAAAGCAGGCGATACTTTTTGGGCTGCTTCAGATGTTGGTTGGGTTGTTGGTCATTCTTTCATTGTCTATGGCCCTCTAATGGCGGGTTGTAGCACCATTCTATATGAAGGAAAGCCAGTTAGAACGCCTGATGCAGGTGCTTTTTGGCGTGTTTGTGAAGAATATAAAGTGAACGCATTGTTTAGTGCACCAACAGCATTTCGTGCTATCGCCAAAGAAGACCCTGATGCTGCACTTATGGAAAATTATGATTTATCGCATTTAAAACGATTATATCTTGCTGGTGAACGCTTAGATCCCGCCACATACCATTGGCTTAAAGAAAAAACACAAATACCTGTTATTGACCATTGGTGGCAAACAGAAACTGGCTGGTCTATTGCGACCACCCCCTTTGTTGATGAAAGCAGTGAAGAATTAATGTTAACCAAAGCCGGTTCTTCAGGTTTTCCTGTTCCTGGTTATAACGTTCAAATTTTAGATGCCTATGGCGAGGCTTTACCAGCTAATCAACAAGGTACCGTTGCCATAAAACTCCCTATGCCTCCTGGTTGCTTGACCACCGTTTATAAAGATGAAGAACGCTTTAAGTCTAGCTACTTATTAACTCATCCTGGTTATTATGTTACTGGCGATGGTGGTTATTTTGATGAGGATGGCTACTTATTTATCATGGGACGTACCGATGATGTTATCAATGTTGCCGGTCATCGATTATCAACAGGAGAGATGGAAGAATCAATTTCTGGCCATAATGCGGTAGCCGAATGTGCGGTAGTCGGTATTCACGATTCATTAAAAGGCCAAGTACCTTTTGGTTTAGTCGTTATCAAAAATGGTGTCACCTTGAGTGATGATGAACTAGTTTCAGCGTTGAAAACTAAAGTCCGCAGTGATATCGGGGCTATTGCTTCATTAAAAGCTTTAATTATCGTTGAACGCTTACCTAAAACTCGCTCAGGTAAAATATTACGTAAAACATTAAGACAAATGATAGACGGTCAAGATATAGAGATCCCTTCGACTATTGAGGACCCACAAGTACTAGAAGAATTATCACCTAGACTAGCTAATCTAACCAGCTAATATTGATTGCTATAGGCACTTCTTGCTGCTAGTTAGAATTGTTTAGCTAGCAGCACTTTATTCAATGGCAATAAATTTAATATCCATTTCCTATTGATTACAAAAATACTGCTTAAAAATAAAATCAACAGACGCTGTTATTACTTCAACTTTTTATCCAAGGATTACTTGGTAGGTTTTTCTGACTAGTTAGATTTTCATCTGCGGTTTTAGTTGAGCTAGCGACGGCTTTATTAATTTCATTCATTTCTGCCGTAGTCAAATCTCGCCACTGTCCTGGCCTTAGTTGACCAAGCTCAACACTCATAATACGAGAACGTTTTAATTTTTTTACTTCATAGTCTAAATATTCACACATACGACGAATTTGACGATTCAAGCCTTGCGTTAAAATAATAGTAAAAACGAAACGGCTTTTTACTTGCACTATACAAGGCTTAGTAATAGTACCTAGAATAGGAACACCACGAGACATTCGCTCAATAAATCGCTCACTGATTGGCTTATCTACGGTAACGATATATTCTTTATCATGGGCATTTTCAGCACGTAAAATTTTATTAACAATATCACCGTCACTGGTTAGAAAGATTAACCCTTCAGACGGCTTATCTAATCGACCAATAGGGAAAATACGGGTCCGGTGACCAATAGCATCAATGATATTACCCCGCACATGACTTTCCGTTGTGCAGGTAATACCAATGGGTTTGTTATAAGCAATATAAATACGATCCGATTTATTTTTGGCACTCACGGCAATAACGTTACCATCCACTTTCACCACATCACCTTGCTGAACTTTAGTACCAAGCTCAGGTATTTCACCATTAATGGTAACGCGATTAGCCTCAATTAATTTGTCAGCACCACGGCGTGAACAGAAACCTGATTCACTAATATATTTATTGAGGCGTTTTTCAGTTGTAATGTTATCAGTCATTAAGTGTATGCGAGTGTATTTAATAATATTGCTATTATACTCAAAACAGAAGCTAATGTATGGCTCACTATGTTAATTTTTCTCCCAGATGATACTAAGTAAGTTCAACCAGAAAACGTTTAAAAAATTAAAATATCGAGCAGTAAACGTTATTACTATCAAGTAATAATTTATCTTTATACAACTTAAATAACCTGCTGACCGTTTTGTATTAAGGCGCTTAACGGGTTAACACCAAATTGATAACACAGCTCGGCAGGCTGGCTAATGTTCCATACGGCAATATCGGCATCAAAGCCAACACTAAGCTGCCCTTTGCTTGTCGATAAACCAAGGGCCTTAGCTGCATGGCAAGTAACCCCTGCTAACGCCTCACTGGGCGTTAATTTAAATAAAGTACAAGCCATATTTAACATTAATTGCAATGAACAAATGGGCGAAGAGCCTGGGTTTACATCGGTAGCAATCGCCATCGCTACATCATGTTTACGCAATAATTCGATAGGTGGTAATTGAGTTTCCCGCAAAAAGTAAAAGGCGCCCGGTAACAATACCGCGGTCATATTGGCTGCACTCATGGCTTTAACACCCTGCTCAGATAAAAACTCTACATGCTCACTTGATAACGCTTGATATTTTGCCGCCAGCTCAGTGCCTCCTAAATCAGATAATTGCTCAGCATGTACTTTTATTGCTAGCTTGTATTGTTGAGCCGCGGTAAATATCCGCTCGGTTTGCAGTAAATTAAAACCAATATTCTCACAAAAAACATCGACACTATCGGCAAGTTTCTCTTTAGCTATGGCGGGTATCATCTGATGACAGACTAGCGCAATATAACCATCTGCATCATCTTTAAACTCTGTCGGTAAGGCATGAGCGCCTAAAAAAGTTCGTTTAATTGTTACTGGTAAATGCTTGGCTAATTCGCCGGCAACGTTCAACATTTTCATCTCATTTTTAAGATCTAAACCATAACCCGATTTAATTTCAACTGTGGTAACCCCTTGTTGATGAAGGGCCGTTAACCGTGGTAAAGCACTCCCTAATAACTCATCTTCAGTTGCGGCTCTAGTCGCTTTAACCGTTGAAACAATGCCGCCCCCTGCTTGGGCAATTTCTTGATAGCTTTTCCCTTGTAAACGCATTTCAAATTCATTAGCTCGATTACCACCGTAAACAAGGTGAGTATGACAATCAATCAAGCCCGGTGTTAACCACCTACCTTGACCATCAATAATGTCTACCTCAGACTTTTTATATTCAGGCAAGTTTGCTTCTTTTCCTAACCAAACAATTTTCCCTGCACTAATAGCTAATGCTGCACCAGTAACTTCACCGTAACCGGCACCTGCTTCGGTCATAGTAGCTAAGTTGACATTTAACCAAAGGGTTTGCCAATGATGCGTGACAGTTTGAGTAGATGTAATTGTGTTATTCATAAAAATTATCCGAAAGAAAGACTTATACCCGTGACCATTCAAGATGCAGGTTTCAGAGTGCTTGAGCGATAACGGGTATATACCAATGAAATTAATTATAAAGATAACTTTAGCTGAGCTATTAATTTTTAGCAAGAGTTGTATATACAACTCTTGCTAAAAATTAATAATTGTGAGATTGTATATACAAGCTATATTTTAATAAAATAAATTGAGTTGTACCATGAGCATCAGCAGTTTAACTAAAAGTGAGCTAAGTAAAAGCGAAAAGCCAGCCAAATATATTATTATCAAGCAGCATATCTGCCAAAAAATCGAGTCTGGCCAATGGCCACAACATCATAAAGTACCTTCTGAGAATGCATTAACACAACAATTCAATGTCAGTCGAATGACAGCACGCAGGGCTTTACAAGAATTAACCGAGCAAGGAATTTTAGTACGCTCGCAAGGCTCTGGCACTTTTGTTGCTACCTTTAAATCGCAATCATCACTATTAAAAATTCGTAATATCAGCGATGAAATTAATGAACGTGGCCATAAGCACCATGCTCAGCAACTGATGCTTAAATCTATCGCGGTAACGCAAGAAATTGCTATTTTATTAAACTTAAAAAACAACGAAGATGTTTTTTTATCGCAAGTACTACATTTTGAAAATGACCAGCCCATTCAGTTAGAGCAACGTTACGTTAATGCGGTTTTAGTGCCCGAATACTTGCTACAAGACTTTACTACCATCACCCCACACGAGTATTTATCAGCTGTTGCTCCCTTAACTGAAGCAACACATGAAATTGAAGCGATACTAGCAAGTAGTGATATTTGTCAATTACTTACTATTAACCAGAGCGCACCTTGTTTACAAGTAAAGCGACGCACCTGGTCAAGTAAAGGGGTTGTAAGCTTCGCGATTTTAACCGCACCAGGTAATAAATATCGTTTAGGAAATCACCTGATTGTTTAACGGTAAAGCAGCATTCGTTCTGCCAACTATAGTAAATAGATAGATTACCCCGAGGAAACCCCATGACTGCTAATACATCAGAAAATACCGAGCCACGCTTAGATACTTCAAGAATAATTCGTGCCGATCGCGGTAATAAAATAACCGCTAAAAGTTGGTTAACCGAAGCCGCTAAGCGCATGTTAATGAATAATTTAGATCCAGAAGTTGCCGAACACCCGCAAGCTTTAGTTGTTTATGGCGGCATAGGTCGCGCCGCACGTAATTGGGCCTGTTATGACAAAATGATTGAAGTATTAAATCGTCTTGAAGATGATGAAACCTTAATGGTGCAATCGGGCAAACCAGTTGGCGTTTTTAAAACTCATAGCGATGCACCACGGGTATTAATTGCTAACTCAAATCTAGTACCACATTGGGCTAACTGGGAGCACTTTAATGAGTTAGATAAGCAAGGCCTAATGATGTATGGTCAAATGACCGCAGGGTCTTGGATTTACATTGGCTCACAAGGCATAGTACAAGGCACCTACGAAACATTCGTCGCCATGGCAAATCAGCACTTTTCTGGCTCTGCTACAGGTAAGTGGGTACTTACTGGTGGTTTAGGCGGTATGGGTGGTGCCCAGCCACTTGCCGCAACCATGGCTGGTTTTTCGGCATTAGTAGTAGAATGTGATGAAACACGCATCGATTTTCGCATTAAAACCGGTTACCTAGATAAAAAAGCCTCCAGCCTTGATGATGCCTTAGCGATTATCAATAAAGCTACCGCAACGGGTGCAGCGATTTCAGTTGGCTTATTAGGCAACACTGCTGATATATTTCCAGAACTAGTTAAACGCGGCATTGTTCCGGATGTGGTAACCGATCAAACCTCAGCCCATGATCCATTAAACGGTTATTTGCCAAAAGGCTGGACTATGGAATATGCCGAAAAAATGCGCTTACAAGATGAGGCTAGCGTTATCAAAGCAGCTAAACAATCAATGGCCATTCAAGTACAAGCGATGCTTGATTTACAAACCGCAGGCGCGGCTACCACTGATTATGGCAATAATATCCGTCAAATGGCCTTAGAAGAAGGGCTGAAAAATGCCTTTGATTTCCCCGGCTTTGTTCCTGCTTATATTCGGCCATTATTCTGTCAAGGTATTGGCCCTTTTCGTTGGGTAGCATTATCTGGCGATCCTGAAGATATTTATAAAACAGACGCCAAAGTAAAAGAATTAATCCCCGACAACCCGCAATTGCATAACTGGTTAGAGTTGGCAAAAGAGCGCATTGCTTTTCAAGGTTTACCTGCTCGTATTTGTTGGCTTGGTTTAAAGGACAGAGCTCGTTTGGCCTTGGCTTTTAATGACATGGTAAAAAGTGGCGAGTTATCTGCACCCATAGTTATCGGCCGAGATCATTTAGATTCAGGCTCAGTTGCTTCCCCCAACCGTGAAACTGAAAGTATGATGGATGGCTCAGATGCGGTATCAGATTGGCCATTGTTAAATGCACTATTATCGACCTCTGGTGGTGCAACTTGGGTCAGCATTCACCACGGTGGTGGTGTTGGTATGGGTTTTAGCCAGCATGCGGGGATTGTTATTGTTGCCGACGGCAGTGAGCAAGCCCACCGGCGTATAGCCCGAGTATTATGGAATGATCCCGCCACAGGTGTTATGCGCCATGCCGATGCGGGCTACGATATCGCCATTAATTGCGCGAAAGAACAACAGCTAGATTTACCCATGATTGATGGCGCTAACGGCAAGAGAGGAACTTAACTGATGCCTTCAAATACAATAACTATCAACAAGTTAAATATTATTCCAGGCACATTAACATTAGCGCAACTACGTGCGGTTAATCGTTTTGATGGCATACAATACCGCCTAGATAGCAGTGCTTTTGATGAAATTAATAAAAGTGCTGATGCGGTACAGCAAGTGATCAAAGACAACCGTGTGGTTTATGGCATCAATACCGGTTTTGGCTTACTTGCCAGTACCCGTATTAAAAACGATCAATTAGAGTTATTACAGCGCTCTATTGTACTTTCACATTCTGCTGGTTTTGGTGAATACATGGAAGATGCGACTGTGCGATTAATGATGGTACTAAAAATCAACTCATTATCCCGTGGTTTTTCTGGCATCAGGCTACACGTTATTCAGGCACTCATTACTTTACTTAATGCTCAAGTATATCCTTGTGTACCAAAAAAAGGCTCTGTTGGTGCATCAGGTGATTTAGCGCCATTAGCACATATGGTATTGCCATTACTTGGCGAAGGTGAAATGTCTTACCGAGATCAAATTATTTCCGCGGCTGAAGGCTTAAAAATTGCCGGATTAGAAGTGCTAACCTTAGCCGCCAAAGAGGGTTTAGCATTATTAAACGGCACCCAAGCGTCAACAGCGTTTAGCTTAGAAGGTTTATTTTATGCCGAGGATTTATACGCGGCTGGTACTACTATTGGCGCACTAACCCTAGAAGCTGCTATGGGCAGTCGTGCACCATTTGATGATAGGGTGCACCAAGTTCGTGGCCAAATAGGTCAAATAGATGCCGCCTGTGCTTATCGCCACATCTTAACGGATGATTCAGAGATTGCTCAATCACATGTTGATTGTGACAAAGTACAAGATCCCTATTCCTTACGTTGTCAGCCACAAGTAATGGGCGCCTGTTTAACCCAAATCCGCCAAGCGGCAGTAGTACTGCACGTTGAAGCAAATGGCGTTACCGATAATCCTTTAATTTTTGCTAATGAAGGGGATTTTATCTCCGCGGGTAATTTTCATGCCGAGCCTGTTGCCATGGCAGCTGATAATTTAGCTTTAGCCATTGCTGAGATTGGTTCATTATCTGAACGTCGTATGGCATTATTAATTGATGCTAGCTTAAGCAAGTTACCGCCATTTTTAGTGGATAATGGCGGTGTAAATTCTGGCTTTATGATTGCGCAAGTAACCTCGGCGGCACTGGCTTCAGAAAATAAAAGCTTAGCACACCCGGCTTCAGTAGATAGTTTACCCACGTCGGCAAACCAAGAAGATCATGTTTCTATGGCCGCTTTTGCTGGCCGTCGTTTAGCCGATATGGCCGAGAATACTAACGGCGTACTTGCGGTAGAATATTTAGCCGCAGCACAAGGCTTAGACTTTAGAGCGCCACTAAAAGCTTCACCGATCATTGAACAAGCAAAAGCGATGTTACGTGAAACAGTGAGCTTTTATGACAAAGACAGATACTTTGCTCCTGATATTGTTGAAGCATCTGCCATCATCAGTGATGGTGAACTAAATCAGTTTATGCCAAAAAACATACTACCAAGTTTATGATTCTCCCTTGAGAATTAATGCGTTTATCAGCGAACACAACCTGCGATTAAAGTAACTCTCTGATCGCTTCTGCTGTTTTAAGAGTGCGCACCTGCTGAAACAGCTCATCTGCTTCAAGGTATTGTAATTTTAAATATTTAAGCCACTGTTTGATTCGGTTCGGGTAATATTTACTTTTATCACCATAGGTTTCACATTCGGTATATTTAAGTAGTAATGCTTGCACCTCATGCCAAGGGCTTGCCGGCGCTACTTGCTTAATAACCTGGGCTAAGTTAGGTAGCATTAATGCCCCTCTGCCCACCATAATATCGTCACAACCAGAAATTTCACGACATTTTTTTGCATCATTTAAAGTGAAAATATCACCATTCGCGATTACCGGAATGTTGATATTTTGTTTTATTTTAGCGATCCAATGCCAATGTGCGGGCGGTCTATAACCTTCTATTTTAGTTCGGGCGTGCACGGTAAGTTCGCTGGCGCCAGCGGCTTCTATCGCCTGTGCATTTTCTATCGCAAGACTTTTATCTTCATAACCTAAACGAATTTTAGCACTAACAATGGCATCATGAGGGACGGCAGCCTTAACCGCCTTAACAATTTGATAAAGATTTTCGGGATCTTTAAGTAACACTGCACCACCACAGTTTTTATTCACCATTTTGGCAGGACAACCAAAATTAATATCAATACCATGAGAGCCAAGTTCTAGCACTTTAGCGGCATTTTCAGCCATATACTGTGGATGTTGTCCAAGTAATTGCACCCGCACTGGCGTACCGGCTTCGGTGGTAGAGCCATAAGCGCTGGCATTCTTTAATTCTGGGCATAAACGAAAATAGGCACGATCAGATATTAATTGATCAACAACCCGAACAAACTCAGTGACACAATGATCATAACCACCAATCTTGGTGAGCAAGTCACGCATGATATGATCAAGTACACCTTCCATCGGTGCCAATACTACTCTCATTATTACTGACCTAATTCTTTCGGCTTGTTGACTCGAGCTTTAGCAATCATTTTAAATAAACCGGCTGTCGCCAGCGCAATTGAAAAATGTACCACTAAGGTGAGTAATTGGCTGTTGTCTTGCCATAAAAAAACCGGGCCATTATAGGTAATATAAAACAGATCTAATACTGAAACATGTAGCCAGATAACAACAAGTAATAATTTAACTTGATGACGAGCAAGAAAGGTGGCTGAGAATAAATGCAAAATAAGTCCAGTGAGCTGCAACAAATACCATTATAACCAAGCAAGCAGGTCTGGGTAAATAAATGAATAATCTAATTGTTGTTTGGCCTTTTCTCCACTGACAATACGAGTTGAATCAGAAGTGCTATCAACACTAAACGTTGGTAATTCCAGTGCAAGGGATTGTGCCGCTGCTTGGTAATAGCGAGCTTTAGAAACATGAGTGTCGCTAACGCCATTGAAAATCCCTTGTGGCGACGCTGACCTTAATAATGACAATATCAAGCCAACAGCATCTTGTTGATGAATTAAATTAACCGGTGCAGTAGAATTTTTTAGCGTTCTTTTAGCGAGTAAAAATTTACCTGGATGTCGCTCTGGGCCAACTAAACCGGCTAATCTTAAAACACTGCCTTGTTGGTTGAACTTCAATACCACTTGTTCAGCGGTATTTAATATCTGTGTTTTTTCCATCGAACTAGTTCCAACTAAATTTAGCTGAGTATTTTCATCAACTAAACCTGCTACCCCTTGATAAACAGCGGTACTCGACAATAAAATAATCCGTTCTACTATCCCTCGCTGTGTCGCTGCATCAACAAGTTGCGCAACTTTTATGCCATAGTCGGCTTGGCCTTTCTTAAACTGCGGTGTAATAGCAATAACTAAGCATTGCTGTGAAAAAATATCATGCTGAGTAAGTTCTTTGGTGCTTGCGGGCAATAGTAATTGCTGTGCCTTTATTCCCTGCTGATGTAACTGCTCAACATTGCCTTTCTGGCTACTGGTGGCAAATACCGAAGTACCCTGCTTTAATAAACTAGCAGCTAATGCTTTACCAAGCCAACCACAGCCAATAATGCCAACAGAGCAAGCCCTATCATCTATTTTTTTATCTTTAATCATTCATTGTCTCTATTAGCCCTTGGGCAGTACAACATAGCTAGCGTTAAAGGTTGCCGCAATTTTTTCACCACAGTACACATGCGCTACCAACTTAATACGTGCTTTTTTCCCTTGCAGTAAATTATCAAATTGTCCTGAAACATCTTTTTTAACCACTTGCCCATACGCTAAACCTTTAATAGGTGCATGATATTTTATCTTCGCTTCTGCTAATACAATATCACCACACAAGTTATTTTGTTGCTGCTGCTTTGCTTGCAGAGCAAGGTAAACCCAACCCCAGCCAGTTAATGTTGCTAAGGTATAAATGCTGCCAGCAAACATGGTGTGATGTAAGTTTTGATTAAAATCAGCATCACAATAAGTCATCAATTTATTGCCATCATAATAACTTATTTGTAATTCCATCGCTTTACTCAAAGGAATTGTTTTATGCCAAATGTCTTGTAACGTTTGTGCAAGCGCCATTTTATGTAAGGGATGCTCGTTCAATTTTTTTACCATAGTGTAATGTTTAATTTCATCAAAGAGTATATGGGAAAATTTTACTGTTTTATAACCAAGTTTTTGATAAAAGCCTAGCGCCTGCTCACGAGCATTTAGGATGATTTCTTTCATACCCAACTGACTAGCTCGTAATTCTAACGCATTAATTATCTGTTGACCTAATCCTTGCCCTTGCGCTTGTTCGCATACCGCCATAAAGCGGACTTTCCCCTGATATTTATCGGCTTTTTCTAAACGGCCAACGGCTAATACTTCACCTTGATCATTGATAACCATTTTATGAATAGCTTGTTGTTCATAGTTATCTTGCTCACTACCTAGCTTTTGTCCCCATGGTTTCCTTAATATTTGCCAACGAAGCTGATAATATTGTGTCAATTCATCAACAGTTTTAGGTGAACGTAGGGTATTCATTGTTTATCCTTATCAATTTTAACAGTTTTCATATCAATTCATTGAGTGTATAAATAATTATGCAATTATCCAAACACATAGTACAAGGAAAATTACTGTATTTAAGTCAAGGAGAAGAAGGTTTATCTGTTAGTGAAAATGAACATTTTCGCTGGTTAGCGTTTAACAATGATGACGGTGAGCAGGTTATTCAAAGTGTTATGCATAAACGTAAACCATGGCAATTAACACTACCACATCAAACTGCGTTGTTATTACCGCTATTATTTTTCAAGCCGCAGAACATTGTTGAACTGGGCTTGGGTGGAGGCAACCTTGATCGTTTTTTGGCACATACTTGTATTGATGTATCAATAACAAGTATAGAATACAGCTCAATAGTCATCGAAAAATTCACCCATTATTTTAACCCTGAAAAAGTAAAAATAGATATCATTCACAGTAATAGTAATGCCTGGTTAGCACAGCCAGAAAAAGCCTCCATTGATTGGCTTATTTGTGATGTATATCAACATAATGAACACGACGTTGATAAAACCATTAAACAGCTTGAGCACTTACTCGATAATGTCGATAGTAACAGTTGTCTTTCAATAAATTTACCTGACTCAACTGACAATGAAGTCAATTTATGCCTAACCGTGTTGCAACAGCTGGCTAGCGAGCATAATATTATTTATTTTCATATTCCAAACTATCTCAACATTGTTATTCACTTAATACCTAAACATTGGCAAACATTTAAATTATTAAAACGAAATAAAAATTGTTATTTACCTCGGCGATTATTCTTACAATGGCGCAAGTTTTGGCAACATGGTAATGAAGTGGGACAGCAAGTTAACTTTTAAATAGTCAGGGTAAAAGTCACCGGACCATCATTTAACAACTGTACCTGCATATCGGCAGCAAATTCACCTGTTGGCACTTTAAAGCCTTGCTCTCGTAATTGCTGACAAAAGTATTGATACAATTCTTTGCTAAAATCAGCTTTCGCTGCGGTGGTAAAACTGGGACGTAAACCACTATTCGTGTCTGCCGCAAGGGTAAATTGCGATACCACTAAAATATCACCATCAACTTGTTTTACATTCAAGTTCATCTTACCATTATCATCATTGAACAGTCGATAACGAGCAACTCGCTCAGCGAGGCGTTGCGCCTTCGCTTTCGTATCTTCAGGCTGAACCGCTAAAAAAACTAATAAGCCTTGTGCTATTTCACCAATCAGCTGATTATTAACAGTAACACTGGCACTACTCACTCGCTGTAATAACGCTATCATTTACTTGCCCCGTCAACTTCTAATTCATATTCTTGTAAAGATACAGTAATTAATGCGCCTCCTAAAACAATAAGCCAGGATAAATAAACCCATAAAAATAAAATAGGTATGATCGCCAACGCACCATAAATAGCTTGATAAGAGGGAAATGCCGTTAAATATGCGGCAAATATTTTCTTGGCAAATTCAAAAAGAATGGCCGCGACTAAAGCGCCTGATAATGCATATTTAAATGGCACCCTAGTATTAGGTACTAGCATATAGAGCAGCACAAAAGCGGCTAAAGAAGACAGTAAGGGCAGCAGCCTAAAAAACAAGCTAGTAAGACCAAAACTATCATCAATTCCTAATGAAACCAAAGAAACAATATACGAGGTAATGGCGATACTTGCTCCAACGAGGAGCGGCCCTAAGGTTAATATCATCCAATACATAGAAAAAGAGGTAATAACTCTTCTTTTTTTAGTGACTTTCCAAAGATTATTAAATGTTTTATCAATAGCGGAAATAAGTAATAAAGCAACAATAAATAGAAACGAAATTGCCACAGCAGACATTTTTGAAGCATTATCAACAAATGAAGATAAATACTGCTGCACTACATCACTGGCTGTGGGTACAAAATTATCATAAACAAATTGTTCAACACTTTGATGAATTTCAGCAAAAATGGGGAAAGCTGTGGCGATAGAAAGGGCAACAACCATAAGAGGCACTAGCGACATTAAGCTAACATAAGATAGATAGCCAGCAACCACTTGCAATTGTTCTTGTTTGACACGTTTTAATAAATAATGAAAAAACGACAGATAATGACGCCAAAATAATGAATGCGGTAAACCCTTTAGTAAACTCATATTTGCTAACAATTAACTTATTTTTTAGGAAGTAATATTATATTATGATAGTCGTTAAAAGTTTACTAGTTCATTCAATTTTTTAGGAGCTATAATGGCGGGTCAAGGTTCAACAGGCAATGTTATCGCGGCAATTTGTAATATTTTTTTTCCCGGTTTAGGGCAACTGGTACAAGGACGAATATTCCCCGCTATTATATTTTCCATAGTATGTGTTGGTGGTTACGCACTATGGTGGCTAGTAGTGCCGGCTATAATCGCTGGTATATTCCACCTATTTTCAATAATAGATGCCGCTATTTATAAGCGCCTATAATTCTAATAGTTATTAGATTATTTGCTGTTATACCCAAACCAGCTCAAGATGCGAGTTTCCTGCATCTTGGAATAGCTGGGTATAAACCTAATAAAGTCTATTTTTAAGGTCTATATTATGAGTTGACTCAGGTATTACCTGCCCCGAAATTTGATTTATTTGTGCTAATAAAGCTGACAATTGTTGTATTTGTTTTGAGCTTGCTCTACCTTGACTAAAAATAAGACTAAGCTCTTGCAATTTTTTTTGTTGATAACGGGACATGTTGCAACTCCTTTTGCTAGGAAAACAAGGATGAAACTTGGTTATACATAACCAAATAATTACTGTTAATAAGTAGAGCCTAGCAATAAATAATTATTTTGCTAATTCGATTAACTAAAAAAGCGTAACAAAATATTAATCTTATCTTCTAATCAATATTATACCAATCAAACTTACCCACACTCGGCTTAATAAATGTTACTTTAACTACCATTTTACAAAAATGTATAGTCAACTCTTAAGGTTCTGGTCTATTTATTGCTTATCCTTGGTCAGTTTATGGTATTTGAAATACCGAAGTTACGATTTACATTAAGAAAATTGATAAGCTGACACATTCCAGCCTTCAATATATATAAGCCTAGGAGCCTAAAATGAGTGGAAACCAAACCCGCCTTCAAGCGATTGATCAAATCACTAATCGTGCACCATTATCGTTCGAAAAGACCAAGCCGTTGAACCAAATTTGGGCAACCGACGTTTTTAACTTACAGAAAATGGAAGATGCAGTATCAAAGAATGCCTTTAAAGCGATTAAAAAGACTGTTCAAACTGGCCAAGCATTAGACGCAACGACTGCTGATGTTATTGCGGCAGCGATGAAAGAGTGGGCTTTATCTAAAGGCGCTAAATATTTCTCTCACGTTTTCTACCCAATGACTAACATTACCGCAGAAAAGCATGATGCATTCATCCTGACTAACTCTGAAGGTAATGCGATTAATGAATTTACTGGTAGCCTTTTAATTAAAGGTGAACCAGACGGCTCGTCTTTCCCTAACGGTAGTTTACGTATGACTAACGCTGCGCGTGGTTATACTGCATGGGATCCAACAAGCCCGGCATACATTCAGCACACTGCGAATGGCGCGACATTAATGATCCCAAGTGTTTTCATGTCATGGACTGGTGAAGCACTCGATAAAAAAATCCCTCTTTTGCGTTCAAATTCAGCAATGGACAAAGCGGCACAAAAAGTACTTAAATTAATGGGCGAAAAAGACATCGCTACCCTTAATTCAAGTTGTGGCCCAGAGCAAGAGTACTTCTTAATTGATGAAAACTTCGCTAACAGCCGCCCTGACTTATTATTCGCTGGTCGTACTTTATTTGGTGCTGCTCCTGCTAAAGGTCAACAATTTGATGATCACTACTTCGGTGCTATTCCAGCACGTGTACAAGTGTTCATGCAAGACTTTGAAGACAAATTATACAAATTAGGCATCCCAGCTAAAACCCACCATAACGAAGTGGCGCCAGGACAATTTGAAATTGCTCCTTATTACGGTGCTGCTAACGTTGGTGCCGATCAGCAACAACTACTTATGACTGTGATGAAGCAAACAGCGAAAGAACACGGTTTTTTATGTTTATTACATGAAAAACCTTTTGCTGGTATTAACGGCTCAGGTAAACACGTTAACTGGTCTGTTGGTAATAGCACACAAGGTAACTTACTTGATCCAGGTAAAACACCTCATGATAATTTACAATTCTTATTATTCTGTGGTGCTGTTATCCGTGGCGTACATAAATATGGTCCGTTATTGCGTGCTGTTATTGCTTCAGCAGGTAACGATCATCGTTTAGGTGCTAACGAAGCGCCACCGGCGATTCTTTCTGTTTACTTAGGTGACCAATTAGAAAAAGTATTTGCTGATATCCAAGAAGGCAAATTAACGGATTCTACCAATGGCGGCGAAATGGACCTTGGCCTTGAGCAAATCCTTAACTTTGAGCGTGATCCAGGTGACCGTAACCGTACCTCTCCTTTTGCTTTCACTGGTAACCGTTTTGAGTTCCGTGCTGTTGGCTCTGAGCAATCAATATCTGGTCCATTAGTCGCAATGAACACTATGCTTGCTGATTCATTAAACTGGATTGCTGAAAAGCTAGAAGCGGCTTTAAAAACACAAGATCAAACCGCTGCTGTTATCTCTGTATTAAAAGAGTTAATGGAATTACACGGTAACGCTGTATTTGGTGGTGACGGTTACTCTGAAGAATGGCACAGAGCGGCCGTTGAAGAACGTGGTTTGAAAAATATTCCTACTACTGCTGATGCTTTACCGGCATTTAAGTCTGCAGAAGTGATTGAATTGTTCACCAGCACGGGCGTTTTAACGGCAGTAGAGTTAGCAAGCCGTTACGAAGTATATGCAGAACAATATAACTTAGCGATTGAAGTAGAAGCGAAATTAGTTAGCGATATCGCTAAAACTAAGATTTATCCAGCGGCTATAGCTTATTTATCTGAATTAACGCATGCTTCTGCTTCTGTTGCTGATTTAGGCATTGAACTAGATGCAACCATAACTAAGCAAGTTGCTGAGCACACTAATGGCTTATTGGCTGCTGTAGCTAAGCTAGAAACTGAAGTTGTTAAACATGACTTCGCTGATGTTGAAGCACATATGCGTCATAGTGCTGATGTGCTTTGTCCATTAATGCTTGAAGCACGTGTTCACGGTGATGCACTTGAATTATTAGTGGCTGACGAATTATGGCCACTACCTAAATACTCAGAAATGTTATTTATTAAGTAATCATTTTATTGCCAAGTGATTAAATGAATACTAAAAAAGAGCCTATATGGCTCTTTTTTTATACCGCTTATTTATACCCATACCGCTAACTAATACCAATCAGACTAACTAAGTGATCTTTTTAAATGGTCTAAATATCCAATGCTATAAATCCAAAATATAAATTTCAGACATAAAAAAACCACTTAACTATAAGTGGTTTTTAAAGAGTATCATTAAATATTACATCGTTGCTTATTTAGCACCACGACCTTCACGTTTACGTTCATTTTCTTTTAAGAATCTCTTACGTATACGAATATTCTCAGGTGTTACTTCTACCAATTCATCATTATCAATAAACTCTAAAGCTTGCTCTAATGACATTAAAATAGGTGGAGTTAATGTTTGTGCTTCATCAGTACCTGAAGAACGTACGTTAGTTAACTGCTTGCCTTTAAGTGCATTAACAGTTAAATCGTTATCGCGACTATGAATACCAATAACTTGACCTTCATATACATCAATACCGTGCCCAATCATCATACGGCCACGAGATTGTAAGTTGAAGATAGCGTTAGTAAGGGCTTTACCGGTTGCGTTAGCAACCATTACACCATTTTTACGTTGGCCAATATCGCCACCTTTATGAGGACCATATTCGAAGAACGTATGGTAAATCAAACCAGAGCCTGACGTTAACGTCATAAATTCAGTTTGGAAACCAATTAAACCACGACTTGGCATAATGAAATCCATGCGAATACGACCAGTACCATCAGGTGCCATGTCAGTTAATTCTGCTTTACGGATACCCATTTTTTCCATGATCGCACCTTGATGTTGCTCTTCAACATCAATAGTTACCGTTTCATAAGGTTCTTGTAACTCACCATCGATCATACGTTCAATAACTTCTGGACGAGAAACCGCTAATTCAAAACCTTCACGACGCATGTTTTCAATTAAGATACCTAAATGCAGTTCACCACGACCTGATACTTTAAATTTATCCGGATCATCTAATTGCTCAACACGTAAAGCAACGTTATGGACTAACTCTTTTTCTAAACGCTCTTTAATGTTGCGCGAAGTAACGTATTTACCTTCTTGACCACAAAATGGTGAAGTATTTACTTGGAAAGTCATGTTGATGGTTGGCTCATCAATAGATAACGCTGGTAAACCTTCTACTTCTTTTGGACAACAAACCGTATCAGAGATTTTTAATTCACCTAAACCGGTAACAGCAATGATATCGCCAGCAAAACCTTCTTCAATATCATAACGTTCTAGGCCTAAGTAACCAAATACTTTGCCTACTTTACCGTTGTGTATACCACCATTAGCAAGCTGAACTGTAACTTGTTGGTTAGGTTTAACACTACCACGTTTAATACGACCAACACCGATTACGCCTAAGTATGAGCTGTAATCAAGTTGAGAAATCTGCATCTGAAATGCACCTTCAGGATCGGCATCTGGTGCTGGCACTTCTGCGATAATAGTATCGAATAAAGGTGTCATATCAGTACCAACAACGCCTTCTTCTAAAGAAGCCCAACCGTTGATTGCTGAAGCGTAAACAACTTTAAAGTCAAGTTGCTCATCTGTTGCGCCTAAGTTATCAAACAATTCGAAAACTTGATCCATAACCCAATCAGGGCGAGAACCTGGCTTATCAACTTTGTTGATAACAAGAATTGGTTTTAAACCTTGAGCAAACGCTTTTTTGGTAACAAAACGCGTTTGTGGCATAGGGCCTTCTTGTGCATCAACAATTAATAACACAGAGTCAACCATTGACATTACACGCTCAACTTCTCCACCAAAATCCGCATGGCCAGGAGTATCTACAATATTTATCCGATAGTCGCCCCAGTTAACAGCGGTATTTTTAGCTAAAATAGTGATACCACGTTCTTTTTCAATATCGTTTGAATCCATCACACGTTCGTCATGGCCAGCACGCGCATCTAAAGTACCTGATTGTTCAAGTAATTTATCAACTAAAGTGGTTTTTCCGTGGTCAACGTGAGCAATAATTGCCACATTTCTTAATTTATCTAACACAGGCTTTACTCGCTGTTACTATTACTTATAACGCTTTTTAACAAAAAATCGTACATAAATAACTAAGGCTACAATTGGGCGCGCATTATACAGTTTTTTTTTAAAAAAAGATATTAATTATCCTAATCCTAACTTTGTTTCAAAATAAAACATCAATAAAATTGAATTGATAACACAATATCAGCTGAAAAAACAAATTAGTACATGCAAAAATATCAAAATGATATATAGTTGTTTGAAACTCAACACTTGTCTAATAAAAAAGATTTTTCTACGCAGCATTGATGTGCAACCGTTTTTTGTTTTTTACTAAACATTTGTTTATCAACGATTTTATCGTTAAAATAATTTTAACCTATGTTTGCCACAACATTGGTGTATGCCAAAAGGTATTTAAAACTAACCTCACCGGAGAGACAAAATGTCACAAGCAGTATTCGATTTAATTAAAGAGCACGATATCAAGTTTGTTGATCTTCGTTTTACTGATTCAAAAGGTAAAGAGCAACACATTTCAATTCCTCATCACCAAGTGACTGAAGACTTCTTTGAAGAAGGTAAAATGTTCGATGGTTCTTCAATTGAAGGCTGGAAAGGTATTGATGAATCAGACATGGTTATGATGCCTGATGCTGCTACTGCCGTTTTAGACCCGTTCACTGAAGCGGCAACATTAAATATCCGTTGTGATATTTTAGAGCCTAATACGATGCAAGGTTATAGCCGTGATCCACGTTCGGTTGCTAATCGTGCAGAAGAATATTTACGTAGCACAGGCATTGCCGATACGGTACTAATTGGTCCTGAGCCAGAGTTTTTCGTTTTTGATGATGTACGTTTCCATACGGATATGAGTGGGTCATTCTACAAAATTGATGATAAAGAAGCGTCTTGGAATTCAGGTACTGAATACGAAGAAGGCAACATGGGACATCGTCCTGGTGTTAAAGGTGGCTATTTCCCAACAGCACCCGTTGATTCATCTCAAGATCTTCGTTCGGCCATGTGTTTAGTAATGGAAGATATGGGCTTAGTGGTTGAAGCACATCATCATGAAGTAGCTACTTGTGGCCAAAATGAAATTGCTTGTCGCTTTAATACTATGGTTAAAAAAGCAGATGAAGTA
This sequence comes from Colwellia sp., assembly GCA_013215465.1. Lineage (GTDB taxonomy): Bacteria > Pseudomonadota > Gammaproteobacteria > Enterobacterales > Alteromonadaceae > Colwellia. The sequence goes on along the minus strand of JABSOW010000007.1, from coordinate 40,096 downwards.
CAAATTTATAAATATGTTGTTCATAACGTTGCTCACGCTTACGGTAAAACAGCTACTTTCATGCCTAAGCCGTTAGTTGGTGATAACGGTACTGGTATGCATGTGCATCAATCGCTTGCCAAAGATGGTGTTAACTTATTCTCTGGTGATAAGTACGGCGGGTTGTCTGAAATGGCGATTTTCTATATTGGCGGTATCATCAAACATGCTAAAGCATTAAATGCTTTCACTAACGCTTCAACTAACTCATACAAACGTCTTGTCCCTGGTTTTGAAGCCCCTGTTATGCTTGCTTACTCAGCAAGAAACCGTTCTGCTTCTATTCGTATTCCTATGGTACCTACACCTAAAGCAATGCGTATAGAAGTTCGCTTCCCTGATCCAACGATGAACCCTTACTTAGGCTTCACGGCAATGTTAATGGCTGGCCTTGACGGTATTAAAAATAAAATCCATCCTGGCGAAGCTATGGATAAAGATCTATATGATCTTCCTGCAGAAGAAGCTGCTGCTATCCCACAAGTTTGTTCTTCTTTTGAAGAAGCCCTTGATGCCTTAGAAGCTGATAATGACTTCTTAACGGCAGGTGGTGTTATGGATCTTGATATGATTAATGCTTATATTGGCCTTAAACGTAAAGAAATTGAATTATTAAACGCTACTACTCACCCAGTAGAATTTGATATGTATTACAGTGTTTAAGCGCTAAAAATCAATTTTATCAAAAGCTCACCTAGGTGAGCTTTTTTGTGTTTGAAATTTAAGGGAAATAAATTTTTAAGTGGTAAATCACAACTTTTTTGTATAAATTAGAATTACCGATACTGGCTATTTTATCGTGCTTGGAAATGTCTAAAGGAACAGGATATACTTAATTTTACTATGATTAAAACTTTACTGCTTGCACTACTGACTTTATCTATAGCAACTCCTGTTTACAGTAGCTCCGCTAAAATTTATGTATGGCGCAATGAAAAGGGAGTATTAGTTTATTCTGACACGCCCAGGCCTGGTGCTGAAGAAGTAAAAACAAAAAAAGGAAATGTCATTAAATCTTCGACGAATATCGAAACTCAAATTTTAGATATTAAAACAAAAAAAATCGAAGAGGAATATCAAGTAGTTATCAATCACCCAAAAGATAGCTCAACCATTCGAGACAATACCGGCTCTGTTTACATTAGCGGTAGTATTAAACCAATTTTTAAACGCGGTCTAAAAATTCAATTAATATTAGACGACAAGCCTCATCTAAAACCCCAATCTCACACCATGTTTTCATTACGCAATATAGATCGTGGCGAGCACCAAATAAAAATGAAATTATTTAATGAAAAGGGCAAGGTTATTGCATTATCCAAAGCAATAACGTTTTATATGCATCGAGCATCGGTAAATTAGCCCAAATAGCGGCGTAAATCGCTGCAAATAAAACCTTTCTAGAATATACTAAAATTCACGCACCTTTTTAGTGCAATTTAAGTGTGTATATGAGGCTTTATGTTGCAGCAGAGAAAAGATATTCAACAACTCAAATTACAGTATCAGCAAAAACTCGCTAATCAGCTGGTCACCGCAGTACTTATTCTTGATAAAAACCTAACCATTTGTTATGTCAATCCGGCTGCTGAAGCTTTACTGATAAAAAGTTTGTATAAACTTTATGGTGCATCTTTTGAATTGATTTTTACCAATACTTCGATCAGTAAAGCTCGCCTAGAGCAACTACTTGCTACCGGACAAGAATTTACCGATAGCGATATTGTTATACAATTTAGTGAAAACCATCGATTTACCGCTGAAATTACCGCTTCAGCGGTAGAGTTTCACAGAACTCCTCATGTGCTATTAGAGTTCAAACAAATTGATCAACAAAAACAAATCAGCCTAGAAGTATTCCAACAGCAACAATGGATTGCTGCCCGTGATTTAATCAAAGGATTAGCACACGAAATAAAAAACCCTCTAGGTGGTCTACGTGGTGCTGCACAACTATTGAGTAAAGAGCTAAATGTTGAGCAACAAGAATATACCGACATGATCATTGAACAAGCAGACCGGTTAACAAACTTAGTAGATCGTTTACTTGGTCCGAATCAACTGCCGCAAATTCAAAGCCACAATATTCACTCTGTACTAGAAAAAGTATGTCAAGTAGTCAGCTATTCAAGCGCACAAAATATTATATTGAAACGTGATTATGATCCATCTATTCCTGATATTGAGTGTGATCAAGAGAAAATCCAACAAGCGGTATTAAACATTGTCAATAATGCTATTCAAGCAATAGATAAACACCATCATATTACCTTGAAAACCCGTATCGCTAGCAATATAACTATCAATGGAAAACGGACAAAACTCGCAGTGAAAATTAGTGTCATTGATAATGGCCCAGGTATTCCTGCTAAAATTCAAGACACGCTGTTTTATCCTATGGTATCAGGTCGTTCAAATGGAACAGGACTTGGTTTATCTATAGCACAAACACTAATAAATCAACACCATGGTAAGTTATCTTGCCATAGTATGCCTGGGCATACAGAGTTCATAATTCTATTACCTTTAACCCAAAATACTTAAAGCCCGCACCATAAAACTTTAACTTAACAATTTTTACCTGAGAGAAAATAAGATGATTACCGAACAAGTATGGATAGTAGATGACGATAGCTCAATCCGTTGGGTTTTAGAGAAAGCTTTTGTTAGCGCTAATATTACTACTGCCTCATTTGAAAGTGCTAAGAATTTGTTAATTGCTTTAGATCACGGCCTGCCAGAAGTGATTATATCCGATATACGAATGCCTGATATTGATGGTATGACTTTACTTAACACTCTTAGTAAAGATCACCCAAGTATTCCGGTAATTATCATGACGGCTCACTCAGATTTAGATAGCGCCGTAAATGCCTATCAAGGCGGTGCTTTTGAGTATTTACCTAAGCCATTTGATATGGATGAAGCAGTAACATTGACTAAGCGAGCGCTTAGTCATGCCCGCGAACAAAATGCAAAGAGACAACAAAAAGACAGTACTCCTCTGGCAGCCGGTTTAATTGGTGAAGCACCGGCAATGCAAGAAGTTTTTCGCACCATTGGTCGTTTATCACGCTCAAGTATTAGTGTTTTAATTAATGGTGAATCCGGTACTGGCAAAGAGTTGGTTGCCCATGCTTTGCATTCACATAGCCCAAGAACAAAAGCGCCCTTTATTCCGTTAAACATGGCGGCAATACCTAAAGATTTGATAGAGTCTGAATTATTTGGCCATGAAAAAGGGGCATTTACTGGCGCTAATGCCATTCGGCAAGGGCGGTTTGAACAAGCTCATGGCGGTACACTATTTCTTGATGAAATAGGCGATATGCCCTTAGAAATTCAAACTCGCCTACTGCGTGTTTTATCAGACGGTCAATTTTACCGTGTTGGTGGACATTCACCGGTGCAAGTAGATGTTCGTATTATTGCCGCTACTCACCAGAACCTAGAAGAGCGGGTAAATAATGGTGAATTTAGAGAAGACTTATTTCATCGCCTTAATGTTATTCGTATTCATCTACCGAGCTTGCGCGAACGTAAAGAAGATATTGCTCAGTTAAGTCAACATTTTTTAAAGCAAGCAGCCAATGAATTGAGCGTAGAGCCAAAAGCATTAAGTAAAAAAGCCGCCGCTTTTCTCCAAAACTGCCAATGGCCCGGTAATGTTAGACAACTTGAAAATATTTGTCGCTTTTTAACCGTCATGGCAAGCGGACAAGAAATATTATTAGAAGATATTCCCAGTGAACTAACACAAAGATCCATACAAATTAATTCACAATCTTCATCTTGGCAAGCGGCATTGAGTGATTGGATGGATCAAGAGCTGGCTCAAGGTAGGAGTGCTATTTTAGATACTGCTCAGCCAGAATTTGAAAAAATAATGCTAGAGCGCGCACTATTATTTACTCAAGGACATAAACAAGATGCGGCAAAAAAACTAGGTTGGGGAAGAAATACTTTAACAAGAAAATTGAAAGAATTAGATATTTAATTATATTTTATAAATGATGTTTACGAAGTACAAACTTCATCATCGCATTGCTTACAGCTATTACATAACTTGATGTTAATAAAGTGAGCTGCGATGATTAAACTAGCACCACCAATAATAAAATATATCTCTAATTCTTCTGAGAAGTCATGCTTGATCCAATATAAGGCGACACCTAAATACAACAAATAAAATGGATATAATTGTTTATGGTAACGTTTAAAACCTGAGAATAAAGCGACAGTTCCCAATGCTGCTGTCATTAGCAGAAAAACATGCTCCCATGCATGATCCGCTAAAAAACTCAAACCCAGCAATGGCAATATAGGCAGAAGGATAGGCAAAAGAATGCAATGGAGTGCACAAAGTGATGTTGCGGTAATGCCTATTCGATCTAACATGGTTAACCTAGAGAGAAACTGTCAGAAAACATTTTACTGACTAAAATGAGATAATATCACATTTGATATACTATAACATTATTTTTAAATAAAACTCGATAGCTTTTAACATCTAGCAATGGGAAAGCTTACTACTTGTTCGATATGTTCAGCTTTTAATGCCAGCATTATTAAGCGATCTATGCCTAAAGCCACCCCTGAACATTGCGGTAAACCATGCGATAAAGCTGCTATAAAATTTTCATCTATAGGCTTTTCTTGAAGCGCCATTATCTTTCTTTGCATGTTATCCTTTTGAAAACGTTCGTATTGTATATCATCAGCAGATAATTCATTAAAGCCATTAACGAGTTCTACCCCTTGAAAGTAACATTCAAACCGTTGGGCAACTCTAGCATCTGCAGGACAAATTTTAGCTAGCGATGCTTGCGAACGCGGAAAATTATAAACAAAACATGGTGACTCATTACCTATATGCGGTTCAATTATTTCACTAAAGATAAACTGTAATAAAATATCATTATCCTGTTCCGCAGTTAGCCAGTCACTTAATTTATCGTGCTCCTTAATTAAGGTCAGCAGCTGTGCTCGAGTAGCGATTAATGGATCTAAGCCCAGCTGCTCTATAAATAAATCTTGATAAGTCGTTTGCGTGGGCTCTGTGCAAGCTAAAACCGTTATAAGTAACTCAGCAACCTCTTTCATTAGCATGAAGTGATCAAAACCTAAGCGATACCACTCTAATAGGGTAAATTCAGGATTATGATAGCGACCTGCTTCTTCATGACGAAAGGCTTTCGCTATTTGAAAAATACAGCCATAGCCTGAAGCGAGTAAGCGTTTCATATGAAACTCAGGAGACGTTTGTAAATACAAAGTTGTTGATTGCTCAGGAGAGCTATCGCTTAGAAAGTTATATCGACAAGTTATCGCTTCTAAGTGCAGATCAGTTACAGTTCCTTGAGATAAAGCGGGAGTCTCCACCTCAACAACATTACGGTCATTAAAAAACTGGCGGATCTGCTGTAATACTTGCGCACGTTGTTGTGCATATTCCCAGGTTAGTGTTGGTTGCCAAGACATATAAGTTCCGAGTTTTCGAGTTTTCGAGTTTTCGAGTTTATAAAAGAATAAAATAAAAAAGGCCGCATAAGCGACCTTTCAATTACTCTCGATTAAGAAAGTATTTAGACTGAATTTACTTGATAACCGAAACGTTAACAAGGCGCGGACACGGAGCTTGGTTTACCAAGTGAGTATCCGCAACGACGTTAACGCGAGGTTAGCTGGCAAATTAATCCATAATCTTAGAAACAACACCAGCACCAACAGTACGACCACCTTCACGGATTGCGAAGCGTAAGCCTTCGTCCATCGCTACTGGGTTGATTAGCTCAACAACAAACTTCAAGTTGTCACCAGGCATTACCATTTCAACACCTTCAGGAAGCTCTACAGCACCTGTGATATCTGTGGTACGGAAGTAAAACTGTGGACGGTAACCTTTAAAGAATGGCGTATGACGACCACCTTCATCTTTAGAAAGTACGTATACTTCTGATTCGAATTTAGTATGAGGTAAGATTGAACCAGGAGCACATAGTACTTGACCACGTTCAACATCTTCACGCTTAAGACCACGTAGAAGAACACCACAGTTCTCGCCAGCACGACCTTCGTCAAGAAGCTTACGGAACATTTCAACACCAGTACAAGTTGATTTTTGTGTATCACGGATACCAACAACTTCTACTTCTTCACCAACTTTGATGATACCACGTTCAACACGGCCAGTTACCACAGTACCACGACCTGAGATTGAGAAAACGTCTTCGATAGGCATGATGAATGCTCCATCAATAGCACGCTCTGGCTCTGGAATGTAAGTATCTAATTGCTCAGCAAGTTCAAGGATTTTTTCTTCCCATTTTTCTTCACCTTCAAGTGCTTTTAAAGCTGAACCTTGAATTACTGGTAAATCATCACCTGGGAAGTCATATTCAGATAGAAGTTCACGAACTTCCATTTCTACTAATTCTAATAATTCTTCATCATCAACCATATCACATTTGTTCATGAATACGATGATGTAAGGAACACCAACTTGACGAGAAAGTAAGATGTGCTCACGTGTTTGTGGCATAGGACCATCAGTAGCAGCAACTACTAAGATAGCGCCATCCATTTGAGCAGCACCCGTGATCATGTTTTTGATGTAATCAGCATGGCCTGGGCAATCTACGTGTGCGTAGTGACGTACTGCTGTATCGTACTCGATGTGAGAAGTATTGATGGTAATACCACGTTCACGCTCTTCAGGAGCATTATCGATTTGGGCGAAATCTTTAACTTCACCACCGTGTACTTTGGTCAATACCGCAGAGATAGCGGCTGTTAATGTTGTTTTACCGTGATCAACGTGTCCGATTGTACCAACGTTTACATGTGGTTTCGTACGTTCAAATTTTTCTTTAGCCATCTTAAAATACCTTAAACTTAAATGTTAAAAAGTTAATATTAATAAATAATTAAGCGCAGTCAAAATGACCTTGCCTGTTGTAAAAAGTGTATGGAGCTCTAACGAGTTTCCATAATTTTTTGTGCTACCAATTTCGGTGCTTCATTATACTGCTGAAACTCCATAGAGTAAGATGCACGGCCTTGTGTAGCACTACGCAAGTCGGTAGCATAACCAAACATTTCAGCTAAGGGTACCAATGCATTTACAATTTTCAAACCAGCCGGACCATCGTCCATGCCTTCTATTAAACCACGACGACGGTTTAAGTCACCCACCACATCACCCATATTGGTTTCTGGTGTAGTAACTTCTACTTTCATCATTGGCTCTAGTATTACCGGGTTTGCTGCTAATACGCCTTTTCTAAAGCCCATTGAAGCAGCCACTTTAAAGGCAATTTCATTTGAATCGACATCATGGAACGAGCCATCATAAAGAGTAGCTTTAATATCAAGCAAAGGGAAGCCAGCTAATACACCACTTTCCATCTGTTCATGGCAACCTTTCTCTACTGCGGGGATAAACTCTTTTGGTACAGTGCCACCAACAATTTCATTAACAAACTCAAAACCTGCGCCCTCTTCTAATGGCTCTAATTTCAACCAAACATGACCAAACTGTCCTTTACCGCCAGATTGACGAATAAATTTACCTTCGACTTCCACCGTACCACGAATAGTTTCACGATAAGATACTTGTGGGTTACCGACATTACATTCTACGCCAAATTCACGCTTCATACGCTCGACTAGAATATCTAAATGTAATTCACCCATGCCAGAAATAATGGTCTGCCCGGTTTCATCATCAGTATGTACTCTAAATGATGGATCTTCTGCGGCAAGTTTACCTAAAGCAACGGCCATTTTTTCTTGCGCTGCTAATGTTCTAGGCTCAACCGCCACAGAAATTACCGGCTCTGGAAATTCCATGCGCTCTAAAGTAATAATATGTTTAACATCACATAAGGTATCACCGGTGGTAACATCTTTCAAACCAATAGCAGCGGCAATATCACCCGCACGTACTTCTTTAATTTCTTTTCTGTCGTTGGCATGCATTTGCACAATACGACCAAAACGTTCTTTTTTACCTTTGACCGGGTTATAAACACTGTCGCCCGTTTGTACTACACCTGAATAAACACGGAAAAAGGTTAGCGTACCTACAAAGGGGTCTGTGGCAATTTTAAAGGCTAATGCAGCAAACGGTGCACTATCATCCGCAGCACGGGTACCCTCGGTTTCATCTTTATCATCGTTGATACCAGTAATAGCCGCAACTTCGGTTGGCGATGGTAAATATTCAATCACCGCATCTAAAACTGCTTGTACGCCTTTATTTTTAAAAGCACTACCACAAGTACATAATATTATTTCATTGGCTAAAGTGCGTGCCCGTAAACCCGCTTTAATTTCAGCTTCGGTTAAATCCCCTTCTTCAAGGTATTTATCCATTAATTCTTCATTAGCTTCTGCAGCTTCCGCTACTAGATTTTCTCGCCATTCTTCTGCAAGTTCCACCATATCACTAGGAACTTCTTCATAGCTAAAAGTCATGCCTAGATCTTCTTCAGTCCAGTTAATCGCTTTCATTTTAACTAAATCAATAACGCCGGTAAAATCTTCTTCAGCGCCAATAGGTAAATGTATAGGAACAGCATTTGCACCTAGTCTATCTTTTAATTGTTCAACAACCGATAAAAAGTCAGCGCCAGTACGGTCCATTTTGTTAACAAAAACGATACGTGGTACCGCGTACTTTTCCATTTGACGCCAAACCGTTTCGGTTTGAGGCTGCACACCTGAAGAGCCACATAACACTAATACAGCACCATCTAGTACACGCAATGAACGTTCTACCTCAATGGTAAAGTCAACATGTCCTGGGGTATCAATAATATTAATACGATGATCATCAAATTGACCTTCCATTCCTTTCCAGAAACAAGTCGTTGCCGCCGAGGTTATTGTAATACCACGCTCTTGTTCTTGTTCCATCCAATCCATTGTTGCAGCGCCATCATGCACTTCACCAATCTTATGAGAAAGACCAGTGTAAAATAATACACGCTCTGTGGTGGTGGTTTTACCTGCATCTACATGAGCACAAATACCAATATTGCGGTAGCGCTCTATAGGGGTAATACGGGCCAATTTTATATCCTCTTATTTGTTACTCGCTAATGAGTAACAAAACTAAACAATTAAATTAATCAAATATTTTCTTAATGAAACATTTGGGTAATTCAACTATGTCAAAAACAAGTATGGCTAGCAAGAGAAACTCTTGCTAGCCATATGCTACTTTAAGAAAAAAAACCTAAAGTAAGCAATACATTCAGTCAATACTACTAGCTTACCAGCGGTAATGAGCAAACGCTTTGTTAGCATCAGCCATACGGTGAACGTCTTCACGTTTCTTAACCGCAGAGCCTTTGCTGTCAGACGCATCTAACATTTCGTTAGCTAGGCGCTGAGCCATTGATTTTTCACCACGTTTACGAGCTGCTTCAACTAACCAACGCATGGCTAGCGCATTACGACGCACTGGACGTACTTCAACTGGCACTTGATAAGTAGAACCACCAACACGACGAGATTTAACTTCGACCGATGGACGAATGTTCTCAAGAGCTGTTTCAAACAACTCAATTTGGTTTTTATCAGTTTCTTTAGTTGATACTATATCTAATGCACCGTATACAATTTTTTCGGCAGTAGATTTTTTGCCATCAACCATTAAAATGTTGATGAATTTTGCTAAAAGTTCGTTATGGAACTTAGGATCTGGCAATATTTTACGTTGCCCAACGACGCGTCTTCTTGGCATCTCAATTCTCCGTAGTATTCAGGAATAATCCAAAATAGTTAAATTTTAAAAATTTGTTAATTTGGCCTTACTTAACGTTTTGTATCTTTTTCCTAGCAATTAGGAAAAGAGGAAAACTTAAGATTTAGGTCGTTTAGCACCGTACTTAGAACGGCCTTGTCTTCTATCGCTTACACCAGCACAATCTAGCGCGCCACGAACGGTGTGATAACGCACACCTGGTAAATCTTTAACACGACCACCACGAATTAAAATAACGCTATGCTCTTGTAAGTTATGACCTTCACCACCAATGTATGAAGTAACTTCGAAGCCGTTAGTTAAACGAACACGAGCAACTTTACGTAATGCTGAGTTAGGTTTTTTTGGTGTAGTAGTATACACACGGGTACAAACGCCACGACGTTGTGGACAAGCTTGTAACGCCGGAACATTACTTTTAGTTACTTGTCTAACACGTGGTTTACGTACTAGTTGGTTAATAGTTGCCATTATAGCTCCTGATTAGTTAAAACATTGGGTAATTGCTATTGGCTAAGTTTGCCGAATCACCCGCTTATAAACGTGAAAAATCTTACCTTAAAATTCAATGCACACTAAGCACAGAATATGAGGTCGCGAAATACTATAGGTCAAAGCTTAAGCTGTCAAGTGATTAGTGACTTTTTGTCTACCACTAAAGATAAAAAAACCGCACTCTATTCAAAGCACGGTTTTTATCTTTATCTGCCAGTGTCGTCCTGTTGGACGACCGACAAAATTAACGCTTACTAGCTGGTAGAATCAGAGCCTAAATCAGCACTTAAGGCATCAGCTAACGCTTGTTCAGCTTCATCAGCAGATACTGGTGTATCTTCAACAGCATTGAAAGCAGCTTTTGCTTTAGCACGTTCCTGGTGATACGAATAACCCGTACCTGCAGGGATCAAGCGACCAACGATTACATTCTCTTTCAAGCCACGTAAACCATCTTTCTTACCAGCAACAGCGGCTTCAGTAAGCACACGTGTTGTTTCTTGGAAAGAAGCAGCTGAAATAAATGATTCAGTTGCAAGTGATGCTTTGGTAATACCCATCATTTGCATTTCATATTCAGCTGGTTGCTTGCCGGCAGCTTCAAGTTCACGGTTTGAGATATTAACTCGCGCCACTTCAACTTGTTCGCCTTTAAGGAAATTGGAGTCACCCGCATCAAGAATTTCACACTTACGGATCATTTGACGTACGATAACTTCAATATGCTTATCGTTAATCTTAACACCTTGTAAACGGTAAACTTCTTGCACTTCGTTAACAATGTAGTTAGCGACTGGGGCAACACCACGTAAACGTAAAATATCATGTGGAGACTCAGGACCATCGGCAATAACTTCACCTTTAATCACTGGCTCACCTTCATAGATATTTAATTGACGCGTTTTCGGGATCATCTCTTCGTAGACTTCACCGCTAGGCTGAGTGATCAATAAACGTACTTTACCTTTCGTTTCTTTACCGAAACCGACAACACCAGTTTTCTCGGCAAGAATCGCCGGAAGTTTAGGTTTACGCGCTTCAAATAAATCAGCAACACGGGGTAAACCACCAGTAATATCACGCGTTTTTGAACTGGCTTGTGGTATACGCGCTAACGCATCACCAACACCTACATCGGCACCATCTTCAAGGTTAACAATCGCGTTACCTGGTAAGTAGTATAATGCAGGAATTTCGGTACCCGCTATCATTACATCTTTACCTTTAGCATCAACTAATTTCAGTGCTGGGCGCATTTCTTTGCCTCTAGCATTTCGTTGTGCCGCATCAGTAATTATAATGCTTGATAAGCCCGTTAATTCATCTGTTTGACGAACCATGGTGATACCGTCAATTAAGTCAACGAATTGTACCTTACCTTTTACTTCCGTGATAATAGGATGAGTATGTGGGTCCCAGTTAGCAATAGTATCGCCAGCAGTAACCGCTTGACCATCTTTCTTAGAAACTACGGTACCATAAGGGACTTTATAGTTTTCAGTAACACGACCCATTTCATCAATAATCGTTAATTCTGATGAGCGCGAGGTAATAACAAGATGTTTCTGTGAGTTAGTAACAAACTTGGCATTTTGTAATTTCAGTGTACCGGTATTATTCACTTGTACGCTATTTTCAGCCGTAGCACGCGATGCGGCACCACCGATATGGAACGTACGCATGGTAAGCTGAGTACCTGGTTCACCAATTGATTGTGCTGCCACAACACCAATGGCTTCACCTTGGTTGATCATATGACCACGGGCTAAATCACGACCATAACAATGAGCACAAATACCAAAGTCAGTTTTACAAGTAATAATTGAACGTACTTTGATTTGATCGACTGAGTTTGCTTCAATCACGTCACAAAGTGTTTCATCAATTAAGGTATTACGAGGTAGCAATACCTCTTCTGTACCTGGAATTAATACGTCATCACAAACAACACGACCTAGCACACGTTCACGTAACGGCTCAACAACATCACCACCTTCAATGAGTGGAGTCATCATTAGACCATCAGTAGTACCACAATCATGGTTAGTTACCACTAAATCTTGGGCAACATCCACTAAACGACGAGTTAAATAACCCGAGTTAGCAGTTTTCAATGCCGTATCGGCAAGACCTTTACGCGCACCATGAGTTGAGATGAAGTATTCTGATACATTCAAGCCTTCACGGAAGTTTGCTTTGATTGGCGTTTCGATGATTGAACCATCTGGTTTAGCCATCAAACCACGCATACCAGCAAGCTGACGGATCTGAGCGGCACTACCACGAGCACCCGAGTCAGCCATCATAAAGATAGAATTGAATGAGTCTTGCTCTTCCATTTCACCATCTTTATTCATCACCATTTCTTTTGATAAGTTATCCATCATCGCTTTCGACACTTTTTCGTTCGCAGACGACCAAATATCAATTACTTTGTTGTATTTCTCACCAGCAGTTACTAGACCTTGGTCAAACTGTGCTTGAATTTCAGCAACTTCTGCTTCTGAATCTTCAATGATAGTGTACTTAGCATCAGGGATAACCATATCGTCGATACCAACAGAGGCACCGGCTATCATGGCATAATGAAAACCTGTGTACATGATCTGATCGGCGAACATTACCGTCTCTTTTAAACCTAAGTTACGATAAGCGTGGTTAATCAACTTTGAAATTGGCTTTTTGCCTAGTGGCAGATCAATAAGCTCATAAGGTAAACCCTTAGGACATACTTGCCACATAATGGCGCGACCAACGGTAGTATCACGTAAAGTAGTGACAGCTTCGAATTCACCATCAGCATTTTTAACATGCTCGGTGATACGAACTTTAACGCGAGCATGAAGTTCAGCAGCACCGGTTCGATACGCTTTTTCAGCTTCTTTCTCGTCGGCAAAAACCATACCTTCGCCTAAACCGTTTATACGAAAACGAGTTAGATAATAAAGGCCTAATACAACATCCTGTGAAGGAACGATGATTGGTTCACCGTTTGCTGGGGCAAGGACGTTGTTGGTTGACATCATCAACGTACGTGCTTCCATTTGTGCTTCTATGGTCAACGGTACGTGTACCGCCATTTGGTCACCATCGAAATCGGCATTGTATGCTGCACAAACTAACGGATGAAGATGAATTGCTTTACCTTCAATTAATACCGGTTCAAACGCTTGGATACCTAATCTATGCAATGTTGGTGCACGGTTAAGCATAACTGGATGTTCACGAATTACTTCGTCAAGTACATCCCATACTTCTGCGCCTTCACGTTCAACTAATTTTTTAGCTGCTTTAATTGTCGTTGCTAAGCCGCGACGCTCTAATAAACCGTAAATAAATGGTTTGAATAACTCCAAAGCCATCTTTTTCGGTAAACCACATTGATGCAGTTTAAGCGTAGGACCAACCGTGATTACAGAACGGCCAGAGTAATCAACACGCTTACCTAGTAAATTTTGACGGAAACGACCTTGCTTACCTTTGATCATATCGGCAAGTGATTTAAGCGGACGTTTGTTAGAGCCAGTGATAGCACGACCGCGACGACCGTTATCTAAAAGCGCATCAACCGACTCTTGTAACATACGTTTTTCGTTACGGACGATAATATCTGGTGCAACTAAATCTAACAGACGTTTTAAACGGTTATTACGGTTAATAACACGACGGTATAGATCGTTAAGATCAGAGGTCGCAAAACGACCACCGTCTAGTGGCACTAATGGACGTAAATCTGGCGGTAAAATTGGTAAAACATTTAAAATCATCCATTCAGGTTTGTTACCTGAAGCGGCAAATGCTTCCATCAATTTTAAACGCTTAGTGATTTTTTTACGTTTAGTTTCACTACCAATTTCAGGAAGCTCTTCACGCATTTGCGCGACTTCAGCCTCTAAATCAATTTGTTGTAGTAAAGATAATACTGCTTCGGCACCCATAAGTGCGTCGAATTCATCACCGTGTTCTTCTAACGCATCAAGATACTCTTCTTCCGTTAGAATTTGGCTTTTTTCTAATGTTGTCATACCTGGCTCGGTAACAACATATGATTCAAAGTAAAGTACCCGTTCAATATCACGTAAGGTCATATCGAGTAATAAACCAATACGTGATGGTAATGACTTTAAGAACCAAATATGCGCTACTGGACTGGCTAATTCGATATGACCCATACGGTCACGACGAACTTTAGTCAAGGTCACTTCAACACCACATTTTTCACAAATTACGCCGCGATGTTTTAGACGTTTATACTTACCACAAAGACATTCGTAATCTTTTACCGGACCAAAAATACGGGCACAGAATAATCCGTCACGTTCTGGCTTAAAGGTACGATAGTTAATGGTTTCTGGCTTTTTAACTTCACCAAATGACCAAGAACGAACTAAGTCTGGTGATGCTAGGCCGATGCGAATACCATCGAACTCTTCTGTTTGATTTTGTTGCTTAAGAAACTTAAGTAAATCTTTCACACTCTTCTCCTGTCGGAGTTAAATCTTAGAAGAAGGCAGTATTACTGCCTTCTTCCCATACTGACTTAAATTTATAAGTCAGCCACTATTTGCTTTGGATTAATCCTGAGCTAACTCGATATTAATACCGAGAGAACGAATTTCTTTCAACAATACGTTGAATGACTCAGGAATACCTGGATCCATACGGTGATCACCGTCAACTAAGTTTTTATACATCTTAGTACGACCAGCAACGTCATCAGACTTCACCGTAAGCATTTCTTGTAAGGTGTAAGCGGCTCCGTATGCTTCTAGTGCCCATACTTCCATCTCACCGAAACGCTGACCACCAAATTGCGCTTTACCGCCAAGTGGTTGCTGAGTAACCAAGCTATATGACCCGGTAGAACGAGCATGCATTTTGTCATCAACTAAATGGTTCAGTTTTAACATATACATATAACCAACAGTTACTGGACGTTCAAATTTACGACCAGTACGACCATCAGTTAACCAGAACTGACCACTTTGTGGCATTTCTGCTAACACAAATAGTTCTTTGATTTCCTTCTCAGCAGCGCCATCAAAAGCTGGTGTTGCAATGGTTAAGCCGGCGCGCATATTATCAGCCATACGCAAGACTTCTTCATCAGAGAAAGTAGCGAGATCAACTTCTTGACGAGATTCACCAACATTGTAAACTTCTTGAATGAAGTTACGTAGTTTATGCATTTCTTGTTGCGCTTCTAACATACGGTTGATTTTTTCACCAATACCGCGACACGCCATGCCTAAATGAGTTTCTAGGATTTGACCAATGTTCATTCGTGATGGAACACCTAATGGGTTCAAGACGATATCAACTGGTACACCAAACTCATCGTATGGCATATCTTCAACAGGTACTACGTTTGAAATAACCCCTTTATTACCATGACGACCCGCCATTTTATCACCCGGTTGGATGTGGCGTTTAACGGCTAAGTAAACTTTAACAATTTTAAGTACGCCCGGCGCTAAATCATCACCTTGGGTGATTTTACGATGTTTAATTTCATACTTTTTATCGTAGTCGGCTTTAATATTGTCGTATTGCTCGGCAATTTGCTCAAGCTCTGCTTGCTGAATTTCATCAGACAAGTTTTGCGTTAACCATCTATCGCGAGACATACCAGTTAAATCAGCTTCGTTTAAGCCAGCAGATAACAATAACTTCTTAGTACGAGAAAAAACACCATCTTCTAAAATGCTTAATTCATCGCCAAGATCTTTCTTAACTTCTTTAAGTTGTATTTGTTCAATCTCGACCGCACGAGCATCTTTTTCAACCCCGTCGCGCGTAAAGATCTGTACATCAATGATAGTACCTTTTACTGAATTTGGTACACGTAAAGAGCTGTCTTTAACATCAGCTGCTTTTTCACCAAAGATTGCTCGTAAAAGTTTTTCTTCTGGTGTTAATTGTGTTTCACCTTTAGGAGTAACTTTACCCACTAAAATGTCACCACCATTAACTTCAGCGCCAATATAAACTACGCCCGCTTCATCTAACTTACCTAAAGCAGACTCACCTACGTTTGGAATATCAGCAGTAATTTCTTCACTACCTAACTTAGTATCACGAGCGATACAGGTTAATTCTTGAATATGAATAGTAGTAAATCTATCTTCAATAGCAACGCGTTCAGATAACAACATCGAATCTTCGAAGTTGTAACCATTCCAAGGCATAAAGGCAATACGCATGTTTTGACCAAGCGCTAATTCACCCATATCGGTAGAAGGACCATCGGCTAATACATCACCACGTACTACTGGCTCACCCATACGACACACTGGACGTTGGTTGATACAAGTATTTTGGTTAGAACGGGTGTACTTAGTTAAGTTGTAAATATCAATACCCGCTTCACCAGCATGCATTTCATTTTCATTTACTTTAACTACGATACGTGAAGCGTCAACATAAGTAACGACACCGCCGCGTTTAGCAACCGCTGTTACACCTGAATCTACCGCAACCACTTTTTCCATACCAGTACCCACTAAAGGTTTATCAACTTTTAGTGTCGGCACGGCTTGACGTTGCATGTTCGAGCCCATCAAGGCACGGTTAGCATCATCGTGTTCTAAGAACGGGATAAGTGATGCCGCAACTGAAATAATTTGTTGTGGCGATACATCCATATACTGAACTTCGTCAGCAGATTTCAGCGTAAACTCATTTTTAAAACGACAGTTAACTAATTCTTCCGTTAACATCTTTTTATCATCAAACACAGCATTTGCTTGAGCGATAACAAAGTTACCTTCTTCAATCGCTGATAAGTAATCAATATCGTCAGTCACTAAACCATCAACAACTTTACGATATGGCGTTTCTAAAAAGCCAAAATCGTTAGTACGCGCATAACATGAAAGCGAGTTGATCAAACCAATGTTTGGACCTTCTGGTGTTTCGATTGGACAAACACGACCATAATGCGTTGGATGTACATCTCGAACTTC
Source organism: Colwellia sp. (assembly GCA_013215465.1). Lineage (GTDB taxonomy): Bacteria > Pseudomonadota > Gammaproteobacteria > Enterobacterales > Alteromonadaceae > Colwellia. Next base: position 22,825 of record JABSOW010000007.1, on the reverse strand, counting down.
AAAACCAGCACGTTCACGGGTTAAACCACCCGGCCCTAAGGCAGAAATACGACGCTTATGGGTAACTTCTGATAATGGATTGTTTTGATCCATAAACTGTGACAATTGTGATGAGCCAAAGAACTCTTTCACTGCCGCAGAAATTGGTTTCGCGTTGATTAAATCTTGTGGCATGATCGCATCTAAGTCACCAAGACTTAAACGTTCACGTACTGCACGTTCTACACGTACAAGGCCAACACGAAATTGGTTTTCAGCCATTTCGCCTACAGAGCGAATACGACGGTTACCTAAGTGATCAATATCATCTACTTCACCTTTACCATCACGAATATCGATTAACGTTTTCATGACTGAGATGATGTCTTCTTTTGATAAAACACCTGAACCTACATCATCAGCATTACCAACACGACGGTTGAACTTCATACGACCAACCGTTGATAAGTCGTAACGTTCAGGTGCAAAAAACAAGTTACTAAATAATGTTTCTGCAGCGTCTTTTGTTGGTGGCTCGCCTGGGCGCATCATGCGATAAACTTCAACTAAGGCTTCTAACTTGTTAGTTGAGCTATCTACTCGTAAGGTATCAGACATATATGAACCAACATCAAATTCATTCATATATAAAGTAGCAAGCGTTTTATGGCCGGCTTGGCTAAGCTCTGCTAATAATTCTAGGGTAATTTCAGCATTCGCTTCAGCGATCACTTCACCTGTTGATTTATCTATATAGGCTTTAGATAACACTTTACCAACAATGTATTCTGCTGGTACTTCTAATTTATCAATATTAGCTTTAGTTAACGCGCGGATATGGCGTGCGGTAATACGACGACCCGACTCAACTAATATTTCACCTTTTTTGATACTCAGATCAAAAGTAGCTGTTTCACCACGAAGACGTTCAGGAATTAAATCCATGATCAACTTATCACCTTTAATGGTAAAATCAGTTGTGTCATAAAATATATCTAAAATTTCTTCTGTTGAAAATTCTAATGCACGTAACATAATAGATGCAGGCAATTTGCGGCGTCTATCAATACGAACAAATAAATTATCTTTTGGATCAAACTCAAAATCTAACCATGAACCACGATAAGGAATCACACGTGCGTTATATAAAACTTTACCCGATGAATGCGTTTTACCTTTATCATGATCAAAGAATACACCAGGTGAACGATGTAACTGTGAAACGATAACACGCTCAGTACCATTAATTACAAAAGTACCATTATCTGTCATCAACGGGATTTCACCCATGTACACTTCTTGTTCTTTGATATCTTTTACAGTACCTGCCGGAGCTTCTTTATCGTAAACCACCAAGCGTAATTTTACGCGCAGCGGTGCAGAATAAGTTACACCTCGTATTTGACATTCTTTCACATCAAATAACGGTTCACCTAAACGATAGCTTACATATTGTAATTCTGAGCTACCTGAATAAGCTTTAATTGGGAAAATAGAACGGAAAGCAGCCTCTAGACCGGTTTCGCCTGTTGCATCAATATCAATAAACTTGCGGAAAGAATCGAGTTGAATGGACAACAAAAATGGATATTCCATTACTTGTACACTTTTACCAAAGTCCTTTCTAATTCGCTTTTTCTCAAAGTATGAGTAAGCCATGGGGTTCCTCAGCTTGCTGGTTATGGCCAAATCTGTCTAAGTAAGCAAGGCTCACTTAGACAGGGTATTGCTGTAATATTTACGTCTAAACATTACGGGATATATTGTTATTTACTAAACAAAGTATCCGACACTAAATAATGCACTGTTCTGTTCAAAAAAACATCATTTATTTTCAAACAGAAAAAGCGCAAAAAGGCCGGTGACGTTTAAATCACCAGCCATGCCTTTTCAGGCAAACAATCTGTTTAAAAACAGATTATTTGATCTCAACAGAAGCACCAGCTTCTTGAAGAAGTTTTAAAAGCTCTTCGGCTTCAGCTTTTTCTACGCCTTCTTTAACAACACCAAGCGCTTCAACTAAAGTTTTAGCTTCTTTAAGGCCTAGACCTGTAGCGCTACGAACTGCTTTGATTACTGCAACTTTCTTCTCACCGAAGCTAGTCATAACAACATCAAACTCAGTTTGTTCTTCAGCAGCACCAGCGTCACCGCCAGCAACAACTGTAGCAGCTGCAGCAGATACGCCAAATTTTTCTTCCATTGCTTCGATTAATTCAACAACGTCCATTACTGACATTTCAGCAACTGCGTTTAAGATATCGTCTTTAGAAATAGACATACTATAATTTCCTAATTTTTAATAAACAGACTCTTTTTACCTTTCTTATTAAGTAATAAAGTACTGTTTGAAATAACTATAAATACAAAAAGCTCAGGTTTAAGCAATAAGCTTAAATAACCTATGCAGCTTCCTGTTCTTTCTGATCGCGAACTGCAGCAATCGTGCGGACTAACTTGCCTGCAGATGCTTCTTTCATAACGCTCATTAATTGTGCAATTGCTTCGTCGTAAGTTGGTAGCTTAGCTAACATGTTTACGTCTACTGAATTACCTTCAAATGCGGCTGCTTTTAGTTCAAAAGCTTCGTTAGTTTTAGCGAAGTCTGTGAATAAACGTGCAGCAGCACCTGGGTGTTCAGTTGAAAAAGCTATTAGTGAAGGACCTTTGAATACGTCAGCAACACATTCAAACTCCGTACCTGCTACTGCACGACGTGCTAACGTGTTACGGACAACCTTCATCCATACACCATTTTCACGTGCTTGCTTACGCAATACAGTAATTGCTCCAACTGATACACCACGGGCATCCGCGATTACAACTGATTGAGCGCCATTAGCAGCTTCTTGAACTTCAGCAACAATTGCTTTTTTGTCATCAAGATTGATAGCCATTGGCTTTAACTCCTGGTTCAAACCGGTAAAAATTACCGGTATTTACAATCCCCAACTGACAGTAATCTATCAATTAGGCCATTACGGCGAGGACCAGAATTCAAGGAAATATCTGGGTAATCACCATCTACGTAGGAAATTAAGTAAAATAAAGTTAACAGCTTTTAGTTACGAGCCTCGAAACTCGCCACTAATTAACTTTATCTTACACCTACGGTCTTGGACGGGGGTTGCCAATTTCATTTAGACTTTACCGCTAAATAATATTAACAACTCCTACCAAAATTTAAGGGGCGAAATTATAGGTTATAATGCCGCCCTTGTAAAGGTTCAATAATTGAAACTTTTTCTACTATTTAGCTTGTGTTAAACTTGCTTGGTTAACGACAACGCCGGCACCCATAGTGGTAGAAAGAGAAATTTTCTTAAGATATTGACCTTTAGCATTTGCTGGTTTCGCTTTTTTAAGCGCTTCTAGCAAAAACTCTAAGTTTTCTTGCAATTGTGCAGGTTCGAAATCAGCCTTACCAATAGTAGTATGGATGATACCGTTTTTGTCATTGCGGTAACGTACTTGACCAGACTTAGCGTTTTTAACCGCGCCAGCTACGTCAGGAGTTACTGTGCCAACTTTAGGGTTAGGCATTAAACCACGAGGGCCTAAAATTTGACCTAGTTGACCAACAACACGCATTGCATCAGGAGAAGCAATTACAACGTCGAAGTTCATTTCGCCAGCTTTTACTTGCTCAGCTAAATCTTCCATGCCAACCACATCTGCACCAGCTTCTTTAGCTTTTTCTGCATTTGCGCCTTGAGTAAATACTGCAACACGAACGTTACGGCCTGTACCGTTTGGCAATACAGCTGCGCCACGAACGTTTTGATCTGATTTACGAGCATCAATACCAAGATTTATAGCAACATCTACGCTTTCACGGAAGTTAGCTGTAGCAAATTCTTTTAATAAAGAAACTGCTTCACTGATATCGTATTCTTTTGTTACGTCTACTTTTTCACGGATAAGACGAGCGCGTTTTGTTAATTTAGTCATTGATTAGTCCTCTACCACTAAACCCATTGAACGAGCAGAGCCCGCAATGGTACGCACTGCAGCTTCCATAGAGCCGGCAGTAAGATCAGGTTCTTTCATCTTAACGATTTCTTCAAGTTGTGCTGTTGTTACAGTACCAACTTTTTCTGTGTTAGGACGACCAGAGCCGCTTTTTACGCCAGCTGCTTTTTTCAATAAGTAAGAAGCAGGTGGAGTTTTAGTTTCGAAAGTGAACGAACGGTCATTATAAACAGTAATTACTACTGGAACCGGAGCGCCTTTTTCTAAAGAATCTGTTTTTGCGTTAAACGCTTTACAGAATTCCATGATATTTACACCATGTTGACCTAATGCAGGACCAACTGGTGGTGACGGGTTAGCTGCACCAGCAGCTACCTGTAGCTTGATTAAAGCTTGGACTTTTTTAGCCATTTTAAAACACCTTTATAGTGGGTAATTAGCGCTAATCACCGTGTTAACAGTTTTCGCTTCCCTGTTTACTAAAGCACCTTTTCGTCATGATTTTATTCAAAACGGATAACCTTAGGCCGCGCTAAAAAAACGCGGCAGCGGATTATATATTAACCAAGCAAGGTATTTCAAGATTTTTATGCTAAAGAGAGCTGATTTACGTATTTTACTGTGAAAATAGTAAAATCCTTTGCTAAAACGATTAACTACTGAAGTAATAATACCGCCACAAAAACAAAAAACGCCTGCACAAGGCAAGCGTTTTATTTTTAGCGAGTTTTAAAGAACAGCTAATTAGCTACCTTTCTCAACTTGACCAAATTCAAGATCAACAGGCGTTGAACGTCCAAAAATAAGAACCGAAACTTTAATACGGTTTTTATCGTAATCAAGCTCCTCAACAACACCAGTAAAATCAGCGAATGGGCCGTCGATAACTCGAATAACTTCACCCGGTTCAAATAACGTTTTAGGTTTAGGCTTATCTGTATCTTGTAAGCGTTGTAAAATACGATCTGCTTCTTTTTGTGTAATATGTGCTGGTCGTTCTTTAGTGCCACCAATAAAACCTAATACACGCGGCACACTTTTAACTAAATGCCATGATTCATCATCTAATTCCATATGAACTAGTACATAACCAGGGAAGAACTTGCGAGAGCTTTTACGCTTTTGTCCTGCACGCATCTCAACAACTTCTTCAGTAGGTACTAAAATTTCACCAAACTTTTCTTGTAAGCCGTGAATTTCAATGTGCTCTACTAAAGTTTTTTGTACACGACCTTCATAACCAGAGAACGCCTGAACAACATACCATCTTAATTTAGGATTGGTATTAACCACTTTTTCTTCAGTGTCTTCTGCTTCGTTACCGTCAACAGAGTCTTCCATAAAATCTTCAGACATTATAATACCTTCATACCTGTAATTAAGCCGACTAACCAGAAAAGAACTGAATCTAATCCCCAAAGTAATAATGACATTAATAAAGTCACTACTAATACTATACCTGTTGTTTGAATAGCTTCTTGGCGTGTCGGCCAAACCACTTTACGTACTTCAGTGCGTGATTCTTTTGCAAATGCAACAGCGGTACGACCTTTCAATGTTTGCATAGCAATCAAACCAGCAACACCTACAGCAACAACAACACCAATAGCGCGAAGTAATACCGACTCTTGACCATAATAATAGTTGCCACCAATCGCTGCAGCTAATAATAGGGCAACAACACCCCATTTTAAACCATCGAGAGAACTGCTTGGCTGCTCTTCTGTACTTGCATTCATATTTCTATTCCGTAATTATCAATCTAATTTGAAACAATGTAACCACACGTATGTAGTTAATTAGAACCTTTTATCTAGGCTCTTAAATGGCAGGGGTGGAGAGACTCGAACTCCCAACCATCGGTTTTGGAGACCGCTGTTCTACCAATTGGAACTACACCCCTACAAATATTTAATAAGCTCTAATGACTTACTAAATCAATAGTTACACTTACCGGGTCAATCTTAGTTTTTTTAAGGGAATTAAGAGATACTCGAGAAGTGAGGCGCCATTATACTCAGCCAAGCATATTACTCAAGAAGTATTTGCCAGTAATCGCGATACGGGTAAATATTTCCGAGTTTCCCTTCGACTGCTTCGCGCTTTGAGTGAACGAAACAACTTTCCGTTAGTGCTGAGCGTGAGGGACGAACTGTCGAAGTACCCGCTTATAAAAACAAAAAAGGCCGCATAAGCGACCTTTAAATGTAATCATATTGATAAAGTAATTTATTGCTAGATGCAGGGTTAGCAAAGCGGAAGCACGGAGTTGACGTGAGTCAATGAGTACTTACGATGCCGCTAACACAAATTCTAGCGTAAATTAATTATCAATTAATCCATAATCTTAGAAACAACACCAGCACCAACAGTACGACCACCTTCACGGATTGCGAAGCGTAAGCCTTCGTCCATCGCTACTGGGTTGATTAGCTCAACAACAAACTTCAAGTTGTCACCAGGCATTACCATTTCAACACCTTCAGGAAGCTCTACAGCACCTGTGATATCTGTGGTACGGAAGTAAAACTGTGGACGGTAACCTTTAAAGAATGGCGTATGACGACCACCTTCATCTTTAGAAAGTACGTATACTTCTGATTCGAATTTAGTATGAGGTAAGATTGAACCAGGAGCACATAGTACTTGACCACGTTCAACATCTTCACGCTTAAGACCACGTAGAAGAACACCACAGTTCTCGCCAGCACGACCTTCGTCAAGAAGCTTACGGAACATTTCAACACCAGTACAAGTTGATTTTTGTGTATCACGGATACCAACAACTTCTACTTCTTCACCAACTTTGATGATACCACGTTCAACACGGCCAGTTACCACAGTACCACGACCTGAGATTGAGAAAACGTCTTCGATAGGCATGATGAATGCTCCATCAATAGCACGCTCTGGCTCTGGAATGTAAGTATCTAATTGCTCAGCAAGTTCAAGGATTTTTTCTTCCCATTTTTCTTCACCTTCAAGTGCTTTTAAAGCTGAACCTTGAATTACTGGTAAATCATCACCTGGGAAGTCATATTCAGATAGAAGTTCACGAACTTCCATTTCTACTAATTCTAATAATTCTTCATCATCAACCATATCACATTTGTTCATGAATACGATGATGTAAGGAACACCAACTTGACGAGAAAGTAAGATGTGCTCACGTGTTTGTGGCATAGGACCATCAGTAGCAGCAACTACTAAGATAGCACCATCCATTTGTGCAGCACCAGTGATCATGTTTTTGATGTAATCAGCATGGCCTGGGCAATCTACGTGGGCATAGTGACGAACTTCTGTATCATATTCGATGTGAGAAGTATTAATAGTAATACCGCGTTCACGCTCTTCTGGAGCATTATCGATTTGAGAGAAATCTTTAACTTCGCCACCGAATTTTTTAGTTAATACCGCAGAGATAGCGGCTGTTAATGTTGTTTTACCGTGATCAACGTGTCCGATTGTACCAACGTTTACATGTGGTTTCGTACGTTCAAATTTTTCTTTAGCCATTTTAAAATACCTCTGGGTATAGAATTAAGTTTATATTTACAATAGTTGAAATAATAAGAATAGTATAATCTAAGGAATGGTGCTGATAGGCAGATTCGAACTGCCGACCTCACCCTTACCAAGGGTGCGCTCTACCAACTGAGCCATATCAGCATTAAATTACAAAGATTGGAGCGGGCGGCGAGAATCGAACTCGCAGCTTTAGCTTGGAAGGCTAAGGTATTACCACTATACGACGCCCGCTTACTCTATCAGATTATCTCTGTTTACAGTTTACGTTTTCCTTCTCAGAAAAACATAAGCTAAAAATATGGTGGAGGGAGGTGGATTCGAACCACCGAAGGCGGAGCCGTCAGATTTACAGTCTGATCCCTTTGGCCACTCGGGAACCCCTCCAGTATATTTACCTACCTCACCTAAGTGAACTAGTATTAATGGTGCCGACTGCCGGAGTCGAACTGGCGACCTACTGATTACAAGTCAGTTGCTCTACCAACTGAGCTAAGTCGGCACTACATTAAGTGGTGCGAATACTAGAGTAATGTTTTACTGCTTGCAAGTGCAAAACAGAAAAAAATTGATGTTTTTACCTGTTTTGCGTTTGTTTGATGTTTTTTTATCCAAACAGTGATTGAATTTGTTTTTATCCGTGCTAAATATATGCTTGCAGGCCCACAAAAACTAGATCTTCAATCACAGTACACTGATGTGTTAGTAATGAAGCGATTGTTCGCCCATTACCACCTGTCAATAAAATTTCACCGATTACAATACCTTGTTGCTCACTTTGTAAAATGGCCAAATTTATTGCCCCGATAGTAGCAGCCCATGTAGCATTATTTACATTTTCAGAGCTATTAGCGCCAAAAGCTAAACTTGCCGTTTTAGCTACATTAGCTTGTACCTGGCTGGTATTATCTAAGACACAACTAAAGAGTGTATCAATGCCAGCTAAAATCCATCCTCCTTGATGCTCGCCATTAGCAGCGAGTAAATCAATAGTGGTTGCCGTACCTGCATCAACTATTAAAGTATTTTCACTTGGGTATAGTGCTTTTGCCGCAATTAACGTTAACCATCGATCAACACCTAGTTGACTTGGTCGATGGTATGCTGACAAAACACCGTTTTTATTTTTTTCACTGACAACCTGCTGATAATGTATGTTTTGCTCCTTGCACCATAATTCAACATTATCCGTCAGTTCATTATGATTAACACTGGCTACAATTAACTTATCAATCTTACTAAAACATTCTGTTAAATATTTATTTGATAACTGTCCATTAGCAATGCTTTGTACAGAGCCCTTCTTCCCTTCGTTAACAATGCTGTACTTTGTTCTACTGTTACCAATATCAACTAAAGCAATCATTCATCACCTCGAAGGCTCACTTCACCACCATAAATAGGCTTAACCTGACCATTAACTTCAAGTAATAAAGCACCTTGGTTATTAATACCTCGACAAATTCCTTTGGTTACCCGTTCTCCGGTTAGTAATTTAACTCGTTTGTTAAGATAAACATCATGCGCATGCCATTCATCTATCATTGCTGTCAACCCTTCACCCTGATGCTGCTGTAATCGACTGTGTAAACAACTTATTAATAGTGCACTTAAAGCGTTCCTGTCAATTTTAGTTTTACTATGGCTTTGTAAATCTGTCCAACGCTGATCGATTTTTTGGGCAGCTTGTGCGGGCATATCTAAATTTAATCCAATACCAATAACGCTATGACTTGGCTCTAAGGCTTGTCCTTCCAAGTCGATTAATATGCCTGCTAGCTTCACGCCATCAATATAAATATCATTTGGCCACTTTAGCTGCACCTGCACACCACTTATGGCAAATACCGCATCACTAACCGCTAACGCACTGACTAGGCTCAATCCCATCGCGGCAGATAATCCTTGCTCCAAATACCAATACATAGACAAATAAATTTGCGAGCCAAAGGGTGACACCCATTGACGGCCACGTCGGCCCCGACCAGCACTTTGATATTCCGCCAAACAAACCTGCCCTTGCGTTAATTGATTTGGTAAGCGGCGCATTAGATAATCATTAGTTGAATCTATTAAGCTGTGCACTTCAACTTCAGGTAGAAGTCGCTTCTTACTGGTGACTTTTTGCTGAGAAATAAACAATAAAATTTGACTCTTGCTAAGCAAATGCAAAGGTTGTGCTAATTTATATCCTTTACCGGTAACACTAAAGATATCTAGCCCCATATCTACCAACGCTTTTACATGCTTAGAAATAGCAGTTCGACTAATACCTAATTGCTTACCAAGCGCCTGCCCTGAAACAAACTCACCACTTGCTAATGCCTTAATCAAATGCTCTCTTACTGCCTTCGCCATATTATTTACTCTCGTCATTTACTGCTAAATCAACAAAGTTTTGTTCACCTTGTGCAGTGATCATTCTAACTTCTGGGTAGAGCAAGACATCAAACTTAGTTAATACTTGCTGTTGAACATATTTTGCCAGCGCTACAATATCTGCACCATTTTCACTTGCATAATTAACTAAAACCAAGGCTTGGTGTTCATGTACACCGACACCTTTTTTACGATATCCCTTCAAACCGGCTTGCTCTATTAACCAACCAGCGGCTAATTTCACTTGCTGATCATCTTGAGGGTAATTAGGTATAGTCGGATGCAGCTGTTGTATACGACTAAATTCAGTACTACTCACTATCGGATTTTTAAAAAAACTACCAGCGTTGGGGATAACGGCAGGATCGGGTAATTTTTTTTGTCGTATATGAATAACTTGTTGCATGACTTCTTTCGCTGTTACCGTTTGAGGTAAATGCCCTAAGCCATTATAACTGAGATTTGCTCGCCACTTTTTTGCAAAAACAAGCGTCACTTGGGTGATAATAGCTTGGTTACGTAATGATGTTTTAAAAATACTGTTTCGATAAGCGAATTGGCATTGCTCTGCTGTTAAACAATGTAGACTTGCACTTGCCATATCAAAATATTCAACTTGCTGACAAAAATCCGCAAACTCAACACCGTAAGCGCCAATATTTTGTATTGGTGCCGCCCCAACACTACCGGGGATAAGTGCTAAGTTTTCTAAACCATTGATGCCTCTTTCAAGACAATAACTCACTAAGGCATGCCAGTTTTCTGCTGCACCAACAGTAACTTGATAATGCTCAGCTAACTCAACAACAGAGATACCTAAAAAGTTTGGTTTAACGATAATGGGTGCTTGTTGCTCAACAAATAAAGTATTACTGCCCTCACCTAAAATATAAAATGGTGTCGTAATAACCCTAGTAAGTAGCTGTAAATCAGTTAACGAACTGGGAAAATAAATAGTCGGACAAATAGCATTAATATTAAAACTATTTCTTGTTTGCAAAGACAGCTGTTGTTTGGAGAGCATATATTCGAAATATTACTAGATGAAAGTACTCTATTGTACTTAAAAACGATAGTAACACCAATTTAGCAATTAAAGCGCAGTACTATTACCAAGAATAAGGTGATAAGTCTTTAAAATTCCGTTATAAGTAATTATCTTTACTATAATCAATTACAAAAGCGTTACTTCTCTTTATTCATTTTCACTAAAAGGAAATTGTTAAAAATGAAAGGTTTTAACCATAAAGCAATAATCACAACTATCGTACTGTTTTTTACCTTATCAATCACTGTTGCTACTGCCGGAGAAAATAGCTATAAAATTTATTTAGATGCTGATTTCACTGGTACTAAAACATCTAGCATATCAATACAGCAGGGAATAAATGTCGCTCTTAGCGAAGAAAATTTTATTATTGATAACATTCGTTTTGAACTGGTGGCAAAAAACCACCGCGGAAATTCTTTACGAAGTAAGCGAAATTTAGAAAAGTTTCTTAAAGATGAGCAAGCATTAATTGTTTTTTCCGGCCTACATTCGCCGCCGCTGTTAGCCAATAAAGAATTTATAAACAGCAACAAAATTCTAATGCTTGATCCTTGGGCTGCTGCAGGCCCCATCACTAGATCAAAAAATAACAATAACTGGATATACCGATTATCTATAGATGATAGTAATGCTGGTAAATTTATTAGTACAGAAGCGGTTAAAGAAAAGTTTCGCAAACCCTTTTTATTGCTTGAAGATACTGGCTGGGGAAAGTCCAATGAGAGAACCATGAAAAAAGCGTTAGCAAGTAATGATATCGCTCCCGTTGGTGTTACTTGGTTTAATTGGGGGCTTGGCATAAATCATGCGAAAGTATTACTTCGTGATATAAAGTCATCTGGCGCAGATGTTATCTTTTTTGTCGGTAATGCGCCTGAAGGAAAAACCTTTGCTAATGCCATGATTTCACTGAATCAAGAGATCAGGTTACCCATTCGAAGTCATTGGGGAATTACTGGTGGCGATTTTGCGCAAATAATAAATGCCAAAGCCAGAGCTGCACTCGATCTTAGGTTTATCCAAACTAAATTTTCATTCTTAAGCCAACCAAGCTCTAAGTTAGCCCAACAGGTTTTCGAAAAAACCAAAATGCTGTATCCACAAATAAAGTCTGTAGATGATATTAAAGCACAAACAGGCTTTATTCATGGTTATGATCTAACAAAAATACTTATTGCGGCAATGAAACAAGCAAGGTTAACGGGCATCAAAAAAAATGATATGAAAGCAATTAAGCAGGCCTTAGAGAACTTAAAATCACCGGTAGCGGGTTTAATCAAAGACTATCATAAACCCTTTTCAACATACTCTTTAGACAATAAGAGCGCTCATGAGGCATTATCTATCCAAGATTATGCAATGGGACATTATCAGAGTAATAATAGTATTGCTTTATTTTCAAATGAATAATACAAAGAGCAATAAACTCATTTATGAAAAAAGTTAGCATTTCATTTGCACTGGCACGGTTTGTGTTTTTAAGTTGTTTTACCCTTGCCGTGCTGTCCACTGTCTTAGTGATCAATTATGTCCTTAACTCTGCAGAACTAAAGCAAGCACAACTAATTGGTAGAGAAACTTCAACTATTAGTAATAGTTACCAACTATTTCTCCATCACCGGATGACCATATTAACTGAACATGCTCATTATCCAATTATGATTCAAGCTTTGATGCAGCCGGAAACAAGCATTGGTAAAGTACAAGATTTTATGGCGGATCTAACCATTTTGGGTAAACGCTACCAACAAAGCTTACTCGACTTTGACGGTAATATAATATTTTCCACACTTGCTGGCAAAACACCAAACTATAAAGGAGCATCTTGGCTACCAAGCTTGTTAAATAATCAACAAAAAAATCATGTCGGCATACAAAAACTCAATAACCAATATTTTTGGTGCCTAGCAATAGCCATCTCATATAATAATATGGTTGAAGGAGTACTTACTACGTTAATACCTATTAAAGAGATAGATGAACAAGAAAAATCATCTAAACGCCGAGATGGTTTAATGATAGAGATATTGGCTGATAGCTCAGTACTAGCAACATTCGGCGATACTTTAAAGGGCAATCAGCATACAATTAACTGGCAGAATATCCCTATTTCATTCCGCTTTACCTTTGATAATAGTGCCAGCAATAAAGAACTTTACAATACGATAATAAAATTAAGCTTATTAATTCTTTTAGTGCTTATTTTAACAACATTGCTTGCTTATGTTTTTGGCTACCACTATTTCGTTAAGCCACTGCTGTTATTATCCCAAGCCACAGGTGAATTAGATAAAGGTAGCGAATCAAAGCTATTACAAGAAAATGTTCGCATTAAAGAATTATCCGACTTATTTAAAAAATTCAATTCAATGACAGAAAAAGTTCACCATAGAGAACAAGACTTACAATTAAGCTATGATCAATTATCAAAGGCAAATGAAGAGCTTATATTAAGTGAATCTCAACTTATCCAATCGGAGAAAATGGCCAGTATTGGCGTATTGGCAGCTGGTGTCGCTCATGAGATTAATAACCCTATTGGTTTTATTAAAAGTAATTTGGATGTATTGGATGAATATCTAATTGATATTAAAAAATATCGCCAAGAAATTAATACCTTATTAACTACAAAAACCCTCCAACATAATGAACAAGCAATAGCCAAAAAGTACGACATCGACTTTATTTTTAATGATATTCCACCGCTATTAAAGAGTAGTATTGGCGGCATAGATAGAGTCTCAGAAATAGTACAAGACTTAAAGAATTTTGCCCGTGTTGAAGAGCCTAATAAATCTAGCACAGATATTAACGAAGGATTAACAACAACACTCAATATGGCTCGCAATGAGCTCAAGTACAATTGCAAAGTACAGGTAGAACTAGGCTCCTTACCTAAAATTCTTGCCTTCCCTAGTAAATTAAATCAAGTATTTATGAATTTACTTATTAATGCTGGTCAGTCTATTGAAGATAAAGGAGAAATTTCTGTAAAAACCTTCCAACAAGGTACTGATATAGTGATTGAAGTAAAGGATAACGGTAGCGGTATAGACCCAAAAATACTTTCTCATATTTTTACGCCTTTTTTTACTTCAAAACCGGTAGGAGAAGGTACTGGGCTTGGTTTATCCATTAGCCATGAAATCATTAAACAGCATGATGGTAAGATTAAGGTAACCTCTGAAGTAGGCAAAGGTAGTTGTTTTTCAATATACATTCCAATTACAGCAAACAAGTAAGAGCATTTGTGTAGATATTGCATTGCATTTTGCAAGGCCACATAATAACCCATTGAAAATTAAATTAAAAAAACAGGAACACTCCTTGCTTGATAGATAAAGTATCTAATCAGGGAGCTTTCTTATGTACTACTTCAAAAGTGTTAAGCATTATCTATTTACTTGTTTGCTAATTATTCACTGGCCATTAATGGCAGATCCCTTTGAAAGTTGTCCTTCTAAGGCTTTTTTAATGCAGCAACAAGTAGCGCAACTTTACGGCGTTAACTTAGTCACCGGAAATTACTCATTATTATCAGATGATTTAGGAACCAATGATAAAATTAATGCCATTGGTTTTAATTTTCATGACAATTTCATCTACGGTTGGGGCTATGAATGGGGAACTTTAGTCCGCATAGGGAGTGACTACCAAGCAGCGCCAATATCATTACAAAACAATCCAGGGGTAAATTTTTTTGTTGGTGATGTCGCACTTAATGAAAACAACTATTTTTTTTACAAAAAAGGCGTTAGCTATGGCTTGTATAGAGTTAGTTTAGATGAGCAGTCAAACGACTATCTTAATGTGATCAAAGTAATTGACGGACAATCATTAGCATTAAGTATATTTGACTTTGCCTTTCATCCATCCGATAGCCTAGCTTACACTGTAGATAAAAATGGTCAATTATATCAAATAGATGTTAATACTGGTGTCGCTATTGCGCTAGGGTATGTCGGTGAGCAAGGTACCTTTGGCGCCGTTTACTTTGACGTTGATGGTAATTTTTATATTAGTCGTAATAATGATGGCTACGTATTTATCATTGATGTTACAGCCGAAAACCCAACAGCTAATTTTTTCGCTTATGGGCCTAGTGCTTCACAAAATGATGGTGCACGTTGTGCCATTGCTCCTGTTATAGATGAATCTATTGCTGCTACGACCGATTATGGTGATGCCCCAGACAGTTATGGTACAACGTTATTTAGTAATGGCGCAAGACACGGTATTAGTGACATTTATTTAGGTAACAATATAACTACTGAACATAATGCTAATGTCTACCCCAAAACAGATGACGATGATGGCATTATTTTTATCACGCCACTACTTGCTGGTAGCGATAGCCTAATTCAGGTGCAGGCAACTGGCGCCGGTTATCTTAATATCTGGGGAGACTGGGATCGTGATGGTGAATTTTCAGCCGATGAAAAGCTAATATCTGACAAGTATATGGAAAACACTACTGAAGTTTTCCTCGTTAACACCCCACTTAACGCACTAAATGGCTTTACTTGGACCAGAGCTAGATTTACTTCAATATCTTCAATAGTTGCCAGTGGCGGTGTACCTGACGGAGAAGTAGAAGACTACCGTGTTATTGTTAATAATCCCGGCAATAGCCAAATTCAAGATCCTCCTTATTATCTTGCTTTTGAAGACAGTTGGCCAGAGCAAGGAGATTACGATATGAATGATGTCGTTATTTTACAAAATTCATCATTACTACTCGCCGAATCTTATGCGGTAAAACAAATAGAGTTCAATGGTGAATTAAAAGCCATGGGCGCTTCATATCACAATGGCTTTGCTATTCAACTAGACCACATATCTCCCGCCAATGTTGACAACACCTTAGTGAGGTTTGAAATAAACGGTATTTTGCAAGAAGTTAGCCCGATAGAAGCTGATACTCAATATCTAGTAATAAAAGTTACCAATAATTTAAGTGATCATATTCAAAAAACTGAAAATTGTCAGTATTTTAAAACAGAAAAAAATTGCAGTAACTCATCACAAATGACTTTTAGTATCACTATTCCATTCATTAACCCTATTGCACTTGATGAATTTCCAGAGGCACCTTACAACCCATTTATTTTTGCTAAAAATGACACCTATCATGGCGATCTGTTTTTTCATCCGGGTAGAGCGCTAGAAGTTCACCTAAAAAATAAGCTGCCCACCTCAAAAGCAGATCAGACTCTATTTGGCATTGCTGACGATGCAACGCAAGTAGCTAATAATTATTACTATCAAACTAGCACAGGCTTGCCTTGGGCACTTGCTATTAACGCTGGCTCACAAGAAGAATGGAAACACCCAAGTGAAAGGGTTGATCTCATACAAGCATACCCTGATTTTCAAATATTTGTTGAAACTAATGGCAATAAAGCAACTAGCTGGTTTTCACAAAGCAACGCTGTCAATTCTCAACTTTATTAATATCACTATAAGGAGTTAGCATTATGAAAACCAATCTATGCACCGCACTGTGGTTAATACTTCTATCCCCGTTAATCGGTTGTGGCGGAGGGGATAGCCAATCAACGCCCGCAGCAACGGCGCCAGAAACAACACAACAAACAGCACCACCTGCTGCCAGCGCCACAGAAATAGCACTGCGCACTAGTGACTTAGTAAGCGCACCGGAGTTTGATTTAACCGCTAATATTAAGTTACAGGTAACTATTCCTCCTTCACCTTCAACAACAATTCGTTATTTTATTAATATATGCTCCGATTTTTCTAGTAAAAATAATGAGATTGAAATCAATTATGCAAGTTGTAAATTAAGAACAACACTCACCTCACAAGAACAGCAATTCACCATTTCGCTAAGTACCACAGAAATACAATTAATTGCTCAAATTTGGCCTATTGAAAAAGACGCAATACCGCTAAATATATTTTTTGACCTCAGCGAGTTAGACAACAATTGGCAACTAGAGTTTTAAAGGAATTATCATTGCATTAGTTTTTATACCAAAAAGCAATGCCTAGATAACAGCCTTTATCTAGGCATTTTTCGCAGCAACCTTTACTAGTGTACCCCGTTGCATTTTGAAAATGCAGAACGCAAAAATCTATTATCACTCTACGAAAAAAAACAACAATATATAATAATCTTCTTACAATCAATCAGTTAAAAATTGGCATGCTACTTGTAACTGATTAAAGTAAGTATAATTAAATAAGGTAATCGCGTATGAAACAAACATCCTTAAACAGCCTGTTCGCTATTACCTTAATAACTTGCACTGGCTGTGCCTCTACTACAATTAGCGATTCATTAGCATTGATAGCGCAAGAAAATAACCAAGCAGTTAATGAAAAAGTGTTAAAAAAAATTCAAGCCTTACGTGCGGTCAACAAAGTAATAGTGCTCGCTTATACCTTCAATTACGACCTATACAATACCGAATTAAGTTACGCCGATCGAATCACTATCGCCAAATTATTAATACAAAAAAAACACAACATCACCATTAATATTGCCCCCGCTAAAGGTGAAAATAAATTGCAACAATTAAGCCTTTCAATGGAACGAGCTAAAGTACTTCGTCAATATATTGTGCGCTTAAATAAAAGCGTAGCTTTCATTTTTTCTCCAGAACTATCAACAGACACTATTAAATTAGTTATCGGGGTCTAAGATGACAACGTCAGTAATTATAAACCTACATCTTATTTTATCGGCAATTTGGCGTCATCGCCATTTGATTACTTTCCCTGCATTAGCGCTGCCTATTATTGCCGTCATTATTTGTCTGCTAACCCCAAGAAATTGGCAAACACATACCACAATACTGGTACAAGAAAGTGCCAAAATGAACCCTTTTCTGGAAGACTTGTCGGTATCAACAGATTTAGAAAATAGAATGACCACATTAGACACTCTCTTACATAGTCGCCACATGCTAATTAATGTCGCACAAGACTTAGACCTAATAAATAATAAATCAACCGATGCCCAAAAAGATGAACTGGTTAGAGAGCTATCTGCCGCACTTAAGGTGAAATTAATGGGGAAAGATCTTGTTAAGCTTGTTTACCAAACTGACTCACCTGACAGAATTGTTGCTACCTTACTAGCCGTTAGAAAACATTTTTTAGACAAACTACTCGCCCCTGAGCTCTCTTCGCTTGCCGCTTCAGAAATTTTTTTAGCGGAACAATTAACACTAAAAACAGCCGAATTACAAGTAGCTGAATTTCGGTTGGCACACTTTAAGCAAGAAAATGTTGAACTATTACCTAGACTATACAATGCCAACAGTACCCGTTTTAGCCAATTAAATGTGCTGCTAGAACAACGGAAAATTGAATTATCTGGGGCGATTGCCGCTAAAAAAACCATTCGTTATCGACTTGCTCAAGTAGACCCTGTGATGAGTGAAATTGAACAAAACATTGTCGAAACCAAGAGTGAGCTTGCCATATTACGCTCACGCTACACCGACCATCACAGCAAAGTACAAATTTCACTTAGGCAATTATCACAACTTGAAGACGAACGCCAAATCCAAAGTAAAACATCGTACCGAATAAATGAAAGCGATTTAAACCGCTTATGGGAAATAGCCAACAATATGCAAGATGGTAAAGTTGAGAATCATCAAAATTTATTACTTGTTTCACAACTTCAAGAATTACAACTTGCCGATGGCCACGTAGAACAAATCAAAGAAGAAATAAATTCCATCATCAATCAAACAAAAACAATAAAAATTTCACTTGCTGGTAACAGCGACATGGAAAGGCAGCTACATGCATTAGAAAGAGATCTTAAAGTAAAACGCAGCTTATATAGTGATTTATTATATCGTTTTGAGAAAGCCAAAATAACGGGTGCTCTTGGCAAGTTTGAACAACCAGAAAGGATCAAGATAATTGATGAACCCTATAAACCTAGCACGCCGACAAATTTTCCTCTTTCTATCTTTTTATTCACTGGCATTATCGGTGGCATATGCTTAGGCGGCGGCTTAGCATTATTTGCAGAGTTAGCTGACACCTCAATCAGAGCCAAGTATCAACTGGAGTTAATTACCTCATCACCTGTATTAACTAGGCTACCAAGAATTTCCCCAGATAAAAGCTCAGGAGGATCCTTATGAAACCCGTCATTGTTCATGTTGTGCAACACCTAAAGCCCGGTGGTATTGAAAGTTTCGCACTAGAATTTCAACGTGTCGCACAACCTTTTTATGATGTACATATCATTTCTTTAGAAAAACACCAAGTGACAAATTATTGGAATAATATTGATGGCTTTGAGCAATTTATACACCTGCTAGACAAAAAGCCAGGTTGGCAAGCTAATATTTTTTGGCAATTAAAAAGCTTCTTTAAAAAAGTGCAACCAATGTATGTACACACCCATCATATCGGCCCTTTAATTTATGGTGGTATCGCGGCAAGAATGGCAAACATAGAACACCTTATCCATACCGAACATGATGCATGGCATTTAGTAGAAGCCAAACCGAGATTACTACAAAAGCTTATAGTCAGCTTGGTACAACCTATTTTTGTTGCTGATGCTAAGTTTGTGGCCGAACAAGTGCACAGTTTAATCCCCTCATTAAGACCTATCATTATCGCTAACGGTATCGACACAGATAAATTTAAACCTAGTACTATTGATAAAAAAAACCTGCTCAAACAAGCAGGGTTACCAACAAAACTGAAATATATCGGTTGTGCTGCAAGGTTAGAGCCGGTGAAATCACATGATATTCTAATCAAAGCACTAGCCAAACTACCAAAAAATATTGCCTTGTTACTGGCTGGCACTGGCAGTTTAAAAGCACAATTACAGCAACTCGCTATCGATTTACAGCTACAAAAAAGGGTTTTCTTTTTAGGGCATATTGAAGATATGACCACGTTTTATCCCTTAATTGATGTATTTTGCCTATCATCAGCTAACGAAGGTCTGCCCTTATCTCCTTTAGAGGCTCAAGCGTGCGGAATACCCGCAGTATTAACTGATGTTGGTGGTTGTAGAGAAGCTGTTTGTAGTAAAACAGGTTTTATTGTCCATCCCAATAACCCTGAATTATTATCACAAGCATTAATGAAAGCACTCAATCAAAATAGCGCTGATTCCCCTCGAGTATTTATCGAAAATCAACGCTCAATCAATAAAATGATCAAGCAATACGTTTCATTAACACAAGCTGATTTAAGGTGGAAATTATGTTAGATATCATAATGATAAGCATCTTCACACTAGCAATATTTTTGGTGATATATCATCATGTACTTTATCCAATATTACTAAAACTAGTGAGTAGTAATAAAAAAACATCAAATCCCGAGATAAAAAAGCGTCGCTACCTCTTTAGCTCCGCTGATAAAAAGTTAAATCGCTTTTCAATTATTATCCCGGCATTTAATGAGGCTAAGTTTATTGCCGAAAAAATTAGAAATTTAAGTTTCATTGATTATCCAAACGATAGATACGAATTAATTTTATTATGCGATGGCTGTCATGACGAAACCTATGACATTGCCGTTAAAACCCTAGCTGAACTGAGCTGTATCGACTTACACTGCCAACTGATAAATTTTAAAAATAACCGCGGTAAAGTAGCAGTACTTAAAGATGGTGTCTCAACAGCAAAATTTGAGCATATTGTTTTTAGCGATGTCTCAGCACTATTACCGGTAAATTGCTTACTTATGCTCGATAGTCATTTTAAAAACCCTATTGTTGGCGCTGTCTCTGGGGGCTATAAATTTGCCCAAAAAGGAACTGCTGGCGAACAATATTACTGGCAATATCAATCAATGATTAAAACCAGAGAAAGCTCTATTGCCAGCGTTTTAGGTGCTCACGGTGCTTTTTACGCACTTAAAAAATCATGCTATCAAGAGATCCCAGCAGATACCATTAATGATGATTTTTTGATCCCTATGAATGTGATTAAGCAAGGATATCGTGTGATATATGAACCTCGTGTCGTCGCCATTGAACTTGAGCAAGTTAACCTAGAGCAAGATATGACTCGACGCTTGCGAATAGCTGCGGGGAATTTTCAACA
The DNA here is from genome assembly GCA_013215465.1 of Colwellia sp. Lineage (GTDB taxonomy): Bacteria > Pseudomonadota > Gammaproteobacteria > Enterobacterales > Alteromonadaceae > Colwellia. The sequence goes on along the minus strand of JABSOW010000007.1, from coordinate 1,855 downwards.
ACTTATTTATTTACTACCATTACTGTCACCAAAATACGGCTGGAATGCAATAAACTTTGCTTCCGGTAAAGCCCTGCGCGCCATTACTCCCTTTATTTTAGTACTTATTTTCTTAAGTAATCTCTACCTTGCCCCTAGTTATTACATTTTTCTATCATTATTTAGCTGTCAAATACTGCTATATAGTGCGGTCTTTTTAATGACTTTTTTTCATATTACCCCAAAAATAAATATGCTAAGACTCATTTGCTACTTAATCAATGGTTACTGGTTTGCCTTAAGAGGTTCGTTAAAATATCTATTTGGCTTACAAGAAAAAGTTTGGACTAAAATTTAGGAGGCACCATGAAACATAACAGCTTTATTCATCCCAGCATACTCCTGTTCAAACGAGGTATCGATTTAGTATTTTCAATAACCTGTTTGCTACTTACCCTACCGCTCTTTGTGGTAATAGCGCTGTCAATCAAAGCGACATCGCCAGGACCAATTTTTTATTGCCAGTCTAGAGTCGGCAAAATGAAAGTAGGAAATATTAAACATTTCAACATGATAAAATTTCGAACTATGGTTCAAGATGCTGAGTCTGGTACCGGAGCGGTTTGGGCACAAAAAAATGATAGCCGACTAACCAAAATAGGTAAACTACTTAGAAAAATGCGCCTCGATGAATTGCCTCAATTTATTAACGTTATTAAGGGCGAGATGTCACTTATCGGCCCTAGGCCTGAACGCCCAGAAATAGCGATAAAACTCGAACAAGAAATACCTTTTTATTCTGAACGCACCTACGATGTGACCCCAGGCATTACCGGTTTAGCGCAAGTCTCTCAAGGTTATGATACTTGTATTGATGATGTAAAAACTAAATTAGGCTATGACTTTGCCTACTCACTATCACTAACAAAATTACATAGCTGGCTACTAATGGATTTAACAATAATTGTTAAAACATTATTAATCATGGCATTAGGCCGTGGGCAATAGCATTTACGTAGATTATAGTAATACCAGTTTCATTAATTAAGTGATCTATTTTATACGTAGGAAAAATGGCCAAATACAAGGCATTTATTTTAATAACTAGTTGTTCTAATTATTAAATAAATAACGAAGTAGTTGGTGGTTTTAACAAGTAGAAATGAGCACATACTTAGTGAGATTGGTATAAGTTGGTGTAATAAATCAGTCCAATTGATATAACCGCATAAACAAAAAAACAGTAACAAATAAGCTGCACCTCAACTTACCAAATTAATTGATAATACGTTTAGTAATACCAGTAAGTTAGTGACCAGATATTAATGAGGATAAATTTTCAAGAACACAGGTTTTTAGTTCCAGACAAAATCTAAGTACCTACATATATGAACCCATATATGAACCCACTCCGTTTGCAAGATATTTGATCATAGTGTGAGAGGTAAATCATTGCTCTCATATATCCGGCCTGTTTATGGAAGATTCTTACTTCCTGGCCCCGATGGTTATTTGCGCTCATTCTCCTCATCATCCATACGGCTTCTTAAGAGCCGATGCAGCTAGCAGGTTTTGAATGAGCCGGTCTGACCTATCTCACCATCCGATCTTTTATCTTTTGCAACTGAAGTAAAGGGTTTTACCTTTATTTAATAAGTAATAGTGTTTTTCACTAATACGATTAAATTTCTATTACATGGCTGGGCGGTATGTTTCACCCTTTGCCATAATGACCCATGCTATTCTTGCAAGCTTGTTGGCGACTGCTACACAGGCTTTATTGTGCCCCCTACGTTTGAGTAGTGCCTGAGCCCAAAGACTGAAACGATCATTTTTCTTCTCTGAATGCCTTAATACCACTCTTGCGCCATGTATC
>JABSOW010000069.1 GCA_013215465.1 Colwellia sp. | reverse complement strand
ATGCTTGCTAACGTTAAGCTAAATAATAAGCCGCTACAACTTGAGCATGTAATATGTGTTTAAGTCGCGCACGGCGTGAGTATAACCACCTAGTACATTCTTAAGAACAAGAGACCAATCGGTCTGTTATAAAGTAAGCGTATGAGCACCAACTCTGAGTGTGTGATCATTCCAAAATAGAACTAGAACGCTTCTAATGAAGCTGGATCGGTTTTAGGGATGGATAATTCACTGAAAGCCAATTTCGTCGCATACAGCATTCAAATTGGCCTTGTTTATTTTGAAAAAGTCATCTGTATTAATTTAAAATATGCACTCTTTCGAGTAGTTCATCTAACTAAGTAAAGTGCATACTCTAAAATCAATAATTAATATTTTTCTATTTATATATGTTGGTTAATGTGTGATCGTCACAATAATGAGAAACGCGTCACTGGATGAGAAAATTTAACATATTAGTTACGTTTTGTGATTATCTGTGACTGCGCATAATGATTGAGATTATTAGTCATCTGTTGAGATTTGTGACTAAGCATAATATTTGAGATTATAAATCAGCAAATAAAGTTGACTCATAATAGACACATTTTCCACTGAAAAGCCGTTAGGGTATTTTTTGAAATATTGAATTTCTAAAGTAAAATTCAAAGTGCATGCACCGGGCAGAATGGGACGAGTATGGGCACTGGTTTTATTCAATAAAATTGCCATTAAACCAGATCAATCGTCACTTATGCCACACAGAAGCCTCAATTATTAGAACAATAGGCTTCGCTTTTATGTCCACTACTTTAAAGGTAGCTGACATTAAAAGAATTTTTACAAGCCGCTTCCACCCCAGAACGAGTTAAAGGTAAGGCGACCCCATTAGTAATCACTATGATATGTTTAGGTCTTACGGTTGGTCAGGAAAATTCCTAAAGCAATAATGCTTGCCCCCAACAGCGTCGCCTCTTTAATCGTTTCACCAAATAAAAAATAAGCACTCACTGCCGCCGAAACAGGGACTAAATAAAAGACACTTGCGACTCTGCTTACCTCTCCCCGTTGAATCATTATATATAGTAAACTCAGCGCCCCTAGTGATACACCAACGATCATATAAACTAGCGATATGATAAACTCATCCACCCAAGCGACCTTAAAGCTCTCAAAAAACGGTAGCAGCGCTAAACATATCAAGCCAGAAACCAGAGACTGAAGCGCACCTCCGTAAAATAGATCCATATCTGCGCAATAACGCTTCTGATAAAGATTTCCAAAGGTAACACCGAGTAAGGCAAGTACGGACATACCAATTGCAAACCAACTGAAAGAAGTAGATGTAATTGAGTCATTTACAACCACGGCTACCCCACAAAAACCCAAGAACAGCCCAAGCCACTGGGCTAAGTTAAGCCGTTCATTAACCAGCTTTTGTGCAAATAGAGCGACCAGAATGGGTTGCAGTGCAATAATTAATGCAGAAATAGCTGGGGCAAGCCCCATATCTATTGATACAAAGACACCAATAGAGAACAGACAGACAGTAAGACTTCCCGCTACCGAAATATGCATTACTTCACGCCAATTCGGGAGTTGGTTACCAAAGCATTTAGCAATGAATAGTAGTATCAAACCTGCTGTAATAAACCGTAAACTAAGAAAACTCAATGGCGTAGAGTGCGGTAATCCAAGTTTTGCACCAACAAACCCACTGCCATAAAGCAATACAAAAAAGAAAGGTAATGCAAATATATTAACGTAGCTTACTGAAGTCTTGAACCCTGTGCTTGTACTCATTTATTTATCCTCAAAATATAAGTTTATGTACCATGTAGTACAATTAACTTGTGTACCTTATGGTACAATGATGAAAAATGCAAATAATAAGGAATTGGTCGATGTCAGAATCACAAAAAAAAAAACGGTTACCACGTGGTCAAGGACGAGAACGTATTTTATCTTCGGCTACCGATCTCTTTTTAAAAAATGGTTTTGAAGCAACCAGCCCCCAAGCAATCTATGCTGCAAGTGGTGTTGGGCAGGGAAGTTTTTATTATCATTTTTCCAATAAAGATGATTTGGCAAATGCAGTTTTGGAAAGAGTCGTAACAGAAAAAACCGCTGAACTAAACCACATTACCAGCACTATATCTAATCCAAAGGAACGTTTAGAAGCCTACCTAAAATTACCACGCAAAGGAACACAAGGCTGTAATTTTGGCCGCTTTATGTATGAAACTTCAGCGCAAAAGCAGGAGTTGAATAAACCTATTCAAGGGTTCTTTGATGAACTGCTGCGCTTTCTCAATATAAACTTTCAAGCAGGACAAGACCAAGGATTGATTTCATCAAACTTTTCTGCTGAAGAATTGAGTTTCATTCTGATGGAGCAAATACAAGGAGGGTACATAATGTCGAGGATTTATCAGAGTGATAACTTCCAAGTTAATACGCTGAAACGTCTGGCTAAACAATTAGGATTAACACTTGCTTAATGAATGTTATTAAGCCCCTCCCTTATAATACTATATAACTTAGCTATTATTGATGGAAATTTAAGACTAAGAACTTAAGTAACTTTATGCCCAGAACTGGATATAAGTACGATAATTATGTCAGCTTTATGATCGGAAAGTTGACATTTTATATTTTGATTGGTCTTATTCCGCTTAGCGCACCCAGGGGAACATTAGCACCTATAAATATTAGTGCCAAAAACCAAACCGATTGTGGGAAGTGGTTTAATCGTCACTTAGTCACAAAGAAGACCTAAATAAGAGGTTGAAATCATCCTGTTTTATGTTCACTTTGAGCATTCATAAGACATCGAGCTACCTTTATCCTGACAGACAATAAGCCACCACAGCGGTCATTCATCATCAAATAATTAATATTAACTTCATGCTCATAGAATACATTAGCTACGGTTTGCTTTAAGGTCAACTGCTCGCTATGATGTGCTCCTTAGGTATAAGTTTTATATAGTTTGTTTTATTCATAAACACCTAAATTAGTTAGGGTATTATCCTTTATCCAAGTATCCTGAGCCTTTAAACTAAGGCGTAAATGGCGCTGCTATTTGAAACTCTAGCAATGTGCCCACAGGAATATTAATACTCTTACCACGACTTAATAACGCTACTCCAAGGCCTACTTTAGCGCCTGTTTTAGCGCCATCTGAGTCACCAATTAAGCCACCAATTACTGCTGCTCTTGCTGTTCTGCCAACTGTGTTTTTAGCTTCAGCTTCAGTAATAGCTTTCACTCCTGAAGTTTTAATCGCTACCATTTGATTATTTATCATAATATCGGTAAAAGTTAACTCCATAGTCGCTTTACCTACTAAGCGGCCTGACTTTTTAGCCTCGGTAATCACGCCATAAAGCGTGCTATTTCGAGGTGCCACCACCACACCATTAATAACCATGTCGGCTTCAAGTCTTGCGGTGAATTTATGACCTGTTGCGTGTTTATTGGTACTAAGTGCTGTGCTTGTTTTTACGACCATGCGCGTCCCAACAGGAACCGTTAGTTTTTCAGCTAGAACCTCAGATTCAACCTTTGTCGTTTCCTCTTTAGCGACAGGTGGGTCACTTTTCACACTATTAGGAGCGTTAACAAGTTCACTAAAACTGATGCTAGTTACTTTAGTGTTATCAAATTTTATTTGCTGGCCCGCAATTTCAAAAATAACGTTTTTAGCATCTCTAGAAACAAACTTACCAATAATAACGCCGTGCGCGACTTTAAAATTTCGTGATTAAGGTTGAAAAAGGCATGTTCTAACTTTATATAGTAATCGCCA
>JABSOW010000068.1 GCA_013215465.1 Colwellia sp. | reverse complement strand
TTTTGGCGAACCAATAAGATCATAAATAAGGCACGAAGACACCTTTTTATGCTAAATACTGATAAATATTCTGACCGGCTCCTTAAGATCCTACATATGAAAGCCGTTTAACTAAAACTTAAAATATTAAGCTTTAATCATAAGTTGCAATAACTATTACAAAGGTTGTGCCATAGTTTAAAATATAAGTTAACTAACTGATATTTTAGGATTTAAATTTCAATTGAATATATTAGATTTTCTTTCATTAAGAAAAGTCATTGTAATATTGGTTTAAATAACTACTTTTTAGTGATTTTTGTAATAAAATAGTCATTTAGAAATATAAGATAATAAACCGCTAAAACTTAAGTTTGCCGATTTAGCGACAAACATTCCCTAAATCGAAATTTTCACTTAAACTGGGATAGCAATTAATTAAGCGCAGTCACTTTAGCAAAAGCTTGTTTTAAGGTATTACCATCGGCATCGCCTTGTCTGGCAGACTCACTTAAATAGCGACGAAATTGACGCGCGCCAGCTAAACCATTGCACAGGCCCAACATATGGCGAAGTACATGCCATGCTCGATTACTACCGTGTTCAGGTATTGTGCTTACATAAACATCAACATAGTCTGCCATTAAATTAATTATCTGCTCTCTAGAGATAATATCTTTTTCAACACCATAAATTTGCTGATCTGCTTCGGCCAATAAATAAGGGCTATTATAAATTTCACGGCCAATCATCACACCATCAAGGTGTTGTAAATGCTCGTTAGCCTCAGCATAAGTTTTAATGCCACCATTAATAGATATTTCTACCGCAGGAAAATCTTGTTTTATTTGATAGACACGCGCGTAATCAAGCGGTGGAATATCACGGTTTTGTTTAGGGCTTAACCCACTAAGCCAAGCCTTACGGGCATGAATAATAAAATGCTGACAACCCGCTTGTGCCACTTGCTCAATAAAAGTGTGTAAAAATTGATAACTATCTAAGTCATCAATACCAATACGAGATTTTACCGTAACAGGCACTTTGGTGGCGGCTTGCATCTCATTAACACAGTCAGCAACTAAGCTAGGCTCAGCCATTAAACAGGCGCCAAAACGACCATTTTGCACTCTATCTGACGGGCAACCAACGTTAATGTTAATTTCATCATAGCCATGCTGCTCGGCAATTTTAGCGCATTCGGTCATCGCTTTAACGTCACTACCACCCAACTGTAAAACTAACGGGTGTTCCGCGTTGTTATAAGAAAGATAATCGCCTTTACCATGCAATATAGCACCTGTAGTAACCATTTCAGTATAAAGCACTGTATGGGCTGACATTAAGCGATAGAAGTATCGACAATGACGATCAGTCCAATCTAGCATGGGCGCAACGGATAACTTGTGATTAATCATATGGTTAAATATTTACTCTGTAAATTAAAAATCAATTCAGAAGCTAAAAATAACAACTAAAATATTGGTGAACGTCAATGGCATCAAGGCACTACTGTTATTGTTATACCACTGGTTCGAGTTTTTGAGGGTCACCCTGTTCAATTTTTCGTAAATACACTTCAATAAGTATGAATGCAAACGGAACCACTGAAGCCACAAAGAATATTAGCAACTTAAAAACAGACCACCCTTTTTTCTCTGACACTATTAAAGATAAAATAAGGTAAATAATAAATAAAACGCCATGCGTCATACCTAAAGCAGTAACCCACTCTCTATCAATAAAACCTAACGTAACACTCAAAATAACCAAATACGATAAACCTTCCAAAACACTAATCATGCGAAACGCTGTTATCATTTTAATACCTTTATTATCAACTGCTGGGAATACGTGCTTTATAACAAAATTTACCTCACAATTATATCTCACAATTAAAAGATATCGAAAACAAACATTGAACAGTCAATCAAAATCACTACCGGTTGAATTAAGAGCTTCTTATGCCACCCATGATAACTGCAAAATGAACTTCTCATGCCAGCCATGATAACTTCAATCAATGATGGCTCGATTATTATCGTTTCTGGTTTAATAAAATAACCACCTATGGCGAAAACAGACGCTAGCAAGTCGGTTACCACTCACATTTCTCAATTTATTAGGTTTTAGCTGAATTAGATTTCAGCTATGCCTATCACCCTAAGTTAACATTAAGTTCCAGCTGATGAATAGAACGAATTATGCGCTATTTAAGCAGGCCTGAGCATTGGCTAACCCATGTGTACGTTGTAAACCAACATGTTCGCTAAATTCACATAAGTGTTCAGCGGTACCTGCCGCTCCGGTGAATATACCTTCAAAATCAGTGGTTAGTTTTAACCAACTTTCTTCACTGATGTGTAACCTTGCGAGAATATTGGCTGTTTTCATCCCTATAGCACCGCGTTTGTTGTCACGAATCACACGCCCTGTTTCATCAACCAGTGTTAAGTAGTCTTTTAAGCTAAAGCAAATGCCTTTCTTTTTTGGTTGATGTTCATTGCCTGAAAAAGTCAGTAGAGCATTGGGTTGTTCACCTTTTATCGACGCTTTTATCCGTAATTGAATACTGGTAAAGTCAGATTTTTCCGGTGTCGGTGCAATCGTAGCGCGAACGGGATTTAAATCAACATAAGCCATGCAAGATAATAAGGCGCCTTCATCAAGCAAGGCTTGAGATTTAAAACGCCCTTCCCAAAAATGTCCGGTACAGTTGTCTTCGCGATTGGCTTGTCGAGCGATAGGCTCATTGAGTGAACGCATAAACCAACTAATATCGATTAATCGCTGTTTATAAATATCAGCGGTACTTTCAACCATTGCGAGTTGGAATTTATCAAGGGGTTGTTTATTTTGATACCTTTGAGTCAGTAATGTACCTTTGAATAACTGATGCCAACGTTCTAGTACCTGTGCAGTTGACCAGGTTTTTACTAGTTCACTATCAACATGTAATACCAGATGTAAGTGATTATGCATCACAGCATGGGCGCAAATATCAATGGCAAAAACTTGCGCTAATTGAAAAAGTCGCTGTTCAATCCATGCGCGTCTATGTTCAAAACTGACACCCGTTTCTTGGTCTACCCCACACAAAAATGCCTTTCGTACCGTGCGGCTACAAATGTGATAAAACGGTGTATCCAATAAACTAATTTGTTGTGAACGAGGCTTAGGCATAACAATCACCAGACTTAATAAGGGTAAATTAAGTCTAGTTTATAGATGAAGATATGCCCAAGTTATTATGGGTGGCAGAATAAGGTTTCGCAGAATAAGGTTGGTTTATGACTGGAAAAGGAGATCTAGATATGGAACCGTCAATACAAACTAATTCAGGAAAAGTAAATTTACCTTTCTACGAGGTCAAAGCATCAGCTGGTGATGGGATATTGGTTGAAGCAGAAGAACAAACACATTTAATTAGTTTTGAACCTGAATGGTTAAATAAAGAAATTGGTGTTAACCCTAATGATGTGTTTTTGATGCTAGTTGAAGGTGACAGTATGTATCCCACATTAAAGAACGATGCCATGATTATGGTAAATCGAAATTTCAATGGCTTAAGTGACGGTATTTATGTGATGCGACACGATCACAATCTATTAGTAAAAAGATTACAAATGTTACCGGGCGGCATTATCAAAGTTAAATCAGACAACAACATGTACGAACCGTGGGAAATAAACAAAGAAAATTTAAATGGTACAGATATCGAATTAATTGGCCGCGTAGTGTGGTCAGGTCAAAGAATGTAATTTCTCAATAAGTTATTTTGGTTATAGTATTATTTCTAAGGAATGAAAACGTATGAAAATTGAAGCAAATGATAGGGACATAAGCGATGTATTTAAATTAGGCTATTTTAAAATACCAAGGTTTCAACGTCCCTATTCTTGGGAAAAAGATGAAGTACACAATTTTTGGGTTGATGTAGTTGAAGGTAATTCAAAAGAATATTTCATAGGTTCAATGGTTGTATATCAAGACAAGAAGCCTTATTTCGGTATCGTTGATGGCCAACAAAGACTTACCACTATCACATTAATATTATCTGCAATTAGGGACGCTTTTTTAGAACTAGGTAAAGAAAACTTAGCTCGAGGCGTCCATAAATATGTAGAACAACCGAATATAAATAATGAAAATGAATTTGTATTAAATACAGAGTGACCTGGTCAAGTAAATTCAGTTACCCTAGTTAAGCTACTTTTTCTAACTCATTAATTTTCAATTCAAAATCATT
>JABSOW010000067.1 GCA_013215465.1 Colwellia sp. | reverse complement strand
CCTAAGGAAGTCAAACTATGTAAAAACAAGTTAATGTGAGTATCCACACAAATTGCATGATAACTAATTGTTAAAGAGATCTTCTAAAGAAGATAGGCATAAATCGCATTCGTTCATACCTTTAAAAAGTCTTTTCGCTTGGGGTTAACGTTGCCGTTTGCCCGAAGCAGGATGCGTATCATACGCTTCCGTGTTTTGATGTCAACGCTTTTCTTATAAAAAGTTAAATCTTTTTTAAAAGTTTTTTCAAACTCTTAAAAAGCTGAACTTTAAAACGTTAAGTTAGCTAATTATCATTAAATGAAAGAAGATAACTTATCAAAACGTCCAGTTGGTTAAGCTTTTTGGCTGACCCCCTTGGAACTGGAGCGCATTGTATAGATCTAGCCGCAGGGATCAAGTTTTATTTTACATCTTTTATTTGTTCGAAGATAAATTGAACTAAACGGATATTTAATGGACTAAATCCTATATTATTGACTAACACTTAGTTATATAGCCTCTATGTACATGATAAAAGTACGGCTGTCTTAGAGTTATTCATGCCTCTATATTGAAGGAACAATATTTGAGGAGTGTACAGTAAAATTGGTGAGAGTTATAAATGAAGTATATATGCGTTCTATTCACTATTCTTTTAAGTCTATCGTTTCCTTTACACAGCACTTCTTATAATTCACTCGAATATCGACAAGAGAAAGTAATTTCCAATTTGTTTGACCAATTGGTACGACACCACATTAACTCTACTCTAGCAATTGAACGAAGTGTAAGCGCACTACTGAAAAGCTATCCTGAACAAATTGATATTGTCTTAAAAGTCGCCCTTGCAAAATACCCTCAGGAATATAAGCAGATTATATGTGGAGCCCTAAGAGCAGAGCCTGCTTTAACTAGTGATGTTATTACAATACTCCTTAAATCGAATATTGCCGCAAGTACAGACATTGTCAGTATAGCGGTCAATGAAGAGCCTGCATATGCTACAGAAATAGTCAAAACCGCAGTATTACTCTACCCTGATAAATTTGAAAGCATTGTCAGAGTTGCTATATTAACCGAGCCTGTAATGGCTAATAATGTCGTTAAGAATACAATGCAAAGTTATCCAGAGAAATTATTGGATATACTTGTTATCGCTGTTAAAGCTTTTCCAGATCAAGTTGCGAATATAGTAAGAGATACCTTAAGGCTATCCACAGATGATCGTGAAGTAATTAGTGTAGCTGTTAGTTTTTCTACTGGTGATAAAGCACGTGAAATTATCACTGCTGCTATCCGATCAGGTATGTCAAAAGAATCTGCAACAGCCGCTGCTATTGCTGGTGGCGCTAAACCAGCCGATATTGCTAGGAATAACCCTTAAGTAATTCTTTTTTAGCATTAACAACTTAGTTATCTACGTTGCTTTGATGACTGCCCTCTTCTACGCTTATTGACAGTATTTCCATCCTTATTATTAGATAAAGCTTCTTTTCTAGTTTTTTGTTTGTCTCCTGATTTATTAGACTTAACAGCTTTCGTTAAATCTGGTTCGTAACCTGGCAACCATTGTTGTAATAAACGGCTATCAATTACTTTTTCAATAGCGGCGAGTAGCCATTCTTCGTCAGGTGACAGTAAGGATATCGCCAAGCCACTGTTACCTGCTCTACCTGTACGCCCTATTCGATGTATATAATCTTCGGCAATATAGGGTAACTCATAATTTATTACATATGCCAAGTCAACGATATCAATTCCACGTGCCGCGACGTCAGTAGCAACCAAGGCTCTTACTTTTCCAACCTTAAAATCTGACAATGCTTTGTCACGCGCACCTTGCGACTTATCACCATGTAAAGACTGTGTTTTGATTCCGTCTTTACACATTTCTTTAGCCAGTGCATCTGCCATTTTTTTAGTACGGGTAAATATAAGTACTTGTTGCCAGTTTTTAGAGCCGATTAAATATGATACTAATTCACGTTTTCGATCTGCATCGACTGTATAAACTATCTGCTCTACATTTTCTGCTAATTCATTTTTTTCATCTACCGTCACAGTTTTTGCATTATGTAGCAACGATTTACTAAATTTGTAAATGGCATCGTCAAAAGTTGCAGAAAATAATAGCGTTTGCCGTTTCGTAGGAAGGCATTCAAAAATTTGATCTAATTCAGCTTTGAAACCGAGATCAAGCATCCGATCTGCTTCATCTAGTGTTAAGACTGTTATATCTTGTAAGCTAAGGTGGTTATTCGATAGTAAATCAAGCAAACGACCTGGTGTTGCGATAAGTATATCTATCCCTTGCTCAATATTTCTAATTTGTGTCTTAATGCTTACACCACCAAAAACTGCTGCAGTTTTTAGATCGGTATATTTTCCATATGTTGTAAAGCTTGAATAAATTTGTTGTACCAATTCTCTCGTGGGTGCAAGTACCAAAGCAGATATAAACCGTGCCTTAGCGTCATTTTCAATTAATTTATTAAGAATTGGTAAAGCGAAAGCTGCAGTTTTTCCTGTACCTGTTTTTGCCCTAGCCATAACATCATTATCAGCTAATATCAGTGGTATCGCTTGTTGTTGTATTTGGGTGGCTTGATGGTATTCGAGCTCTTTAAGCGATTTTTGTAATTTGTTATTTAACGTTATATCAGTAAATTTCATACACACTAATAGTTACAGGGGTAATTCATTAAGTTTAACAGCTTTTTTAGTGAAGGTATTGGTAAGTTAAACTAGACAATAGTTAAAATTTCCGTTAAAAAGTAGATTCAAATAGGGAGTTGTATGTTTAACATTAATTATAGTGATAAAAATTTTTTAATTATTGATAACATCAAACCTTCTCATGATATTTTGAAAAAATTTGCGATGACGTTAACTACTAGACAAGTGGATTCAACTCATTACGCACAAAATATCATTTCTTTGTGCTTAGAAAAGCATTACGACATTATCTTCTTAGGATATGATTTAGGAGAGAAACAGAAAAACGGACAACAGATCCTTGAAGAGTTACGCACAAGCGAAGTTATCTCCCGTCATTGTGTGGTAATAATTATCACTGCAGAAGTTTCACAGGCAATGGTTTTAGCAGCACTTGAACATAAACCCGATAGTTATTTATCTAAACCCTACTCGATAAATGCATTACAGAAGCGTTTAAATAAGTGCATGATGAAAAAGCAATCCATGTATTTTATTTATCAAGCATTAGAAAACCACGATCAACGCCTGACAGTTACACTCATAAATGAAGCCTTAGCAAATAACACCCCATATAGAATAGAATGCTTAGGCATAAAATCTAGGCAACTTTTTGAGTTACAACAGTTTAATCAAGCTCAACAAATTTATTTAGCTTATCAAAATGAGCCTAATTGCCAATGGGCCAATATAGGATTAGGGAAAATTGCACTTAAAAACAATAACTTAGTAGACGCTGAGGCCATTTTTAAAGACATTGTTGCACAACAACCTTTATACTTACCTGCCTACGATTGGCTTGCAGAAACATATAAAAGAAAATCTGAAAATATTTTCGCTGAAGAAATATTAGCACAGGCGATTCAATTATCTCCTAGGTCGGTTCGCCGACTTAAGCAATACGCGGGGCTTTGTTTCGATAATAAGCATTTTGAAAAGGCAGCAGATGCATATCGGCATGTCTATGATCTTGCCTATAATTCTATCCATTATTGTCCAGAAAATGCATTGTTATTTGTAAAGTCTCTTGCTGGTTATTCTGAAAATTTATCTAGAGTAGACGCCAAGAGAATGAATAATCACGCATTCACTATGTTATCGGATATGAATAGAAATTTTAATCAAACCTCGCTAAAAGTTCAGTCTTATCTATTATCTGCTTGTTTACTCGATAATATTCATGATTATGCTATTGCCAAAAACAAATTAGATCAAGGTATAGACCTGTTAAATAAAGAACAGAAAAATATGGATACCGATGAACTAACAGACATAGCTTATTCCCTTACCAAACTTAACAGCAATAAAGCATCACAGCTATTAACCTCGGTAAATCAAACATCATCAACTAAAATAGGGCAACTCACCGATGAACAACCAAATGAAGATTATACAATTAAAGCACAGAAAGCGTTGGCAGTAGGCAAAAAATTATATGAAGAAAAAGAGTATAATAAAGCGATTAATTCATTAACAGAAGCCTTAGTCTTATTTCCTAACCACAAAGGCATCAAACTTAATTTAATACAAGTGTTATTAAGCGCATACGAAGACGATAAGTTTATGATTAATGAGTTGAAAAAAGCAAAGAAATTGATTTTAGAATTAATAACAATCTCTAAAGAAAATGATTTATATGCTCGATTAAAAAAAATGCAAAAAAAATACCAGCAATTTGCTGGTATTTAGATATTTCTAACGAAATAGATGGTGGAGGGAGGTGGATTCGAACCACCGAAGGCGGAGCCGTCAGATTTACAGTCTGATCCCTTTGGCCACTCGGG
>JABSOW010000066.1 GCA_013215465.1 Colwellia sp. | reverse complement strand
AAAAAGAAAATGGCAGGGCTAGACGATGAATATCGCTCAACCCTGCTGGAATCTGGGATTAAAATGCGCTAGCCGTGGCTAGATCACAGATCTTGTCCATAGCTCAGCATGCTAAAGCAACAGACGAAGTTGTGGAGGAACTTGAAAAGTTTTACCAGTATCTCGCTGAATCCTGCACTTGAAGTGCATGGGTATAAAGGCCTTTCGCCACATGGGATAAATAGTTACGGGTATCTTTGCTGGTAGCAAAAGCTCTCGGTTTTACCAATAACTTATAAAAAACATCATGGGCGATATCAGCAGCTTCAAAGTGATCATTTAAACGTCTTGCTAAGACTTTATATAACCAAGAATGATGCTGTTGATATACCAAGCCAAGCTGTGTTTGGCTAGCTGATGACACTGGCTAGCTGATGACACTGGCTTTGCCTATGGAATTTTCAGCGAGTTGATTCTGCTGCTCATCTACAGCACGCTCTGCGCTAACAAATAACGTAGATGAAACTAACCAACAGCATAACGCTAAACTTAACAATATCACTTCGACAATAAGCACATCAAAATGCCCTGCTTTAAACATAACAACAATACCTTGTGACAACATTAGCCAATCTAAAACAGGTATTAACGCTAAAGCCAGTGCGGTAATTTTTAAGAATATTGCCGCGAATTGCTGTTGCGCTTTAATAAGTAATGAAGCAATCAAGCTAGCCGCTAAACAAGCAAAGAAAATTTGACCAATTAAATCACTGCGATCTAGTAAATCTATCGGTAATACTCTGGCGCACATAAAACCTACCGCAGTGGCAAAGATAGTGCCGATAAAGCCACCTGTGGTCATCGCCCTAACTAACTGTAAGCCAAGTTTATTTTGTTTTTCACTGCGTAAGTTAGCTCTTTTTTGAAGCCACATTAAATTACCCGTTAAAATGATATAACAAGTACCGATACCCAATATAAAAAACAATATGCGTAGTGAATACCCCGCAAAGTCACCAAAATGCAAACTAGCAATAACCGCTAAACCGCCGCGGATATCATTATCATAATTATTTTTGGTGAGATAAAGCTCGCGACCCGAGGCGATATGGTAAGTCACTTCTTTACGTGTTGAAAATTGGCTTTTATCATCGCCACGAAAAGTCACCGAGGCACTTTCATCGCCAAAATGATCAACAGAGATACGGGCTATATCGACCTCACCCAAGGATTCTTTTGCCGTTAGCAGTAACTTATCTAAGCCTTGTACCAGTATGGCAACATTGGTTTCCTCAAGGTGAACATCTACCACACCTGCCGCTTTAAATAATTTACCTTCATCGCCACCATATAGGACAACTGCATAAGATATTTGGTAAACAATTAATAAGTTAAATACCAAACCTGAAAATGCGTACATAATATGAAATGGTAAACCCATCACGCCAATCAAGTTATGGGCATCGAGTAATTTATCTTTTTTACCGTCTTTACGATATTGGAAGAATTTAACTATTATCTTACGCCAATGAATGACGACGCCACTTAGTAACGCGACAAAGAAGAATAAGGTCACTACGCCAACAAAATACAAGCCTATTTCAGGAATATGTAAATTGTAATGCAGTTGATATAAAAAATTTCCCCAATCAAAAGCATTGCCATCACCCAGTACTTTACCGTTAGGTGAAATAATTAGGTGTCTATCTATATGATCCTCGGGATGATCGCCTTGTTCATCATCTAGATTACCCTTTGCTACTATTTTTTCTTCAAAATATAGATTAGTGCTTGGCTGCTCTGCTGTTGGCATCTGCAAAATAAAGTAGCCATGAGTATTCACCTTATAATTTTTTGTTACTTGGCTAATAACCTCATCAATAGAAAAACTTTCAAGCTCTTCACTGCTGGTAAAGTAAGGGTCACGTTCCCAAGAAATAATGTCTTCACGGAACAAGCTTATTGAACCAGCAAAAAAAATGATAAATAAAATGGTAGAAATAATAAGTCCTACCCAAGCATGCGCGTTGGTTAACGCTTTTAAAGATTCTCGGTTCATCTCAAATTACCTCAACGCCAATAAAACAGCATTGATTAACACTGAAGGGATTAATACTAAACCAAGCTTTAGCCACGCTTTTTTTGCGCTAGCAAAAGAATAGCTCCACACTTGCACACCAGCCCATATAGGAAACGCTATTAACAAGCCAATGAGCAGCATAGTGTCTTCTTTGAATGGTAATAATAAGTTTAGGTTTAACGCTATCGACACCGACAGCAATAAACCAATAATTAAGCCGGCAAAAGTTCGTGACCACATTATAAGTTTCCACCTATCATAGTAAAAGTTACCGACAGCGAAAAAACTAACGTGCTTGACAGCCATAAATACTGTTTTTTATAGGCACTTATTAGGGTGATTAAAGGTAAAAAACAGCAGACTAATGAAAGCCCAGTGATCAATGCAGATACCGTTGGTAAATGGTTAAACAGTTGCAATAACATTAGCCATAATAAGAGTATTGCCGTAATTCTGAAGGGTAGCGCTGGTAGTGGCTTTTTTAGCAAGGTTTGCCGTTGGCTGCTACCGTATAAAAAACAGCATGCTAACCAAGCAGGGATGAAACTTAGAAACATAACTAACTCACAACTAGATGTTAATAATAATTATTAGTATTTGTGTTGATGATAAGGCTATCCTTATGCTTAAGCAATCGTTTATTTGCCCTCAGCTAAATCAAGTGGTTTAGGGCAGATAACAGATAAAAGGGATCATAGCCTGAGGGATCCCTTTTATACTTTTAGAATATAAATCTGTCAAATAGACAGGTTAGTTAATGTCTTCATTAGCTTTATCGAACTGTAGTTCACAGAGTCGTTGATATAATGTCGAACTTTTTAACAACGACTTATGATCCCCCGTATCAACAATTTTCCCTTGGTCCATCACCACGATTAAATCAGCATGAATGACCGTCGCTAATCGATGAGCGATAATTAATGTGGTTCTATTCGTCATTAATTCATCTAATGCTGCTTGTACATAATGTTCACTTTGTGCATCTAACGCACTAGTTGCCTCATCAAGCAGCAATACATCAGGGTCTTTTAAAATGGCTCGAGCTAAAGCAACACGCTGTTTTTGTCCACCGGATAAACGTACACCTTGTTCACCTAAAAAACTATGGTAACCTTGTGGTAATTGTTCAATAAATTCATGAGCATGCGCTCTTTTAGCAGCGCTAATAACTTCTTCATCATTTGCTTCGGGTTTGCCATAACGAATGTTGTGCCAAACATCAGAACTGAACAGTATAGGGTGCTGCGGTACCATACCCATTGCTTGACGCAAATCAGTTAATTTTAGTTGGGTAATATCAGTATCATTAAAACGAATACTGCCTTTTTGAGGGTCATAAAAACGTTGTAATAACTCAAATAATGTTGTTTTCCCTGCACCTGAAGGACCAACTAAAGCGACAACTTTTCCTGTGGGTATGGCTAAATTGATATCTTTAAGTGCAGCACTGTCTGGGCGTGATGGATAACAGAAATCTACATCTTTAAATATGATCACCGATTGGGCGTTATTCTTGAGTACCTCAGGAATAACTAACTCTTTGATATCACTTTCAATCTCAAGTAATTCTAACAATCGAGACGCAGAGCCTGCGGCTCGTTGTAATTCGCCATAGACTTCTGCAACGGTTGCCACTGACATGGCGACCATGATGGCGTAAAAAACAAATGCGCCTAATTCACCACCACTCATTTCACCTTTTAAAACATCCATACCGCCTACCCACAACATGCCGCTGATCGAACCAAAGGTTAAAAAAATAACGATAGCGATTAAAAATGAACGTTGTTTTACCCGTCGTATGGCAACAGAAAAGGCCTTTTCTACTTCATTTGCAAAAGCATGTTGTTCTTTTACTTCATGGGTATAGCTTTGTACAACTTTAATGTTTTGAATGATTTCACCCGCATAGGTACCAACATCAGCAATAGCATCTTGAGAGCTTGCCGCTAGTTTTCTGACTTTACGGCCATAAATCATCATCGGTATTAAAATAATAGGCACGATGAAAATAACAAAGAGTGTTAATTTTAAATTAGTCACCATTAACATCACTAATCCGCCAACTAACATTAAAAAGCTGCGTAATGCCATTGAAAAAGACGAGCCAATAATTGACTGTAATAAAGCGGTATCAGTCGTTAAGCGAGACATTAACTCACCGCTACGGTTTTCTTCAAAATAACTAGGATGTAAAGTTACAATGCGGTTGAAAACGGCTTTACGAATATCGGCGCTGACGCGCTCACCTAACCAAGACATTAAATAAAAACGGCTAAAAGTTCCTATTGCTAGCAAACTAATTAAACCAATTAATACTAAAATAGCCTTTTGTAATTGTTCAACTGAGCCCGCAATAAAACCACTGTCGATAACAAACTTTACACCTTGCCCCAAAGATAAGTTAACAGCCGCAGTCATTAATAACGCCAATAATGCCAAAGCTAACATCAATTTGTAGGGCTTTATAAAGGCGAAAATAGGTAATAGGCTGGTAAATGCTTCAGGCTTATTTTTTGAAGAGCGATCATCTGAAATAGGCTGATTGATGGTTTGGCTGTTATCGTTCACGGTAGGCTCTGATAATTTTAGTCTTGCACAAGAAGTGGTTATGAAAAGGGATAATTCAAGTGATTATCCCATAATTAAGATGTACCAAAACGTGTCTGAGAGAACATAAAAGGAAAACATAAAAGGGGTCAGAGCCACTTTAACTTAAAACGGCTCTGACCCTGAGGTATCCCCACGAAATATTGGCTAAAATCAATGAGTTAATCTTTAGGTTTAACTTCCACATTCAAAAAAT
>JABSOW010000065.1 GCA_013215465.1 Colwellia sp. | reverse complement strand
AATTACCTCAATGTATTATATTGAGATCTGATCGTGACTAAAGCAAAAAGTTCAATTTATAATGATCTTGCCGTGGTGATCTAGCTCAATCAACGTAAACACTAATGATTTTCATTACGAAAAGTAGTATCATTGCTCAAAACTATATGTTCATTGCATAACTTGTCAGATAAAGCGCTTAAATATTAGCTGCTGAATATGTAGACCTTAGTGACTCATCGTCTTATTTTAATCGCCCACACGGAATCAAAAGTGTCTTCTCTACAGAATAAAATCAATTTTACCAACCCTCGCTGGTGGGTTTTTTCACGCATCATCGCCGCTATCTTTGGTGGTTATGCTTTAGCTACCTCAAGCTCTATTTTATTGACCCAACTGTTAGCGGAAGGTGTGGGCAAGTATCAAGCTATGCACATTGGTTTAATGCTGACTTTTTTAGTTTATGCCTGTGCTGCCATGTGGGTATTTTCAGTAGCTAGCGCTAAGCGTGCCTGGTTTGGTTTACTCAAGTTAAATGTGATTTTTATTACCTTAACCTGGCTGTTAATGCAATTCACTGGTGTGGGCAGCTGATGAAAGATACTTTTAGACAATCAATGAAGTGGTTTCATACCTGGGTTGGCCTTGTGGTTGGCTGGCTGCTGTTTTTTATGTTTATCACCGGTACCACGGGCTATTTTTATGAAGAAATTACTCGTTATATGGAGCCGGAACGACCGCTGATTGTGCATAATTTGAGTAAAGATGAATTATTGGTACGAGCAGAAAAATATTTAAATATTCACGCGAGTGATTCCAATGAGTGGGATATCTATTTACCTAACCGTCGTGATTATAACTTGCAAGTTGGTTGGCGTGAGCCACCTAAAGCAGGAGAAACACGGGGCGATTGGGTTAATAAAGTGCTTGATGCCGAAACAGGTCAGGAGGTGATAGTACGAGATACCTCTGGTGGCCGTTTACTTTATCGGATGCACTACCGGCTGCATTATTTAGATACCGGCATAAGTTACTGGATTGTCGGCTTTTGCACTATGTTAATGTTGTTGGCGGTGATCACTGGTGTGGTGATTCATAAAAAAATATTTAGTGATTTTTTTACCTTTAGAGCAAAAAAAGGTTTGCCCGGTTGGTTAGATAGCCATAATGTCTTAAGTGTTATTGCTTTGCCTTTTCACTTTATGATCACTTATAGCGGTTTACTGTTTTTTCTTTTTACTTACATGGTATTAAGTACAGATATTCAAAGCAACGAGCAAGAGTTGGATGAATTAATTGCTGACATCTATCCGCGTTCAGCTGAGGTTGTCCCTGCCAAGGTGCCAGCAAAAATGCAGTCGCTTGCCGTTATGTATGAGCGAACTAAGGCCATTTGGCCAGATGACAGCCTTGAACGGGTAGAGATTTATGCCGCCAATGATATTAATGCCAAAGTCAGCTTTGTGCGTAGTGAAACTGATATTACCTATAACCCCGCTGATGCAATCAGCTTTAATGGTATTACTGGCGAATTACTTAGTGAGCCAGAGCGTCAATACACAGTATCAGGCATGATCCAAAATGGTTTTTTCTCCTTACATGAAGGCCAGTTTGCCAGCACTATTGCCCGTTGGGTTTATATTTTAACCGGCTTAATTGGCACGGCGATGATAGCTTCAGGTTTAGTTTTGTGGACTACTAAGCGTAAACCACAGCAAATGAAAAAATCACAGGGCCCAGATTTTGGTTACCGCCTAGTTGAGCAATTAAATATTGGCACTATCGTTGGATTGCCTATCGCCATGGCGCTGTATTTCTATGCCAATAGGTTATTGCCGCTAGAGTTGGCTGATCGCGCCGAATGGGAAGCTCATGTGATGTTTATTAGCTGGGCGCTGTTACTGATTTATCCAGTATTTAGACCCAAGGCTAAGGCTTGGTTAGAGCAACTCAACCTCGCTACTATGGTCTTTATCTTCTTACCTGTGGTCAATTTTTTAACCACAGACAAACATTTAGGGGTAACCTTAGCGCATGGTGATTGGCAATATGCTGGTTTTGATTTAACCATGTTAGCGATAGGTTTAACTTTCGCTTTCGCTGGTTTTAAGTTTAAACAATCGCAGCTCAAGAAAAACTCACAAAGGAAAAGGACTAAAGTAGGTCAGACAAAAATTAAAATTCCTGCTGATAATGAACTGGTATTAAACAAAAAAAATAGTGGGGCAGTGTAATGTTTTTACTTAGTTGCTTAAGTTTTTCAACCATGGTGTTATTTTGCTTAGCGATGGACAAGCACCGCGAGCAAATAATTGATATCGAGTTACCTCAATTGTTCGTGCGCACTTTCAGACCACTAGCTTGGCTGTTACTCGTGATGACCTTTTATATAAGCACTGAGTTGTACGGTTGGTCTATTGGTCCAGCGTTTTTTTTTGGCGCCTTAACCGCCGCTTTACTACCGCTGATATTATTACTGACCTACAAAGCTAAAATTGTGCCGATACTGGCGATTATTTTACCACTAGCTGCTAGTGTTTATTTTATCCTTAATTAAAGTATGAACCCTGCAATCGAAGTTGTCGCTGTCGAACAGCATGACCTTATAGCCACAAATCAGCATTTACTAGCCTGGTATCAAGCACATCATGGCTGGCTTTTTTCTTGGCTGAATCGTCGTATCTCTTGTCATGCGCAAGCGGCGGATTTAACACAAGATACTTTTGAACGTTTACTAAAAAAACCCGTTAAACAGCCGATTGTTGAACCAAGAGCTTATTTAACTCGTATTGCCCAAGGTTTGATGATCGATGGCTTACGCCGTAGTAAATTAGAGCAACGATACCGTGAGCAAATACAGCAATTTCCACAAGAATATCAACCGGATCCCGAACAACAACTGGCCTTATTGCAAACACTAATGCAAATCGATTTAATGCTCGATGGTTTAAAGCCAAAAGTACGACAAGTGTTTTTAATGTCTCGACTTGATGGTTTGACCTATCTTGCTATTGCTGAACAACTGGCCATTAGTTTAAGTAGCGTGGAAAAATATATGGCCAAGGCGATGCTGCATTGTTATAAGGCACGTTTCTAATGACTAGAGCAGCCGCAGTTCAACACGATGATATTCCGCAAGAAATCATTGAACAGGCGGTATTACACTGGGTAAAACTTGCCGATCAAAGTGATGAGAAAAAAATATATTTATGTCAGCAATGGCGACAGCAAAGTGAGCTACACGAACAAGCTTGGCTAAGAATTCAAGCCCTCGATCAAGACTTCACTGCTCTACCGGCAGAGCATAAGTCATTAGCTATGCTGAGTAATCAGCATACTACTTCCCGTCGTTCCGCCTTGAAACTCTTTGCGTTAGCTGGTGTGACTATGGGCTCAGCAAACTTATTATGGCAACAAGGCTGGCTGATCAGTGATTCAACGTTAGTGGCAGGCCGTGGCCAAATAAACCAACACCAGCTAAGCGACGATGTGCACCTAACGCTCAATAGCCAAACTGAAGTTGCAATTGATTTTACTGCGCAGGCACGCATTATTAACTTACATCAAGGTGAAATCATCCTTGATAATTCAGTCCTTTGGGCAAAGCACTTACCGCCGGTAACCGTTCACTTCGCTGGGCAAGCACTGACTCTGACCAGTGATAACCCCGGTAAAGTGATGATCAGCAATTATGATACTTGCATGATAGCCGTGGCGAATGGGCAAGTATCACTCGCTAATTCAGCGGGAAGTGTAGTTATCGAAAAAGGCCAACAATGGCAGTTAACGGCTCAACAAATCTGGCAACAAACGCAACTTAATTATCAACCTATGGCTTGGCTGAAGGGCTTATTAATCGCCGATAATATGCGTTTAGATCAATTACTGGCTTACCTAAACCGCTATCACTATGCTTATATCTCCTTAAGCGACAGCTTGGCAGCGGTTAAAGTATCTGGGGTGTATCAGCTCAATAATCTGGACAGCGCACTGCAGGTATTAACCCGTACTTTACCAATAGCAATTAGTAGCCGCGCTAGCGTGTGGTATAGCGTGAATCCTGCTTAATACGAATATTGATGTTAGTGGTGATGACTGTCGCTTTGATTACTTGTTAATCAAAATAGCGAGTAATTAATAAAATATCATAGTTAAAATTAGGTTAACGCGTTTCAACTTTTACCACTGAGAAGTCTTTAGCGGCAACCTGTTTTTCATTGAACATTTATTAGGAACTAAGGCTCACCGTTACCACATTATAGTCTTTAAACCCTGAATGCGAACTAAGCCACCCCTCTGCGGTCATTCATCATAAAACTGTTAACGATATAGAGAAAGTGACCTTTAGTAATATGCAAAACCTGCATATTACAACTTTTAATTGTTTATTGTCTTCTAAGAATGTGTTTTTTATATTCAATAGGCATCATTTTTTTATTTTTTTATTTTTTTGTTTTTTTATCTTTAATTTAAGTCTAAAATAGTAATACTTAATTTGAAATGAAAATCATTTTTATCATGCCAAAATCCGACATCCCATTATTTCATTTAGTAAAAAGCGCTAAGCTTGCTTATTATATGAGTGACCATTCTGACTCAATCGCAACTTTCATGAGAAACTGGTTTAAACAGAAAGTTAAGACTCAAAAGGACTCGTTAACTTCGGAACAAATTCAAGTTATCTGTAGTGATTGGAAAGTTAATAACGTTAATTTTTACAAAAATGCTATGGCATTTTTAAAAAAAACAACCGATAAACATGCACTACTTGCTCGATTATCTGAGCTTAATGATCAAGAAAGGTTGTGTGACTTATGCTCTGAATTTGAAAAAAATAATCATTCGGTTTTCAATAGTTTGATTGAAGAAGATATTCCAGACACAGATATTATTCAAAAGGAAGGTACAAAGGGTATCTTCATAATAAAGAAGCAAAGTGATAAGTTTGATGAACATGGCAATATTATTAATGAACTTTGTCTAAGTATTCGTGTGAAGGCCGTCGTTGAAGTTCATTTAATTAAAGAAATTATAATGAAGTATGGTTTCGAGATTATTAGTATTGATAAATTTAGCTTAAATGAATTTTTAGAAATTGTTATTTTATCTTCTAAGGCTAATCACTTAAATACTGAACTATTGTCACTTCCTATAAATAATTAGTTTAGAAGAACTTCCAGAGAAGAATTAAATTGGAAGTTTGTTGTATTAGCTCAAAGAAAACGTCAAACCTGATTGATATAGTTTCCATTAAAGTCTCAATTGAGGCTTTTTTTATGTGTCAACGGCAGAAATGAGCTTGAACTCAAGGCACCAAGTTGCTATAAAATCTATGGCGTTATGTGCTTTCAACTGAGATAGGGTAACAGTCTCCTGATAGCGGACGTTCTCCATAGATTGAAATATATGTTTTTTTGATGATAGTTTTTGTCATTGTGTCGTTCGGGCTGAATGTGAACTAAGCCACCTATTCTCATTTTTAAAATGCCTTATCGTAAAGTTTTTCCAAGCTTAATAATAATAATAATACATATCAAGTTATAGCAAAAACAAAACCCACTAAAACTTCATTTAAAAATTTAAATTTCATTCGATATGACGTGGTTTAATGGATTCGACTACCCCAGTTAAGACATAATAAGCTTAACTGGAGAACAGAAATGACAAAACGTA
>JABSOW010000064.1 GCA_013215465.1 Colwellia sp. | reverse complement strand
TCAATTTTTTGAATGTGGAAGTTAAACCTAAAGATTAACTCATTGATTTTAGCCAATATTTCGTGGGGATACCTCAGGGTTAGAGTCGTTTTTTTTAGCCTTTCCAATATAGCGCTTACTTCATCCATGTATAAAAACCTTATAAATATGTTGCGTTAGTCGAACTAATGATAATGCACTTCGACTATTGTAGCTCCTTGTGTAGAAGTACTTGTTTCACACATAACCACACAATTTAACTCTATCTGACACATAAGGAAAGCCAAAGTGAATATTACAATCAGTGTTAAAGAGGCCATTGCTGTCGATTGCTGAATAAGCATAACGCGTACGTGACATTAAGCATTTTAAGCATTAACAAAGACAGCCTGCGTTAACGGTTTTGACTATATGCCTGTTAATAGCTTTCCCGTTAACATTCCTAATGTTTATAAAGTGCGTCAGTAGTGCGCGGTAGGTCAATAAAAGCGTGTGTATAATAAATATCAGACATAAAAAAACCGCAATTAAGCGGTTTTTTTTCATAAACGATTGTCTGTTTATCGCCAAATCAAAAAATTACTAGGTATAACTAGTTGATTAAAAAGGTCTTTATTTGGTGGAGCGGGGGGGAATCGAACCCCCGTCCAAAAAGCCTACAAGCTCGGTAAGCTCATTAAGTGTTTGATTTTATTTAAAGTATGTAAGCTATTTCAAAATTATTTTGTAGAACCAGGTTAAAGTTGATCCACATTATTGTGGAGGTAATACGAGCTTTAAATTATAACTATTAATAAATTGAGTATCAATATTATTATAAAACGAGTTGTTTTAAACTCAATTTTATCATCACTTTTTTTTACGAAGCAATTATTTGTGGCAATCCCTCGTTACAACATATCAAAGCTGAAAGTAAAACTTTGATATGTATAACCAAGCCTATTACAGAATTAACTCTAATCCAGCTCTAAATTGAACCTTAAGTTAATTAGGTTATTTTAATAATATTACTAACGCGAATTACCATTTGATATAGCTAACTGTTTTAATAATTCATAGAACTTCACCATTGATTCATGTCTTATTCCAGCCAATTCTTGTCTGGCTAAACTTCTTCCTTCCGAGTGCTTCCCAATCAAAGTTAAATAGATAGCCTTGTTTCGGATGTAAGATAAATAAGTTTGTGAATTTTTAGATTCTGTTGCATCTAGTATGTTGATAGCTTCTTCGAACTTATCAATTCTTCTATATTGAAATGCTAAATCACATAAGGTTAATACCGGGTATTTAACCCTTGGATATTTCTTAATTCCTTCATCTATGATTTGAAATGCTTCATCTACTTTATTTTCAAATTTAGCTAAAGTTTTAGCTTTTGCAGAACAATACATTTCTTGAGATCGGTCAGATAAATTGGCCTTCAATTTTTCCAATATATCATTTACGATATTAACATCGACTGTGTTTTTATCTTTATGGAATAAACAGCTTAAGTAGTTATTTGCAGTTATTGGATTATTGGGGGTCCTGTTATACAAGTCTCTCGCTAAGTCATATGCTAAGTCATGTTCATCACTTTGCATATAAACTAAAATTAATTCGCTTTTTGCCCTATAGTCATTTGGTTTTTTATTAAGAACTCTTGTGTAGCTAGCTATAGCCCTTTCTTGATTACCTGAAATTCTAAAAAAGAAGCCATGCAGAAATGAACTTTCTGGTTCACTTACCATTTTAACTTCAGCAAAAAAATCACCATCCCTAAGTCGAGCTAAAGCTTGGCATTTAATAAATCTAATATGATTTATTATCTTTTCATGAAGATAGTCTTCATTTAATAATACGCGATCAGAAAGCTTTATAGCTTCTCTGTAGTTTGAGCTGCCTCCTCTCTCATAAAGAGATTTTATTGTTTTCACAAAATATGAAGGTACTAATAGTCTAGGGTCAATTTCAATACCACTCTTTAAAGCTTCTTGAATTGAAAAAATATAGTCCGATATATCTGACTTTTCATCAGAATAATTTTTCATGAAATCTACAACATGTTGCCTTAATAGCTCAGAGAATTCATCGGCAAGTCCAAACATACTCCTAGCTATAAAATCTCGTACGATTTCATTAACTCTTATGTAATCTCCAGTAGAACCTAGCCTTTCACAAATACAATGTTGTAAAAATGAATTTAAAATAGGGTAATATTCCTCTTCCGAAACTAAATCAAATAGAAACTCATAGCTTATAAATTCGAATCTAGATAAGAAGTATAAAAAATTAAGCTGGTGTTTATCACTGGATAGATTGTCTATTATTGTTTTCGCTTTATCAGTGGCATACTCCTGAATAAAGTGAGAATTTCTTTTTGCCTCAAAAACACTAGATTCTGAAATTGTATCGACTGTAAATATTACTTGTTCGGGATAACCTGTCAGTAAATTAGAAAAAAATAGTAAATCGGCTCTTTCCATATCTATTTTTTTATAATTAGAATATCTATAAAGTAAACCACTTCTTTCTGTTTTATCTAATTCAGGGATTTCCTCCATATAATATTGAGGTTTATTTATAGCCACCCGTCTGTTAGCTCTAAATTTACTTGCTATACAGAAAGTTAAGAAGTCTTGATCCTTTATATTATCAATTATAGAGTTAAACCAATCTACAATTTCGCCATCGTGTTGAATGATTGCTCCTCTATCCTCTATCATAATCCTTTCCTGCTCTTGGATTATTTCTAGAATTAGCTTCGTGGCAATTTTAATTTTATCTTCGATGCTTGTAGTCAATAAATCTTTAACATTAATTTCAGACGTTAAACCTAAGTCATCTGTTTTTAAAATAAAATCCTCAATACTATCATGAGGTTCAAATGATATTAGTGGGAATTCATATGACTCTCTAATTGCATTTGCTTTGATTAGAGCATTCTTCATAAATGATTTTCGACCTATAGAAGTCAAGCCAGAAGCTATAAAAACCGTAGGTATTACTTTAGAAAAGTCATCAAATCTTTGTTCAACCTTACTTATCTGATCATTTCTTCCTACAAATATTTTTTCTCTTTCTTTTAATGTAGGGTGTGTTTTCCATGAAAGTTCTCTTAGGCGGGCGTTGATTTTCCTCGCTGCAACTTTTGGCTGTTTAATATGTTGAATGTTGAATCCATTTTTCATCCATAATGGGATTCTACTGTCAGTAAAGGTGATTTTCTCATCTATTATGATTGGGTAAATACGGTCAATTAATCCTTCTTCAACCTTATCTTTGGCTATTTTTAACTCTTGTTGAACCCATTCAGAAGAAAGGGCAGCGTCAGATATAAATATTACGAATAAGGAAGTGGTGTCCAAACCATTCAAAATTTCTTCTGACGGTGACATTCCAGCCTCAAATGTTTCTTCATCAAAAATTCGGATCTCTCTTCGTAATTTTGTAGCTACTTTTCTGACATAGGACTCTTTGTCCTGTGAACTATGAGAAAGAAAACACTTAATCATTTATTATCCTTAAGTACTGATTATTTGGTATTAAAGCAATTATATTTTATCAAAACATATTAGTTTGAAAAATACTAGAACGATATAGTATTCTCTTGAAAAATATAATGAAAATCTATTTTATTTAAAGGATAACGTAGGCTTTTATAGATATGTACTGATTTTAACTTGTAATGGCTAAACAACCCAATAATGTACTGTACAAACGTACAGTTAATTGTTATATTAATAATATACTCTGAAAACATTTAAGCAGGGTATGTCAATCTAACCTTCAACCTTGAATGGTTGAGTGTTATTTAACGTTTGTAAGAAGCTCACGCTTCCTACTTTAATAAAAATAAGACAAGTTCTTATGGATAAATGAAAATTAGGAAATAAATTTCAGTTCTTGTCGTAATCGAGGTAATTGATTATGACTAAAAAAAATATAGTCCCCAAAAATGATAAGCGCTTATTACGCGTTGCTACTTATTTATCTCTTAAAGAAAAGTCAAAATTAGATGAATTATTTTATTTGTCTAACTACGAGATATACAGTCAGTTTATAAGAAATTTATTATTATCAGATTTGCATTCGCAAATTCACTCTTCTATTTCTATTCCCCCAGTCAATAAAGTTGTTGCATCTGACTTGAGTGAAAATATAAATGTGCTAAACCGACTAGTTAGTACTTTAGAAAATATCTCTGAAATCTCTATTCAAAATAATAATGAAGAAATTATTAAGCTAATTAATGATGCTTTAATTGTTATTCGAAAAGTGAATTATGCTTCATCTATCTGGTGTAACTTTTTCCGAGGGAATTTCAATAAAAAGGTAATCCAGTCTTTAGCATTTGCAATCTTATCAGAGAAAGAATTGGCTGAACTCGTTCAAGCAAAAAATACGAGGGTAGTTAAATGATCATTCAACATATACCTACTAAATCAGAAGTTAACCGAGGTGATGCGGGAAGGCTAACGAATTATGTTTTCGGTAAAACTAAAGGTGATAACCCTAGCAAAAATGAGTGTTTAACTAAAAAATTCATTCATTATATAGGTAGTAGTGAATCATTATCATTTCCTGATCCTATGTATAAAATTCTTAAAGGAAAGGTGGCAAAAACGTTTGGAGAACAATTAGATTTAACTCACTTTATTGATGAGTTTTATGATTTAGAAGAGAAAAATGTAAGGACTCAAAAGCCACTTGAACACATCGTTATTTCTTTACGTGAGGGGGAAAAATTAACCAAAGGAGAATGGCAAAAGCTAGTTAAAGAATATATGAAAAGAATCGGATTTACTGATCATCACTGGTTATCGGTATTGCATTCTGATACTGATAATGACCATGTTCATATCATTGCGAGTGCTATTAATATTTCACCTCCATACAAGCGTTTAGTATTAGGTAACAGTTATGCTAAATCAGCTTTGATAAGACAGTCACTAGAAGATAAGTTTAATCTAGAACATGACCATAATCCATACATCGACGGCTCAGGAAAATCAATTAGCAACGCCAATGTAAAAACAATAAAGCAGTCAATACGAAATTCAATTGATAGAACGTTAAGCAAGTTTGAATGTTTGGATTTACCTAAATTTATGAATGAACTTTCTTATGTTGGGGTCGGTTGTTATGTCCAGTTGAGAAATAACAAACCAATAGGTCTGAGTTACTCACTTGGAACGCATAAGTTTCCAGCATCAAAATTGGGAATCGGTTATACCTTTCGTAATATTCAAGAAAAAGGTGTTTTTTATAATGAAGAAGAGCATTTTGATGATGTTGAATTAATGAATAGCATAGAGAAAAAACTTACCGCTACAATCGAAAATGGCTTTATTAGTGATAAGTGTAACGATAAAAGTAAATCGAACTATTTACTACTTATTCCGAGTAAAAACGAGGGAGTTCAATCAAAACGAGGGAATTATGTTGGAGTTTATAAATTATGGCTTCCTTTGAACACAGTTGGTAAAACTAAGCAACAGATCGAGAGCGACATTCAGCAACAACGACTACTCAGAACTTTATTAATGCTGTATTTTTCTTGGCTAAATGATAGGGATAAAAAGAAAAAGTTTAAAATGGAGAAAATAGATGCTGGCTTTTCATATATGAAAGATATAAGTGTTGATCATGGTTCAATATCTCCATTTATAAGTGATAAAAATAATAAAATACAATTACGAAAACATGGTTGCTTATTACTTCAACATAATGATGTTTTGAAAAAAGGAAAAAAAATCCGCTTAGAGCGCGATTCAAGGAATCATTACTAATTTCATTACACTGGTAGAACTTAACTATTTATATATATAAATATAGTAGGTTTTACCAGCCTCAAATAAAAGAAAGAATAGAGTTATTATCACACTGACGTGGTTTAATGGATTCGACTACCCCAGTTAAGACATAATAAGCTTAACTGGAGAACAGAAATGACAAAACGT
>JABSOW010000063.1 GCA_013215465.1 Colwellia sp. | reverse complement strand
GGGCCTTTTAGACATCAGCCGCTGGTGATGAGCTATTGATAGGTTTTGTTGTGTGGCTGATATCTAAAAACCTTAACAAAGTGACCCTTACATCTAAACAAATAATTATCGATTAAATCATCTGTTCAAAGGTCACTAAACAGCCATATTTCGGACTAAATCATTGGAACAATTACCTCCAATTTATGTCATCTATCTTCAAGGATAGCTGACATTAGAAGAATTTTTCTAAGGCATTTCGCCCCCAAAGTGCCTTATAAACCGACAAAGTAGTGGCCAATATAACTTAGTTACAATACAACAAACAGTAGACTCGATATCAAATATCAGTGTAA
Organism: Colwellia sp.; assembly: GCA_013215465.1. Taxonomy (GTDB): domain Bacteria; phylum Pseudomonadota; class Gammaproteobacteria; order Enterobacterales; family Alteromonadaceae; genus Colwellia. The sequence goes on along the minus strand of JABSOW010000063.1, from coordinate 6,025 downwards.
GACGTGAAGTATGTTCTCAACATCATCCATACACTCTATTTTAATTGGAGTACAAATTAATCGCTAAAAACGCTTGAAAAATGCCATTATTTCTTCATTTGCGTTAATGTCATAACTGATTAAACCGAGTTCAGATTGTTCAACGTTGGCACTAGGCCATGTATGGCCACCATTATGTATTCTAAAATATTCAACCGCAGCGCCCTGCTGACAATGGTGATAAATGTATTTAGTCACTCGTGTATTATCTGTTTTATCGACATCTGCCAATACCGTTTCGGTAGCTATAGGTTCGCAACCATATTTATCGGCAAAGTAGCTCATATTATCTTCAACAGCGTTATTCCAACCTGGGATCCCCTGGTAACTAACCGTATTGTCAGCGTCACCATGCATATGTAACAAAGGAATATTAGCCGTTAATGGACAATTTTCTTGCACGGTAAATGGAATGGTCGCACCCACAGTTGCCATTGCAGAGATACCGAGCTCCTCTGCCGCTTCACACGCTAACAAATAGGTCATCCATGCTCCATTAGATTCACCGACTATAAATAGTTTTGGTTTACTAATTTGATAGTCGGTACGAATTTTGTGTACCAGCTGCTTTATGAAAGCGACATCATTAGTATGAGTGCCCCAGTTAATATCCCATTGAGTACCGGTTTGATTGATGCCAGCGACAAAACCGCTTAGGCCTTGTGGATAAACCACCATCATATTTTTATTTTTATCAATTTCTTTGTTGAACCCTGTTCCTGTCATCATAGCCCGAGCATTTGTATTAAAACCATGTAAGGCAACAATTAGCACCTCTGGATTGTTATTTCCGTTCGCGGGAGCTGAATAGGTTATATACTCACGTTCTACCTCATTAACAATTATAGTGCCGATACGCTCTCCGCCAACATACGAATTTATATGAGCCTGACTGTTTTGTTCGAAAGCTATATCAGCGCTGCGAGAGGAGCAACCGAAAAGTACTAAAATACAACTCAATAAATATATTTTCAACATTATCAACCTTACTTTTTCAAACAGTGTTCGCTGCTTATTTAATAGAAATCACTATAGGTTAGAGATACTTAGTTGACCTTACCTATATTGAAACAACTCCAGTTGTTAACCTGATTCGAGCAAGCTTTGCTCGAATCAGGTTTGTTTCAGTAGAGTCTATAATTATAATGCGCTATTAGTTATAAATTTCAGCATTGGACGCAGGGAAACCTATTTCATACCAACCAAGCTTAGCGAGTCCTGCATCAATAAATGGTTGATAAGGTTTGAAGTCTACTGATTGAACGTATTGTTCAGGTGCTTGCTTGTTTGGCCATTCAATTAAAATGATAAAGTCAGGTGAATAGGGTCCTTTTGTTAGGCTGTTATATTCATTTGGGCTAAGTTTGAACAATATTTTTGCACCCATTTTTTCTCGTAAGGCTGCGGTGCCTCGATAATATTTATCGTACGCAGCACTGTCTTTTAACCAAACTTCGGCAAAGGTATAGGTTTTATTACTATCAAACTTGTAGTGAGTTTGCACAGAGAAATCGACATCTGCTGCGGATAGTTCGTTCCAGCCTAGTGCTTTTAATGGGGCTAGTTCTGTCTTATATTTTTTACTATTGCGTACTTTATGCGATGCATCTGCATTTTTCCAAGCATAAAATGCCATTGCTGCTGGTTTGCTAGTGCCAGCAAGCGTTCTTAATACGGAAAAAGCCTTTAATTCACGGATGTCATTTTTTTGTGCTAGTGAAAATACCCCCTCTAAATATTGTTGTTGCGCTGTTGCACCATTGTTTTTATCTTGTACAAATACCACCGTCAGGCGTTCATCTTTATTTATTTCAATTGTTACCTTTTTTGCATTAGCGATTAAACTGACCGTGCTTAAGCAGGTAGTTAATAATAAGGTGATTAAGTATGATGCTTTTATATTCATTTCTTGTCATTCCATAGTGTTTATACGTTTTGAGATGATGCACTATGGCGATACGGAAGTACTTATTCGTCATTTTAGATAAAAAATGACGAAATATATGGTGATAAAAGTAAATAAAAGCATTAACAACAGAAATATTTTTAGTATTACGTATGATGAAAACTAGCTATTTTTTGTCAGTGTTTGTTTTCTAAATTGAGTGGGCGTTATGCCAGTACGTTCCTTAAATAATCGATAAAAGCTATTCTTGTTATTAAAACCAGCTTCAAAGGCGATTTCTAAAATTGACCGATTAAAGTTTTTATCTTTAAGGAATTCTATGGACTGCTGGATTCGATATTGATTAATGTAATCATAAAACCTTGCATCAAGATGTACATTGAGTAACTCAGAAAGTTGATGTCGATTGACCTTTAGCATTTCGGCAAGTGACTCTAGTGATAAATCATTGATCAAATATGGTTTTTCTTTATCCATCAAAGCCGTTAATTGTTCAGATAGTTGCTCAGCTATGCCTTTATCAAGCTCACGATATTTTTTGGCATTACCTGTCGCTTGAACAATTATATTCTCACAAACCATTAAACAGTCATTATAAAAGACCTTAGGCCTACATAAGGCGAATAGGGCGATGCCTTGCAGGTATATGGCAATAAATGCTACTAGCGAGTACCATGCATTTGATGTGATTGGTTCAAACCAGAGTAATTGACTGATAAGAGTTACATCAATGAGCATTAAGATAAACAAGCCTGCAATTAAATAAAGCAACCAAAAATAGCTTGAGGTTTTATGAGCATGCACCGAGCGAACAATTTGTTCTTTTTTGCTTATAACTAACCATAAGCAGAAACTTAAATAGCTAAATACCTGAATGAATAATGGCACGAAAACTATGTATATTGTTTGTATATCACGCTCATTTTGGGCTTGAATGCCTCCGTCGGCAAAACTTGAATTAAATAGGCGATATAAAAGCGATATAATAAAAGGGGAAGCATGCAGTAAATACTGCTTAGTGGAGAAGTATTTATTCCTAAGCGATTGTATAAAAGCCAATAAAAAAGGTCCATAAAGCCAGGTTAAATTGGTTGTTAATATCCAGCACCAGTCAAAACCATCAAACGTCAGTAAAGTATAAACATTCATTGGTGGTAAGAGTTGACTGATTACAAATAACATTAATAAGCGATTTGCTTGAGTATTTCCTGTTCGGTAAAAATACAAGTTTAAGGTCAGCCAAAGACCTATAGTAATTGACGTTAATAATAATAGTTTTAGCCATTCAGGAGGTAATACTTCGAGCATGAAATTGAGGGGTTAATGTGAATCAAGAATGCCAGAGAGTATAACTTAGGTTTGAATTGAAAATACATCGCTATTTATTTAACTTGTCTATTTAAGCTCTTATTTGATGTTCATCAAACGGATTTCGGTAGTAACTTGCTCTTTCAGCTTTATTCAATAAAGGATTGAATTCTACCCCATAACGATTTTTGACGGTTACTTGATAACCTTGTTTTCTTAAATGATTTATTGTTTTACTAGAACCTGAGCTGAAAAAACCCGCCAATTGTTGCTCAAGGTATTTTAATTGATATGGCCACAGCTCAAGGTGTTGAAGTATTACCAGCAAACTTTCCTATCATCTCGTTTTTATTTGCGGGTAATGCAAAAGCATGGTGATTTACATCTAAATCCATTTCTTTAGCGAGTAAGGGCAATCGTGGTGACAACACATAGCACAAGCCGCAAATTACATCGTGAAAAAAATCTATTTTAAGTTTATGTTTCATGGGATTTTCATAACAAAATAGTTTAAATATTAATAATATTCTTGGACTTACCAAGATATCTCTGGACCTGAAGGGATGATGCCATATGGGTTGATATGCTTATGCGAAAAATAGTAATGCACCTTCATATATTCCAAATCAATGGTTTCTCTGATTTTTGGAATAGCCACTAAATCCAACATATATCTGTATAGGTGCTCAAAAGATTTTAGTTGCTTCTTATTTGCCTTAAAATGAACTTCGTAGATAGCTTCAAAACGTACTAGTGTTGGTAACAGAAACAAATCAGATAAAGTGACCTCACCGCCGTGTAAGTATCGATATTTTCCTAGCCTCGTATTCAATTGCTCCAGTGCCACAAATAGCACTTCACTGGCTGCATCATATGAATACTGGCTAGTTGCAAATCCCACATGATAGACTTTTCTATTAATATGCTGGTGCAGCCAATCATTTAGGGATGTGATTTCACTTTTTAGATTATCAGGTACAAGTTCAATTGGATTCTTCGCTAGAGGCAACCAAGTTACCGCTAAATCCATGGACATAGAGGATGAATCATCACCAACAATGGTGTTTTTCTTATTATCCCACAGCACAGGCACAGTAACTCTGCCAGAGTAGTTCGAATTAGCTTTTTGATATAATTCCACCAAACTATGAGTGCCATTAATTTCATCTGGGTTTTCATTATCAAATAACCAACCATCTTCATGGCGTTTTGCTGCAACTGATGATGTAGTAATAACATGTTCTAAACCAAGTAAATTAATAACTAAATAAGGCCGGTGCGCAAATGGACATGCATAAGACATATATAGATGATATCTACCAGCTTCTGCTATTCTTGGAAGATGAAAGCTATCTTCTTGCGCTAATTCTTGTACGTCTTTATTTGGATACCATATCCCTTTATCTAAAATAGCCATAGAATTTACCTCTCTCATTAATTTGTTCGTATTTGATGTATTAACAAACGTTTTCACTTGAACTTAATATAAAGGGTTTAAATGAGTGGATAAACACCACTCCAGTGACATTATAATTTACTATAAGTAAACTATTGTTTTGTTGTGAGGAAAATATGGACAAATTACGTGCTATAACTGTTTTTCGGCGTGTCATTGAGTTAGGTAGTTTTAAAGCGGCGGCTGAAGATATGGGCTTATCAAAAGCTGCCATCAGTAAAAACATCAATGAATTAGAGGATTATCTTAAAAGTTCCTTAATCAATCGCACCACCAGAAGAATGCATATTACTGAAAATGGGCAACGTTATTATGACCATGTGCGTACTATATTGGATGAGTTATCACATGCAGATTTATCTATTATTGAATCTTCACACCAACTCAGCGGCTTAATAAAAGTCAGCGTCCCAATGTCGATGGGAATATTGCAATTAAACCCTGCAATATGTGAGTTTATGCAATTACATCCAGAAATTTCTATTGAAGTGATATTGAATGATCACTACGTAGATCTCGTTGAACAAGGCTTAGATGTTGCCATTCGTGGCGGAGGAGTGTTACAAAACTCTAGCCTTAAATCGCGAAAGCTGCTCGATATGAAACGTGTTCTGTGTGTTTCCCCTAAATATATTGAACAAACCGAGCAGTTATCATCTATAGATGAACTTAATCAACACAATTGCCTGATCTACAGCTTGTCGTCCTCGCCCAGACAATGGGTATTTAAAAAGCAAAACGAAACGAAAAAAATCGACTTAGCACCAGGTTCTTATATGGTTAATAATGGTTTAGCGCTAAAACAGGCCGTTATTGCAGGGCTGGGTATTACCCTTACGCCTGATATTTTTGTTGATGAAGAGTTAAAATCGGGTGAATTGGTTACGTTGTTTCCTGAATGGCAAGCAGAGTCGCATGCACTTTACGCCATCTACCCTTATCATAAAGAGCAATCACAAAAAGTACGCACGTTTATTGATTTCCTAATCGATTATTTTGCTAAATGACATATACATTGTTATCCGTATCACTTAATCGTTTATTGATGTTTGTCTAAGGGAGCTATCCGCTTTTCTATTTTGTAGTTGTAAAATTATCGTCGCTGCAATGGATAAAAACATACCCGGGTAGACAACTGTAGGAAGGGCTTTGTCCTCAATTAACATCGTTAACAAAGCGACAAACAAAGGACTTAAATAGATATCATATGTAGGTACATAAGCCTGTTTTTTGAACAGTACTCAAATATCCACCAGTGAAATCACCCCAAATTGATAGAGTCCATCCTTTAAATCTCGCTTAGGATGGGCTCGTTG
>JABSOW010000062.1 GCA_013215465.1 Colwellia sp. | reverse complement strand
GGTGCTAATTGAAGGCGAGCAGTTGGTTTATACACCGGCAGAGAGTTTCTTTGGTGAAGCACTTATTCACTTTGGTGTTGACGATAACAATGGCGGTACAGCGTACGGAACCGTGACAATTCAAGTGATTGAAAATCAAGTGCCGCAAGCGATAAATGATGAGGTAAGCACTGATGACCGTAGCACTATTATCATTGATGTGCTGGCGAATGACAGTGATGATGATGCAGATACGTTAACCATTCTAACCGCTGATGCGGAACACGGAGTCGTTAGTATCACTGAAAACAATACCTTAACTTATACGCCGTTATTAGGTTATGACGGTATTGATTTGATTGATTACACCATAAGTGATGGTCATGATGGAAGCTCAGATGCTCAAGTGAAGGTAACGGTAACGGCAGCTGAAACAATTGTAGACAAGAATAAATCAGGCGGTGGTAGCTTGGGTTATTTCATATTATTACTCAGTGGTTTAGCTTTTGTTTCTCGTAATATACAAATGAAAAAATAGTGAGGCACTTTTATTGCTTTACTTTACTTTCCTTTTTCTTTGTTAGCTTTCAAAGTCAGTCGCAATAGAGCCTTAATGCATTACTGGTCAAAGTAATGCATTAAGATTAAGGGGGTTCTTCTGCTTAACGGGCACCAAAATCTACTTAAAGATGAGGTGTCTATGCTCAAGGATAACAACCCAATACGAATTTGGATGTATTCAAATGACTAATGCAAAAAATTCCCTAACTCACTCAGGGGCGTTAGGGAGATAGAAAGCACTGCCAATGGCAGCTATCCTGAATACAGTGGACATAAAAGTGGAGGTAATTGTTCTAATAATTAAGGCAATGTGAAGGTTTGTTGATCATTGGAATAATTTATGGTGTTATTATATTGATTTATAAGTGATTTTACGTATGCTTATAATAATAAGCTTTGATATGGCCAATGAGTAACGAACAGCTTATTAGTTGGAAATTTCAAACCATGAATGAATGTAGCACTTTATGCTTAATTGCTACATATGCGCTACAAACAACTTATACGCACCTTTATATTTGTTCCTAATGAATTGATTTTTAAGGGTTGTATGTATTAAAGAGAAGTCATTAATAGGGGCAGAAAACCCAAAGTTGAAGTTAGATATTAGAAGAAAATATGTAGCTCGACAAAAGACTCCTTACTATCAGCAGTCTCAATGTTCTTATCACTATCTTGGTACCTAAAACCCGTTCGAATTTGAGTAAATGCCATAGGGAAGTATTCATAAACAATACTCCATCGCTCGCTATTTGCTTGTGCCAACATTAAGCGCTCTAAAGTCAATTTTAGATTATGACCTTGACCTAATAAAATGTTAGCCTCAATTAGCACAACGTCTTGTGTTACATCAATATTATCAAAGCCTGTGTCTTTAATAATATCGTACTCAAACAGCCAACTAATGAGCCATAGTTTTGCGCCGGCAAAAATGCCATGCATGTTGCGTTCGCCTAGCTTGGTATTATTATTGTAAAGGCTAACACCAGCTCGCCAGTCAGGTTCAATCCAAACGAAACGAGCCGTTAATTGCTTAGTATCATCTATATCGCTAGCCCCACCATTGCCATTGGTGGCCGCCAATTGAAAGTTTATATTGTCGCCATTAAAACCTAGTTCAACCCCTAAGTCACCGCTATTAAAATTAATGCCCGTGACCTGCCGTATAAAGGCACTATCATCTTCAATGCGCCAGCCGAAAGGGGTGAATAATTTGCCCGCTTTTAGGTACCAATTATCTTGATTCAGGCGTGCCCATAACTCTCGATTCACTGACGTTGACGGTGCCACTTGTTGATCAATATAGAAGGATACCTGCTCAGATAGGTTAAAATTTAAATATAATGATGCTCGCTCGACACTGAAATCAACGTTATCTTCTCTGTCATCAACGGTAAATCGACTGGCGGACATCCTAGCATTCCCCCCAACACTAATGACATCATTGAGCATGCCAGTCCATGCAGAGTTAGTTGCTGATGTTGAACCCGCCGTTAGTTGCTGTAAGGCAAACTGATTACCAAAAGTGGTGCGCTGACCACCTCCCGTTGCATTGGTATGGCACATGCCACATTGATAACCTGTTTGAATAGCTATATAAGGCTCAGCAAAGGCTGCTGTACTAAAAACAAAGCCCAATAATAACGTTAGTTTAATCATTAATTATCTTGCGCTCCGTCTAATATCCATTGACGAATCATGTCAATTTCGGCACTAGTCAATGCTGCTTGCCCTAACGGCATACGAGCGCCGACACTGGCTGTTCCTTCAACTTTGTGTATTAAATAACTGTTATCTGGGTCTCCAGGTGTTACTCGCATTAAACTGGGTACTTCAGCGCTACTGACATTGACGATATTAGTGTAAATTTGTGATGCGGATAAATTCATGTCTTGGGCTGGACTTGCCCCGGTATGACAACCGGAAAGAGCACAATTAGGCGTGAAAATTTGAGTTTTGAGCATGGTTAGGGTGACTACTGACGCGGGCGTGGTAACAGTAAATGTACTGACTAAGTCTCCTCCCGCGTTGTCGTCATTATCACCATCAAGTACCACACCATTAGTGTCGGTAATTGGTGTGGTGCTACTGCCATCAAGCGTCAATTGATAAACGTCGTCACCATTGTCAGCACCACTTAAGTCAATGGTCATAGTATCAGTACTTACCGTGATATTAACTGGCGATAGTATTACTTCATTGCCCTCATTAAAGCTGCCATCACCGCCCGCAGCCAACAGGCTGACTCTAGCCAATGATACTGAACTTGACAGCAAGGCTCGGTTAAATATTATCTCAATGCTGGCAGGAAAAGCAGTTAACATTGCGCCATTTTCTGGGGTAAACATGGTCATAACAAAAGTACCATCACCAACAGCGGCAGACATTTTTGGTTTCAGTTGACCACGAAGTTCTCCGTTCATTGCCATTGAGCTAGCAACGTTCAGATAAAGCCCCTGATTAAATAAAGCGGTATATTGACCATCGGTTAAGGTGATATTTTCTAAAAACCAATGCATGTCATTAGTGCTGTCAGGCATTAATGTTAGTGCTACTGGACCATTTTGCCCCATAGGGGCTTGATTAACAGTAACGCTAGTCGTATCGGTTAATCCTAAAAGATTGACATGCATATCAATAACTTTACTGGCAATTTGGATGGTCATTGCCAAAGTACCAGAATTAGTCGTAACAATTGGAGGTACTACTTCACTACCATTGAGTGACGTAAACAACACATCTACGCCGCTGGGGACTATCTGACCCCGTAGTTCTCCAGCGGGTACCGTGCTGGTATGTAAATTTAAATATAATTCACCACGATTAAAATTCACCATTTGCATACTATCAAGGCTAGCTGCCATCGTTAACCAATGGTTACTATTATTACTATCTTGCTGTAATGAAATAATTACTCCTCCTGTTAAGCCAGCCAAAGCTTGATGTATATGACTTGCAGTTGCATCACTAACATTTGTGGTATTTAAATGTGCAACAATAGCGCCATCATCTGGGTTTAATGTAATAGCAGCCTTAGCACTCGCCATACTGGTAACCATAGGCACCGCTTGCTCGCCTGATAATGAAGTAAAGATGAGTTGAATATTGCCAATGATCATTTGCCCTCGAAGTGAGCCAGACATGTCATTATTTACCTTAAGGTAAAGTTCGCCTTTGTTGAGCATTGTCAACATTTCACTTGGTTGTAAAGTATCGCCAGGCAAAGACCATGAAGTAGCATTGTCTTCAACAAAACTTAGTAAAACATCACCAATGTCACCGGCATAGCCCTGATTTAAAGTAATTGAATCAGCCACAATACCATCAAGTACCATCGTGCCGGCTAAGCTATTATCATCAAGATTTAAAATAAGTGTTGCCGTGGCACTAGCCGTTTCAGCACCTGCCGTAATAACTTCATTAGCAGTAAGGGAAGTGACGACTGTCATAAGTTCAGGGGCTGGCGGAGAAGGAGGCGTAGAGCCACCACCGCCTCCACAACCCAATAATAAGACTAAAGTAAAGAAGTAAAGTAACCAAAATCTATTAGTTAACATGAGTGATTTTTCCTTTCTGTGAGGTTTACATATCAAACGAAAGAGTAACAACTAGTATAGGTTAGATTGACAAAAAAGAGGGGTGAAGTAAAATATGCGTAGACGCCATTTTTAAAAAAGCTAATCCTTTGCGCAAGGGGGGGAGAGTCACCTTTGTTGCCAGCCTGCGTAAAAACGTATTGTTGACCGCTCGTGTTAACTGTAACTTCTGAGCAAGTAAATTAAACCGCTTTGTATCTAATACCAATTGAAGTAAGGAATAATCAATTCATTACTTCAATTGGTATAACTATCTCTCGCGTTTTTGATTCGGTTGCTGATGTTGGACTGCACCGTGTGCCGTTTATCAGCAGCGGCTTTAATGCCACCTTAATTAATCCGTTTGCTACAGCTGTAAAGCTCTTCACTGTAAAAACTTCCATATAGTTCTGTTAATCAGAAGCTTTAATTCTAAATAATTCAATTATTAAGATTAACAGAACAGAGTAATGTTTGTTCATGATCTTTCAATAACAAGGTGATGAGCATGTTAACGAAGTTAACAAAAAGCCGGGTATATTTTTCCGGCATCTGTAGTTTAATGGTGACTGTTGGTGTGGCTCGTTTCTCCTATAGCCTGTTATTACCGATAATGCAGGACAACGCAGGGCTGACTGAATCCGGTGGAGGTTGGTTAGCTACTACCAACTATATGGGCTACATGTTAGGCGTATTGCTTGCTGCCAGCCTACACAACCTAAACCACAAATACTACTTGCACCGAGTTTATCTTATATTGAGTATTATCACCTGTGCAGCCATGGTGATAACTACCGATATGATTACCTGGGCGGTATTACGATTTATTGCCGGAACCTGTGCCTCAGGAGGCATGATCATTGCCTCTGGCCTGATCTTAAAATGGCTAGTTAATAATAATCACCGTGCAGAGCTAGGCATCCACTTCTCCGGTGTCGGGCTGAGCATTATTGTTACCTCGTTATTGGTAGAAGTTATGCTGACTATGTCAGCCAACTGGCAGCAACAGTGGCTAGCCTTAGCTGTTATGGCGGCAATATTCGCTATTCCAGCATGGTTATGGATGCCGCACCCTTCTGTAGATGGCCAAGCGAGGGGTACCGCTAAAGATAACCCTCCAAGTAAAAACTTCACATCGCTGATGATGTTGGCCTATTTTTGTGCCGGCTATGGCTATGTTGTCAGCTCTACCTTTATTGTGGATATTGTCGAGGGTGTTGAAGGCCTGCAAGGACAAGGAGGCTTTGCTTTTATATTAATTGGCTTAGCGGCGACCCCAGCAGCGCTCATATGGGACCGAATTGCGCGAAATGTCGGCTATCTTAAAGCATTGTTAGCCGCATATATCTTGCAGGCGGTAGGGATTATTCTCCCAGCAATAAATGACACTTTACCGGTGGTTATATTAAGTGCGTTGCTGTTTGGTGGCACTTTTATCGCATGTGTCAGCCTAGTATTGACGATGGCGGGTAAGTTCTATCCAAGCAACCCAGCTAAGTTCATGGGAACAATGACCTTGGCTTTTGGTGCCGCGCAGATCATCGCACCCGTTTGTACAGGATATCTTGCGGAAGCTTTTGGCAACTATAACCTTGGGCTCTACCTATCTGCCGCTATCATGGTAATTGGCGCTATATTCGTTCTTGGGCTGTTACGTATTGAGAGAGGCGCTGTGGAAAAGAAAAATATCGAGACAGCAACTAAGACCCGTATGGGTTAATCATGAAATATTCTTTATTCACTTAATTTTCAGGAGGGAAAACCAGAAGACCATTATCAATCAATACAATAAGAAAGTAACGATACAAAAAATAAAAATAAAATATTTAGCTTAGGAGCATACACTATGAATAAAACATCTTTAATAAAAGTAACGGCCGCATTAGGTTTGTGTTTGGCATTATCAGCATCGGCTGTTGCTGAAACTGTGTTACGTATTGCCACTTGGTTGCCACCAGGACATATAATGAACGCTGAAATTTGGCCAACCTGGGGTAAGTGGATTGAAGAAGCCACCGAAGGTCGAGTAAAAATAAAAATAGAACACGGCATGGGTCACCCCAAAAGCATGTTTGACTTAGTAGAAGATGGTGTGGTTGATGCGAGCTATAGTTATCACGGTTACGTCCCCGGGCGTTTTAAACTGCCATTAATTGTTGAACAACCGGGTCTGGGTGTCAATGCTGAAGCGGCCTCAGTTGCCCTTTGGCGTGTACAAGAAAAATACTTCAAAGAAGCGGGTGAATTTGAAGGATTAACTTTAGCGGGCTTATTTACTCATGGCCCAGGTTATGTACATACCATCAAACCAATGACTAGCTTAGCTGATTTGAAAGGTAAAAAAATACGCATCGGTGGTGGTATTCAAGGTGCTTTAGGGAAACGCTTTGGCATAACACCAATCGCGGCACCTGGCTCAAAAATATATGAAATGTTACAACAAGGTGTCATTGACGGTGTATTTAACCCAATGGATTCTCAAAAGTCATTACGTTTATATGAAGTAGCACCTAACGTATTAGTGGTACCGGGTGGCATGTATTTAGGTAGTTTTTCCATTTTCATCAACCCTGACTTTTTAGCTAACTTACCTAAAAAAGACCGTGACGCTATCATGAGCGTATCAGGTGAAAAACTTTCAGCCATGGCAGGTAGCATTTGGGATAAAGGCGATGCTATCGGCTTAGCTTTTGCTAAAAGTAAAGGCGTTAACGTTATTGATAGTAAGCAACTAAGTGAAGAGTTTAAGCAATACAGTAAAGGCTTAGATGAAGAATGGGTTAAAAGCGTTGAAAGTAGAGGCGTAGATGCTAAAGCAGCCTTAAAAGAATTACGCACTATTGCTCAAAATTATGGCGAATAGGGAGCTAAACCATGTCATTTAGCATTTAGTGCTTGGTTGTCAACGCACTAAAACACATAAAGGGGGTCAGAGCCGTTTTAAGTTCACATAAAGGGGGTCAGAGCCTGAGAGATCCCCACGAATTTATAGGCACATGCAATTTTCAATTTTTTGAAGAGATGGTTTTATTTGGTCTATGCC
>JABSOW010000061.1 GCA_013215465.1 Colwellia sp. | reverse complement strand
TCTCCTAGATTAAGTGAAGAGATAATGTATATGGGATCAAGCGTTAGAGGCAGGTGTCGTTAGCTATACGCTTACATTTATATTTACCGCGAGCACCGCCTAAACAGCTAAATTAGGTGTGACAGATGAGTAAGGCTAAATTATCAATAATGGAGATAAGGGATAGTTATGGTTTGTTTGCTCATTATTGTCGAATATTCACTACAATAAAGTGATGTCAGAGAAAAGTATCATGATGAAAAACGCAGTAACGCTGTTACAGAGTAACGATAAAAATTCTCCACCATATTTCATCCTCGAAAACCCAAAGACAATTAAGCAATCCCCATAGCACCGAATTTGATCCCCGCGGTTTCCACTTTGTGGGCCTTTTAGACATCAGCCGCTGGTGATGAGCTATTGATAGGTTTTGTTGTGTGGCTGATATCTAAAAACCTTAACCAAGTTGTCATAAAACCTATGGCTATTTGCGCCCCATATCTTGGTAGCAACTATAAATTATTATCTGTATAACTATAACCATAAGTGATAATTGTACTCACCCTTGTGTTGTTAACTTTTGCATTAGTGGTCCATTATATACCAATCTCATTTAGTGATTGGTAGTCACATATTGTGCGCTAATCAAATTCGAGTATTGATAAGATCATATTCAAATAAATGGAGATAAAATTACAGCTGGTTTTGATGGCGCAGGCTACTTCTGTAATGTATTATTCCTGAGTCTTCGAGGTTTGAAGACTAGATTAATTAACCTGAAAAAGACAGATACCTAGCTATTAAGGCAGAGCCTATGTGGTAGGAGCTGCCGTTAGTAGTTTCAGTCTGACACTTTATTACTTCATAGACTTATATACCAAGTATCAGAAATAAAATCAGGCTCTAGATACATCCCATAAAAAACATCAATAACCCCCTTTTGAACTCTCACGGTAATGTTGCAGCAATAGATTTTTTAAACTCTATTGCATTTGTTATTTTATGTCTATTTCTACAACTTTTTGATGAGCCAAATTAGATAACAAAGGTATATTTCTTGTTGTTCAGCATCAAGGCATACGTTTTTAAATACTGTATGAATCATGTTTTTTCTTGATATAAAAATAGTGTTTCTATTTTTATATCAAGTGCTATTGCGAGGTAATTCACTTCGATATCAGTAACGCCTCTTACATTTGATTCTATTTTAGCTAGCGTACTACGACTAATTCCCCAATCAATTAAGTTACATTTTGCAGCTAATTGTTCTTGGGTCCATCCTTTTTTTTCACGAATGAGCCTTACGTTTTTTCCAATTATATTCATAACATCACTTGCTCTGCTATCGGAGCTTGATTGTCACAAATAAAAAGCCTAGAATTGCTCCGTATACAGAGCAATTCGTTGATTTTTAGTAACGTTATTGCATTAAAAAGAAAGGAAAGCCTTTAAATAATACACGGAAAAGTTAATAACTAAGCTACATAATTAGTTGGTTGAAGGTAAAACTTATTATACGTATTACCTCAGGTAATACTCATTGTAAAAGTAGCTTAGGATTCACTTTGAAATTAGACCCTCTTGTAGCTCAAATCATCGTTATTAATACTTTTAATCACTTTACAACGAATGATGTTCGATCAACTTATTTGGTTTTAAAAAACGACCCATCATTAGAGCCTGCAAGCATTAGAAGAAAAATATACGCTGAACTTTTAAAGCTAGTCAAAAAAGGTTGGCTTACTAAGATTGTTCCGAAGAAAAAAGGATTTACTCGTTTTAGTAAAACAGTCCTTTTTGATGTTAAAGCAATCAGGTTGAAAACTGAACGTGAACCTACCAAAATAATTAATAATATCGATAAAATAAAGGAACAATTGCTTGGTAAGTTAAATACCTACAAAGCAGAAATGCTATTGAATATAGGTGAGTCTGAAGCATACAAAGAGCTTTATTCAGAATTTCCGGAGTTAGTTGATGAATTACAGCCACAATACAATAAAGCTAGAGATAACAATACGAGAATATTAGGGAAGATCAGGGCTATTGAAGGCTTACTTAAGCAAGGTGAACCACTAAATAAAATATGAAACTAAGACAATGGCAAGCTGAGTGTATTAATTTAGCTTTTGCACAATACCAGAAAGGCACTAACCATTTTTTAGCCTTAGCGACACCTGGCGCAGGTAAAACCATGATGGCATCAGCGTTGGCTGATCAGTTGTTAAAAAGTAATCTTGTCGACCTAATCCTTTGCTTTTCGCCTTCTTCCATTGTTGCCCAAGATTTTACTGAGAGCTTACAATTGAAAATAAAAGAGCGTTTTGACGGGCTTATGGGGGCACGAGGAAGATCTCTCACCTATCAAAACCTACAATATCTTGATGCTAATTTTTGGCAATTATTTGAGAAAAATCGCGTTTTTGTCATTTTTGACGAGATCCACCATTGTGCGGGGTCGAATATTGATAATGCCAATACATGGGGCGAAAAAATAATACTGAATATTCAATATCAGGCTAAATTTACATTAGCGTTAACGGGTACTCCTTGGCGCTCAGATGCTGCTCCTATCGTGCTTTCAAACTATATACACCCTAGTGGAAAAATATCATGTGATTATGTCTATGGGCTTTCTGAGGCCATTACAGATGATGTTTGTCGTGTTCCGCAGATAATTGCAATTGATAATAATAATATTTCGGTTGTAGATGATCTTGAGACAAAAACATTCAATAGCTTTAAATCATTATTAACGGGATCGGTAATTCCTTATCAGGAGATTATTGAAAATGAAGCGGTAATTAAATACGTAATTTCTTCAGCACAAAAAAAGTTAAATTCAATTAGAACAAAAAACTTGGATGCCGCAGGATTAATTGTTGCCTCATCTGTTGAGCATGCACGACAAATATCAATGTTAATGAAAACCTGGTTTAACGAAGAAACCGTTGTTGTAACCTACAAGGAAAGTGATCCAACAAGTATCATTCAACAATTTAGGCATGCCAAAACTAAGTGGATTATTTCGGTAGGTATGATCAGTGAAGGAACCAATATTCCTCGTTTGCAGGTTTGTTGCCACCTCACCAATATAAAAACTGAAATGCATTTTAGACAGATTTTAGGTCGAATACTGAGAATGACTGATTCAAAAAATCAGGAGGCTATTATGTACATGCCGGCAGAGCCTAAGCTTTTAGAGTATGCATACCGTGTTAAACAAGATGTTCCGTTTGAAGCCGATGTGGTTAAGTTTGAAAAAATGAAAACTGTGGTTCAAGATGAAGTTGAAGATAACGATTTAAGTACTGTGGTTTTTGACAAGACAAGAGCAAGGAAGCCTCAAATAGAGATTGATTTAAATGGGTTTGATAATGTCGTTGAACAGCCTATATTTTCCGAAAATAATGAAGTATTAGAAGAGCATTTTTTGACGAGTGCTTATGAAAGAGTGATCAATATATCTGGTCGTTTTCAGCAAGAATCCATTGCTTTAGGGCTAAGTGAATTGAGGTAATTATGCTTACTGTTGAAAAGTTTAAGGCTCGTTTAAGACGAGCCAACCATCCTGATTGGCTACATGTTGGTGTCGATTCAAAAGATGAAAGCCAATTATATATTATCGTTAATGGTGGCTTGGCCAATATTAATTGTGGGCCTATCGAGCTATATGCGCTAGAGATAAAGAAGTGTGTACAAGAAATGATTACCCTGGAAGAACTGTATATAAAACCCAGCGAAAAGTCACTTCGCATTGGTCAAGGTCGTAGTATTTATTGCTACGCACTTAAATCAAATGAAAATTTAACACAAGTTGAACTAAACGTACGAAGCATTTACTTCTCTAGTTTGTTTATTCGTTGGCAAAGAACTAATCAACTCACCGATAAAGATGTCCAAGAAAAACTAGGGTTAACAGCAAAAGAATTTCATCTGTTCAGAGAAGATGAATTAACAATTACTCAACCCCTTATCAATAAGCTTGCTGAGGTAACAGGTGTTTCAGAGCAGTTTTGGGAAAACAGATGGCATCAGAAAAAAAGAGGTGCTAGAGGGAGTAATGAAAGCAGTAAAACGAAGTAACTTAAAGCTGTCAATAATAGAGATATTATCGAAAAACAATATCTCGGATAGGAATGAGTTAACCCTTGCGTTACAGCGGGTCGAAGAACTTTGGAACGCACAACTAAATTCAACTGAGGGTAATGAGGTACACAATCTTGCTGACTTAATCTGTGGTTATGATAAAAAATATTGGAACAGTTTTTTTGAATAAAAGCCATTATATGACGATGACTTTATGCCCAATAGGTTAAATTTTGAATCAGGTGTAAAAGACTATATTGTGGTAGTAACTTGCCTGTGTATCACAACCAAAAGGGCCTGTTTTTTCGAACTATATCTATAACATGCCTTTGATAATCGAAACTTAATCAGTACGTTCAACATGAATCATTTCATCGTTCACATGCAGTAGTAATGGTTCGACGTCTTTAGGCGAAGATTGAAACCAGTAGTCTTTATCTTCACTAGCAATAAGTACAGGCATTCGCTTATGGTATTGACCACACTTAAGGTTAGGCTTTGTCGTTAACGTGACTAATTCCGTAAACTCATGTTGAAACAATATGCCTGCCATAAACAAAGGTAGGTTGTCGGTATGCTCAAACAGGTACTTAACTTTTTTACCATCTTCTGTTCGCCATTCAAACCAACCGTTACATGGAATTAAACAGCGTTGATGTTGAAAGGCTTGTCTGAATGTGGGTTTGATAGCAACCGTTTCAGCTTGGGCATTAATAATAAGTTTTTTTGACCATGAGGGTTTTATTCCCCATAGCGCATTGACTTGATGATACGTTGAGTTGCTATTTACTAACGTGGCAACTGATTGGCTAGGACTTAAGTTAGCATTCGTTTCTGTATTGAAGTGCGTATTAAATAACTCACTCACGACAGGTGAAATTGCTTTGTTTACATTAAATCGACCACACATATTAACCTCAACAGTTTATCTTAGGGATTTCTGACCAGTTACTCGTAGAACGAGGTGATAAGAAGTTTCGTCTCATGGCCCACTTTTCATTTTTTTCAGCTACTGCCACTTCAACAGCGCCTCTTCCATAACGATGATTTATTTGGTCATAACATTTCATTAAAGGCGGGTTATTCACACTAAGACTAAACATATCTTGTTGCTGAAATTGACTATTCTCCAGTTCCATACCACCGACCCCGCAGCGATAAAAGCTAATACCTTGCCTATAAATACTATCAAATACATAAGAAATTGCACCTACGAGCTTTAAGGTATTGTCAGTCGCAATGGGGAATTCATAAATGACCGATTTTTTATAGTAACTGTCATCATGTGGTGAACTTGATGCAAAAATAACTAATCGTTTAATTAAAGAGCCTTGCCTTCTAACTTTTGCCCCAACAATACTGGCGTGACTTGATAGTGCCGCTTTAAGCGCATGACCGTCGGTTACTCGTTGTCCGAAACTACGTGTCGAAAATATCTCCTGTTTGTCTTGCCCTATTTCATCCCAATTTAAGCACTGCATGCCGTTCAGTTCATTCACCGTACGTTCAACGACGACACCGAACTGACCTCGCATTGCTTTAGGTGATTGATTCGCTAAATCCCAGCCATTTTTAAGCCCTAATATACTTAGCCGTTTACCCAACTTAGTGCCAATACCCCAAACCTCAGTGAGCGACATTCTAGAGAGGATTTCTTTACGAGAGGCTTTATCATCTATTACAGCAACACCATCAAAACCTGACAGTTTTTTAGAGGCATGATTAGCTGCTTTGGCTAATGTTAAGGTTGCGCCGAAACCTACGCCAACGGGTAATCGTGTTTCTCGCCAAACGGCCTTTCGTATTACATGGCCGTATTCGTGCCAGCTATCAACACAGCTAAAGTTCTTGAAATGTAAGAACGATTCATCAATAGAATAGACATAATGGTTATCAGAGTATCGTGCAATAACGTTCATCATTCTTTCGCTCAAGTCAGCATATAACTCATAATTTGAAGAGCGAACAACGACATTATGTTTTTCTAAGAATGGCTTAATCTTAAAATAAGGCACAAATTTAGGTACGCCTAATTGACGCGCAATAGGACAAACAGCACAAATACAGCCGTCATTATTCGTTAAGACGACAACGGGTTTATGCCGAATGGTTGGGTCAAAGACCTTTTCCGCACGAGCATAGAATGAAACGGCGTCAACTAACCCAAACATGACAGCAGGACGGGTAGTTTTTTATGCAATCTAAAGGATACATTTACCACCCCTTCTATTTGGAAGTCATCGCTTTCTGTTATTTTAATTGGTTTGTGTTTGTCAGAGGCGGATAGCAATAAGGCATTATCGGTATCAATGATTTTGCAGACAAAGCAGCCATTAAAGTTTGCCACAATCACAGAGCCATTACTAACAGGCTCCACTCTATCAACAACAAGGACATCGCCATTAAAAATTCCTATTCCTTCCATTGACCGTCCATTAGCTAGACCGAAAAAAGTCGCATTTGGGTGCTGAAGGAGTAGCTCTTCTAGTGATAGATTTAGTTCTCTATATTCTGCTGCGGGTGATTCAAAACCTGATATCCCTGCTTCAATATAAACGGGTATGACTTTCATAAAAAACCAAGGTAGCTGTACGTCTATACAGTATAGTGTTTTATGAGCATGTTTTGAAGTGGGACCATCAATTAAAGTGTGGGTTCCAGTTTATTTTGAAATTTAATCCTGTAGGGTAAACTCAACAAACGCACTCATTATTAATTAGTCTAATAGAAATACTCAGGGTTTAAAGTAAGCCTGTGTAATTTATATTTTCATGTATATATAAGATTTTATAAGGAAATTATGACTATATTGCTAGTTTCAAAGGACAATTTATGCCACCAAATGGACATAAAAATGCATGGAGGTAACGGCAACTGTGAGCACCAGAACTGTCGTGAGCAAGCTTCTCTGAGATTATCATTTTGTGCGTAGTGAAGACATTAAGCTTCTTTGAATACGAAGGTCAACTTCCTGATCAGAAAGCTGACATAGCTATCCCAGCGCTAACTCGCTATGGGGCACATATATTATTTTTATTGATATCTTTAACGTTTGGCCAAATTAGCTATGTCACAATAGGTTATCAAATATGATAACAAGATAGGTATGGTTGTCATATTTGATAACCACAAAGTTACGTAGATACTCGTGGAAAATATCATTCAACCCTACCATTTAGTTACATTTACCTTGACCATCCAATTCAATGGTGTCACTTAGCCGTTTAAGTTTACAACATTCTCACTTAGTGCGCTCTCTAAACGAAATATGTCTCTCTAAATATCAGACGTCAATTTTCCGATCATACAGCGGACATAAATATAATTATTTTATGGCGGTTTGGGGCACAAAACGAAATTTAAATTATGATTACATTGGCCGTCACTGACCGAGCGCTAAAGTCAGCTGTGAGCTTAAAGCAGCCCCACAAACGATCAGAAAGTTTTGGCTATTAATACTCTAATTATGATTGTGGTTTCACAAAAGCTTAATGACCGCTTTAGGCTGTGGGTTCAATTTGTAACCCAAAACCTAATATCAGCTTATGGCTATTTGTTGACCCAAAGAATAATCAGCAGCTAATGATCTTGCCCCATAAACGAGCAGTAAATTTCGGTTAAAATTTTCCCTAATATGTTCATGACTTCACAAAAGCTAACGTCCGCTTATGGCTATCAGTTGACCTAAAGAACAACCAGTAGCTAACGACAGCAAAGCGCACTGAGAAGACCAAATCTATTAGCCGAAGTTACTCAAAATTAGGTGCGCTATCAATACGAAACCGGACGTTAACATCAATAGATTTTGACCTGTTTTTAGGTAAGCGTATAGCTAACGACACCTGCCTCTAACGCTTGATCCCATATACATTATCTCTTCACTTAATCTAGGAGAT
>JABSOW010000060.1 GCA_013215465.1 Colwellia sp. | reverse complement strand
CTTGCTAACGTTAAGCTAAATAATAAGCCGCTACAACTTGAGCATGTAATATGTGTTTAAGTCGCGCACGGCGTTATTTTATTACCGAGCGATTGGTGATTCAGAGTTAATCATTAAAATTGCCACCATAAGCTTTATTGCTTGTGCACAATTTTCTCCCGCTTTAATTGGTGGTTTAATTTGGCGTACTGGTAATTTAACTGGTGCTATAGCAGGTTTAATCGCCGGTGCTAGCCTGTGGTTTTACAGTTCATTACTGCCTTCAGTTGTACGTAGTGGCTGGTTAGACTGGCCTATTTTAGAACAAAAAACAGGTTTTTTTTATTGGTTTAACCCTGAGAATTTTTTTGCTATTGCTCAAGCAGCACCATTAACCAATATGTCGGGTGAAGAACACAAGATTGCTCACCAATTTGTTGATACACAAAATATTTTACAAGGTGAATCATGCGCCCAAGCTGGCCCTGCAATCATTGACACGAAACAAAAATCAGTACTCATTAGCACGCTATTTCTACAATATATGCCCAATAAAATGGCCGAAGAAAAGCTGATATTTTGTTTAAAAAAAGCAGAGATAGTCAATAAAGATAAAATAAATATTGCTGAATTATCAGTCTTAAAAAATTCAGCACTGAATGCCTTAGCAGGTGTCATAGGAATGGCCTCAGCTTATCGTGCCTTTAATTTAGTTGCGATGATTACCGATGAAGAACAAGCACAGCTAGCCTCTTATTTTTCGTACTTTTTGGCGCAACTGCAGCTATCACCAAAAGAATTATTCAAACAAGTTAACTTTCATCAACAAAAGCGTGAATTACTGGAAAACCATGCGAAACAACAGCTAGCAACAATTACACAGTTAGAAAATGAAATGGAGCAGCGACTTAAAGCCGAAAAAGAAGCGCACAACAACATGAGAATACGATCACACTCATCTATGGTGACGATGGTTGTTCTTTGGATGAAGAAAGCCAAGCTCGCTTATTTGAACCTTTTTACACCACTAAAAGAGGCGAAGGTGGCTCAGGCTTAGGCGCACATATTGTTTACAATCTGGTTACGCAACGACTTAAAGGCAGCATAGAATTAATAACTAAACAGGCAAAATCTTTAAAATAATTATTCCTAGTGATAGCCGCTGTCATAACAATCAAGAGAATAACGAGTCTGATCATTTTTCATAATATTTAAGCCGTTAACGCTCTCTTTTTGTAAAAAATTAGGCTAGACTGAACTCGTATCAATGTTATTTTTAAAGGATTATTATGGCTTTTTTGCGTAAATATACTATTCAACAGCGTTTTATACTCTTTGTTATTTTAATGCTTATTGGGCTGGTTATACTAAGCTCAATTAGTTTATCAAAAGCTTACCAATCACTACTGCAACAAAAGCACAATGCCAATCAGCAAGTGGTAGAAGCTGTTTTCGGTATTGTCGAACATTTCCATCAGTTACAAATTCAAGGCTCACTTGACGAAAATCAAGCTAAAAAACAAGCACTTGCGGTACTAAAAGCGCTTAGATACGACCAGAGCAATTATTTTTGGGTCACTGATTTTACCCCCACCATGCTCATGCACCCTATTAAGCCTAAACTCAATGGCACAAATGTTGCCAATATTAAAGATCCTAATGGCATACCTTTTATTCTAAATATGGCTAACATTGCTCGCGCTAAAGGCCAAGGTTTTGTGCCTTATCAGTGGCCAAAACCCGGTGTAGCTGAGCCAGTAGATAAAATATCTTTTGTAAAAGGCTTTACGCCTTGGCAGTGGATCATCGGCTCAGGGACATATATTGATGATATTGATGCCACTTTTTCTATTCAGCGTAATACATTACTTGGTTATGCTGTTCTTATCACATTTATTATCACTCTTGTCGGCTATATTATTGGTAGAAGCATTATTATTCCTACGCATGAAGCTTCTAACTTAATGAAAGATATTGCCCAAGGCGAAGGTGACTTAACGAAAACATTGGATCATAATGGTCGTGATGAAATATCACGCCTTGCCCATTACTTTAATCAATTCACCCAGAAAATGCGCAACTCTTTAACCGATGTTGCTACTAACGCTAATCAAGTATTAGAACATGCTGAATCTGTTGCTAATGCCAGCCAAAGTGCTCAGTCGCTTACGCAAAATCAAAATGATATTACCGTGCAAGTTGCTACCGCGATGGAACAAATGACCTCACAAATTCGTGATGTTAGTAATAATGCTAATTCTGCTGAGCAGGCCGCTAACGACGCTAGGGTTAATACCACCGCCGGAAAAGAGATTATTTCCAATACCATTAATCAAATGCAGTCTTTATCAAGTAACATTGATGAAGTCTCACAGGTTATTGCTAGCCTTGCGGCTGAAAGTGACAATATTGGCTCAGTACTTGATGTGATTAGAGGTATTGCTGAACAAACCAATTTACTAGCGCTAAATGCCGCGATAGAAGCGGCCAGAGCAGGAGAACAAGGTAGAGGTTTTGCCGTTGTTGCCGATGAAGTTCGCACTCTTGCCAACAGAACTGAGCAAAGCACTAATGAAATTCAGCAAATGATCCAAAAATTACAGTCCGGAGCTCAAGAAGCCGTTGCTGCGGTAAAAATTAGCCAAAATATCTCTAGCCAAACGGTTGAACAAACCAGCAAAGCCGATGATTCTTTATCAGAAATTGATAGGTTGATGGAGGTTATTTCCGATATGAACACCCAAATTGCTCGTGCTACCGAGCAACAAACTCAAGCAGCTGACGAGGTGAACCTTCGGATTAGCGATCTCGCGGGCATGACCGATGAATCACTAGCCACTTCAGAGCAACTAAGTGAAGCAAGTTTACAATTAAAATCCAGCAGTAATAATATGTCTGAGGTAGTGAGCTGTTTTAAGTTTTAAAAGAGCATAAAAAAAGCCAGTGATATATTTCTTTTGGGGAGAATATCACTGGCTAAACCATCAAAATTTTTAATCTACCTGATTTAAGAGGAGAGCCTTAAGCCAAGAATACAAGAGGAAACTTAGTGATTATGTGTCCTGAAGCATAACCACTAAGCTACCAACCTTGCTATTAGTCAAAACGCCTGAGAGAGCATTCACTTGCCTCGACCAACAACACAATGATAATCATTCTCATTTACATCGTCAAGTGAAATTTATTCTTTTTTCGTAATTAATTTTTTTTTAGTTAAATTGCCCTTATTTTTTAAGCTTAGCAAAAGCATTAGCAAAGGCATTACCCATAGCGGCATTATCAATTTTTTTTGCTTTAGGCTTGTGTTGTTTTCTCTGATTAGGTTCCTGCGGCTTAATATGTGCTGCTTGTTTAGTGTTTTGCTGCTGACTTGCCGCTTGTGGCTTAAAGCCCGAACTTTGCGCACTAACGTTATCATTTAGACGCATAGTTAAACTAATGCGTTTACGCGCAACATCCACTTCTACCACTTTCACTTTAACAATTTCACCCGCTTTAACGAACTCACGGGGATCATTAATAAATTTATCAGTTATCGCTGAAATATGTACTAAACCATCTTGATGCACACCAATATCGACAAAAGCACCAAAGTTAGCGACGTTAGAAATAACGCCCTCAAGTACCATGCCGACCTTTAAATCAGCCATTTTATTAATGCCGTCGGCAAAAGTAGCGGTTTTAAATTCAGGCCTAGGATCGCGATTTGGCTTGGTCAATTCACTAATAATACCTTTAATAGTCACTTCACCAAATTGCTCTGTCACTAATTCACTAATGTTAACTTGCTTTAATTGCTCGTTATTATTTAACAAACTCGCACTATCAAGGTTTAATTGTTGGATTATTTGTTCAACAATTGGGTACGTTTCTGGATGTACTGCACATTGATCTAACGGGTTATCACCACCACTAATACGTAAAAAACCTGCGGCTTGCTCGAAAGCTTTTGGCCCTAGACGTGCAACCTTTTTTAGTTGTTTTCGATTGGTAAAAGCGCCCTGCTCATCTCGAAACTGGACAATATTATTAGCCATCGTTTTATTTAAACCCGCCACGCGAGTTAACAGTGCCGCCGAGGCGCTATTAAGATCGACACCAACAGCATTTACACAATCTTCCACCACATCATCAAGGCTTTGGCTTAACTGACTTTGACTAACATCATGTTGATACTGACCGACACCAATAGCTTTCGGATCTATTTTTACTAACTCCGCTAATGGATCTTGTAAGCGTCGTGCGATAGAAACTGCACCACGTATAGAAACGTCTAAATCAGGAAATTCATTCGCGGCAAATTCTGAAGCCGAATAAACCGATGCACCCGCTTCTGAAACAATCATTTTTTTAGGCTTTTTCTGCTCAAATTGACTAATAACATCACCGGCTAACTTATCACTTTCACGTGAGCCAGTGCCGTTACCAATAGCGATTAACTCAACCTTATATTGCCGACAAATATTAACCAATGTTCGTACTGATTTATCCCAATGATTTTGTGGTGCATGAGGAAAAATAGTGGTGGTATGTAATAACTTGCCTGTGCCATCAACAATGGCAATTTTACAACCGGTACGTAAACCGGGATCTAAACCTAGGGTAACTTTTGCCCCTGCTGGTGCCGCCATTAATAAATCAGTTAAGTTGGTCGCAAATACCTTAATTGCTTGCAGCTCAGCTTGCTCACGCTGTTGGCCTAATAATTCATTACTTAAACTAACGCTTAACTTAGTTTTCCATGCCATTCGCACTGTATTAGTTAAAAAGCCTGCTGCCGGTTGCGTCTTACCTTGTGTACAGCATCGTAGCGTTAAATGTTCACTGATAATTTGCTCGGCACTGGAGACACTCGTGCCTTCTTGGCCGGGGTCAACATCAATTTTTAGCTGTAAAAAACCTTCATTACGCCCTCGTAACATCGCTAACAGTCGATGCGACGGCACCGTTTTCAATTTTTCACTGTGGTCAAAATAATCACGATATTTTATCGCTGCTTGTTCTTGTCCCTTAATTAACTTGGCGGTTAAATGCGCCTGCTTTAAGATGTGATTACGCAATTTTTGCAGTAAATTAGCATCCTCACTAAAGCGTTCCGCTAAAATAGAACTGGCACCATCTAGCACAGCCTTCACATCAGCAAAGCTCGCAGGCTTGTTCAAATATGATAAAGCTTCTTGTTCAGGCTTAAGCTGCCAATTATTAAATAAAGCATGCGCCAGTGGCTCAATTCCGGCTTCGATAGCCATTTGCCCTTTGGTGCGGCGCTTGGGTTTAAAAGGTAAATATAAATCTTCTAACCGGGTTTTGTTATCAGCATTCGCAATTTGCTTCGCTAACTCAGCCGTTAGTTTATCTTGCTGTTTAATACTCGTGAATATCACCTGACGACGCGCATCTAAATCACGTAAATAACTTAAACGCTGCGCTAAATGACGCAGATGATTGTCATCCAACCCTTGCGTAGCCTCTTTTCTATATCGAGCAATAAATGGCACCGTAGCGCCCCCATCTAATAGCGTGATGGCAATATTGATTTGATTAGTGTTAACGTTAAGTTCTTGAGCGATTTGTTCGGCAATTGCTGACATTAATTTTCAGTTCCGGTTTTAGTGCTAGAATTTTTTTGACTGGTGTTGATCATAGCAGAAACTCGCTTAAGCCGATATTGAACTTTAATTACAATAGTTAATAAAATAGCCCGTAGTGCAGCAGACACTCGGGATAGCATTATTAGCAAATTCAATTTAAATCGACAAAGTAAGCAATGACAACCCTTCATCTTTGGCTCTGTTGTAGAACACTGTTGTCACCCATAGGCAGCGACTAATATTTGCTGTTTATCTAGCTTTGCGTTACTTTTCTTAAACCAAGCTAGATAATTTGGTAAATACTTCGTTGCGACTCCTTTCATTTTTCCGTTAATCCAACCTTTAAAATTAGCGATTGCACCGTTCACTGTCTGGATATGATAAACCTTATCTATTACCCTTACTTTGCCGTTTATTAGTCGCTTATGATCACAATTTTTTTGCTTGGCTATCGTCACATATGACCATGAGCCATCACTACATAACACTGAATTTTCCGTTATATTCTCTGCAAAATTTGCGGCTATTTCTGCCGTAGTATCAGCCGACAACCTAGGATTTATCATATGGTTACTACGGTCTATAGAGAGAAGCACTGCGACCTGTCCTTCTTTAGTTCTTTTATCAATATTACTCCCTCGTTTTCTTGGTTTAGCTCGGTTGGTTAATGTGTTTGAGCCTTTTTCGGAGTAAGCAAGAAAAAACTCATCAACTTCAATAATGCCAGATAATTTATCGTCATTTTTACCCGCTTGAGCCATCAAGAAACGGTGACGCCATAGAAAAGCGGTTCTAAGGTTAATATTGCAAACCTCCGCTGCTTCTCTTAAGGTTAACTTTAACACCATACAACGAGCATATTCTTCCCATAAATAGCTCTTACGTAGTTTAGCTAAAGGCGTGTTGGTCTTATTATTAAAGGTTTTTAGACAATCCTTGCAGCGATATCTTTGTATTGCCCCTGACTTACCCCATTTCTTTAAATGGTTAGCGTGGCAGTGTGGACATTGAGAAGACATATCAAAAAGAGGTTGAATTAGTTCATCCGTGATGATTTCAGTATCTAATGCTTGAATTGACTGGTGAACTTTATCTCTTTGCGCAGGTGTCATAGAGAAAAGTGCTTTAGTTATCTGGTTAAGCTTACCTACAAATGATTTTGTATTCATTGCTATTACCTTCAATAAGTTAGCGTCATGTATAAGTATAGACAACAATTAACTACAATAGAGCCTCATCTTTATATTACTTAGGTTAGAATATCATTAACAAACCAATGTAATTAGTCCCAAGGAAGCAAATGAAGACGTTATTAACTGCACAAGATCAAGGTATCCCACTTTTTGTCTTTGAACAAAAAAAGCCTTTCGAAGCTTGGTTATCAAAACAGACACAATTTAGTCAAAACTGGCTTAAACAAATAAGCTTTTCCGGAAACGGTTTAGCACTAATCCCTAATGAACAAGGCGAATTAGCGCAAGCGATTTTTATTGTTGATGATGCCAGTCACTTTTTTGCTTGTGGCGATTTAATTAACCAGCTTCCTCCTGGGCAATACTTACTACATGCAGCAGCTAAGCATCAGCAGGCTATTTGTTTTTCCTGGCTAATGGGCGCCTATAGTTATACTCGTTATGTGACTAAAGGCCCTAACAAGCAAGCTTTGCCAATATTAGCAGTCAACGATCAAACGCTAGTAGATAGCGCGATAAAATATGCCGAGGCAACGGCCTTAGTGCGTGATTTAGTGAATACTCCCGCCGCTGATATGATGCCAAAAGATTTAGGGGAAAGTGCACAAACACTTGCTGATAATTTTGGCGGTAAGCTCAAGCAGATTATCGGTGATGATTTACTTGCTCACAACTACCCTACTATTCATGCTGTTGGCCGTGCCAGTATTCACCAACCACGCTTGATTGATTTATCTTGGGGTAATAAAAATCACCCCAAAATTACTTTAGTCGGTAAAGGTGTCTGTTTTGACAGTGGCGGCTTAGATTTAAAACCTTCCGCCGGTATGCGCAATATGAAAAAAGATATGGGTGGCTCAGCTCATGTACTTGGTTTAGCACAGTTAATTATGGCGCATAATTTACCTATTAATTTAAGAGTATTAATTCCTGCGGTTGAAAATGCAGTATCAAACAATGCTATGCGTCCCGGCGATGTACTCACAACACGTAGTGGTTTGACGGTAGAAATAGACAATACTGATGCCGAAGGCCGCTTAGTGTTATGCGATGCGTTAACCGAAGCAGATCAAGAGTCGCCTGAGCTAATCATCGACTTTGCCACACTAACAGGCGCCATGCGGGTTGCTTTAGGAACGGAATTACCCGGCTTTTTTTCAAGCTGTGATGAGATTGCCGCAGGTATAACCAATGCGGGCGGTAAAATTAGTGATCCCGTATGGCGTATGCCGCTTTATCAACCTTATACCGACTTATTCAAAAGTACTATTGCCGATATGACTAACTGCTCATCGACTCCTTTTGGCGGCGCGATTACTGCAGCGCTTTACTTACAAAAATTTGTCGGTAAAGAAACAAACTGGGTTCATTTTGATGTAATGGCTTTTAATGTTCGCACCTTGTCTGGTCGCCCTTTAGGCGGCGAAGCTTTTGGTATTCGTGCGGTATTTGATTATTTACAAACAAGATATAAGTAACGAATTGCAAATTTCGAAAAAATAAGGGTAACGCCGTGCGCGACTTAAAAATTTCGTGATTAAGGTTGAAAAAGGCATGTTCTAACTTTATATAGTAATCGCCAAAAAACATTATAAAGCGATT
>JABSOW010000006.1 GCA_013215465.1 Colwellia sp. | reverse complement strand
GCAAAGCTAGATAAACAGCAAATTCTGATAGCTGCTTACGGGTAGACAACAGTATTATGGAACAGAGCCTATTATTTCTAGGTTGAACTGAAGAAAGTATGTTAATCGAGTTTATCTGTTTATGTTTTTATATATGCTCGCCCGTAATCATTTACTTTCTTTTTAAGGAGTGCTGAAATGGGTATATATTGAAGATTTTCATATCCATGTTTAACCGTACACCAATAGAAAAGTACCCTTGCAGTTCTACCATTCCCATCTAGAAAAGGGTGAATATAATTCACATTCTCGTAATTAGTATTTGCATACTCACAAAGATCTTGGAGTAATTTTGCAATCACATCAGAGTCATCAATAGACGTACTTATAACATCGAAAGCAATGGAGAAATCATCAAGATGATTTTCGTACTATATTCGTATGAAATAAGCACATGATCTGAACATCCTAATTATGGTCTTATTCAGATTTAAAGGACTATATAGCGCAGAATAATGTCATTAACTTAAGGATTTAACACATACGTTTATAATTCATTGAGTACTTACTTACTTACATATTTGTTTTGTTTTTTTCTACGCTCTTGTCGAACAAACTTACGATTGGGTCGAATAACACTTAAATTCTTTGATATTTTACTTATCAGTAATTCATATAACTCTAGATCAGCTAGTTTCATTGTAAATATAACAACATTATCTTTGAGCTGATTTATCGCAAAAGTGAAGTTGATTTTATAATCATAGAGCCTATTGTTTTTTTATTTTTCGTTGTGCATCATGGATTACAGAAGCAGCAAGGTTTTTAGTCAATTGCTTAGCGTGCAAGTCTTGTAAAACACCTTCAACTGAAACACTAGAGTAATTCTCAATATTGAGGCGACTTTTCAATACATTGTAGTCTTCTTTAACTCCACAGCGTTGGTTATATAAATCAGCGAAAAGAGAAGTAGGTTAAGATTTTAAGTCTGTTAATGATGAAACCAAAACCTCTGACTCACCTGATGGCAGGTCAACTCGCACTAACCTTAAACGTAGTGATCCGGTCGATATTTTTAGCGGATTGTTTACGAGTTAGCTAAAATTTGATCAATCTGTAGTTTTCGACAGTCGTTAAAATTAACATTAGATTGTTTTAATATCTGAATTGTTTGCATAGTTAACCACAACATACCGCTATGGGCTGATATAACGATAGATTTCAGACTTTATTTCTATTGAAGGCTGTGAATTTAATAGCTCTCTCAGTGCCGTTTCAGCCATAGGGAAAGTTGATATATTATTACCTAACACTCGGATTAACCCCGTTGTTTCTGTGTAATTATTCTTTTGTAGTGCTTTATCCGCAACCCATTTAATGGATTCATTCGTCATCGACATTTTATTTAAATTATCTAAGGCAATAAACTGCAGTTGTTGGCTCGCCGGTTTTAGTTTTTCGTAGGCTTGGGTGAAACTGTCAAGGGCTTGTTCACTGGGCATACGTGCCAAGGCAATAAAAGCCTTGGCTTTTAATTGATCATTGTCAGCTTCTAAATAGGGGGTAATACTGTCTAGCAATGCAATATTATGAGTATTTCCAGCAGCAATAATTAACGCACTGGTTTTGCTGTCATCGTTTTCATTTTGTAGTTTTTCTTCAAGTGTCGATAAAATATTCTGTTTAATATTTTCATCAATCTGCTTACTTGTTGTCAATGTGCCAATTGCAAATAAGGTCGCACTTGCGAGTGTTTTATTTCCCTGAACATTACCTGAAACAGCTTGATATAAGTTAGCTTGCACTTGCCATAAGTTATCAATGAACTCAGCCGATGGCTGCTCAAAAAAACGAATATGTGCAATAGCTCGATATTGAATGATTTGTTCAAAGTCTGGATTGGTCAGAGCATATATGTAAGCTGTTTGCGCTTCTTTATGCCCTACCTTCGCCAGTAAAGCCCATAACCGTACTTCTTCCCTATCGGTTAATTGCTTACGATTAGCATATAAACTATCAACAAAGTCATTTGACCATTGAGGATTTTTTCTAAGGTAATTAATTAATATATTGCTTGCTTGTGATGGCGAGTCCTTATAAACCTCAAGGTAATAGGATAAAATTTCATTAGGTGTTTTATCTACGGTGAGTGCTGACAAGCGGTTATTTACGCCGTAATAGTCATTAATCTCAGCGTCGCTCTTCGCTAATAATTCGTTGAGCTCGATTAGGGAATGAGGAAAGGTTATGTCCATATCAAATGTGCTAATAAAGGCTGAGAATATTATTGGAAGATCCGATATGATTCGCTTACCACTTTCCATTTTTATTTGTTCTGTAACCTCTATTTTATCGGGCCATTGAGAACTTTTATTGAGGGTAAAGGTTGAATGATGGTTAACAATATTCGCTTGAATATCATTAACATTTCCGTTAAATAAAGCGGGTAATGGATTGACGTGAACGTAGTTTAATTTATGCTTTTTTACACTGATGGTATCCTTGCTGTTTGTTGCACTATATTGAGCGGTGTAATTGCCAATTAAGTCTGTTTCTTTTGTTTGCCATTGCGCTAGGGAAGCATTTAGGCCAACAAGCTGAAGATAAGACAAAACTTGTAGTATCATTGATTTAGAGTTGTTGTCATCGTAGATATTATTTTCATCAAGAGTCAGCGCTCCATTATTGTGATGATAAAAGGCAAAGGGCTTGGTGGGGAATACTGTTGTATCGACCGGTAAGTCTTTTGTATTTTTCAAACGACTGAATTGGCCAAAAAACAAGCTAGTGTCATTGATTTTATTTATCAACTTTAAATTAAGTTTTCCATTGATGTTATTGTTAACTTTAACAACATTATCATTTATGGTCTTTGAGCGAAAAAAACTGCTGTTAACAAAACCGCTTCTTTCGAGGTTAATCGTATATGCAAACAGGTGATTACTTTGAACATTCGGCTGGATAATTTCTCCTGTGTTAGCTAATGTTGTCGTACGCGCATTTTGAGTGTCGCTAAAAAATTGTCCGACGAGCACTATGCTAAGGAGTAGTAGACTGACGCTAGCCACAATTGTTTTATTTTTAGTCATTAATTTTAAAATTCCTTGAAAGATAAAAAAATACCGCTCTATTTAGAGCGGTACTTGAGGAGAGTTATCTTTTTCTTACACCAAAGGTTAATGGACTACCTTCCGGCCATGATGAAGGTCGAATGCCGGAAATATTTACTTCAGCACATTCAAGTAATGGAATAACTTCATCTATCTGGCCAGTAAAGGTCATGGTTTGTAGCTCTGTCGCTGCACAGGCAATATCAATCGTAACAAATTCATTGGGATTAGCCGCATCCCAAATGTCATTGCTGGTCAATGTGCCTTTTATTTCTAATACATAATCTCTGCTTGCGTCCATGGACTCAAAGCCTAACTTTACCTGGTAGAAGGCGTCTTTAACCGCGGGTAAAATATAATCAGTGGCGGGTGAAATATCCCATTCTCTTGCCCCTTTAAAAAGATTACCGCTCGTATTATAAAGTGAACCCCAAGCGTAAATTGTGGTTGAATCTGATTCGTCTCCGCCAAATAAAGCATCACCAAACCAATCATAGTGATAACCAACATTCACTTCGCCGTATATCATATCAATGAAGTAATCTAAGCTGATTGCTGCTGTTAATACCTTTGGTTTTACGGTAAGTACCACGGTAAACGGGGCGTACATGTCTAATACTGCTATGTCAGCGGTAACCCAGACGCTGGCGGAGAATGTTACGCCGTCTCCAGTAGAGGCAGTACCGGTTGCCGAGGAGTCAATATTAAGGTAAGGACCGCCAATTAAAGTATAACTCCGAGTGGAGGTGTCTAAATAACCATTGAGTTTTAAACCGACGACGCCGCTAATAGTTACTTCTCCGGTGAGCCTAATTCCCCAATAGGTACCTAAGTATATACTTTTAGCAAATTCTACTTCGGCCATGATTTTTTCTTCGTCAACTTCGCCTGACTCATTAGTATGTTCACCGTCGAAGTTACCTTCGCGCTCAATATCTTGGGTTGACCAAGCCAAGTTAGTTTGATCCTGACGGG
Organism: Colwellia sp.; assembly: GCA_013215465.1. Lineage (GTDB taxonomy): Bacteria > Pseudomonadota > Gammaproteobacteria > Enterobacterales > Alteromonadaceae > Colwellia. The sequence continues at coordinate 201,360 of JABSOW010000006.1, read as the reverse complement.
TATTAGGATCGATGTATTTTAAAATATCACAATGTTTAGTATGTCCTTTATAGGGGTCTGAAAAAGTGTGGTCGTTGTCTTCACACTTTACTGGTCCTCTCTTAATCGCATACATAGTATATAATGAACCGTTATCTTCGGCTGAGAATCTAACAATAGCAGAGCCGTCGAAGTCGCAGGTTTCATTTTGCTCAGCGCAGAATTTATATTCATAATTTAAAGGCGGTGCACCCGCATCAGTGAGTATTTCACAAACTTTATCTTTTCCACTGTAAGGATTGCCACCTTGAGGGTTATTGTCGCAGACAACGTCATAGTCGAAGCGATTACTGTTCCATCTTTCATCGCGGCCATATCTCACTATACTGGCTTTGTCTATTTTACAGGTATTGCCCTGCTTTGCGCACCGTACCCACTTAGGCGCAAAGGCTGGCGGCACCAGATATTGACACACTTTATCGATGCCACTGGCAGGATTTCCATAAAAATGATCATTGTCACAGGTAGCGTAAAAGGTAATTTGCCTATAATGCCAGCGATCTGTCTCAGGGTCGCCATAACGAACTTGGGTGGTAGATGGTAGACCTAAGCCCGTAATATCACACTTTTTATTTTGGTTGGCACAATGTATCCAGACCATTTCATCTTGAGGGTTATAGTCATCAGCTGAAGAGCTAGTTTGGCTAGAATTTTTTGCCGCTGCTCTGCTCTTCGCTAAATTATTTTTGGTGGCATCATTACTGTCTGTAGAATCATTAATATCGTCAGTAAAATCAAAAACAGTGCCGCCCATCACATCTAGGGTAATACCTTGCTGGGTATTGTTGATATCGTCATTACTGCCGGAATTAACCGATGTCGACATGGTTACCATCGGATAGGTTTTAGCCTCATTAGCAGTAGACCCATCAGCGTCTTCATTATAGGCACCCATAACAACACTGACATCTTGCGACTGGACCGAATAAGCATTACCAGTACTATCTTGTAAGGTATTTGCTGTGGTGGTGGTAGTGTAGCTAATATAAGTTGGCTCCCCAGATTCTATTGCTATAGATTCGTTCACATCTGAAGAGTCATCTGCGGATTTACCTCCTTGCTTAGCTAATATGTTAGCGGATTGTTTTTCTATTGCTGGTGATGGCTGCAGGTAAACTACCGGTAAGCGATATTCCGTTTGAGTTAAGTTTGCACGGGTAGTGATATTAATAATGACGTTGCCAGTGATATCATCAGTATTATTTTGGCTAAGCGCGTCAAAAGTTGCTTCATTTATATGTAAATCAAAATCAAGCTGCCTACGGCTATTTTTATAGATAATAACACATGATTGCGCGCCGTTAATTTCTCTACACCTTGGTTGTAGTTGACGACTTTGCCCTTTAATTCGGCTAATAACTTTACCGTTTTTATTAATATTTCTATGATGGGTATTACGATCCGGTTCATTCACTTCAACAGTTGATGTGGTCACCAGTGGGAATGTGCCTAGGCCAGCTAGCTCCAAACTAAAACTAAGTGAAAAATCCTCTTTTAAAGAGGCATATTTAGCTTTTAAAATAGTTTTTAACTGAAGATCTCCGCGGCCAACTAACAGGTTAATGTCATCATTAGGTCGCTGAGGCAGTACAAAAGAGTTATTAGTGAGTTGAAGCTGCTCAATGACTAAATCAGGCTCTGTAGGGGTTAATACCTTAACTTGCATAATACTAAGGGTACTGTTCGCCGTTAAGAGACCTTGTTGTGATTGGCTTTTATGGATTGATACTTTTAATTCATAATCACCGTTAATAAGGTTTGACGGTACATTAAAGCTGGTATTTATAGTGGTGCCGCTACTATTCAAATCTGCGGTATCGCTACTGATAATGTAGTTTTTAGTTTTGTCTTCGATTGAAGTGAGTGAATAAATTAATGCCACATCATCAATCTTTTTATTTGAGAGCAATGTAAATGATACGTTAGTTGGGTTGCCCGTTTTTAATTGTGACTCGCCTTGAACATTCGATAAGGAAAATTGACTGCTTTTATCTCCTCCACAGGCCATCAAGGTATAAATCAAGCAAAGGATTAACAGTTTAACGCTACTTTTCATTTTTTAACTCCGTTAGATAACCTAAAAAACACTAGGGGCTGTATGTTTATATAGCCAGCAGACAAATAATCACTATAGGATAGGTTACAACTTGGATTCTGCGAACTGGTATAACTTCCCCTCAATTGATTAATAAAATCATGGGCACTTTTATTTCCTTTTATCACGACACCTCCTTTGATAAGAATCTTTTCTCCTTCGGGTATATAAATTTTTTTGTTAAAAAACATTAACCCAACTTAGTTCATGGGTTGTTATTAGCTGGTTTAGATTCAGGGAGGCCAATTAATTTAGCCTGATATTTCCCTAATTTCACCCTTGAAAATAATCTTATAAGAATCCATTTTATTACTTCTCTCCAACAGGTATGTAATCTTTCTCTTTTAATAGCTTAATTTCGTTTAAGCCTTCCTGTAGTAAACTTAAAATAACTGTCTAGCTAATTATCCCAAGAATAATTGTTCTGGTTTAATGGCATAGGACACTTTGATAAAGGATAATATCCTAGTTAATAGAGGTGTTTATGAATCAAAAACGACAATACAAAACTTACAATAAAGCATTTAAAGAAGAAACTGTAGCTTTTTTATCAATCAAGGCTACACAGTTCCTGATGCAGCACAGTCTTTAGGGAGCCGAGCTAATTTACTTTATGGCTGGAAGCAGCAGTTTGAAGAGAAGCAGACAAGTACGGGTTTAAGTGGTGATAAACGCAGTGAATTAATGAAACATCGTAAAGAAAAAAAACAATTGCGTATGGAAAAAAAATTTTTAAAAAAGGCCCAGGAGAATTCAAAGTGTCAGTTCAAGTTTGAACTACTACACGTTATTCGTAACTTTCCTTGCTCGTATCTTAACTGTTTTTACCAACCGATAGATTTTAACCAACTATTTATTTGAATAAGTAACTCTTGTTCAGGGTAATAACCAGTTGCATTATTGTTGATTTGTCGTTGGCGATAATAAACTTTTAATTCTTGCTTTGCCATGGCTAAGCGCTGTGCTGCTTTATCTAGCACAATGGGATTATCGTATTTTAGGTATAAATCCAAGATAGGGTATTCGCTATAGGCTAATGTTTTTGCAAAATCAGTATTGGTTTCATCTATTAATTCATTACTATTTAATAAATAACTGCTTAATAATATTAAGGCGTTAGGCGTAGCACTGCTTTGTTGCTCAAAAATATCAACTAACATAGCGCCATGGTTTCCTTGAGCGATGATAATAACAATGCCGGGATAGTCTTTACTTTTAGTCAGTACCGCGTTAATTAACGCACTCAACTTAGTTTTGTATTCATCAATGATTTTTTTGTTAGCTTGTTGTTGTTCACTAACTGTAAGCGCGGTAGAGGGAAAGTTGCTAGGTTTATTTGCTGGTTGAATACTGATGGTAGTCCAGCCTTGTTTGGGTAATGCTGTTCGTAAAAAATTAAGTGCTTTTGGGTTAACTGCTCCTTGTTGCCAATCGGGTAGTAAAATCGCTACGCCTTTGTTATTTACACTGGTATTTTCATTAACCAAGGTAAGGTAATCATCGGGGCCTGCTAAAATAGGGGCAACCCTATTAGTGGGAAAATAGTGGCTTAGGTCTGCTTTATGTTGTTTTTCTATTGAAACCGGTGAGGGAATTGTAGCATTACTTTTTTCCTGGCTTTCTTTTGAGCTTTCTTTTTTATTTTCTCCCTTCGTTTTAACTTCATCTTGCTTATCTTCTTGGGCAAGAACCGTGAAGCTTGTGCAAGTAAATAGTATTATGGTGAGTATTAACTTGAGTTGCGCTTGCACATTACTTCCTTTGGTTTGTTATTTATACACAGGTATCGGCTTTAGCATTAAAAGTATTAATACTAAAGCCTTAATACTAGCAACCCCATTGATCAATTATTGCTAATCAAATGGACAAGGGCTAACAAAACAGAGTAATTCGCCAGTAACCGGGTGAGTTAAACTTAAATTTCTGGCATGAAGCTGTAATCTTGGGCTAATCGTCAATGCTTTTTCATGGGCATAAAGTCGATCACCTAAAATAGGATGGCCTAACGCTAGCATGTGCACTCGTAATTGATGAGAGCGTCCGGTAACCGGTCTAAGCTCCATTAAAGTACTTTCATCACCTGAACTCAATGTAGAGTAACTAAGTACACTGTAATTAGTCAGTGATTGTTTACCATTTTCATGATCAACCATTTGTTTTGGCCTATTGGGCCAATCACAAATTAACGGTAAATCTACACTGCCTTCTATTTCAGCCACTTTACCAAAAACACGGGCAATATAACTTTTTTTAGTTTGTCGTTGCTCAAACTGACGGCTTATGGCCACATGGGCAGGTTTATTTAATGCCATGATGAGAATACCAGATGTTGCCATATCTAAACGATGAACAATGGTGGCGGTGGGCAACACACGTTGCACACGGTTTTGTAAACAGTCTTGATGCTCAGGTAAGCGCCCTGGCACACTCAACAAACCACTACCTTTATTGAGTACGACAATATCCTCATCTTGAAAAATAATATCTAGATAAGGACTCATTGGTGGCTGGTAAATAAAATCAGGGTTTGCGCTCATATTGTCTCGCTTTGCTCAAAGTTTTAAATGGCGAGTGTTGAAGTGAAACTGCTGAGAGTTTAGTACTTCGCTACTCGCTACTGCTCTTGCTGATAACTTTTAATTAATGTGTTACCACTATCATACGCACAGCTTCAAAAGTTAACTGAGCTTTATCGATGTAATGGCTTAATTCATCTTGTTGATGGGCAAGAAAGTCTATTTCTGCTTGGCGAACACTGGGATTAATGGCCTTCAATGCCGTTAATCTTTGTTGCTCTTGCCCGAGTTTACTTTGCATGCTCTTTAAGGCTTTTGCTTGAATGGCCGAAATTTGTTGTTCTCCATGGGCTTCGGCTTTAGTCACTAGCGGCGCTATTTGCGTTTTTAATGCCTTAATTAACTGTAGAGCCATTAGCTTTTTAACCGGCGTGAGTTGCTTATCTAACACTGCTTCGCTGACTTTATTGCCAAGATCATTACCATTTTTATCAACTAAGATACGAATAGGTGTGGTTGGTAAATATCGGCCAAGCTGTAAATGAGCTGGCGCTGTAGCCTCTACCGTGAATAAACATTCAAGAAAAAAAGTACCAACAGGTAAGGCTTCAGTTTTTAATAAGCCAATGCTGGCATTGCCAATTTCATCGCTAAGCACTAAATCTAACACGCCACGCACCATGGGATGATCCCAAGTTAATAATTGATAATTTTCATTCATTAACGCGGTATTACGATCAAAGGTTATGGTGGTGCCATCTTCTGGTAAACAAGGAAAGTTGCTATTAAGCATATGCTCACTTTGATTCAGGGCAATGGAATTGTCGGCTTTGTCATCTTGCTGAACGCCGAAAATATCTAAAACTTGAAACATAAATTGAGGTAAATCAATTTTTCGGTCATTGCGCTCTATTTTTTCTACTAACTCATGGGCGCGACCTTGACCCGATGAATTGAGTTCAAGTAATTTATCTCGGCCAGATTCTAGCTCGGCTTTAATTTTACAATGTTTTTGCCAACTATCATTAATTAACTGCGCTGCTGCTGATGAGGCTTGTTGTGCGGTTAACGCTAATGATAACAACTGCTCACCATAGGCTTCAAATACTACTCGCCCAGTAATACAAGTATGCTCAAACGCTTGCATTCCTTGCTGATACCAGTCAAACAATAGCTGTTGCGCTGAATCTTCAAAGTACGGTGCATGTAATCGAATAATCTCAGTTTGTCCGATACGATCAAGTCTACCAATACGCTGCTCTAATAAGTCAGGGTTACTGGGTAAATCAAATAACACTAAATGATGAGCAAATTGGAAATTTCGCCCTTCGCTACCAATTTCAGAGCACAGTAATAACTGGGCGCTATCTTCATCTTGGGCAAAATAAGCGGCGGCTTTGTCCCGTTCAAAAATAGACAAACCTTCATGAAATACTGCGGCGCGAATGCCTTCTTTAATGCGTAATGCCGCTTCTAAATCTATGGCGGTTTGTGCATGAGCGCAGATGACTAACACTTTCTCTTTTTTTAATGACTTTAATAACTCAATTAAATAATCTACACGCGGATCAAAGTCTGTCCATTTTTCACTTTGATGATCAAGGCCATAAAGCATTTCTGGCGTGAAAATATACTTAGCTTGTTTAGAGTTTGCTATGGTTTCAGGGCAACCGCTAAGCATAAACTCATTGATGGTATCTTGGTACTGTTCAGGCATAGTAAGTGGCGCAGGGTGTATTTCTCGTGCCGGAAAGCCTTTAATGGTGTTGCGCGAGTTCCTAAATAAAATACGACCGGTACCATGTCGGTCAAGCAGTTGTTTTAATAACTGTTGGCGTACTTCTGTTTGATTAGCACAATTATCGCTATTAAGTGTGGTTAACATCTCACTAATATCCGATTCTTTTAATAAGGCTGTTAAAGTACTTTCTTGTTCATTAGTTAATTGCTCTTTTTCAACTAACGCATTAGCAGCATCGGCCACTTCACTATAATGAGACTCTTCTTCAATAAATTTTTCATAATCATAAAAGCGGTCTGGATCAAGTAAACGCAAGCGAGCAAAATGACTTTCATGGCCTAATTGATCTGGTGTCGCCGTCAGTAGTAATACCCCTGGAATTACTTGTGCTAATTGCTCAATACATTGATATTCTATACTTGGCTTGTCTTGTTGCCAATTTAAATGATGGGCTTCATCTACCACCATTAAATCCCAATCTTCGCTTATTAGCGCTTCATACCATTTGGGGTTGTCGGTGATAAACCCTAGGTTTACTAAGACTAATTGCTCGCTGCTAAACGGGTTACACTCATCTTCTCCTGCTGTTTCAACACAACGATCATGATCAAAAATACTAAATTTAAGATTAAAACGACGTAACATTTCCACTAACCATTGATGCATCAATGATTCAGGTACTATGATCAAAATACGCTTGGCTCTACCACTAACCAGTTGCTGATGAATGATCAATCCGGCTTCAATGGTTTTTCCTAAACCGACTTCATCGGCAAGTAACACCCGAGGTGCAAAGCGGTTACCTACTTCATCGGCAATATACAATTGGTGAGGAATAAGGCTTACCCGTCCGCCAGTTAAGCCCATTAATTCTGATTGTTGCTGTTCATATTGGTGGCGTAAGCAGTCTTTGCGTAGGCGAAACCAATCAAGTCGGTCTACTTGACTATTGAGTAAGCGATCATGTGGTTTATTAAATTTAATAAAGTGATCTATCATCACTTCTTTTAAAGAAGTCGCTTCTAGGGTGTCTTGTCGTATGCCATGGTAAGTCAAAATACCATGCTCTTCGCTGCTTGATTCAACTTTTAACTTCCAGCCTTCATGACTTGGAATAAGATCGCCTTCATTAAAAATAACACGGGTTAATGGCGCATTGGCTTTTGCATACTGACGTGACTCCCCCGTGGCAGTAAAAACAATGTTAACAAATCGATGCTCTATACCAGTAACTGTTCCTAATCCTTGATCTGATTCACTGTCACTGATCCAACGTTGGCCGGGTTGAAATGGCATATAATAGAACTCCAAAATAACTTAAAAAATTAACATGAAAAAAACGGCGCTATAGTAACTGTTAGTGATTAATAATCATAGTTAGCTTTACTAAAAAACCGACATTTGGGCATTTTTTCTTGTGAACAGCTAAATAAACTGCCATTGTTAAAAGGTAGCTGACGTTCATGGTTTGTTGCACAGTTTTCTTATCATTAATGCTGGAGATGCTTAGATGAGTGAAGAAAAAATTGTTTATATCCTCAATGCTAATATCTTACTAACTAAACCCTCCGTCTTTTTATCTATTCAAGCACATGATCCCAGTAACTCAATTTCTCATTATATTAATATCTGTTCAGATAATAATTTAGGGGAAAGTTATGCCTAATGATAAAACAATTAGTGTTTTAACATCGCCTAGTTTAGTTCACAGCCCAAATGTTTTCCTTTTACAACTTATGGTTTTAACCAGCGATAATAAATTAAGTAAAAATAACCTTGAGGTGAACCTCTAATGAAAAACGCTAATGAAAACAGAAATCCACGTGTACTTGATACCTCGGCTTTGGTGCATGATCCAAAGAGCTTATTAGCCTATCAGGATGATATCTATATTTGTTTAACCGTTTTAGAAGAATTAGATAACCTAAAGGAGCGACTGGATAAAAATGTTAGTCAGGATGCTCGCGTTGTTATTCGCATGCTTGAAGACATCATTAATGGCCATTCAGCAGCTGAGATGGAAAATGGTATTGAATTACCGTCTACCGAAACAGCTAAAAGAGGGAAATTGTTTATCGGCATAGATACTAAGCTAGATTTTGCCAAAGAGTTAAAACACGGTATCGGTAGCGATGCAGATAACAGGATCATTAATTATGCGCTGCATCTCCAACATGAGTTGAAGCAAGATGTCACCATTGTCAGTCGTGATATTAATATGCGCTTGAAAGCAAGAACAATAGGGGTAGATGCCGAAGATGTTTTAGTTGATCATCAAATTGCTGATATTGATCTACTTTATACTGGTGTTCAAGCTTTTACCGGGGATTTATTTGATCGATGCGAAGAAGAAAAAGACTTTGCTATGTCGGGAAAATTATATCGCTTTAATCGTGATATTTTCAATGATGAAGTACAACAAAATATGTACTGGTATGATGAAATTGGTCATATTGGCAAGATCACCGAAGTTAATGATGAGCATGTTTTTACCACACTACTGCAAAGAAAGCAGGAAAAAATTTGGGGAATACTCCCTAAAAATCAACGACAAGCGGTTGCATTAAATCAACTTGTAGATCCCTGCTTTGATTTAAATATTATTCTAGGCCCCGCGGGCTCAGGTAAAACAGGTATTACGTCAACAATAATATCAATATTTGTGCAGACCTCAGTAAATATAAAGCTCTTAGCTAAGTTTTTCAAGAATAAGTATAGTTTAAATTCTTCACTATTTAATTCTATTAATATTTCTTCAAATAGAATGTTAGGAGAATATTATGTTTAACAACAAAATAATTAGAGTTTTAGGTGGAATAATATGAGTTCACTAAACGTATATTTAACTAATGATTATTTAGATAAGCTAAACAAAAAGAAGATAAGACGAGAAAAGTATAGATCTTTAATCAGAAAGAAAGAACTAGAAACTGAACATATGGATTTAACCAGCAAGAACGCACAAATTAACAATCTTGAGGTAAATCAATAATGAAAAATTCAAATGAAAACCGTAACCCCAGAGTACTTGATACATCAGCATTAGTTCACGATCCTAAGAGTCTCTTAGCATATAGAGATGATATATATATATGTCTAACAGTGCTTGAAGAACTAGATAATCTGAAAGAGCGTACTGATAAAAATGTTAGCCAAGATGCACGTCTTGTTATTCGAATGCTAGAAGATATTATTAACGGTCATTCCAGTGAAGAAATGGAAAAGGGTATTCAGTTACCGTGTACTGAAACAGCAAAACGCGGGAAATTGTTTATAGGCATAGATACACAGTTAGATTTTGCAAAAGAATTGAAGCATGCGATCGGCAGTGATGCGGACAATCGTATAATCAATTACGCACTTCATATGCAGAATGAGCTTAAGCAAGACGTTACGATTGTTAGTCGCGATATCAACATGAGACTCAAAGCGCGAACCATTGGCGTAGATGCTGAAGATGTTTTAGTTGATAATCAAATTTCGGATATTGATTTACTTTATACAGGAGTCCAGTCATTTACTGGAGATTTATTTGACCGATGTGAAGAAGAAAAAGACTTCGCGATGAGTGGAAAGTTATATCGTTTTAATCGCAATATTTTCAACGATGAAGCACAAAAAAATATGTACTGGTATGATGAAATTGGTCATATGGGGAAAATTTGCGAAGTTACAGATGAGCATGTATTTACAACACTACTTCAAAAAAAACCTGAAAAAATTTGGGGAATACTTCCTAAAAATCCACGACAAGCTATAGCTTTAGATCAACTTGTAGATCCTGATTTTGATTTAAATATCATCCTTGGTCCGGCAGGTTCCGGAAAAACTTTTTTAGCGATCGCGGCTGGATTACACCAAGTGATCGAATTGAAACAGTATAAAAAAATCGTTGTAGTTCGTAGTAGAGATTTTATGGACGATGATCCGGGGTTTTTACCAGGCGATTTGAAAGAAAAGTCCATGCCATTACTCGCTGGTATCACCGATGCTTTGATTTCTATGCATGCACATGACGATGAAGACGAAAAGAGTACTCGTGCGACTGTGGAACATATCATTGACCGAGCAAACATAGAATTCACCAGTATGGCCTATTTTAGAGGTCGTTCAATTGATGATGCTGTTCTTATTATAGATGAAGCACAAAACATGACCAGAGCGCAAATGAAAGGTATGCTCTCAAGAGGAGGGAAAAATTGTCGCACAATTGTACTTGGGAATCTTGCACAGATTGATGATAGGTTTGTTACACCAGCGTCGAGCGGTGCTAGTGCTGCGGTGAATATTTATCGTAACTATGAAAAGGGAAGTGTACTAATATTTGATGAAGTAGAACGAAGTTCGTTAGCTGAATTTACTGAAAAGAACTTTTAAACGTTATTCAATATTGATAAAAATATGTAATAATAGCCATAGCTTACTACCTAAGTTATGGCCTTTCAGAGAGGCCAGCTCCCACTAAACGAGCCAAATAGTTTACTCTGATAACAAATCAAATTTTCCAATTTACTGACACGATATTAAGCACTGTGGGCTTGATATTGCTGTTTGTGTATTGGTGAAATAATGTCGCTATCCTTCGAATATTAAACGACAAGCAAAACGTCTATCTAAAAGTATAAATATCCCCGGAGGCAAGCTCAGTCAATTCTTTCTTGATAGTTCATTTTTGAATTTTTATGTGTATACTTATCATAGATAAAATTTAATAGAGGTTTGACATGTATAGCTCAACTGAAGGTATTTAAGTCACAAGCACAAGAAATATCATCAATTATATTTCCACTCACGCAAGCGTGAAATAATTCTATTTGTTCATTGTACAGTTACAATGTAACTACTAACCTTTACGTTCGTTGGAAATTCCTTTTTCTTCATAGCCACTAACTAAAGTCGCTAAAAATTTAACTCAACTGATTATTCTGCTACATTCCAGATTTTCTCGATTCGTGCAAGAGCGAGCTGTAAATCATCTTCAGATTCTATTTTTTGTATTGTCATTACTTTTCTTCTTTACATAATCATAAAGCATTACAACTTAGTTATTTCAAGTATCAACAGTTTTACTATTTATGTTGAGATTTATTAAACTCAAGGCAAAAAAACAACTGTGTACGATAATTATTATAATTATTATAATTATGAATCCCTTGAGCAAGCTCAATAAAACCTGTTGGTGGGTTATGTTCACGATAACAAAATATGTGACTACAGATAATGTTTGAGATTGATCTCTTATGATCACTGTTACCACTTTGGGAGCATTGACACCAAGTATGCTTAGTGCCAAAAACTAAACCGCTTGTGGTATTAAGTTGATAGCTAATGCCTCAACATAATCTTCTGCATCTATATAATCGTCAAAATATAAATTGAGCTTATCAAATGCCATCTGCTGAGCTTCAGGGTAATGATCGTTGGCGGCAATATCTAACCAAGTACAGATAAGTATAATAGGGGGTAATTTTGTCATAACAATTCCTTTTGTTTACTTTTTAACTCTAGTTTGTTCTTAAGCAAACTTCAAGATTTGAGTAAAGTTGATTAGGCCAACTCATGCCAAAGTGCGGAAGTTAGCATTTGATAATTTTCACTAAAATTTTAATATGGATTGATCTACAGCGGAAATGGATTTAAAACACATTACGTTAGCAGTTTCCTGATAGCGGACGTTCTTCCATAAATAAGGGCATCAGTTTTATTGCGATGATTTTTGTCAATGAGTCATTCAGCTTGGCAGTCGCCAAAGCCACCACAGCGGGCCGTTCACATAATTGCATCGACACTATTTCTAGGTAAGCATAGAAAGGAGGAATAATTAAGTTCAATTCCCGTAATTTACTTGGTTGTAGTCACTAATTAGGTAACCTTAGTCCTTTTAGTTTCATCTCAAAAAATAGATACTATTTAATTGATTAAATTACCTATTTAAGGGATTATAAATAATTAAAATACGTATTCTGCGACCTTAATTTTAACTTGAAGGAATAATAATGCCATCTAATCATACTGGATTTTTTGCTTATGCAGGCAATCCACCTGAAATTGGGCAAACAATAGAAGCCGCAGTTTCAAAAGTAAATATATCTACAGATACTACTGTAACATCTTGGAAATCCTTAGATATACCAGGGCACTTCATATCAGAAGAAGTATTATCAAGTATTGACGAAGCAGATTTCCTTGTAGCGGACATATCTATTCTGAACTTTAATGTAACTTATGAAATAGCTTACGCCATTGGTAAGAATAAAAGAGTATTAATAGTTAAAAACTCAAGCATCGCTGAATCAGATTTAACTATTAACAATGTTGGTATATTTGACACACTTGGATTTCAAACTTATCAAAACTCATCTGAGTTAGCTAATTTTATAAACAACTCAATTCCTGAGTCGCCTTTAAATACGTTTCATAAACTAAATGTCAGATCACCTGTTTATTTACTAGTAGGGCCTCATAAGACTGACTTTGCAACTCAAATAATGGCGAGAGTAAAGAAAGCGAAATTAATGTTTAGATCTTTTGATCCACATGAACAGTCTAGGCTTTCTGCATATGAAGCTATTGAGCAAGTAGCACAATCATATGGAGTGGTAATTCCATTACTTAGTGACAATGCTGTTGGAGCCGCACTTAATAATATGCGAGGCTCATTTATTGCTGGTCTAGCTAGAGGAATGAACAAGCCACATAGTTTACTTCAGTTTGGCGAAACGCCAGTACCAATTGATTACAGGGATTTTGTAAAACATTGTAATCACCCAAAAGATATAGACTATCAAATCTCAGAATTTGCGGCTAGTGTTGCAGAGTCTTTTCAAAAAGAAGTGAAAATTTCAAAAGATGCAAATGAAACTTTTTTACAGTCTTTATACTTAGGTTCAAGTTCGGCAGAAAATGAAATGCGAACATTGGAACAGTATTACTTACAAACAGATCAATTTCTGAAATCAATACGTGGTGAAGCGAATATTGTAGTGGGGAGAAAAGGCTCAGGAAAATCAGCGATTTTTTTACAAGTAAGAGATCAAGAAAGAGCAAAAATGGGCAATATTGTTCTAGATTTAAAACCTGATGGCTATAAATTAATTAAATTTAAAGAATTGATATTGTCATTTCTTGAAGAAGGTACTTTTCAGCATACTATAATGGCATTTTGGGAGTATGTTCTTTTATTAGAGATCTGTTATAAAATATTAGAATCTGATAGAGAAAACCACCTGAATAATCACCATTTATATGAACCATATAGAAAATTAGCAGATCTATATCATACTGAAGGTTATGATACTGAAGGCGACTTTTCTGAAAGAATGAGTTCTTTAATGGAAAAAATAACTTCAGAATACACTTCAAAATATAGTGACAAAAAAGGTGTAAGGTTGTCATCATCAAAACTTACAGAACTTCTTTATTGTCACGATGTTAAAGAACTATCTTCATTAATCATTGAATATATGTCTAATAAAGATGTGTGTTGGTTACTTTTCGATAATATAGATAAAGGTTGGCCTACAAGTGGATTAGAGCACGAAGACTTGCTGATAATTAGAGCATTAATAGACGCAACAAAAAAAATTCAACGACAATTTTCTAAATCAAAAGTTGAAGTATTTACCATTATATTTTTGAGAAACGATGTTTATGAATTATTAGTAAGAGAAACATCTGATCGAGGAAAAGAAGCTAAGGTTTTACTTGATTGGACAGACCCAGATTTATTAAGAGAATTACTTCGTTTAAGAATTGTCTCAAATGATTTAAATAGTGACGAAAGGTTTGAGGCACTATGGCCTAAAATCTGCGTTAGTCATTATAAAGGAGAGGAAACTTCTCAATACTTAATAGATAGATCTCTAATGAGACCGAGATTTTTACTTAACCTTGTCAGCCAGTGTAAAAGCTTTGCAATAAATTTAAACCACGAAGCTATAGAAACTAAAGATTTAGAAAAAGGACTTAATGCATACTCTACCGATCTGTTATCTGATATTGGGTATGAGATTAGCGATATAGAAAAAGATATTGATGATGTTTTATATGCATTCATCAGTTCTAAACCTCGCTTAACGATAGAGGAAGTAAATATAACATTGATTGAGTTTGGTGTTGAGGAATCTCATTGTAATAAAATTATAGATTTACTTTTATGGTATGGTTTTATTGGTTTAACCATTAATGATGAAGCTAAGTACATATATGATTTTAATTATAATATGCAACTAGTGTCTGGAATTATGAAAAAGAATAATTGTAATTTACTTGCTATTAATCCTGCATTTTGGCCAGCATTGATGATCACAGACTAATTATGGATACTTTCTTCATGCATACATCTACTTATGATCTATAGCCTTTCAATATGACTTGCCACTGGCGGCTTTGAGCTTAGAGTGGACGCTGATGATGTTCTCTACCTATAACCGTAATTTACTATTTGCGGTCAAGAAATAAGTATCAAAACTGATTTCGTCAACGTTAGCTAATATAAAGCACACAAAGTGATCCTCAATATATTCAGATCATTATGTATAGCTACGCAATAGTGACTATTCATTTCGATATCAATTAAATTAAACTCAATAATATATATTTTGTTTCATTGAGTTCTCGATAAAAATACGAACTAATTATTTTGGTAAATAACATTAAGGTGACACCTTATTGCTGGCTGTTTTTGTTTTTAGGAATGAATTAGTCGCTAGATTATTAAATATGTTTTTCGTGTTACTTCATAGAGAATTTAATGCAATAATATGATGTGCTTTTTATAAAAATATTGAAAGCAAGGCCGCTTCAGAGAGGCCAGTTCCCACTATAGCGAACGAAATGGATTTACTTTGAACGTATAAAATAATTCGCATAGCGAATATTCCCCAATAAAATTTACACAATGACAAGTGCGTGGACTTGCTGTTGTTGTATTTTTATATTGGTGAAAAAAATGTCACTTAATAATGACGAATTAATTTTAAATATTAAACGACAAGCAAAACGTTTATCAAAAAAATTATCTATTCCCCTGGGCCGTGCCCAAGAATCTCTTTCCATTACTGTTTATGACTGCGAAAGTTGGGGCGATTTAAGATCTTCGGTAATTGCAGAGTCATTTGATAATGAATATCTGCTGCTAGCAGCACTTCATCCAAAAGCTGATATTCTCCTTTTTAAATTACTTGATAATAATATGAGCATTATTATTAGCAGATTTAAGATTAAATTTAATGATCAGAAATTAAATAAAGAAATAACAGATATCATCATTTCCATTTTTGGAATAGAACCTTCTGATTTTAAAAGTAAAATCAAGTAATTCTCTTTGTAATTATACACATACGTACAATTCGCCTCCCCTTTACAATCGTTTTATTGTCATATATATTAGGAAAAAAGGCGGTACGGACTGCCTATGCCTACACATATTAAACTGACAGTTTAATATGAACGATGAAGCTGCGCATCCGTGAAAATTTTTATTCATAAAACAGATCGAAATTGGCGAGTAGGTCAATATTTTGATCGCAAACAATGGATAAAAACAAATGATCTCAAAATCACAATTACTCTATAAGTTAGAGCTTCAATCAACACTTCTCGAAAAATCATTCAATTTACCTCCAAAATTTGGTGAAGAACCTTTAGCACAAGCTATTTATAATTTTACAAATTACAGTGATTTATGTGAACTACTTCTGCAAAGTTCTGATGAAGAGATCTATTCAGTAATATTAGAGCATCGAAATCTTGAATATTTAATGATTAATGAAATCGAAGATGGATTCTTAATCGATGCGTTTCATGAAGAAATAGAAAACATGGCGACTCGTCTAGAGTCGATGATCATTATAAATATGACTAAGATTCAATTAATCTCAAATCTTTATGAATTATTCGGTCTGGATGATGAGTCTAAATATATTATTAATTGTGATCATCTTAATTTAAATTGGCAACCATGTTTTGATTCGTTACAAGATCAACAGGCTGTTTTAAGCAGTGACCTTTTAATAAATGAAATACCGTTTCGATTGATCGCAACAAAAGTTAATTATGATAAGTGCTCGCTTGATGATTTAAAGAAGTCACTTAAAACAAATTTAGTTCAAATAGAAGAATCATCGATTAATATTCATGAAGAAAAAATGCAGATTGATGATCATCGAAACTGGCTGATAGATAGCATTAATTGTTTATCAAATATTGAGTCATCTAACATTGAAAAACATCCTTGTTTTTTTAAAATAAAGAATCAGAATTACTTTGTTTATGGTTTTACTCTTTCTCCTCATTTATCTATTTCTGCTAATGATAAATGTATAAATATAAACATTCAAATTAAAGATACTAAAGAAAAACAGATATTTATTATAAACATAGGATATGAACAATTAGTTATAGAATGCATATTTCTCGATAAAGCGGAAGGAGATGAATGTAGTTATTCATCGGGAAATCAATGGGTTCAAGATTCAATTTTATCTCGTGGTGATGCATGTAAATTTCCGACTGTTTTCAACAAATCATATTACTTAATGACTATAAGACCTTTTTCTCATTCCGATAGGCTTGAGAATGCATTATGAGAAAAACATATCTAACAGACTCGACAATTTTATCTGTTTACGACTTTCATAACGATGAAAAAATATTCCTTGGAAAATTACTTTATGGTGTTTCTATTGAAGATCAAACGTTTAGATTTGATGAAGGCCAACGAATAATAACATCTAAAATTAAATCTCAAAATAATCTTGAGTTTATTACAAAAAGTAATAGTTGTTATGTGATCGATGCTGAGCCGAACCATTTTGAATTGCGATTATCAGAATTTGTTGTAATGCGCCACCTTCTGCTTTCACCTCAGGAAGTCATTGAAGCAAGAGAGAAACTAGAACGCGAAGATACAGAAAAGTTACATTAAGTGATGATCAAATGAAAGCTAATAATCAAAGAGCAACAATAACCTCAATCGATGATCTCAATAAATCTTTTGAAGTCAAAATGATCGAGTTTCAATTAGATTTTACGTTAACTTTAGAAAGTGAGGGTGACGCTAATGTATTGCTGCCGATGCCACGAGGAAAGCTTGGGGATTATCTAGAGGTTGGTGATGTGATTGAATTAAAAATGAAAAAAAACAATTGTGAAATGTTTAATTTGAGTTGCCAGTTTTTGAGGCTTTCGAAGTTTAAACGTGATTTAACTTCAATTTTAAGACGATTAAATAATGATGATCATCCACTGAAACGATGCATTTTATTGAACGAAGCTGGTTTTGTTTTATTGTCTGCAAAAAAGAACAAAGAAAAACTAATCCTATTACAAAATCAATTAGATAACTGAGAATGATCATGAAACATTTTGAAGACAAGGTTGTTAAAGTTATCTCTAAATTAATATGTGACGCTTGCGGTGAGCAAGCAATCCCAGATGATTCTATTTTCCATGAGTTCATAAGTGTTAGTCACCGCTGCGGTTATGGTTCAATTCACGGTGATGGTAATCAATTTAGCATTGATTTATGTCAGCACTGTTTTGCAGATATGTGTGGTGATAGCTTAAATGTAATTGAACCTAATGATGAAAAGCATAATAGTGATTCACGAATTGATGTAAAAGATATTTTGTCAGCAAATAAAATAATAAATAAAGATGAGTTAGATGTTGCGTTAAAGCGTCTCGATCAACTCTGGGATGCTAAGCACCTTTCACAAGCTGGAAGTGAGCTTTATCAACTAATTGACTTGATTTTCAATTACGAAGGAAAAAGTTGGGATTCATATATTAACGAAGTAGATGTCGTATCTAAAGATTTCATGGTTGAACGTGAAGATATCATTAAGCAAAAAGATGGTGACGGCCATCAGTGATCAAAAAGATATTAACGAATTTATAAGGAGGGTATATGACACTTAGCTTATTCACTTTTTGCTAAAATATACTCATTAATATTCACTATGGTAAATTTCTTCATGCCGATATGAGCCGCTTAAAATCACTGTCATATCGAGGTAAAGTGCTCCGTGCCGATATGAGCTGTGAACCTGCCTCACAAGCGAGCAGAAAGTTTCGGTTAACATTGCCCTAGTTTCACAAAAGCTCACTATAGTCGGTCATAATTGCTAAAATTTGTATTTCAACAATATAATCATGTATTGTTAGTTTGACAAACAATTGAAGTAGCCCACGGGCTGTTTTGAGCGACCAACGGACTGTCGAAAAACATTTAAGAGACTTACGTTAAATGGATTTGATATGTGAATTACTAAAAAATAAACGATCATTTATTAGGGACTTTAAAGCTATTTCTCTTCAAGCACTGATACAGAGGCTAATCATAATTTGGATGCTTCTAATTAGCTATTCATCATTAGCTAATGATATATGGAAATCCAACTGATATGGCTATGTTATTGACTTAACCATACTCACAAAGCCGATCGTTTACGACATCACGGATGACTTCTGCCTTTTAAACCATTTTATAACAACCGAAATGCAGGAAGATGGAGTGTCTATTGATAGAAAAAAAGGGTTGTTAGAGTTTAGAACTTTGTTTCCTTTAGTTGTTAGGAAAATAGATACCCTACCTAAGGAATGCTCTGCAAACGGTTTAATAAATTATCAAAACGAAAATTTGTCCATCATGCGGCAGTTTGGAATCCCAAAAAAACTCAGTGTTAATAGATAAAACAACAGTAGCAAATGATGACAGTGAAACTGTCAATGTAACAAATAGTAATATAAGTTTTGAAATCATTATTTTTATGCTTAACTATGAGAAGATGTTAACTAGATTATGAGAAAAAGTTAATTAACTCAATAAGAAAATGATTAAGTCACTGTAAAATCACTAACTAATAAATTAACAATTATTAGTTAGTAATCACACCTGCTTGTGTGTACAAATGGGATTTCACAGAAGACGAAAATTTTAAAGTTGATTATGATTACCCGCGCAGTGAACTTAAGAAATTTATAAGATCTGATGAAGATGTATCACCTACATGTTGCTTAGTTTGTTTTTTATTAAATATTTAATCCTCACAGCAAGCAGCGTGATTTTCTATGTGGCTTGCCTCCTCAAGTTGGGTGTTTTCTCTTTGAGTAAAGTTGAATATGTTTATTCATTTCATTAATTTAGCTAATTAAATTAATGAACTAGTGTTCGGTTAGGAATTATTAGATCTATAAGGAAGATTATGACCAGTACATTAAAGTTTATAGAAAAGGATTTTAAATCTACATTATTTCCATTGAAAACAAACTTGATAATGGCCCAATACCACGGAAACGAAATTTCTGACTATATTTATCAGAAAGTTTTAAATGACGCTCATGGGGGAGATAACTTTCTTTCTCAACAAAAAGTATACGCTACAAAACCACGAGGTCATCTTAGAAGAACAGTAAAGTTAGATCCCGTTGCTGAATATTTTATATATGATTTAGTTTTTCGTAACAAATCAATTTTTAGATCACAGGTTAGTGATACTCGTCGAAGTTTTGGGTATAGGTTCGTTAACGGAACTTTTATCCCCGTCCATGAAGCCTATGCTGAATATAATAAACACTTAAATAAGTGTGCTGGTGATTATCAACATAGTATTCAGTTCGATGTCGCATCATATTTTAATAGCATATATCACCACGACTTATCTCATTGGTTTAGCGGAAAAGATGCTGTATCAGAGATAGATAGTAATGCCGCAGGAAAATATTTTAGAGAAATAAATTCTGGAAGAAGTGTTGATTTTTTGCCTCATGGGATTTATCCGTGCAAAATGATCGGTAATGAATTCCTCAAGGTAGTGGACTTAACAGGCACATTAAAATCTTCTCAAGTAGTGAGATTTATGGATGATTTTACTTTATTTGATAACAATCCTGATGTACTGAAACAAGATTTCATTAAAATACAGCAGCTTTTAGGTAAGTTTGCCTTAAATATTAACCCTGCTAAAACATACTATGACAACAAGGTAGGTGATTTACAGGGCACACTGAGTGATATACGTAAGTCTTTAAAAGAGATTGTTACTGATTATGAAGAAGTACATACAGCTTCAGGTGTAGAGCTGATAGAAACAGAAACAGAGGAGGTTTTGTCACTAAGCAAAGATCAGGTTGATAGTTTATTGAACCTCCTAAAAAATGATGATTTAGAAGAATCTGATGCTGATTTAATTCTGGGATTCTTGAGATCACATAGTGATAGCTTACTTGAACTTCTGCCTATTTTATTAAATAGATTTCCCAATCTAATTAAACATATACACTCGGTATGTGCGGGCATCACAGATAAAAATGGTTTATCTAAGGTGATTTATGATTACCTTAACTCTGGAACTAATTTCCTTGAATATCAGTTGTTTTGGCTAGGAGCTATATTAGAGGATTATTTGACAGGTAAAAATCTGTATGGAGAATCTTTAATTAAAGTGTTTGAGCTATCAGTTGACTATAAGATATCAAGAGCAAAAATACTCGAAATTCCAGAGCAAGGTTTTGGATTGAAAGAGATAAGAGATGAATACTTAAAGACAGGACAATCAGATTGGTTATCCTGGTCTTCAGCAATAGGTTCTCGAACATTACAAGCAAGTGAACGAAATTATGCTCTTAACTATTTTTCTAATAGTTCACCAATGAATTTTCTAGTTTCATCATGTGTTCAGAAAATTTAGAGTAGAATTTTTGCCATATATAATATTTTCTTAATATCGGTGTATTAAGCTATACATCCTGATTGTTTATTTCTTTTAACGGGAAAAGCGTTACTGGTAATTTAGGATAATTAATAGGTGCAATGTTCCAATCCATTAGAAAGAAAGGAACGATAGCTTTTTTTAATTCTATTTCTATTGAATCAGATTCAAAGCCATAGTCAAATTTGATTGTTTCTTTTTCAATACCGTTGCTATTGATTCCAATTGTTAACTTTACCTGTGTGTTCCAGTCATTATCCATTTCAATAGTTTCATGCGCCTCAGGCTTTTGGTTTACAAATTGAGCAGTGAATACACGACTAAGCTTGAATGTTCTGTGTTCATCTTCTTTATGATCGAATGCTCTGACGTAAACGAAACAACCAGTCTTTATTAATGAGTGTGGTGATAATTTTCTTTTGGTTTTTCCCGTTGAACGTGAAAAATACTCTATTTCAACTTGTTTATTTAAACTGATCGCTCTAAGAATAGGATAAATGGTATTGAGTTTTAGTACAACAGTAGGAATTATACAACTATATGATTTACTTGCAAAACTAGGTTCGCAAACTATTGTTTGACTACCATTGCTGAGAAGTTGAATTGCAGTAGATGACTCATGTTTGAAAATTGGTATGAATGAATCAATGGGTTTATAGGCTTTCAGTCCATGGTCATATATTAACCCTTCATTAGATCTAACTTGATAGGTTTTGAAATCGTTTGTTGCCCAAGCTTCTTTTACATCAAAGCGATTCATTAATATTTTTCTATTAACGAATCCCATGACATAAGCACATAAATCGATGTATTTGAGTCTTTCTTCTTGTCTCTGAGTTTTAAGATTTGACATGTTTTTTTAAATTTATTGATAATGTAGTAGATAATAATATATAGTGCATATAAATGTATAGTGCCTATTAATGAACACTGATGAGTTTAAAACAAATAAAACGATATTTAGAAAATATTGCAAATAACAAACCAATTAACCTTTCAAAATTTTTTAAGGTAGTTGATGTGTTGTCTTTGGAAACCCCAAGGGCTAGTGATGATGTCGTAGCATATAAGCACAGTGGCGATCTTTATATTGTTACAGGGATTAAGGATAAGCTAAATGAAGAACTATATAAGCTTACTTCTTCTGATAATTGGAACAGAGAAAGCCTTGCTCAGCAGAATCGTAGTCATGATGCTAATGTTGACGGTTCATTTATCATTATTCGAAGTAAAAACAACCTACCTACACTGGTCACTATTGACGGTAATGGGGATGTAGTATCAGAATTTAAACGAAAACAACAAGCTTTGCTTATAGAGAACAGGCAGAATTTTCTAAAAATAATTAAAACTATGAAATTTTTAGAAGAGCATACCAATGTTGTCTTATCTCCTGATTTAGATATTATTTTCACGGAAGGAAATTCAATATCCAATACATTACATAAATCATTCTTGTCTGATTATAAGCAACTTTTTTTGTTGCTCGACTTGGATCTAGGTGGTTTAACAATAGCTAAGAACCTAACCGAACTTCTGCCAAATATTTATATGAAATTTTTACTTCCATTAGATATCGATGAAAGGATTTCAAAGGTAGTTGAGGTAAAGGCTAGTAGCTACTTGGAAAAAGTGTTCGACTTGGGGAATCGCTATCCATTTTTAACTGCTGCCGCCTCAATAATTTATAAACATAAGAAAATTTTGGAACAAGAGAGTTATTTGAATGATGCCTGAAAATGAAACCAATATGGAACTGTTAGCACCGTCTGAATATATATTGAGCCGCATGGTTTACATAAATTCTGCGGGGCACGCTTACTCTGAAATTAACATCGCATGTAATATTGCTATGTTCGGTGATAATAATAAGGGGAAAACAGCTACTTTAGCGGGTACTAAATTACTATTGTTTCCTGAAACTGATTTTTCTAACTGTGAAAACAAGTTTAAATTTGAAGGTAAAAAGGGCCTTTATTCAGCAGAGGATTCATATGATTTTTATTTTCCAGATCCCCGTTCATTTATAATCCTGGAAGTAGAAAATCCTCGTGGACGTTTTTGTATGGTTCTCTATAAAAAGAGTAACTATGGCTATGGTCGATTCTTTATTCCCGTTGAATATGAAGACTTAAAACCTTTATTTTGGGATAAAGAAACTAATACTTTTAATCCATCAATCAGTATTAACAGTGTAAGCCAATTTTGTAAGAAACATAAAGGAGAGCAGTTATCTGACACATCCAAAATAGCTGACTTGATGTTTGCAAGCTATCGCCAGGGACCTGATAAAAGTAGGTTTTGTGTAGTGCCATTGAAAGATGCTAGAAAAGAATCTATTGATGCTTTTAGAAATATTTTTCAACTTGCTTTTGAAACAGGACAATCAGAAGTTGATTCTATGCCTGAAGCTATGGCTGCATTATTAGAAATGGGCAGGAGCCGTGAACAAGAAAGGTTAGATGCTAACTTAACTCAGTTAGCAGATGAGCATAGTGTGTTAGTTAAAAAGCGAGATTGGCTACAGCAAGTTCAAAACTCTGAACAGCAGTTCTCATTAGTCACAGATTTAGCAAAAACAGCACAACAGAAACTTGAAAAATACTCTATAGATTTCCATTCAATTAATCATGCTCTGATTTCCGCTAAAGAAACATTTGTACCCGAACACCATAAAATTAGTCTTGCGCATTCAGGAAAAGTTGTTGAATTAACCGCTTTAGAGGAATCAATCGGTGAGTTAATATTAGATAAAGAGAAGCTTGGTGCAGTAAACATATCTAAAGCTACGTCTCTAGATAATAAAAATAAACAACTATTGAAAGGTAAAAAAATAGTTGAGAAATATCCTGGTTATACTATGTCTGAGATAATGGCAATTTTTGAAGAATCTTTAGAAAGTGAACAAGGAAATTTACTTAATTATCAATCTGAAGAAGGACGAGCGAAGAGTCTTCAAGCAAATATCAATAAAAAAAATCAGTTGATTGAAGAAATAAAAGGGCTTACAGGGCTATTAAAAAATAAAAACAGTTCTCTATTACATCAACTTAACCATGTTTTTTCGTCAGATGTTTTGTATACATTAAATAATGAATTCAGGAACGTTATTCTTGAATTATCAGATGAGCAGCGCAACATCATTTTATCTTTTACAAACTTATTTGAAAGAAATAAAGACAACAACCTTAGGTTTTTAGGACAAATATTAAGTGGAAGTAAACTATTAAAAGCTGACTTGGAGACATCTGTTGAAGATTGGGGAGAGTCCCTAACTAAAAAGAAAAATCAATTAGATGATGTTACTGGTGAAATTGATGAATTAGCAAAAGCTATCACAAATGCAAATATTGAAAAGCTGATTCAAACAACAGAAGCAGAACTAACAAAAATTAAAAATGAAAAAATTGCTATAGGTGCAATTGAACAATTAGAAAAAGAATTAATTGAAATTAAAAATGAGATTATCAAAAATACTAATGAGAACAAAGAAAAAGAAATTAAACTCAAAGCTGAACAGGAGCTGATAGATAAAGTTAAAGCAGATTCATCAACCTTACATAATAAGCTAAAAAATCTTGATAACCAAAAAGCCAATTTTGATTTAATTGAAAACCAGTTGAAATCGGCAAGTAGTATTTCGACTGCAAATTTAGTTGATAAAAATAATCTCGTTCAAATAGAACTGACACAGCAGGTTGCACTTGATGTTGTTTCATCAGTTAATAATTATAAGAATAGTTTTAATAAACTGAGCGGTGAGATCATTAGGTTACAGAGTGCATTGCCACACCCAGATCTAGATAATCATAAAGATAGTACTAGTTTGAGAGATTGCCAAGTAGTAATCGAAAACTATCAAAACTCCTTTGCTACTCTTCAATATGATTTTAAACAGTTAAATGATTCAATCAGGGGACATAACCAATTTTTAAATAATCAACTTAACGAACTTAAGGATGCCAAAGAGTTATTAGCTAATTTTGTTTTAGGTATCAATCAAGAATTAAATACAAAAACAGTATCTAACTTATCAGAAATTGAATTAAAAATAGAATTAAATACAAGTTTTGAATCACTGATGGATACGCTAGGAGAACATAGCATTATAGATGATTCTCTTTTGGAACCTGAATTCTATGACTTATTATCTAGCTTTATACATAAGTATTTTAACAAAAAAACTCGTCGATTAAAGATGAAAGATATTATAGCTTCAGTCAATTACCAATATCGTTTGGCTGACACTGGAGAATTGGTCACCAAAAGTCAGTCTGGCGGAACAACTACTGCGATTACAGCATTTGTATTATCAGTTTTATTACAACGAATAACGTCAAGTGATACCGTTTTAAGAATGCCAGTCATTGTTGATGAAATAGGTACATTAGATGCCAAAAATACCGATGCTATTATTAATCAGATAACAGCCCATGGTTTTTCTATTTACTGTGCAACACCTAAATTTGATGCTTTGGTAAGTAAAAAAGTTGGCAATTATGTAATGATTGACCAATCAATGATTAAAGAGCCTATGGTGAAAGCCTGTCACATGAATATATTGCCTGAACATATAGAAAGGTTTGGAGCAAATAAAAGTGAAACTTAACCGAGATGTTTTAATTCATGCAATTATTAAACATCAAAATGTGTTTTTTAAACTGCTTGATTATATAGCATTAAATGATGGCGCTAATGAAGTACCTGAGAGTCTTTATTTACAGTTATACAACAATGTTATTTGTAAAGATGTTGATGAAAAAGTACATAGATATTTAAGTATTGAATCGCTAAGCGAAAATGGTATTTTTATTCATAACGACCCTAATACTGGTCAAATAACACTTGAAAGAGTTATTGTCGATCTACTTAGTTTTCTTGATGTCAAAAGAGCGAGAGAACTTGATCATGCGGAATTTGAGAATATTCGTGTAGGTATCGTTGCTGCTTGTGAGCAAATAAAAAAGTATGAAATAAGTTCACTCGATTATAAAGAAGCTAAAGGGGCCTTTAATAGATTGATGAGTGATATTCATTCAAAGATAAAAGAGAATGTTTTAGCACTAACACATCAAGTTGATAGTATAGCCTTGGAGTATAAATCATATGATCAAGGCAATAATGCCGTTAATGTTATTGAGCTTTATGACAAAGTATCAAACCTATATAGTCGCTATGTTATGCCATGTTATGATTTTATTAATCCATCAATGGAAATGGCACAAACTCAGAGCTTTTCTATGGCGGTAGATGGTCTGATTTCATACTATAAAAGTGAATTGAACCTTTTTGATCAAGCAACTTTAGTCCAATTTAGGAAGAAAGCGATTACTAGTTATTATAAGGATATAGGGGGATTAGTCCGAAAGCTTGACCAATATTCCAATCATCTTAGCCAAGATCGAAGTTTTTACTTATCAATTGAAAGTGCTTTTTCACATCTCATGGAGAGCATTGAACCTTTGAGGCATGGACTGAAACGTAACATGTATTTAACCCGAAAGTCTGAAATATTCAACAATCATAATGCTCTTGATGGGCTTACAAGGTTTAAATCTAAGTTTAAGCCGAAGTTACAATGGCATCAAAATAAAACTAAGTTACGGTTCAAAGAGTACTTGTTGACGGTTAATGAAACTTTATTTAAAGAGCCAGTTAAGCAACTCAAACCATTAACTGTTGAATGTAATGTAAGTGATGAGCGGAAAATAGTTATAAGTCTAATTATTGATAAATTTGATGAAGATAGAAAATTACCTGATGTTCATCAGTTTTTACATCATGAATTAAGTCAGTCGCTTTCTGACTTTGAACTATCAGATGTTTTGTATGGTTTAGAAGTGTTTTTACCTTTCTATAGTGGTACGGAACGAGCGTTTCCAGTCAAAAGAAAGCGGTTAGAAGATGATGTTTATTATTTAGAATATGTACAGTTGAAATATTCAGGGAGTATTGAATATGTATAATAAATTGTTAAGCAAAGAAATATTTGATCAATTTACTAATGGTAAAGTTATTAATAAAACCATACTTAACAATGCAGGTGAATTTGTTGAGAATCACTTATTTAGTGAAATAATGGGAAATTTGAATGATTATCGGCAGCAATATGAAATGTCTGGTTGCGACTTTGTAGAGTCACCATCATTTATATTCATTCGAGACTTAGCAAGCAAGCAAGAAGAATTAAAAACTGATGTAACGATGAAAGTATGTGTACTGTTGTTATTGATAGGAAAGTACATTACGGAAAATAATTATCGGATAACTAAATTAACCGAATCGTCTGGTGGATTAACGGAAGCAGATATTGAAGCAATAGAGCAAATGGATGATACAAAAGAAGTTCTACAGCGTTCTGATATTAAAAATGGCTTTAGTAGTGCAATAAAAAGTATTTTAATTGATCGTAATATCTTGCTGAAAAAACCGAGTGTTAACGCATATTTACTATCTGATGCTGGTAAAGCTTTTTTTGATGAAATATCAGAGCGCTTTCAAAACTTAAATTAGTCAGTTTTGCTTTTAAAAATGAACACCCAAATAATAGGTAATCTTAATGGAAATATATCTCAAAGCTTTAGGTATACTGTTGGCTTTCATAGCACTTGTTTATACCAGTATAAATAATCGACGGGCGGCTGAAAAACACCAAATTGAAATGCTGAGGTTGGATATGGATGTTCTTGAAAAATTGAAAGTAGATGAATCACATGTTCATTACATTCGTGCTTTAAACTCTGCTTCCTTGAGGGCTGACAATGTTTACAGGAACTTTAAAGCATATTATCCGATATTCTTTCGAGTAGGGTTAATAGTATATATCGGTGCAGCTTTAATAGGTTTTGTATTAATGTATTCTAATTACAGTTTCTGGTGGGTGGTTTTAGCTTACTCTATTTCCTTGATTGGGTTTGAATTACAACGAAGAGGGTTAACACCCAATATGTCAGGGAAACCAGCTAAATTAGAACTTGAATTTAATGGCCAAATTAAAAAGTAATACAACAAGGACGTTTGAAATTGAGCAAGTGCATATTTAATAATGAAGATTACGGGCGTTACTATTTTTTTACTCAACTTATTGAATTAAATAACGACAAACTAAGTGTTGATGCAGTCAGAGCAATGGAGATTCTAACGGCTAAAAGCACCGAGTCATTTACACCAAAGGAAATTGAGTTTTATAAAACATTTATTCATGAATCGGTACACTTTTTAGATTCAACATCTACTTTGTGGGGAATTGAGTACAGCATTAGGCTTTTTAACTGTCTAAAGAGCGAAAATAACTCTAAGTGTTTGGAGGTTTTTGCATTAAATGACTCTGAAATTGAACAGCATAGCGACTTGAATCGTGAGACTGAAAGTGATCATTTTACTTATAGAGAGATGCGTGCAATTTTATCTTATGATAAAGATCATGGGGTCCATATTCAATTTAAATACCACGACTATAATGGTGGTGCATTCAGGTTAGTTCACTCAACTCCCTTAAGCATGCTTGCTGTTATTGAAGGACATGCGTTTTCTCAAGAGCAATTGATTGCATTAGAGATTTATGAATCAAGGATGGATTGTGTTTCATTAGGTCTTCTAGAAAAAAAATATAAAACCAAATTAGAAGAAATAAATACAACAGAATACACATGTGTTTTAGCGTTTGTTGAACAAATATTCTCTGAGTTAGAGTTTAAAAAGAAATTAAAAATTGTAATTTATGCCTGCGAACTAGTTTTGAATATGCCTACCTTAATGTCTACTTTTCCTGAGGGTATTATTGATGGTTTATTCCGCAACTCTGATCCCTTACTTATTAGTTCATTAAAAATGGAATTTGGACGAGGGATGAACCGTTCATCTTTACTATGCCTGATGCTTATAGTTTTACAGTTTTCTTTTGAAAAAGATCCTATTGATGAGCAAGGTAACTTTGAATCACAGCTTGAAGATAGGCTATTTAGTGTATTCTTATATGAAGGGCAGGATTTAAGTCGATGGAAAGAGCAATTCTTTATGATGTGGGAAATGGAATATGACCATGGGTGTCAACTTCTTGCAGAAAAAGAAATAGAATTGGCAAGGTTATCAGCAGTAGGTAATAAAAATAAATCTTGGCACAACTTTAATATATCGAACGTATTATTGCCGTCAATAGCCCTATCGACAGGGGAGTTTGTTTGCTCAGAAAATAATATTGATTATGATATGGAGAAGCATTATTACGAATATTCAGATAATGCTGATAATTTACAAAGGCTGTTGGAGCAGAGAAAAGGAAAAAAACCTCATTTAAGACCGTATGTTTATCACGATTGGCTTGAGAGAATAAAGCGTGGAGATACAGGTACAAAGTTTTATCCGGAATAGGTGAATTAACTTCTATTTATTGTGAGGTTTAGTTTTGGTAGGCACTATTAAATATCATTTACTGATCATTAAATACTAGCAACGATCATCGCATTCTCAAATGTGATGATATATTTTTATATTTTTGCATAGTTAGAACTCGATCTCATTAAAGCTCGACCCGCAGAAGGTAGAGCTGAAGAAAAACACTTTGATCGCATATCTATTTCTGGTTTAGCAAAGAGATATGATGCGATCAGGGTGAATGAAAAAAGAAATAAATTGATTTAATTCAATATTACAAACATTAAAACCTGTTTTAATAATTGATACTAATTAAGAATAATATAAATTTATGATTGAAGTTAATTGCGAATCTTAATCATAAATCTAAAGGGAGATTATATGTGGTCTGATAAAGAATCAAAGATCGATTTTCTAAACTTCAATGAAACAGCTCTATCGATTAAAGATCTTATAACTGAAAAAAATCTAATGCCAATTAGCGTTGGGGTCTTTGGGGACTGGGGAGCGGGGAAATCCACAATTCTTGAGTTAACAAAAAAAGCATTAGAAGCTGATCAGCAAGATTATATACAAGTTCACTTTGATGCATGGATGTTCCAGGGCTATGATGATGCTAAAGCTGCGTTATTAGAAACGATAGCGTCTGAATTAATAAAACAAGCTGAAAAAGATAAAGATCTATATATAAAGGCAAAGGAGTTTGCTGGTCGTGTCGATAAAATCCGCCTAATGGGACTTCTCATGGATGGAGGCTCTGCATTAGCAGGGATTTATACTGGTGGAGGCATTCAAAAACTTTTAGGCTTTTTTGATGGTGAAGACGAAGATGATATTGGAGTAGATGAACTAAAAGACGTTGCTGAAGGTGCGAACAAAATAGTTAAAAAGAACAAAGGGATATTGAAGGACAAAAAGAAGTTTTCCCCACCAAAAGAAATTAAAGAGTTTAGAAATGCTTACTCATCATTGCTTGAGGAGTTTGATAAACCATTAATTGTTTACGTAGATAACCTTGATCGTTGTTCGCCTTTTAATGCAATATCTACTCTTGAAGCAATCAGATTATTTTTATTTTTACCAAATACTGCTTTTGTCATTGCTGCTGATGAAGATATGATCCGCTTAGCAGTTCCTCAATATCATAAAGGTGTTTCACAACGACACCAAACTGACTATCTAGATAAGTTAATTCAAATACCAGTACATGTTCCGCGTCCTGGTATTGTTGAAATTCGTGCGTATTTAATTATGTTGATAGCTCAAGATTACGGTGTTTCGGATATTGAACTAGAAAAGTTAAGATTAGCTCTTGAAGAGTCATTAAAATTATCTTGGAAACAACCACAAATCTCAGTTGATGAATTGTTAGATGGTAGAGATATTAATGATATAGCAGAACTACGAAATAGGTTTAAAGTTGCTGAGCAACTTGCGCCATTATTGGCCGAATCGCCCAATATTAATGGTAACCCAAGAATAGTAAAACGCCTCTTGAACCAAGTCAAAATGAGGCGAAAAACCGCATTGAGGCGCGGTATGCAACTGGATGAAAAGACAATAACAAAATTAGTTATTTTTGAACGTTGTATGGGAACCCAAGCAACCAATAAGTTATATGAACTTATCGATCAAGAAAAAGGGACTCCAAAAGTCATTGTAGACTTAGAAAATAAAGAAAAAGATATCGATGATATTGTACTGCCTGATGAATGGGCAGCAGATATTGATTTTATAGAACAATGGTCGAAATTAGCACCTCAATTTTCCACGATGGATCTTACCGCAGCGGCATACTTAAGTAGAGAAAGTATACCAATGGGAGTTGTTAATACTGTTATGTCAGGAGCTGCCCAAAAGCTGTTAGACGGGATACTTAAGCAGAAAACCCGTGTCAGTATTGTAAATTCTCAATTAATTGAACAAACAGGTAAAGAAGACTATTTAGCTGTGATGGATGGGCTAATAGAGCATCTTAAATTAATTGATGATTGGACCAAGCCCCCATTAGGTACATATGGGGGAAGGTTGCTAGCCTTAGTTGATATAAAATGTAGGTCTAGCTTTCTTACGTTTTTAAATAGCATTCCCAAGCAAAAATGGATGTCACTAATTAAAAAAGAATTAGAAGGAAATAAATAATGGGTACTTCGGCTTCATCTCTTGGTCCAAATAACCAAAGTCCACTTGTTCCGCCATGGGCAGAACAAGGCGACACAATAACAATAGAGCCTTCATCAGGTAGTGATGGGGATATTAATACAGATCAAAGTGATGCCGATGGCTCACAAGATAATGATAGTAACGAAATAGATAATGCTCAGGTTCAAAGTGAAATTCCTGGCCCTGCCCATATACCAGCTCAGCCTAATCGATTTGCTAGTGCCAGATTAGCGTTTGGAAAGTATGCTCAGTCAGGCGGCACTACATCCAATTTAAGAAAATCATTAAAAAGCTATGCTAAGAAGTCGTCAGGTGGAGGTAAAGGGACAAGTAGAAGGTTAGCAAGTGGTATTACCGCTGGTACAGGGTTACTTGGTATTATGCGCGGTGATAGCGTTACAGTAAATCACCAAAAATTATCACTTGGAGATTTGAAAGGTCTAACGACAGATCAAGCAATTGATAAAATTGCATCTCACCTAGCGCCTGATAATGCTGATGCCGATGCTATTCGAATAGCACTCGATTATGCTTTAGAAGAAGCGTTACCTGATACTAATGATTTCGAACCTGAAAGCTTTACTGATGAAGTTATACAAGAAACTATTTCATGCTATTTAACCGATCTCATATTTCAGGATGTCGTTACAGGAATGGGTAGAGCTTGGTTTCATGTTGAACCTCCAAGCAAACATCACAGAATGGAAGAAGAATTAAGGGAATTAATAAAAGTGATTGCACAAGAGCAAATGGATATCGTGACTAATGGAAACCCAAGTAATATCACCAGAGACAATATTACAAAAATTCAAATAGATGCAATTTCAATGACTGTTGACGAGTGGGAGAGTTTCGATGACTAATTTTTATTTTAATAACGATCCGGCTAAATTACCTGAATTTTCAGAAGGCTGTCATCCAGTTCAAATTTATAATACTCATCAATATGACAGTAGTAAAAACAGTTTGGCTTCTAGAGCTTTAATGGACACTGTGCGTGATCTTGGTGTTTATGTTGATGGTGATGCCATTGACTTACTTACCATTGCAACAGCAGTTACCGCAGCGGACACCTTTGAATTGAGAGATAAAGCCGCAAACGCTTGGGCTAGACAAATGCACTTACACGTTCCTGTATCCAATGTAAATATGTGGGGTTTTTTGGCTGAAGAATTAAGTTCAATTTTGAATTTTTTGACAGGTGACCAATGGATGTTCACATTTATAAAAACAAAGATGCGAATGCCAAAACCTAAAAAAAGTGACAAAGCCAAAGCAAAAGCTAGGAGCCTGAAAGGTTTAAATGCTATTTGTTTATTTTCTGGTGGCTTAGATAGTGCGGTAGGTGCAATAGACATACTTAATGGAAAGTCGGATTATAAACCATTATTAGTAAGTCATGCTTACCGAGGTGATGGTGCTAAACAAGAAAAAATTAAAACATTATTAACCCCGCCATTTGGCGAATTATCTTATTCTATATCTCCTCATCTTATTGATCGATTAAAAGATAAAACTGATGTAACAATGCGCGGACGAAGTTTTAACTTTCTCGCTATGTCTGTACTTGGTATTTCAGCATTAAGAAGTGCTAATAATGACTCTGATATTTCTACAATCATCGTGCCGGAAAATGGCTATATATCAATAAATCCACCATTAACGAGAAGACGAATTGGCAGTCATAGCACTCGCACAACGCATCCTCATTTTCTAAGTCGATTGGAAGGACTCCTTAAAGATGCTGGATTTCATGTGAAATTCGTCAATCCATATCAATTTAAAACAAAAGGTGAAATGTTAGCTGAGTGTGTTGATCAAAAAGCAATAGAAAAAGCTATACCCTTAAGCGTTTCATGTAGTCATTGGCATCGTGAAAATAAGCAGTGTGGACATTGTGTTCCTTGTATAATTCGAAGAGCTTCTGTGCATCATTCCGGGTTTACGGTGGATGCCCCGTACAAAACTAAAAGACTTAAGGGCTTAATGAAAGAGAAAGATACTCGTGATGATCTTCAAGCCTTATCTACTGCGATTATCAGACAAAATAAAGCAAAAAATTATAAGTCATGGTTGCGACAAAGCGGTCCGATCCCAGAAGATATTACGATCAGAAATCAATTAGAATCAACAATAGAGCGTGGCTTAAAAGAAGTTGAAATATTTCTGAAGTCGGAAAAAACATAATGATGGACATGCATTGCCATGTTGATTTATATCCTAATCATCAAGAGATATTGAATGATATAAGGCAATCAAATTACTATGTTCTATCTGTTACGACAGTACCTTCTGCTTGGGAAGGTACTGTTAAGTTAACTGAAGGCTTAAATCATTGCAAAACAGCATTAGGCTTACATCCTCAGTTAGCGCATCAAAGAGAAAATGAGCTTGTATTATTTGATAAGTTAGTTGATCAAACTAGATATATTGGTGAAATAGGTCTTGATGGCTCTAGTGGATATAAGGAACACTTGGATGTTCAATTATCCGTTTTTAAGCATATATTAAATAAATGTGAAGAATTCGACGATAAAATACTAACAATTCATAGTTTAAATGCAGTAGAGCAAATCTTAGATTGTTTGAACCAGTTCCCAAAATCTGGAACCCCTATTTTGCACTGGTTCTTGGCAACTAAAAAACAAGTATTTAAGGCTGCTGAGTTAGGTTGCTACTTTTCTATAGGGCCAGCAATGTTGCAATCATCAAGAGGAAAGAAAATTATTTCTTGGTTACCTCAGGATAGGGTGTTACTCGAAACTGATGGGCCGTTTGCTAAGGTAGACGGAAAAGTACTATTCCCTTCAAACGTCAATCTAGTCATCGAGTATTTAAATCAGCAATGGGACATGGAAACACAATCTGTTTTAGATAGATTAAGCCATAATTTAGTGACACTTTTATCATCTCGAAAATAATTAAGTTATTCTTACAGACATATGAGGATTAAATATCTAATCTATCATGCTTATTAGTAATTAAAGGTATTAAGCTAGGATTCATAAAATAGATGTTGCTTATTATTTGTACATATTAGAATGTATGATTATCAAATGACATGGAAGTGACTGATTATGTTTAAATCTAAAATATTAGTGTTCAACTTTGCAACCCTAGTATCTATTTCAGCTTTTGCTGACATTGCCATAATGCCTATGATTCATTTTATGGGGCTAAAGCAAAGTGAATATTCTCGAACAGCCGCTTTATCTGTACCGTCAAAGTTATTGAGTCCAATGAAGTTATCATTGATGAAATTAAACAATAGATACTGGAGTAAATTATAAAGTATGCTCAATTATATAAAACCAAAGTGTTTAAAAAAATTAGAAATTAATGAGGCTTTTAAAATACCTCCATATTGTTATTGGAACAATGACTACCCAAAACCTAATATAATTAAATGGAAAGGGAGTTCAGAACAAAGTGCCGCACGAAACTTGATCGTTGTTTTACTCTTTTATTTCAATATAACAACCAAAGAAATAGCTTTACGAATGAGTTTAACTCCTTCAAGAATTAGAGCTATATTAAAGGCCACCAAGTTAAAGCTATTCGGCCACAATTACACTCCCTCAACCGACATTCTTGATCGCCATTTGAAATTTTCAAAAAAACCATGCTCTAGAACTATAAGAAAATATGAGGGTAACAAGCCAGAAATTGCTGCAACCTTTAATATGTTAAATAGGGTGGCGGTATTTTTTGATCATGAAATGCTACTTCTATATCACAACTCAATAATATTTTTAGAAAAAACTATAAGCACTATTGATTACAGTATATACAAAGAACCTATTAACTAAAGCAAGTTGGAATTTAACTAAAGGGATGTTTACAATTAATAAACCTGAATTTCATTTACATATACCTGAAAGTGTAGAATGCATTGAACAAGACACTATGGGTAGGCCAGTTGGTATTCTAAATCCGATTTTTGAACTATATTTTGAGTCCAAAGGGGCGATGATTTGTGATTATGATAGAGTTCTACTCTCCCCTGATGGAGTATGGCATTGGGAGCATGAAGATTATTATCCTGAGTATGCTGTAGCTTGCTCCTGGGAACTAAACTACCCAGAGAATCTTAATTACTATTACCACAGACCACCTGATTCATTTCCTGGTTATATCGATCCAGAGCACCCTGAGTGGGGAAGCATTGTTAATTCATTATCTTGGTATCACCACCACAATTCGATAGATTCATTTGTAAAAAAAGATTTTGGTTTACTTCCTGTTGAGCTAGAACAGGGATATGTAGCAATAAACGGTGTCAAGTTAGCAAGCTTTGGGCTGAATATTTATGTTAATCCTGATAAGTGGAAGTATGCCCCGAAGCGCAGCCATGTGGCTGAGAGAGTGATCAAAGCACCCGCTAAATATGTGCATTGGCTTACATTGGGAGCAAGTGAATATAATTCTCCTATTTTTGTGTTTTATCCAAAAGAGCCAAGGCATGAAATAAAAGTGAAGATCCGCCATGGAAAGAAAGTGTACACGATTGATTGGTGGCATGGTTCTAGAGGGCTATTCATCGAGATTGAAAAGTACGTTGATGAAAACATCCTTTGTTCAAGAAAAAGAACGGATGACTTTTTTGAACGGGCAATAAATTCAGCAAAATTAGCTCAGCAGCAATATGATCATTCCAAATGATTGTCCATATTGAATATTTGATTATTAGCTATTAATATTCAGTTACACCACTGCTTTGCAGTGTAGCTCCTATTTTTCTAATGAATGAAGCTGATATTTTAATCATGCATATTTAGTAATCTGATACTTTCAAAAATATCACCATTAAAGTATACTGTGTTTTTGTACAGTTACTGGTGTTTTAATGAAATTTATTCCCATTTTAATCGAAGCAGGCATCTCAGGCTTTGAATCTCCAGCCGCAGAATATAAAGAACTAGGTTTATCGTTAGATAAGCTTTTGATTTCAAACCCGGATGCAACGTTTTTTGGTTTAGCTCAAGGTGAATCAATGGTTGAGGCTGGAATTTTTGATGGTGACTTGTTACTAGTGGATCGATCTGAAGAAGTGAAAGATGGCGATGTGATTGTCGCAAATTACAATGGCTGCTTTACTTGTAAATATATAGATAAAAAATTTGCTAGATTGCTCTCTGCCTCTCCAAAGTATCAGCCTGTTTCAATCTCACCTGAAGATGAATTTCAGCTTGAAGGAGTTGTCACATGCTCTTTTAGACTTCATCGAAAATTAAGAGCGTTACTAGCATGTATGCATTAGTCGATGCTGTTAGCTATTATGCTAGCGCTGAAAAAGTCTTTGACCCAAGTATAAGAAACAAGCCTGTTGTTGTTCTAACTAATAACGATGGCTGCATCTGTGCAGTAGATCCTATCGCTCGAAAGCTTGGTATTTCAAAATTTATACCATATTTTCAAATTAAGAATTTTCTAGCAAAACATAACGTAGTTGTTCGTTCATCAAACTATGAGTTATATGCCGATTTAAGTGAAAGAATGATGAATGTCATTAGTCGTTTTTGTGATAATCAGTATGTATATTCTATCGATGAATCATTTCTTCATTTTAAAAATTACGATTCTCTCATTAAAGGTTGGCATCAATATGGGCACGAAATACGTAGAGCTGTTTGGAGAGAAACTAGATTACCAGTTGGCGTTGGTTTTGGTACTACACCAACGTTAGCAAAAGCTGCGAACCA
The DNA here is from genome assembly GCA_013215465.1 of Colwellia sp. Classification (GTDB taxonomy): domain Bacteria; phylum Pseudomonadota; class Gammaproteobacteria; order Enterobacterales; family Alteromonadaceae; genus Colwellia. Next base: position 164,017 of record JABSOW010000006.1, on the reverse strand, counting down.
TGCGGCTAAAAAGCTTGCTGGGTATAACGGTGTTGCTGTTATCAATGATGATTGTTCACGAAATGAAATATTAGAGAGAATGTCATTAACCGATGTGTGGGGCATTGGCTCAAAATTAGGTAAACGTCTCAATATTTTAGGGATAAAAACCGCTTGGGAGCTAGCTAATCAATCACCAAAAGCAATGCGAAGTAAGTTTTCAGTAGTTGTTGAGCGAACAGTAAATGAGTTAAATGGCATGCAATGTTTAAATTGGGATGAAGTAAGACAAGATAAAAAAGAGATCTTTTCTACAAGAAGTTTTGGTCAACGAATTACTGAGTATAATTCACTTAAAGCGGCCATAACTAGTCACGGATGTATTGTTGCTCGCAAAGTAAGAAAGCAACGTTCTCTCATAAAACGGCTGTTAGTGTTTGCTTCAAGCTCTCCTCACGATGATAATTATTATAAAAAATCACTCATTTACGAGTTTCCCGTTGCGACAGATAACACCCTTAAAATTGCTGCGGGGATTTCATTTGTTTTTGATAATATTTTTCAAAATGGTGTAAATTTTTATCGATGTGGTGTTGGTGCAATTGAGCTAGAAAACAGTCAATTTCAGCAACATGATATGTTTAATGTTAGTGTGAATAATCCAGAACTAATGCAGTGTTATGATCATATTAATAATCGATATGGCAATGGAATAATCGAAGTTGCAGCGGCTGGCCAAAGAGAGAAATGGCAAATGAGGCGAAGTTTTTTATCGCCTGGATATACTAGTAAATGGTCAGATATTCCGAAAATTCAATGTTGAGAGCTAAATATGTGTGGTCGATTTCATGTAGATAATAAAATAAGCACTATTGTTAGCAACTTATTCAATACGCAATTTGATGTTGCAACGAATACAAATTTTAGTCCAAGTCAAACTGTATCAACTATCACGACAGCAGAAAACGGCTACCAACAAATCAATGCAAACTGGGGAATAAAGCCCAAGTGGTCAAAAAAACTTATCATCAACGCGCAATCTGAAACTGTTGCCATCAAGCCTACTTTCAAACAATCCTTTCAATATCAACGTTGCTTAGTACCGTGTAATGGATGGTACGAGTGGCGTACAGAAGATGGTAAAAAGGTTAAATACTTCTTTGAGCAAGTAGACAAAGTACCTTTGTATATGGCTGGTATTTTATTTAAGAATGAAATGACTGAGCTTGTGACGTTAACAACTGCCCCCAATGAAAAGTGTGCTCAATATCATAAACGAATGCCTGTGTTGATATTACCCGAAGATAAAGATTACTGGTTTGGTTCCTCAATAGAACAACTAGTGCCTTTAATGAATCATGTTAATGAGAAATTTATTGATATTCAACTAGGTGCTTAGAATACTTCAAGGGATAATTTTTAACGCAAATTTTAAATCTAATCTATACTTAACATTCTACTAATCATGGATGATGAACATGAATCAAATTGACCTTGAACGCTTAAACTCTCTTTCTGAAAAAGCACTGGTTGAAACCGTATCTAAAGACGAGCTTGATGAGTTTAAAAACTTATTGGATGCTTGGAGTAATTCAACTGAGCTTAATTTACTGCAAGGCTTTTATCTCCACAGAAACTTATCCCAATAACACGTTTCCTATTTGAAATTTACTCATCCATAGAATTTCTGCATATCAGGTTTTGTTATTAATGTTGTTAATTGGCAACTAAAACTGAACCACTATTTGTGATGAACTAAATATCATTAGATGCTCTGTGGTCATGATAAATATTGAGTTGAATGGAAATGCGTAGGGTCAATGTTATTTGCCAATAAACGCTAAAGCGGATCAGTTTTGCATGCCAACTAACACCATAGACAGGTTTTTCATGCAAATTAGACGTAGAGTTAATATGTTTGAAAGACCTTTCTCATCTGGCTCTAATCAAGGTCGATTATGGAATGGCTATAGTCCTTATAATCCAGAGATGTATCAGAAGTTAGGTGATATTTTTCGTGTTTTCTATAACTATTGCCAACTTTCAGAAAAATACAACGACACTCCCGCTATGAGACTAGGCTTAGCAAAAGGTGTCGTTGATATTGAAAAAATAATTTATTTTAATAAATATGCTAAAAAATAACGGTCTATTTACTTTTTGAGTCCAAAGATAAATATTCACGAAATAAAATTTTTGCGTAACTTTTTCCGTAAAATTCAATTAAAATTTTACTCAAAACTATGAGTAATCCATAAACAATTAAAGTCACAATACTAATATTCACAGCTAGTTCATTTACCATCGCATACTTGAAAAAAATAATATTCCCAATAGATAAGAGGACACCAAGAATAGAACCACCAATCACATTCCTCATAGCTCCATACTCAATATTGTGCTGCAAAAGAAATGTATTTCCTTTCAGTTTGCTTCTAACTAAAGCCATTAACTCTACAATTATCATTCTTGACTGATTGATATCATTAGCTTCTTCCTCTTTAGAAGGTATTGTTGATTTAAAATCAGTCGCCATTTTGTCGCGAATTTTTAATTTATGTTGATCACTATATGTATCATCAGAAAACAGCAAAAAATTAGTTGTTGGCATGAACCTCTCTTCTTTAAAAATATTCTTTTCAAATACATTTTTACCAAGAACTCTCCCAAATTGAGAAAGAAAAATTAAGCAAATAGATGAGATTGTTAAATTGGATACCAATTTTGCTCCCATAACCTCTCCAACAAATTTTGAAAATTCTTCACTGGTATAAAAGTGATTAAAGATCATTATTGGAATTATTATTGAAAAGAAAGCAGGAACTATTCTGCCCTTTAGGGTATACGTATCAAATTTCATTACTTTTTCTCCTTTACTATTGTTCCGTTATGTTTAAATTTCATTTCTAATTCTCCACTATTAATTGATTGAATATCAGATGTTGAAAACTGATAAATACCAAATTCTGGGTTTTTGCTGCTATGACCAATAATTAATAGCATTTGAGATTCAGCAGCAAAACCGTCATTACACATTATCCCAGCCATACCCTGCATATCTATAAAGCTCGGTACTGCTGAACTTACGGGGTGTGTATGCCACATTCCAATATAATGCACTGAGCCTTGAGTTTTTATAGAGGATTGAGAATTAAACTCTTTAGTACCTTTCGTGCCACAAACAAATTTTTCGGGAAGAGATATACTATCTTTAGGAGGTCCCATTATCTCGGTAATCCAAACAATTTCACTTGCATGATCGATTTGTCCAAACAAAAGCCCTCCAGTTTCACAAACTTTTTTACCACTTCTTTTGGATTTTGAAATGACTTTATATATATCTTTTATAACTTTACGATCAAATCTAACCTGATAATTATCAGGTAAATCTACTATTAAATCTTCGGAATGTTCTAAGAAAAAATCTTTATCTTCTGATGGATTTTTAGACAGCATATGAGTAGATGACGATTTAGCTGAAACTAATGATTTACCTAATAAATCCATTACTCTCCCGACTAGGATCATCATATCTATTGATGATCCTATAAAAGTAGGGTCTGAACAGCCCGGCTCTGGCTGAAAATTTAAGAAGTCGGCTTGATTGGGCCAAAATTCTTTAGCGTAATTCCCCATGTTTTTCGTTTTTAATGCTTTAATTTTAGACTTTCTCAAAGCATCTGAAATTGCACCACTTTTTACAGAAGGAAAATAACTAAATAGAGCACTACTTGCTTTAGCTCCAATGATTACAGAGGCTAAAGCAACGTTTGGAGTAACCCCTTTCAAATATTCTTCTAAAGATAGGTGAACAAAATTAGAAGCTGTTGCATCAATAATAAGATCATATGGATTGCTCTCATCTTCACTTAATTCAGCTAATGTATTGAATGAACTAGATATATCATCATTATCAGTTTCGATAGTAACTTTGGGGTTTATACGAAGAAGTCTGTTTTTCAGACTATCGCATTTCCAATTTCCAATATCAGCATCTTCATAGTTTTGCCTAACTAATATTCCGGGGGTTACTTTTTTATTATCTCTTAATATAAGGTGTGTTGCCCCTGAACGTACCAATATTTCTGCAATATAACTACCTAAAGCTCCACATCCCCATAAGGCGATGGCCTTATTAGAATAAGCATTAGCCGAAGTATTATTATCTCTTCTTATTGTCACTTCGCTCCTATCTTCTTGAACTGAGCACCATCTCATATCTGCTGATTTTAGTGCTGACATCGATTGCTCTTTACACTCAATACTTAATTTTTTAACATTGGCAGTGAACTCATCGTCAACCTTTTTTGTTAATAAATCAGCACATTGAATTTCCATTCCAATCGCATTTTTAGTTAGTTCATCTATTGACCAAACTGATAAGTGTTGAAATGTTTTTTGATGCTTTATACCTCTCATTGGCGAACCAACAATTAAATACAGTGGCGTTTCATTATTATTTACTAGAGAAGAGAATAAAGACAATGCATGAACTGTTTCAGTTTTTACACCTAATAGTTCTATTTGTTTAAAAAGATCTTCAGCTTTATTAGGGTATTCAAAAGGAAAGTTTTCACTTAGTAGAATTACAGGTGATAAAAAACCAGAAACAGGTTTTTGAAGACCTTGTTGCCAACCGACTAGATCAACCCTCTTTTCGTTTATATTTTCCATAACAGCAAAACCTAGCCAGAAAGGTCCTTCAAATGAAGGCGTGTCATTTCTAATTATCACACTAGGTAAATCTTTACTGCCTGGATAAACAGCAGGTGGATGCAATGGTTGTCCATCTAGCTCATGACTATTTTTTGCCCCTCTAACTAACCATTGATGTAATCGTTCAATATAGCCATACATGCCATCACTAATATTCCATTCTGTTAATGGTGATAAATATAAACATAAATGTCTAACCCATTGGACATGAGAAAACCCATTAAACCTATTGTGACTTACATATACTGTCGGATATGAAAAAGGGAAGTTGTCTCGAACTCGAAGAACAAACTTTTCCCTGCTCTTTAACTGCAACCCATCAGTAGATGATTTAATATTAGAGCAATTAATTTCAACTAAAATAAACAAATACGAGCTATCTTCAGTTTGAGCATAGACTTTAACAACTCTAAAGCCTGTATCTGAAGCACTTTCTATTCGTTTAAGTTGAGCTATAGCTTTGTCTTGTCCGCTGGAGTGCAAGTTATAACACTCCAAATCCGGCAGTATTAGTTGGTGGTGTACCACTACTCCTTGCTTCACTAATACTTGCACCAAGATCTTTGCAACTTGTATTGCTTATATGTTCGCCATTTAAACTAAGGCCATCATCTGTTTTTTCAAATACAATTGGCTCTGCGTCTTCAGATTCTTCATTATGTGTACATAAAAAGTCATTTGAAACTATTTCCTCGTATCGATCTTTAGCGATGACATGAGGAGGATTATCACCTTTTTTGTTCGAAGATGGCACAGATTTAGAACTACTTATAATATAACCTGTATCAAGACAGTAGTTTGCTAGATCATCCATCATCTCTTGTTGAAACACATTGTTATCATTCTCATCTTTGGTATACATAATTGACTTTGAACAATGATGAGGGGCTAACAATATATTCCATTCAAGCTTATCTTCATTATCATTAGCTTTAGATATATCAATTAATTTTCTCAAGCCTTCATGGGCAAGGTCACCGAAAATAAGGACTTTAATATTGTCTTCTTCGTCTCCAAGAGTAATTTGCATACCGAGACTACTGTCATTTCGATCTTCTTCCTCTTCAGCTTTAAATGGGGAATGTATAAACGCACTGAATTCACCACTCATATCTTTTCCATCTACTAAGGAAAGTTCATCACCGGGTAATGTTAAGAGTTCTTCTGGAAATCCATTAAACTTTTTATCATCTAATATAGTGTTGTAACCAAAAATTCTTATACGATCACCTGATTCTAGTTGCCCATTATTTTTTATGGCCAACTTAAGTCTTCTGTCAGCTTCATTAAAAAAATCTTCAGCTTCTTTAGATAATTCTTCATCAATAAAAATTCTGGGTGTTAACCACAACTCACCAATAGTTGCTTGTTCAAGAAGTTTATCAAAACCTTGAATATGATCCTTGTCAGGGTGAGTTAGCGCAAATACAGATAAATAAGGTGTACCATCTATTTTTGGTAAACCTTCGGTAAGATGATCTACTACTGGATAATATTCTTCATCATCATCTTCAGCAGCAACCATATGATGTAAATCTATTTGAATTTTTACTTGTTCAGAAATTGAGATTGTTGTTGAGTCTCCATTCCCTACAGGCCAAAAAGTAACGCCTTTGTTTGGTATTGAATCTGTCACGCTATTTACCTCTAAAATAATTAATTTTAAAAATTATGAATAAAAGGCAACAGCAAAACACCTATATATCCCTACCTTAATTAAGGTTAAATTTTACCATCATACATTTGATGATGTCAACCAAATGTATTTACTAAATCAATTGTATGGTCTATATTTAATTCATTGATACAAATTTGGAATTAAATAATGAATAAGTTAATTCAAGAGCTAACAAAAATTCAAAAAGAACGGCTTGCCCATATTGAATTTAAGGCTTATTTTTTTGGAAGCGCAGGAAGAAAGGACTTGATTACAAGGTTTGGCATAAAGGATGCTGCCGCAACAAGAGACTTTACCAAGTACAATGATTTGGCTCCAAATAATTTACAATATGACACTAGAAATAGATGTTACGTTCCAGCAGAAAAATTTAAACCTATATTTGAATATTCAACTAATAGAGTGTTATCTACCTTGGCAGAGGGGTTTGGGGACGGATTAAAGGGTTATGAAGTATCAGGGTTACAATGTGATACGCCACATCAATTGAATCAGCCAGACATAAAAATCGTATCTATTTTAACTAGGGCTATGAAATTAAATAGAGTAGTTGAGATAACTTATAATTCAGTGAGTAGTGGAAAAACAACCAGAGAAATAATTCCCTTTTCTCTGGTTGATACAGGGCTAAGATGGCATGTAAGAGCGTGGGATAGAAAACGTGAACGGTTTACAGATTTCGTTGTTACTCGCATTGAAAAAGCTAAAATGACAATAGATTTTGCCTTGGAACATGAACTTTCGAGTAACGATAAGTATTGGAACGAATTTATTGAAATTGAATTAATTCCACATCCTAATATTTTAAACAAAGAAACTATAGAGATCGATTATGGAATGACTTGTGGTAGCAGATTAATATCGCTAAGAAAAGCTAATTTAGGGTATGTACTGAGGCGTTGGAATGTTGATTGCAGTACAGATTACTCCCTTAAAGGGATGGAATATCAACTAGCATTAAAATATCCAGAAAAAATTGATTCGACTATTGAAACAATGTTATTAGCACCGGGATATAAGCTTAATTAAATATTAAGTTTTAACCTATGTAAAAATTAAAAATAATATATTGTTAATTTTGATTGAAGATTAAAAATTCAAATGAAAATTTGTAGTAATAAAACGAAAAAGCCTACATTATTATGTAGGCTTTTTTTACTTTATAATTCGTGAAATTTATTTAGATCCACGTATCCGTATCGCCTTGAAGGTTGTATAGGGCTTTTGTAGTTTTTATTGAATCTTTGGTTAGATCCACGTTAGGTAAACAGCTTGGGTTCGACCCATACCTTTTTAAGCCAGTAGGCAAAATCAAATTCATACCATGCTTCATGAAATATAAGTTCACTGTATGCTCTGTGGGCATCTTTGATAATATTCTCTTCAGGTGTGACTGTGTTAGCTGTCCATCGAGTGAATCGTCCTACAGTATTCTCATAAGCACCTTTGTACATGTACTCTATAGGAATGGTCAAACTATTGTAAATTGACCATTCATTTCATTAATAAATAATATAGCGCTATTTTTTTATATACTTTAATGTCGTGTTAATACATTCATGGCCTAAAGTATTTTTAATATCATGCATATCGCGAAAGTAAGATGTTGTATAAGCTTGTCTGAAGCTATTGAAACCGGTGTTTTTCAAGACAGTTGTCGCCTAAATTGTTAAGCAGCTTCTTTATGTTGCTCTGGATTTAACTCCACAACACCTATTGGCTGCCAGTTTCTTTCTTCTTTTGACCATCGCTCAGGATGCTCATTTCTTTTTGTCTGATATAACTCTTTTCGCTTCGCCAGTATCCCAACATCAAGACCATCGTGTCTCTGGCTCGGTGTTACAAATTTTATCCTGCTATGACGATGCTCATTGTTGTACCAATAAACAAATTCTTTTACCCATTTTCTGGCTTCATCTAACGATTTGAAACCTTCACTAGGCCAACGAGGATGATACTTTACCGTTCTAAACAGTGATTCTGAGTACGGATTATCGTTACTTACCCTGGGGCGACTGCGTGAGGTAACAACACCTAAATCGTACATCTTAGCTCGCATCGTCAGACTCTTCATAGGTGCTCCATTATCAGAGTGCAATACTAAGTTTTTCTTCAAGCATTTCTCTGCCCAAACACTACGCTCTAGTAGTGCTGCCGCTTGCTCACCTGTTTCGTTGTAGTGAACTTCCCAGCCCACTACTTTACGGCTGTAAATATCTTCAATCATATACAGGTAATAGTGTTTGCCTATCACGGTTGTAGGCATGTAGCTGATATCCCAACTCCACACTTCCTTCGCTTTTTTAGCCGTATAACTTGTTGGCTTTTTATGGATATTTCGCGGCTTAGCTTTACCTCGGTGATGCAACATGTTTTCAGCGTTTAATAGGCGGTAAAAACTCGACTCAGAGGCGATATATTCACCTCTATCGGCGAGTATCGGTACAATCTGGCTTGGCGGTAATGAGGCAAACTCTTCGCTGTTACAAACATCAATCACTGCTCGTCTTTCAGCTTTACTCAGTTTGTTCCCAGGCTCAGATCTAGTTGCTGTTGGCCTTTTATCTGCGCCAATTTCCCCATCTATTCGCCAACGCTGTAAAGTTCTTGTTGAGAAACCAATCACTTCACAGGCCTTATCTTGCCTCGCACCCGACGCTACGGCTGTGCCGACCAACTGTGCATGATTTTGCCTATCGGTCAGCGAAATTAGCTGCCCTCTTTTTCCTTCCAATAGGCATCGAACTTTTTTCCTAATACAAGCAATGCCGCTGTTTCTGCTAAGGCTTTTTCTTTTCTGCGCAGTTCACGCTCTAACTCTTTAATACGACTTTTGTCAGACTTTTGCTCTGGCGTAGTCTTTGCTCTTTTTACCTGCTTAGTAGCTGTGTTGCCTGCGATACAGGCTTGTTTCCATGCTTTTATTTGCTCAGGATATAAACCTTTAACTCGACAATACTCACTTAACTCAACTGCCGACAGTGTTGCGGTTTCCAATACAACTGCAAACTTTTCCTCACTTGACCATTTATCTGATGAACTTACTTTTGACACGTTTAAACCTGAGGTATTAAATTGCTTTTGCCAACTATACATTGTTGAAATATTAATGCCTTCTTGCTCTGCAAACTTTCTGACTGATAAGCCACTTTGACTAAGCTTGTTTAATATTGCTTCTTTAAATTGACTTGAATACCTTTGATAATCCACTAACTTAAACTTACCGCCCTCTGTTTATTTATAAAATTAATTGAGGCGACAACAATCCTGACACAGGGGGAAACTTAGCTTCTGCTCCAAATACTGATTAGCTTGCTTAATTGTATTAATCACAACCTGTCGGCTCAAACTCCGAGGCTTTTTATTTATTTTATTACTATTTTTTGCTTGAAATACCCACGTATTGTTTGGATATTGATCGCGAATTTTTGCTAATAGTGTTAAAGATTTATGATTTAGCTTTATGTTAACTTTTTCTTCTTTGGGTAGACTACTTTTAGCTACTCCGATTTTTAATGTAGCCGTGGTAAAGTCAATGTCAGAAAATTTGATATCTATTATTTCAGTAAAACGAAAGCCAGTATTAAGCATAAAAAAACAAATATCGTGTACTTGTTCTTTACCTGAAGATAATAATTTTTCAAGTAATTTAGTAATGTACGGAATAATATTACTGCCTTCTTTTTGATGAGTTTTTATAGTCGTACTATTTTTATCTGGTGTAAAAATTGTTTTTTCGACCAATTTCTTTTTTTCTTTTTTTACATCTTTCATAAGTTTTCCTCTTGTTAATTAAGTAGGACTATAGTCTGTTATTTTATATAAACCAATATTAATTTATTGGTATAAGTTAGTTTAAACAACCACTTAGGTATGCGATGTGTACCTATAGGTCTTAATGTTTTTTATATTTACAATCAGAAAAAATCATTCTAGGAGTTGTGTTTCTATCATCTAACACGGTAATAGCACACTGGATCAAATATTGATGTAATTTAACAATATCCCCCGGTTGCCTTCAAAAGAAGCCAACATAAAGTCATTTCGGGGCTTGGTGTCTAAAATGGGATCTGTTCATCTTCGACAAGAGTTTGGTCTGGGTATAGGTTTAGATGTTGCTCTACAGGTGGATCATCATGACGCCAACATGTAGGCACTTTATACTCTTTTAACCCTAGAACCCAAAGGCTGACTATGTGGCGAAGGTAGATAACCACTCTTGGAGTTGAGTCATGAATCAAAGAATCAAAGAATCAGCGTTGATCACCCCAGTGTCCATATCAAAGTAACCTATTTTCGACGACCAGGGATCGTTTTGGCTTTCCACTATCATCATGAGCTGACTTTTAAAATATGAATGTAAAGTTTTATCATCATAGAACTATTTATCTAAGATCACCGTCACACTGCCTTTTCGCTCACCAATAAATAGAATTGGCGCTAACAGGTTTTGAATATAAAGCTCCTCTATTACATCCATAATTCGGTCATCATGATCTTCGTCCCAAATAACACAAAAATCCTGAGCTGTGATTTGTATTTCAGGCTCAAGCTTTAGGTCTAGAGATTGTGCCGCTCTGAGTATTGAATAATGACAACCTCTGCCTATATTACCTACAGGCTGAGTTTCATCATAAAGAGTTGTAAACAGTGGAGAATAAGAGGCATAGTTCTTCATTGTGAGTAATCCTATTTCATTGGAAAAGCAGTATTACCTGCAAAATAGTACTTAACCTTTAGGTTATGCAGTCGTATTTATTGAATCACCGCAGTAGACTGCGGAATTAGCTACTTAAGTTTAAATATTGTAGTTGGCAAGTGGTTAAGTTATTACTTTTTCATCGATATTATGTTTGAGTAAGTTATCAGCGCTTATGAAAAATAGCCTTCCAGTGATTATTGTTTTCATTATCTCATCAATAATTATGTGGTCATCTATTATGTTCTTAATTTCAGTAATATAGCGCAGAGATGTATAGTTAATATTGTAAATTAGTCTTGAAAAAGTTGCTCTTACATAGCTCCAACTCCCTATTTCGACTGTTAAGTTACAAGACACTGTCATCATTAATCCATTTGGAACTTCAGTGAGAAATACATTATTAATTTTATTTGTTGAAAAATGAATCGACGGACCTCTATGTTCTCTATAACAAGAAATTCCAATTTGAACTCCTCCTTTTTCACCAAGCGCTTCAATACCAATTTTATAGATCCCAGCAATGCCATTTATTTTATCGCCAATGATGTTATAAGCTGAAGTTTCTGTTGAGTATTTCATTTTATTTATATCTTCAATTGTATACATAATGATATCCATTAAATTAGCTTTTTACTGGTGCTTTACGTTGATTTACAAGATCTACTATTCTTTTATCTTTTTCATTCATTAGTTCTTTTTGGGCTGAAAGAGTTGTCGTAGTTGATATTAGCTTCTCCTTACTTTCGTTTAACTCAGTCATTAAATTTGAGTTGATATTTTGTATTTCAGATACTTGTTCTTTCGCTTCAGATTTTACTTGTGTGATGCCTGTTTGTAGTTGTGAAATATGTTCTTTAGCGTGTAATAGTTCGGATTCAATTTGAGTGAGTTGAGTAATTGTTTTAATCGATTCTTTAACTGCAATTTCTTTATCCGTTATTGAACCTTCTAATCTTGTTTCAGCTTTTGTAATCAATTTTTCAAGAGATTTATTTTTTGTTTCTGACGTAGATAAGCTAACTTTTGTCTCTGATACCAGTAGGTTTAACCTAGTTGATTCGTCATTAGCTTTACTTAAACTTGCATCTAAAGCTGATGATTTAATTTGTTCATTTTCAAGCATTATTTGAATTTCTGTTATTTGTTCAGTCATTTCATCATTTTTGACTTCAATTTCATCAAAAATTTTGATGGTTAGAGTTAGCTCACCATTTATTTGTTGATTGTGTTGAATTATATTTTCATAGGCAGATCTTGCTTTTTTCTCTGCAATATTAGTTGCTAACTGATCGCTTTCTAATGAAAAATTATTTAGTTGCTGAGAAAGATCACTTAGTATCATATTTAATTTATCTTCAAGAGCTGGAGGTAATATGTGAGTCTCTTGGGGTTCGCTTTCAGATAGAGATATTCCACGTTGCTCTTTTAAATAAGATTGCAAAACACTACTAATATTACCTAGGCCACCGGAGCCTATACTTTTTCGTATAGTACAAGGTGTAACATCTCGCTTATCATTTTGAAGCTCTTTTATAGTCTCAATGATTTTATCGGGTGTTAAAGTGACCTTCCGACCCATTTTATTCTTTTCTTTTACAACATCATTCATAAGTTATCCTCTTTTAACTAACTAACTAACTAACTAAGTAACTAAGTAACTAAGTAACTAAGTAAGTAACTGGGAATATAATCTAACCTTTGAAGTAAGTCAAAATTAAATTCTTAGATATCAATGGCTTATAGGTATTCATTGTATACCTATAATTATTGTTAATTACTTGGAATACTTGGTTTTTTATTTTTAAATAGTGAATAAAAATTATTTTTAATAAAATAAACATATCAATTGATTTTTGTTACAAAGATTCAGATAACCATTTTTTGTGTACTATATATGCATTATCATTGCGTACATGTACTTAATGTTTTTTATTGACTTTCGTACATTGAGTTTGTAAGGTGTACGAAAGTTATAACTTAAGTACAGGTTAATATGAAAGTTGGTTTTGCTAGAGTCTCAACTCAAGAACAAGATTTAAGTATTCAGCTTAAACAGTTGAAAGATTTTGGTTGCGAAAAAATATTTAATGGAAAGCAATCTGGTGTTTCCATTAAAAATGATGAAAAGCTTCGGGAGTTGATTGAATTTATTCGAGAGGGGGATGAAGTTATTGTTACTCGCCTTGACCGACTGGGAAGATCCTTAAAATCGATACTTGATACAATTGACAATATCCATAAGAAAAAAGCTACACTAAATATTATTGATGGCTCGCTTAATACTGGTAATGATAATCCGTTCTCGACTGCAATGATTAATTTATGTGGCGTCTTTGCTCAACTAGAAAGAGATCTTATTAAATCTAGAACAGCAGAGGGCAGAGAAGCAGCTAAAGCTAAAGGGAAGCACCTTGGTCGGATGCCTGCACTTTCAGAAAAACAATCTCAAGAATTATTTAAAGCAAAAGAGAGTGGTGAATCGATATCTTCGCTGGCAAGAACGTACAATGTGAGCAGGGCGACAGTTCATAGAACACTTAAGAAAGTCAAAAAACAGCCCTAGAGTTTATATAAATAGAAAGTTTATCTTGGCTCGCCAAGATGTAAAATTGTTGAATAATGAAGTTATAAAGAAGAATGACATTTGACTTAGCAAACCTAAAAATTTACTTTTTTTGTGCTAGTTCTTTTTTCAATCGTGCTATTTCTATAGCCATTTCTTCATTTAGTTTGTGTTGCTCTTCAGCTAATTCCATTGATTTTTGAGTTTCTAATGCCAAGCGTGTTTTATCTGATTCTAATTCCTTAATTCTAAGTTCTCTTTTATTAGCTTCGGTATCTTTTCCCATTCTCACTCTATCATCAACGTAGCTATCAAGAGACCCCTTCGCTTTATGAGTCATATCATTTTGCGTTTTCAATGCAACAGAGGGTTCATCGGCAGAAAAACCTTGCTCAATGGCTATTTCCAAGTTTTTATCGTGGCTTTCTTGTGCAAATTTATGTCTAAAAGAATAAATAGATTTTCCTTTCGGCCATTCTAATTCTGTCGTTATTTCACTAAATATTTTGATAATATTAGCAGCACTTAGTGGAGTAAAATTTCTTGGACTTATAAATAAATGTCCATCGTAGGATGAAAGGTTATTTCTATCGACAAATGGGTTTAGTTCATCCTCAATAAATGTTTGAATCGCACTACATATGGTATATGGAAATTTTATAGGCATCGTATTCCCTTGTTTTGCCTTTGCGGGAACAACATCAAATGTAGATTTTTTATTATCAAAAAAGATCTTATTTGTGGCTTCTTTAGTAAACTGAATACGTAAAAGACTACTTATTGAAATTGGTCTTCCACCAGTATCATTTATTATTTTTAAAATAAGTAGAAGAGAGGCTCTTTCATAGCCACGGTAATTATTAATAATGTGATTAATTAGTTCATTCCAGTCATATTCGTCCGCTGATTCTTGTTTTCGGCTTTTCTTATCACAATCTTTAAATAACTTTGGATAAAGAAGAGTATTATTAGGCTTCTCATTCTTAGAAATAGCCATTTCTTTTTGCAAAAGCGCAGAAGTTATCTGATAAGAGTACTTCTTCTCAGTATTCAACCCTAAGATGTTCGGGTGATATTTTCCTTGCTTTTGTACCCAAAAATAAAATGCATAAATTGGCATCAAAAAATCATGGTTTACTGTCTGTTTTGCGGTATTATCACTACCCCGATGACGAGGATCTGCTTTAGTTTCTTCAAGGCACCAATCTCTAAATTTTTCAATATGGTAATCGTTAATTTCTAGCCAAGTGAGATCCTTTTCTCTTGTGTTTATATATTTGAATAGCCTTCTAATTGCTTTTCTATAAGTTGATATGGTGCTTATATTTTTATCTTTATCTTCTTCAATGAGAAAATCGATAGGTGCCCACAGCACTTCACCATTCACATCTTGGTAAACGTAATACTCTTTCCGATCATATTTTACTTTGGTTTCTAAAATTTCTTTATTCATTGTTCACCCACTAAAGTAATTGGAGTACCAAAATATCGTTGTAAATCAGTGTCTATTTCATTGAATGATGCGGTTAAAGAAGCTCTATCACCAATAAAAATTAAAGACTGTTCAGTAGAGTTGATTACCGTATATAGCCATGACCTATTAATTAAAAAATGGTTATCGACAAGAATAATTGTATTCTTAAATCGATGTCCCTGAATTTTATAAGCTGTAATAGCATAGGAAAGGTTAATATTTTCAATATCTGATTTAGTTAATGCTATTGCATTTCCTTCAATTTCAACACTGAGTAAACATTCTCTACCACCGAATAACTGAGGACTTTTGAACACCTCATTTACAACGCCCATCGTGCCATTGCTAACACCTAAATATTGATCAGCTTTATTGAATATAACAGCATCACCTAGATAAAATTCTTTATCTTCTACCTTAATTTTGTCAAAGTCTTGCTTATGATATTTAACTTGCTGAATTTGTGTATTTATTAACTCACGAACAGGATTACTGGTGCATATGATCTGTGTGCTGTGCTTTCGTAACTGATCAACTTCAAACCAAATGTTTGCTGTTATATTACTTAGAGTAGCGTGATCTCTATCAGGTATATCATAAATACTAACAACAGCATGTGTTTCGATTTCAAAATGATTTATATCTAAATTTGATACAGTACCTTGAGAAAATAACAATGCGTTTAAATGACTAAATTCATTGTTTTCTTCAATAGAATACTTTTTTACTAGCTCGGTTATTACGTTATTCTGAATAGTTGAAATTTGCGTAAAAAAGTTACCTGGCCCAATCGGGGAAAGTTTATATTTATCACCAATAAAGCAAACTTTGGAATTGATAGGAACCACTTTAAGCAGCTTATAAAGAGTTAACATATCAATTGATTGTGCTTCATCGATAATAACAACAGAATTTGAAAGAAGTTGTTTTAAGTTCCTTTTATGGGCCTTTGAAATAAATCTATGGATTGATTCAGCATGCACACCACCAGATAGAGAATTAGCTTCATTGCTAAATGAAGGGGATATCAACCAAAACCTTTCGTTATGTTTTAACATATTATCAATGATGGCATTAACAACAGTAGATTTTCCAGTAAATGCTTTTCCATGAATAACAGATAGGTTTTTTGTTAACGCATTAACTATGGCGATATTTTGTTCCGGATTTAATTGAATATTATTATTTTCTATATAACTAGAAATAAAATCATCAACTCTATCTAATACTTTACCTGAGTTAAAATAAAGTCGTTTATTTAATAACGAAGAAATTGTTTTTTCTATTACATGATGACCGAGTATTTGTACGGTATTGTTCTTTTTATTTACGTGTAGGGTTTTAAATGGCCCGGTATCCCTATTGAGCTTATCCAAATCTAATTTTATATCTACATCCTTTAAAGCACTTTGCACATGCTCTATTGGTAGCGCCATATGTCCATTCACATCAAATGCGTTATATAAAACTGACTCAACAAAAGAAACCGCTCTTTTTTTATTATTACTCGCAATGTTAAAATTTTTAGTAATTATTTTGTCTAATTTTTTCCATGTCTTTGAAACAGACTCTACTGGCATCAACAGACACAGCAGATAAGGGTTATCAGTAATTAACTCAATAGCATTATAACCGAGGTAGTGAATTATGTTCCCTGATAGAGAGGTAGGTAATTTATTGCTCGATAAAAAATCAACTAGCCTATCTTCGTAAGTGTTTTTTCTCCATCCATCAATTAAAGATTGAGCCTTAATTTTTGGCATCTTTAATTTTTTATCAGAAATAAGTGTGTGAACATCAGCTTTATTCAGACCATCAAATAATGAATCGCGAAATTTTTTCTTTAATTTGGATGCCCAATACGTATCAATACCAACAAAATTAGTATTATAAGCAAGGTAATCAAGCATTATGGGTAATGGTGTTGAAGAACTAGGATTAACTTTTTTTGCATGAAAAACTGAAAATTGAGAGCCGTATTTTTCATCTGTTTTATGTTCTCCTGCTAGTTCCCAAATATCTCCAATTCTAGGGTGTGAATTAATTGTTCCAAACTCAGCGACAGCTTGAAACTTGCTTTTTTCACGTTTGAGCCGAAAAATAGCAGAAACACCACGATTATCATGGGCTACATGGATAATATGAGTAACAATCCCCGAAAGTTTTTTTACTTCGTCATCAAATGATATGTTTTGTATTTTCATTTTAACATCACGCTAATCTTCAATCGTTTTTAAATAAAGCTTAGGAATATAACGGCCTGTAGAAGTTAAATACTCTTCAGAAGCTAAGTCCAAATGAATAGAGTCAATTGTTTGTTTTAACTCATCAATTTTTTGAGTTAATTCTTCAGTCGGTAGGACAGTATCATTACCTTCTGATGCTGTTTCATTAGCTGAAGTTTCTTGTCTATGTATCGTGTTGTTTAGCTGCTCCTGAACAAGCAGTGCAATCGGTCCATCATCAGAAAATAACCTTTCAAGACCTGAATTAGAGTCTATAGTTGATTTAGTAATGCCATGCATACGACAAATTTTTGTCTTATTCATTTTTCGATTATGAATAGGGATTTCAGGTGATGTCTTTAACCAATCCTCTAATTTCTTAACACTCAATTTTCCAACTTCCTGAGAAGGTGTCTTAATTTTATTTGTCACGATTTACTTTACCTGGAAAATTAATTATTGACGGTTCAACAGGATCGACATCGTATGAAATTTCATGTTCAGCTAGAATTTTTTTGAGTTTGCCATTCTCTATTTTAAGTTGAGAGGTTTTATTATGTGCTTGTTTTAATAGTTCATCTTTCCATTTGAATTGTGTTTTTATAGTGGACTTTGTACCTTTAATTACATTTTCAGAAGTATGCAGTTCTTCGGTTAAATAAATATTGTCCAGCCGAAGTTGAATCAACTCATCAGCTAGCCCTTTGTGATTCATCTGGCTTATCGCGAGTAACTCTTCTAATTCTTTAATCTTGCTTTTATTCTTGTTATCACTTTGAAATTTAGCTTTGAGTTTCAAACATTCGAATAAAGATTCAGACTCACCTTCATTCTCGACGCGATTAGTTATGCGCTTAGGAGCTGCCTTCCATACACCTGCTGAAGTTTGATATTTCGGAATTTTGTATCTCTTTACGGCATCTTTACTATTTTTGCTACCGTTCCAGCCTCTTAAAGCGCTAATACTGGTAGGGAAAAACTCAAGAACGATTTTCTCTTTTTTATTTATTTGTTTATTTCCACCTTTAAGCTCGAAAGGAATACCATCTTTAATCCAATCTTCTAATATGGATATTTTCTGTTCAAGACGTTTGAATGCTTCTTCACGTTGAGGTTCAGTACTTGATTTATTATTAGTCATTACAAAAACCTCTAGTTGAATATTGCTTGGCTTTTAGCCATGGAGCGTTGGTAGTTTTCAATTAGGCTAGTTAATTTTTTAACTTGCTCTTTAGCTCTAAGCTTTTGAATCGGTAAAGATCTAAAGTCAGATTGTTGCTTTTTTAAATCAAGTAGATCATCTGTCATTATCTTCAATTGAATACTTCTAACCTCTTGATATGGACATCCCTTACATTTTAGAGGCTCGCATGGGGCTTTTTTTATCTTAATATCGCCACTCTTCTTATGGCATGTAGCATGAGGTTTTGGGTTATGTTTATGACCTTTCTTATGCAGAACGTTTGCCATTTCGTCGCTTTGTTCCTTCTGACTTAGCTTATTGAAATTATGCCCATATTTTTTATCGATGTAAGATCCAAATTTAACACTACGTTGTAACACTCGATAAACTTTTTTAAGGTATGAAGTATATTTTCCGGCCATTTTCTCAGTGCCCATCATAAGGTTTAATAGGTCTTTTGAGGTGGTTTCAACACCTACTTCATCAATGACTTTATCTAATGCTTTATTTTCTTCTTTTATTGCTATAGTCGATTCGGCATTTTCATTTTTTGTTAATTTAACTTTATGATGAAGTTGCTCGTGTAATTCACGAGAGTTAGGGTCGGTAACATATATCATTGTTTGAGTCGGATCGACATGCCCCATCTGGAAGCATAATGCGAGCAAGTCTGCATTCTTGTACTGATAATGATAGATAATCGCGTAAATTCTTCGAAACATGTGACTACCGATGTCATTGCTGGCATCACCTATTGCCATTTTTAAAAAGGCATTGCCAGTAATTTTTGATCCTTTCCCTTTGTTGAAATGGTATTTGTAATGTTTGAAATTTCCTTCCTCTGTAAGCCTAAATGTAGGAACATTAAATAAACCTTCTGCATTTTCCCCTTCCCAAGCGTTTTTTAGATCTATCAAGCACTTCAAAGCTTTGGCACTACCATTGTTTAAGGTGTACCACCTTCTTTCTCCGTGCTTTTCATTATAAAAACAAGCCTGATACCAATTATATTTTTTGCTTTTACAACGGAAGTATTCTTCTTGAACCCCGATACGCGGATCTTGTATTTCAGCTTGTCTTCTTGCGTTATAAGTTTGAAGTATTAAATAGCAAGCCGACATTAACAGCGTGATGATTTCTGTAATAGAAAGATCCTCATCAGTATTTTTTGATGAAGTTAAACTAGTTTTATGGATGTTAATTGAAAGCTGCTTTTCTAACTTTTTTACCTTGGCCGATTGTTCAATAAACTGAGGAATAAGTGTCTCAGCAATATATCTAGTGTTTGCACCATCTTTGAGTAACCTATCTTTTTCCTTCTTAATATCCTTCACAATCGAAATTATTTTTGGTGAATATTCATATAACCATTTGTGAGAAGTACCAAGAAGTTTAATGACATGCTCAATTTCCAAATTGTTAGTTCTGCTCGAAACTTTCCCTAGCTTTTTTGCAAGGTAGCTTGGCTTTGGAAAAGGGACAAAAGGTAAATGATCTGAATTATCTATGTTTGCAAATCGATTCCAAGTGCTAAACCAATTACCCAGCGAGCTTTCTGATGCTTGAGTTGGAAAGACACCTCCTTTATTTGCAAATTTTTTATTTACTTTTATGTCGTTAGATTGTAAATACTCATAGACTTTTTTATATAAATCATTCGAAACTTGGTTCTCTAAGCTGACGGAACCAATGCTCTTTGCTATTAGGGATACTCTTAAGCTTGTTACTGCTGAATTTTCAGTGTCACCATCTTTAATTAAAAATGAATCTAGCTCATCGTTTACAATTAAATTGTCAATAAATTGATCTATCCGGGTTGGGAGATCTAATATTGTATTAATTCCACCCTCGCTGATTTTATTATTAAATTCAATAAATCGTTTTTTGCTAATTTCTTGCAATTGAAAGTGACCATTTAAGCACGCCCATTCGACAAATTGTGATGCTACATTGAATTGGGACGGCAACCCTGTTTTAGCAAAAGTAGGCGTATGGGATGCATTACACGCATACTTGTCTACCACTTCTATTATAGCTTTCGAGAGGTTTGGATATAATAACAGTGGGACAGGATGTTCCCATCCGGGCGCACCTGGAAGCCATATATTCGCTAAATCTATAGAACCTTCTTGTCTCGTAGATTCAACAACTGAGTGATACTTTAGTATTGTGCCATCGATAGATAGTTTTTCATCAGATACAATTAACTCTAATTCTTTTGCGTTTTCAGTTACCTGGTCTGTAAAACTATCAGATATTTCTTCCATCTCAGAGACGTTTAAAAATTTGTAATTAATATTAGTTGGCATTGTTCAATCTACCTTTTGTAGTTTTATAAAATGTAGGGTTTGAATGTTCTACGTATCTTACTAGGCCGAATACAAAGCGCATTTCTGGGGCAATATACTCATCGAAGTATTCTTTACCATGTTTAGATAACAGTGCTTCACCACGTGCGCTAAAGAACTCTTGCTGTTGAAGTGTTTGCAAAAACTCTTCATCTCCCAAATTAATCTGATTAAATTCACAACCTCCCCCTTGATGGCATTTTCTGCCTTGGCAAAGGTTGTCTTGTTTACCTTTGTCAATTGGGGCAAAAATATTTGAACAAGTCGATCCATCAGGGAGAAGAAACCAGTCGGGTAAATCATCGTCATCAGAAACCTTGGCTGAAACAATAAGGTTTTCATCAATATTATCTTTATCTAATCCGTACTTTTTTAAGTACTTTTCTCCTGAATGACGGTATTGAATGGTTGTTTCGAATCGTCGCTGAAAATCTGCATTATTAGCTTCATATTCGATCATCGCGATAGGGTGAGTTAAGTAACCAGCAGTCACTCCACTGTTTGCATGGTTACGCTCTGTTTGTGAATTAGCTAAACTACCATCGATACCATTTCTTAAGTTTATTTGATGTTTTGCTAGTAGCTCTATCGTAAATTTTGATAGTCCGTGATGATCACAAAATCTGTCAATGTTCATTTTACTTAAAAAGGAAAGGTTGGTTGAAGTAGGAGTATCCCAAAGTGATTCAGGGGATAAACCGAGTTCTAACATGTTATCGTAATGTCGAAGTAACATCGTTATAGCTTCACGAATCTCTGTTTCGTGAGGCTCAATGGTAATGACAAAAGTAGGCTTATCTACTTTTTCTTTAAATCCACTTATTTTGAATTCGCCATCAGGGATTTCCTCAGGAAAATCATCGCGCTTTAGCGTAGCAACAACATCTTTGTTCCACGTAGTTCTTATAATTAACCGAGTAAAACAAACTAATAATATGCTTTTGGGTAAAAGCACACTATGCCAAAAATAGTTCATCATGCTTGGGCCCGTATTGTGAAACCAGTGCTTTATATAATCGAGTATGAGTAAGTTTTTACCGTTGCAATAGATATGTTCATCAATTCCCGCGTTAACTTGTGCTCTAACATACGCACCAAGTAATTGCTCTTGTGAGTAACTATCGATCAGGGCTTTAGTTTTTGATTTCAGTACGCCTTTTGCTTGAGTTTTCTGACTTTCTTCGATGAAAGATGATATTTCATCAGAAATAGCTAATTTATAATTTCCATTTTGGTCAACAGAAGTATATTGGTTGAATGTTTTAACTAGTTTCTTATATAAACCTATTTCTGAAGTAGCGGCTTCGAGTAATTCAACAATAGGTATTTCATAATACTCATTAACTTCTTTTTTTAGCTCGAATGAGGACTGATGGTTGCTTAAGATAGGGCTTTTCAATTCAACACCATCATCATCAATAGGGATAATTAATTTAGGTGCATTCATTTCTTTTTTTGCGCTGAACCTTGATTTGAACCCGCAGTGTTTTATCTCTATCTCATTGTTTATTTTGCCTCCCCATTTTGTAAGGAAAGTTCTAAAGCCCAAGCTGAGGTTTGATTTCACTTGAACATCTACCGTCTCAATAATGTCCTCAAATTGAGAAAAACCTACACGTAAATCGCGCTGGGAAAGTACAGCAATAGGCTGTATAAGTACTTTACATATAAGATCGTTAGTAAGTTTTGTTTCGACAATATGACACAATGAGCGATCAATAATGTGTACTTGTGTTTGTGTTAATGGTTCTGTTTCAGAAGCGCTCTTTAATCCTCTTAGTGCGTTTTGTAACGTGCCTTGCAGTGTGAGTAAAGGCTCGATCTTATCGGTGTTAAATTGATAGTCATGGGTATGTTTTTTACCATTAGTTTTTGTGTAGACTTTAATCGTAATGGATTTCACCTCTTTTTTTACCACCAATACAGAATCAAATTCTACTTGATCAATCAGTTTCGAATTTTTTATGGTTTGATCACAGTATCCAATAAACTGCTTGAAGAGGTTTAACGTCTCAATTGGTGTATCAGGATAGCTAGATAATATTATCTCTTCTGCACTTTCCATCCCCGATTTTACGTTATATTGACTAAGTTTCTTTGGAGGAGTGGTTAAAAGAATTCTTGCAGGTGAAATACCTTTTTTCTCTATTTTTAAAAGTAAGTCAAAAAGTAGATTTACCTCGGCATTATCAATAGGAGTATTTCTTGATATTTTAACCATGCTTGAAAGACAAAAATCAGCAACTCCACCCGTAGGACAGACTCTAGGGATTTGGAAAGTATCAATAAGAAAAAGACTAATACTTCCATTATCAATTGTTATTAAAGAGAAGCTTGGTGTAAATTTTAGTTTGCCTTTACTGTTAAAATTATTAATAAACTTTGTATTATCTTGAGCAAGTATATCCTTTATTCCACTATGTTCAGATAGAATCTTTCGAAAAATCGAGCTAATTTGATCTAATCTTAAACCATTCATTTTTTTATATAGAACTCTTTCAAACTCAAGGAAGGCTCCAATGATTGAATCTGAATTTAGCTCATTGTTCGGGGAATTGAGAAAATCATTTAAAACAGAACCTTTTGCTAAATTGGATATTTTTTTTAATGTCTTTTTAAATGACATCACTATTGAATATTCTAAAGATTGTGTTTTTGAAGCTATTTCTAAGTTTTTAACAGCATGATGTAAAAGACCATTTTTTTTAAATAAAGAAGGTAAATTATCAGGGTCAATAATAACGCCAAACGATGATTGTTTAACTTGAATAATGAAGGTGCCTACATCTTGATTTCTTTCGTATGAGGATGATTTATGGAACCTAGAGTCAAAATGTATCAGGTCAATCGGAAAATTATCTTTAATGTTCTCACCGTATTTTAATAAAAAATGTCGGACGGCAATACTGTAGGTTTTCGATGTTTTTTGGTCAAATTCATGGGTAAGTACAGCTTCTAATGACTTAAAGCCTCGAATGAAATCTTTTACATTTAAAATATTGGGTTGTGATGTAAGTAAGAAGATAAAGTTAGCGGCTAGATCTATGTTGGCCATTGATAAAATAAGGGCTTTAGAAAGCGCAAGACGATAGTTGTAATGAACAACAGAAGATGAATTTTCGTTCTTACTATCCCATTGAGAATTGTCAAAACAAATACTTAAAAAGTTGCTTGTTTCGATGAGTGAGCTGATTCGTTCATCATTTCGTTCTATGATGCCTCTGTTATTGTTTTTATTTGTTACTTTCATTTGTGGTCTAACCTAGGTATGCCTTAATTTTGTTTTTAATTATGCTAAATCATATAGACTGTATAGCTTACGCTCGGTCGGTCGGTATGTCCATTTCTAAATATATAATACCTAAAAAGTTTTCTAGCTGTTGCGGCAGGTTTACACCAAGTAATAGAAACCAAACAATATAAAAAAATAGTGGTAGTGCGAAGTCGAGATTTTATGGATGATGATCCTGGCTTTCTCCCCGGCGATCTAAAAGAGAAGTCGTTGCCGTTATTAGCAGGAATTACTGATGCGTTAATTTCTATGCATGCCAATGATAGTGAAGATGAAAAAAGCACCCGTGCCACGGTAGAACATATTATTGACCGAGCGAATATCGAGTTTACTAGCATGGCATATTTTAGAGGCCGTTCAATTGATGATGCTGTGCTTATTATCGATGAGGCACAAAATATGACCCGTGCTCAAATGAAAGGAATGCTCAGTCGAGGAGGGCGCAACTGTCGAACAATTGTACTTGGAAATCTTGCTCAAATTGACGATAGGTTTGTTACTCCTGCTAGCTCTGGAGCCAGTGCAGCGGTGAATATTTATCGTCACTATGAAAAGGGCAGTGTACTAATCTTTGATGAAGTAGAACGAAGTTCACTAGCTGAATTTACTGAAAAGAATTTTTAGTGTTAACCTGAATCTGAATAAAAAAATTCGCCTTGAGCCTGCTTCGCTCAGGCGTCCAGAAACTCGCATCTTGAGTATATTCATACTGCTGCTTCCAACCATTAACTTCCTAATATCTGATTATTTAACGAAAAACATTTGCTCCTTTTATTCTTTTAATACCGCAGAGCAAGCACTACAACTGAATATATTACCTATTTACATAAAAGCTTCATATAAGTTGTGTATATTGAGAATAAATTATATTTAAGCATCATTGAAAAAGTCATTATTAATTCTGGACAAACTCTGAAGACATTTAGCATATCAAAATATATGCAGCCCTCAGTAGCCATATTCATCAGAAAATAACTTTACCCTAACGCTAAATCTTCGAGATAAACAATGAATAACTTCACCATTAAATTTAAACTATATGCTCTCGCTATTGTTGTAAGTATTTGTTTAATAGCTTTATTTATAGTAACGCTAAATGCATCATCACAAATGAAAGCGTTAAATAATACTTTCAGTTTAATACAAAAGAGCGAAGTTGAAATGTTAACGCTTAGACGTAATGAAAAGGATTTCTTGGCGAGATTAGATGTTAAGTACCAGCAAAAATTTGCCACTAATTTTGTTCAACTAGCAAACCATGTGAATCAAATACGAAATAACCTTGAATCCCTTGGTTTAGGAGATAAAGAATCACTGATAAAGCTAGTTCAACAGCTGCAGGAATACAAAGTAGGTTTTACTCAAATAGTGGATATTCATCAATTAATAGGGTTAAACCACGATCAAGGTTTACGGGGAAGTTTACGCTCATCGGTACGTGAGGCGGAAGAGAAGTTGAAACAATCTAATTCACTGCAACTCATTGCCGACATGTTAATGCTTAGACGAAATGAAAAGGATTTTATGTTACGCAAGGATAATAAGTACATAGATAAATTTAAAGAAAACTTTACAATATTTAAGCAACACTTAACAGACTCTGTGCTAGATTTTGCAACAAAAAAAGATATTGATACTAAAATGGCAGCATATCGCTCAACATTTATGAAATTAAAGTTGGGTTACCAAAAACTAGGTTTAACCTCCAAGGAGGGGCTACATGGAGAAATGCGTAGTAAAGTACATAAAACCGAGGCCATTTTTAAAGCCTTAGAGACGCGTTTGTCAAAGAATATCACTACGCAAAATAGTAATATTTATAACAATTTACTCTATATAACAGCTGCTTTCATCATACTAATAGTAGTATCAATATTGTCGATATCTTATTCGATAAATAAACGTCTAGGCAGTCTTACCCACCATCTTAATGATTTTGCCCTGAAATCAGGCGACTTGTCTGCCGCCATTCAAATTACCGGTAAGGATGAGATCACTGTCATTAGCCAATTATTTAATCAGTTTATCGCCAACTTAAGGAAAACCTTTATAGAAATCCCTGTGCTTTCAGAAAACCTGCAGCAAGTCTCGAAGGGAAATTCAATCGTTTCACAGAAAACCAATCAGTTGGCTGTTGAACAGCAATCTGAATCAGAGCAATTAGCTGAGTTCATTCAGCAAATGTTATCTACTACCACAGAGGTTACTCGTAATATTCATATTGCAGCAGATCTTGCGTCAGTAACCAATAAGTCTGTAATAGTGGGTAAAAAAACGATTAAAGGTATTAGTGACTCAGTTAATTTATTAGCCAATAAACTACAACTATCGGCGGAAACCACACAAAATCTAGAAAGCGATAGCCATAATATTCGTGCAGTCTTAGATGTGATTCGCGCTATTGCCGAGCAAACCAATTTATTGGCCTTAAATGCCGCAATTGAAGCGGCTAGAGCAGGAGAGAATGGTCGTGGTTTTGCGGTCGTAGCAGACGAAGTCAGAGCATTAGCTAAACGAACACAAGACTCTACCATGCAAATTGAAGCCTTAATAGAAAGTTTTCAGTTGAATGTCAAAAATACAATTGATGCTATGCGGGAAGGAGCAAAAGAAGCTTCAGATACGGCGAAACAAACCTTGGATGCTAATGAAACTTTGGATACTATCAGTAGCGCAGTAAATCAAATATTTGAACTTAACAGCAACATTGCTGTGGCCTCTGAGGAACAAGAAGCAATTTCAAATGATATAACAACGAATATTCAACATATTAATAAAATGGCTAAAGAAACTTCGCAACAAGCAAATGAAACAAATCAATCGAGTTCACAAATAGAAGACATTGCCTCGAATCTTCAATCGTTAGTAGCTGTTTATCGATTTTAAAAATAAATAAAGAGACAATTCCTCTACAGAATAAATAATAAGTTTTCGTTAGTATGTTCCACTTACCGCATACATTACAAAATTTGCAGGTTATATCGCGGCTTTGTATAGTGAGCGACGGTTCGCGCTTATTAATTTTATCTTGTTTTTATTCGTTTTATGCCTTTTCCTTAGCTATGATAGCGTTAAATAATAAACTACTATTTTTCAGCTAAGGCAAGCCGTGTTGTATAAGAACGCAGAGAACACTGTATTTAGACGCTATAATACTGCGGTTGTTGTTGCCTTTATTATTATCGTTTTCATTGCGCTAACAGCGGCATCATTACGTTATTATGGTGAGTTGTCTGTGCATAAACAACAAGGATTAAAGCAACTAAGCAGTCAAGCGCATCAGCTTAACGCTATGTTAGTGCAAAGTGAGCAAGCAATTTCTGGTATTCAAGAATTTGCTCAATATGCACTTAAACACCCAAGTGAGTTATATTCACAAATTCCACCTTTAAGACAAGACGGCGCATTATTTTTTTTAGATAAGCCACGTCGACACTTATTTGAACAAGATCAGCGTATTAGCGGAAATATTACCGGCTTTGGCAATATCGAGCAATTTAGCATATTGAAAAAGCAAGAAATATCAATGGCTAATGCTTTAACTCCGGCGTTTGTAGCTGCGCAAAAAGTTATTGAAGAAGCGATGTGGTTTTATTATGTCTCTGTTGATCAATTTGTTAATATTTTTCCTTGGATTGGTCGTGATAGTTGGCGCTTTAGTGATCGTATGCTCACTAATGCTCACGCACAAAAAATAAAACAACTCGGCTTTGAAAATAATAAAGTTATTTGGTCATCTCCTTATATAGATGCTGCGGGCATGGGCATGAATGCTTCTTTAGGTATTGGCGTTTATCGTGATAAAAAAATGCTTGGTGCCATGGTTATCGATATTAGTTTAGCACGCCTACAACAAAGCTTGCCTGAGCTAGACTCAAATGAACAAGGTTTGGTGCTTTTTAATCAACAGAATGACATTTTAATTTTTAAGCAACGTGGTAAAGAAGCGTTAAGTTATCGAGCATCTTGGCAAAAATTATTACCTAAGGCTTTACACCATTTAAATGGACAAGGTTTAGCGCAGTTGCCCGATTCAGTACAAATAGGTGACTGGTTAGTTGAAAAACAAACCTTGGCGGTTAACGGTTGGACCTTATTGAAATACCAACCGTATGAGAGTTTTATCTTACCTTTACGTAGTCATTTTATTTTCATGTTTACCATTTTATTGATTGGCTTATTGGCTTTTCTTATGCTGGTAAATGCAATGACTAGACGTAGCTTTATTAAACCCACTCATGATTTTATTAGTCATATCAAATATTGTGCGCAAGGTGATCCCGGTAAAATAAAAGCCAATGCTGATTGGTTGCATTGGTTTGTCTTAGTTGAAGATATTTTCACCCAAAATAGAAGCCTTTTACTACAACTTAAAGAGCAAAACGAAATACTTGATAGCAGAGTGCTAGAAAAAACCCAAGCATTGCAAGAGTCTAGTGCTAAACATCAACGAGATTATGCTTTATTACGCTCAGTAATGAATGCGATCCCTGAATTAATTATTTTTAATGATCCTCAGGGAAAGTTAATGGGCTGTAATCAGGCTTTTGAACGGCTAAGTGGTCTTTTAGAGCATGAAATGTTAGGTTTTCAAGCAAGTAGTTTTATGCCTAAAGCACTGGCTGATGAAATTACTCGTTTAAATGCTCGCCTTAAAAATATTTATCCGCAGCAAGCGCTTATTGAAGCGGCTGAAGAAAGTTATCAAAGCTATTGTAATCAGCTTACTAATGATCAAGAAGAGGTACTTGGCACTATTACTATTTTACAAAATGTCACTGAGCGACAAGCAACACAGTCAGCGTTGGAAAATGCTAAAGACCAAGCAGAATATGCCAATCAAGTTAAAATTCAATTTTTGGCCAATATGAGTCATGAAATAAGAACGCCAATAAATGCTATACAAGGCATGATGGATTTACTTAATCACACCTTATTAGATGCACGTCAACAGCATTATCTTGTTAATGCACAAACCGCCGCTTTTTCTTTATTGCACCTTATTGATGAGTTACTCGACTTGTCTAAAATTGAGGCGGGTAAAATGGTTATCGTTAAAGATGTGGTCAATCTAGCTGGCATGATAGATAAGGCAGTAAAACTGAATGCAGCCACTGTTTATGCAAAAAAACTAACCATGCGAATAGATTTGTCCGCTCAAGTACCCAGTTTGATCATGAGTGATGAAATGCGCTTAGTGCAAGTATTATCAAATTTATTAAATAATGCTATCAAGTTTACCGAGTACGGAGAAGTCGCTTTACTTATTGATGTCATTGACCAAAGTGAAACAAATGCTTTAGTACGCTTTAAAGTTAAAGATACGGGTATTGGTATCGAAAGTGATAAACAAGGGCACTTATTTGACGCTTTTTCACAAGCGGATATTTCGATGACACGCAAGTATGGTGGCTCTGGGTTGGGTTTATCTATTTGCCAACAAATTGTAAAACTGCTTGGTGGAGAAATAACCTTAACAAGTAGCCCCGGCGATGGCTCTGAGTTTAGCTTTATTTTGCCTTTATCATTACCTGATAAAGGTGATAAGCAAAGTTTTACTTTTGATAACAGTACTATTGATAACTTAGGGCCAATAAATTTGTGGGTAATTAAGCAACCGTTATCGATAAGTTTTATTGAGACCATTGAAAATTTATCATGGCGTTGTCATCAATTTGATGATTTATCTATATTGTCTAATAAACTTGCGAGTACCATAGAGTCATCGAATACCAACGTGTTATTAATTGATGAAGCGGTTTTTTTACCACAAAAATTAGCAGCAGAAACAGCGGCTATCGATTGGTCTAAAAATATTGATTTAATTGGTTTATGTCAGCCAATCATGCGGGAACTAAACAGTGAAAGTTGTCAGCAATTAGATCAGCTGAATGTTGCTTATACTTTGCTAGATACGCCATTATATCGTTACGCTTTAGAACAAATTACTGAGGTATTAATCAAGGGCTCATCAAAAGAACAAGGGCAACTAAAAGAGTCAATTGAATTAACAAGAGCCTTGCCAATGACATCCTCAGCAGAATCGATAGAAAATCTGGGTGATTTATTGGGTATTAATGTTTTATTAGTAGAGGATAACTTGGTCAATCAGTTAGTGGCAAAAGAGTTATTAATGAGTTTGAAAGCGCAAGTCACTATTGCAGAAAATGGTCAATGTGCATTAAATTTACTTGCTGAAAAAGCATTTGATGTGGTGTTAATGGACATACAAATGCCTATTATGGATGGGTTAACGGCAACAATAGAAATTCGAAAACAAACTAAGTATCACCATTTACCCATTATTGCTATGACTGCACACGCTCGCGAAGAAGATAAGCAACAAAGCTTGGCTGCAGGTATGAACTTACATATGGCAAAACCAGTAACGGCAAAGCTGTTACTAATGAATATTTTACAAGCACTACAACTTGATTCAATTTAAGCCTTAAATAATATGCAGCTGTCCTCCCTTAAGAGGAAGATAAATAGATACGCTTAACTTAGGCACTTAGAAAATAGTCGCTCTAATTTATTAATAGTCTCTTTAATATTATTTACATCAGTTGGCGCAATAAAAATAGTATCATCACCAGCAATTGTGCCAAGTACGCCGTCACTTTTACTTAAGCTATCTAACAAGCGAGCTATTAATTGTGCAGCCCCTGGACTTGTTTGAATTATGATCATCATACCGTTATGTTCTATTTCTAGTACTAACTGCTTTAATGGGCTTTGTGCGGTTGGCACACCAAGTTCTGCCGGTAAACAATAAACCATTTCTTGGCGGGCGTTACGCGTGCGCACAGCGCCAAATTTACTGAGCATACGCGAAATTTTAGATTGGCTAATATTTTCAAAACCTAAAGATTTTAATGCTTCAACAATTTCGCCTTGCGAACCGAATTGCTCTTGTTTTAATAAATCTTTAAATGCTTGTACTAATGCTTCTTGTTTTTTTTGGCCATTCATTGTCTATGATCAAACCCTTGGTTGCTATATTATCGAACAGTTTCAAGTAAATTATATATTTTGAAGTTGCTCGCAATAGACATAATACTAAAGTTGAATTCTTTCAAATAGGCATTATACGCTATCATATATACAATAATAATTGTTTTTTTGTTGGCTATGCTATATCTTTTGCCCAAGAAAATTTACGTATTTACTCGAATAATATTTATTATACAGTTTTACACCCACTTTAATTTCGGAGAGAACACATGAAAGTAGCAGTTTTAGGCGCAGCTGGCGGTATCGGTCAAGCATTATCTTTACTATTAAAAACTCAATTACCAGCCGGTTCTGAGTTATCACTTTACGATGTTGCCCCTGTAGTTCCTGGTGTGGCAGTAGACTTATCTCACATCCCTACTGATGTAAAAGTTGCCGGTTTTGGTCGTGATGATCTTAACAGTGCTTTATCAGGTGCTGATATCGTGTTAATTCCTGCTGGTATGCCGCGTAAGCCAGGTATGGATCGTGCTGATTTATTTAACGTTAATGCGGGCATTATTAAAGTATTAGCTGAAGGGATTGTTGCCGCTTGTCCAAAAGCTTTAGTTGGTATCATCACTAACCCGGTAAACGGAACAGTGCCAATTGTTGCTGAAGTATTTAAAAAAGCAGGTACTTATGATGCGGCTCGTGTATTTGGTATCACTACCTTAGATGTAATTCGCTCTGAAGCATTTGTTGCGGAATTAAAAGGCTTAGATGTAGCAACAGTTAAAGTTCCAGTAATTGGTGGCCATTCAGGTACTACAATTCTACCACTTCTTTCTCAAGTTGAAGGCGTTACTTTTACCGATGAAGAAGTTGCTTTGTTAACACCTCGCATTCAAAATGCAGGTACTGAAGTTGTTGAAGCTAAAGCTGGTGGCGGCTCTGCTACTTTATCTATGGGCGCTGCTGCTGCTCGTTTTTGTATGTCTTTAGTTAAAGGCTTACAAGGTGAAGACGTTGTTGATTACGCTTACGTTGAAGGTAACGGTGAAGATGCGTTATTCTTTGCACAACCAATACGCTTAGGTGTTAATGGTGTTAGCGAAATTTTATCTTATGGCGAGTTAAGTGCTTTCGAACAAAAAGCTAAAGAAGATATGTTGGCAACACTGAAAAAAGACATCCAAGAAGGTGTTGATTTTATAGCGTAAAGCCAAAACAAAGTTTTGAGTTATAAGTATCGGGTTACGAAGAAAGCTTAACGGTAGTGAGCTCTTCGCAACTCGTTATTGTACTTTCTCGTAACCTTGCTTATTCGCTACTGAGCCTATTTCACCCCTTTGGCAATAAGAAATTCTGCATACTCTTTATCTGTTCTCATGATGTGATTCGTTAACCAGCGTTTAAGAAATAGCATTAAATCAGCACTCATTGTTCCTTGAGGGTTTTCAATAAATTTTTCTTTTAACTCGACCACTTGAGCGATTAGTTCACTATGTTGCCGCTTGTGTTCAACTGAATCTGTATAACCATATTCAGCAAACATATTTTCTTCATAGGAAAAATGCTTTTGGGTATAAGCCGCTAAACCGGTAAATATTTTACCTAATAATTCATCTGAGCTATTTATTAACATGGCTTCGTTAAGTGCATTGATCATATTAACGAGCTTTTTGTGTTGCTCATCAATGCTGTCTATACCCACACTTAATTCGGCTGTCCATTCAATTAGTGGCATAAAAGTACCCTACAATATTAATAATCTTTCGTTAACGTTAGTTGTCGCCAGTGAAATACACAAGCCTAAGTTCAGGTAAACCTGTGCGAGATCAATAAATAGAAATAAATAGAGTAACGGGTAAATTTTTTATTTTCCCCACGGATTATCAGGGGTAGCAGATCGTTCGCGGGTTTTTTTAGCGCGTTTTTGCCTAAGGTTTTCAGCATCATCAAAACTTAATTCTGCAGGTGTTCCAGGTTTTTGGTGGGCGGGTACTATGCGATCACGTGGCGGTAATTCAAATTGACTATCATCGGCACGAGGCAAGTTTTTATATTGATATAAATAAAAAGCTTCAACTTTATCTTTTGCCCAATCTGTTTTTTTAAGAAACTTTAGACTAGATTGAATGCTTGGGTGTGTTTTGAAGCAATTTAAGCTTAAATAAGCATTTAAAATATCAAAACCGTAATGATCAACTAACTCAGTGAGAACTTGTTCCAAGCCAATACCGTGTAGCGGGTTATTTTCATATATATTATCTGAGCTCATACTCTTTTACTCTTGCTTTAAATGTTTAGGCACTGCGATTAGCAGCAATATGCGCTAAGGAAATTAATGCTTGTTTATAATCAGATTCCGGCAATATTGATAAAGCATTAATAGCCTTGTCTGCTTCTTCTTCTGCCTTTTTTTGCGTATAATCTAACGCGCCGGTTTGATTCATGGCAGTTAATATATCGTTTAAATGCTCCATACCATTGCCCTGTTCTATGGCATCTCTAATTAATTTTCTTTGTTCGCTAGTGCCATGTTTCATGGCATAAATTAAGGGCAGGGTAGGCTTGCCTTCTGCTAAATCATCACCAACATTTTTACCCATTTCTTTAGCGTCTGCGGTGTAATCCATGATGTCATCAACCAATTGAAAAGCTGTACCTAGATATTTTCCGTAATCTGCCATGGCGTTTTCAGTGGCACTATCTTGTTGGGTAATAATGGCAGCGAGGCGAGTCGCTGCTTCAAAAAGTTTGGCCGTTTTACAATAAATAACCTGTAAATAGCTTTCTTCAGTGGTGTCAGGATCATTACAATGCATCAACTGTAATACTTCACCTTCGGCAACTATATTGGTGGCATCAGATAGAATATCCATAATGCGCAAGTCCCCCAATTTAGTCATCATTTGAAAAGAGCGCGTATAAAGAAAATCACCTACTAACACGCTAGCACTGTTACCAAATAAAGCATTGGCAGTTTCTCGGCCACGGCGCATGTTCGATTCATCAACTACATCATCATGTAATAAGGTCGCGGTGTGAATAAATTCAATAATAGCAGCAATGATGCAGTGTTTATCATCAAGCTTGTCGGTATTAGTTTGGTTTAGTGCTTGTGCTGTTAGTACCGTAAGCATAGGGCGCATGCGCTTGCCGCCAGCATTAACAATATAAATGCCTAATTGATTGATCAAAGCAACGTCTGAGTGTAACTGACCATAGATAAGATCATTCACCTTAACCATGTCATTTTGTGAGAGTGCTTGAATTGCTTTTATATCCACTACTTAATTTCCATCTGGGCTAGGTGGCGTTTATATAACCACTATATCTATGGGGATTTATATAGTAAATTCTACACTATATTCGCTGATATAAAAGCTTACACAAAAGGTTTATAATGACTTTGTGGTGAATTTATTTTATTAATTTTTTTTAGGAATTAAAAACTTTATAAATGATCACTTTTATACTTGCTCTACTGCCTTTCTTCACGTAGAATTCGCGCCCTATATTTTAAAATTTAGCAGCACATAAAGGTGTTGCAGTACGGAGTAGCTATGTACGCGGTATTCCAAAGCGGTGGTAAACAGCATCGTGTAACCGAAGGACAAACAGTTCGTCTAGAAAAGCTTGAGCTTGAAGTAGGCGCAACAGTAGAATTTGATAACGTTTTAATGATCGCTAATGGCGATAACATCAATGTAGGCGCGCCTTACGTTGCTGGTGGTAAAGTAGTGGCTGAGGTGGTAAACCAAGGTCGTGCTGATAAAATCACTATTGTTAAATTTAAACGTCGTAAGCATTCACGCAAACAAGCGGGCCATCGTCAATGGTTCACTGAAGTGAAAATTACTGGTATTAACGGCTAATTAGGAGCATTTTGACATGGCACATAAGAAAGCTGCGGGTAGTACACGAAATGGTCGTGATTCAGAAGCGAAACGCCTAGGTGTTAAGCGTTTTGGTGGCGAATCAGTTTTAGCAGGTAACATCATTGTTCGTCAACGTGGTACTCGTTTCCACGCAGGTACTAACATGGGTATCGGCAAAGATCACACTTTATTTGCTTTATCAGATGGTAAAGTTCAATTTGAAGTTAAAGGTCCAAAGAGTCGTAAGTTTGTTAGCATCATTGCTGACTAGTCTTCGATTCGATTTTTTTAAAAACCTCGCTTCATGCGAGGTTTTTTTTTACCTATTTATTACGTTCTTGTCGTGATGATTTTTTCTGAAGAGAAAATCGGTTATACTAGCAACTATTAGTACACGTACAAAAACATTAGGGTTATTGAGATACCATGAAATTTGTTGATGAAGCTGAGATCAGAGTTGAAGCGGGTGATGGCGGCAACGGCTGTATCAGCTTCCGTAAAGAAAAATACATTGAGTATGGCGGCCCTAATGGCGGCGATGGTGGTGATGGCGGAGATGTCTATTTAGAGGCGAGCGAAAGCTTAAATACGCTTATTGATTACCGTTTTGAGCGCTTTCATCGTGCTAAGCGAGGCCAAAATGGCCAAAGTCGTGATTGTACGGGTAGAGGCAGTGATGAATTAGTATTAAAAGTGCCAGTAGGTACACGCGTGCTTGATGTTGATACCGGTGAACTACTCGGTGATTTAACCCACAAAGATCAAAAATTACTGGTTGCTAAAGGTGGCTGGCACGGTTTAGGTAATACTCGCTTTAAAAGTAGTACCAATAGAGCACCTCGTCAAAAAACTGATGGTACTCCAGGTGAAATTCGCAACCTTAAGTTAGAATTATTATTATTGGCTGATGTTGGTTTACTGGGCTTACCTAATGCCGGAAAGTCTACCCTTATTCGCAGTGTCTCAGCGGCAAAACCAAAAGTAGCTGACTATCCATTTACTACATTGGTACCTAACTTAGGGGTGGTGCGATTAGACACGCAACGTAGCTTTGTTATTGCCGATATTCCTGGCATTATTGAAGGTGCAGCTGATGGAGCAGGGCTTGGAACTCAGTTTTTAAAACATCTTGAACGTTGTCGTATCTTATTACATATTATTGATATTCTACCTGTGGATGGTTCAGATCCGCTTGAAAATGCTAAAACCATTGTCAGTGAATTAGAGCAACATAATGCAAAATTAGCAGGTAAACCCCGTTGGATTGTTTTTAATAAATTAGATTTAGTACTTGAAGAAGAAGCTAAAGAAATAACGGATGCTATTTTAGCTGGTCTTGATTGGCAGGGTGAAGTACATAGTATTTCTGCTGTTAATCGCATGGGAACGCAAGAGCTATCTCAACGAGTAATGACTTTTATTGAACAGCTACCTCCTGAAGAGGAAGAAGTTATTGATGGTAAAACCGTTGAATTTAAATGGGATAGCTACCATGAAGACGCTATGGCCGATGATGGCTTAGATGATGATTTAGACGATGATGACTGGAATGAAGACGATTACGATGTGGAAGTCGAATATCGTCCTTAAATAGCTTTCTATAGTTCTCTAGCTATTGATACAAGAGTAATGATTATCAAAACAGATAATAATCATTACTCTTTTTTTATGTATTAATCTTAATTAGTGGGATGGTTTTATTCCAAATCGTGGTTTTACGTATATATTATGTTGTTTATATCCTATTTATATTTGATTAAAACTCATTAGTAAATTTGCCTTGATGCTTTGATTGGTTGTCAATAGTTTTAAACCAGACATTTTATTACTATTGTGAGCATCAATATCGTGGCTCACTGGCTCAAAACAGAAAAAATCGGAGCCATTTTGGTAAAGCATATATCGATTAAGTAGCTCACTGGCCTGAATGCTTATTGTACGGTTTATACTTGGATAGCAAATCTCTGCTTGATATTGTTTTTTGTCATTGACTTGCCATCCAAGGAACAGATTATTTATAAATCCCGATGGTAGTTTTTTGTTTGCAGATGAAAAGTCCAGTTGAGCAGGAACTGTACTTTTTTTTGTTGGAAAGTGTTGCTTATCTTCATGCCAGAGATGCGTAGTAGGTGCAAATAATTCAGTATTTTCATGTTTTATAAACCAAGGATGAAAGCCTATGCCGTAGGGCATGGGAATATCACCTAAGTGAGTTATTTCTATATCGATAGACAATGAATTATCTAAAATTTTAATTGTTTGCTCTGCATTATAATTAAATGGATACAAATGACTTCGATGCCCTAGTTTTATCCAAGTATTTCCTCTGGCTATCACTTGCCATTCACTAGTCCAACCGTCACCATGAAGTGCGTGTGGCTGTTGACATTGATTGTCTGCTATTTGATATTTCTTGCTAGCTAGCGTAAAGCAGCTATTTTTGACTCTATTTGCATAGGGGACAAGTGGAAAGCAACCACCAATTGGAGTAACTGATTCGTTTGGATAGCCGGGCTGCCAAAGCAATGGTACTCCATGGTTATCCCATATGTTATAAATGGCACCAAATGAAGGCGTGATTGCGAGGCTAAGGTTACCGTTAGCTATTAATATGGCGTGTTTTGGAATTGAATTGTGTTTAGCCTTGCACATTACTTAATCCTTTTTACTATTTATTAGTGAGAATTCTCTGCGGTAATTTTGCGGTGATAAGTTATTTTGTCGTTTAAATAGTCTAGAGAAATAAAACGCGTCTTTGTAGCCCAGTGATGTTGCGATATTCTGAATAGATTCACGAGTTAGTTTTAATTTATTACAAGCGATTTGCATTTTCAAGCGAGTAAAAAATTCAATGGGTGAGGTATTCATTTGGTTTTTAAATAATGCAGAGTAATGTGTTGGGGACCAACCTGAAGTTGCAGCGAGCTCATTTAGTGTCAGGTGTCGGCCAATATTTTGTTGCATCACAACAACCGATTTTTTTATGCGTTCTTCAACGCCTTGTTGATTAATTTTTAGTGCTCTTTGATGTAATCGGCACACCCCAAAAAAGCGCATAAAACTTGTCGACAAACAAAACAATGCTGTATTTGTATAGCCTGATTCTGTGTGTTGATATATGTCTTCAAAAGCATCAATTACACTACCAATATTAGCAACGCTTATCATGGGTTCTTCGGTATTTACCTTTAAGGCTTGTAGATAATGTTTAACCATATCACCTTTGAAATGAATCCAGAAAATAGTCCAAGGGTTGTTTTCTGACGCCTTATATTTGTGTTGTGTGTTTGCCGGGATGACGATTAAATTTCCTGTCTTTAAATACCATTTATTGTGGTTGAACTGACAGATCCCGTCACCTGCCAGACAACCGATAAGAATTGTTTCATCGACTCCTGACTCCCTAGAAATGTAGTGGCCTTTGGCTTTTTGAAACATCCCTATATGTGTTGGAAATAAATTTCCGCATATTGAATTTTGAGTTGCAACATCAACAATGCTAGGAGGTATTACAACTAAACGCTGCCCTGGGAAACCCTGTGAAATCTTAACCATTTATCACCTATAAAATAATAATATAATCCATGTTGTTAGTTACATCCTCCATTTTAAATGGAGGATGTTACCTCTATAGTTAACCCCGATAAAAATAATAAAGTCAAATATAAAAAGTGCTAGCGTAAAAGCTAGAAGGCAAAATATAGCAAGCTGCTTCGTTATATTTTATTGTTAGTAATTAGAGGGGATAACTATGTTGAATATGAATAAAACAAAAATTAATACTAAAATACTACCCATCACTATAGCTGTATCAATTGCTCTCTCAGGGCAGTCTTATGCTGCTGAAGAGCAAACTAAAAGTATTGATGAGAACATTGAAGTAATAAACGTAACGGGAATACGTAGTTCTTTGGATAGGGCATTGCAAAACAAACGTAATTCTGATTCTTTAGTAGATGGTATTGCCGCTGAGGATATTGGTAAATTTCCTGATCAGAATGTCGCGGAAGCACTGCAAAGGATAACTGGTGTGTCAATTTCTCGTACCAACGGTGAAGGCTCTCAAGTAACCGTTAGGGGCTTTGGTCCTGAATTTAATCAAGTTCGTATCAATGATAGATTAATGGCATCCGCCACGAAAGGTCGTGATTTTGATTTTCAACAAATGCCATCAGACCTTATATCGGGTGCTGATATTATCAAAACGCCAACAGCCAATATGTCAGAAGGCAGTATAGGTGCCCAAATTAATATTCGCACTGCACGGCCAATTGATAGTGATAAGCTTACTGTTAACTTTAGCGCAAAGGCTCGATATAACGATTTAGCTGATGAAGTTGATCCACAACTAACAGGTATTGTGAGTAACTCCTTTTTAGATAACACCTTAGGTGTGCTACTTGGTGTTAGTTATGTTGAAAGTAATAATAGAACTGACATGACAGGTGGTGTCAGATCAAGTGTTTTTGATGGGCGTAATGGTGATGTTAATGGTGCCCCTATTATGGACAATGCTGGAAATGTAATATCAGTGACCGACATCCGTT
Organism: Colwellia sp.; assembly: GCA_013215465.1. GTDB lineage: Bacteria > Pseudomonadota > Gammaproteobacteria > Enterobacterales > Alteromonadaceae > Colwellia. The sequence goes on along the minus strand of JABSOW010000006.1, from coordinate 124,490 downwards.
TTCCAGGAAGACAAGAATACAGGGTCGAGACAGAAACAAGAGAACGCTTTGCTGTTAATAGTACGCTGCAGTGGATACCAACCCAAGATGTACTAACAACATTAGACCTGTTTTATACCGATTTTAACCGTCAAGGAGCTGGCTTTGGTATTCAAGCACCAATACAAAGTGGTGCTTTTAGTAATGTTCATGCTTCTGAATATAATACTCTGACCGCTGGCACGACTACGCCACAACGATTTGATATGTTACAAATAGATCAAGGATCCGATAGCCAGACTTTCCTCGTCGGCTTTGATACGGATGTTGACTATGACACCTGGAGCTTACACACCAGTATTTCACACTCGCAAGCCAAGGCTGATATTACACGCAGCGATTTAGTACCACAAATAGGCAGCGGAAATGGTGTTGATGATTTAGGTTTCATCAGTTTTGATAGCAGAAATAGTGATGTCATGGAAATTAATACCAATATTGATGTAGCTGACACTCGCAATATCAGAGCTCACTGGAATAACACGCAGGTAGACAAAATCAAGGATAAAATTTCAGAGTTTAAACTTAGTGGTATTAAAGAATTAGAGTTAGATATACTCGATACAGTACAAGCAGGTGTTTTTTATACAAAGCAAATTAAATCAGTTGAACACTTTGGAACAAACGGTAATCAAGATTGTTTTGCGACTTGTGGCTCTGGTTTAGCAATGAGTGAAAGCCTGTTTGGCGTGTTACCATTTAATGACTATTTATCAAATGAGAGTGGGAATTTCCCAAGACAATGGGCTTATATCAAAGATGTTGCAGGCTATAAAAAAGAGTTAAGTGACCTTAAAGGTTTCGATGCTTTCTCTGAAAGTCATGTTCCAAGAGCATCAACAGAAGTTGAAGAAGAGACAAGTGGTGCTTTCATTCAAGTAAATTTAGATGGAGGAGAAATTGCCGATATGCCTTGGTCAGGTAATATTGGCCTGAGATATTTCAAGACCTCTGTTGAGTCATCAGGCGCTGACCAAGTGCTTACGAGTGTATGGCGTAATGATCCAGACAACCCGAATGCTACCGCGTTATTGGTTTCGTATTCCGATGAAATGCCACTTACTGTTAAAAATGATTATTCAGATATTTTACCTAGCATCAACTTTAAGCTTGATATCAATGATAATTGGGTTTTCCGTACCGCTGCAGCGAAAGTTATCACTAGACCAACTATCGATTCACTAGGCGTTTCACAATCTTATGTGACGTCTAATATTGAAAGTTTTGGTGTTACTAGTGGCAATCCGAGTTTGGCTCCTTTTGAAGTGTATCAATTTGATGCTTCGTTTGAATACTATGCAGACAATGGTAATGCTTATTCACTTGCCTTTTATGCCAAAGATATTAAAACCTTTATTTCAGAATCAACCATAATTGAAGATTCAGGCTTTGATCTTAGCTCCAATTTTGGTGATGACATTGATTTAATGCAAGCAAGAACAGCAAACCAAAATCGTGATGGTGGGCGTATTACTGGTGTTGAATTAGCAGGTACGCACTTTTTTGATTACTTACCAGGATGGTTCTCTGGTATGGGTATCCAAGCTAACTATACCTATGCTAACAGTGAGGATGACAATATCTTAGTCAATGAACTTCCTGCTGTGACGCCATCTAAATTCAATGTAGAAGGTTTTGCAGAACATACCTTTAATACCTCTATCTTCTACGATAAAGACGACTTTCAAGCGAGAATTGCCTATAACTGGCGAGATGAATATTTACTTAGTCGTCGAGGTAGCCGATCTTTTGGTTTACCTGAAACGGTTGATGCCTACGGTCAGGTTGACCTAAGTATGTCCTATAACATTAACGAAGAGATAACACTCAGTTTTGAAGGGGTAAATATCACTGATGAGCGTACTTATATTACGGAAGATGTTAAAGATAGAGTCAGCCTTATCAGTTACTCCGGTAGACGATTTACCTTAGGTGTTAATGTTAGTTTTTAGTTTTTAACTAACCTAGGTATGAGGTGGTAATATGAAAAACAATAAAATTAATACAATTGTTATTGTTGGTGGTGGTACAGCAGGCTGGATAATGGCAAGCAGTTTGTCTCGTACATTAAGGCAAAGTGACGTTAATATTGTCCTAGTTGAATCACCTGATATTGCCACCATAGGTGTTGGCGAAGCGACGATACCATCGTTTGTCGACTTCTTGAATTTTCTTGGAGTGCCTGAAAAAGATTTTTTAACTGCCACCAAGGCGACCTTTAAGTTAGGGATCAAGTTCACTGATTGGAACTATGAGGGGCATGAATATTGGCATCAGTTTGGTGGTGTCGGTATGACTATTGATGCCAAGCCTTTTTATCAACATTGGCTAAAACATAAATTCAATGGCGGTACTTCGCACTACACTGATTTTTCACCTGCTATCGCTATGGCTAAGGCTGGAAAATTTTACATTCAGCCCGATAGCAGTAAATCAATATTATCTAACTCAGAATATGCTTATCATTTTGATGCGGGTGAAGTAGTTAATTTCCTCACTGAGTACAGCATTGAACGAGGTGTGAAACATGTACGAGATAAGGTTGTTGATGTCAAAAAGTCAGACGATGGCAGTATTGATAGCGTACTTTTAGAAAACACAGGATTATTGGAAGGGGACTTCTTCATTGACTGTACCGGTCAGCGGGCATTACTTATAGGTGATGCCATGCGGGTAGGCTATGAAGACTGGAGTCAGTACCTTCCTGTAGACCGGGCGGTTACTGTGTTAAGTGAGCTACCTGCTAATATTCCACCTTACACACACTCTATTGCTCGTTCCCACGGATGGCAGTGGTGTATTCCTTTGCAGGACCGCGTCGGTAATGGCTATGTTTATAGCAGCGCCGAACTTGATGACAGTGATGCAGAATCGTTTTTAATGAGTAATCTTATCGGCGCAGCGATCAATAAACCGAGAACACTTCGCTTTAAAACAGGTAAGCGAAAAAAATTCTGGGATAAAAATTGTTTGTCGATAGGTCTTTCCTCCGGATTTTTAGAGCCACTGGAATCGACTAGTATTCATTTGATCTTGAAAGGGACGTTAAATTTTCTGCAAATGTATCCTTCTCGCTCTATAAGTGAGGCGACAATAAAAGAGTACAACCGATTAATGGATATTGAATACCAGTGTATTCGAGATTTTATCATTATCCATTACAGCTTGAGCGACCGTAAAGACACGCGTTTTTGGCGAAAAATGACAGAAATGGCTTTACCGCCATCTTTGCAAAGTAAGCTGGAATTATTTTTGAGTCAGGGGCGATTACAACGCAACGATTTGGACTTGTTTTCCTCTACCAGTTGGTACGCCGTTTTAGAGGGGATGGAGGTTCATCCACAAGAATATGATCCTTTAATTGATTTATCAGACTTTTCCAAAGTTAAAGAGGTCTTTACTTCTTATTCCCAATCGGTGATTGCGCTAATAGAAAAATTACCTACGCATGCCGAATATATTCAAAAAGTTAAGAACATTAACTAAATTTAAATTACAGAGAGTGTTATGACTAAGAGACTAACGGATAAAGTTGCAGTAATTACCGGTGCCGCACAGGGCATTGGTGCAAAAATTTCTCATGTTTTTGCCGAAGAAGGTGCACACCTTATATTGCTTGATACCCAAATTGAGCAATTAGAAAAACTTAGAGTTGAGATTGAGAATAAGTGGTCAAATCGAGTCTTAATATACAAAGTGGATATCACTGATGCTAATAAAATTTTAGAGATTATTAATGAGGCGGTAGAGTTCTTTGGCCAAATTGACATTTTAGTCAATAACGCGGGCATTAATGCTTTTCACGATTTCTTAAATATGACTGTACAAGAATGGGAGAAGTGCTTCTCAGTGAACCTTGTTGGTACCATGAATTGTTGTAAAGCTGTTCTGGAACATATGACCGAGCGTCGCTACGGTAATATTGTCAATATTGCCTCGGTTCACAGTCATAAAATTGTTAAAGGATCCTTTCCTTACACCGTATCAAAGCATGCACTAATAGGGTTGACTCGTTCGCTGGCAATTGAATTCGCTGAATTGGGTATTCGAGTTAATTCTGTTTCGCCAGGATTAATAGACACACCATTAGCGGATAAGTATTTTGATAGCTGCTCTAAACCTAGTATCGAACGAGAAAAACAACGTAATTTAATTCCCGTTAAGCGATTGGGTGAGCCCTTAGAGGTAGCTAACACCGTTCTTTTTTTAAGTACAGATGAGGCTCGCTTTATTAACGCTACTGACATTTTAATTGATGGTGGTCGCAGCCAAATTTATTGCGATTGATTCTATTATTTTAGGAACCTTTTTGAATATGCAAAATAACAATAAGATCAAACAAGACCTTAATATGCCATACATTTGGCTTATTTGCCTAACCGCTGCTTGTGGTGGTTTGCTTTTTGGTTATGACTGGGTAGTCATTGGAGGAGCTAAGCCCTTTTACGAAGTGTACTTCTCAGTAAGCTCACCGGCTATATCTGCTTGGTTAATGTCATCGGCATTGGTCGGTTGTATTTTTGGTGCCGTATCAGCCGGTATACTTGCGGATAGTGTTGGTCGTAAAAAAACATTATTGATAGCCGCTATTTTTTTTATTATTTCGGCCTTAGGTACCGCACTTGCGGAAAGTATCAATATTTTCATTTTCTTTAGAATTGTGGGTGGAATAGGTATCGGTTTAGCATCGACTGTCTCACCTATGTATATTTCAGAAATCAGTCCTACTGAAAAACGAGGGCAGCTTATTGCAGTTAACCAACTCACTATTGTTATTGGTGTTCTTGCCGCTCAATTAGTGAATTTAATGATCGCAGAGCCTGTGCATTCAGAGGCGGCCACTGCAATTATCCTAGATTCTTGGAATGTTCAAACTGGTTGGCGTTATATGTTTTCTGCTGAGCTCGTTCCTGCAACCTTATTTCTTGTTTTAATGTTTATTATTCCTGAATCACCACGCTGGCTTGTGAGTAAGGGACAGAATGGCGCAGCAAAAATCGTACTTTGTCGGGTAGGCTCTGAGCGTTATGCCATTGAAAGTATGAATGAAATTGAAACGAGTTTTAATCAAGATAGAAAACCATTTCAATTGTCTGATTTACGGTTGATAACACCACTATTAATCATAGGTATTACACTTGCCTCTTTTCAGCAATGGTGTGGGATCAATATTATATTTAATTATGCCCATGAAGTATTTGCTTCTGCTGGATTTGATATTAATGACACACTTAAATCGATTGTAGCGACTGGGGTTGTTAATTTGCTCTTTACTATTTTAGCACTTCCTATGGTCGATAAACTTGGTCGACGAACCATGATGATTATAGGCTCTACAGGCTTAGCCGTTGTCTATCTCATTATTTCAACCATGTATTATTTGGGAATAGGTGGTTATCCACTTCTTGCAATGGTGTTATGTGGCATTGCATTGTACGCATTTACCTTAGCTCCTGTGACTTGGGTTTTATTGGCGGAAATTTTTCCAAACCATATACGTGGACCTGCGATGGCGATATGTACATTCGCACTTTGGCTAGCATCATTTGGTTTAACTTTTACCTTCCCGTTTCTTATCGCTGCATTTGGCGCATCAGGAAGCTTCTTATTCTATTCATGTATATGTATTGTCGCATTCCGGTTTATTTACCTTTTTGTACCTGAAACCAGAAAACTTTCTTTAGAGCAAATTGAAATCAACTTGGCAGGCACTAAATTAGTTCGTCAAAATATCAATATTAATGCTGTTTGATTAAGGAATTCTTATGAAAATAAAAAGAATAAGGCTTTACCCTGTCGCGCCTCGATGGTGCTTTTTAGCGATTGATACCGATGAAGGGATCACTGGCTGGGGTGAACCGTTAATAGAGGGAAAGGTAGCTACAGTAATGGCCGCAGTAGAAGAACTGGGGTATTACCTTATAGGTCAAGATCCGTGTCAAATAAATGATTTATGGCAAGTGCTCTATCGAGGTGGCTTTTATCGCGGTGGGCCTATATTAATGTCGGCAATAGCAGGCATCGATCAAGCACTATGGGATATTAAAGGAAAGTTTATGCAGCAGCCTGTTCATCAGCTGCTCGGTGGTTTAGTCAGAAAAAAAATGCCTATTTATTCGTGGGTGGGTGGTGACGATCCTGCCGATGAAATTGCCCAAATAAAATTGCAAATAGCGCAAGATAAAAATATTTTCAAACTTAATGGTTGCGGAAAGTTAAAAATGATTGATAGCCATAAGTCGATTGACAAAGTAGTTGATCGTATTGGGAAAATCAGAGAGACGTTTGGTAATTCCATTGATTTTGGTTTAGATTTTCATGGTCGAGTCTCAGTGCCTATGGCTAAGGTTTTATTGAAAGAATTAGAGCCGTTTAGACCATTATTTGTCGAGGAGCCAGTGTTACCCGAGCATTATGAGCACTATGTAACCTTAAATAACGCCACCTCTATTCCTCTTGCTGCGGGTGAGCGCATGTTCAGTAGACATGAGTTTAAACGGGTATTAACTCAAGGTGGACTTAGCATCATTCAACCTGATTTGTCCCATGCCGGTGGTATTAGCGAATGTGTAAAAATTGCCGCCATGGCAGAGGCGTTCGACGTCGGTTTTGCACCTCACTGTCCGCTAGGTCCAATAGCATTAGCTGCGTGTTTAACGGTCGATTTTATTGCTCATAATGCAGTTTTTCAAGAAACGTCAATGGGAATGCATTACAACAAAGAAGCGGATGTACTTGACTATGTACTTAACAAAGAAGATTTTGCCGTATTTGAGGGTCATATCAAGCCGCTAACAAAACCAGGATTAGGGGTTGAGGTTGATGAACAAGCTATTATTAATGCCTCAAAAACACATACCGCATGGCGAAACCCATTATGGCGACATCACGATGGCTCGGTAGCTGAGTGGTAATAAGAGGGGAAATTATGATAAGGCTTATAGATACAGTTGATGTAAATAACACCTTGGGTGAAGGGGTTGTCTGGCATGAAAAATCAAAATCTGTTTGGTGGACCGATATTGAACAGAACAAATTATATGCTTACCAAGTAAACCAGAAAAAATTAGCTGTTTACAATACCCCATACCGACTTTGTGCTTTTGGTTTTACTTTAAATTCGACAATTATTATTGCCGCCTTTGACTGCGGTATAGCACTTTACAACTATGAAACGCAAACCATAGATTGGCTTTTCAAGTTACCGTCCAATTCGCCAATTCGTTTTAATGACGGTCGAATTGATGCCAAAGGTCGATTTTGGGTTGGCACTATGAATGAAAGTCAGCCACAAGAAAAAAATGCTGGCTTGTATCGTGTTGATACAGATTTAAGAGTAGAAAAAGTAGCCGATAATATCGGTATTGCCAATGGTATTGCTTGGAATAATGAGGCAAGTTTATTTTATTTAGCAGACTCTGCTTTACAAACAATTTTTCAGTATGATTTTGATGCTGATATCGGTGCGATCAATAATCCGCGAATTTATGCTCAAACCATTGCCGATGTCTTCCCAGACGGAGCTATTGTGGATAGTAAAGATAACCTGTGGAGCGCGCACTGGGGCGGTGCTTGTCTTGTTTGTTATAGCATCAATGGTGAAACAAAAACTTATGAAATGCCGGTGAGCCAACCCACCTGTGTGGTTTTCGGGGGTGATAATAGTAATTTACTCTTTGTCACAACGGCTAGCTACGGGCTTTCAGCAATACAAAAAGCAAACCAACCGCTTGCCGGAAGCCTGCTTATTTTCGAGTCTGATGTCACAGGTTCAGACAGCCATATATTTTCTACAGCAGAGCTAACTCATGCCTGAAAAAAACGAATTAACAAAACTAGCTCATCATTTGGTGGCAGTCGATTGGGGAACTACAAATTTTAGGGCTTACCTGATTGACGAGCATGGTATATGCCTTGATTCACTAAGCAATACCGACGGTGTACTTAAGAGTAAAGGTAAATTTGAATCAACCTTACAACAACATATCGGGCATTGGCTTAATGGCAATGGCTCTATAGCCGTAATTTTGTTTGGTATGATTGGTAGCCAAGTGGGTTGGGTTGAAACGCCCTATATTGAGTGTCCAGTTGATATAAAAAATTATGGCAAACATTGTTTGCAGCTAGCATGGTTTAATCAGGGCAATTGTTGGCTTGTTCCTGGCGTTAAATGGGTTTCTGATGATGGCGTTATCGACATCATGCGTGGTGAAGAATTACAAGTTATTGGCGCATCCCTGTTAAATAAAGACAATAATGATGGCTTGTTTTGTTGCCCTGGCACTCATAATAAATGGATATCAGTCAATAACGGTCAGATCACTGATATGTTAACGGCAATGACAGGAGAAATTTATTCGCTACTGGGTAAGCAGTCAATTTTAGCACATTCTGTTAATGAAAATACCGAATGGAGTGAAGAGGCTTTTATCTCTGGGCTTGAATATAGCCAACGTTCAGGTGGCTTACTCAATCATCTATTTAGTGTTCGAACTAATTATATCATTAGGAAACATAGTCAAAACCAAGGTTCACCTTATCTATCTGGCTTGCTCATCGGCCATGAAATTCAGTCGATCATTACAACCAAGTATTACAAGAACTATAAGGTGCCTATTACAATTATAGGTTCCTCTCAACTCTGCCAGGCATACAGCACTGCATTAACTTATTTTAATATGCCAAATAAAAGTATCTCAGCTCAATTAAGTGTCGTTACTGGTAGTTATTCACTATTTAACATGACAAGGGAACAAAATGATTAATTTTTTTAAAAAAAACATGGCGATGCCATTAATTGCGATATTAAGAGGAGTAAGGCCGGATGAAGTCATTGCTGTGACTGAAAGTCTAATTGCTGAAGGTTTTACTATGGTTGAGGTACCTCTTAATTCTCCTGATGCGTTAAAAAGTATTCAGCTGCTCAGTGAAAAATTTGGTGAGCAAGTACTTATTGGTGCAGGCACAGTACTTAATATCAAGCAGGTACAGCAAGTAGCTAACGCCGGTGGAAAATTAATTGTTTCTCCTAATGCGAATATTGGTGTAATTGAAAAAACTAAAAACTTAGGCATGATCTCTATTCCAGGCGTTGCTACACCGACAGAGTTATTCTCGGCGATTGATGCTGGCGCTGATGGTGTAAAAGCTTTTCCGGCTGAAATGTTACCGGAAAATGCAATTAAAAGTTGGCGGGCTGTTATGCCCAGTGACTTTCCAATATTTGCTGTTGGAGGCGTAAATATAAATAATATGGCAGCCTATAAGAGTGCTGGTGTTGATGGTTTTGGTTTAGGTAGTAATTTATATCGGAGTGGTAAAAGGTTATCGGAGATTCGAGTAGACGCTCAAGCTTTTATTCATGCTGCAAAAGAATTTATTTAAATTAGTGTTGTTGGTAATAGTTTTGGGCTTTCTTGTTAAATGAGCTAGCTCGTAGCTGTAAAACTATATATAGAACCTGATTTAGCTGTCAGATCTTAACCTAATATTTTTCGGATTTACGCCGTCAAATAGAATAGATTTTTGTAAATCAAACATAGATATGGGTTATTAACCTGAAAATATTTGAGGGAGCTAATTATATTTGAGTAAAAATAGAGTATAACTTTTCCACTTGCCTCTAAGCCTTTTTATTCTCGCGGCAACGGCAGTTTCAAGGTAACATGAGTATATATAAACATGTTACCTTGAAACTGTAATTAGGATCTTTATGACCATTCTCTCTATGATAGTTGCCACCGCCGAGAATAATATAATCGGTAAAGATAATACTATGCCGTGGCATTTACCTGCCGACTTAGCCTATTTTAAAAAAGTGACTTTAGGTAAACCTATTATTATGGGCAGAAAAACCTATGAGTCTATCGGTCGAGCATTACCGGACCGTCGCAATATCGTTATCTCTCGCGATGAAAATTACACGCCACAAGGTAAGGGGGCAGAAGGGGTTGATGTTGTTACTTCTGTCGAGCAAGCGTTAGCTTTAGTTGATGGCTCTGATGGCGGTGAGGCAGTGCCTGAAATTATGGTGATCGGTGGTGGTGCCATCTACCAGCATTGTTTACCTAACGCCGATCGCCTCTATGTTACTCATATAAAAGCAACTATTAACGGCGACACCCAGTTTCCTGACTATGCCATAAGTAATGATGAGGGTAATTGGCGAAAAACTCATAGTGAATTACGAGCAAAAGATGATAAAAATGACTATGATTTAGATTTTTGCGTCTACCAACGAGTCACATATGAAGGGTAGGTTTTTTCTAGGCAAGCAAAACCTTAATAGTAATTCTCTAGCATTAATCGTCTTGATTTTTGGTGTTTGCTCTGCGTTATATGTTAATTATTTTGTTGCCGCTACCGAGGTTGGGGCAGCTTATCATTATGGCTTATGGTCATTACTACCGGCTTTTATCACCATCCTTTTATCTTGGCTAACGCGTGAGCCTTTAACGGCGCTATTTAGTGGTATAGCGGTTGGTGCATTTATGATGGGGCAATATGATCTTACCGATCAAATATTGATACCCGCCATGGCTCAAACAAGCACGGCCGGACTATTACTACTGTATTTATGGCTGTTAGGTGGCTTATTAGGTATTTGGTCCAAAACAGGTGCGGCGCAAGCTTTTGCCGACTATATGACCAAGCATTTTGTTCGCGGCCAACGCTCTGCCAAGTTAGTTGCTTGGTTTTTGGGGATTTTGTTCTTTCAAGGTGGCACTATGAGTACGGTGTTGGTGGGGACAACGGTTCGCCCATTGGCTGATAAAGCCGGTATTAGCCATGAAGAGATGAGTTATATCGTTGACTCAACCGCATCGCCCATCGCTATTGTTATCGCTTTTAATGCGTGGCCTGCTTATATACAAGCATTGATATATGTCCCCGGTGTTGCTTTTTTAGCGACAGAAGCAGACCGTTTGGCATTTTTCTTTGCCGCGGTGCCTTTTAGCTTTTATGGCATTCTCGCGGTAATTGGAACTTTATTGTTAAGTCTTAATATAACTAAGTTTTCTGGCAAGCGAATTAGGGATGCGCATATTCGAGCAACAACGACAGGAGAGTTAGATGCCCCCGGCGCTAAACCATTAAGTGCGAAAGAATTGCAGGCCTGTGATGTACCTAAAGGCTACCACGCTCATGTGTTTGAATTTATTTTACCTTTACTCAGTTTAATTGCTATTGCAGTACTTACTTTTGTTTTTTACGGCGCGCCGAAAATTAACTGGGCTTTTGGTGCTGCGCTGCTCATTAGTGGATTTATTGCCTTAGTAAAAGGTATGTCACTAAGGCACTTAATTGATGGCTTTGGCAATGGCTTAAAGGGAGTGGTATTAGCCTCGGTAATTTTAATTTTGGCCGTAACCATTGGTGCGATCAGTAAAGAAGTTGGTGGTGGTTTGTATCTCGTTTCTTTACTTAGTGAGCAATTACCTTTTTGGTTGTTACCTGTGGTATTACAATTGATGGCCATGATAATTGCTTTTTCTACTGGTACAAGTTGGGGCACATTTGCCATTGCTTTTCCTCTTGCTATGCCGCTAGCTTGGGCTATTGCACAAAGTTCTGGCATAAATAACCCTGAGTTATTTATGCTGATATGTTTTGCTAGCGTGCTTAATGGTAGTGTTTATGGCGATCAATGTTCCCCTATTTCTGATACCACTATTTTAAGCTCAATGACCACTGGCTGTGACATGATGGATCACGTTAAATCACAGATTGTGCCGGCAAGTTATGCGGCAGGTTTAGCGGCAATATTATGGACATTGACCGTAGTATTGTTTGCTTAGCAAGTGAAATAAAACCAAAAAGCCGATATTGTTGTTAAAACAATATCGGCTTTTTAATAAGTGTTTAACTTGAAGCTGTATGGCTCGACAACAAAAAGGTAACATACTTATGTAGCTTGCTCATAATTTCATTATTACCGTCATCTTCGAGGTTTTTAATCGAAGATCTCGTTACTTTCGGCTAAGATTCCCGTTTAAGTAACCACGGGAATGACGTTGCTGAGTTGTATACATATACATCTTAGGTGAACAGTTATTGGGTAACGAAATCCAAAATACCCATTGCCGCTTTACGACCTTGATCGACAGCAGTAACCACTAAATCTGAGCCAAGTACCATGTCTCCGCCAGCAAAGATATTTTTTGTGCTGGTTTGTAAAGCAAAGTCACTGTTTTCTACGGCAACCACACGACCACGTGCATCAAGTTCAACTCCAGCATCTACCATCCACTGTGGTGGGCTAGGTAAGAAGCCAAAAGCGATAACTACTGCATCAGCTTCCATAATAAATTCGCTGCCTTCAATTGGCTCTGGGCTACGTCTACCATTGGCATCTGCTGCACCTAGTTGAGTTTTTACAAATTTAACACCAAGTGTTTTACCAGTGCCATCAACGGCAATATCAAGCGGTTGGATATTAAATTCAAAGTTAACACCTTCTTCTTTGGCGTTTTGTACTTCGCGCGGAGAGCCAGGCATATTGGCTTCATCACGGCGATATGCACAAGTAACTTGGCTAGCACCTTGTCTAATAGATGTGCGTACACAATCCATAGCGGTATCACCACCACCTAGTACGATAACTTTCTTGCCATCAAAGCTGACATATTCTTTAACATTTTTATCAGTTGCTTTAGTAATGCCCATTAATTTTTGGGTGTTAGCAATTAAGAAGTCTAAGGCGCTATACACACCAGCAGCACCTTCATGCTCAAAACCACCGGTCATATCGGTGTAAGTGCCCAAGCCTAAAAATACCGCGTCGTATTCTTGGCTCAGTTCTTCAAAACTAACGTCGACACCAACATTAACATTTAAGCGAAATTCAATGCCCATGCCTTCAAATATTTCACGACGGGTTTGAATAATTTCTTTTTCTAATTTAAAAGAAGGAATGCCAAAGGTTAACAAACCACCAATTTGCGAGTGTCGATCATACACTACCGCATCAACGCCGTTACGGGTTAATACGTCAGCACAAGAAAGACCCGCAGGACCTGCGCCAATAATGGCAACACGTTTACCTATTTTAGTCACATCTGATAAATCAGGTTTCCAACCTTGGGCAAAGGCGGTGTCGGTAATAAATTTTTCGATATTACCGATAGTAACCGCGCCAAAGTCTGCATCTAAGGTACAAGAGCCTTCGCATAATTTGTCTTGTGGGCAAACACGACCACACATTTCAGGTAAGCTATTGGTTTGATGACATAAATCAGCGGCTTCAAATATTCTACCTTCGGTAACTAATTCTAACCATTGTGGAATATAGTTATGTACCGGACATTTCCATTCACAATAAGGGTTACCACAATCTAAACAACGATCGGCTTGACCCGCACTTTGGTCTTGTCCTAACGGTTGGTATATTTCAACAAAGTTTATCTTACGTTTACTGATATCCATTTTAGGTGGATCAATACGTTTTACGTCGATAAATTGATAAACATTTTTACTCATATCTGTTTCTTCCTAATTCGCGCTATTCGCTAGCATTTAGTTGCTACTAGTTGATCAGAACGCGAAGTTCTGCAGATGAACGACTACGATGACCTAATAAGGTTTTAACATCGGTAGCTGTCGGCTTAATTAACTTAAATAATGATGAAAACGTATCAAAATCATGCAAAATTTCTTGCGCACGTAAACTACCCGTTTCTTCAAAGTGCTGGTTAATAATACCGCGTAAATGCTCTTGATGAATAGCTAAATCGTTAAGCGCTAACAGCTCAATTGATTCAGTATTTAAGCGTATATCTAAATCACCACCTTCATCTAATACATAAGCAAAACCGCCAGTCATACCGGCACCAAAGTTAACGCCGACATCACCGATAATAGTGACAATACCACCGGTCATGTATTCACAAGCATGATCGCCCGCACCTTCAACAACCGCATGACAACCTGAGTTACGTACGGCGAAACGTTCACCCGCACGGCCGCTGGCATATAATTTACCGCCAGTGGCACCATATAAACAGGTATTACCCATAATCGGTGTTTTGTGGCTTAGATAGTCGACACCTTTTGGTGACATAATGGTGAGTTTACCGCCAGTCATGCCTTTACCTACATAGTCGTTAGCATCGCCCGTTAGAATAAGGTTTAAGCCACCAGCATTCCAAACACCAAAGCTTTGTCCTGCAGTACCTGACAAATGTATAGTAATAGGGGTAACTGACATACCTTGATCGCCATGATGACGCGCAATTTCACCTGATAACATAGCACCAACCGAACGATCGGTATTTTTGATATTAAAACGGAATTCACCACCACTGCTGTGAGCCACGGCATTGCTTGCTGCAGCTAACATTTCTTTATTTAATAAACCTTTATCAAAAGGATTGTTTTCTTCAGTTTGATGAAGTGCAGTGTTATCACCCGCTACTACTGGCGCTATGATTGGTGATAAATCTAATTTTTGCTGTTTAGCACTAATACCGGTAATTTGAGTTAATAAATCAGTACGACCAATAATTGCCGTTAAACTTTCTACACCTAGTTTGGCAAGAATTTCACGGACATCACGAGCAATAAATTTAAAGTAATTCATTACTTGCTCTGGTAAGCCTTTGAAAAATTCATCACGCAATACTTGATCTTGTGTGGCAACACCGGTTGCGCAGTTATTTAAGTGACAAATTCGTAAAAACTTACAACCTAAAGCAACCATAGGCGCGGTACCAAAACCAAAGCTTTCTGCACCTAAAATAGCCGCTTTAACAATATCAACGCCAGTTTTTAAGCCGCCATCTACTTGTAAGCGTACTTTATGACGTAAACCATTAGTGACTAAGGCTTGATGTGCTTCAGCTAAACCCAGCTCCCAAGGACAACCGGCATATTTTACTGACGTTAGTGGGCTAGCTGCAGTGCCGCCGTCATAACCTGAAATGGTAATGAAATCGGCGTATGCCTTAGCAACGCCTGCGGCAATAGTACCAACCCCGGGGCCAGAAACTAATTTCACTGAAATTACTGCTCTAGGGTTAACTTGTTTTAAATCGAAAATGAGTTGTGCTAAATCTTCAATAGAATAAATATCGTGATGTGGCGGTGGTGAAATTAAGGTAACACCAGGAACCGAATAACGTAATTTTGCAATTAATGGTGATACTTTATCACCAGGTAATTGCCCACCTTCACCAGGTTTTGCTCCTTGTGCTACTTTAATTTGCAGTACGTCAGCATTCACTAGGTAATGGGGGGTTACGCCAAAACGACCGGAGGCTATTTGCTTAATACGTGAGTTTTTCACGGTACCAAAACGGCGTTCATCTTCGCCACCTTCGCCTGAGTTAGAGCTACCACCTAAACGGTTCATCGCAATCGCTAGCGCTTCATGTGCTTCAGGGCTTAATGCGCCAATTGACATAGCGGCAGAATCAAAACGTTTAAACATTTCACTTTCTGGCTCTACCTTATTAATGTCAATAGCAGCGCAATCATCTTTTAGCGCAAGTAAATCGCGTAAAGTGGTAACAGGGCGGTTATTTACTTGATCGGCATATTTTCGGTAATCATCATAACTACCACTTTGCACTGCTTGTTGTAAATAGTTGACTACATCAGGATTATAAGCGTGGTATTCACCGCCGTGGACATATTTTAATAAACCGCCATGACTCATTTTTTGATGCGGTAAAAAGGCTTTACGTGCTAAGTTAATATTGTCTTGTTCAATGTCGCTAAAGTCAGCACCTTTAATGCGGCTAGGTAAGTCGTTGAAACATAATTCCATTATATTTTCGTTTAAGCCAATAACTTCAAACAGCCCGGCGCAACGATAACTGGCAATGGTGGAAATACCCATTTTAGAGAGTATTTTTAATAAGCCTTTATTAATCCCTTCACGGTAATTAACAATCGCATCACGAGGGCTCAGTTTAATGTGCCCTTGCTCTACTAGTTGCTCAATAGTTTCAAATGCTAGGTATGGGTAAATAGCCGTGGCACCTAAACCGAGTAGTACCGCGTATTGATGAGAGTCCCGCACTGAGGCAGTTTCAACAATAATATTTGAATCACAACGTAGTTGTTGATCCACTAAACGTATATGTACTGCACCTACTGCCATCGCTGCCGGTATCACTAATAAATCTTTATCAATTTGTCTATCAGATAACACTAAAATAACGGTGTTGTTATTACGGACTAGCTCTTCAGCGTCATCACATAAACGTCTGATAGCGGCTTCTAAGCCTTCATCGGGATCATAATTTAAGGTCAGCGTGTCAGAACGATAATGCACAGGATCTAATTCGCGTAATTGCTTCAAGCCGGTATACATTAGTACAGGTGTTGAAAATAACATCCGATCTGCATGATCTGACGTTTCGTTAAACACGTTATGTTCACGACCAATACAGGTGCCTAATGACATCACATAACGTTCACGCAAAGGGTCAATTGGCGGGTTGGTTACTTGGGCAAATTGCTGACGGAAATAATCATAGAGCGTACGAGGTTGACTTGAAAGTACCGCCATTGGCGTGTCATCACCCATAGAGCCGGTAGCTTCTTGACCATTTTCAGCTAGTGTTCTAACAACTTGATGAATTTCTTCATAGCTGTAATTAAACATTTTATGATATTGGTTCATTTCTTTATCAGAAAAAACACGCTGGCCTATTTGGTTTGCTTCTAATTGATCAAAAGGCACTAAGCGGCGAATATTGTTATCTAACCATTCACGGTATGGATGGCGTCCTTTTAAGTCGTTATCTATGTCGGTTGAATTAAATAACTTGCCGGTATAAGTATCAATAGCTAACATTTCGCCTGGGCCTACCCGGCCTTTTTCGACTACTTCGTCTTCACTGTAATCCCAAATACCTACCTCTGAAGCGAGGGTGATAAAACCGTTGCGGGTAATAACATAACGGGCTGGGCGTAAACCATTGCGATCTAAGTTACAGGCAACATGGCGACCATTGGTCATTACCACACCGGCTGGGCCATCCCATGGTTCCATATGCATAGAGTTAAATTCATAAAAGGCACGTAAGTCATCATCCATTAATGGGCTATTTTGCCATGCAGGTGGCATTAATAAACGCATAGCGCGATATAGATCCATGCCGCCAGCAAGGAATAGCTCTAGCATGTTATCTAGTGATGATGAATCTGAGCCAGTTTGACCAACAAACGGCGCAGCATCTTGTAAATCAGGTAGCAATGGTGATTTAAAGCGGTAAGTTCTGGCACGTGACCATTGGCGATTGCCTTTAATAGTATTGATTTCACCATTATGAGCAAGGTAGCGGAACGGTTGTGCTAGGTGCCATTGTGGTGAAGTATTGGTGGAAAAACGTTGATGAAAAACACAAATTGCGCTTTGCATACGAATATCGGCTAAATCTAAATAAAAGTTTGCTAAATCTTTAGGCATCATTAAGCCTTTATAGATAGTAACCAAGCAAGATAAGCTCGCAATATAAAATACATCATCATTGATGCGTTTTTCAGCGCGACGACGTGCCATGTATAGACGACGTTCTAAATCGCGATTACGCCAACCTGGAGGGGCATCAACAAATACTTGCTCAATTGTTGGCATATTATTAATAGCGGCATCACCGAGTACCGATGTATCAGTAGGTACTGTACGCCAACCAATAAGCGTTAAACTTTCGTTAGCAAACTCTTCTTCTAATACTTTTTTTGACAGGGCAGCAGCAACGGGATCAGGGTTTAAAAAAACCATACCTACGGCGTATTTTTTACCCAATTTCCAACCATTGTCTTCAGCAACGGCGCGAAAGAAGCTATCAGGCTTTTGTAATAATAGGCCACAGCCATCACCAGTTTTACCATCAGCAGCGATTCCGCCACGATGTTGCATGCGGTCAAGGGCTGAAATAGCGGTCTTAATTAGTTTATGGCTAGTTTCGCCGTGTTGATGGGCTATTAAGCCAAAACCACAATTTTCGCGTTGAACGCTATGATCATAAAGCTGCATTATTGTCTCCTAATAAAAAGCCACTTGGTTAACAGAATAAAAAGAATAAGGATATGAAAAAAAGTGCATAACTATCCCGTTTAGAACCAAGGGGGATTAATTACAGTACCCATTTAGCGGCAAAAGGTCAATGAAAATAGAGTATTTGCTCGTAATTTGTTGGGCTGTTTTATATACTTTTAATTACTATGATATTAACTACAAGTGTTTGTTATTGTTTTTATTTGTTTTTTAGTCTTGGCTAGTTAAATATATAAGACTTAACTACCTCATGGGTAAGTTTACAATATTTCTTGTATAATTATGCTTTTTGGAAATGATATGTATTCATTGAATTTATATAATATATAGTGTCAAATAATAAAGTAAGTAAAATGATAAATTTTAGTGAAAAGAGCAAGATAGCATCAGGAGGGGAAGGTTAACGAGCGGCAACATTGCTTCGCCACTCGTTACTGTATACAGGCAGCGATTAAGGCTGGTAACCGCCAATAATTCCTTTTGTAGTGACACTAACTGCATCATGGGCATGTAGCGATTCAAGATGATTTATTTTTAGCCAAAAATCATCATATTGCGCTGTTTTGTTCATGCTGTATTGTAGGCGACGAGCAGCATCTTCACAGAACATTAAGTTTTGGCCGTTAAGACGAGCAAATTCTTGTTCGTCTTCACGTTTCACTGCTGCTTGTACTGGTGTTTGTAATGAATCTTCAATTAAGTCAACTAAAGCGGTTATAGGAAAATCACTAACATTACTATTTAACTTTACTTTTACTTCAGCCACAGAACGTTGAGAATGTGGTGTTGCTACGATCCCTTCTGTAGTACCAAGCCATTCACGTATTACGTCAATATCAAGTTCACTATCAACAAATTTTTGTTGAAATGCTTGCTGTATTAATTGGCGGGCTAACGCTGCTGAGCAAGGACAAGTTGATGAGTAACGAACATCAATAACCATTTCAATGGTAAGTTTACCTTGGTTTAAGTAGCCAGTTAATGTAACTGGATAAGCTTTCCAGCCTTCTTTGCCACTGATTAACGATTTTCTACGTAAATGGTAATCAAAACTAAAGGTTACTTTTGCTTGATCACTTAAGTCATTATGACTACTGATAAAACCATCAAGTAGGGTGACTAAACTTTGGTAGTTCAATACATTACTTGTTGATAATTCATCAATAAGTAAATATAGGCGTGACATATGAATGCCTTTAGCCTGTGCTTCTTTTAAGTTTACAAAAGCATCAACATGGGCTGAAACCATGCGTTCGCTTTCACCCATTGAGGCGACCATTATTGGCATTTCAATATTACTCATGCCAACCCAGTCAAGAGTTCCCTCTGTTTGGGCTGTGGTATGGTTGGCAATATCAGGCATTGATGTCGGCATTACGACTCCGCTTTAAGCTATAGTTACTTAACTAAAGTCGCGCGATGATAGCTAATAAACCACGCAACAAGTAAATTCAAAGGCGCACATTCTATCGTATTTTTTAGTAGTTATCATTACTGTTATGACGAGAGAAGGAAAAAATGTCTACATTTTTATAAAAACAGCTAATTTTTTTTATTGGTAGCTTATTGACAATATTGTTAAACTTGCCTTTTAGACGTCTATTAGTAAACTGATAACGTCAAAAAATTAATGAAAAATCTAATGAATTTAATCGCATTGGGTATAAGGTGATTTGTGAATAAAAATAATAAATTGATCGAGCTAGATCATGACTTACTTGATAGTTACATACAAAGTTTAGGTGTTGATATTGTGCAAAAAATGTTGGCTTTGTATAACCAACAGGTAGTTATTTACCTTGTTGATATTGAACAATCATTACAGGGTAATAGTACTGAGCTTTGGCAAGAACATTGCCACAAAATGAAAGGAGCCGCTGCTAGTATTGGTTTAAAGTCTGTACATGCACGTTTAGTGTTAATGGAAAAAACAACAGCAGGTATAACTGAAAAAGCTCAGCAGCTGGCTGAGCTTAAAGAGCATAATCAGCAAGCGTTAGCTAATTTTAATGCTTGGCTTGAAAAGTATAATTAACTGAATTGTTATTCAGCGGTACCGATAAATCGATAACCTTCACCATGTATGGTGTTAATTAGCTCTGGTGTATCAGGGTTTGATTCAAAGTGTTTTCGTAATCGTCTAATGGTGACATCAACGGTTCTATCATTGTTTCGTAAATCACGACCTGTCATTTCTTTGATTAATTCTTGTCGAGTAACTATTTGGCCCGCATTTTTGATTAACAAACGTAACGCCCTATATTCACCTCTAGGTATCGGTAATATATTACCATTTGGACTGACCATTTCTCTTGAGTTACCATTTAATGTCCACTGATTAAATTTAACAATGGCTTGTTCTGTTTCATTTTGTTTGTGACTTTGACCAATGCGGCTAAGTATATTACGGGCTCTGATGGTTAATTCTCTGGGATTAAATGGCTTGGTTAAATAATCATCGGCTCCTATTTCTAGTCCTAAAATTTTATCAATGTCACTGTCACGGCCGGTTAAGAAAATTAACCCTAAACTTTTATTTCTTGCTAATTCTCGACCAAGTAATAAACCATTTTTTCCAGGTAAATTGATATCCATAATCACCAGGTTTATCGTATGCTGGGTTAATATTATACTCATGGTATCACCATCAATGGCTTCAAAAACGTGGTAACCTTCAGCCTCAAATAAATTGCGTAAGCTAAAACGTGTTACGTCTTCATCTTCTACAATAAGAATTTGATAATTGTCCATGATATTTCCGTTAGTGTTATTAATAGTAAGTAATGTTTAATATATGTTAACCAAGTATAAATTAAATAACAATTATATTGCACAGTATTACGCTATTTCATTACTCTATTTTATTGGTATTATTTATTAGTTCTGACACCAAAGTAACAGGAAAGGTAATATTAAATAATGTGCCATGCTCTGCGTCGCTTTCAAAATTGATATGACCATTTAATGCTTGCGTCACCAAGTTAAAAACTAGATGTAAGCCTAAACCACTACTGCCACTGCCGCGCTTGGTGGTGGTAAAGGGATCAAACACTCTTGATTTGATATTTTCGTCAATACCTATACCATCATCTTGATAATGAACATGTAATTTTTCACTTAAGTAGCTTATTGAAATAGTAATTTTACCCTTTAATTTGTCTTCGAAACCATGAATAATAGAATTAATGATCAGGTTGATTAAAATTTGATTAAGGGGGCCGGGTTTGCTTTCAATAATTAGATTGTTTGGGCAATCTATAGTAAGTTTTACATTTTTTTGATCGATTTTTTCCTTGAGTGTTAACATTACTTCTGCAAGTAATTCGCTAACATTAAATTGCTGAGTATCTGTACTTGACTGATCAACCGCAACTTTTTTGAAGCTAGAAATTAAATTAGCTGCCCGTGCTAAGTTTCTATAAATGATGGTGATGTTTTCTTCACCTTCAATTAAAAACTTTTTAAGTTGGCTTGATTTTAATGTTTGCTCTTCAAAAGATTGCTTTATTTCCTGTAAACGATCAGCTAACAATGTTGAGGCGGTGATACCTAAGCCTATCGGCGTATTAACCTCATGAGCAATACCTGCCACCATATCTCCTAAAGATGCCATTTTTTCAACTTCAACCAGTTGCCCTTGAAATTGATGTAATTTTTCTAGCGTGGATAGTAGCTCTTGATTAGACTCTTTTAAGGCATCAGTTCGGGCATTTACTCTTCCAGTTAACTTACTGTTTTGCTGTAACGTCTGCTGATTAATTTTATTTTGTTTTAAAATATGATTTTCTATTCTACTTAACAATATATTAATGGTTCTCGCTAAGATATCTAGCTCTGTAATGGGCAGTTTGGTTATTCTCTGACTAAAATCTTTATTTTTAGATATTGCTTGTATCGACTCTATTATGGTCGTAATTGGTTGATTTGCTTTTTTGTTAATAAATATCACTATTATTGTCAAAACAAGTAAACCGGTAAGACAAAAAATGATGGCGATAAATGTTAACTTTGAGATAAAACTCTTAAGGGTTTTATTACTATATTGAATATAAAGGTAACCATAAAGTTGTTGGTTTTGTTCTATTTTAACAATCAGTTCTATATAGTTTTGTTGATGTTTAATCTTACTAAGCTGCTCAATATGGTTAATTTTATCAGGAATAGAAGGAAAGTAGACACTTTTGTTAAAACCCGAAAAATAGCTTGTTTGATTATTTTTATGTTTTTTATAAATATGAATGTAATTAATATTAGGTGAGGTGATCAGCTGTTTTAATTGTTCTTTGAACTTTTTATGGTCATCTTTTTCATGTTGTTGTAAATAAGGAATAGTCATTTTTGCTAAAGATTTAGCCCAGGCGCTGGCATGTTGTTCTAATTGTACATTTCCTTGCTTTTCAGTGATATAAATAACACTTGCTAGTATGCTGACTAATATAAGCGCGGTAACGCCGATAATATTAGTCAGTATAAATCGATGACTGGAAGTTGGTTTTTTTATTGAGTTCATGAGATAACAATCGCTGAAAAAAAAGGATATTTCAAATTTAAAGCTTTAACTTATTACTAAATCTAAAGCAACGCTTTTTGCCGTATTGATTTTTTAAGTTTGATGATGGTAGTAAATATTAAAACCTTGTTTGCTGGCGATAGCCTTGGTATTACCAATATGCTGTTTCATAATGGGTAAATATTGTAAAAAGCTATTCGCTACTATGGTGATATCACTGTTTTTTTGTTTGTTGATAGTTAGGTGCTTTTTTATACCGCGTAAAAAGTCTTCAGTAGCTTGATAGCTGGTTTTAGTGCCTTGATGAAAAGGCGGATTTGAAACGATATGTTGATAATTTTCATTGACGTTTGCTAAGCTATTTGAGGCGAAAACATTGCCGCTTAAGCCATTTAACGTGAGTGTTTTCTTTGCCGAAGCTATGGCTAAAGCGCTAACATCCAGTAATGATAACTCAGTATTTGCAAATTTTTTGCCAATAAAACAACTAATCACCCCAGCGCCACAACCAAAATCTAAAACTTTACCTTGCATACTCTGAGGTAAGTTATCTAATAACAATGCAGTACCTACATCAAGCTTTTTCTGGCTAAAGACACCGGGTAATGAGGCAATAGTTAATTCAATGCCGGAGATATTAATTTGATAGTTTTTATACCAGCTTTCAATGGTAAAGGCTTCGCTTTCACCTGCTTTTGTGTTAACTATTCCAGCAAACAATAAGCAATGTCGGGCCGCATCTATTTTTTGACAACTTGTTAAGAAATGTTGCGTTAATTTAGGTGACGATTGTACGCCACCCTTTTTCTCACCGACCAAGATTATTTTAGCGTCGGTGAGTAAGTAGGGGGCAATCATCGCGAGAGTGAACGCTAACTCATCCTTGCTTTTAGGGAAATTAATAACAACTAAATCATGCTTGAGGTCATTTTTGTACTCGCTCGTAAAAACGGTCTTTAGGTGATTTTTATATTTGTCAGTGATGGCGAGGTAATCAATAAAATTAGTGTTGTAACAGGTGATATTTGCTTGTGGGTAATCATCTAAATAGTGCGTGATAAAGCCATCTTCCAGCAAATTAATAAAGAGTGGTGTTTTTGCTGATAATAGTTCGCTATTGCGCAATAACACTTGGCTGATATTTGACATCGACATAAAGGGAAAGGCTACTAAATAAGAGTGAATATTCTATTCTACGATATTCGAACTTTAATCGACAATTATAATTCCTGCATTTGTATAAAAAAGTGCATTGACAAAAAAGTGATAAAAGTGCTTAAATAGCGTCGTCCCTAATATTAACTTGATGGTTTTATGCCCTTAAGTTTCAAAGGGGCCAGAAGAGGAGCGTTAACCAGGTAGTTATCATTGCGTTGTTATATTGTTATATAGCCAACGCACAGAGATCAAACTCTGCGAATGGTAATGAGGGGGATTAACGCCGAGATAATACTGATTTGATTCGGTATTTATCGGTTGTTTACTTACTAGACTTTACCTAGAAAGAATGGGCTGAATCCCGACAACTGTCACTGTTAGTTAATAATTCAAGTGAATTAATTAGCTTATGAGTGGAGAGCTTCTGGCCTTTGCATAATTTCCAGCGAGCATTGTTAACGTGCTTTTTCTCGGTTTTTAGTAAATGCCTATAAGTTCTCCGAACCAATCTGCAATGAGCAGTCATAATGAGTTCGAGAGCAATGAATCAAAATACATCTATAAATAGTTCACCGGTAACAGCTACTGTTACTTTTGTCAGCGACTGTCCGTTATGGACCGCGCTAATTACTCCTTTGCATCAAGATGGCAGTATAGACTTTGACAGTTTAGCTGAAATTGCCAAAGTACAAGCGCAAGCTGGCAATGGGCTTTTACTATTGGGAAGCACAGGTGAAGGACTCGCTTTATCTAGTGATGAACAGTTTTCTATTGTTGAGTTTATCTGTAATTTACCAAACACTTTATTAACCAAAACTCCCTTAATGGTCGCTGTTGGTGGTTATAACTTACCTGAGCAAATTAATTGGATAAAGCGCTGTAATAAGCTAAATATTCACAGCTACTTATTAGGTACTCCTCTGTACGCGAAACCGGGAGAGGCAGGTCAAACCGAGTGGTTTAAAGCCTTATTAGATACGGCAAAATTTCCTTGTATGTTATATAACGTGCCATCGCGTAGTGGTGTTGACATTCCACTAGCCACGGTGCAAAGTTTACAAGATCACCCTAATTGTTGGGCAATGAAAGAAGCCAGTGGCGATTTGAATAAATTTTTGAATTACCGTCAATATTGTCCAAATATAGACTTATACACCGGCGAAGATGCCATGCTGCCTTATTTAGTGCCAGCAGGTGTTAAAGGCTTAGTGTCTGTGTGTGCCAATGTCTGGCCAAAAGCGACTAAGACCTATGTTGAACTATGCTTAGCAGGACAAACTCAAACGATGTTCCCTTTGTGGAACAATGCCGTAGATGCTCTTTTTAGTGTCGCTAATCCCATTGCCGTTAAAGTCTTGATGCATCAGCAACAAGCTATTAGCACACCGACTTTGCGCGCACCGTTAACCCATATTGAATTAACCGATAACAGCACATTATTGGCTATTGATGAACAAATTAACCAATGGTTAGCACACGCTAGCCAAACTTCTTTTAGCTAACCTTCTTTAATAGAAGCAATTGAACATAGGAATATCGCATGAACTGGCAAGATGTAATAGCACAGTTAGAAACAGGCGCATTACGCGCAGCAAATCAAGATAAAAATGGTAATTGGCATGCCAATGTTGAAGTCAAACAGGGTATTTTAGCCGCTTTTAAAGCGGGTGTTAATATTAGCTTTGAGGGTAATTATCAAGGGTTTGTTGATAAAGACAATTTACCTGCTCGTCAATTTAAGCCAGAAGACGGTGTGCGTTTAGTGCCCGGTGGTTCCTCTGTACGTGCTGGTGCCTATGTCGCTGAGGGCGTTATTATTATGCCGCCTGCTTATATTAATGTCGGCGCTTTTGTCGATAGCGGTACCATGGTTGATAGTCATGCCTTGATTGGCTCATGTGCACAAATAGGTAAAAATGTGCATGTGAGTGCTGCGGTACAAATTGGCGGTGTATTAGAGCCTATTGGTGCTAGCCCTGTTATTATCGAAGACGACGCCTTTTTAAGTGCTGGCGTAGTGATTGTTGAAGGCATTGTCGTGAAAAAAGGTGCCGTATTAGCCCCTGGCGTATCGTTATCTAAATCTGTGCCTGTCTATGATTGTGTTAATCAAGTGATGCGTGAAAAAGGTGCTGAAATTCCTGAGCGCGCGGTAGTTGTTCCAGGCACTCGTCCTGTTAAAGGTGAATGGGCAGAAGCACAAGGTTTAAGTATGGCTTGCGCATTAATCGTTAAATACCGTGATGAGCAAAGTGATGCATCACTAGAGTTAGAATCAATCTTACGTTAACCATTCATCTTGTTGCGGTATAGCTCAATTTAGGCGTCAAAAGTACTCATTGACATGCGTCAACTCCGTGCTTTTTCCTTTAACTTGAACCATACCGCTTTAAGTTGAATAGTTAATAGCCTTTGTATTATTAAATTAATTGAAGAAACTATGACCACTAAACCTAACTGGTTCGATACCCGTATTGAAGACGCCTTACTTGCACATCAATCACCTGATGATGAGCAAGGATACTTTGTTTATCAACTTGACGACTTAAAAGAACATCTTGAGCAATTACAACAGCAAGATGTAATTAAACTATGGTTTGCCGTTAAAGCGAATCCGCTGTCTAAAATTATTCAAACGTTAGATAGCGCAGGTTTTAATTTTGATGTTGCTAGCGCTGGTGAATTAGCGCAAGTATTGGCACAAGGTATTAGCCCTGATCGTGTTTTAAATACGGGTCCGGCAAAATCGAAAAAACAGTTAACAGCCTTTGTTAATTTAGGGGTAAAAACCTTTGTTGTAGAAAGCTTAAATCAACTTACTTGGTTGAATGAAGTGATCACTGAGCAAGGCACCGTTGAACGTCCTACTGTGTTATTGCGAGTGCAATTACAATGGCCTGACGGTGAAAAAAATCCTTTAGGTGGTAATAGTTTAACGCCATTTGGTTTATCTGTGCAAGAATGGCAAAAAGTGCAAGTCAGTGATTATCCAAATTTAGATATTTGCGGTTTACATATTTTTCAATGGGGCAATATGCTCAGTAACGAAAAAATGTATTCGCTCTGGGGACAGATGGTTGCACCACTAACAAGCCTTGCTAATGATATTGGCATGGAGCTAAAAATTCTTGATTTAGGTGGTGGCTTAGGCATTGACTATTTAAATGAAGGTAAGCAATTGTCGTGGCAGCAAATCATTGCTGATTTAGCCGATATTAAAGCACAATCAGGTGTTGAAGAGCTGTGGCTAGAATTAGGTCGCTTTGCTGTTGCTGAGTGCGGTTATTACGTGGTACCTGTGGTTGATAGAAAAATGAATTATGCGCAAGAGCAGTTAGTATTAGCTGCGGGCATTAATCATATTATTCGCCCAGCTATTACCGAGCAACCTTTTCCTGTTACTTTACTAAGAAGTTCTACTGCACCAAGCCAAGTATTTGATATTCATGGGCCGTTATGTACCAGTATGGATAAGCTCGGACATTTAAGCTTGCCTGACGATGTTGGCGTAGATGATAAATTAGTGTTTGGTTATTGTGGCGCTTATGGTTTTACCGAAAGTATGCCTTTTTTCTTATGCCACCAATTAGCCGCAGAATATGTTTTTCAAGCGGGAGCCTTGATCGAAGTAAGGCCAGCACAACCCGCAACTTCTTATTTAGCTTAGGGTTATATTACGGAATTAAAGTGATGATAAATATTTTTAAAAAAGAGCTGATGCATGTTGGTGAAATGGCCAGCGGTGCAAAACTCACCGTACCCGTTTATTCCTACAAGCCAGCAGAAAGCACCGCCCCTAATGTTTATATTCAAGCGAATATGCATGGCGCTGAAGTACAAGGCAATGCTGTTATTTTTCAGCTGCTTGAATTACTAAAAGAGTGTCATATTCAAGCGAATATAACCTTAGTGCCGTATGCGAACCCTGTCGCTTGTAATCATAAAAATGGCGAATACACCTTAGGACGATTTGATCCAATAACCGGTGTTAATTGGAATCGCATGTATCATTTTGATGACGCGATTATCAGCCCTTTTGTTGAGCAGCACCTTGATGCGAGCGAAGCGGCAATACAAACTAATTTTGAACAACTGTTATTAGCGCAAATTGAAAATAAATTAGATCATAATATCTGGGGCTTAACTACTGGTCAGCGTATCGCCTATCAGTTGCAACAAATGGCACATCAAGCAGATATAGTACTTGATCTGCATACCGGTCCTATTTCTAGTAAGCATTTATATTGTCCAGAATACGCTAAAGCTAGTGCTAATTATTTTGATATTCCTCACACTATTTTTATTCCTAATGATTTTGATGGCGCCATGGATGAGGCGACTTTTTGTCCATGGTGGAGCTTGCAACAAGCCTTTGCCTCCAATGGTCGACATTTTGTGATGGGCGAGGGCGCTTTTGCGAAAGAAAGCTTTACCGTTGAGTTGGGCTCACAAGAGCAAATTGACTTAGCTGTTGCCCATCAAGATGCGATGAGTATTTTGAGCTACTTACAACACAAGGGCGTTATTGCCGGTAATAATAACTCAGCGAACTTGCCGCAAAATTTTTTACCGCAACAAATGACTCGCTATGCTTGTTATCTAAAAGACTATAAAGCGCTGTATTCACCTATGGGTGGCATGGTGGATTATTTAGCTGAATTTGGTAAGCCGCTGGCAGCAGGTGAGCCATTAGCACGTATTTTACGCATGGATAACTACAGTAGTGAAGGTAGCGAAGACGGCGGACCATTGCATAATATTTGTCTTGAAAGCGAAGTGCTGCCTATTTTGCATTTTGCCTCAGCAAGTGTGAACCAAGGTACTGAGCTTTATAAAGTATTTATAAACTATTTTGAGCTATAATTTTTTAAAATAAATTTTAGTGATAGTAATTTGTAGTCAAAATTACTTGTTGCCTAAATAGCTTGTAGCTACAACAGTAATGTTATATTATCACAAATATTATGGCATTACTTACTCACTTTGGCTTTTTACACACAAGCAAAGCTCCCCAGAATAACTTAACAACCATGAAGGCCATTGCCCTCATGGTTTTTTTGTTGCTGTTTTTAACGTCAGTACTTACTCATGCCGATCATTTAGCTCTGCAACAAACAACAGTTGAGCAACAAGACTGTCAACTATGTAATCAAGGCATCGATACACCGCCCGAGCTACCACAAATTCGAGCGATTGCTGTTAGTCATTATAATTTTGTTATTGCTAAAGTAACGATTAGTCCCTTTACCCTTAGCTACTTTGTGCAACCACCCTCAAGAGCCCCGCCTTTTTTCAATAAATCCTAATTATCTCTTTGTACGATATCGGAAATCAGACTTTAAATTTTGGATTACCGTGCTTATCAAGCAAAAAACTTACTCATTTATTGGACTACATTATTCATGTTTTCGAAACACATTTTCATGCCTTATCGTAAGGTACTTACGGCTTGTACTTTTTGCTTATCTGCGGCAACGTTAACTTATCCCTTAACCGTCTCCGCACAAACAATTTCAGGAAAAATTGTTAACCAACAAGGTAACCTCATTAGTGGTGCGCTGGTTAAAATTAATGGTAATGAACAAAAGGCTATCACTAATGAACAAGGCTTATTTACTTTATTAGATTTAACTGCCGGTACAGTTGAGCTACATACTAGCGCAAAAAATTATGCCCATAACAATCAGTATGTCATTATAAATCAAGATGATATTTCAGGGCTGACGATTAAGTTATCTTCATCAGTGATGGAGGTGTTAGATGTGTATGCGACGCCATTGCATTCATCAACCATTGAGTCAGCTCTACCGGTTAATGTTATTGCCGGCGACGAACTAAAACTTAAGCAAGCATCAACACTTGGAGAAACCCTAAAAAATGAAGTGGGAGTTCATTCAAGTTTTTATGGCTCAGTAGCGAGTAGTCCCATTATTCGTGGCTTAGATGGACCACGAGTATTAATTACTCAAAATGGCTTAGATGCAGGAGATGCTTCACGTGTTGGCGCAGATCATGCCGTGGCAACAGAGACGAGTACGGCAACGCAAATTGAAGTATTACGTGGTCCAGCAACGCTCTTTTATGGCAGTGGTGCAATTGGTGGCGTTATTAATATAGTGGATAATCGCGTACCTACATCTACTGATACACTTGTCGATTGGTTGTTACAATATAACGATGTAACTAACGAGCAACAGGGCGCTTTTTCTGTGCAAACTGGCCTCCAACAGTTTGCCTTTCATCTTGATGGCTTTTGGCGAGACTCGGGCGATTACCAATTACCGAAGGGTTTTGACGTACATGCTTTTGAGGAAGAGCAAGCAGATGAGCACGACGAACATGAAGAAGAACAAAGTAGTCACCTTACTAATACATCGTCAAAATCTAGCGGCTTTACCATTGGCTCTAGCTATTTATTTGAGCAAGGTTATATCGGCTTTTCTTATGGTCAGTTAACGCGTGATTATGGTATTCCTGGTCATGCTCATCATGAAGAAGAGCATGATGAAGAACAGGCAGAACATGAGAATGAGCTAGGTACTATGGCAAAGATGAAGCAAGATCGATTGCAGCTATTAAGTGAAGTGAATTTTTCTAGCGGTTTCATTAAACAACTCAATACTAGGTTTGCCTATACTGACTATCAGCATCAAGAAATAGAAGCCGGATTAGTCGGGACGACTTTTTCTAATCGAAGTATCGAAATGAAAGCTGATATACACCATCAAGAATATCTTGGTTGGCAGGGCGCTTGGACAGTTCATTTTAAAAACTCTGACTTTAAAGTAGTAGGTGAGGAAGCGTTTTCCCCGCCTTCAAATACCGATAGCCTTGCGATTGCTTGGTTAGAAGAAAAGCATTTTGGTGAGCTATTGTTACAGCTCGGGGCTAGAATTGAGCGAGTAACCATTGATGCTAACGATACGACTATTGGTTTTCCTGAGCATGATAATGGGCACGATCATGGTTATGAACATCACGAACAGGTATCGTTTGCCCAACAAAAATTTAGCCCCTTTAGTACCTCGTTAGGTGTGGTTTGGGATTACCAAAAAGGCTATAACCTTGGTTTATCAGTTGCGGTATCGCAAAGAGCACCATCAGCGGCTGAGCTGTTTTCATTTGGCCCGCATATCGGTACAGGTACCTTCGAAGTAGGCGCCATGTTTGAGTTATCAGCGGAAGATGATGAAATTCATGTTGAATTTTCGCCACAGGATATTGAGGTTGAAACATCTTACAGCATTGATTTAACATGGCGAAAATTTGAAGGTGACTTTGGCTTTGTTGCCAGTGCTTTTTATAATCATGTTAAAGATTATTACTACCAACAAGACACTGGGCTAGTCTTTAAAGACGAACATGGCGATGAACATGATGAAGCAGGGTTGCCTATACTTATTTATCAACAACATGATGTTGATATGTACGGCCTGGAAGCTGAATTTATTTATCAAATATCTAGTCCACTTAAAGCCAGCATTTTTGGTGATTATATTAAAGCAACTTTGTCTAATAATACTGTACCTAATGACGGAGAGCTTACTGGCAGCACCACAAATAATAGTTTACCTCGTATTCCACCGATGCGAATTGGCGCTTCACTCAACTACCAAGGTAATAGCTTTGATAGTGAAATAAGTGCGAATCATTACTTTAAGCAAAATGATTTTGCGCCATTAGAAACAGCAACGCCTGCTTATACCTTGATAGATTTTAATGTTAATTATTACCTAGATGGTATGAGTTTTAGGGATAGTGATATGGTGTTGTATATTAAAGGAAATAATTTAACAGATGAAGTTGCTTATGTGCATTCGTCATTTCTTAAAGGTATTGCGCCATTGCCAGGGCGAAACTTTAGTATCGGTATACGTGGCAGTTTTTAATTGCTTTAGCTTAAAAGGGGTATATTTTGCCGCATTCAACACTGGTTAGTCAGTATCTTAAACAGCTAAAAATCTTAACATCAACTACAGCTACACCAGTTTTGGATCTTGCTTGTGGTAGCGGCCGTAATGGCCTTTATTTAGTTGAAAATGGCATACCAGTAACTTTTGCTGATGTAAATTCTGCTGCTATAGCACAAGTGCAACAACATGCTTATGTGGTAAACAACATCAAACAAGCAGATTTTTGGTTGATAGATTTTGAGCAAGAAGGCGAAACACCATTAGCAGGTAAATCTTTTGCCGCTATTATGGTGTTTCGCTATTTACACCGACCATTATTTGAGCAAATTAAACAGGCTATTTTGCCCAATGGTTTGATCATTTATGAAACATTTACACAGCAGCAAGCGCAATTTGGCCGTCCCAAAAATCCTGATTTTTTATTAAAAGCAGGTGAATTGGCGGATGTTTTTGCGGACTGGAAAATTCTCCATCGTTTTGAAGGGATTATTACATCGGCGCATGATAGCAGCCAAAAACAAGCGATTGCGCAAATTGTGGCGAGAAAACCCTATTAAGGTAATGAACATGAGTAAAATATGACTTGAGCTCTTTATTGTAAAGCCTATCGCACAAATGACTTTTGTTTTAGCTGCGCGTTACTCTATAGAATAGAGTCTTTATGGTGAGGACTAAATATCAAGAGCATTATTAATATTAGTTATACTTGATATAGATCAAAAAAAACTATTCAAAAAACCGCTTAGCGGCTAGAATGCGCGTGTTAATTTTAGCCGTGTAGGAACATCAAAGATGTCAGACAATGAAGATTTTAAAGATAGCACTGGTGCAGGTCAGGTTATTTTAGTAATACTAGCGATGGTTTTCTTTCCTTTACTCCCCATGTTGATGGGTTGGTTTACCATGCTACGATAATTTTTTAAGAATCGTTATTCCCGTTTTTTTATACGGGAATATTAGTTTAAATCGCAAGTTATTCGATTGTAACTCCTCAACTTCGCTAATTTTTCACTGCTAAATATACTCTCCACAATTATCATTAAGTTGAACAATTAACTTATCGAGTTCTCAAAACTCAACAGTCATACCCCAGTTAGCGTTATAATGCTTTTTTACCCATCTATAAAACGTTTCTAATTCCAGCTGAATCCTCACCTTGAGGTAACATGGCTATAAAGGTTAAAATAGACTTAATTCATTTCCCTCTTGATTAGTTTCGTTAGAAAATAAGGTCTTGCTATGAGCAAAGTTTATCATCACCCCGTACAAATTTATTATGAAGATACCGATCATTCTGGTGTGGTTTATCATCCTAACTTTTTAAAATACTTTGAACGCGCACGGGAGCATGTAATTGATAGCGATCGCCTCGCCAAATTATGGAATGACAAAGGCTTAGGGTTTGCTGTTTATAAAGCTAATTTAACTTTTCAAGATGGCGTTGAGTTTGCTGAAATCTGTGATATTCGTACCAGCTTTAGCCTTGATGGAAAATATAAAACCTTATGGCGACAAGAGGTGTGGCGTCCTAATGCCAGTAAACCTGCGGTCATTGGTGATATTGAAATGGTGTGTTTAGATAAAGAAAAACGTTTGCATCCTATCCCTGATGAAATATTAATTCCGCTGACATTAAGTTCGTGTTAGCGTAAACATATTGATAGTACTAAATATTTCAAAAGCGCAAAAGCAAGCATTGATGAATGGAAATATTTTTCTATTGCACATAGCATGTAAGAAAATCAAAATTTAGCTGAACTTACATATATTTTATTAAAGATTAAGAGCATAAAGCATGGCGAGAAAAAACCAGAAAGTAATAGACGAAGAAGTATTTTTTGATGCCTCAGAGCAGTTAGTTTCTATTACCGATACACGCGGTGTTATCACTTATGCGAATGATGTTTTTTGTAAAGTTGCTGGTTATACACAAGCAGAATTACATCGAAAAAATCATAATATTGTCCGTCATCCTGATATGCCACAAGCTGCTTTTAAAGATTTATGGGTAGAATTAGAAGCGGGCAATCATTGGCAAGGCATGGTGAAAAACTTATGTAAAGATGGCCGTTATTACTGGGTTAATGCTTATGTGACACCTATGTATGAAAATGGTGTCTTAACTGGCTATCAATCGGTTCGGGTAAAACCTTCAGATGAATTAAAACAAAAAGCCGCCGCCGTTTATCAGGCGATTAATGCGAATAAACTGGGAATGTCGGAGCAGAGAAAAAATCAAATTAAAAGGTTTACTGCATTTGTTACAGCAGCCTTTATTATTGTGAGTACTTTTTTAAATCTAGGTATTTATTGGGGCAGTGCAATACTCGTCGCTTTTATTGTTCTTATTGCGTCATTGTTTGATGAACTTATCCGCTTACCTCGTTATATAAACCAGCAAAAGAAAAAATACACTAGCATATGTCGGGTGATATATACCGATGGTGGTTTGCAATCAGTGTTAGAGTTTCGAGAAAGTTTATATCAAGCGCGCATTCGTACAATTTTAGGGCGTATGGATGACTCGCTAGGTGTTATTGGTAACGTTGTTAATAATTTAAATGCAGCAATTAGTGATACTAATGAAAAAATAGATCATCAAAATGATGAAACTACACAAATTGCCACCTCGATGAATCAAATGTCAACAACCATCACTGATGTTAGTGAAAATGTAGTGAAAACGGCCGATAGAGTTGAGCAGGTTTATCAACAATGTGCTAAGTCAAAATTATTAATGTCTGACTCATTAACACAAATATCAAGTTTACAAGATAATGTCACCTCAGCGCATAGCGTGTCGGAAGAACTGGTGAGTATTGTTACCTCAATTAATGATCAAGTGGTTGAAATTCAAGGGATTGCGGATCAAACCAATTTATTGGCATTAAATGCGGCTATTGAAGCGGCAAGAGCAGGGGAGCAAGGACGAGGTTTTGCTGTAGTTGCTGATGAAGTGCGTTCATTAAGCGCTAGAACCCATAGTGTATCAGATGGCATTAATGAATCAGTTCGCCATGTTACTGACAAGCTTGCCAATGTCTCAAACTTGATGGCGAGTAATATCACTACTAGCCAAGCGTGTGTTAAGTCAGGCCAGGCAATGCATGACTCAGCAGACGAAATTTATCAGCAAATGTTATCTATTGCTGACTTAACCACGCAGGTATCTACAGCATCAGAAGAGCAAAGTGTTGTTGCTGAAGAAGTTAATCATAAGGTACAGCGTGTTGCTGATTTAGCACAAGCATTGGTTGACTCAGATACTTTATTGAATAATATTTCAATATTGAATCAAGAGTCTAGCCAATTAACTAAATTGGCAAATACCTTTAGTCACCAGTAAAAACAGTTTAATTGGTGCTAAATTAATTCTTGGTAACCCAGTAAAGGCGTGCTGTTAAAGCAGCGTAATTGATAAGTAATAGCTTGATTATTCTCTTTTGCCCTTAATGCGATGGCAATACGGTGTTGTTCATTGCTGTTTGGGTATAAAAGCCAGTTACGCCATCTATCAGCATTATCTACTCGGTGTTGAGCAAAGTCCAAACTAATGGTATTTTTAACAGTGAAGGCGGAATTTTGTTCAACTTGTGTATCAATAATGTTAAAACTAAAGTCTTTTAAGGGAATGGCTAACCCTAAGCCCCACGCTTTAATATACGACTCTTTTAATGTCCAATAATCAAAAAATCGATGGCGTTGTTGCTCTTTAGGTAAAGAAAATAACGCGTTAGTTTCACTGGCAGAAAAATAACGGTTGGCGATGGCTAACACATCATTACTGCGCGTGGTATTTTCAACATCACAGCCAATATCATCGGCTAAAGTCACCGCACAAATAATCAAGCCTTTGGTGTGACTTAAATTAAACCGTAGCGGTAGTGGCGGATTAACAATCTCAGGCTTATCTTTTACCCCTTTATCAAAACGCCAATCACTCGGCGCAATATCTGCGTAATAAGAGAGCAGGTCTCGTACAAAGGCTCTAGTAATTAAGGCATCGTGTCTATCGTGTGCAAATTTATATCTTTGTTGCTTTTTTGTTTCATCATCGCTAAGTAAATTTTTATATTTATTGAGTAATTCTGCTTGGGTGATTAGGTCAGGATTTACTTGCCATAGATGAATTTCATTTTTGTTAATTTTAAGTGACATTTTTGAATTTTTAGGAGGAAGAAAATGGGTCATGAAAAAGTATCACTAGGTTGTGTTGAATGATTCGATAAGGTTTTTATAATAAACGCTATGTTAAATAAAAGTGACTTTATCATGAAATTCAGTGTTGGTTTCATTTTTTAATCTGCTTTTAGTTAAAACCTTTGATGTACATCAAAGGTTTTAACTAGCTTACGCTTGATTTCTTTTAAAATTAAGTTTGTTTAACGTCACTGGTTGGCTACTCTAACGAGTAGTGAGTTAGTACTTTGGTCTAGTTTTTTGTTTTGTCTAGTATCGGGTGATTGTCTTGGGTATGAAACCTGTGTATATTAGCTCTCCTTGGAAAAATAAATTTTATGATTTTTGAGCTAATTACATGGTTAACTACGGATGATTAATGCCTAAGCAACATGCTAACACGACCACTAGGCCCGTGAATATAAGTTGCGGGCATTTAACTTTGAATGCGTATTTATACATTTGCTAAGGATGATTAATGCCTAAGCAAGATGCTAACGCGACTACTATGCTCGTTGAATATAAGTTGCGGGCGTTTAACTTTGAATGCGTATTTATACATTTGGTAAGGATGATTAATGCTTAAGCAATATGCTAACGCGACTACTATGCCCGTTGAATATAAGTTGCGGGCGTTTAACTTTGAATGCGTATTTATACATTTGGTAAGGATGATTAATGCCTAAGCAACATGCTAACGCGACTACTACGCCAGAAATGCGCGCATTTATCCATGAGTCAGACTTGCCGACGGCAGTACTTGCCCGTTTACTGAAAATATCTGAGTCAACCGTGCGTAAGTGGCGTCAGCGAGAATCGATGTCTGATGCTTCCCATGTGCCCAAGCAATTAAATACCACCCTAAGTGAAGCGCAAGAATATGTGGTGGTTGAGCTACGTACTCGGTTATTACTCTCACTTGATGAGTTACTCGCGGTCTGTAAACAGTTTATTAATCCCCATGTGTCTCGTGCTGGTTTACAGCGTT
Organism: Colwellia sp.; assembly: GCA_013215465.1. GTDB lineage: Bacteria > Pseudomonadota > Gammaproteobacteria > Enterobacterales > Alteromonadaceae > Colwellia. The sequence continues at coordinate 87,696 of JABSOW010000006.1, read as the reverse complement.
GCTTAAAGCGTCATGGTGTTTCTCGATTAGCTGATATGGAAGATAGTGGCGAATTTATTGATGCTGATAGCCCGCAATCATCTCCGGTACAAGTCACCTTAGAAGATACCCTTGATCACCAAGTATTACTGTCAGATATTTCCCCAGAAGCGATGCGTGAAGTATTAAATCGCACCAATAACTTGTCTGCAGACGAAGTGGTACAAGTGAAAGTTACTCAGCTACCCGACTTCGCTAATAAAAAGTCGACTTACGGCGCTGAACAAGCAATAGGAAAAGATAACGAACAACTAAATAAACGGCGTTTGCTCGTCGCCAATGACCCAGCATCTGGTTGGGTCTATGTTGATATTTATGATGGTAACGAAGCGGATGCTGCAAGTCGTTACATGAGCTACGTGCTCACCAAAGCCCCATTCCATATCCGCCGAATTTTGGCGGGTAATTATACTGAATTTCTAAGTCGTTTTCGTTTACTGAACAATGCCGCTAATAATGCTGTTGATGAAAAAAGACATCAAAGTGATATTGACAATTGTGAGCGCGAAAATGCAACAAAATCTTAAACTGGAGATACTTTAATGGTTAAAAAATCTATGGCTAATAAGCAAAATACAACAAGCGTAAAAACGGTCACAGCTGAAGAAACTCTCACTGACGAACAGCAATTTAATTCGCGTTTACAAGAGTGCCCTATTGCTGTTGTTGGTATGGCCTCAATTTTTGCCGATGCTAAAAATTTAGAAGACTACTGGGACAATATTTTTGAATCAGTAGATACCATTAAAGACGTTCCCAGTGATCGTTGGGCGATTGATGATTATTACAATAGCGATCCACGGGCAGAAGATAAAACGTATTGTAAACGTGGTGGCTTTTTACCGGAAATAGATTTTGATCCGATGGAGTTTGGTTTACCGCCAAATATTTTAGAATTAACCGATATTGCCCAATTATTATCACTAGTGGTTGCTCGTGATGTATTAAATGATGCCGGTATTGGTGATGGCTCAGGTTATGACCGTGACAAAATAGGTATCACCTTAGGTGTTGGTGGGGGTCAAAAGCAAATTTCACCGTTAACGTCTCGTTTGCAAGGGCCGGTATTAGAAAAAGTATTAAAAGCTTCCGGTGTTGACGCGGAAGATCGCGCCATGATCATCGAAAAGTTCAAGAAAGCTTATATCGGTTGGGAAGAGAATTCATTCCCAGGCATGTTAGGTAATGTTATTTCAGGTCGTATTGCTAACCGTTTCGATTTTGGTGGCACTAACTGTGTGGTTGATGCCGCTTGTGCTGGCTCTTTAGCAGCGATTAAATTAGCCGTTTCAGACTTGCTTGAATATCGCTCTGAAGTCATGATTTCGGGTGGCGTGTGTTGTGATAACTCACCGTTTATGTACATGTCATTCTCCAAAACACCGGCTTTTACTACCGGTGAAGATATTCGTCCGTTTGATAATGATTCTAAAGGCATGATGATTGGTGAAGGTATCGGCATGATGGCTTTTAAGCGTCTTGAAGATGCTGAGCGTGATGGTGATAAAATTTATGCGGTACTTAAAGGTATCGGTACTTCTTCCGATGGTCGTTTTAAATCTATATACGCACCACGCCCAGACGGACAAGCAAAAGCATTAAAACGCGCTTATGATGATGCTGGCTTCGACCCACTAACTTGTGGCTTAATTGAAGCGCATGGCACGGGTACTAAAGCCGGTGATGCAGCTGAATTTGGTGGTTTAGTTAAACACTTTGGTTTGAATAACGATCAAAAACAACATATTGCCCTTGGCTCTGTTAAATCTCAAATTGGTCATACTAAAGCCGCCGCAGGCTCTGCGGGCATGATCAAAGCAGTATTAGCACTACACCATAAAGTATTGCCGGCCACTATTCATATTGACCAACCTAATACCTCGCTAGAAATTGAAAATAGCCCGATGTATTTAAACAATGAAACACGCCCTTGGATGACGCGTGAAGATGGTTTACCTCGTCGTGCTGGCGTGAGTTCATTTGGTTTTGGTGGTACCAACTACCACATGGTATTAGAAGAGTACCGTCCCACTGCTAGCGGCCAATATCGTTTAAATGCCGTACCTCAAACTATTTTAGTGACCGCTGCGAACGAAAGTGCATTGGTGGCTAATTTAACTGATTGGCAAGCTAAGTTAAGTGTTGATAGTGAAGCGCAAACTTATGTATTTAATGCCTTAGTGACGACAAATACCTTACAAACTCCCGCGGCTAAATTAGCCCGTTGTGGGTTTGTGGCTAAAAATGCTGAGCAAGCGATCAAAATGATTGAGGGTGCACTTAAGCAATTTAAAGCTAAAGCGGGTAGTGAACAATGGTCGGTGCCTACAGGGGTTTACTTCCGACAATCTGGTTTGACGGTTGAAGGGAAAGTGGTAGCACTTTTTTCTGGCCAAGGCTCACAGTATGTCAACATGGGACGAGAGCTAGCCTGTAATTTCCCAAGTGTGATGCAAGCCGCTCAAGATATGGATAGCGAATTTGCTAACGCAGGTTTAGGGCAATTAACCCCTACCACTTATCCAATACCAGTGTTTAATGATGATGCCCGTAAAGCACAAGAAGAAGCATTACGATTAACCCAACATGCTCAACCAGCAATAGGTACATTAAGTGTTGGCCTTTATAAAACCTTCACCAATGCAGGCTTTAAAGCAGACTTTACCGCAGGACACAGCTTTGGTGAATTAACCGCCCTTTGGGCAGCTGGCGTATTAAGCGAGCAAGACTACATGATGTTAGCACGCAGTCGTGGTCAAGCAATGGCGGCGCCAGAAGATGCTTCGGTTGATACCGGCACCATGATCGCTGTTGTTGGCTCGCCAACGAAAATAGCTGAAGATATCAAAGACATTAAAGATATCTCAATTGCTAACTACAACTCAAATAATCAAGTGGTTGTTGCCGGGGTTACCAGTCAAATTGCGATTGCCATTGATGAGCTCAAAGGTAAAGGTTACAAAGTTGTTCCATTACCTGTATCGGCAGCCTTTCATACACCATTGGTTGGTCATGCGCAAAAGCCTTTTGCGGCAGCAATTGATAACGCTAAATTTAATCAACCTAGTGTGCCTGTTTATTCAAATGGCACAGCAAAAGCTCATTCAAGTAAACCGAGTGACATTAAAAAGAGCTTAAAAAATCACATTTTAAAATCAGTTCATTTTAATGAAGAAATTGATAATATTTATGCTGATGGTGGTCGTGTATTTGTTGAGTTTGGTCCTAAAAATGTATTAACCAAGCTTGTTGAAAATATTTTAAAAGAGAAAGATGACGTAATCGCGATTGCTATTAATGCCAATCCGAAAAAATCTGCTGATATGCAAATGCGTCAAGCGGCTGTGCAAATGGCGGTATTAGGTTTAGCACTGAACGATATTGACCCTTACTGCGCGGTTAAACGGCCTTTAACTGCGACTAAAATGTCGCCATTGGCAATGAAGCTAACGGGTGCATCTTATGTCAGTGCTAAAACCAAAAAAGCGTTTGATGATGCCTTAAATGATGGCAGGATGGTTAAACAAGCAACGTCAGTACCGGTTGCAGTGCCAGCGCCACAAGTTGTAGAAAAAATAGTTGAAGTAGAGCGCATTGTTGAAGTAGAAAAAATTGTTTATTTGAACGCCGATGGCACCGTTGCTACACCAAATCAAATTAGTACACCTATTGCCAGTGATAGCAATGGTTTAGCAAGTAGCATTGAACGTAGTGTTAGCCAGTTTGTTGATCATCAACAACAGTTATTAAACGTGCATGAGCAATATATGCAAGGGCCAAAAGATTACGCTAAAACCTTTGATGCAGTTCTTGCTAATCAAGAAGCAGGCGAGTTACCGCAAAGCTTAGATCGTACCTTAGGTATGTATCATGAATTCCAATCAGAAACGTTACGTGTTCATGAACAGTACTTGAATAACCAAACCGATAATATGGCAGCAATGTTGTCGACGTCTGTACCTGCAGTCATTGATACTACAGCGCCCGTTAAGGCTAAAGCACCAGTAGTTACGGTACCTGTAGTATCGCAGCCAGTAGTGCAAGTTGCGGCAGTAGCAGCACCAGTAGTACAAACACCTACGCCTGTACAAGTCGCAGCTACAGCGGTTGCGCTAGCACCTGTCGCTGAAAAAGTCATTGCGGTTGCGCCTGCAGCTTTACTTGATTTAGCTAAAATCAATACGGTGATGTTAGCAGTGGTCGCTGAGAAAACCGGTTATCCAACGGAAATGCTAGAGCTAGAAATGGACATGGAAGCTGACTTGGGTATCGATTCCATCAAACGGGTTGAGATCTTAGGCTCAGTACAAGAATTAATTCCTGATCTTCCTGAGCTTAATCCGGAAGATTTAGCCGAGCTACGTACCTTAGGCGAAATTGTTAACTATATGAAGTCCAAAGCGGAGTCTGCTGCACCATCAAGTGAAAGTACTCCAGCGCTTCACTTAGTTGAAACGTCTACAGCAACTGCTCCTGTTATTGATTTAGCTCACATCCAAAAAGTGATGATGGAAGTGGTTGCTGAGAAAACCGGTTATCCAACCGAAATGTTAGAGCTTGAAATGGACATGGAAGCGGATTTAGGTATCGACTCAATCAAACGTGTTGAAATTCTAGGCTCAGTGCAAGAAATTATTGCAGACTTACCTGAATTAAACCCAGAAGATTTAGCTGAATTACGTACGCTAGGTGAAATTGTTAGTTATATGCAAAGTAAAGTTGCTAGTGCTCCAGTTTCGAGTGCTCAAGTAGCGAGCCTGGAGGTTACTAGTAGCGAAGCAAGTTCGAGTGTTGCGATTGACTTAGATTACATCCAAAAAGTGATGATGGCAGTGGTCGCCGAGAAAACTGGTTATCCAACAGAAATGTTAGAGCTTGAAATGGATATGGAAGCCGACTTGGGTATTGACTCAATTAAGCGTGTTGAGATCCTAGGTTCAGTGCAAGAAACTATTCCTGATTTACCAGAGCTTAACCCTGAAGATTTAGCTGAACTACGTACCTTAGGTGAAATTGTTAGCTATATGCAGTCTAAAGTGTCGAGTGCTCCAGTTTCGAGTAGCGAAGCAAGTTCGACTGTTGCCATTGACTTAGATTACATTCAATCGGTGATGATGACTGTGGTGGCTGAGAAAACCGGTTATCCAACCGAAATGCTTGAACTTGAAATGGACATGGAAGCAGATTTAGGTATCGACTCAATCAAACGTGTTGAAATCTTAGGAGCTGTTCAAGAAACTATCCCAGATTTACCTGAGCTTAACCCAGAAGATTTAGCTGAGCTACGTACCTTAGGTGAAATTGTTAGTTATATGCAAAGTAAAGTTGCTCCTGCGGAGCAGTTAACAGCTACGAGTAGCGAAGCAAGTTCGACTGTTGCCATTGACTTAGATTACATTCAATCAGTGATGATGACAGTGGTAGCCGAAAAAACCGGTTATCCTACAGAAATGTTAGCGCTGGAAATGGACATGGAAGCTGACTTGGGGATCGACTCAATTAAACGTGTTGAAATCTTAGGGGCAGTGCAAGAAACTATTCCTGACTTGCCAGAACTTAACCCTGAAGATTTAGCTGAATTACGTACCTTAGGTGAAATAGTTAGCTATATGCAAAGTAAAGTTGCACCTACAGCTGCCACAGATAGTGCGCAAGCTGCTGAGACAGCTGCAAGCAGTGCCCCTGCGATTGATACCGACTACATTCAAAAAGTGATGATGGCAGTGGTTGCCGAGAAAACGGGTTATCCGGTTGAAATGTTAGAACTTGCCATGGACATGGAAGCAGATTTAGGTATCGACTCAATTAAACGTGTTGAAATCTTAGGTGCGGTGCAAGAAACAATCCCTGATTTGCCAGAATTGAATCCTGAAGATTTAGCTGAACTACGTACCTTGGGTGAAATTGTTAGTTATATGCAATCTAAAGTTGCCCCGACTGAGCCAACTCCTCCAGGCGCAAAAGCAAGTGTGCCAACAGCGGCTAAAACAACTGACGCTACGGCTGATTTTCAAGGCGCACCTAGTGCGACTGTTGAATTAACGGCATTATCTTCAATTAATAAAATTGCTCAAGATGTTACTGGCGCTAATGCATTAATCGTTGACGATGGCACAGGCGCTGCAGTGGCATTAAGTGCAAAGTTAATGAAAGCAGGTTGGAATGTTACCGCATTAAAACCTAACTGGGTGACGGTTAACTCGAAAAAGACATTTGCCAAGTCAGTTAATGTGATTGAAATTGGTAGTAGTGATAAAACTCTTGATGAAGCACAAATTAAAGATATTATCGAAAAAAATGCCCAACTTGATGCGGTGATTTATTTACAAGGCTCAGACCTTAAAGGAAAGAGCCCAGTAGATACTATTGCCTACCCAGAAGCGGCAAAACAAGGGTTAATGTTAGCGTTTGTATTAGCTAAATTATCTAAAGTAAAACAGGCCGCTAAGGCACGCGCCTCATTTGTGGTAGTAACACGTCAAGGTGGCACGTTAGGTTTTGCTAATAATGATGAAGGCGCTACACTAGTTAAAGCTGATGTTAACGCTGATTTAGTACAAGCAGGTTTAGCCGGCTTGGTTAAAACTATCAATCATGAGTGGAATGCAGGTAACGATAGCGTATTTTGTCGTATAGTTGATTTATCAGCCAAATTAGCGGCAGATAAAGCCGCAACGATCATCAGTGATGAATTACTAGATATTGATACTAGTATTGTTGAAGTGGCTCATGACACTGATAACCTTAGCAACAACATAGGCACACGGTTAACCTTATCAGGCGTTACCACCGACAGTTATCAGTTAACTGCCGGCACAAGTATTGATAGTGACTCAGTGTTTGTCGTTAGCGGCGGCGCCAAAGGCGTAACCGCCCATTGTGTGATAGAAATTGCCAAACAATATCAGTCTAAATTTATCTTATTAGGTCGCTCATCATTTGATGATAACGAACCAAGCTGGGCAAAAGATATCACCGATGAAGTAGCATTGAAAAAAGCAGCGATGCAAGCATTGATTGCAACAGGTGATAAACCAACACCGGTGAAAGTAACGCAATTTGTTCGTCCAGTATTAGCAAATCGTGAAATTGCACAAACGTTAAATGCGATTCAGGCTGCGGGCGGCCAAGCACAATATGTTGCGGCAGATGTGACTAACAGCAGTAATGTTTCGGCTGCGGTAGCGCCAATCACCAAAGAGTTTGGTGAAATCACGGGTATTATTCATGGCGCAGGTGTTTTAGCCGATAAATTTATTGAGCAAAAAACGCTGGCAGAATTTAATGCTGTTTACACCACTAAAATCGACGGTTTACTTTCTTTGTTAGCGGCAACCACCATTGAAAACGTTAAACACTTAGTTTTATTTTCATCAGCGGCGGGCTTCTACGGCAACCCAGGCCAGTCTGATTACTCTATTGCTAACGATATTTTAAACAAAACTGCTTATCGCTTCAAAGCCTTAAATCCAAGTGCGCAAGTACTTAGTTTTAACTGGGGGCCTTGGGATGGCGGCATGGTAACACCTGAGCTTAAACGTATGTTTAACGATCGTGGTGTTTATATCATTCCACTTGATGCCGGGGCAAAATTATTAGTGAGTGAGTTAGCGGCGGTAAATAACCGTTGTGCACAAATACTAGTGGGAAATGACCTGTCTAAAGATCAAGCAGGTACTGCTGTAAAAAAGCCACAAGTTAGTCGCTTAAAGGTAAGTGTTAATAAAACACTTTTAGCGACTAACAATCCTTTTTTAACTGACCACATGATTGGCGGTGAGCAAGTTTTCCCAACCGTATGTGCGATTGCTTGGATGCGTGATGCCAGTGAAAAAGCCTATCAGGGTTATCACTACCAAGGTTTAGAAAATTATAAGCTGTTCAAAGGCGTTATTTTTGATGGCAACGAAGCGAGCGAGTATCAAATTGATATGGATGCTAAGGTTGATGATGGCGGCCGTTTAGTGGTTGACACTAAAATTTCCAGCATTAATGCACAAGGAAAAATAGTCTTTCATTATGGTGCTCAACTGATTTTAGTTAGCCAACATAAAGCCAACCCTAAAGTTAATTTAGCATTACCAACATCAGCTGAAAGTGCAAAAGCGCTTTATCGCAACGGTACTTTATTTCATGGGCCAAGCTTGCAAGGCATTAGTGAGATACTTGAGTGTAATGAGCAAGGTTTATTATTACGTTGCCAAGTACCGGCAGTAGCCGCGACAAAACAAGGGGATTTCCCTTTAAGTAACAGCGGCAGCCAAAGTAATATTTTTGCCAATGACTTAGTGTATCAAGCGATGTTAGTTTGGGTGAAAAAAGAATTAGGACTGGGCAGTTTACCGTCAAGTACGCAAAGCTGGACGGTATACCGTGAAGTGACGCTTAATGAGCGTTTTTACCTGCAATTGAGCGTGGTTAAAAGCTCAGGCAAAGGCAAACAACGTGGCGCGTTAACGGCAGATATGCAATTAATTAGTGAAAGCAATGAACTATTGAGTGAGATAAAGTCAGCTAAAGTTACTGCTAGCGCCAGTTTAAGTGACATATTTTTGCCTAAAAGTGCTAAAGCATCCGCAGAGAAAGCTCTTACTGAGAAAACTCTTTATGAGAAAGAAAAGTAATGGTAACGAATTATTATCACAGTGCCATTATTGGCCTTGATGCTCAGTTTTCTAATCAAGGTGGCTTTCAACCGGATATTGACCGAGTTGAACGGGCGCTTTACTTAGGTAGAGAGCAAGGTAAGGAGCTAGGCAATACACAGGGTAATGAACAGGGCAATAAAGTGCCTGCAGCAATTAGCTTAAATGATTGCCAACAAGCGGTTGCCCGTATGGCATCTGTTAATCAAGTGAACTACTCTGATATCAAAGTAGTCGTTGTTTCGCAACATGCTGATATTGAAAAATTCGGCTTTGAAGTGACAACTATTGACCATGTTTTAGTGGTAAATTCGTTAGCGAAAGCACTGGTGCAAATTGATTTACTGATTGCGAAAAATAATTTAGTGGCGCTAGTTGGCGTACAGTTAGCAGAGCAATTAGCAGCAGAGCATGAGTTATCAGCACAGGCAACGATTAGTTTCTCTGAGAATTTTAATGGCTATCAAGCCTGTGATGGTATCGCGGCGCTATTATTCTCATCACCAAGTTTTGCTCAAGCGAATAACAGCTACGTATACTCATGGCTAAAAGGTTTTGCTGTTGGTGAAGATCTGCACTTAACGGCGCAAGCTGCTTTGCAAAAGGCTGACGTTCAGCCTAGTAATATTGGCCTAGTTGAAGTGTCAGCACTAACAGATAACAAGCTTGCTTTGAGAGAATCTAGCGCGCTAATTTCAACTTATGATGGCAGTGATAAATTAACCACGGCAATTAGCTGTGCTCGCAGTGTTACTGGTGAAGGTAAAGGCTTTTCGCAAGTATTAGGATTGCTGCGCACAGTCATTGCACTGCAGCAGCGCTATATTCCTGCTATTAGTGATTGGCAACAGCCAGCAGTAAGTGAACTCGCAAACTGGCAAGAGTCGAGCTTTTATTTGCCAACAGAGTCTCGTCCTTGGTATCCACATGTTGATGGCAGTGCTCATCTTGCTGCATACAGCTGTTTATCTGAAACTGGTCTAGCAAAAAACAATGATTATTGTCATCTGGTGTTAGCAGAAAATAAAGCCATCGATTCAGCTGAAAAACACCCTGCAGATGATATTCGCCGTAATGGCTTTATCGCCTGTAGTGCTTTACAACTGGTGTTAATTACCGGTAATGATCAACCAGCATTATTAACAAGGTTAGCTGCTCTTGAGGCTGAACTTGCACTTGATCAATCTAGTCTCAAAGACATTGCTTTGAGCTGTTTTAAGGCTTATCAGTCAAGATTAGCAGAATGTAGCTATACCGTCTCTTTGTTATCTGAATCAAGAGAAGAACTGCTCAAAGAAATACAATCGGCAAAATCAGGGATTGTCTTTGCTTTTTCGCCAGCGAATGCCAACAAAGAGTGGCGGACACCGAAAGGCAGCTATTTTAGCTCGATGCCAGTCAATACCGATGAAAACACCAATAATGTTACATTTTTGTATCCGGGCATTGGCGCCACCTATGTTGGCCTAGGTCGTGATTTATTTCATTTGTTTCCAGAAATTCATCAAGACGTTGCGGGTTTAGCTGATGACATTGGCGCCAGTTTAAAAGATCACTTATTAAACCCGCGCACTATTGTGCGCCCTGATTTTAAAGCACTTAAACAACTTGATTTAAACCTGCGTGGTAACTTAGCTGACATTGCTGAGGCCGGGGTTGGCTTTGCCTGTGTGTTTACCAAAGTTTTTGAAAACGTCTTTAAAGTCAAAGCTGATTATGCTACGGGTTATTCAATGGGCGAAGTCAGTATGTACGCAGCGCTTGGGGCTTGGCAACAACCGGGCTTAATGAGTGCGCGTTTGGCTAACTCAGATACTTTTAATCATCGTCTTTGTGGTGAGTTATTAACCTTGCGTGAACATTGGGGCTTGAGTGATAACACCCATGATGAATTGATTTGGGAAACCTACACCATCAAAGCAACGCTTGCTGAGGTTATTAAAGCCAGTGACGGTGAAGAGCGTGTTTATTGCACCATCATCAATACTCCCGACAGTTTATTACTTGCCGGTTATCCAGCAGATTGCCTACGAGTGATTAAAAAACTAGGCGTGCGCGCCATGCCACTAAATATGGCTAATGCTATTCATAGTGCACCGGCAAATAAAGAATATGATGACATGGTTGAGCTATATACCATGGAGGTAATGCCGCGCTTGACGACCAAAATGTATTCAAGCTCCTGTTATTTACCGGTACCACAGCTGAGTAAAGCCATTGCTCATAGTGTCGCTAAATGCCTTTGTGATCGAGTAGATTTTCCTCGTTTGATCAATACCTTGTATAACAAAGGTGCACGGGTATTTATTGAAATGGGACCTGGTCGTTCGTTGTGTAGTTGGGTTGATAAAACCTTAGACTTTACTGATGAATCAGCTGTTAATGCTGCTAATGAGAACGAAAGTGCTAAAAAGCCACGTGTTGCGGTGCCAGTAAATGCTAAAGGTACTAGTGACGAATTAACGTATTTAAGAGCCATTGCAAAATTAACTAGCCATGGGGTGAAGCTTGATCTTCAAACCCTGTTTAATGGCTCAATTATTGTCAATAACGCTAAAAAAGAATTATAAAACTTTTCGAGGAAAGTATGGAAAATATTGCTGTAGTAGGTATTGCTAATTTGTTCCCAGGATCTTCTGCGCCAGAAGAATTTTGGCAACAGCTACTTAAAAAACAAGATAGCCGAAGCAAAGCCACCTATGAACAAATGGGCGTTGACCCTGCCAAATACACCGGTAAAAAAGGTGATACCGATAAGTTTTACTGTGTACATGGCGGTTATATCCGAGGTTTTGATTTTGATGCCAGTGCTTTTATTACCGGTGATGTTAAAGCTGATATTGAAGGTAATGCGCAAAGTGGCAACGGCTTAACCGCAGAGTATTTAAATCAGTTAGATGATTTAAATCAGTGGGCATTATACGTTACTCAACAAGCATTAACTGATGCCGGTTATTGGGGCAGTGATAAACTTGCAGACTGTGGCGTGATTTTAGGAAATCTATCGTTTCCGACTAAATCGTCTAATCATTTATTTATGCCGCTTTATCACCAAGTGGTTGATGGTGCATTAAAACAAATACTGAATAAAGATTTTCAGTTAAGTCACTTCTCCGATACGGCAATCTCGCAAAATAATATTCATGCGGATAACGCTTTAGTTGCCGGATATCCTGCGGCACTGCTGGCCAAAGCAGCAGGGCTGGGAGGTACACATTTCTCCCTTGATGCCGCTTGTGCGTCGAGTTGTTATTCGGTGAAACTCGCTTGTGATTATCTACATACCGGTAAAGCTGACATGATGTTAGCCGGCGCGGTTTCTGGCGCTGATCCTATGTTTGTTAATATGGGTTTCTCAATTTTTCAAGCTTATCCAGCCAATAATATTCACGCCCCGTTTGATAAAAACTCACAAGGTTTATTTGCTGGCGAAGGCGCAGGCATGATGGTCTTAAAGCGTCACAGTGATGCCGTACGTGATGGTGATAAAATTCACGCCATTATTAAAGGCGGTGCCTTATCAAATGACGGTAAAGGCGAGTTTGTGCTTAGTCCTAATACCAAAGGGCAAGTTTTAGCTTATGAGCGAGCTTATGAGAATGCCGGTGTTGACCCTCGCGATGTTGACTATATTGAATGTCACGCAACGGGTACGCCCAAAGGTGATAACGTTGAACTTGGTTCAATGGATACTTTTTTCAGCCGTTTCCCTCGAGAAAATGGCAATAAACCGCTACTTGGCTCGGTAAAGTCCAACTTAGGTCACTTGCTTACCGCTGCGGGCATGCCAGGCATGACCAAAGCTATTTGGGCACTTAATCAAGCTAAAATCCCTGCAACGATTAATTTGAATGAACCGCTTAGCTCTAAAAAAGGCTATTTGGGTGGTGCGCAAATGCCAACCGAGACTATTGCTTGGCCTGTTAAGCGTGCCGATAAACCTAGAACTGCTGGCGTCAGTGTTTTTGGTTTTGGTGGCTCTAATGCACATTTGGTTTTACAACAGCCAACACAAACTCTATCACCGATAACTACCACCGCTAAAGCCCGTGAGCCGCTAGCCATTATTGGTATGGACGCGCATTTTGGTGGCGCAAAAAATCTAGCCAGCTTTAAAACACTTATTGAAAACAATGAGAATACGTTTAGAGAGCTACCGAAAAAACGTTGGAAAGGTATCGAAAACAATAGTGAGGTGATGAACGCCTTACAACTTAGCAAAGCGCCAACCGGTGGTTATGTTGAAGACTTTGATATTGATTTTTTACGTTTTAAAGTGCCACCAAACGAGCAAGACTGTTTAATACCCCAGCAACTAATGATGATGAAAGTTGCTGATAATGCTGCAAAAGATGCTGGCCTTAAAGAAGGCAGCAATGTAGCTATATTAGTGGCAATGGGCATTGAATTAGAACTGCACCAATACCGTGGTCGAGTAAATTTAACGACACAAATTGAAGAAAGTTTATTACAACAAGGTATTATCCTAAATGATACCCAGCGGGAAACTTTAACCAATATCGCCAAAGATGGTATTGCTAATGCCGCCCAGCTTAATCAATACACCAGTTTTATTGGCAATATTATGGCATCACGTATTTCTGCCTTATGGGATTTTTCAGGCCCAGCCATTACCTTGTCGGCAGAAGAAAATTCTGTTTATCGTTGTGTTGAATTGGCAGAGAATTTATTTCAAACCAGTAATGTTGATGCGGTAATTATTGCCTCGGTTGATTTAGCTGGCTCGATTGAAAATATCACCCTTAGACAACACTATGGCAGTGTATCGCTTGAAGGCAAAGCTGCCAGCAATGCGCTTAATCAAGAGCAATGGCTTGTGGGTGAGGGCGCTGCCGCTTTTGTTGTTAAACCACAATCGCAAGTGGGCGAGCAACAAATATACGCCAATATAGACAGCATTAGTTTTGCCAAGGGCTCTGACGCCGCGGCTATTACTAAAGCGGCGAATAAGGCATTGGCACTTGCCGGTATTAATGCCAAAGATATTAGTCAAGTGGAAGCACATGCCAGTGGTTTTAGTCATGAGAATGCCGCAGAAAAGCAAGCGTTGCCAACACTCTATGTCGGAAAAATCATCAGCTCGGTGAAAAGTAATATCGGCCATACGTTTAACGCCTCAGGTGTTGCTAGTATTGTTAAAACTGCGCTTATTTTAGATAAACGCAGCAACACTAAGTCTGCTGTGGCGATAAATGGTTTAGGTAAAGATGAAAGTTGTGCTCATTTAATTTTATCATCGAGCAAACAAGCCCATCAGTCAGCGCCAACGCCAACAGGAAAACAACGTCCTAAATTAATTAAAACCATTAGTTTAGGTGGCAATGTAATTTTTGATGCCATTATAAAGCAAGGGCAATGTGCTGAAATGGTAAGCATTAAGCAATCACTTACCGGTAAAGCATTAGCAAAGGTTAAACACGGTATTAACTTGAGTAATTTAACGCCTAAGGCCGTTACTCAAGAGAAAACTCAAACAAAAGCTCAAGAACAAGCAAAAATTAAGAGCACAACTCAAGCCAAAGCACGATCACCAATCGTTACTGGAGCACAAGTGAAAAGTATCTCTAAAATGTCGATTACAAATAATGTTGATGTTAAACATCAGGTAAGTAAAGAAATTTATCAAGAGTCTGCGACCCATCAAGCGTTTTTAACGACTCGTCAAGTGGCAGGACAGCAGATTGCTAAGTTAATAGAAATGCAAGCCAATGTCAGCGCAGGCTTACCTGTTTATAGCACTGAAACTCAAGCTATAGATGTTGCTCATGCCCCTGAACTATCTGTGGTTAGCTCAAATATCCACACCGATGATTTAGTAGCGGTTAATGAGCATTGGGCGAGCAAGTCAGGTTTTACCATTAAAGGTCCTAAAGGTTATAACTACCCACCGTTACAACTTAAAGAGCAATTTAATCAACCGACAAAAATCATTTGGGATACCGCTGATTTAGTTGAATTTGCCGAAGGTGATATTGCCAAAGTGTTTGGTGAAGAGTTTAAAATCATCGACAGTTATTCACGCCGAGTACGTTTGCCCACCACAGATTATTTATTAGTTTCGCGAGTAACTGAGCTTGAAGCCACGGTAAATGAATATAAAAAATCGTACATGTGTACCGAGTATGATATTCCTGTAGATGCGCCATTTTTAATTGATGGTCAAATTCCGTGGTCAGTTTCGGTAGAATCAGGCCAATGTGATTTATTATTAATTTCTTACATAGGTATTGATTTTCAAGCCAAAGGTGAGCGCGTTTACCGCTTACTTGATTGTGAATTAACGTTCCTCGAAGAAATGGCTTTTGGCGGCGAAACACTGCGTTATGAAATACATATTGATTCATACGCGAGAAACGGCGAGCAATTATTGTTTTTCTTCCACTACGACTGTTATGTTGGCGATAAAAAAGTACTTATTATGCGCAACGGTTGTGCTGGTTTCTTTACTGATGATGAATTAAAAGACGGTAAAGGCGTTATTCATAATGACAAAGACAAAGCAGAATTTGCCAATGCCGTTAAAAGCTCATTTACCCCACTGTTAAACCGTCCTCGTGATCAATACGATTACAGCGACATGATGAAATTAGTGAACGGTGATGTAGCTGGCTGTTTTGGCGCAGCGTATGATCAACAAGGTCGTAATCCGTCAATAAAATTCTCATCAGAAAAATTCTTAATGATCGAACGTATCATTAATGTTGATGCTAGCGGCGGTCATTGGGGTTTAGGCATTGTTGAAGGTCAAAAAGATTTAGCACCGGATCATTGGTATTTCCCGTGTCACTTTAAAGGTGATGAAGTGATGGCCGGCTCATTAATGAGCGAAGGCTGTGGACAAATGGCGATGTTCTTTATGTTGTCTTTGGGCATGCATGCGAATATGAACAATGCCCGTTTTCAACCTATGCCAGGTGAGTCGCAAACCGTTCGTTGTCGAGGCCAAGTTCAGCCGCAGCATAATACCCTGACCTATCGCATGGAAGTGACTGAAATGGGCATGCAGCCATACCCTTACCTAAAAGCTAATATAGATATTCTTTTAGATGGCAAAGTGGTGGTTGATTTTAAAAACTTGGCGATGATGATCACCGAGCAAGATGAAAATTCTCCTTACCCAGTCACCTTGCCTGACAATGTTACTTTAGTGAGTAAAAATGCTGTTGAAAGCAAAGTTGAAAGTGCGGCAGCTGTTACTGAACTTGACGAGCGTGGTATTAACCCGTTTAAACATATTGAACGGCCGTTAATGAAAGTAATGTCTGATTTTAACGCGCCAAAAGAAAAGGGCGTAACCCCTATTCTGCATTTTGAAGCGCCTATGGTAGCCGGGCAAAACCGTGTGCCTAATACCGCACCGTTTACTCCATGGCATATGTTTGAATTTGCTACTGGTAATATCTCTAAATGTTTTGGCCCTGACTTTGATGTATATAAAGGCAGAATTCCGCCACGCACGCCATGTGGTGACTTACAAGTAGTTACTCAGGTAGTTGAAGTACAAGGTACACGTCTTGATTTGAAAAAACCATCAAGCTGTATTGCTGAGTATTATGTACCAGAAGATGCCTGGTACTTTACTAAAAACAGCATTAATAACTGGATGCCTTATTCATTAATCATGGAAATAGCCTTACAACCGAACGGCTTTATTTCAGGTTACATGGGAACCACGTTAGTGTATCCAGAAAAAGATTTATTTTTCCGTAACCTAGATGGTAGTGGTGACTTGCTTAAGCAAGTTGATTTACGCGGTAAAACTATCGTTAATAAATCAGCCTTGTTAAGCACTACTATGGCTGGCGGTATGATTATTCAAAGTTTTACCTTTGAGTTATACGTTAAAGATGAGAATGCAGCAGCTCAAGCGCTTGAACAACATGATTTATTCTATAAAGGCACGGCAGTATTTGGTTATTTTGGCGGAGATGCATTAACTAACCAGTTAGGCATAGACAACGGTAAAGTCACTTACCCTTGGTTTGTTGATAACAATACCCCGAAAGCTGACATTGAAGTGATTAACTTAACTGATAAAGCTTTAGCCTTATATCAAGCACCAGTAAATAAACCGCATTATAAACTTGCTGGCGGCCAAATGAACTTTATTGATACTGTTTCTATTGTTGAAGGTGGCGGTAAAGCTGGTGTTGCCTATGTGCATGGTGAACGCACCATTGATGCGACAGATTGGTTCTTCCGTTATCACTTCCATCAAGATCCAGTAATGCCTGGCTCATTAGGTGTTGAAGCGATAATTGAATTAATGCAAACCTATGCGCTTAACAAAGATTTAGGTAAAGGCTTTACTAACCCAAGGTTTATCGCGCCAGCAACTTTAGTTAAATGGAAATACCGTGGTCAAATTACGCCATTAAATAAACAAATGTCACTTGATGTACATATCACCGATATCATTCGCTCAGACGGCGAAGTACGTTTAGTGGGTGATGCCAATTTATCGAAAGATGGCCTACGCATATATGAAGTGAAAGATATTGTACTAAGTATTGTTGAGGCTTAACCACCAAGTTTAGTACCGCTGTAAGTGTAGGCGGTACTTATACCAAATAAAGATGATAATTGAGAAATTATGCTTGCCCATATAAAAAACAAACAAAGCTCAATTGCAGAACACAGCGATCCGTTGACCAAAAAATGGTTGGAAATTGAAAAAAAACAGAAACGAAATGCTAATTTCAAACGTAAAATTACAGAATTATATCAAACTTTTCAGGATGATATTCTTCAAGAAGAGCATAAGTTAATTGAATTGCTTGGCCAAGAAACCCGTCACTTAATGTCTTTTATATCGCGAAAATCTTTTACTGAATGGCAAAAAGAAGAATTACATGGCTGGATAGAGTCTAATTTAGAGACTTTATCGGAACATCCTTTTGGTAATGCGGAGCTTGCTAATAATTTACGTAAAGAATATAGCGATGCTTTATTGCTAAACACCAAAGAAGTGGATGAAAATATAGCGCTTAATAAAGATGTTATTGCTGAAATGCGTGCGCTTTGTGAAGAAATGTTTGAAGGAAACACCAGTTTTTCGGATGAAGAATTAAGTGACTTTATTCGAGACCCCGCTATTTTTCAACAAGCTTTTCAGGAGTTTTTAGTAAATAAACACAGCGAAGAGGCCGATGAATTTGAAGAGGCGTTTTCTGGTGATGATGCTGAAGATGATCATTATCATGAATATTACCAAGAGCAAGAAGAGAGCAAGCAAAACAAGCAGCAAGATAAGTTAAAATCACTATTTAACAGTAGTAAATTAAATAAGCTATATAAAATACTTGCTAATCGCTTGCATCCAGATAAAGAAAGAAATGAGCATTTAAAAGTTGAAAAAAGTGCATTAATGGCTCAACTGGTAAAAGCAAAGAAAAACAAAGATGCTTATACTATTATCTCTATGTTTCATCAATTTATGCCTGAAAGTGAACTAACTTTGTTTGATGGTAGCGATGAAGAGTTAACCCAAGCACTTATTAAATTATTAAATGAAAAGCTTAGAGAGCTAGACCAAGAAAACAAAGATCAAAAATATAATAACGGCTTACCAAGCATGATTTGGCAAAAACTTTCGGGGCGCAGTAAAAAAGCAACCCAAGAAAATATTGATATTCATCTTGCCGATCTTGAAGACAGCCATACGCGATTAAATTATTATATTCATGAGGTGAAAACAGTAAAATCATTAAAAGAAATACTCTCTGAACGTTATGAAAAAAATAGCTTTAACCCTTTTACCAACGGAGATTTTTCGTTAGCTGACTTAGAGGAAATGTTTCGTTAAAACAATTTAATCAATACCTCTGTGCATAAATTTTAGCCTTGAATTATTCTCTTGAGGATGATGAGCTAGTGCACTGTAAAGAACAAATAGGAACAGATATGTCAAATTTAAGTTTTAATAATAACAACGCCATTGATTGGGCGTGGCAAGTTGATAATAACACTATAAAAACCGATAGCGGTGCGATTAAAACCGCATTAATGGATTTAACTGCCCCGGTATATCTTGCCAAAAAGGGCAATGAGTTAGGTCTGGCAAATGCTACCTCAACCTCAGGTGCTAGTGATGTGTTAGCCTTTGCCCAAAAGCTAAATCCTGAAGATTTAGGTGATGATGCTTATAAAAAACAACATGGCGTTAAATACGCTTATCATGGTGGCGCTATGGCCAATGGTATTGCTTCAGTTGAGTTAGTCGTTGCACTTGGTAAAGCGGGATTTTTATGCTCATTTGGCGCAGCAGGCTTAGTGCCTGATGCGGTAGAAGATGCTATTCGCCGCATTCAAGCTGAATTACCTAATGGCCCTTATGCGGTGAATTTAATTCATGCGCCAGCGGAAGAAGCGTTAGAGCGCGGTGCGGTTGAACGTTTTATTAAACTGGGTGTTAAAACGGTTGAAGCGTCGGCTTACTTAGGCTTAACCGAACATATTGTTTGGTATCGTTTAGCCGGTTTGTCAAAAAATGCTGATGGCACGGTTAACATTGGCCATAAAGTGATTGCTAAAGTTTCTCGCACTGAAGTGGGCCGCCGTTTTATGGAGCCAGCGCCACAAAAGTTCATTGATAAGCTGCTTGCCCAAGGCAAGATCACGCCAGAGCAAGCTGAGTTGTCAAAACTGGTGCCGATGGCCGATGATATTACCGCAGAAGCGGACTCAGGTGGTCATACTGATAACCGTCCATTTTTAACCTTATTACCAACGATTATTGCCCTTCGTGATGAAGTGCAAGCACAATATAACTTCTCCCCAGTACTGCGCGTAGGTGCCGGTGGTGGTATCGGTACGCCAGAAGCAACGCTTGCTGCCTTTAATATGGGCGCTGCTTACATAGTGCTGGGTTCAGTCAATCAAGCTTGTGTTGAAGCGGGCGCCTCTGAATATACCCGTAAATTACTTGCCAGTGTTGAAATGGCTGATGTCACTATGGCACCGGCGGCAGATATGTTTGAAATGGGTGTTAAATTACAAGTGGTGAAACGTGGTTCAATGTTCGCTATGCGTGCCAAAAAACTATATGACTTGTATATTACTTATGACTCAATTGAAGCTATTCCCAATGATGAGCGAGTGAAAATTGAAAAGCAAATTTTCCGTGCAAACTTAGATGATGTTTGGGCCGGTACCGAAGATTTTTTCCAAGAGCGTGATCCAGAAATGTTAGCCCGCGCGAAATCAAGCCCTAAGCGTAAAATGGCTTTGATTTTTCGTTGGTATTTAGGCTTAAGTTCTCGTTGGTCAAATACCGGTGAAAAGGGACGTGAAATGGATTACCAAATTTGGGCAGGGCCAAGTTTAGGCGCGTTTAATAGCTGGGTAAAAGGCAGTTATTTAGAAAATTATAGCCGTCGTGGTGCCGTTGATGTTGCTTTGCATATGCTAAAAGGTGCGGCGTATTTACAGCGTATTAATCAACTTAAATTGCAAGGCGTTAGTTTATCTACTGAGCTGGCTAGTTATAAAACATCTGATTAATATCGTAAATAAAATAAAACGATGAAAATAAAAAGGGCTGATATCTATCAGCCCTTTTTGTCTTTATATCAATAATAAATATGATACTAACCAATAATTCTCCAATGACTGGCAACTCAGCCACCAAAGCGGTCATAGAATCTTTAAATAATTAATACTAGCTTCATGCGCATTGAATACATTAGCTACTGCTTGCTTTTAAGGTCAACTGCTAGCCATTAGCCGACATGGTGTCGTTAATTTAAATTACTAACTTTTTGTTGAAGTAGCGCTCCTAACTACACCCACTTTTATGTCCGCTATCTTCAAGGATAGTTGTCATTAGCATATATACTCTAAGGCGCTTTCGCCCCCTATAGATAGGTTATTGACCATTTATTAAAGTTAATAGATCAAGGTGTACCCTCCCATAAAATCAGAATCAATTTAATAGAGTTTTCCGTTAAGCTAAAACTAACGGATAATACTCTAATAAACTGCTAAAGGGATAAATAACTAAACTAAAGAATATTTAAGCCATTGAAGAAGAAATGAAATATAACAATACCATAAGAAGAAAGTAATATTTAAAAAACATCTAGCGAAGATGAATGGAGTGAATTTTTACTAACCAACCCTATAGCTTATATCCACTATTGGTAATTTAAATAATGGGTTAATACACGGAGGTGACACCTATAGAGAGGTAGAAAAAATGAAACCTTATAGTCGTATTTGAGCCTCCCCCGTAGTTCGATTTAGCTTGATGATGCCTTCTTCTTTCATATCAGTCAGAGCTTGATTAATTGACTCACAAAGCGCTCTACCAGAAGGCCTGTTGTGACAAACATAAAAGACTTCAAGAACTTGAAAAGGTTTATCTTCTTCATAGTGAATTAGGTTAGTGTATTGGCTATCTTCTATCGCTGTAAGCGTAGAGGCATCATCTCCTATAACGGCATCTATATAACCCATCATCAAACGTTTAATATTGGCATTATCATCCTTGGCATAAGATAGTGAAAAATTCGGATTGTTAACAATTTTTTCTCCATAACTGTAGCCCCTTACTGCGCCAACAATTTTACCTTGAAGATCAGACAGGTCTCGAATTTTAGAGTCTATTAGGGAAAATAAAATTATTTTTTTTAACCAAAATGATTTAGATACAATCAGCTCTTCTTTCGGAAGGTTTTCAAATAATTCAGGAAAGTAGGCGTCTATTTTATCATACATAAATGCTTTTTGTGTACGTTTAGTAGGCTGAATAATTAATTCGGCATCAATTCCTGACCTTCGCATGATTTCAAGGTGCATCTTTATAAATAAGCCATTATCCTTATCTATCACCAGCCCAGGAATATAATAACTGCCGATACTTGTGCTATTAGCTGTTACTGAAATAAAAATTAACGAAAAGCAAAGTAGTTTCCTTAACACTATCTAATCTCCATTTATTGAAAATGGTCATAAAGTAATTATAGCAGACGATAGGAAGCCTCTCTACTTTGGAACTACTTCCTAAAGGCGATACTTCAGACAGCTATTAAAAGACTAGTAATCAAATGGATTAGGATTGTCTAAGAGCGTTTGTAAGATGCAAAAAACCTATAACAAAACTTAATACATCACTCAAATATGAATGATGTAAAGTTTACAGATAACCACGTAACTCAAAGATTTTGATAAACTCTATGTGTGTTAAATATTGTCTACTTTTGCACCTAACGGTTTAAACGCAAAAAACTCTTCAAAAATAATTAACAATGGAAAGGTAATCGATAGCATTGCGGTAGCAATCCATAATTTCAAGTCATAAGCAGGAAGTCCTGAGGCCATTAAATAGCCTTTATAGAAAATTTGGCCGTAAAAGAAGAACTTTAGGAAAGTATTACAACCTACAAAAACGCGAGACGCTTTTGAGATAAGTCACCTAAAAGTTTCACTCTTAACTACTGCCCCTCGTTCTAAGTATTGAAAAAATGATTAATGTTATGTCGGAATTATTCGTAGTCTGATAGGACTAACCTGAATCAATTAAGTATGGTATATCAGGTTTAAAAGACTATATTGTCGGATAAAACGACAAAGATGATTAGGTCGGATTGAGCACTAAGCGGTCAAAAACTGCTTGTCAACACCAACCTCTGAAGCCGTCAGTTTGATACGAATATAGTTAACTATTGTAATGCTAATGTCAAAAGTTCCGACACAGAGCTGCCCCACATTAGATCATGAAATAGTTTTAAATTTTCATATTGAAACTTGAAAGCAAAGACTCAAAATTGATTGAAATACCGTAAAGCGGACATTCGCTAATATTCTTTTTTAGGTCTTACAAATTTAATTTTCTATGGTACGTAGGGCAAAGCGAGATAGCTTTGTGACATGAATTAGCCAATCATCGTGTCAACTGAGGTTCCTATTTACACGCAATATCTACGAATAACTAATCCATAATAATTTTGTCATTTTGTCATTTTGTCATTTTGTCATTTTGTCAAAATATCATCAATTCTGATGATTCTATCTTAAAAACAATTCTTCTATATTTTATAAAAAGAAATTGGTGATTCACATGGAATCATTCAATACATTTAATGGAAGATTAATAATGTCAATAAATAACCTTACTGTTACAGAAATTCAGCATCAAATGTCTATGGGGCTACTAACCAGTGAAAACTTGGTTATAGAAGCGTTGAATCGTATCGATCAAAATAACGACCGCCATGCTTTTATCACTATAGATCGTGAAGGTGCCTTAGCTCAGGCTAAACACTACGATCAGCTTAGGGCGAATGGCGATACAATTGGTCCGTTACACGGCATAATTGTAGCTGTAAAGGACAATATTCATGTCGCAGGCCTTCCAAACACTGCTGGTACTCTAGCTCTAAAAGACTTTATTCCTGATAAAGATGCAACAGTAATAAGACGATTAAAGGAAGCTGGTGCAATCATTATTGGAAAAACTAATATGCACGAATTGGCATATGGAATAACCAGTGATAACAAAACTTTCGGTTCTGTTGGTAATGCTATTTCAGGCACATTCATAGCTGGCGGAAGTAGTGGTGGCACTGCTACTGCTGTTGCACTAAACATGGCAACTATTGGGCTAGGAACAGATACTGGAGGTTCAGTCAGAATCCCTGCGTCTTTAAACGGTTTGGTTGGATTTAGACCTTCTATCAATCGATATCCTTCTGAAGGACTTACGGGCATTTCTCATACTCGCGATACTGTAGGCCCTATCGTCTCTTCAATCGAAGATGCTCAATTACTTGATGGTATTTTAAGTGGCGAAACTGATAAACACGAAGAGGTAACGCTCTCTAATTTGCGAATTGGGGTTCCCCGTGAATATTTTTACGATAATTTAGAGCCTTCAATCGCAGAAAAAACTGACATTTTACTAGACCAACTCAAGCAGGCGGGTGTAGAACTTATTAATGCTGATTTAGAAGACATTGGTGAGCTTAACGAAAAAATAGGGTTTCCGGTTGTTTTATATGAAACGAAAGAGCTACTTAGTGCTTATATTGACAGTAATATCCCCAGCGAAACTTTACTCAGTTTATCATTACAAATTTCTGATCCTGGTGTCAAAGATGCGATTGATATGGTGCTAAAGGGAAGTATTACTAAAGAAATATACGAGGATGTCATAAACAGAATTAGACCTCAACTTCAGCAACTCTACTGTAGCTATTTTTCTCAACAAAATGTAGATGCGATAATTTTTCCAACCACACCTCTCTCTGCCAGACCTATTATAGGAAGCGAGAAAACTGTTGAACTAAATGGAACTCAAGTCCCCACTTTCCCTACTTATATGCGCAACACTGAGCCATCAAGCAATGCAGGTATTCCTGGTTTAAGCATTCCATTAAGTGTCACTGATAATGGACTTCCTTTTGGAATTGAAATTGACGGACCTGTTGGCAGTGATCAGCGACTTCTTGCAATTGGTTTAGAAATAGAGAAATTAATAAATTCAAACACTGTTGGATGATTGGAGCAAACAACCATGCGAGGAATAACAAGTAATAGATGTCATTAGTTTAAAAATAATCAACATTTCAAAAAACAAAACATAACAAACTGGGAGTAACATATTATGAGAAAACAAAAATATTTAGTGGGGTGTATAGCAACAGCTATCATTTCACTTTCGCAGCCCTTACTAGCTCAAGAAGCCATAGTAGGTGTGATGGATAAGTCATTGGAAAAAATTATCATCACTGCTCAACGTCGTTCACAAAACTTACAAGAAGTACCGCTAGCGGTTACTGCATTGAGTTCAGAAAGCATTGAAAAATCTGGGATCCACGATATGACTGATGTGGCTACTAGAGTTCCAGGGTTAACATTTTCAGCATTTTCACCGGGCCAAAATATATTAGCATTACGAGGAGCTTCTTCTAATGATGATGGCGCTGGAACGGATAGCT
The DNA here is from genome assembly GCA_013215465.1 of Colwellia sp. Taxonomy (GTDB): domain Bacteria; phylum Pseudomonadota; class Gammaproteobacteria; order Enterobacterales; family Alteromonadaceae; genus Colwellia. The sequence goes on along the minus strand of JABSOW010000006.1, from coordinate 63,053 downwards.
CTGTAGCTGTTTTTGTCGATGACGTATATATGGGACGTGTTTCGAACGTTAACCCTGAACTTTTTGACCTCGAACGAATTGAGGTGTTGAGAGGACCGCAAGGGACTTTATTCGGTAAAAACACTATTGGTGGAGCGATTAATATTGTCTCCAAAACACCAAATTCAGATGAGTTTGAGGGTAAAGTTAAGGCAACACTCGGCAACTTTGGTCTACAAGAAATTGGAGGATTGATAACTGGACCTTTATCAGAGAATTGGGCAGGTAAAATTTCATTCAATACAAGAACGCGCGATGGATGGGTAGATAATGTTTTTCTTAATAAAAAACAAAAGGATGATAACGCTCAAGTAGTCCGAGGACAATTACAATATAGTGACGATATCTTTACTGCTCTTTTCTCAGCTGATTATGATCAGCTAGATGTAGAAGACACCGCACGAATTCCAATCAATACCGGTCACCCTGATGATCCTGCATTTTGGGCTGCTAATGTTCCAGGTAGTTATGCTGAACTGTGTGAAGGGAGAGGACCTGAATGTTCCGCTGGACCCGTTGACGGTTATGTCAAAAAAGAGGCTTGGGGTGTAAGTGCAAAATTAGTATGGGATTTTGACTCTGGAGAGCTCACTTCAATCACAGCGTATCGCGAAAGTGAAAATGATTGGAGTATGGACTCTACAGGGACGCCGGCATCGCCACTACCATCCTTTTTGTTCGGTCAAGTCAACGATCAAATATTTGATGTTACTGAACAGTTTACTCAAGAGTTGCGTTGGGTTTCTTCAATTAATGACGATATTCACTACGTATCCGGTTTATGGTTCTCAACCGAGAGAACAGATCGAACGGAGTGTTTTGACAACGATCCAGTACCAACCAGCGGTCCAACATGTATAGCTGATGGAGATGATGGTTTAACTGATTGGTACCGACAAGATAACAAAACCACATCTTATGCCGCATTTGGTCAGCTTGATTGGGAACTTGACGAAAAGTGGACATTCACTTTAGGGGGTCGTTATAGTTATGATAAAAAAGAAATTGATAATGAAGCCATAGCAGGTGACTTTGTTATTATCAATCAAACGTTCAGTAATTCTGTAGAAGAAGATTGGAGTACATTCACTTTAAAATCTTCACTCGGTTATCAGGTATCAGAAGATACTAATGTGTATTTTACTTATGCAGAAGGATTTAAAAGTGGCGGGTTTGCCGCAGCCCCACAAGGTATAGAATTTACTAACCCAATAGATCAAGAAGAATCTACAAACTTTGAATTTGGCTTAAAATCTGATTTAAGTGACAGTTTCCGATTGAATGGAGCGCTATTTTATACCGAGTACGAGGGATTGCAAATTCAAACATTCGGTCCATTAGCTCCCGGTGCCGCATTTGGGACTTTTCAAACATTCAATGCTGGTGATGCAAATATAGCGGGCATTGAATTAGAAGCGACTTGGCTTATCACTGAGAACCTAACCTTATCAGGTTTTTATGCTTATCAAGATAGTGAGTTCGAAGAAACTGATATACCTGGAACCGCTTTTCCAAACCAAGATGGGAACAATTTGATACGTACACCTGAAGTTAAATATAATATTGATCTTGATTACTTTATTCCTATGGATAGTGGTGCAGAAATTAGCACTAATTTAAATTATCGCTTTACTGACGACCAACGTGGGGAACTTGAACCATGGGCAATACAACCCAAGTTTAATTTATTAGATGCTCGAGTAACGTGGACTAATAGTGATGACACATTTGATGTATCTCTTTGGGGTAGAAATTTGACCGATGAAGAATACATCTCGCATGTTTATACTATCGCTTCTAGTGTTGTCGCAGTGTATGGAGACCCTCGTACTTTTGGCTTATCTGTAAACTATAGATTTTAAGTATTAATTTATTGAAAGCACGAGACTTGTTTAATATTTGATAATATATTTTATAGTGTCTCTGCAATAATAAAATACCGAACAGTTCAATGTTCGGTATTTTCGTTTGGGTAAGATAAAATATTTTTGTAGAAACGTAAACCTTATTAAAAGAAGAGTAGACTAAGCGAATCCAGTCAGTTTATTTAGAACTTTATGGCAGAGTGATGTGCGATTATGAACCTCTGTTTTTGCATAAATATGTCGTATATGTGTTCGCAAGGTAGAGCAAGCTATGTACAACTCTTTAGCTATCTCTTCATCTTTTTTACCCCTCAGTAGCTCTCTAACAATTTCGGATTCACGAGCAGTAAAAGAGAATAGCTTTGCAATCAATGCAGAGTCCCAAGAAGCTGTAATAATGGGTGTATTCTGATGAATATCCTCAGTAAGTTTTTCACTGTTATGGTGATTAATGTTTCGTAATGAATTGATAAAATGAGGGCGTATCATTTGTAATAATTGAGCGGATGAGGAATCAAACGTTTGACGTTTTTTATTCCGCCATATTCTGATATCGCCTATATTATTTCTGCCATCATAGGCATAAAGATTAAGCCCCCAATGTAGGCCGTCATGACATAGAAAGTCATTGTAAAATTCTGTTTTCTCTAAATCTTTTTGCTCGATAACTTCGTTTACGCAGGTGGCACGTTTACGTTTTTTAAGTTCATGAGTAATAGGATCGTGAAATTGATAGTATTGCTCATATTCCATGAGATTTTTTTCATCCATATTAATAGAGACGCCTTCTCCAAACTTTCTATCTTCAGAATTCCAAACGTAAGAAGCAAAGTAATCAGCATCTAATAATTTAAGCAAGGCTTCTCCAAGGTCTAATCTTACCTTTGCTGAATCTAGCCCGTAGCTCAAACATTCGGTGACATCAAGAAGTTGCTTATAATTTCTTGCAGAAATACTCATATTTACAATATCCAAAGGTTAATTTATCAACAATATCATAATAAAAAAAATAGCTAAACTCTTATATTATAAATAAGCTTATTTTCGTAATCAGCCATCATTTGTTCTCGTGTTTTGGCTGAGCATGTGTTTTTTTTACTGTAGAATAAAAAACAAAAAGCTATATATTACAAGGTACTCAAGCCTGATCAAGCACTGTTCATGTTAAAGTATGATAATAAAAAGGAGGTAATATCATCTATTTTGAGGATGGTTTTATTAAAGCTAATCTATTAATGTCATTCGTCTATTCATTATAAAAATAAAGGTAAACACTTGAATTTACGCCAACCTATTCTTGGTATCACCAGCACCATTATTTGCATCATCATTGCACTCACTATTTGTGCACAATTTTCAATCCAGAACTTTAACAGTTGGGTAGCCTTTATTGTAACTGCAATGATTCCTTCCCAAATCATATTAGCCCTAGTATGGGATTCCAGTTACCCTAAATGGCTAACTAAGTTTAAGCAGCCAATAAAAGGACTCTTCCTCTTTATATTGATGGTGGTGATGGGATTAATTGCAGTTTTTATATCCTTATTATTTATTGGTGATTCAATAACCCCGCCGACACCTATGGTCATTATGTTCACAATACTCAGTGTTGTCATAACCATGTGGTTGGTGGTTGTTTGGCAATGCTGGCCACTTTCAATGGTAACTAAACACCCTGCTATCATTGGTTTAGGTACGCTGGCACTAACGTATCTGATTACCTTTGCTATTTTTGACACGCTATTCAACTTTAACTTTTTGTCCGATGCTTCTTTTTACACTACGGTCGCTGATCCCTCAGGTTTATTGAACGCCTGGACAGTACTATCATTTTTTCTAACCACTGTAGCGCTCATAGATGCTCTAATTCTGCTGGATTTTTGGCCAATGACACGGCTACAAAAGAAAGTGCCAATATTTGAAAAGCAACCAGTTTTTGGCATGATTAATACTGTCTTTATTCTCCTATTTTCCTATTGTATTTGGCATATATTTGTTACATATCTAAATATGGATGTTGTCGAATACACCGTTGAAGTTATTGTTTCATTTATTTTTGGTGAATTCATCATGTTAGTGATGATGCAAACTGCTCCTTTTACTCAATTAAAACAGCCTTATAAAGGTGGATGCCTACTTGTTTCATGTGGTTTATTAGCGTTATGTATGTATTGGCTATATAGATCTATGAGCATGTATATTGTTGGGCCCGTCGCTTCAGGATCTCCTACTTATGACTTGGAATTATGGATTGCTACAGCGATGCTATCCATTACCTTTCCATTGTTAATTATTTTTGGGGAGTTTTTTGAGTTTAAACCTTTAGGTTCAAAAGAAGGTAAGGATCAACGGACGTAGAGTTTATCAAAACCTCTGGTTTTTCACTGTAATTACTCTAAATCACAGTGGTTAAATATAATTAAATAGTATTATTGAGAGATATTTTCCACGAATATCTACTTAATTGGTTATCATATCTGACAACCACAACCTTTGTATTATCATATATGATAAGTTGATATTCAGGGGATTATTATAAATAAAACAAATTTAAATATTTTGATGAATTTTGGGAACAAAGAAACAAGTTGTATTTATATCGAATCTTTTGATTTATTCCGATTAAAAACAGGTGTTGTATTAACTAACGGGAATCTATCAAGAGCAATTTAAAGCTTAGAAGAAAAAGGCTTTATTATGATAACCCATTTCAATTATTAAAAGAAAACCTTTGATGATTGCGTGGAACGTCACAAATAATGAACTGAGGCGCTAAGTGATGTGATGGACGCCCCTCCCCATTGGCGTTAAATGAGCCATACTCAAATTGATTAGATTCAATTTAAAGGAGAGTCAAAGTTGTTGGTATTGATTTAGCAAAACATTTTTTCCAAGTGTGTGTTCTGTCTAATGAAAATAAGGTTACCTCTAACAAAAAAGTTACACGCGCAAAGCTTTTAGATGTAATACGTCAATTTCCTGAGAATACACTTATTGCCATGGAAGCTTGTGGGAGCTCCAATTACTGGGCAAGAACGGTAGTTAATATGGGGTTTTCCGTTAAATTAATTCCTCCTCAACATGTTAAACCTTTTGTGGGTCATCAGAAAAATGATGCCAATGATGCTCGTGCTATTTGTGAAGCAGCCTCACGACCAAATTTACATAGTGTTCCTATTAAAACAATCGAACTACAAGACATTAAATCACTACGCTGTGTTAGACAAAGATTAGTTGACCAACGAATAGCTATATCCAATCAATTACGTGGTTTAGCAAGTGAATACGGCATTGTTATCGCTAAAAGTTTCAAGTGCCTACGAGAGCAGGTTCCTGAAGTTTTAGAAGATCCCGATAATGAGCTTTCAGATGTGATGCGCAAACTAATTTATAGCCTGTGGCTAGAAGTCGATGGCCTAACGACAGATATCAAGTCAATATCAGTTGAGCTTGAATCATTATGTAAACAACAACCGAGATATCAAGCATTACTTGCTATTCCGAGTTTTGGCCCGATAGTTACCGCCGCTTTTTTAAGTCAGGTCGGAACGGGTAAACAGTTTTCAAATGGGAGACAGCTATCTGCTTGGTGTGGCTTAATTCCTCGACAAGCGAGCTCTGGCGGAAAGGTCAAATTAGGTCGTATAACTAAAAATGGAAATAATGAGTTGAGAGCTTTATTAATTCACGGAGCAAGAGCCGTTTCGAAATATACGCCTGATAAAACTGATGCACTAAGCCGCTGGTTTAATGCACTTGTTATTCGCAGTGGAAAAGCAAAAGCAATTGTTGCCCTTGCCAATAAACTTACACGAATTGCCTGGGTCATTGTAACAACTGGAGATGAATTTAAAGCCAATTGTGCATTTAAAACAGCTTAATTTAATAAAGAAATAGAAAACAGAGTAAGTATTTTAAACCTAGTTTAAGTTTGCAATGCTTGATGAAAAACGGTCAACCGTTCCTGTAAAAACCTGCCTTGGGGCTTGTCATTTTAATGTCGACTTTGTGATTAGGAGACAGGATTCGGATTACATCATGGCGCTGGCTATAAACTGCCAATCTAGACGTCGGATATATGACAGCAGACTGTACCTTCATTAAACCTTGCATTAACCGGGGCGTCCATATATGCCCCGTTATAGAGTTAATAAATTTACGTCCGCTATATGATCTGAAAGTTGACTATCACTTATCCAATTTTTTATGCAACCAAAAACAAATTAAGTAGTAAAATAGAATTTTTATTAGGGTCGGCTATCGTATCTAAGGGAACGTTAGGCGGGATGATTTTCACTCGTAAATTTTAACCGAAAAATAGTAAACAGTGAACCTTCGAAGACGATCTTCACAGGCAACTATGAGCTTGAAGTTACCTGTCGGGTTTAGTCAGTCCTGATACTTGGAACTGTAATATAATGTCTGAGCTACTACATATTACTTTATGCGAACACCATCTTTTTCAATGGTTACTTTACCATTTTTCATTAAGTTACCAACCGTGGCCTTGTAGGTCTTTTTGCTAACTCCCAGTATCCTTTGGATTAACTCTGGTGAACTTTTATCATGTAGTGGACTGAAGCCATCATTGTCTCGTAAGTGTTGTAGGAACTTTTCAGCAAAATCATTCACTTTATTTTTACTACCACGGGATAAGATCAGATCTAGGCGACCGTCTTCACGTACTTGTTTGATATAGCCATCAATGTGCTTACCTATGCGTAAAGGTTGAAATATTTCATTGTCGTATAATAATCCCCAATGTAAATCGTTCACTATGGCTTTAAAACCTAAATCAGTTTTACCACCGATAATTAATTTTACTTTATCACCTTGCTGATATTCCGCAGGCCAAATGTCGATAAATTTATCTAACTTACTTGAAGCCGCAATACGATCGGTCACTTGATCAAGGTAAATTCGAACCAAGTAATATTTACCAACTTCCATTTCTGAATGCTGCTGGTTATAGGGTACCAGTAATTCTTTTGGTAAGCCCCAGTCTAAAAAAGCGCCCATTTTATTTACATCAACGACTTTTAATGAAACAAATTCACCAACCTGACCATAGGCTTTTTCTGTTGTCGCGACTAACCGTTCGGCACCGTCAACATAAATAAAAACATCAATGTTATTGCCTACCTGACAATCAGCGGGCTTAAAGCGCTTAGGTAGTAATATTTCTCCTAACTCTCCGCCGTCAAGATAGGTACCACTATCGGTTAGCGCAATAATGCGTAAAGTATTGTATTTGCCGATCTCTGCGTTTAAGTCTGGAGTTGATTGTGTCATTAAATTGCCAAGTATAGAAAATGGTTAGTAGCTGCTTGGTATATAATAACCGATATCGCTCGGTGTTCACTACTACTTTTCATTTTTGTGACGATATAATTTTTTGGCTCATGAAGTTGCCAAGTATAGAAAATTGGTTGGTAGTTGCAGTGTTATACAACTCTGGTAATAACCGATATCGCTTGGTGTGTACTACTCCTTTTCATTTTTGAGATAAAATGCTTTAGCGGTGATCTTTGTGGCGATATATTCGTTATGTCTAAGGTGTAATAAATCTGCTATTTTTCTAATAATATGCTCTTCAATACTGGCAAGTTCGCCATCGGCGAAAGCCACTTTCCACAATAATGTGACTATTTTTATACGATCATCTAGGGAATAGTGCTGGTTTATTTTTGAGGTAAATTGATAAAAATCACTGGCATTTTCACTTAGCTCAAATGCTTTTACTAGGATGTCACTCACTTCTAGAGGAGTTAATTTAAATTGATTGGTTAAAATGATACTGAGTGCATCTTGCTCTGCTTCGGTAAAAGCACTATAGGCACGCATTACTTCACATAATAAAACTGCGCAGCAAATTTCTAGAGAAAGTTCAGTATTTTTTTGCTGTGCAGTTGTCTGTTGCAGGTCTGCAATTAAATCATTAAAGAATGCGCTAATTTTATTTAGCATGTCTACTCCTTGTGTAATCACGTATGAGTATATAGTGATTTTGCCCATTAACATTTTTAAAAAGTATAAATAGTGGTGAAAAAAACCAAGTTGTTTATATCTAATTTAGTTTAATTTGTTTTTTTGTAAAAACAGTAAAAAATAACAGCTATTAAGTTAATGAAATGTAAGGGTTAATAGTTTGTTTTATTTTGAATGTAAGTTTTTTGGCAAATAGGCGTACATTTTGTAATAGACGGTTACAACTTTACGGTAATTAATAGCAATAATTTCGTTATTATTAACCACATAAAATTTGTGTGATATATCAGTTGCCAACGAATGTGTTGTTTAACGTTAAATAGATTTTCAAAAAGGATAAAATAGTGGCACATAAAAAACAAATAATACTACCTATTGTCATTTTAGTGGTGGGAGTTATTGCTTACTTTGGTTTTGCTAGTTTGAAGAAGCCACCGGAAGAAAAAGCAGCAGTAGACAATACTCCTATTGTAGCGATAGAAAATATTGTTGTAGCACCAATGACGTTACAGGTAAGTTCTTATGGCATTGTTAAACCAAAATACGAAACCTCATTAGTTGCCCAAGTTAAGGGCGAAATTGTTGAATTAAATGATGTTTTTGTTCGCGGAGGTTTTGTTAAAAAAGGGCAGTTGTTAGCACGTATTGATCCTAATGATTATCATGCTGCGCTAATTGATGCTCAAGCAAATATGGCTTCAGCACGGGCGGCACTAGAAAAAGAAGTCGCGCAAGGTAAAGTCGCTGAGCGTGAATGGAAGTATATTACTGATACTTCACCGACAGAATTAAGCTTACGAAAACCTCAATTAGCGCAAGAGCTAGCACGAGTAAAGTCAGCACAAGCGACAGTTTTACGCGCACAACGTAATTTACAACGTACCGAAATTACAGCGCCATATGATGCCATGATAGATAGTAGACTGATTGGTTTAGGCTCATTTGTTAGTATCGGTAGTCAAATAGGCAAATTGCTTGGCACCGCCATTGCCGAAGTTCGCTTACCTGTGGCGGATAAGCAATTACAATTTTTAATTGCTCAAGGCCGCCAAGCTAAGGTTAAATTACGTGGGTCTTATGCCGGAAAATCTATTGAATGGCTAGCGGATATTGTTCGTAATGAAGGTGTTATTGATGATAAAAGTCGGATGACTTACTTGGTTGCCGAAATTATAAACCCTTACTTATTGCCAGGGCAGTTGGCTGAGCAAAACGCTACTGGTAATACTGTTGTTGGTAATCTTGTACCACTGCGTTTTGGCTCCTATGTTAAGGCTGAAATATTGGGTGTAGCTATTGCTAATGCCAGTATATTACCCCGTTATTTGGTGGTAGGGAATAAGGTTGCGCTGTTAAGTGATGATTCAACACTGCATTATGCAACAATTGACATTGTTCGTCAGCAAGGGGCTGATATTGTGGTTTCAAGTGGTTTACTTAATGGTGATAGGTTAATTGTTTCCGCGTTAGACTCCCCTGTTAATGGTATGAAACTTAAGCTAATTGCGGATAAAAAAGAACAGCAAGTACCCCTTGATAAAAATACTAAAGTGCAAGTTGCTAGTATTAAAAATAAGGGGGAATAGTGATGACGACGCACTCTCATGATGATGTAACAAAAACAGCCGTAAGTAATACCAATGATGAAAGTAATAATAAGCGCAATATAGCCACACGTATTGACACCAGTATAGATACCAATACCGGTATTATTGCTTGGTTTGCACGTAATAGTATTGCGGCTAATTTATTGATGTTTTTTATCTTGATTGGTGGCGCTTTAACGGCATTAACGATCAATAAGCAAATGTTTCCTCAACCTGAAATTAACTGGATATCTTATGTTGCGCCATATCCAGGCACGGCCCCTCAAGAAGTTGAAGAGGGTATTACCATTAAAATTGAAGAAGCATTAAAATCTGTACAGGGTCTTAAACGAGTTATTACTTATTCAAATCGTGGTTATTCTAATGGCTGGTTTGAAATTGAGTTGGATTATGATCCTCAAGTTGTACTTGAAGAAGTTAAGTCAGCCATTGATGCTATTTCCAGTTTCCCTGATGGTATGGAGCGTATTAAAGTTGAGCGAGAGAAATTTCGTCAAGAAGTTATGTACATTAGTTTATATGGTGATTTAACTAATATTGAGTTAAAGGACTTAGGCCGTAAAATTCACCACGAAATTCAGCAACTGCCCGGCATTAGCATCTCTGAGCTATACAGTGGTCTATCGTATGAAATTTCTATTGAGGTGAGTAAAGACAAGTTACGTGAATATAACTTAAGCTTTAGCGATGTTGCTAACGCGGTACGTAGTTATTCTCGAAATATGTCAGCGGGACAAATTCGAGCAACCAATGGTTATATTAATTTAAGGGTGGAGAACCAAGCTTATCGCGGTCATGAATTTGAACAAGTGCCAGTGATCACCCTTGAAGACGGTACAAAAGTTTTGCTTGGTGAAGTAGCTACCATTAATGATGGCTTTGAAGAAGGTTTGCAATACTCTAAATTCAATGGTGAAAACTCGATAACATTATTTATTGGTGCGTCAGAAATTCAAAGTATCACCAAAATTGCCGATATTATGGACATATACGTTGAGAAAAAGTCAGCTAGTTTACCTGCGGGGGTTAAATTAGAAACCTGGGTTGATATGACCTACTACTTAAACGGTCGCTTAAACATGATGTTAGACAACATGAAAAGTGGCGCAGTATTAGTCTTTTTAATGCTGGCTTTATTTCTCCGTGTCCGTTTAGCTTTTTGGGTGATGATGGGCTTACCCGTTTGTTTCCTTGGGACTTTATTATTAATGCCCATGGATTTTATCAACATTACTATTAATGTTATTAGCTTATTCGCCTTTATTTTAGTACTTGGTATTGTTGTCGATGATGCCATTGTGATGGGCGAAAGCGCCCACGAAGAAATAGAAGAGCACGGACATTCAACTGAGAATGTTATACGTGGGGTAAAACGTGTTGCAATGCCGGCTACGTTTGGCGTTTTAACCACTATTGCCGTGTTTGTCCCGTTTTTATTTGGCGAAGGGCCTTCTGCAGCCTTTGGTAAAGCGATTGGTGGAGTGGTTATTTTTTGTTTGATTTTCTCTTTGATAGAATCAAAACTTATTTTACCTGCGCATTTGGTAAAAATGAAAATTAAAGAGTTTAATCCTAAAAACCCACTCGATAGAGTACGTCGTTTTATTGATGCTAAGTTAAAGAGGTTTATTAATAATGTTTACAAACCAGCACTGGCGGTATTTCTTGAGTATCGTTATGCGGTATTGATGTTTTTTATTAGCTTAATGTTATTAAGTGCCGGTTTATTTAGTGGTGGCTTTGTTCGTTATATTGGTCAACCTAAAATTCCTCATGATTTTCCTCGTATCACTGTTGAAATGAATATCGATGCTTCTGAAAAATCAACCTTGGAGACCCTACTTAATATACAGCGCCTTATTTTAAAAGTAGATAAAGCGGTAGAAAGCAAGTATGGCACATCAATGATTTCTGATATGCAAGTGGATTTGCGTAGCAGAACCCGTGGTGAAGTGATGGTGAAACTTATTGTGCCAGAAGAAAGACCTATTAATACTTTTGAATTGGCGGATATGTGGCGTGAAGCTATACCAAATTACCCTGGAGTAAAGTCACTTAGTATTAGTGATAATCTCTTTGGTGGCGGTCGTGATGATGGGGATATCGCCTTTAGATTAGAGAGTAAAGACGATGTGCAGTTGCTTGCCGCAGCGCAAGAACTAAAAATGAAATTAAATACCATTAAAGGGGTGGGTGATGTTAATGACTCCCGTCAAACCAGTGCTAAAGAAGTGCAGTTTACCCTAAAACCGTTAGCTTACAGTATGGGCATACCTTTAGCTGAAATAGCTTCACAAGTGAATTACAGCTTTTATGGTTTAGAAGCGCAACGAATTTTACGTGATAGTGAAGAGATTAAAGTCATGGTGCGCTACCCATTAGCACAACGAAGCAGTGTTGGTCATGTGGGAGATGTTATGATCCAAGCGCCTAATGGCGCTGAATTACCTTTATCAGAATTAGCCGAGATTAATTTAACCGATGGCGTTACCCGGATCCGTCGTGAAAATGGCAATCGTACGGTGAATGTTTGGGGGAGTGTTGATGCTGAGCAAGTGGAGCCTTTTGAAGTTGCTAAGGATATTCGTGATAATTTTATTCCTCAGCTATTAAAGAAATATCCTGCAGTTAATAGTAAATTATCTGGTCGTATTCAAGAAGAGATGGATGGGGTTTCGGATCAAATTCGTGATGCCATTATTTCATTTATGGTTATTTTTTCATTGTTAGCAATACCGTTAAAGTCATATTCGCAAGCGGTGATGATCATGACCGTTATTCCTTTTGGTATCATTGGTGCGGTCTTTGGTCACTTTATTTTGGGAATGGATTTAAGTGTCCTGTCTGTTTTTGGCATTTTAGCGGCAGCAGGGGTTGCGGTGAATGACTCCTTAGTCATGGTTGATTATGTTAACAAAGCTAGAAAACGTGGCGAACGATTAAAAGATGCGGTGATGCACGCGGGTACTAAACGTTTTAGAGCAATAATGCTGACATCAATCACTACCTTTATTGGCTTAGTGCCTATTATCTTTTTTGAAACCAGCGCCCAAGCGAAAATAGTTATTCCCATGGCGGTGTCATTATCTTTTGGGGTATTGTTTGCGACAATCGTTACTTTAGTGTTTATTCCTAGCCTATATATGATAATTGAAGATATACGTGGTCTGTTTACTCGGAAAAAGAATAAACAAAAAAGTAGTGACACAGCAATAGCGCCAACAGAGTTGTCATCGAGCTAGGTCAATTTTTGTTACCTATTTGATACCTATTCGATAAAAAACCACCGCGACTTCATCGGTGGTTTTTTTATGTCAGGTGAAATTTTAATTGTTGATTAAAATATATAGCCTTTTTATTTAGATGGGGGATCACCATTAATTTAAAGTTCAGTTAATTGCCTAAATAGCATAAAATATGCCTAACTATAAATTGTGCGAAAACATAAATAATAATGGTAACAGCTAAGCATATACATAACATTGCTCCCTTAAACAGAATCTTAAGTGAAGATATTCAAAGCATAATAGACGATAAAACTAAACCTATTGGTGCCTTGGGTCAGCTTGAGCAATTGGCGTTACAATTGGCCTTAATGGGTCAACAACAACACCAGTGTTTTTCTGCCTTGAAAAAAATAGATTTAGCCAAGCCACGGTTACTTATTTTTGCTGGCGACCATGGTATTAACGCTAATAACCTTAGTATTGCGCCAAGTGCGGTAACAGGGCAAATGGTAAATAATTTTTTGCACGGTGGCGCCGCGATTAATTGTTTTTGTCGCAGTAATAATATCAGTTTTAATGTGATTGATTGCGGTATTTTATCAAGGGTTGCAGTAGCTGATGACTATGGAGACTTGTTAATTGAGCAGCGTTTAGGCGCAGGTACTGCTGATTTTTCTACGCAAGCAGCCATGAGTATAGTGCAAGTTAAATCGGGTTTAGCTTATGGCTCTCTATTGGTAGATAAAGTATTGCAGCAAGGTTGCCACTTGCTTTTATTAGGTGAAATGGGTATTGCTAATACCAGTTCAGCTTCTGCCATTATGGCGGCGCTAACAGGTTATAGTGTTGAGCAATGTACTGGTACCGGTACGGGAATTTCTCCAGCGCAATTAGAAAGGAAAGTACGTTTGATAACGCAAGCTCTGAAAAGGTTACCCGATAACTGTACGGATGTTGAACTTATTTTAACTGAAGTAGGTGGTTTTGAAATAGTACAAATGGTTGGCACAATTTTAGCGGCAGCAGCTAAAAGCCTACCGATAGTGATTGATGGTTTTATTGTTAGTGTTGCGGCATTGGTCGCCATCTCTTTTGATAAAAATGTTGCCGACTACCTTATCTACGGCCATGTCTCACAAGAGCAGGCTCATCAATTATTATTGGCTAAGATGATACCGCAAGATAATCCTAAGCCTTTATTAAATTTAGGTTTACGGTTAGGAGAAGGTACTGGTGCAGTATTAGCATTACCGATAATTCAAGCCGCCGCCGGTTTTTATAATGAAATGGCTAGCTTTGAAACTGCCGGAGTTTCGCTGAGTGACTAACCCTAAAGTGAAGCAAAAAAGTTATGCTAAGATTCAGGAAATAGGGTGTGAACAGCTTAATTTGTTTTACTTAGCATTAAGCTTCTTTACCCGCATACCGGTACCGAAAAGTATGCGTTACTCTGCTGCACAACTTAATAAAGCCAATCGTTATTTTTCTTTAGTTGGCTTGCTATTAGCGAGTATTTTAGCCGTATGTTACTGGCTTACTAGCCAAGTATTACCGATGAGCGTTAGTGTGCTAATAACCATGGCGTTCAGCTTACTGCTTACCGGCGCTTTTCACGAAGATGGTTTAGCTGATATGGCCGATGGCATTGGTGGTGCTTTTGATGTTGAAAAACGCTTGGCTATTATGAAAGATAGCCGCATAGGTACCTACGGCAGTGCGGCATTAATCTTTGCACTGGCATTAAAATTTTCTTTATTATTTTCTTTAGCTGAACAGGGGACTTTTGTTTTTATTAGTGCTTTGTTTTTAGGTGCGTCACTATCCAGAGCATTATCGTCAAGCCTTATTAGTAGTTTGCCCTATGTTAGCGACCCCAGTGATAGTAAAAGCAAGCCGTTAGCACAAAGCCAATCAAAACAGGAGCTACTGATCGTTGTTATTATTGGCGTTTTGCCTTTACTGTTATTCAGCCCATTAGTGGCACTGAGTTGTTTATTGGTTTTATCTATTTTTAGACAATATTTTAGCCGTTGGTTATTGGCTAAAATTGGCGGCTTTACCGGCGATTGTTTAGGCGCCGCCCAGCAAATTTCCGAGCTATTAATTTATATGGTAGTCGTTGCTTTTCTTTCAACATAGTTAACTTTATTAGGAGGTAAGATCTTTTGATACACTTTATTTTAGGGGGAGCACGCTCCGGTAAGTCTCGTTATGCTGAGCAACAAACCCTTTTACAAGCAGGAAGCACTAAGCAACCAGTATACCTGGCAACAGCAACAGCCATTGACAATGAAATGAAGGCAAGAATACTTAAGCATCAGTGTGATCGAAGCAATGCATGGCAGCTAATTGAGTGCCCCATAAATTTAGTGGCCTGCTTAGAAAATTCGAGTACAGATAACATTTACTTGCTTGATTGTTTAACCTTATGGCTCAATAATTTACTGTTTTTAGGAGAGGAGGAACAGCAAGTGAAAACGCTAGAACCTTCAACGCTAGAGCAAAAATTAAAAACTGAAATAGCGCTTTTGATCACAGTGCTAAGTAAACATTTTTCTGATAAAGATCATAATATTGTTATTGTCAGTAATGAGGTAGGGTTAGGGGTAATTCCGATGGGAGCAACTACGCGCTTATATGTTGATTATTGTGGTTGGTTAAATCAAGCTGTTGCTAGTATATCCCAGCGAGTAACCTTGGTAACTGCAGGTATCCCCTTAACGTTAAAAGCATAAGTTTCTCAGGAAAAATCATGAATATCAGTTTGACAGTACTGACTAGTGACTTATCAAGGTACTATTAAATAATGATCGAAATAAGTTTAGTAAGGCATGTAAAAGTAGCAGGGCCAGCGGCATTATATGGCGTAACCGATATTATGCCTCGCACTGAAGATAATAACTCTTTATTAGTGAAGTTAACTGCATTACAACAACAAGGAAGTGCTTATGATTTAGTAATTAGTTCACCGCTAAAACGTTGTCGAATTGTTGCAGAACTGTTTGCGCAGCAGCATAAAATTCCTTTGCAGTGCATAGAGTCTTTGCAAGAAATAAACTTTGGCGATTTTGATGGTATTCCTTTTGACTATGCCACTTTTTCAGTAGACACAGCTTTAGGCACTAAAAACTGGGCAATGTTAGAGGGTTTTTGGCAAGCACCGGCTACGGCTACTTTACCTCAAGCTGAAAGTTTAGCTGATTTTAACCAGCGAATTACGCTTGCTTGGCATGAGTTTATTGATGCTTGTTTCAAGCAAAGTAAAGGTATTGAACAGCCAAAACGAATTTTATTATTAGCTCATGGTGGCGTTATTAGGATGATTTTGGCACAGGTATTACAGCTAGAATGGCAAAATCCTATACTGCACCAAAGCCTGCAAATTGGTAATGCTAGTTTAAGTAAAATTACCGTGACTAGGCCGTTTGAAAAATCGACTGTTAATCATTATCAGGTAAATTATATTGGTTTACCTTTACTGAATAGCCCCTTGGGTTAAAGAAAATTATTCGAAGAAAGTATAACCGTATTCACTAGGTTGTCAGCTAGAATAAAACAGGCTTAATTAATCCGTTTGGTATAAATAGTCTTGAAACTCTACGTGACGAGATCTTCGATTAAAACACCTCGAAGATGACGATTATAATTAAATTCTGAGTAAATTACATAGGCAGGTAATAAAGTAAGAGATAAGTTACGCTAGGGTAACTTATCTCTGTGCTGTATCTTGTATAAGTAGCTAGTTGAAGTGGTCAAGTAAACTACTTAGTGGCAGTACTTATTAGAAATGACTATAGCTTACTTGTAAAAAATATTCAGCGCCTGGAGTCACGTAGCTAGGTGCGGTTTCATAACCTTCATCGAAGATGTTATTAGCCTTAACCTGTAACTTCCATTCATCACTTAACTGATAGCTAGCGCTAATATCAAGGGTGTTATAAGCACTTAACGACGAATTTGAGTAGGCATCAAAACGGGTACCGTTATATTTGTAAGCACCGCTAAGGCTAACTTTTTCCCAATGATAAGAGGCTTCAAAGTTCGCTTTATGACGAGCTCTACGACTTAACTGGGTACCTGTAGTTTTATCTTCAGTATCGGTATAAGCGTAATTAGCTGATAGGTTAAGCGCATCTAAACTTTTTGATAACGTTAGTTCTACTCCTTGAATTTGAGCATCAGCAATATTAGCGTAGCTATAAGTACTGTAATCATAATCAAGTAGATTATCAAAATCTAAGTGGAAATAGGAAAGCTCGGCTTTTACGCCAATAATAGTAGAGCGCAGTATCAGCTCCCAGCTTTGAGATGTTTCTAGGGCAAGATCTGGATTACCTGCGCCGTACGGACCACTATCAAATAATTGATAAAAGCTTGGTGTTTTAAAACCGGTACCGTAGTTTACACTGGCAAATAATGAATCACTAACTTGGTAACCTAGGCTAACATTGTAAGTTGTTTTTGAGCCCGTATCTTCGACATCATTATAACGAAGAGATAATTCTGTTAATAATGCCCCGGCATCAAACAAAGCACCAGCAAAAGCACTGGTAGTATTACGAGACTTGCCATTGAATGAGCCAGTGCCTTTATATTTATCTTGATAGAATTGACCACCAAAATTATAACTCAAACCATTTTTCCCACTATAAACGCTACTATAATCTAGTTGATTACGACTGGTTTCATTGTCGCCAGGGTAATCGCCGATGCGTTTTTGGCTTTCTTGGTATTGAGCAATAGATAAATCGTGTGACCATTGCTCTTGGTTGTAGCTTAAACCAGTTGATAATAAATGCTTAGTATATTCTTGACTCGGTGCTAATACGGTATAACTGCTGTTGCCATCATAATCATAGCTACCATCGTCATAGCGACCTACCCAGTTGAGTGTTAACGTCTCACTTAAGGTTTGATGACCTTTAATTGAAAGATTAATTTTTTCATATGAATCTTCATCATCATCAACTGAATATTCATTGGCTGTGACATTGTAACCATCACTTGTTTCACCGCTCACGCTTAATGTTGTTGCGCCATTACCGTGGCTAATACCGGCGGTAACACCAGCAAACTTATAATTATTTGAGCCAAATTCAACCGCAGCTTGATATTCACCAGCGGCTAAATCACGAGTGAATATTTGAATTACCGCACCAACGGCATCTGAGCCGTACATTGCTGCACGTGGGCCTTTAACTACTTCAATACGTTCAATCTGATAAGTAGGTATGTCACTTACTGATGCACCGCCTGAGCCAGTAACAGTATCAATGCGTACGCCATCAACAAGAAATAGAGTATGAGTTGAGTTAGTACCACGAACAAATACTGAAGTAAGTTGTGCGGGGCCACCATTAGATGCAATGTCTATACCTACCGTTGTTTGCAGTAATTCAGCCACAGATTTAGGCTGGATTCTCTCTATATCTACTCGGTTGATTATCGACACGGTCGACATGATTTCATCGGTAGATTGGTTATATGGATTACTGGTAATTAGCATAATTTCATCTACCGCATTCTCTTGTTTAATTTGAGAAGATTCGGCAAAAGTTAATGGCGTAATAAGAGCACTGGTAATACTAAGGGCGATTAGTGTTTTTTTCATGTTTTCCTCAACTATAAGTACCCGCCGTACTTACAATAATTAATTTAATTTTAGGCCGGTCTCCGGACTTAAAGTAGTTGATGTTGTTACACAAATATCTGCTTATTACCGTTGCGGGGGCAGTATAGGTATCACACCTATTTCCCGTTTCACTTAACTCAATTTTTACTTAAATAAAAACTTAAGTTAAGCACCTAAAATTTTACATTAATGCTCAATTAGAGCGTTTTTTTTGTGTAACCATTGACGAGTTTCATCAATGCTTACACACAATTTTTTTAATTCTTTCAAGCTACGCATGCTCATACGGTGCATGGCGTCTGCATTAGGTTGAATTATTTGTTGGTTGGCAACCGCGGGAATAATGGGCCAATCTTGCCAATTAAAACCTTCTCTATCCGTTTGATTTACTGATAACGGTTGAATAATTACTTGTACTGGTGTCAGTAGTATTTTTTCAATATTAATTTGCGGATAAGGTAAATCAGCTTGCTCAAATGGATTTTTTGCTTGGCAAATATTCAAAAATTGTTGCGGCCAACTGCCCTGGGCAACTGTCGTTAACGGCCGTGCCCATAATTCGTAAAATGCCGTGATGGCTGTTTTGTTTTGGTATTGACTGGTTATTTTTTCTAACTCATTCAGTAGTTGCTGTGCTTTTTTGTCTGCTTGTGTTTTATGGCCAGTTAATTGGCCAAATTCGCGCATTTCTTTCGCGATATCTGCAAAAGAGTTGGGCTGTGAGTAGAGTATAGTAAAACCAAGTTGTTCTAAACGAGCCAAATCATCGCTAGGGTTACCACTTTTCCAAGCAATAATATAATCAGGTTGTAGGGTGATCACCTTTTCTATTTGTAAACGCAAATAGTTACCAATAACCGGAATGCTTTTAGCTTGCTCAGGATAATCGGCAAAAGAAGTAGTGCCAATAATTTGTTCACCTGCACCTATGTCATAGAGCATTTCAACTATATGAGGCGAAAGAGCAATAATTGTTGGTTTATCAGTAGTTGCGTTAGTAAATGTACTGAAAACACTCAAACTAATAAAGCTCAGCGCTAATAACGTTTTAATTATTTTTGTCATTTTTTTCTCGAAACTCATATTTTTGTTTTCTATACTCGCCGTAAGTCGAAACTTCGTTTACCAATCAATGCCTTTTTGTGCTTTGATACCATTATCAAAAGCATGTTTCACTGATTTTATTTCACTAACGGTATCGGCTAAATCTATAATGGCTCTGTGGCAAGCACGCCCAGTAATAATGACGTGTTGGTTAATAGGTCTATTTTTTAGCGCCTCGATAACTTCATCTAGATCAATGTATTTATAGCTGAGCATATAGGTTAATTCATCAAACAAAATCACATCGATATTATTATCTTTTAAGAGTTCTTTACTACGTTGCCAAACCTTTTGGGCAGCGGCAATATCTTGTTCTTTATCTTGGGTATTCCAAGTAAAACCTGTTGCCATAACATCAAAAGTCACTCCAGAACTTTCAAGTAAACTACGCTCCCCACATGCCCACGTACCTTTAATATATTGTACTACAGCGGCATTTAAACCATGGCCAACCGCGCGAGCAATAGTGCCAAAACCAGAGGTGGATTTACCTTTGCCGTTGCCGGTAATGACAATTAGTAAACCACGTTCTTCTTGCGCTTTATCAATATGTTGGTCTACTTTTTCTTTGATGTTTTGCATGCGTTTTTTATGCTGTGCGCTTTTTTTATCTGAGCTTTTATCTGAGCTTTTATCTGTCATGTTTTTGTCCTTTGTTTTTCTTTTCGTAACTCGTCACTATTAACTCGCCATTGGCTATTGTTAATTAGTATTTCTGGTACGAATCATAATAAAGAGGAAAAATATACTACCCAAAGCTGAGGTAATAATGCCAATAGGGATCTCTGCATTTGGCAAAGCTGAGCGAGCAATAATATCAACCCATATTAAAAAACTACCGCCAATTAAGGCACTACCAATAACCAGCTTAAGTGTCGTTACACCAATGATTTGGCGAACAATATGAGGGACCATTAAACCAACAAAACCGATACCGCCACAATAGGCCACTATGGTGGCGGTAAGTGCCGCACATAGGGCAAGCATTAATAGCCTTAATTTATCTACATTAACACCTAAACTTGCGGCGCTTTCATCGCCAAGTAAAAGGGCATCTATATGTCTATGTAGAGCAATAATGATAATAATGCTAATTAACAATACGCTAGCAATAACATAAAAGTTGTTCATTTCAACGCGAGATAAACTACCCATTAGCCAGAAAATGACTCGATTAGTAGCAAATGGCTCACCGAAATAAAGAATAAATTGTGTCGCTGAGCCTAACATAAAAGATACGGCAACCCCGGCTAGCAGCAGCTGCTCTATACGCTGGAGCACTTTTGCTATCAGTAATACTATGGTAATAGCGAATAAAGCACCGAGAAAGGCGGCAAGGGGAAGGGCGATACTAAGGTTATCCCCTAATGAAAGGGTAGCAATGGTTGCACCTAAGCCAGCACCCGAGACAATGCCAAAGAGGTAGGGATCGGCTAAGGGATTACGAGTAGTGTTTTGTAAAATAGCACCGGCAATAGCTAGCCCCATACCTGCAACCAGTGCTACTAATACCCGAGGAACACGTACTTGCCAAATCACCATTTGATTTATTTGATTTTCGCAACTACCGAGTATGCATTGAAGCACTTGGTTACTTGATATGTCTGCAGGGCCAAAGTGTAATCCTGCAATGGCCGAAATAAAGGTCAATAACAGTAATGAGCTCAGCATAAAGAGTAATTTATTCATCTTGTGCACCTACACTGTTAGTTGAATTTTGCTCAGGTGGTAGTGAGAAAAATACGCGTGGTTGGTGCAAAGTGGGATCTTGCGTTGTCGCTCTTTGCTCTACTTGGCAAGGCAGCTTAAACACCGAACTCAACTGTGACTCTGTTAGCACTTCAACAGGAGTGCCATCGGCAATTAATTGACCTTGATTGAGGAGCAATAATCGTTGGCAATATTGACTGGCTAAGTTGAGATCATGCACGGTCATAATCACAGTAACTTTTAATTGCTTCACTAAGTTTAATATTTGGTGCTGATAATAAACATCTAGGTGATTTGTTGGTTCATCTAAAAGTAAAATTTGTGCTTGTTGTACCAAGGCACGGGCAATTAATACTCTTTGTTGCTCGCCACCCGATAGTTGATTAAACATCTTTTTTTCAGCATGGGCTAAGCCAACTTTTACCAGAGCGCGTTTTATTTGTGCTTTATCGTGATCATCATTTAAAGCGAATAAGCCTTTATGGGGTAACAAGCCCATTTTTACTATGTCAGTAACGGTTAATGAGAATATTGCTTCAGCTTTTTGTGCTACCAAGGCGAAATGTTGGGCTAGTTGTTTGCTACTGTACTGCTTGATTTTTTTGTTGTTGAGATAGACAGAGCCTTTCAATACGGCACCGCGAATGTTTTGTTGTTGATTAGTGATACAACGTAACAGACTAGTTTTACCAGCACCGTTAGGGCCAATAATACCAATCACTTCTCCTTTGCTTACGTCAAAAGAAATGTTTTTTAAAATGCTGTTATGGTTAATTGACCAGCTTAGCTGATCAACCTGTAATTGTCTTGACATAGTATTCTGGTGTTTTCCCGCACGCATAAAAAGAGTAGTTTGAGTTTGCTGCTAGCTATCTGACTTATCGTCCTTTGAACTATTCAAGATAAACGATTTACAGTTGCGGGTACAGTTGAGGATTCATGACAAATTAATTGCAGCTACACCCCATTCCCTAGCAGAAAGGCGCTATGTTACGCTGAGATAATATTATAAGCAAGCTTTAGCGGTGTAGATGGCTATTTGCTTTAAGTGTCATGGCAACGCAAAAATTCTTTTTGTCGACTACAGTTATAGCTGAAGCTAATGAATGGAGCATGAAAATGAAAGGTAGTGTAAAAGTTATCGCTAGTCTAAATGGTTTATTACATAACGAACTTGCCGCAATTGATCAATATTTCACTCATTCTCGCATGTATCAAGACTGGGGACTAGATAAGTTATTTGAGCAATTAGATCATGAAATACAAGAAGAAATTACCCATGCGGATGCTTTGATCAAACGAATATTATTTTTGGAAGGCACGCCTAATTTAACCGCTCGTCGAGATCTTATGATCGGCAATGATGTGCCATCAATGCTAAATAATGATTTGCTGCTAGAAACGGAAGTAGTGGCAGCGTTAAAAGCAAGTATCAGCTTGTGTGAGGCTGAAGAAGATTACATAAGCCGAAAGATGCTAGAGCAATTACTTGAAGATACCGAGGAAGACCATGTTTATTGGCTTGAAAAGCAACTTGGTTTGATTGCTAAAATTGGTCTGCAGAATTACATTCAATCCTATATGGGTAATCATTTAGGTGCTTAAGCAGAGGGATAAATCATGCAGGGTGATAAAAGTATTATATTATTATTAAATAAAGCATTAGCGGTTGAGTTAGTTGCAATTAATCAATATTTTTTACATGCTCGGATGTATAAAAACTGGGGCTTAGATAAACTCGATAAAGCGGATTATAAAATTTCAATTGAAAAAATGAAGCAAGCCGATAAGTTGATTGAGCGTATTCTCTTTTTAGAAGGTTTACCTAATTTACAAGATTTAGGCAGGTTGCATATTGGTGAAAATACCGCTGAAATGTTGCAAGCAAACCTTGTTTTAGAACATCAATCTAGAGCGGTCTTACAAGAGGTAATCGCTGCTGGTGAGCTGAAACAAGACTTTATTAGTAGAGATTGCGCTGAAGATTTACTAGAAAATGTTGAAGAACAAATAGACTGGCTTGAGGCTCAGCAATATTTGATAGCCGGTGCCGGCTTGGAAAATTATTTACAGTCTATGATGAGCTAGTACAAGCTAGGCCACGTAAGGTTAAGCCTTGGAAATTTGTATTAATTTATTATTTAGCATACCTTTGCTGAGCTAATACAAGCTAGGCCACGTAAAGTTCAGCCTCGGCAATTTGCATTAATTTATTATTGAGTAAGCGCTTACTGCACTGACAGCATTTACCGCACTGTGAGCCTATTTTTAATTCGCTACTGAGTTGTTTCATGGTGTGTGCGCCATTATCAATCGCCGTTTCTATTTGGGTATCGGTTACCCCATGACAAATGCATACGTACATTATTAACACCTATAAAACCAAGAGTAAATTTATTTACTAATAATAACCTTAATGGTAATGATTATCAATAACAATATTATTGCTAAGTATAAAAAAGCAGCCGAGGCTGCTTTTTTAACTAGTCTATTGCTAGTGAATTTAACGCCGAAGTTAATGACAGTAGCTGCTAGAGCAGTATTTGTTAAGTCAATCTCAGCTAACTACTACCAAATTTTAACGCGTTTTTCAGGAGCTATATACATAGCATCACCTTCTTTAACATCAAAAGTTTTATAGAACTCATTCATATTAGAAAGTGAGCCTAAAGCACGAAACTCTCCTGGAGAATGCGGATCAGTTGCTACACGGTTACGCATTGATTTTTCGACTATTTTAGAGCGCCAGATTTGTGCGTAGCCGATAAAGAAGCGCTGATCGCCAGTTAAACCATCAATTACCGCGGCTTTTTTGCCATTTAACGATGCCTGGTAAGCTTTATAAGCAATAGTAACTCCTGATAAGTCACCAATGTTTTCACCTAAGGTTAATTTACCATTAACGTGTAAGTCATCAAATACTTGATAACCCGTGTATTGCTCAACAAGGGCTTTAGTGCGAATTGAAAACTCTTTTAGATCTTGCGCTGTCCACCAATTGCGAAGATTACCGCTAGCATCGTATTTACTGCCTTGATCATCAAAGCCATGTCCCATTTCATGGCCAATTACCGCGCCAATACCGCCGTAATTCACCGCATCGTCAGCCTTCATATTAAAGAAAGGGGCTTGTAAAATAGCTGCAGGAAAAACAATTTCATTTACTGTTGGATTGTAATAGGCATTAACGGTTTGTGGTGTCATGCCCCATTCCCACTTACGAATTGGACCACCTAGTTTTGAAATTTCTTTGTCACTAGACACTTTGCGTGCACGAATGATATTACCAACAAGATCATCAGCAACAATGTTTAGGGCTGAATAATCTTCCCACTGATCAGGGTAACCAATTTTAGGCGTAAAAGCTGCTAGTTTAAGGTGAGCTGCTTTTTTAGTCTCTGCAGACATCCAGGTTAAATCGTCAATACTGGCGCCGTAAGCATTACGTAAATTCTCAACTAAGCTACTCATTCTAGATTTTGCTTGGGCGGTAAAATGGCGAGCTACATAAACTTTACCAATCACTTCACCCAAATTACCATTAACAACAGCGACACCGCGTTTCCATTGTGGACGTTGCTCTTTACGACCGTTTAGTTGTTTTGAGAAAAAGTCAAAATTTTCATTATCTAAATCAGCTGTTAAGTAACTAGCAAAAGCACTTAAGGTATTGAATGTTAAATACTGCTTCCAGGTTTCAAGTGAGGTTTGAGCAAATACTTTACCAAAGCCTTCAATAAAATCAGGCTGATTAATAATAATATCTTTTTGGCTAGCAACCCCTTCGGCGGCTAAAAATGCTTGCCAATTAAATTGGCTAGTGAGGTTATTGAGATCCTTAATCGCAAATTTATTATAACGTTTTTCGCTGTCACGGCTTTGTACGCGGGTCCAATGAAACTCAGCTAAGCTAGTTTCTAATGCCATAATATTTTTAGCGGCACTTTTACCATTACTGATGCCTGCTAAGTTATACATGTTTTCAATATGTGTTACATAACCACTACGCAAATCAACAAAGCGCTCTGTTTCATTAAAGTAGTAATCTTTATCTGGTAAATTTAAGCCATTTTGCCAAATGTGGATAGCGTAACTGGATGAGTTTTTAGCATCTACGCTAACGTACAAAGCTAATGGATTATTAATGCCGGTAGTGGCGTATTTACCAAAAAAATCAGCCAGGTCATTTTTATTCTGGAGGTTATTGATGGCAGTTATAATTGATTGAATTGGGGTAATACCTGCGCTATTACGTTGCTTCGTATCCATGTAAGAGCGAAATAAATCAGCTACTTTTTGCTCATCAGAACCCATTTTTAAGGCGTCAGTCGCAGCAAGCTCTTCAATAATCACTTTTACATCTTCATCGGCTTTATCTCGTAAATCGTAAAAAGAGCCTATTGCGGTTTTATCACCGGGAATTTCATTGCTGTTGAGCCAACCGCCATTAATGTAGCGATAAAAGTTATCTTGTGGACGAACAGTTATATCCATATTGGCTTTATCTATACCGGAAGCTAAAGCTGTTTTCGGTACGGTCACCATGGAAGAATCTTTTACTGGGCTATCACTGTTACTACAACCGCTAAGTAATAGTAAAGATGAGCATACCGCGCTAGTTATAATCGCTTTCATTATTCACTCTCATTTTATATTTTAATAATACTATATCGTTGTGCTTATGCACTATATTAGAAAGTGCTGCAGCGTGGTTCGATACTACGAGGAATTTACCTTAATTTCTACTCAGCGAAACATCCCTTTACATTTTTAATGTAACGTTAAATTTATAGACTATTTACTTTTTGTTTACAATGAATAGAGGTGATTGATTCACTTTAAAGATAAAATATTAGCGCTATTTTTTATTGGGAACTAAAAATAAGTCAACAGCACATTGGCACATTTCATCAATTTGACTAGCATCAGCATATATCCCATCAATCACTAACTGTGCGATACCATGTAACGTTGCCCAGGTTACTTGGGCAAGACGTAAGGTGTTTGGTGATGCAGGTAACAGCCCTTTTTTCTGCCAAGATTTAGTCATTTCTAGTTGAAATTGAAAACTAGGGTAAGCAACTTCTTTGAGTTTTGAAGGGCTTTTTTTATCTTTCCATAAAGTGCCGCCAAACATGAGTTGATAGATGGCGGCATTTTCGGTGGCAAATTGCACATAATAGTGAACGAAAGTTTGATATTTTTCTCGTTCAGTTAAGTAATTATCAGTAAATATTTGTTCAGCTTTATTTTTCCATGAAACAAAACCTTGCGTCGCTATGGCGATAAGTAAATCATTTTTATCGGTAAAGTGATGGTATGCAGCGGTACGAGAAACGCCAATGCGCATCGCTAGTTTTCGTAACGATAAAGATTCTACGCCACCTGCCGATATCAGCTCAGTTGCTGTAGTAAGTAAGCTGCTATATAAATCGCCATGATGGTAATTTGTTGAGGCTTTTGTTGTGGATACGGCTATTGTTGATAGCGTTTTTTGTTTTTTTGTTATCATTACTTTCAATCAGTTAATAGCCAAATTTATAGATTTTTTCTATGAGGTAGGGCGACATTAGAAAAAATAAGCCCTGCAACCAATGACATAAAAATTAAAAAGGTTTGTGAGCCTAAGTCACTCACCGCAACCATCTGTTTTCCCGTAACAAAATTGTTTAAACCGATATAGACTTTACTGCCTGGTACTAATACCACTAAGCCAAGTAAGCGAACGATAGAAGAAGGTAAGTTCATTATACGTGAGAATAAATTACTATAGATCCCTAACGCAAACGCGCCAACAAATGCGCCTAAAGCGACACCTAAATAATTACTGGCCCAAATACTGACGCTAAATGAAATATAGCCGGCTATCATGCCCCAAGGGGCGTCTTTTAAGCGCACTTTAAATAGGATAACTAAAGAAATTGACAGCGTGGTTACCGCTAGCCATGAGGTCCAAACGGGCATGGTATCTGGGGGGATAAAACTCGTTTCACCCCAAATAAGTTTACCAAAAGCCATACCTAATACGGCGCCAAAATAAAGCTTAAATAGCACCATAACGCTATCCATTATCCGAGCCGTGCCGGACATTAAATGTCGAGCAGCAAGTTCAGATAAACCTACCGTGAGTGACAGACCAGGAATAAAAGCGATAATGCTTGATAAAATCACCATGGGAATATTAATGCTAGGGTCGAATAATGAAATTAGTGAGGCTAACATCGAGGTGGTTAATGCAGCTATGGGCTCTAACATTTCAGTTACCCGGCGTGAACGCTCTGCCCAAATAACAAAAAGAAAGACCACAAAGCCAAGTATGGTAGACCAAAAAACATCATGCCAGCTAGTGTGCATTAACATCGCAAAGGCACCACTAGAGGCACCAAACGCTAAAAATGTTAATATTATCCCATAGGGCGGCGGTTTACTATTGACTTCTTTTAAGCGTTCTATTGCTTCATCTAATGTGCGTTCGCCATTGACTAGCTCATCAACTAATTCATCAATACGAGCTAAAGAGCCTAGATCAATTTCTCCCGGTGTAACACGAACTAAGTGGTTATATTGTTGATCATCTTCATCATCAGAAAGAATAAAAGTTAACGCTGTCGGGGTAATAATAAAAGATGCACGAATATCTAAAAACCGGGCAATAGAAAGGAGGTTATCTTCTAAACGATATGCTGTTGAGCCGAGCTTATGTAATGCCTTGCCAAGTCGAATAATAAATCGACGTTTTTGAAAAAAAGCATCCGTTTGTGATGGTGAAACTTGCGGCATGTAAACTCTGTCTCTAGCTAAAATAATAAATAAGATGTATCTTTTGTAATAGTAAATGATTTTGTTAAATCTAGGTAGAAAAACTTAGTTAACCTTAACTAGGGAGGGTGGTATAAATGGCATTAATAATTATATTAGCAGGTGTTTTTGTTGCAGTAGCGCTTATGGTGGTTTTAGGAGAACGGTTTGGTAAGCCTATGAGTGCTGAGCAGCAAGAGAAATTTAGTAAAACTACATGGATCTTAGTGTTTGTTCTTTTACTGGCTGCGCTGGTAAAAGAAATAAGTTAAATGCTATTTAATTTATTTTCATCTTGGAACTATGTATAAAGTTCAATGGTTTATAGCTCTATAGAGAAACTTTGTTTTTTTATACACTCACCATGCTCATTATAGCTTTGATCATAAATTGATATATTTCCTTCATTATCTAGGGTGATGATATTGGTCGTTCGGGTGCCGTAATCTGGCGAAGTAATAAAAATAGAGCTCAGTAGCCGCTCCCAACTTAGTGGTACACCTGTTTTTGGTAAATGATCAGTGTGTGCTTGTTGGTCACTTTTCATCAGCTTGAATAACTGCTCGACATCTAAGGAATGCTCTGTTATTGCCTCGGAAAGTTTAGCTTGTCCAAGTGCCATTTTAGGCCAAATGTCGTCTAATGCGCCGTTACATAAACTGTGAAAGCCTGCACTTAACACCTGTTGTTTTTGTGAGACGCTGTCAAAACACCTTAGCTTATTAAGTTGACCAAAGACTAAGTTAAAGCCATTATATTCGCTAGATGACTTAGTTAATTTCTTTATCATTTCATTATCTTGATGTGCTAACGCTTGTAATACCAAGTCACCACGAGATTGCTTATTTTTATCAATTAAATGCGGTTGGCGAAAATTGGTCAGTGCACTAAAGCGTCCCTGATTATTTAGCCCAAGCCAGGTGCCACCCGCTTGTAGATCTTTACCCGCTAATACATCACCTGCTTGTACATTAGCCGTTAGTAACTTGTTTTTAGGCCACCAATGCATAGCTTGTGTCGGCCTTTGATGAAATTCATCACGGTTTGCACAAATGATAATCGGATATTTAGGGTGCTGTTTGATGGCAAAAAATAAAATACACATATAAAGAGAGTTTTTAATTCGAAATTAGCGCTTATGGTAACTCTTTCTTTATACCAGCCGCTAGCTCAGGTAGAATTTATTTATAGCAATAAAATAGATAAGGCATAACGATGTTTGAACTTCCTAGGGTAAATGTAAAAGATAAAGTGTCAGCGCAAGAATGGCAAATTCGGGTTGATTTAGCGGCCTGTTATCGTTTAATGGTAATGCATGGTTGGGATGATCTGATTCATACGCATATTTCTGCTCGTATTCCTGGGACAGAGTATCTATTAATTAATGCTTTTGGCTTGGCGTTTGAAGAAGTCACCGCATCAAACTTAGTTAAAATTGATATTGACGGTAATATTATTGATAAAAATTGCCCATTTAAGATTAACCCCGCGGGTTTTACTATTCACAGTGCGGTACATGAGGCGCGTCATGATGATATTTGCGTGATGCATGTTCACACCAACGAAACAATTGCTGTTGCTAGCCTTGAAGAAGGTTTGCTGCCATTAAGCCAATATTCTATGTTTGCACTTGCGTCGATGAGTTACCATGAATACGAAGGTTTAGCGGTAAATGCCGATGAAAAATTAAGATTGCAGCAAGACTTAGGCAATGCCAATTTTATGTTATTGCGCAACCATGGTGCACTTACGTTGGGTAAAACCATTGGTGACGCGTTTATGCATATGTATGATCTAACCCGAGCATGTCAGGTGCAATTGCAAGTTATGGCTACGGGCATGAAACCAATTTATGCACCGCAGAGCATTATTGACGGCATTAAAGCCCAAGCGAATATTGTCCATACAGGGAAAACAGGCGGAGCAACGGCGTGGCCAGCAATGGTGCGCAGAGTATCAAGAGCATACCCAGATTTTGCTGATTAACATTCATCTTGTTGCAGCATCGCTCAACTAGAACCAGAGTTCTTGCAGCTGAGCTGTTACTTAAAATAGCGATAACTTAAATAAGTATTGTATTTAAGTTATTTGCAGTAGATATAAAGAACATAATTTAAAGAGATAAACATGAAAATTACCCATATTGAAGTATTTGATATTCACTGTCCAAAACGTATCGGTTGGAATCCTGTTTTTATTCGTATTCATACTGATGAAGGCATTAGTGGTGTTGGCGAAGCTGGTTTAGCTTATGATTGGGGGCACAGTGCTGCCGCTGCCATGATCAAAGAAATTAGCGAAGCGATTTTAATAGGCTTTAACCCGTTTAATACCGAATTGTTATGGTCACGTATGCTCAGAGAAAGTTTTTGGGGTTTAGGCGGCGGGCCTGTTTTGTATTCTGCTATGAGCGCCATTGATACCGCACTTTGGGATATTAAAGGCAAAGCGTTAGGTGTACCGGTTTATCAATTACTAGGCGGCAAGGTCAACGACAAATTACGCACTTATGCCAGTCAGCTGCAATTTGATTGGGACAGCGAAATTAAGAAATTAATTGAGCCAGAAGAATACGCCGAAGCGGCATTAAAAGCGGTAAGTGAAGGCTATGATGCGGTAAAAGTTGATCCTATAGTCTATAACAAAGACGGCAGTTCATCGTTTGATCGAACTAAGTTATTTACTAAGCCACAAATGCGCTTATTTGGTAACAGATTACGTGCTATCCGTGACGCCGTTGGTGAAGATGTTGATATTATTTTTGAATCGCACTCATTAATGGGCGCCGCATCGGCCATTCAAATGGGCGCTATTGTCGAAGAAGTTGGCTGCATGATGTATGAAGAGCCAGTTAACTATTTGAACCCTGCGGTACATAAAAAAGTATCTGATCGCGTTAATGTGCCTATTGCCGGTGGCGAGCGCTTATATCATCGCTGGGATGTACGTCCTTACTTTGAAGATCAAAGTATTGACGTACTTCAACCTGATGTTGGCTTATGTGGTGGTTTTACTGAAACGAAAAAAGTGTGTGATTATGCTGATGTTTACGATATTCGTATTCAAGCACATGTTTGTGGTGGGCCAGTGGCTACCGCAGCATCGCTACACTTAGAAACAGCGATCCCTAATTTTTTAATTCATGAACACCATACTTATGCGACTAAAGACTGGAATCGTGAATTATGTTTGCAAGACCCACAACCCGTGGATGGTTTTTTTCAAGTAACGGAAGTGCCAGGGCTTGGTATTGAGTTAAATGATGCAGTGGTTAAGCGTTCGCCACATATCACCATTAAATAACCGGTTTCTGTCGACTACTTAGCGCCTAGGGTGAACGGTTTTTTTATCCGTTTACTCTGAGCACGTTGAAGCAAGCAGATACCAATTAAGCGCATTGTCGTAGCACAGGGCGTTTTTTTCATACTTGCTTAGCGCTTGAAAAAAATCGCTCGAGATTATTGACTGCCAATAGGCTTGATAGTTGCTATGGTTAAATAGGCACAGTGGAAAGTTACTGGCTAACATAACTCTTTTAGCGCCAAAAACAGTAAAAATCAGCGATAAGTTGTTGTTTAACCAAGCTGTATTATAATTTCTGTCGGTCATTTCCCAACCAGAGCATTTAATGGCAACATTAGGATAAAACGACAATTTAGTTAAGTTACTTTGCCAACGTTGCCATGCACTAGTGTCGATGTTAGCAGGTGGAAAACCTGCGTGATTGATAATGAAACTAATCTCGAGATTATCAGCGATAACATCACATAGAGTATTAACTGTCTCATGTTCAATCAAGGCTAGCTGTACTTCAAAGATCAAACTATTATCATTAAGTATTTTAATGTTATTAAGTACTTGTTTGTTAGTTAATAAACTCAAAGCTTGCTCATCTAATAAGTGGCGAACGCCAACGAATGAACGAAATTCAGCTAATTTTTCTATTAAATCACTAACCTGTTGGCTCGATGCTGTTAAATCGATATTAGCAATAGCGCGAAAAGGTTTATTACAGTTATGCTCCAAGGCAGCAAGTTCACGCCATGGCTGTTCGTTATCAAAACCGGCTTCAATATGTATAAAGCCAGCTAAAGATAATGGCTCGGTAAGCATTAAATCAGTTTCATCGAACTTATTATTGATACATTGCTTATCAGGCCAAAAAGGCGGGTTTTCAGCTTTTAACCAATGATAGTCACCTAATTCAAGCGCAAATAAGTGTAAGTGCGGGTCAATTATTTTCATTTTTACTACTCGCTCTTTTATTATTTGTGCCATTGGACGGTGTTATTGCGCAGTATAGCCACCATCGATTACCTGCAAGCTACCAGTAATAAACTTAGCTTTATCTGAAGCTAAAAATAACACCAACTCAGCCACTTCTTCCGGCTGTCCTAAACGATTCAGTGGTTGCAAACTTTCCTCTTCTCGATGAATTTCTGCTTTGTCGGCACCCGATTTTTGGCAATAATTATCGATGGCCTGATGATAAAGAGGCGTTTCGATAGTGCCAGGGCAAACAGCATTAGCGCGAATATTAAAGGCGGCGTAATCAAGTGCGGTAGTTTTCGCCATTGAAGCAAGTGCCGCTTTACTTAAGTTATAGGCAAAAGAGTTGTGTTTAGCGATTAACGCTTGATCGGAAGAGATAATAATAATCGCGCCATTGTTACTCGCTTTCATACTAGGTAATACGGCTTTAACGGCAGCATAAGCGCCTTTAACATTGAGATTAAATACCTTATCAAAATCATCTTCTGAGGTGTTTTCTATATTGGCAGAAAAATGAATGCCGGCGTTAGAAACCAGCACGTCGATAGACTGTTGTTTAGCAATATTGTTAATAATTTTAGTTACCTGGCTAATATTAGTCACATCGCAATAACAAAACTCACCAAAAGGAGAAGGGGATAAATCCAAATTAAAAACCTGGTAATTATTTTGTTCAAATAATTTTACTATGCTTAAACCTATCCCTGAACTACCACCAGTAACCACACATGTTTTTTTCATCTAATTGAGCCATTAAGTTTATCAATAAAATATTTTCTTAATGATAACGTTAAGTTCAGTGCAGTGCCATTTTCTTATTTTAGTAAATTCGCTATAATGTCCATAATTCTAAAATTTGAGATTTTTCCATGAAAGCATGTGGCGTTGAAATAAAAGGTAATGATGCAATTATTTGTATTATGTCTAAAGAAAATAATTTGTATGATATTCCTCATACGCGAGTACAAAAAATTAGCCTTGATAACGCTGGGGATGCTGAACAAGTGCAACATTTTCAGTTTACCTTTGCGAAACTAATGGAAGACTATCAAGTAAGCCATGTACTGATTAAAGGGCGTGCGTTAAAAGGGAAATTTGCTGGTGGGCCTATCGGTTTTAAAGTAGAAGCAGCTATTCAATTGATAAAAGAATTACAGGTTGAAATTCTTGCAGGAAGTTTTATTAAAAAAGAATTATCAAAGAGCCAAATAGACATCGACTTTAGAGATACAGGGTTAAAACAGTATCAAGAACAAGCTTTCACCACAGTATTTGCTTATTTAGCAACGGTATAATCACTGTTTAAATAATATATCATCTAAAAAAAGCGCATAGTTTGCGCTTTTTTTATGCCTAAAATTCAGCTATATAATTGTCTTTTTAGATAAATCATCACTAATCTTACTTGAGAAAAAGTAAAGAACATGATTTAATCAAACACTTGTTTGAAAGTCCGACCTCTGACCAGTTGATTTGAGGTCGGGCTACTAAAATTGATATTGGAGAGACCCTTATGCCAGAATATAACGCACCTATTAGAGATATGAAGTTTGTCATGCAAGAATTACTTGATTGTGACAGCCATTATCAAAAGCTAGGTTATGAAGATGCTAGCCTTGATATGGTCGATGCGATAATCGCTGAAGCTGCTAAGTTTACTGAGCAAGTGGTTGCGCCAATAAACCAAATTGGTGATGAACAAGGTTGTACTTGGCATGAGGGTGAGGTGACAACTCCCGATGGTTTTAAAGAAGCTTATCAACAATATGTTGAAGGAGGCTGGCCAACCTTAGCGCAAAATGTTGATTTTGGTGGTCAAGGTTTACCCCATTCATTAAATACGGCTATTACCGAGTTTTTCTCCAGTGCTAATCATAGCTTTGCTATGTACCCAGGGTTGAGTCACGGGGCATTAGCGACGATAGAAGCACATGGCAGTGATACCGATAAAAGTATTTTTATGCCAAAACTGGTTGAAGGTACTTGGACTGGTACTATGTGCTTAACTGAGCCTCATTGTGGTACAGATTTAGGTATGTTACGCACTAAGGCTGAAATAAATGATGATGGTAGCTACTCGTTAACCGGTACTAAGATTTTTATCTCTGCCGGTGAGCATGACTTGTCGGATAACATTGTTCATATTGTTATTGCCCGCATTCCTGGTTCGCCAGAAGGTAGTCGCGGTATTTCATTATTTATTGTGCCTAAATTTAACGTTACAGATGCGGGTGAAATCAGCGATAGAAATGCGGTAAGCTGTGGTTCAATTGAACATAAAATGGGTATCAATGCTAATGCGACTTGTGTGATCAATTTTGATGGCGCTAAAGGTTATTTAATTGGCGAAGTTAATCGTGGCTTAAACTGTATGTTTACCTTTATGAATGTTGCTCGTTTAGGCGTTGCTACCGAAGGTGTTGCTGCTGCTGAAGCGTCATTTCAAGGGGCATTGGCTTACGCCAAAGATAGATTACAGATGCGCTCATTGTCGGGGGTTAAAAACCCAAAAGGGCCAGCAGATGCTATTATTGTTCACCCAGATGTACGCCGTATGTTATTAACGCAAAAATCAATTGCTGAAGGCGGCAGAGCATTAATCGCTTATTTATCACAGCTAGTTGATGTCGCTCATGCACCTTTAGCTGAAGGCAAAGTAGATAAAGCAGAAAAATCCTCAGCAGAAGCTAAGTTAGCTTTATTAACGCCAATTGCCAAAGCTTTTTTAACTGAATTAGGTCTAGAGTGTACTGGTCATGGCGTACAAGTATTTGGTGGTCATGGCTATATCAAAGAGTGGGGCATGGAGCAGCTAATGCGTGATACAAAAATTAGCTGTTTGTATGAAGGCACTACCGGTATTCAAGCACTTGATTTGTTAGCGCGTAAAATTTTAGGCTCTAAAGGTGAAATACTCAAACCATTTGGCGCAGAAGTGACGGCATTTTGTGTGGAAAATTCTGCTAATGAAGCCATGCAAGAGTTTATTCAACCTATTATGACCTTTGGTGGTGATTGGCAAAAAATGACCGAAGCCTTAGGTTTAAAAGCCATGGAGAACCCGGATGAAATAGGCGCTGCATCGGTTGATTATTTGATGTATTCAGGTTATTTAGTACTTGCTTATTTTTGGGCTAAAATGGCAAAAGTTGCCCAAGATAAGCTCGCAGCAAGTGATGATGATAGTGCTTTTTATCAAGCAAAAATCAAAACAGCACGTTTTTACTTTCAACGTATTTTACCAAGGGCAAATGGCCATGCTGCTTGTGTTGAAAATGGCAGTGATTCTATGATGGCACTTGATGTGGATGATTTTTCTTTTTAATCAACCTTATTAATGAAATAGTCAGACAGGCTTGATAAAAGAGGGAAGCGATAAGCTTCCCTTTTTCGTACTTAGAAGGTAACAAGTAGAAAGTAATGAGTAGAAAAGTGATTAGGGCTTAATTATTTCTTGCACGGCTAATTCGAGTTTAGGGTTATTTATATTTGAACTGGTTGATTTATATATTGCTTTACCTTGACGATTAATAAAAAAGGTAGTGGGTGTACCTCTTACTCCGTACTGTTTTGCCACCAACTCCCCCTTTACTGCCGTAATGAAATCATAACCGCGTTTGTTTATTTCATCTTGTGGCGTCGCGCCATCGTCTTCATTGAAGCTAATAGAAACAATTTTTATGCCAGAGCTTTGATATTTCTTTTCAAGCTCGACTAATTTCGGTTGTAACTTTTTGCAATAGGGGCACCAAGTAGCCCAAAAATGTAAAATGACTGGCTTACCTTGATAATCACTCAACGAAATAGTTTTCCCTGCTTGTGTGGTTAATTGCCAAGGTGGCGCGGTTGGAAAACCTTCGGCCATAGCGTTAGGAATAGTCCAAAGCAGCAGAATAAATAAGCTAGCAAGATAAGTGGTTTTTTTCATATAGGGTTGTGTTCATTTGAATGATATATAGATGACCCTGTATAAGTGTTTTTTATTGCATGGCTTTTTACCTTTGCTGATAGCTTGTTAAAGTGAAGTCATCAATAAGTATGTTATGTACAGTAGTGATAACTCCAAATTTAAGCGAGTTAAATTTGGAGTGAAAACTTTAGTAGTATTGCAATGTTACCTACTTTTAAAGCTAGGCGGCAGATCATCAAATGACCTGACAGTAGAGCCAGTACTAATAGTAAAGCCTAGAGAGTACTTATTTATTACAAGCGCTTTTATGGGAGTAATATGATTAAAGGCCTAAAACTTGTTTACCTTGCTTAAAAACAATATCTACAGGGATGTTAGCAGCTTCTAAACGCGCTAAATCAGCCCTTAAGGTTTCACTAATAATTCCTTTACTGGCAACTAAATCCTCTACACCTTGATAATCGCCGTTACCTTGTAATGTTAAAATCAGCCTAGAAAGTGAGTCGATAGCTGTGGTCATTTCATCCATATTAACGCGGTATAAGCCTTGTTCATTACGGCTAAAGGCACCTTTTTCTTGGAAATAGTTGAAACGAACCATATTAGCTTTACCGTGTGCCGAGCTTGCGCCAAAACGCACTGAGCGGAATATTCCAGCCATAAAGGTCGTGTAATACTCTGCTAGCTTTCCTTCGGTAATAGCTCCTTTCTCAAGCAGTTGACGTATCATGTATAAACCTAAAACATCAGCTTTGCCCTCTTCTAACGCACTGGCATGCTCTTTGAGGGCTTGACGAACAGTACCCTTGCCGTTAAGGGTGTTCTTGATACCTAAACCATGAGCAACTTCATGGAACATGGTATTAGCAAAGAAGCCGGTAAAAGTAACGTTTTTGCGTTGCTCAGGTACAATTAAGGTCTCAGCAATAGGTAGCATGATAGTGTCAAACTTGGCACGCATCGCATTTTTAAGCTGTAAACGACGAGTACCTTTTTCTAGCTGTACTTGTTCATCGTTAGGTAGA
Source organism: Colwellia sp. (assembly GCA_013215465.1). Classification (GTDB taxonomy): domain Bacteria; phylum Pseudomonadota; class Gammaproteobacteria; order Enterobacterales; family Alteromonadaceae; genus Colwellia. The sequence goes on along the minus strand of JABSOW010000006.1, from coordinate 25,876 downwards.
TTAATCGCAATAGTTTTGCTGCCCGCATTTGAATGGCCGCCATAATAAATAACATCATAAGCATTTAAATCCGCATCAGAGCCGGGCACTTCAGCTTTGTATTTTCTAGCTACAGGCAGTTCTTTTTGCAGTTCAGGTAAATATTGTGCATACTTTGCTAGTTTTTCACTCCATGAAAGATCTTTGATTAAGACGTAGGCTTCAAAAGCTGCGCGATAACCATATAATTGATCTTCATAGTTTTCTATTGGGCCGATAACAATATCAATGGGGTTGTTTTTCATCTCCATCCAAGCAAAGTCAGAGGCTTGGTAATCATCTGTACGTAATGCGTTAGCCCGCATGGCTAGGTAGTTAGCAAACTCTTTATCATCAGCAAAGGTCGCTGCTTTCTCTAAAATAGCGGCAGCGCGGTTGATTTCGTCACTGTACATTTCCGAGTAGGCGATGGTAATTAATTGCCCTTCGTCATCGCGGCTAATAATTGAATATAATCCGTCTTTGTTGGCTAAATCAGCTTGTTCAAATTCAGCCTTAGTCATGTTTTTTGGATAAAACTCTGCACCATGAGCTTTATCTTTATTTTGCGTTAAAAAAACTTTATCGCCGTCTAGTCTATCCCAAGGGCCATAGTTGATTTCAGCAAAGCGGCGAACTTTTTCATCTTTAATTGCCGCGAGAAATGTTTTTTTGTCTTGTGAATATGCTTGTTGCCAAAATAAATCGTCCATAATTTTTGATGCGTCTATTAAAAGAGCGAGCATTTTTTTTTGGTTGGCAGATAAATGGCTTAAATCTGCTGATAAAGTAACTTCTTGGTATATGCCTAAGCGATTAGGGTAATTAGCGACAAGTTGCATAGAAGTTGGTTGCTGGCCTTTAGAAGAAGTTGCACCTTGCATCGCTATTGTTTTACTTGATTGTTCATTACAAGCCGTTAATGAGGCTGTGGCGAGTAATACCATGGCTGCAATTTTTGTTATAGATGTTTTAAAGTTGAAGAATGTCATAGTAAGCCCAATTGTTATTTTGTTATGAGATTAAGAAAATTTCTTGGTGAGTGCAATAGGTGAGATGAATATAAATGTTAATAAAGAGTAAAGTTAAATCTATAACGAGTAAAAAACAAAAGCATAGATCAAATTGCAGATATAAAAAAACCGACCAAGGTCGGTTTTTAAAATATTACCATAAGTAATCAGAAAAACGTAAAGTGCTACCTAGCCTATAGGGCTTTAATAGCAGCATTTAAACGGCTCTTACTACGAGCTGCTTTGTTTTTATGAATAAGACCTTTACTTGCATAACGGTCTAAAATTGGTGTAACAGCAGCTAATTCTTTTGTTGCTACTTCTTTATCACCGGCTTCAATAGCTGCGATTACTTTTTTAACTAAAGTACGCATCATTGAGCGACGGCTTGCATTATGTTGACGGCGCTTTTCAGATTGTACTGCGCGCTTCTTAGCTTGCTTTGAGTTAGCCAAGGTGACTCCTAAAAAATGTTATATAAGCGTAAATTTAAGGCGACGAAATATGCCTGTTTTTTAGCTGATTGTCAAATGATTTAATTGCTATATCTAATAAAAGAGCATTTAAATTGAATTTTGTTTGTTCCTATTGTGAACGGAGCTAAGTATACATTGTTTATATAGATAAAATCATTACATAATAGTAGCTTATTTTAGTTAATTACTGCATTTCTTTATTTCTATTATTTTTGAGGATGTTTTTTTGAGTAAAAAGTTAATGAAATCAGGGTTGATTGTTAGTGTGATGACCTTAGTTTCTCGTGTGCTGGGCTTAGTGCGTGATGTAGTTATTGCTAATGTGATGGGCACAGGAGTAATGGCGGATGTTTTTCTCTTTGCCAATAAAATTCCTAATTTTTTTCGTCGCCTCTTTGCCGAAGGGGCTTTTGCTCAAGCTTTTGTGCCAGTGTTAAGTGAATATCATACCAAAGATGAAAAAAATGCGTTGACAAGGGAGCACGGTGACAATAAGAGCAAGCTTGATGTTTCTCTTGACGAAACGAGGCGCTTGATTGCGCAAGTTTCCGGTACGTTGGGGGTAATTATTACCTTAGTTACTCTTTTTGGCATGCTGGCATCACCTTTATTTGTTATTTTATTTGGTGGTGGTTGGTTTATTGATTGGTTTAACAATGGCCCAGAGAGCGTTGGCGGTGAAAAATTTGAGCTAGCGGCGAGCTTATTAACAATTACCTTTCCTTATTTATGGTTTATTAGTTTTACCGCGCTTGCCGGGGCGGTACTTAACACCTTAGGGAAATTTGCTGTGGCGGCTTTTACGCCGGTACTGCTTAATATCGCTATTATTTTAATGGCAGTATATGGCGCAGAATATACCCAAAGTCCTGCTTATGCACTTGCATGGGGGGTATTTTTTGGCGGCTTGGTTCAGTTTCTTTTTCAAATTCCTTTTTTGTATAAAGCGGGCGTTTTAGTTAAACCTTGTTGGTCTTGGCACAGTAAGGGAGTTACTAAAATTCGTAAGTTGATCATTCCTGCATTGTTTGGCGTCTCTGTTACTCAAATTAATTTACTGCTTGATACCTTGATTGCCAGTTTTTTAATTACTGGCTCTATTAGTTGGCTCTATTACGCCGATAGATTATTAGAGTTTCCGTTAGGCTTATTTGGTATTGGTATTGCGACGGTTATTTTACCTAGTTTGGCAAAACTGCACAGTAAAAATAGTGCTACCGAATTTACTGGTACTTTAGATTGGGGTATTAAAGTAATTTCCTTGTTTGGTTGGCCTGCTTTAGCGGGGCTCATGGTTCTTGCACAACCGATTATTATGGTGCTATTTATGCGAGGAGAATTTAGCCAAAATGATGTGTTACAAGTATCAATGGCATTATTTGCTTACTTGTCTGGCTTATTAAGCTTTATGTTTATTAAGGTGTTAGCGCCGGGTTATTATGCTAGGCAAGATACTAAAACCCCAGTAAAGATTGGTATTATAGCAATGGTTGCTAACATGGCCTTTAATTTAATGCTGGCACCTTTTTTTGGTTATGTTGGTTTGGCTATGGCAACGACTATGTCGGCAACATTAAATGCTTGGCTGCTTTATCGAGGTTTAAAGCAGGCCGGTGTTTATCATTTGTCAAAAAGCACTAAAAATTTTATCGGTAAATTAGTTTTATCGGCATTGGTGATGGCATTGGTGGTTTATCAATTATCTAGCGATTTCGAGGTGTGGTTAGCGATGGCTTTTGCGGAGCAAGTGCTACAGCTAATCATGTGTATTGGTGGTGGCTGCATAAGTTATTTTCTTATGATTGCCTTATTAGGTGTTCGCCCTGGTGATTTTAAGGTAAAAAACTAAAAATAATATTTATCAAGTGCTGATTATTATCGCTCGTTAATATATAATTCGGCGATTTATTTTATCTACATATTTGCCTTTAGGTTTAAAATACAAACCATGCAATTAGTTCGCGGTATAGACAATATTCCGCCAGAAGATCAATTGTTAGCTGTATTGACGCTTGTATGTGGTGAAAAAGTAATAGTGAGTTCTTTGGTTTTTGGTTGTCAAAAGGCAGTATAAATAGCAATGAAATTAGTTCGCGGTATACATAATATTCAGCTAGAGGATCACGGCTGTGTATTAACCATAGGTAATTTTGATGGTGTTCATAAAGGACATCAACGTGTTATTGCGGCTTTAGTTGCTAAAGCCAAAGTACTAAATTGTGCTGCTGCGGTATTAGTGTTTGAACCACAGCCACAAGAATTATTTGCGGGAGAGAAAGCGCCAGCAAGGCTTTGTCGTTTACGAGACAAGTATTCACTGCTTGCAGAACTAGGCGTTGAACGGTTAATTTGTGTTAACTTTACCCGTAAGTTTGCCAGCCAAAGTGCACAGCAGTTTATTGAACAGCTATTAGTGGAAAAATTAGGCATAAAGCATTTAATTGTTGGAGATGATTTTCACTTTGGGAAAAACCGCCTTGGTGATTTTACTATGTTAGCTGAAGCGGGAAAGAAATTCGGTTTTGATGTAACTGATACCGCTAGCTGTAAAATGGCTAATTGTCGTGTGAGCAGTACGGCGATACGACAAGCTTTAGAGCAAGATAACTTAACTGATGTTGAGAACATGCTCGGCAGACCTTATTCGATAATAGGTAAGGTTTTTCATGGTGATAAACGCGGACGACAATTAGGCTTTCCAACGGCAAATGTACTGTTAAAAAGGCGGAAATCTCCTTTAGATGGTGTTTTTGCCGTAATAGTGAATACCAATAATGGCACCTTTAATGGTGTTGCTAATATTGGCTCTAGACCAACAGTAAATGGCATAAGACAACAATTAGAAGTACATATTTTTAACTTTAATGATGATCTTTACGGTCAATGTATTGAAGTGATAATTAAGAAAAAACTTCGCCAAGTGATGAAGTTTGATAGCCTCGAAGCGTTAACAGCGCAAATTAAGCAAGATAGTGAGCAGGCTAAACAAGTATTAAACAATGAAAATTAGGCATGTGCCTGATAATTTGAAAAATTTAAATAACCGGATAATGATTTAAATGAGTGATTATAAACATACCCTGAATTTGCCAGCCACTTCGTTTGCCATGAAAGGCAATATGGCAAACCGTGAACCTAAGATGCTCAAAGAATGGGCTGCTAAAGATTTGTATGGAAAAATTCGTACAGCAAAAAAAGGTAAAAAATCATTCGTTTTACATGATGGCCCTCCATACGCCAATGGTAATATTCACCTTGGTCATGCGATAAATAAAATATTAAAAGACATTATTGTTAAATCGAAAACCCTTTCTGATTTCAACTCGCCTTACGTGCCTGGTTGGGATTGCCACGGTTTACCTATTGAACTAATGGTTGAGAAAAAAGTTGGCAAGCCTGGTCATAAAGTTTCAGCCAGTGTTTTTCGCGAAAAATGCCGTGAATATGCAGCTAAGCAAGTTAATGGTCAACGTGAAGATTTCAAACGTTTGGGTATTTTTGCTGATTGGGACAAACCTTATTTAACAATGGATTTTGCTACGGAAGCTAATATCATCCGTTCTTTAGGTAAAATTGCTGAAAATGGTCATTTACATCAAGGTTTTAAACCAGTGCATTGGTGTACAGATTGTGGTTCATCTTTGGCGGAAGCTGAGGTGGAATACAAAGATAAACAATCTCCTGCCATTGATGTGAAGTTTACTGCGGTAGATATTGACGTTGCTAATAAGTTTAATCATCCTGAAAATCATCAAGGTGAAGGTGATATTTCAGTCGTGATCTGGACTACAACACCTTGGACCTTACCTGCTAACCGTGCAGTTTCGGTTCATGGCGATGTTGAATATACTTTAGTACAATGTGAAACAGAGCAGGGCAAAGAGCGTTTGATCTTGGCTTCAGACTTAGTGACAACTTGTATGGACCGCTTTGGTATTGATAAATACCATGCATTAGGTTTTTGTAAAGGAAGCGATTTAGAGTTGATTCAACTACAGCACCCTTTTTATGATTTTACTGTGCCGGTTATTTTAGGTGAACACGTTACTACTGACTCTGGTACCGGTTGTGTTCATACCGCTCCTGGCCATGGTGTTGAAGATTTTGTGGTGGGAAAAATATACAATCTTGAAGTCGCAAACCCTGTTGGTGCAAATGGCGTTTATTTAGAAGACACCAAATTATTTGCCGGTCAGCATGTCTTTAAGGCTAATGCCAGTGTGGTTGAAACGTTGAAAGAACATGGCACATTAGTACATCATCATGCGTTAGAGCATTCTTATCCGCATTGCTGGCGCCATAAAACGCCATTGATTTTCCGTGCAACACCACAGTGGTTTATCAGCATGGACAAGAAAGGATTACGTCAAGACTCATTAAAAGAAATTGAAAAAACTCAGTGGATCCCTGATTGGGGTCAACGACGTATCGAATCTATGGTTGAAGGTCGCCCTGATTGGTGTATCTCTCGTCAACGTACGTGGGGCGTGCCAATGGCATTATTCATTCATCAAGATACTGGCGCGTTACACCCTCGCAGCATCGAGCTAATAGAAGAAGTTGCCTTACGTGTTGAAAAAGAAGGCATTCAAGCCTGGTTTGATTTAGAGGCAAGTGAATTAATTGGTGATGATGCTCAAGAATATATTAAAGTACCTGATACTTTAGATGTCTGGTTTGACTCGGGCACCACGCATTATTCGGTGATTAATGCCAGAGAAGAGTTTGATGGCATTGCCGACTTATATCTTGAGGGCTCGGATCAACATCGTGGTTGGTTTATGTCATCAATGATGTCATCCGTTGCTATGACAGGTAAAGCGCCATATAAGCAAGTGCTTACTCATGGCTTTGTTGTTGATGCTAAGGGACACAAAATGTCTAAGTCATTAGGCAATGTGATCACCCCAAAAGAAATTAACAATACCTTAGGTGCTGATGTTTTGCGTTTGTGGACAGCATCAGTTAACTACACCCAAGAAATCACTGCTGGTGATGAAATATTCAAACGCCAAGCCGATGCTTATCGTCGTATTCGTAATACTTCACGTTTTTTACTCGCCAACTTAAACGGCTTTGAGCCGGCACAGCATTCGGTTGCTTTTGAAGATATGGTTGCGCTTGACCGTTGGGTGGTAGATAAAGCCGCGCGTTTACAAGATGAAATTGTTAATGCCTACCATGAATATGAGTTTCATGTAGTCGTGCATAAATTAATGAATTTCTGTACTAATGAGCTAGGTGGTTTCTATTTAGATATTATTAAAGATAGACAATACACTGCCAAAGATGATTCTAACGCCCGTCGTTCGTGTCAAACAGCCATGTACTTAATTGTGGAAGCGATGACAGCTTGGATGGCGCCTATTTTATCCTTTACCGCCCAAGAAATTTGGCAAGCATTACCAACGCCAGCAAGTGGTGAGCGTGATGAGTTTGTTTTCACCGGTGTTTGGTTTGATGGTTTGGCAACTATGCCAGAGGACGTTGAGCTAGGTAATGACTATTGGAGTGAACTGTTATTAGTGCGCGGCGAAGTTAACCGTGCCTTAGAGCTTGCTCGTAAAGAAAAAACGGTAGGTAAGGCGCTTGAAGCACAGGTGACTTTGTATGCAACCGCAGATTTGGCAGAAAAATTAGCACAATTAGGTGATGAATTACGTTTTGTATTGATCACTTCTAAAGTGACGCTCAATGTTGTTACTGATACAAGCCAAATACCTGAAAACGCAACGCTAACCGATATTGACGGTTTATGGTTGTCAGTTGCGGCAGCAGAAGGCACTAAGTGTGATAGATGTTGGCATGTAACTACTGATGTTGGTAGTCATGACGCCCACCCTGACTTATGTGGTCGTTGTATCACCAATGTTGATGGCGATGGTGAAGTTAGAAAATATGCCTAAATTTTTTATTGCTTTCAATAATTCTGGCTTGCGTTGGCTTTGGCTAACGCTACTCTGCTTAGTGCTTGATCAGGTAACTAAGCATTGGGTTGCGGGTTCTTTTAGTTTATATGAATCTATAAACGTATTACCTATTTTTAATATTACTTATGTACACAACCTTGGTGCTGCTTTTAGTTTTTTAGCTGATCAAGGTGGTTGGCAACGTTGGTTTTTTACTGCTATTGCTGCTATTGCCTGTATTGTTTTTACTATTTGGTTAGCAAGAACTGCTAAATCTCAAACCTTATTAAGTATTGCTGTAGCATTGATGCTCAGTGGCGCGATGGGAAATTTAATTGATCGCGCCTTGTTTGGTTATGTTATCGATTTTTTAGACTTTCATTGGTCTGGTAATCACTTTCCTGCTTTTAATGTCGCTGATTCAATGATTTTTATTGGCGCAGCTTTGATGATTTTAGAGTCCTTTACTACTGAAGACAACGATAGAATATAAGTTGTACTTACGGTGCGACCATGGATAAGAAGATAACAAATGACAAATGTAACAACGATTAAAGCTGATTCAACCATATTAGTGCACATTACCATGAAATTGAGTGATGGCTCAGCGGCAGATAGTACTAAAGTAAATAATAAACCCGCTAAGATCATTATGGGTGATCAGAGTATTTCTGCCGCTTTTGAAGCACAACTATTGGGTATGACAACAGGAATGAGTAAAGAGTTTATTCTTGAAGCTGTCGATGCTTTTGGTGAGCCTAATCCTGATAATATCCATTATATGGATATTGATAAGTTTTCTGCTGAAGTGCCAGCAAAAATTGGTAATATTATTACTTTTTCTCAACCTGGTGGCGAGCTACCGGGTATGATCAAAGCAGTAAATGGTAGTTCAGTCACCATTGATTTTAATCATCCATTAGCTGGGCAAGCCGTGACTTTTGTGATTGATTTAGTAGAAATATTGTAAATTTAAGTGGCGAGTATATATCAAGTTACGAAGCAGCTTGACTTCGTAACTTGTCGTTTGTAACTAGTAACTTATCACTAGAAAATGGTATTGAGAGATCTATGGAAATTATTTTAGCAAACCCTCGTGGTTTTTGTGCCGGTGTTGACCGAGCTATTAGTATTGTTGATCGAGCTCTTGATTTGTTTGGCGCACCAATATACGTACGCCATGAAGTGGTACATAACAAGTTTGTGGTTGATGGTTTAAAAGCACGCGGCGCAGTTTTTGTTGAAGAAATAAATGAAGTTCCTGATGACAGTACGGTGATTTTTAGTGCTCATGGGGTTTCTAAAGCGGTACGTAATGAAGCTAAACAGCGAGATTTAAAAGTATTCGATGCGACCTGTCCATTAGTCACTAAAGTGCATATGGAAGTTTCACGGGTCAGTAGAAAAAATATTGAATGTATTTTAATTGGTCATGCAGGGCATCCCGAAGTGGAAGGCACCATGGGACAATATGACAGTGAATCAGCTGGCATTTACTTAGTTGAATCAGCAGATGATGTGTTAAAGCTTGACGTAAAATATCCAGAAAAACTTTATTTTTGTAGCCAAACAACACTATCAGTTGATGATACGTCTGATGTCATTGATGCACTTCGAGCAAAATTCCCCTTAATTGAAGGGCCTCGCAAGGATGATATTTGTTATGCCACCCAAAATCGTCAAGATGCTGTTCGTGCTATCGCTAACCAAGTTGACTTATTATTAGTAGTTGGTGCAAAAAATAGCTCTAATTCTAATCGTTTAAGAGAAGTAGCTGAAAAAATGGGAACTACATCTTACCTTATTGATACAGCTGATAATATTGATATTTCATGGTTGAAAAATGTAAATAAAATTGGTGTGACTGCGGGGGCGTCAGCTCCAGCAATACTAGTAAAGCAAGTCATTACAGCTTTAAAAGGCTATGGTGGTCAAGAGGTTAAGGAATATCCTGGCCGCGAAGAAAATATTGTATTTGCAGTGCCAGTTGAATTGCGCTAGTCTTAAATTGGTTGTAATTTAATCATTATAAAAAACTATATGAGGATATAGAACAAGGATAAGTTTACGGACAATTTTTATGGACACTCATTATGGAAGAAAGGATATGGATTAATGCTGTTCACTTTGGTGGTTTTTTCACCGATGAGTTTTTTGTAGAGTTTTAGCTAGCACAAAATTGGCTCCATCTTTTTTTATACTTAAAAAGGGTGTGGCTTTGAAAGAAAGTTATTATTTTTCATGTAAAAAGTAACTTTGGGTAAAGATTTTTTTTTCACATCCCCCAAACTGAAAAACACTCTTTTCAACACTGCTTTAGCGCAGTTAAGCCTTATGCTTTGTTTTATTTCTGTAATACAAAGCGATAATCATAATATGCCATTCAACGAGGAAAGGTCATGTTTAGAAGTATTAAAAGTCAAACAACTAAAGAAAATGGCATGACTTTTATCGAAGTTTTGATCGCTTTAGTTATTATGGTTACTGGTATCTTAGGTGCTGTTGCTATGCAAGCCACAGCTAAGAAGGGAAGCTTTGATGCCATGCAGCGTTCATTAGCATCAGCTTTAGCGCAAAATATTATTGAAAGAATGCGCAGCGATGATGCGAGTATTTTAAATGCTTATGTTAGTAATGAATATGGCACGGGCATTACCTGTGCAGGTGGCTGTTCAGCTTTTACGCAAACCAATATAGATGAATTTGAATTAGCCTTAACAGGTGGTGATGTTTTATCAGGGAATGATAATGCTGGTGGTCTAGTTGATGCCACAGCTTGTGTGGATGTAAGTAATAATGCAGTAACAGTAGCGATTACTTGGCAAGGCAGAACGGTAACTGTTGATGGTAATACTGAAAGTTGTGGTGCTTCGGGCAAGCAACGTCGGCAAGTTTTAGTTGAAGCCTTTGTTTATTAACAGCATAAGAAAATAGTAACGCATATGAAGAAAATCAATAATATACATCAACAAGGTTTTAGTTTGTTAGAAGTCTTTGTTGCTTTGGCTATTGGCCTAGTGATATTTGCAGGTGTGTTAAGCATTTTTGTTGGCATGCGCACAACGGTTACTGAAACGACAAGTTTTGGCGAGTTACAAGAAAATGGTCGCTTTGCTATGAGCGTGTTAACCGATGATATTTCAAAACAAGACTTTTGGGGTGACTATACCGGAACTTTTGATCGCTCTAGTATAAGTCATACACTTGCCGCCCCTGGAAATGACTGTACTGGTGCAGGGGTTAATAATAGTACTTTTCCGTTAGCACTAGGTAATTTTCGTACTATATGGGGAGAAACTGTTACCAGTGCCAACCCGATGGGATGTTTTGATGATGCGAAAACGGGCTCAGACGTTATTCAAATTAAAAGAGTGTTAGGCGGTGATTTAGTTGATGGTGCGGGTGAGCCCCTTGATCCTGTTCCAGCAGGAAATTTTCATTTAGTTACTAATAGTAATGATGGTATTTTGTTTACCAGTGGTGCTTTGCCTGCTGTCGATAATAGTAGAGTATGGCAGTATCAACACCATGTGTATTATATTCGTGAAGAAAACCAAGGCAGTAATAAAGTGCCGGTGTTAATGCAAGGGCAATTAACAACACGTATGTCATTTGCTCCTATTATTGATGGTATTGAAATGATCCGCTTTATGTATGGTTATGATGCAGATACTAACCCTGAGGCTCCAGGTTATGGTGTGGTAGACCGCTTTATATCAGCGGAAAATATGACTGCAGCGATGTGGGATAATGCTGGCGGTACCCAAATAATTGCGGTCAAAATATATGTGCTAGCACGAAATGTTTTACCTGATAATAAATATACTAATACTAACACTTATTTCTTAGGTGATTTAAATGATGGTGAAGGTATTAGTTTTGATGATCATTATCGACGATTATTATTTAGCTCTACTGTTACATTGTATAATGCGAGGGTCGACTCATGGTAACTCAATTGCTTACGTCAAATAACTTGACCTGCAGTATCAATAAACAAAAAGGTGTTGTGTTAATTGTCTCTTTAGTTTTCTTGATTGCTTTAACCGCCGTTGCTGCAGCGTTAATGCAAAATACCACGACAGATATGAGAATGTCAGGAGCGAGTGAAGAAAAAGCAGTTGCAGAGCAAGAAATTGTTAGCGCGATTGATGAGTATATATTTTCACAAGTTACAGCTGCTATGGGTAATAATGGCTTTGCGGAGCCTATAGCCACATTTAAGGATGAGGATGGCAACCCTATTGATAAACTAATTGATTTTGGTGTCGGTGGTGATTTACCGATCAGTAATAAAAGTGGTGCTGGATATATTGACTCAGCGACACTTGGTTTAGCTAACAATCAATTTATGCAAGAAGCCGATTGCCCCCACTCTAAGTCAGCTTCATCGGCACAGGTGTTTACTTGTAATGTTTTAAGAATACAAATAAGCAGAAAATATGGCCGTCATGGTACTAGTACGGTAGAAGTTAATTCAGGCGTAGCACAACAGTTATTGAAATAAAATAAGCGTGTTTTAATTAATGTAAGTTCTGCTAGCCATGTTTATATTGGGGTTTTACGATGGAAAAATTTATTTTATTTAGCCTACTTGCTATTTCAGTGCTAGCAACTACACCTTTGTCTTTGGCAAAAGACATTGAATTATATATCAGTGATGTTGTTAAGCAATCCGCACAAAAAACAAAAGTGTTAATCATTTTTGATAACTCAGGTAGTATGGGAACCACGCATAAGGTCGCTGAACCTTATAATCTAGATGAAGAAACTGATCCTGCTTATTACCCTCCTGACGGGGTATCCCATGCCTACAATGATGAAGCGACTTATTTTAATAAAGGTAGTGCTGATGGATTTTCCTCTATACCTGATAGTCCAAGTGATGGGCGACGTTTTAATGTACTTGTTAACAGTTGTGAAAGTTCTAAAGATGCCTTAAAAACTAAAGGTTATTATACTGGGCATATTCGAGAGTATAACCTTAAAGGCAATAGCGGCTCCTGGGATGAAATACGAGATAATAATGGTTTTAACACCATTAAAGTTATTGATTGTCAAGAAGATGTCAGAATAGAAGAAGGCGGAAATGTAATAAATCCCGGTAGTTTAAAGAATATTGACAGCCTTCCTCCAGGTTATCCTGCAGATAATTTAGGCACAAGAGCGGATCCTGTTTATCATACAACAGATACAACCAAGCTAAATGTTACTTGGTCTGGTCCTTTAGTTACCTTGTATACAGCAAATTATCTGCGCTGGTATCATAGTGTGCTTAAAGATGAAATTACGGAAAGTCGTTTAGAAACAGCAATAAGAAGTATCACCAATGTAATTGAAACGACTGATGGCATAGAATTTGGCTTAGAAATATTTAACAAAAATACTGGTGATCATGCTTGGAGCAATAATGGTGGTCGTATAGTTTTTGGTATTAATGAGATGACAGCGACGAATGAAGCGAGTCTTATTAGTATCATTGATAATGATCTTACCCCTTACTGGAATACTCCATTATGTGAGTCGGCGTATGAAGCACAGCAGTATTTTGCTGGAAAATCAGTTGAATATGGTGATGATGCTAAAAGCTCTACTAGACCTATAGCTGACGCTACTCTTGTAAGTAGTAATAAATATATTACTCCTTTTAATGAATGTACGGACAAAGCTTACATTATTTTAATCACCGATGGTATCCCAACCCAAGATGCAGCAGCAAATACTAAAATTACGGCATTAACGTCGAAAGAACCCAATGGGGTTGATGCTAATGGCGACCCTACATTTAAAAATATTACCTTTACAGGCACTCATGAGAATTTTGATAATTCTAGTTATAATGATGCGAGAATCACAGCAAACTATTTACCAGCCCTAGCAGGCTGGATGAACACCTACGATGTTAATTTAATTCTTGATGGTGTGCAGACGGTATCAACGCATACCATAGGTTTTAGTCAAGGGGCTGAGGATGCCGCAGGTATATTAATTGAGACAGCTAAACGAGGTGGTGGAGAGTATTTCTCAGCAAATGATGAATTACAATTAACCTCAGCACTGCAAAGTACATTACGTAGTTTAGCTCCAAGTAATGATAGTTTAACTTCTGCCTCGGTAGCAGCCAATAATTTTGATAGAACTGAAACGTTAAATTCTGTCTATTACGCAATGTTTGACCCGCAAAATGGTCCGCGTTGGCAAGGTAATTTAAAGAAATATAAGGTTATTGATAGTGTTCAAGTTGGCGCAAACGACTTACCAGCACTTAATGAAGACACTGGGCACTTTTCTCCTTTAGTTAAAAGTTTTTGGTCTACAACCGTTGATGGTAATTTAGTAGCAAAAGGAGGGGTTGCTGGTTGGTTTGCAACACAAGATGTTGAAGACCGTGTGATTTGGAGTGATATTGGTGAGGGTGGTGCATTAGCCTTATTAAATACAGATGCTTTAACCGGCAAGGAACAAACTTTTGCTGATGACTTAGGGATAGCATTAGTTGATGTATCTGATTACTTTAATTGGAACTTAGGCATGGATGTCGATGATGAAGATAAGGATGGTAATAAAACTGATATGCGTGCTGATGTTTTTGGTGACCCACTGCATTCAAAGCCTTTAGTGGTTAACTATGGTACAAGTATACGCGTTGTGATAGGGACTAACGCGGGGGCATTGCATATGTTTGAAGATGCAGGAGATACTGTTTCTGAAAAGTGGGCTTTTATGCCAACTGAGTTATTTCCAAATATCACAGGATTACGAGATAATTTTTCTTCTGCCGATAAAATCTATGGTATTGACGGCAAAATAACTTCTTATATTAATGATAAAAATGGTGATGGGGTAGTTAATGGTACTGATACTGTATGGATATTCTTCGGTTTACGCCGTGGAGGCGATTCATATTATGCGCTAGATATCAGCACCCCAGATTCTCCAAGTATAATGTGGCATATAAAAGGTGGCAGTACTGGCTTTGAAAATTTAGGTCAAACCTGGTCGCAGCCTAAAATTGGTTTTTCGAAACTTAATGTAAGTGGCAATATTGCTAGCCCTGTGCTTTTCTTTGGCGGAGGTTATGACACCCAAAAAGATAGTGATGGCCCAGGTACTACAGATGATCACAAAGGTTTATCCGTTTATATGGTTGATGCTGAAACAGGTGTATTAAAATGGAGTATGGCACCTACCGGTGCAGATACTACTTTTTCAGGTACTGATAGTATTCCATCGAGTATTGGTTTACTTGACAGTACTGGCAATGGCTTAGTTGACAGGCTTTATACTGGCGATACAGGCGGAAATGTATGGCGTGTTGATATGCCTGGTAATAGCAAAGCTGACTTTTCAGTATTTAAGTTAGCGAGTTTAGGTGGTGATACCAATGCTACTGACAGGCGTTTCTTTTATGAGCCTTCAATTGTAAGAACTTTTATTGCTGAAACCATTGAAACAGAGGTTACTGATGAAGATGGAACGACTAAAACTATTACGGTTCATCAAGAAAAACCTTATGATGCAGTATTAATTGGTAGTGGCGATAGATCGAACCCGTTAGGTACAGATACCGCTGACAGTTTCTTTATGATTAAAGATGAACATATTAAAACCCAAACCTTTACTGCTGATACAACTCCTTCAACGCCAACGGTAATTGAGGAATCAAATTTATTTAATTTTACCACTGATCGCTTTGCAGCGACAATGACTAGCCAAGCAAGAGAAACCTTAGCGCTAGAGGTAAGTGCACAATCTGGTTGGTTTATTGATCTCACTCAAACAGGTGAAAAGAGTACTTCAGCGGCGATAGTGATTAATGGAATAGCTTATTACACCACATTCACACCGCCAGAGTTTGCCGCAGAATTAGTTGATTGTAAACCGCCATCGGGTAAAGGTTGGTTATACGCTGTTGATTTAGCATTAGGGACTAAAAGGTATAATTGGCTTTCAGAAAGTTCTGATAATAGATCAGATAGAATTTCACTAATTAGTGAACAGTTCTTAGGCTCACCTACTCTAATTGTATTACCTGATGACCCTGATGATCCTAAATCCGAAGTTACTGGTAACCTTATTGTTGGTCGAAAAATTATCGGTGTAGACTTTGACTTGAAAACTATGCGTACTTACCTTTATATAACTGAAGAGCAATAATAGAAAAGCTTTAGTAAAGAATTGTTTAAGGATATTTACTATGAAAAAACAACAGCTCAATCACGGTTTTTCTTTAATCGAGCTCTTAATTACTGTCGCGATTATTGGAATTTTAGCTGGGGTTGCTTACCCATCGTATACTGACTATGTTATTCGTTCTAATCGTACTGAGGCACAACGAGAATTAATGCGTTTTGCTAATTTACAAGAACAAGTATTTGTTGATACAAGATCGTATGCTGCTGATATGAAAGGTTTAGGAAAGAGTTCTGTAAAAATATATACAGCATCAAAGAATTATCGAATTATGGTATCTGCCCAAAGCACAACTCGTTTTACTTTAAAAGCAGTGGCTAAAAATAATCAAGTCAATGATACTGGTTGTACAAACTTAAAAATTAATGAATTAGGTGTGAAGACACCAACCGCTTGTTGGGAGAAATAGCATGACTACTTTTATTAAAATATTATTGCCAATTATATTGTTTATCATTAGCAACGACCTTGAGGCTAAAACATCTACCAAGCAAGATAAAAAAGTCGATGCTAAATGTTTTGTTGAGTTGATTGGCGGCGGAGAAATGGTTAGTTTTTGGAATGTATCTCAAAATAAAGTATCAAACTTGTCAAAATCAATCACCGGTCACAAAGTCATGGTGCCTGGCTCAAAACAAAAAGTTAAAATTTACAAAGCTTATGAATGTGTTTTATTCAAAGCTGATTTTACTGGCCGTCGAGCCAAAATAGTTGATGCGGAAACAGGACACTGATTTATAACCCAAGTTATATTTTAATGAAACTGAATTTATTAGAATAGTCATTTAAATACAAACTATTTCGTTACCGTTTCTGTCATCATCTTTTCCGTCGTTATCGGTATCTGAACTAATATAACTTCGGCCTGAAATTGAAAGAGCTATGCCTCTAGATTCATCAGTAGTACCTTGTGGGCAATAGCGGAAAGTCCCTGCTGCAGTGATTAGTTGCCCAGAAGGAGCATAAATGACACTAGCATTGGTAAACTGCAATCTATCGCCTGATTTTATTGCTTCCTTTATTTTTACTAATTCATCATTATCTGCAAATGAAATACTGTTTGCTAATGTATTTGCATCATTAGTAAAAATACTAATTTCATTTTGCCAATTGGTTGAACATACGCCATTTGAAAGAGGGCAAACAGTGGTGTTTTTCCCGGTATTTATAGCAATGTTTCTTGCTGTTAATAACAATCGCTGCATTTCAGTGATTTCATTGTCTACTCGCATTTTAACTAAAAAGTTACTCATACTTGGCAATGCTATGGTAGATAAAATGGCGACAACGGCAATGGCTACTATTAATTCGACTAAGGTGAAGCCATGTTTGCGGTAGGAAGAAAAAATGTTGAAGGGTTGAGTTCTACTAATGTTATCCATAATACATCCATTACATACTACTTGGAATTTTAACATTTATAGCATTTTATGGCCTAAGTCGCTAGTGCTTGTTTTTTTGACCGCTGCAATTATTTATTCACAGTTGATCTGTTTATTTCCTCTATTTTCATCAATACCATCATTATCAATATCGCTTGATTGATAGACTCTACCAGAGCGTGCGACAACAATTCCTCTGGAATATTTTTTGTAATTTGAGGGGCAATATCTAAAAGTACCATTGGCTAGGCCGCTAAGTTGCCCTGTTGGTTTAAAGGTTATTTTTTTTCTTCCTTTTCCGTAAACAAGTTTATCTCCAGTATTAATCTCAGCTCTTATGCTAATTACTTTCTCGTTGGCATCAAATTTCTTATTGCCATTTACATCAACAAAAACACTAAGCTCTTTTTGCCATTGAGCGGTACATTGAAAACTATTATCTAATGGACAAATAATAGCTTTGTGACCACTATTAATAGCGGCATTTCTCGTAATAAGTAGCATACGATATAATTGAGAAATTTCATTGTCGACACGCATTTTTACGATGAAATCACTATAGCTAGGGAGGGCCATTGCGGCGAGTATTGAAGTAACAGAAATAGAAACCATTAACTCTATAAGAGTGAAACCTTTAAGAGATAAATTTAGGGTGATTGGGGCTATGAGCTTAAACATAAAAATCCATTTTAGTTAACGTCCTTGTGAATTAGGTATAGTTAAAAAAAATGGATCTTGCTAGTTATAATTTGCTCGCTAGTTAAAATAAGTGTTAATCATAAATAGTAGGTATTGGCTGGCGTTTATGTTGAGTTTTTTGATAGATATTTATAATATGATCACGTACCTGCGTTGATACTTCTTTACCTTCAAGAAAGTTATCAAGTTGATCATAACTAATACCTAAAGCATCTTCATCAGTTTTACCTGGAGCGAGACACTCTAAATCAGCTGTTGGTGCTTTATCAACTAGAATAGAGGGCGCGCCTAAATGTTTAGCTAACATTCTTACTTGTCGCTTAGAAAGACCAAACAGTGGTGCTAAATCGCAGGCACCGTCACCCCATTTAGTAAAAAATCCGGTAATATTTTCAGCGCTATGATCTGTACCTAAAACTAAACCACCAATAATTCCGGCAATATGGTATTGAGATACCATGCGTGCGCGTGCTTTCACATTGCCTTTAGAAAAGTCTATTTGATTTTTTGATGCCGATAGTAAGTTTGCCCCAGAAAGCGCGTTAATAACTTGCTGGTGGATACCATTTACACCATCGAGTACATTTGTTGTTAAGCAATGGCAAGGTTGAATAAAATTTAATGCTTGCTGCGCATCATCTTCATCCGCTTGTACATCGTAAGGTAACCGAACAGCTATAAATTGGAACGTATTCTCGCTGTCTGAATTAAGCTTTAGCTCGGCATTTAATTCTGTAATGGCAAGTTGTGCTAAACGGCCGCAAGTCGAAGAGTCAACCCCGCCACTAATGCCAAGCACTAATGTTTTTAAGCCTGAATTTGCTAATGTTGATTTAATAAAGTCAATACGACGACGAATCTCAAATGGAATGTTAATTTCAGGTAACACTTTCATCTCATCAATAATTGCTTGCTGATCCATGGGGTTCCTACTTAGCTATGGAAATATCGAATGTGAGCTCATAATACCAAAATAAATGTCTTAGCTAAATAATAACAACTGCTTATTGAAATATAATGATAAACGCGTTGTAATGTTGTTAGTAACTAATAATTGACTTTTAACTGAGAAATATTATGAAAAAAATTGAAGCTATCATTAAGCCATTCAAATTGGATGATGTAAGAGAGGCACTGGGCGAAATTGGTGTAACTGGTATGACTGTATCTGAAGTTAAAGGCTTTGGTAGACAAAAAGGACATACTGAATTGTATCGTGGCGCAGAATATATGGTTGATTTTTTACCTAAAGTAAAATTAGAAATTGTTATTGCCAAAGAAGATGTTGAACGTTGTGTGAATGCTATTGTAGAAACAGCACAAACAGGGAAAATTGGTGATGGTAAAGTCTTTATTACCGATGTTGAGCGTATTATTCGGATTAGAACCGGTGAAGAAAACCAAGAAGCTATATAGAAAAGCTGCGAGTTATTAGTTTCGAGTAGCGAAGAGACCTTGCTGATGGCTAGGCACTTCGTAACTCGTTACTCGCAACTTTACTAATTAATGAATTAATGAATTGTTTGGATAATTTGCGGCTAATACTTGTAAGGTGTTTTTCTTTAAATCAACTAAGCCAAGTTTATCATAACACTCAATCATTATTTCCAATGCCGGCTCTACCTCAGGACTAGGATTAAAATATTCAATAATATATCTACCTCTATTTGCCGCTGATGCATAGGCTTCACGTTTTAAATAGAAGTTAGCAACGGATAATTCATATTTGGCTAAACGTGATTTTATTGCAATCATGCGTTTACGAGAATCTGCAGCATATTTACTTTCGGGGTAATCTGTCACTACTCGCTTTAAGTCATTAAAGGCATCACGGGATGCGCTAGGATCTCTATCAGAACGGTCGATACCCACAATATCTTGAAATAAATTACCCTCAGTGGATAAATTGATTAATGCTCGTATATAATAAACATAATCTACATTAGGATTGTTTGGATTTAGTCGTAAAAACCTATCAGTTAAAGCGATGCCTTGTGCTGAATCACCCACTTTATAATATGCATAGATTAAATCTAGTTGCACTTGATGAGAGATAGGGCCGAAAGGAAAGCGTGAATCAATAGCGCTTAGCGTTAAAATAGCCTTTTGATATAAACCGTTATCTAGTGCTGTTCGGGCATCTACAAATAATGCTTGCGCAGATTTATCAGGTACTTTTTCAAGTACCTGTTCTGATGAAGAACAGCCAGCCAAAACAAGCGCCAATGTGATAAAGATTATTTTTGTGGTCAATTTTTCCATAGAATTTGTTATTACGCCTTTTATTCAGGTTAAATAAGTATGAAAGCCCTTAATAAAAAGGGTAAAATGATACTAATCTACTTAGTGCATACTTTAGTATAAGCATTCTAACCTAGCATTTTAGCTAGTACAATGACGAGTTGCACAACGTTAAAAATTTAAAGAGAGTTTAATGGCTGAAATAATTCAACATAAAGATACTGTTCCTGATTCGTGTTTAGGTAAACGCTTAGACCAAACTTTGGCGATAATGTTTCCTGATTATTCACGATCAAGGTTAAAAGATTGGATTTTAGCTGGTAGTGTTACCGTTAATGGCGATGTATTAGTGCGTGCACGAGAAAAAATGTACGGCGGCGAAAGTATTGCTATTAATGCCGAAATCGAAGCAGAACAGCGCTTTGAAGCGCAAAATATAACATTAGATATTGTCTATGAAGATGATGATATTTTAGTAATTAATAAACCTGCAGGTTTAGTTGTTCATCCTGGTGCTGGTAATCCTGATGGCACAGTACTTAATGCCTTGTTGCATCATTACCCGGCAATAGAAATTGTACCTCGTGCCGGCATCGTGCATCGTTTAGATAAAGACACGACTGGCTTGATGGTGGTAGCTAAAACTATTGCAGCACAAACCAATTTAGTAGAAGCGTTGCAATTAAGAGAAATAACTCGAGAATATGAAGCGGTAGCCAATGGTTTGATGACCGCAGGAGGTCTTGTCGATGAACCCATAGGACGCCATCCCACTAAACGTACACTGATGGGAGTTACGTTCTCAGGTCGGCCTTCAGTTACACATTACCGGGTCCTGGAAAAGTACCGCCTGCATACGCGTTTACGTTTACGTCTTGAAACTGGGCGTACTCATCAAATTCGCGTACATATGGCACACATTACTCATCCACTTGTTGGCGATCAAGGATACGGGGGTAGACCACGTCCACCTAAAAACGCTACACCAGAGTTGTTAGCTAAGTTACGTAGTTTTAAGCGTCAAGCATTACATGCCGCAATGTTATCTTTATATCACCCTATTACGGGGGAATTAATGACTTGGCATGCTGATTTACCGGATGATTTTGTTGAATTAGTTGAGCTTCTGCAAGCTGATAATAAGCTTAATGCTCAAGATGAGTACTAAGTATTAAAGACCAAACCCTAGCAACTTTGAATTATAGAGCAAATTCAGCGATTGAATTTGCTCAATGGCCGGTGCATTCTCAATTAGAAAGTTCATACCTTAATGATAAAGTGCTAGCGATACAAACCACTCGTATATCACCCGGTAATATTTCTGCTGATGACAATAGCCCTCATAAGAGTTTTAATTTAGGTTTACATGTTAGTGATTGTGCCAAGAAAGTTGCGCATAATCGACAATATTTACAAGAATTATTACCCTTTAAAACGACTATTCAATGGCTTGAACAAGTGCATGGCAATACGGTGGCCGAAATATCAAGGGTAACTAAAGCAACTATTATTGCTGATGCAATGGTGACCCGTGAAAAAAACATTGCTTTAGCTATAATGACCGCTGATTGTTTACCTATTTTATTAATATCAAAACAAGGCGATGAAATAGCGGCAATACACGGCGGTTGGCGCCCATTAGCGGCCAATATTATTGCTAATACGTTAAATAGAATGCACACGGCGGCAGATGAAATTTATGCTTGGCTAGGTCCTTGTATTGGTAAAGAAGCCTTTGAGGTAGGAAGTGAAGTACAAAAGGCCTTTGTGGACCAAGGAAGTGTATTTTCTCAGGCGTTTAGTAAGCAAAAAAATGGTAAATACTTTGCAAACTTACATAAAATAGCGATACTACAGTTAAATAATTTAGGTATTAAGCAGATAAGCACTTTGTCAGAGTGTACTTATTCTCAACCTGAAAAATATTACTCCTATCGAAAAAATGCCACTACTGGCCGCATGGCAACTGTTATCAGTTTATTGTAATTCATCAATGAAATTAAGTTTACTTGATATCAATCAAAGTTGTATCTAATCAACCATTGAAAAAGTAGGCTAGCGTCCTAATGTTATGAATAACTATTTCAAAGTATGTTCAATACAAATAAGCCCAGTAATATGGCAGGAGAGCATTTATGCGTTTAGACCGATTTACTCAATCATTCCAAGAATCTATTGCTGATGCTCAGTCATTAGCCTTAGGACGTGATCATCAATTTATCGAACCAATACATTTAATGATGGCACTGTTAAATCAGAATGGAAATTCCATTATTCCATTATTAAAAAGTGCCGGTATAGATGTGCGTACCTTACGTATAGAAGTTGAACAGGCGCTGAAATCATTAGCACAAGTTGAAGACTCTGCCGGAGATGTTCAATTATCTTCAGCGTCAGGCAAATTGTTTAATTTATGTGACAAACATGCCCAAAAAATGTCAGATAAGTATATTTCTTCAGAAATGTTTTTGTTAGCAGTACTTCAAGATAAGGGCGTTTTAGGGAAAATCCTGCAAGAATTGGGTGCCAATGAACAGCGGCTTAAAGCTGCCATTGCCCATATACGCGGTGGCAAAAAAGTAGAAGATCAAAACGCTGAAAATGTTCGCCAAGCATTGCAAAAATTTACCGTTGATTTAACCGAACTGGCAGAGCAAGGGAAATTAGATCCAGTCATTGGTCGCGATGATGAAATTCGACGTACCTTGCAAGTATTGCAACGTCGTACAAAAAATAACCCTGTATTAATTGGACAACCAGGTGTCGGAAAGACTGCTATTGTCGAAGGCTTAGCGCAACGAATAGTGGATCACGAAGTACCGGAAGGTTTGAAAAATAAACGTGTTCTGTCTTTAGATATGGGCGCTTTGGTTGCCGGTGCAAAATACCGTGGTGAATTTGAAGAACGTTTAAAAGCTGTTTTGAATGAGCTTGCGCAAGAAGAAGGGCGAATAATTTTATTTATTGATGAACTACATACCATGGTTGGCGCCGGTAAAACTGATGGCGCGATGGATGCGGGTAACATGCTAAAACCTGCGCTGGCAAGAGGTGACCTCCACTGTGTTGGTGCAACTACGTTAGATGAATATCGAAAATATATTGAAAAAGATGCTGCATTAGAGCGCCGTTTTCAAAAAGTGTTAGTGGAAGAGCCAAGTGTTGAAGATACTATTGCTATCTTGCGTGGTTTAAAAGAGCGTTACGAATTGCATCATAACGTTAATATTACCGATCCGGCGATTGTTGCAGCGGCTACCTTATCACATCGATATATTAGTGATCGACAATTGCCAGATAAAGCCATTGACCTAATTGATGAAGCCGCTTCTAGTATTCGTCTGCAAATGGACTCAAAGCCAGAAGATTTAGATCGACTCGAGCGCCGATTAATTCAACTTAAGTTAGAACAAAAAGCCTTAGAAAAAGATTCCGATGATGCTTCAAAAAAACGCTTGGCAGTCATTTTAGATAATATAGCTGACAAACAGCAACAATATGATGAATTGGATGAAGTGTGGACAACAGAAAAAGCCGCATTATACGGCACACAAACCATTAAAGAAGAATTAGAACAAGCACGTATTGAGCTAGAAGCGGCAAGAAGAAGCGGTGATCTTAATCGCATGTCTGAATTACAGTATGGCAAATTACCTGAACTCGAAAAACAACTAGATTTAGCTAGTCAGGCAGAAATGCAAGAAATGACTTTACTTGCCAACAAAGTAACAGATGTTGAAATTGCTGACGTTCTTAGCAAAGCTACCGGAATACCTGTGGCTAAAATGTTAGAGCAAGAACGTGACAAATTACTGAACATGGAAGCAGAGTTACATCAAAAAGTTATTGGTCAAGGTGAAGCGGTTACCTCGGTATCTAATGCGATTAGACGATCAAGGGCCGGGCTTGCAGATCCAAATCAACCAATAGGGTCATTTTTATTTTTAGGTCCTACAGGAGTAGGAAAAACTGAGTTAACTAAAGCCTTGGCATATTTTCTGTTTGATAGTGAAGATTCACTTATACGCATTGATATGTCTGAATTCATGGAAAAACATTCAGTCTCTCGTTTAGTTGGCGCACCTCCAGGTTATGTTGGCTATGAAGAAGGTGGCTACTTAACCGAGGCCGTACGCCGCAAACCTTATTCAGTAATATTGTTGGATGAAATTGAAAAAGCCCATCCTGATGTTTTTAATATATTATTACAAGTACTTGATGATGGCCGTTTAACTGATGGCCAAGGAAGAACGGTTGACTTTAAAAATACCGTTATAATTATGACTGCGAATATTGGCTCAGATTTAATTCAACAATTTAGTGATGATAGCCAGTATCAACAAATGAAAACTCAAGTTATGAATGAAGTAAGTAATCACTTTAAACCTGAATTTATTAACCGTATTGATGAATCCGTGGTCTTTCATCCTTTATTAGCGGAGCAAATTCTGCAAATTGCCGGTATTCAAATAGCAGGGTTAGCACAACGTTTAGCTGAACAAGATCTGAAATTAGCAGTTAGTCCAGAAGCGTTAACATTAATTGCACAAGCAGGCTTTGATCCAATCTTTGGTGCAAGACCTTTAAAGCGCGCTATTCAACAAGGGTTAGAAAACCCGTTAGCACAAAAAATACTCGCCAATGAATTTACCGCAGGAAGTACTGTTAATATTGCCGTTGAAGATGGCAAGCTAGTATTTAACTAAGTGTTATTTAGTGGCTATCGAATAAGCCGCCCTATATTTATAAGTATATGGCGGTAACGATAAGTGAGGAGTTAACCATCTTCATTATTCAATTTTTTACAGTATAAAGCTATATGCTTATTACTCAGTTTAACTTGAGTTTTTTTGTCTTTATCTGTTAATACACTGCTTTTTCCGTCGGCATCCATGATCGAAACCTTACTAAATGAATTTAATATTTTTATGTTGAGCTGAGCAGCAGTACAATTTTTTCTGCGATCACTTTATTTTTTTTGTTCTTATTCATGCTGCGTTATTTACTTATTAACGGATGGCATTTGTTTG
The DNA here is from genome assembly GCA_013215465.1 of Colwellia sp. GTDB lineage: Bacteria > Pseudomonadota > Gammaproteobacteria > Enterobacterales > Alteromonadaceae > Colwellia. The sequence goes on along the minus strand of JABSOW010000006.1, from coordinate 915 downwards.
TTTTTTGAAAGCTGTTTTGCTTTATACGATGCAAACGTGGTCAACTGTGAATAATTGTCGTGTTGTGGTTGGTGTTGACTAAAGTGGACAACATTACTTTCACCAAGCCAACGATATATGGCAATATCTTTTGCTATATATCGTTTGTACTAAACATAACAACAGAATATATCGCTATGAAAGCTGAATTGCGAATACACATATGAATTCCTTTGCCGCTAAGTTTACAACTTGCTCATTATAGATGAGTATAAATATTATACTCATCAATTCAACTTAGGTTAAATTAGCGGTATATTCAATCACTTTTTAATTTTTCGTAGCTATGAAGATCAAATTGAAATAAGTTATTTAACGAAATGTACTCATCTCTGAAAGTTTATCGGCAGTAAATGATATTATTATCAAATGCAAATCAGGCTATCGGTAATAACAAAGGGATATCGACTAACAGAAATGCACCAATAATAGCCAAAAGCTAAGCTCTTTTGCCTTTAACGCTCGATTTTTAATCGAACAAAAACAAATTTGAAAATAACGCTTGATCCCTACGGCTTGATCTATACAATGCGCTCCAGTTCTAAGGGGTTCAGCCAAAAAGCTTTACCAACTGGATGTTTTGATAAGTTATCTCCTCGCTTTTGAAGTGAATAAGCTAACTTAACCTTTATTTTTAGTTTAAGTTATGATGTTTTTAAGAGTTTGAAAAAACTTTTAAAAAAGATTAATAAAAACGTTGACATCAAAACTCGGAAGCGTATTATACGCATCCTGCTTCGGGGCAACGGCAACGTTAACCAAGCAGCAAAGGTACTTAGCGAATGCGACTAAGACCTCTTTTCTTTAACAATTAGTTATCATGCAATTTGTGTGGATACTCACATTAACTTGTTTTTACATAGTTTGACTTCCTTA
>JABSOW010000059.1 GCA_013215465.1 Colwellia sp. | reverse complement strand
AGCAACCAAACAACCTTGAACCGCTGCTACCATGGAATATTGAGCACGGCTAGGTGCCGTTCCCTATACGCTTACTATATTCCGATTTACATTGCGAATTTGAAAAGTGGATACCACCACAAGGTGAGCTTACGGCTGAGTAGCTCACCTTGGGGTTAATTGTTGTTGGGGGTTTTCCCTTTTTATTTGAGTCGAGTTGCGCTTGATAGGGGGCGAGGTAAACTACATCATGCTGCCCACCAACACTAACAGATTGATTTTAAAGTAAAATAAACAAAACCTCATTGAAGTGCCCTGCATTGTACCCTCAACCGACTGACGCTTTGTAATAACTGGGTTGTTTCCTAAAAATGTAATTTAGCTTTAGGATTAACAAGCCTAAAGTGCCATAGAAATATTATTTTAGTCGCAAATTAACAATGACACTATGACGAACTGATATTGAAAGCTATATTACACTTATCGGTGCTTCTAAATTGTTTTATATAGGTTAGAAAATACTAATTACTATTTACTAACTCTTTATCAATAAATACGCTAATCCAGTCGGTAATTTTCCTTAGTAATACATCTAATCGAGATATAGTTGCTAACATTATCGGTTGATTATGAGCTACAGCAGACCTAATAGCCAAATACTCATCTAGTGTGGTAAGCAAAAACTCTTTTTTTGTAAATATTTTATCTTCTCCAACCATCCCACTATATTTTGACGTGAGTACATTTTTTAATTCCGCGGTAGTTAAAAAATGCATTAAATTATTCTTACCTAACTCAACACCATGGTGATTATTTTGCCTACTTTGCCAATTTTTTGCGGAGTCTAGAATACCCTCCTGTTTCGGTTTTCTTCTTGAACTAGATTTTGGTTTATCCAATAAATCATCATTGTTAGAGTCTGGTGAAGCTAATTGGGGAAACTCCTGTTTTATACATTTAAGTACTAGGTTAATTAATTCTTCATTTTCACTTTTGCTATGAGCGGGTGTCTTTACTTTTTGTAAGTTATCCTGCCAGTTTTCACCTAACTCTTCATACCAACCAGAAACAACTAAACATCTAAATAAGTTTTCAATTTCAGCAACTTTACGATATACCTGAGCTGAGATAACATTACTCTCTAAACATAAATACTTTGCTGGTGCACAAGATCTTAAACCGACACTTGTTGCAATATTTCTCAATACCGTATTGATTATAGGCCCCGCTATTTGTACTTGGTGTTTATTTCCAGTTAAGTTAGTAGATCTCACTAATCCGGCTACCCAAAGGCACTCTGTAATAGATGAATCTTTATTTCTAATTAATCTATGAACTTGAAGTAGTTTTGATAATTCACTTTTCGATTCTTTATCAAGTATACGAACCCCATCATTAACATATTTGATAACGTCTGGAGATACCATGAGTTCATCAATTACTTGCTCGATACTCTCAACCAAAGTGCCATCTGAATCACTGATATATTCAATCGCTTTATCTGTAATAAATTCATTGCCTGATGTGCATTCAATAAGAAATTCACACGCAATCTTCTCTATTTCTGTGACTTGCGATGAGATTAGGTTCTTTTGAAGAAGAAGAAGTTTAACATCTTTTAAACTGACCTGAGGAACAGATAAGATATTCTTATATTCTGCAGCAGGTGAAGAAGTCTTACCGTGGAGTTCGTAATAACTTTTACAAAAAGAGAAATAACTCCATTGACCACAAAAAACAAATTGAAAGGAGGTTCTGCTTGATGTTTCTTGAATTGCCCTTGACTCTTTGATAAGAAAACATTGTTCTTCTGCATTCGCAATATGGAAATCATGTATAACTATTCTAACAAAGGAGCGTTCAAATTCGTTTGCCGAAATCAAAGCACTTTCAGCCAACCGTTTTAGGTTCATATCGGTGGTATTATGACTTGAAGACTGAAATTTGGTTACACCATCAATATTTACAATATGAATATCCTCAGTTTCACAATCAACTGGAGAAGAGTCACTTACACATTGGCCTCCTCGTTTAGAGTTGAGTTGTGTCGAAACCCCCCAAATTCCCTTAGAATCCCGATTTAATCGATCAAGCCAGTCAAAGTTTGAGGTCATAGTAGTACTCCTTTTTCTCGCTCTTTTTGATCATATTTCTTTAATGAATCTTCAATTGCACTTTTATTTATCTTATCTAATCGCTTAAGAATATCTAAGTGAGTTGGATATGTTGCCCTATAACGACCATGCACATTTGGATCTTGGGTTAGCATATTAGTCATAACCAATAGCTCTATAGTTTGATGGAAGTGTTCTGATTTGGGAGTTTGGATTTGCAATAAACTACACCACTCATTTAAAAGACTTAATATATCTTCACTAAGAAAGTATTTTTCCTTCATATTTTTTTTACTAAATTCAGGATCCGAAACAGCCAATAGAATTGCATGCCCTAAATGCGATAAATTATATCCTAACGTTTCATTGAAATAATTTATAAATGCTTGTTCCCCCCCTTCTACATTTACGTTGATATTGTATACAGCCTCAACATCTTTAACTGTTATAGTCACAGGTGTACCGGGTGTTCTTCTATTAGATACATATTCTAATAAACATCGACAAAACTGCTGAACAAATGCTGGGTGACGTGATGCCTTTTTTGCTATTAATCGAGGAACAGCGGGATGTACCTTGATACCTAGCATATCTGCAAACCCTATTTTAACTAACTCATTAATATCATCATAAGTAAGATCCCTGATAGGTATTTGTTGAGCAATATTGATGAAGGGGTGGCCAACTCGCCTTTTCTCTTGGTCTAATTTAGCCTCATAGTAAAGCTGATGATAGCCTGAATAAACAAGAAATGTTTCTTTATCTGGGTCATCCATTATCAACTGTCTTAATACTGTTGCTAATGGAAATTCACTACCGTAAACATTTCTACTTTTTTTAATATATTCATCTACTTCATCAATTAAAAAAGCAACTTTAATTCCTTTACGCCTTAACGAGCTAATCTTTTTTTCAAAAACAGCAATACTTTTCACAGGACCTAGATCTAAAGTTAAAGCTATCTTTTGAGCTATTGCTAGATCAGGATCACCATTGTCTTGTATATCAACATAAACATAAGCAACTTTGTAATTACGCCTATTTAAGGCGTTTTCTAAAGCATGTAAGACCGATGTTTTACCAATCCTTCGCCCCCCCCATATCATAGCCTGTGGGTTATTTAGTAGCTTTTGGAGTATATCCTTACGGCCAACATAAATATTATTACTTTGATGGCAATAACCTTGAGAAACAAATGGTGATGAATTAGCTAAGTCCAAAACTGATGCGTGAAGAGCCTGTCTTAAAGGAACTTCATGATTATCTTCAGCTGCAATTTTATGTAAGAACTCTTCATTTATCAGTAAAAAATTTTTAAAGCCTTTATCGTATTTAAAAAATCGTTCTACTTTCATGTGCTCTTGAGGAACAAAAACAATATGTAATAAGGATACTGAGTCTTCACTAGAAAGTTCCGCTTCAAGTCTTTTTAATGCTGGTAAATCCACATTACTCCTATAAAGATATAACCTAACTGGTCGCTTGAGGAACTCACTTTGGGGCTTATAGAAAGCGGTTTGATAAATGGGAAAGGTATAATTAAGTGAACTTAGACTTAGAGTACCAAAACGTTTCTTTTCATCATTCTGGTCATGATACAGGTTTAAGTTTTTAGCAAACTCTTTAACAAATTGGTTCCAAACCCGTTTTATCTCTATTTCATCGACTAGTGTTTTAGAAGATAAGTCATCCCATAGAGTAATTAGTTCAGGGCACTTTTCAAGAGAAATACCTTTAACCTTTTCTAAATCATAAGATACAACTTTCTGTTTTGATAAATAAACCTCAACTTCCTCAAAGCTATGTGATGATGAATCAACAATCGAATTGAGTGCCTCAATAGCATTATTTACTCTAGTTCTATCTAAATCCGATACTTCCTTAGGAGTATCATTACGAAGAAATCCACGTAACTCCCTCTCTATTTTCATAGCAAACATATAAACTGAATCTAGCCAAGTTTCAGACATATTTAACTTAGCTGCTTCTTCTTTAATATTATTTAGGTAAGATAAAAATTCATTTACAAAACTTAAGAGAATATCCTTTTCGTTCGTTACATAGTCATCTATTTCCTCATCACATTGTTCAATAATTTTATAAGCTGCTGGAATCCTTCCTTCTTTTATGCACTCATCAAATGAAGTAATTAATTTATTATCATTTAACTCTTTAACATTATAATTTTTTTCTAACACTAATTTCTTATCAATCTCAAACTTTTCTTGATAACCTTTTGCAGCTTTTTTATCCGTAGGTTTAATAATAATACTTATCGATTCCCAAGAAAAATTATTAAAATAAAGATCTCTGGCTACATTAAAATGATCTTCTATAGATAAATCACTTAATATTATCGGCATCAAATCACTTAAATCACTTAAATCAGAAGGGTTACGCTGCTTTCTTAACCACAGTATGAAGCTCGGGCAATTTAATAGAATCTGAGGACATTGAATTATGGAGTGAAAAAATGTTTTTTCCACTTCCTCACTGTTTTTTGAGTCAATTAATTTTTTAATCTTATCAATTAAAGATACTCTAGTTTTATCTCCACCAGACCACTGTTCTAATGAACCAATGAACTTAGGTTCGACATACACCACACTTCCGTCTCCAAACTCACTTTTGGAATAAGAAAAATATTCTTTTATACTTTCAAGAAAGCTTTCCATAAACTTTCTTGTTGCAGTAGAAAAATGACGGTGATCAACAAGAGGTTTATCATACTCACTTACTAGTTGTTGATACCAATCAGAAACATTAGTTAGATCGAGTATAGTTTTAGCTTTATTAAAATCAGAATTTTTTATTAATTTAAAGATGCTTTTCCAAAATTTTTCTAAGGCTGGATATACATACAAAGCTTCAAAACGTGCAAAATGTTTACCTCCTCTTTGTGTATGCCTGTATTTACCATCTTCAATTGCTATTTTTTCTTCTATGACTTCCTCTTGAGAAGCTATGACACTTAAAACATTTTCACTAGCTACTTTGATAGTTTGTTGACTTATCATAGCGACAACCAATTCTTCTAAGTATTTAGGTAAGTTCAGTCGACATATTTCAGAGGCATTTATTTGAAGTAAATTCATAGCTGCAGAGTCTGTATGTCCCATGATACTTGACATAACAAGGATTATAATTAGACGTTCTGACAGTTCATTATTGGATAAATTGCTATTTAAATAGTTAAAAACTCTCGGCCTTGCGAATAACTGATTGAATAATACTTGCTGAGGGAGGCCATTATTTTGTGAATTAAAAGTTGTGTCTATCAAAAGTTCAATAGCTAATTCTGAATTTTCAGATAACTCTTCGCTTTTATTTTGATAAGCATATAAAAGCATAAAAGCAATGCATGATTTTTTTTGAATAACCAACAAAGAACAAAGCTCTAATAAACGCTTTAAATTAATGGAATTAGCACCCATTAGTTCAAGAGAAATCTCCCGAATATTATCACTATGATCTGTATGTTTTATTAAAATTTCTTTCAAATGACCCTCAATGATTTCAAGTTCATTTAAGGTGTTGGCATTAGATATTTTAAGTTTTATGCTACTTAATTCTTTTAGATATTCCTTGCACTGGACTTTTCCTTTTTGACACTTTAGTTCTTCAATATTGGTAATTATATTATTTTTAGATTTAGTTAATATATCATCAACTTGCAATTCTAAATTATTTACATACTGATGATAAAATTCAGCTTCATCAATTAATTCACATGGACTACTATCATTCATTTTAATTTGAAAATAATCATCCTTTAAATTGGCTGAAGCTGTCAATTGCAGTTCTTTTAATTTTAGTTCTTCAACCTCTTTTATTGCAGAACTTACTTTATCCAATGACTTCTTTAGTTGTTTATTTTGCAAGTCACCTTTCTTGATTATACTTTGAATTGAATCTTCAGCTCTTAATTCTATAATTTTATATAAACCAAAGTTATTGCATTTTTGGCAATTAGGCTGCTTACACCCTAGGTTTAGAAGTTTTCTTATTTCATCAGTCTTGTCATTAATTATTGCTCTATTTAATTGTAAAGCTTCCAAAACAGAGGTAATACTTCCTGAATCAGTAAAATCCTTTGAACAATTTAAAGCGGTTAATTTTTTTATATCTTCTGAAAAGGTGCCAGACAAAAGCAGGAATTCAGCCATAACATTTTCTAAACTTCTTTGATGTTCAATTAACTCCTCAATTGAATTTACGATTATCCTATTATTAGAGTGTTGGCTTATGGGTCGATCTACAGGCGTAGACTTTTTAGGATGGGTTTGTAACTTTTTTTGAACTGGTATATTTGAAACATCAACAGTTTCTTTATTGAGTTTCATAAAATCTAAGGCTAAGTCTGGGTACTTATTAAAAATCTCAAAGCCCAAAGTAAATCGTTCTTTTTTCTGCAGCATTGCAAAAGCAGTAATTATATAAACTAGTGGTAGCTTATCTTTTAGACTAGCCTCTTCATCTACTAAAAGCTCTTTTAACTTATCAATGTCTATAAAATAGTTTGAATTTTTATTTTTACCTTTACCTCTAAAGCAAATATTAGATATTTTTTCAAAAAGTTCATTATACTCAACCCTTAACCACGCCCAAATAACATGGAAAAGTTCACAACCATTGTCACGTCTTATTAGTTTTTCACGTGCATCTGCTGAGTTACACATAGAACGGATAAGTTCTTTTAACGCAGGATCATCTACTACTCTTGGAAGATCAGGTTTATCTTTCCATTTAACTTTTTTACAAAACTGTTTTATATCCCTTCTCTTATTAGCTTTTATATAAAAATCAAAAAGAATATTTCCATCGTCTAATAATGGAATTAATGAGCCATGCTCTGAAAAAGGGTAATATGATGAGTTAGTAACACATTTTTTTAAGTCCGATGACTCTACAGTGGTTGTTTCCATACAATTCTTATCCATATACGCTATCAATAAATGAGATATTAAAATATTACCTTACTATCTCATATCTTTCTGTTAAATAGAAAGATAAAGGGAAGTTATCACAAAAAACTATACCTTTTGTTATGAAGTGGTCAAGTAAATTGAATCGACGATATTTACTTCAGTATCCTGACATGGTCAACATTGGGTCATGGAGATATTAAACCTACCGAAAACCTCATGTTTTCCTATATAATTCAACCAGATATAGCTTGTGTATTTATGGGGTTACTTATTACCATGCATCTACATTATTCAAGAATATAACAGCAAGTGGTATAATGTACTATTGAGGTGCAGGGTCTGAGGTATTAACTAGTTAGAAAGAGCCTTATAAACTGTTGTGCGAGAACAATTGAGCTGTTTAGCTATTTTAGATTTATTAGTGCCTGCTTTTGCAAGTGCACGGATATTTTCATTTAATACAATATTCACTGGTTTGCCTTTATATTTCCCTTTCAGTTTGGCTATTGCTATACCTTCACGTTGACGTTCCAGCATCATAGAACGCTCAAACTGATAGATACCACCTAACATTGTTAGCATCAGTTGCTGCATTGGGTTATCTTCGCCAGTGAACGTTAGAGATTCTTTGTGAAATATAAGCTTAACGCCTTTATCAGTTAACGCTTTAACAAGTGCAAGAAGGTTTTCGGTATTGCGAGCCATTCGGCTTATGTCATGAACATGGACAGTATCATCCTTTCTAACAAATTTTATAAGTTCCTTCAGAGCAGGACGGTTTGTGTCTTTACCGCTACACTTATCAGTGAACGTTTCATCTAGTGAGATTTCATTTAATTGTCGTTCCGTGTTTTGTTCAATTGTCGAAACACGAATATAGCCAATTTGTTTACCACTCATATTTATTCCTCGGAAAGTGTTCACTTTAAGTCTTGAATGTCATAAGAATATGCGTACAGTTAATTAAAATCAACTTAAAATGAACACAATAGCAATTAATGATGAACGTACACTTTGACTATGCCTTAAATGTACAATCAGATTAATCTGAATAATCATGAATGAATCATCACTATTACTCGATAGCTGCAGTTAACAGTTGATCCTTTAATGGCAAGTGATCTGACAATATAGTCGTTAGGCAAATTGGAGAATTTCTACACTCAATCGAAGTATAGGCAATAAAAAACCGTCGATAATATATTTTATCGATAGTTTAATAATTTAAAAAATAACTATGACCATTAACATCATATTAATTTTTTGTACCCTTCTCTTTTCCTTCGTTCATTTTTTAACAAAAAATAGGTTGTCATATATGATAATTCAATTAACCGCATTATCATATATGACAACACAAAAGAAATGGAACTATTAATGGATAATATTGTAAGCGTATAGGGAACGGCACCTAGCCGTGCTCAATATTCCATGGTAGCAGCGGTTCAAGGTTGTTTGGTTGCTC
>JABSOW010000058.1 GCA_013215465.1 Colwellia sp. | reverse complement strand
TGGCGATTACTATATAAAGTTAGAACATGCCTTTTTCAACCTTAATCACGAAATTTTAAAGTCGCGCACGGCGTTAATATACCTATCTTCGTGTAGCGAATTTCGCCTAAGCGAAACCCTTGGGGCGAGGTTTATACCATAAGACTGTCCTTCTATATATTCACCTATGTAAATATCAGTGAAATAAGTTAGGTGATGACTGATAAATTTTAAGGGTAAATGGTTTTTAATGTTTGATAGCTTTTTATTAAAAAATTGTTGACTCTAAAGTTAAATAGTATAAGTTAATACTGGAACGTTCCAGCTATGCTTTGTGTGATTATTATATATATGTGTAGTGGTTTTTATTGGAACGTCATTAATTTGGGTTTAGGGGAAAACATGAAATTAAAAAAAATAGCGTCGGCAATTACCATTGCACTTAGTCTTAATACTGCATATGCAGTTGATAGTAATTCTACAAACGCAGATAAAAACATCGAAAGAGATAACACTGAAAGTATTGTTGTAATAGGCACGCGATCAGCACCACGTTCAGTAGCCGATTCTTCGGTACCTATTGATATTATTAAGGCTGATGAATTAACTCGTAGTGGCTTTGGTGATATTAGTTCGGTATTAAGTAAAGTTGTACCATCATATAACGTTAATACACAATCGATTAATGATGCCGCCACCATGGTTAGGCCAGCTAATCTAAGAGGGTTACCCTCTGATAATACTTTGGTCTTAGTTAATGGTAAACGACGTCACCGAGCCTCAGTGATAACATGGACAACTGGTGGCGTTAACAATGGTGCCCATGGGCCAGATATTTCTGTAATCCCTGCTATTGCGCTAAAACAAGTTGAAGTATTGAGAGACGGTGCAGCTGCACAATATGGCTCTGATGCAATAGCAGGCGTGATAAACTTTCAACTAAAAGATGATAGTGAAGGCGGTTCTTTTCAATATCAGCGAGGTGAATATTATAAAGGCGATGGCGAAAGTAATCTACTAGCCGGTAACATTGGTTTACCGTTTACTGATGCAGGTTTTGCTAACTTTAGTTTTGAAGTTAGCGATAACAAGCCTACCAATCGCTCAGTACAACGTGCCGATGCCCAAGCACTGGTAGACGCTGGAAATACCGATGTAGCCAATTCTGCACAAATTTGGGGGAATCCTGAAGTTAAAAATAACTTCAAATTATTCGGTAATATTGGTTTGGATTTAGGCAATAACAAAGAATTTTACTTATTTGGTAATTGGGCCGAAAAAGAAGTCATTGGTAGTTTTTACTTTCGTAATCCTAACAATCGTGGTGGCGTTTATGGCGGTCCAAACAATACTCTACTCGTTGGTGATTTAACGCCAGATGATGGTGTTGCATGCCCAGTTGTTAATATTATTGATAATGCACCCGATCCCACCGCTCTGCAAAATATTAGAAATGATCCAAACTGCTTCTCCCATTATGAAAATATTCCTGGTGGTTTTACACCACATTTTGGTGGGGAAGTGGTCGATACGGCAATAGCAATAGGGACTAAAGGGGAATTCGATAATGGTGTCTATTATGATTTAAGCGCATCTGTTGGGCGTCATGCCTCAAAATTTTCAATAACCAATACCTTAAATTCAGCTATGGGACCAGACTCTCCTCGAGATTTTAGTCCTGGACAATATATTGAGCTTGATACGAGTTATACATTAGATTTGTCTTACCCATTAACAGTTAATTGGTTAGACGATGATATAAATGTAGCTGGTGGTTTAGAATATCGAGAAGAATCTTTTGAGATAAAGGCGGGTGATGTTGCCTCCTATTCATTAGGAGATACAACTTTATCGCTACCCCTTTATAAGCAAGGTTTTAATGTTGGCTCGAATGGGTTTCCAGGTTTTAAACCTGAACATGCCGGTGAATTTGAACGTTCAAATGTTTCTGCATATGTTGATGTCGAAGCTTATTTATCGGAAAACTTTCGCCTAGGTGCAGCGGCAAGATATGAAGACTTCAGTGACTTTGGCTCAACAAGTATTGCTAAATTAACCATGCACTGGGAAGTTCATGACAATTTCTCTTTTCGTGGTTCATTAGGTACAGGGTTTAGAGCGCCTACCGTTGGACAAAGTAATGCTAGTAACGTAAGTACCTCCCTTAATCAAGAGGGGCTACTTGTCGATCAAGCGACCTTATCACCAACAAACCCTATCTCTTTACTAAAAGGTGGTAAACAGCTAGCACCAGAAGATTCAACCAACTATGCCCTTGGTATCGTCATGCAATTTGATGAATTATTTATTACCGTTGATTATTTTAATGTAGAAGTGGAAGACCGCATTACGCTTTCAAAAGATTTTAAAGTCACCGATGATGATATTGAATTTCTTGAGTCTGTAGGTATTCTTGATGCGAGCAGTTTTGATAGTGTTAAATACTTTACTAATGATTTCGATACTACCACGCAAGGTGTGGATGTTGTTGCAAGTTATAGTATGGATATGTTTGGTGGCGAAACAAACTACAATCTAGCTTATAACTGGACAGATACTAGCATTGACAATTGGAATAAAGACTTTGTTAGTGAAACTGTTGTGCGTCAAATGGAAGATGGCCTTCCAGACCACAAGGGTACGTTCACTATTCAGCACACTAACGGCGATATTAATGGTTTTGTACGTTTTGTCTACTTTGGTGAGCATTATGAAGCACATGCTGAAGTAGGTGATTGGCCTATTGATATTGATTCTGCTGTTACTGTGGATGCAGAGCTTAGCTACGCAGCGACTGAACAATTGAGCCTTTCTCTTGGGGCACAAAATCTATTTGATAAATATCCTAACAAAAATCCATTCGCAGACAAACTTGGGGCACAGTACCCAGTAACGTCTGTGATGGGCTTTAGTGGTGGGTATTACTACTTTAGAGCATTGTATAGCTTTTAATTCTATTTATTTAAAACCTTCACATACATTGGATCTTCCTCATAGGGGATAGGGCTATTTGCTATCCCCTATTTTTGGAACGTTCCTTGTGGTGCCTCGGAGTAATATTATAAATTAATACAAAAGGGAAAAATTATGTATATACATGTAAACGATAAGAAAGATAAATCGCTTTCTTTATCCAAGCTGGCAATTGTTATTGGTGCAGTGTTATCAACATCTGTTTTTGCAGCAGAAGCGGTTAATGGTGAGGATGCGCTTGACAACGATGAAACAGTTGAAAGAATTGCCATTACTGGCTCACGTATTCGTTCAGTTAATGCTTTGGCTCCAAGCCAAATTATCTCAATTAGTTCTGAAGATCTTGCTTTAACAGGTCATATCAACGTGATGGATGCATTGCTTGACTTACCCAGTGTTGCGGGTGGTTTAACTAATGAGTCGGCAGGTTTTAATTATGCTAACACTGGTATGAATACCGTTGATTTACGAAACCTAGGTCATGAAAGAACGCTAGTTTTAGTTAATGGTCGCCGGTATGTGTCAAGTGATGTAGGTGAAATTTTAGCCGATATAAATTCAATTCCTACTTCCTTAGTGAAACGAATCGATATTACTACTGGTGGTGGCTCTGCTAGTTATGGCTCTGGCGCGATTGCCGGTGTTGTTAACTTCATTTTAAAAGATGATTTTGAAGGTGTTGCCGTTGAAGCTCGTGCTAGTCAATCGGGTAAAAGTGATAATAAGAGTGACTTAATTCGTGTAACCATGGGGGGCAATTTTGCTGAAGATAAAGGTAATGTTGTTGTCAATTTTGAGAGATCAACCGCCGAAGGTTTGGCATCAAGAGACCGTGGTATTACCGGTGTTAGGTTAAGAACAGTAAATGGTGAAAAAGTATTAAATCCTGCTGATTTAAGTACCTATGCGCCAACATGGCGCTATGATATTGGCAATAAGCAAGTTTCTTGGAACAACGGCGCGGTAGGGGATTGGAATGTAGAAGACGATGGTTATCGACATGCTGATAGCAGAACAATATCTACGCCAATTGATCGTACTATCTTCAATGCGCTAGCAAACTATTACCTAAACGATGATGTTCGCGCTTTTGCTGAATTTACTTATGCGAAAACAGAAACGTCAAACCCTTCAGATCTATACGCCATTGGCTCAGCATATCGTGGTACAGAAATTAGCATAGACAATCCTTTTGTACCTGATGAACTACGAGATATTGCCCTTGCAGAAAATGATAGTCAGGTCATCAAATATCGTGGTCGACTTAATGAGTTTGGTCAAGGTGGGTTCGATGCGGAACGTATTGTTACGCGCTTCGTACTAGGTGTTGATGGTACATTTGCCGAAGACTGGGATTGGGAGTTAAGCTATAACTATGGCCATGTAACTAATGATCAGGTTGGTAATGATGTTAACGAAGTGGCTTATAAAAAAGCCACCGATGTTATTATTGACCCTGATACCGGTGAAGCGGTTTGTCGTGATGAATCATTTGCAGCAATTGGGTGTGTTCCGACCAATGTATTTGAACCTTTTACCCAAGGAATGCAAAATTTTTGGACAAACTTGACCACTCTTGATGGCACTTTAAAGCAAGAAACATTCGTTGCCTCTATTTCGAATAGTAATCTCTTTACTTTACCTGCGGGTAGTGTTGGTTTTGCGGCCGGTTATGAAAGACGTAGTGAGTATGCTGAAGAGCACCCAGATTCAGCGACAAAATCAGGCCTTACCGGCGGTGTTCAAATTGACAGTTTAGAAGGCTCATATGAGGTTGATGAATTCTTCATCGAAGTAGATATTCCAATTTTAGTTGATATAAAGTTTGTTAAGTCACTTAGCGTTAATATTGCTGGAAGAACCACAGACTATAGCCATGTTGGTCGCAATGAAAGTTGGCAAATTTCACCACGTTGGGAAATTAATGATGATATTACGCTTAGAGCACAGTATTCAGAAGCTTTTAGAGCGCCTACCATTGCAGATATGTTTAATGGTGGCACTCGCCAAGGGCTAAGTCTTGCAGGTGTCGATCCTTGTGATGGGATAACACTAACGTCGGCAGATGATGGTGCTAGTGCCGAGCATGCAGCAGCCTGTAGAGCTATTCCTGCCATTGCTAATGCAATTCAAGATGGCGGCGCATTTGATGGTGACCCTGATGATGATGATGTACAGCGTTATTCATTTTTTGGCCCTTCACCTGATTTAGAAGTTGAAACCGCTGAAACTACAACTATTGGCTTTATTTATACGCCATCATATGTTGATGACTTAACAATATCTTTAGATTATTACAGTATTGCTATCGACAATATTATAACTGGTGTAGGGAATGATTATAAAGCCGAGCGTTGTTTAGAAGGATTGGCAGATTTTTGTCGTGCCATTGAAAGAGATAGCACCACAGGTGTTATTAAAACAACTTATAACTACGTCTTTAATTTAGCGGGCCGTGAAGTTGAGGGTTATGACTTAGAGGCAACCTACAAATATCCTATGGGAGAATTCGGTGATTTAGACTTTAACCTACTTTATAACTATGTCACTAAGCATCAAACTAAAGCGCTACCTGACTCGGGTTGGGAAGATAATTTAAATGAATTACCGTATTTCAAGCAACGCGGAAATTTTAGTACCACCTACAGTTATGAAGATCTTACTCTTAACTGGACAACAGTCTTTCAAGGAAGCATTTATGACGATAAGGATGCTAACTACTTCAACAATGATATAGATGCCGTTGTTATTCACAATGCACAAGTACGTTATACCTTTGGGAATGATACACCGATTGAAGTTTATGCTGGTGTTGATAATGTTTTCGACCAAGATCCTCCTTTCTTACCTGAAGGATATAAAAATGGTCAAGCGCAAACAGCTACCGCCAGTTCTTATAGCCGTATTGGCCGTATGTTTTACTTAGGTACAGTCGTAAAATTTTAAGTTCATAAGGTGAGTTACTCGTCAATAATAATCACAGAGTAACGCTTATACATGCTTAGTTTTTAAAAATAAATATGAGAAAATTATGAAAAATAATAAATTATCACTAATTGCTATGGTTGTATTATCAATGACGCTAGCAGCGTGCAATGGCTCAGACAAATCATTAGAAGTTACACCAAAACACATCGAAGAAAATAATGCTGATTCACTTTTACGTAACATGGCCATAGATTCAGGTAGTACTGTAGACTCACCAGACTCTGTAGACTCACCAGGCGCAGAAGGAGTCAATAATTTAATTGATGGTAATGATGGCTCTAAATTTTTATCTTTTAGTAATAGTGTTTCGGTCGAGTTTAGTGCAGCAAAAGCTTATACCTTAAAAGGATATGCGTTAATCTCAGGTAATGATGCTCCCGAACGAGATCCAGCAGAATGGACTTTAGAAGGCTCTACTGATGGTACAACGTGGACTGAGGTTGATAGTCGCTCTGGTCAAAGTTTTGGTAGTCGTGGTGAAAAACGTACCTTTGAATTGCCGACAAATGAAGTTGAATATCAACATTATCGTTTTAGCTTTGCCAACAATCCAGAAACAGCGGCAGGCATATTCCAACTAGCTGAAATAGAGCTAACCGTTGTCGCAGATGCGCCTTTAGTTGATTTTGCCAGTAATGTGTCACGTAGTGAAGTAGGTGGAAAAGTACAATTTTGGGATCGCTCATTGGCCAACCCAACGAGTTGGACATGGACATTTGAAGATGGCGAACCGGCAACAAGCACAGAAAGAAATCCAGCGGTTACTTTCACCTCTCTAGGCGCTAAATCGGTAACACTTGTTGCCACCAATGACAAAGGTTCAAATGAATTGGTACAAGAGCAAGTTGTGCATATTTGGGATTCGCAAAACCCATGGGCGGGTTATGTAAAACCAGCGGTAACATTAGTTGCCCATACGCCGGAACACGAAGGACAAGCAGCCTTTACTCGGGTAATGCCAGATATAGAACAAGTCATTCATGATATTTCATTAGCTGTTGCACAAGTACTATACAAAGATGTAACAGAAGCGCCATTATTTAAAACGGTTACCTTTGAAACGGGAGAATATGATTTCCCTGCAGCTAAAAGTGGCACAGATGAAGATATGATCTTACTGATGGATGTTGGTCATCTCGCTAATAAAGTCGCGGAAGGGGATGAATCATTACGTAATGAAGTACTCGGTATGTTATGGCATGAATTAACCCATGGTTATAATAATTCGCCAAATTCTGGAGATTACGTTTCAGGTACTGAATATCACTCATATTTAGAAGGTTTAGCTGACTATATGCGCATTAAAGCTGGTTTTAATGAACATAAACGGGGTGGTATTAAATGGATTGATAGCTGGAATGATGATGCTTATAATCAAACATCGTTCTTCTTAGAATGGGTAGTAAAGAGTCATTTAGATACTGATTTTATTTATTTATTTAATAAAGCCGCAGGTGAATTAGAAGAGTGGAGCTTTGATGCTGGCTTTAAAGCTGTATTTGGCGACGATCGAGGTATTACTATTGTCTTTAAAGAATATCAAGACTATTTAACAACACAAGGCATAAAGCCGCCGTTTCCAACACCGGTCGAAGGTTTTAAAAATTTTGCTATTGACGATGGAGTGATCATTTCAACGAATGCTACTACGGTTGTTATTCCTGATTGGGAAGCGTATGAAGGAGAAGACAAGTTAATTGATAATAATGTTAATAAAAAATTTAATGCTTTTATTGAAGGTACATGGTGGTTAGAGGACCATGCATCTCATTTATTTCCTATCAATGAAGTTACAGATGTGGAAATAACCTTTGAATTACCCGAAGCAATCGTTTTAGATAAATACAGTGTAACAACCGGTAATGATAATGAACATCGTGATCCAACGTTATGGACAGTATCAGGCTCAACTGATGGTACAATTTGGGTTGAATTGGATGTAGATCAGTATCCAGAGAGTCCGGAGCGTTTGACAACTTTCCATTATGATATTGATGATGCTGTTACTGCATATCAGTACTATCAATTTATTTTTGAAAATACTCAACCAGAGGGTGATAGCATCGGTGGTGATAATGGTCGTTTGATTCAATTGGGTGAAATTGCCTTACTAGCGTCTGAATAATGTTTCACTGTTAATCCACACCCTCTACTTAATTAAAATGATTAAATATTAAGCGCGACAACAAGTCTGACAGAGAGGGACGCGACAATAAATCCCTTGCGCTTGCAGAATTTTCTCTGCTTGGCGAGCAAGGTAATAGCGATTGCCGTAAGAGATCATGCAAAGGTCACTACCTTGACCATAACACGCGATGCGACGTTGAAAATTTAATCGTTCTTCTTCGTCAGCTCTTGGGTGTTTTAGTTTTTTAAAAGGTGATGTGGGTGCGTTTCAGCGCGTAATGAATAGCAGGTTGGTAAACACCTAAGCGTTTAGCCCGCTCCCATTGATAATCATCTGGGTGAGACTGCACATCTTTCTCTAGCGCTTGACACTGAAAAAACCCAGATGGCGGCGCAGGCATAAACGATGAAAGTCAGCATTAAGCCAATATGAATTGCTCAGTCTTCCTGAAATGAGCATCTTCAAGTGGTACGGGTATAAACAGTGAAGTAGATATAGCTAAGGCACTGTCATTCCATGTTTGCGCTTAGTAAGCGTAATTTAATACGGCAAGTTAAAGGTTGCCGCTATAACCCTGTGCATCACGGCAAGATCATTATAAATTGAACTTTTTGCTTTAGTCACGATCAGATCTCAATATAATACATTGAGGTAATTAA
>JABSOW010000057.1 GCA_013215465.1 Colwellia sp. | reverse complement strand
GCGTTATGTTTTGTAATGTATTCTTTGTTAAATAGTATTTCTAAATACATGATACTTACGAGCGACATTAAATTAACCCTATTTATGATTATTATTGTTTTTAATATCTTAAAATTGTGCGATATTAATCAGGCAGAAATTGTCTTTTTATTCGCCAGCTGTATATACCTTAATATACCCATAATTTTTATTATGGTAATTAAAATTGGGATAAAATCATAAATAATCATAATTAGGAAAGTCATGACTCAAAATAATGAAAATCAGCCTTATGTCTTAGCAAACATCAAAAACCATGTTCTTTGGTTATCTATGAATCGTCCGAAACAAAGAAACCCTTTATCATCAGCGATGTTGAGGGCTTTACATGAAAATATCAATGAAGCGAATAATAATGATGACGTGCGCGTTATTGTGATAACAGGGGAAGGTGGTGTTTTTTCCGCGGGTCATGATTTAAAAGAAATGTCAGGGAGAAAAGAGCACTGTGAGCCTGATAACGCCAAACGCGTCAAAACTGTTTTAGATGACTGTACCAAACTAATGATGTCACTTATTAAGTCTCCTAAAGCTGTTATTGCTTGCGTGCAAGGCACGGCGAGTGCAGCGGGCTGTCAACTGGTGTCTATGTGTGATTTAGCGATTACTCAAGACCAAGCTAAGTTTTGTGCGCCGGGCGTTAATATAGGCACATTTTGTACTACTCCGCTTGTTGGCATAGGGCGCAACATGCACCGTAAGCACGCAATGGAGATAGCATTAACTGGTGATATGTTTAGTGCCGAAGATGCCATGCGTTTCGGATTGGTGAACAAGGTGGTAAAAATAGCAGACTTAACAGCAGAAACCGAAAAGCTAGCGAATAAAATAGCACAAAAATCAGCGGTTGGTATTCATTCAGGTAAACTTGCTTTCTATCAGCAAATAGAAGAGCCTATAGAAAGTGCTTATATTTCAGCAAGTAAAGCGATGTTACAAGCGATGTTGTCAGATGAATGTGAAGAAGGGGTAAGCGCATTTTTTGATAAAAGAGCCCCACAATGGCAAGGACTTTAATGTTGGACACTAGCTATCTTTCTAATAGTGAAGATCACAAGATTATAACTACTTTAAAAAAGGTCAAAACTATTGCCTTAATAGGTGCTAGCGCAAAACCAGAGCGAGATAGTTATAAAGTGATGGCATTTCTACTGAATGAGGGTTATCAAGTTTTCCCTATTAACCCTCTTCTTGAGGGCACAACAATCATGAACCGTGAGGTTTATCCTTGTATAGGCGATATACCATCAGCTATTGATATGCTTGATGTCTTTCGCCAGTCTAAGTATTTGTATGATATCGTTGTTGAGGCTACACAAGCGAATATTACCTGTATATGGACACAACTAGGAGTGAGCGACGAAAAGGCAGAATTATTAGCGTTAGAAAGTGGTATCACTATGATTGTAAATCGTTGCCCCGCAATAGAAATACCTAGATTAAAGCTTTCATTTAAAACGGATAATTATGTATTAACTGGGCGCTAACCAAACGTTAATCTTCAAAATAGGGAAGTTCACCCCCGTCAGTTGGAGACACCGTAGGGCGCTTTTATCCTTGAGCGTTACCTTGGTGCTTTACTATGGAGCGTCTGGTCTTAAATAAGCGATATCATCTTCATCATCAGCATGAAAGTCGTAGCCGCCCTCAAAATCATCATTCAATTCATTGGCAACAGTGATAGGTAATTCTAATATTTCTGGGATATAAATAGAGATACTAACTTGTTGATTAATAATACCCTTTAACTCATTAAAATCTAATAAACCTATTTCTTGTAAGTACTCTTTAGTTAACAGCGGTAGTTGTTGGCTGAAGCGTTCAATACAAGTGTCTACTTTAACAAGCAGCGCAGCTTTATCTGTATTGGTAAGGTAAGTATTCAACTGCTGATATAATGTATTGGTAAACACTTTTTTGTCACAATCAATAAGAAGCAAGGCAATTGCGGTATTAAGAAATTTTTGTAATTCAAAGATTAACACGTCTTCATCAGTATCAATAAGTAGGGTGCTAGCGCAATAGTTTGCGGCAATACTCTTATAAACTTGTAAAAGCATAGCACTTTGATAGCCGTCGCTTACTAATGCCTCATGCATAAGTCTTATATCAGCAGTATCATTAATGGCTAATGCATAACTACTGAGTGAGATACTTTCAAAGTATGTGGGAGATATTTTTTTTAATTGAGCGTATTTTGCCCAGCCGGCTCTAAAGCAATAAACGATACCTTGGGTTTTTATAATATCTTTGGCTTTTTCTGTATCATTATCGCACAGTGCTAACAGCCCTAAGTTGCTCATGCCAAGAACAATTTCACAGCCTTTTTTTATTTGATCGGCATAAATTATCGACAAGTTATCAGAGGCAATCCGCAAAGACATATCGGCTAGTTGTTGCTTAGTTTTATGGATAAATTCGGGGGGGAAATAGCCGTCACTTTCGCCGTCTTTTAACACTAAAAGTAGAAATGGGTGATTTCTTAACGCTGCAATTTTCATTGATCAATCCTAATAAATTAAAGTGGCGCGAACATGTCGTCGGTATCCATTTCAACGGCAGTCACTCTTTGTTTATTGGCATTTTGTTTTAACGAATTTTCAATATTGTCGAGTGTGCCATTAGTGCTTACCGCCATTACTTCACGATAAGCTTCTTCACTTAGCGATTTTATTTTCATTAACAATTCTTCAATGCTGCCTGAGGTTTGTTCTTCATCTTCTTCTAATGCTGAAAAATCGTGACCAACAAAGGGTAAAGATAAATATAAAAGACCAAAGTCATCTTCGACAATGGCTGTTAATACTTCTAATTGTTTTTCTTCATCATCAGAGGAGAGGAATATTTGTGTTAATAAACTGTGTGCTTCAGTTTGCGCACAAAACACATGATCTTCATCCATATTTTGCCAATATGATGGCTCAACGTTTAATAGTTGCTTAATTGACTCAGCGTCCATTAACCAAGTTGCAATAGAAGGAATGGTCGCGTCGTGCTCTCTAACAATTTTAGCAACGGTTAAAATATCCATTTCTGTTAACACCGCAAGCATAGTCTCATCACCATGTTCAGAAGCGATGGCTTCTAATGAGGTACCTGCTCGTCTACCACTATGCTGTGCTTGTTCAATAATATCGCTAGCAAGAATTAATGCGTTTTTTTTCAAGGTGATTCCTTAAAACTTATCTATTAGTAAATTGGTTACGTTTAGGTTTTATACTCGTTATTTATAAAGCTATTTATAAGGCTTAGTAATTCTCATCATAATCATTATATTCATACTCATCGAACTTTTCATTTTCGTCTTCGGTAGATTTTAACGGGGTAGCATCATAGCCATTATAAAAATGTATGAGTAAAATGGCGTTTTTTAAATCCTGCTCTGCGTGGGTCATTATCTCAGTAATACAGGCTCTAGCATCAGCGTGCACTCCCACGAAAGGTTTTATTTCATCCCAAGAAGGCTCTGTTGTCAGTTCAACTTTTGCTAGGTTTTTGCTATCAATTCTAACCTTGGTTGATATCGCCATGGCGAGTTGATCAACCATGCCATTAAATAATAAAGGCATTTCTTTTAATTGTTCAAATAAATTAGACAAGTAGTTTGCTAATAAATCAGGGTTATCAGGATCAGCTAATGAGATCATATTCTCTAAATACATAGAAAAATCATTGGTTAAATAATCAGGTAAGCTTGTTTCGGGTTGCATTCACTGTTTCCTAATGAAAAGTCGACTAAAAAAATTAATGGAGAGTTTAACGATAAGTCTAATTTAGGGCACTATGCCAAAAAGAATCAGCTATTACTCGGGGATCAGTTATCACGGTATAGTTGCTTTTTAAGTATAAAGAGCGCTTTTTTGGATCGGAAATCACATCATAAGCCTGTTGAATTAATTGAAATTTTTCTTTAGCTTCAGTACTATCATTTCTATCCGGATGATATTTATTAGCGAGCTTTCGATAGGCTTTTTTAATCTCGATGGTTGTCGATACTCTACTTACACCTAACTGTTCAAAATAATCCATAAACTTCACTTACCTTTTGCTAGACAACTTATACCAATTAGAGTAACGAATTGACTAATTCATTATTGCATTTGGTATTAACTATGACTGTTGACATGATTGACGCAATTCTACCTACGAAATGACATTATTCACATCATTATGTTTGCTTATTTGTTGTTTAAGGTTGAATTTGACTACTAATTATCCATTGTGATGAACATCATGTGTTGCAAAGGGGGCTAGGGAGAATACTAATAAATAAAACTTAACTAAACTGACTAAATTTATCATTCTTTAAGTGGTGAGTTTAGTCAATGCTCACCACTTTGTCAGCTGTTTTTTAAAAATCGGGGGTGTATCGTACTGCGATACCAAATGTACGGCCGATTACACTGTAATCACTTACGGTATTGAAATGGTTTGCGCCAACAGATGGTATTGGCGGTTTCTTATCAAATAGATTATCTATACCAAAGTTAATCGCCACCTCTTCTGTAACATGCCAAGAGGAAGAAAAATCAAAGTAGTCTTGGGCCGTAATGGTTTCACTACGATCGACTGCATAGTCAACCTCACCAATTCTACGCCAGCCAAGTTGTAAGCTTACCTCGTCTATACGCCAATCAAATGTTGTCCGGTGTTTATATTCAGCTTGCAAGATACTGGCGAAATCACCAGAACATGCACTACCGTAGGTCCCTTTACAATCAGTTGTTGGTACAGTTGAGTTATTTTGACGTGTTTGCTCGGTTATTATATTACCTTGATACGACAGTTTAAATTTACCACCCATTGCACTTGGTGCGTCAAACGAATAATTAAAGGCAATATCAATGCCTGCTTGCTCAATTGATGCCAGGTTAAAGTCATTAACAATGGCCTTGCTTATTAAACCCGTTTCAGCATCACGTAATACCGCGCCACATAATGGGTTGTTGAGATTTGGGTTGTCAATATAACAACTTTGCAGTGCTGCGCCAGGCTGAATTTGGCTTACTGCATCAGTGACTGTTATGTTGTAATAATCAATTGAAATGTTGAAGTTTTCAATAAACTCAGGTGTGTAAACTACCCCTAAGGTAGTTGACTCTGCTTCCTCAGGTTTGATGTCTGGGTTACCACCATAGGTATATTCAGCAGTAGAAGAATCAAAAGGTGTACCCACTGCGGCTGCGCCAAATGCAGCACATTGCGTAGCATCTCCTGTACCGAGTAAACACGGATCGCCATCATAGCGGCCAGCCAAACGTGCAACAAATTGATCACTGGTTTGATCGAAAAGTGATAGTGATAAAGCCGTAATTGGGCTAGCAAACTCGCCTAAATTTGGCGCTCTAAAGGCGGTTAATTTATTGGCTCTCAGTCTAATTTCACTATTAATCGCCCAGTTGATGCCTATCTTGTAAGTATCGGCAGCTTCAGTATTAGAATAATCAGAAATACGGTAGGCTCCTTCAAGGCTGATTTCATCAGCAAAAGCAACATTTTCCACAATAGGCACTAGTACTTCGAGATAAAATTCTTTACTAGAGAAACTTGCATC
This sequence comes from Colwellia sp., assembly GCA_013215465.1. GTDB lineage: Bacteria > Pseudomonadota > Gammaproteobacteria > Enterobacterales > Alteromonadaceae > Colwellia. The sequence continues at coordinate 3,147 of JABSOW010000057.1, read as the reverse complement.
CATATCAAATGCGCTGATAGAAGCGAAACTGGTTCTGTTTCTAAATGCGTCACCGGGTGTTTGCTTACCCGTTTCTTTGCGGTATTCGTAACCTACGGCAAACTCCATTGGCCCTGCGGGTAAATCAAATAAAGCACTTGAATCACCAGATAAAATAGCTGACAACACACTTTGAGTTCGATTACGTGTGGTATAGATAAGTGGGTCGCTAAAGTCACTAAAATCTAAAGAGGGCGAGAAAATATCGACGGTATTAGCAATATTTGCAAAACGGCTTGCACCGTTTTTGTCGTATCGTAGCGCATTATTGTAAATAGTGGCTGTTTCATCAGATTGACCATATTGGCCATATATATCAAAGTGTAACTCGTCGTTAATATCTCCTTTTAGTCCTAATTGAAATTGTAATGAATCTCGTACTGCATCGGTGTATTGCACCCCTAGACCTAAGTTACGCTCAACATTGACTAATGCATTGCCATCGCCGTCGAAGGTCAGTTGATTGCGCATTTCATCAGTTAAATATTGATTGTTTTGCGTTAACGTTACTTGTTCGTTTACAAAAATAGGGGTTTGACCGCTAGCTCCAGCCCCTTTGACATTTACCTTTGAGTACATTGTTCGGCCATACGCCGTTAAGTTATCATTGACATCGAAATCAAAAATGATACCTGTTGAAAGGCGATCCATCGGTTGCGTTAAGTAACGGTCGGCAGTGAAATCACTGGTTTGACGACTATCAACTACTGAGCCATTATCGTCAATTCCAAAGGTATTCCCGCTAGCTACATCGGTATAATGTCCGCCACTGTTGATCATTGGTACACTGTTTTTTAAGGCGTAATTACGCTCACCAGCTAATAACTCAGTTCTTTCTGAGTAACTAACATAGCCGGTGATGTGACCTCTGCCATCACCAATATCACCACCAAAAATAGCTTCAATATTGAATTTCTCATTACCGCCGTCTGCTGTTTCATAGCTAGTTGAAAATTCAGCACCGTTAAAATTATCATCTAATATAAAGTTAACCACACCAGCAACCGCATCCGCGCCATATATAGCTGCGGCGCCGCCGGTGAGCACATCAACACGTTTTATTAAGCCTGCAGGTATAGTGTTTACATCAACGGAATTACGAAAACTAAAAGGCACTGCACGGGTGCCATTAATTAATACCAAGGTGCGATTTTGGCCTAAACCTCTCAAATCAATTGTTGAAGAGCCAAATGAATCACCTACCGTTGCACCCGTGCTATTAGCACCTGCTGCGGCTTGTGGTAGTTTCGCGGTAATATCTTCAACATTAATCGCTCTATCAAGCTGAATTTGCTCTTCACTGATACTAGCAACTGGACTACTTGACACTAATTCAGCACGTTGAATTCTTGAGCCTGTTACTGTGATCACTTCGGTTTCGGCTTTACTATCTTTGCTGTCTTCAACAGCGATTACTTGATAGCTTGAAAATGCGGTCATAACCGCCAAAGCAATAGGGGTAATTAAGTGGGGCTTCTGTTTTTTTTGATTTAACTTAGATTTCATTAGTGTTATTCCCATAGTTTTTTAATGTGGTCTTTATCTTAAAGTTAAGATCCGCACAAACTTCACGATACGCCAGAGTGACTAATTATTAACTCATAATTAAATTTATTGCAATAAATATCCTTGAATATATTATTTTTTACTATAAAATATTCCTATGTTTGGTGTGGTTATTGTTGGATTAATATGCATAAATATATAGAGCAGATCTTTATTAGTAGCAAAAAAGAATCGAGATTGATTATAGGGTTAATGAGCGGAACGTCATTAGATGGCCTTGATGTTGCGTTATGTAAGATCAGCAATTCTGGCATAAAGACAAAAGTTGAATTATTAAATTTTACCACCGTTGATTATGATGATAACTATAAAAACAAAATAAAAGCGGTGTTTGCGCAACAAAAAACTGATTTAGAACAAGTCACTTTGCTCAATCCCTGGGTAGGTACCTTACATGGTGCAATGGTCAATCAATGTTTAGCTAAGTGGAAGGTTGCTGCTGGTGAAATTGATGTAATTGCTAGCCATGGACAAACTATTTATCACTGTCCTGCGCATCAACACGGTATAGAAGATTTTGGTAACGGTACTTTACAAATAGGTGATAGCTGCCATCTAGCAGTTAAAACAGGCATTATTACTTTGGCTGATTTTCGTCAAAAACATATTGCTGCTGGTGGTGAAGGGGCTCCTTTAGCAGTATATGGCGATTATTTATTATTCTCAAGTCCACAAGAAAACCGTGTGTTACTTAATATGGGTGGTATAGCTAATTTAACTTATTTACCTAAATCAACTGATCCCTCGGTGGTCTTTAGCTCTGACATCGGTCCAGGTAATACCATTATGGATGCGTATGTACAACAACATTTTAGCGGCCTCCATTATGATAAAGACAGTGAAATAGCCCGTAAAGGCGAAATCAATCAAAACTTGCTTAATGCATTGAAAATAAATAACTTTTTTTTAATGGCAATGCCAAAAACCACAGGGCCAGAAGTATTTAATTTAGCTTATTTGCAACGAGCACAATGCGCATCGAACACTCAAGACCTCAGCCATAATGATATATTAGCAACACTTAATCGCTTTTCGGCAGAAATAATCGCTTTAGCTATCAACCAATGTACAGAAAAGTTAGGTCAATTTTCTCTGTATGCAAGTGGAGGAGGTATTCATAACCCATTATTGATGGAGCATATTTTGTCTCTTGCTCCACAGATTACGATAATTCATAACACGCAAGTATTGGGTATTGAGCCAGACGCGAAAGAAGCAGTATTATTCGCTATTCTTGCCAATGAATGTCTTGCTGGGCATGCTGAAAATTTTGGTAATCCAGCGCAAGGAATTCCTAAGACTACCATGGGAAAAATCAGTTTCCCTATTTGATTTTGCAAACATTAAATGCATTTATTTCTTATATTTATTAAATTAAGAATATTACATTCTAGTAATTTTGATAAGTTTAATTATGAATGCATTAAGTACTTACCGCATGTTCTGCAGTAGCAAAAGTTACGGGAATTTAATGAAGGATGTAAATTCAAGCTGTTAAAAACTGGTACAATGCGAATTTTAATATCGGTTAGTGAGTGTGAG
>JABSOW010000056.1 GCA_013215465.1 Colwellia sp. | reverse complement strand
TAATGATTTTGAATTGAAAATTAATGAGTTAGAAAAAGTAGCTTAACTAGGGTAACTGAATTTACTTGACCAGGTCAATATTCCTTTTAATCCCTTCACAACAATTTTGGAAGGTAACTGCTAAAAGTGAAACGTCATCACTTTAACTCAAAACTTCAAAATCTTACTTCTTCTTTGCGCACCAAGTGATCATAAAAAAGAACGATAACTTCGACCCCTGGTACCATTTAACTATGAATTTTTATTACTCAGTTTAATACTTGGAAAGAAAATTTATTGCTCTCCCGCATTGAGATTGTCTTAAAAGTAATGACTTCAAAAAATTAAAAATTAAATAAAAAATAAATATCGAAAAAAGTTACGGGTTTTTATTTAGCCGTTCGGCATATAAGTAGTAATCAATTTTAACCAAACTTTTTTGAGGGATTTATGTCTACACCGAGTTCTTTTTCTCGCAGCAAATTATCACTGATTGTTTCGGCCTTACTGGCCGGTTCAACCTTGGCCACGAATGTTTATGCAGCACCGGCAGAACAACTAAATACTAGCCAGCAGCAAAACAAATATTCATTGAACAAAACGCAGACAGCCTGCATAACAGTTTAAATAAACTGGCAGCCACGATGAATATTGTTTTGTCTTTTACACCTGATTTAGTCGCGGGCCTCACGAGTAAAGCGATTAATGGTCACTATAACGCTCAACAGGCTTTTGATATTTTACTGGCAGGTAGCAAGTTACAGCTGATGCATGAACAGGGTGCTTATTATATCGCGCCCCAGCAAAAGCCGGGGAAATTGCCTGATATGACGGTATCAAGCACTGAAATAATTGAAGTGTATGGCCGTCAGTTGAGTTATCACGCGAAAAATGCCAGTACAGCCACTAAAATGGACTTGTCTTTACTGGAAACACCGATGTCGGTATTTGTTATTAATAGCGCCTTAATGGAAGATCAGCAAGCGTTTCGTTTTGATCAAATACTGCAAAATGATGCCAGTGTGCAAAAAAGCAATAATTTTTTAGGCGCTTATTCATCCTATTCAATACGTGGTTTTGGCTTAAGTAATGGCAACAATTACTTGCGTGATGGCCGAAAATTTTTCCATCTAGCCGCTTCCCCTATTGAAACACTCGAACGGGTTGAAGTACTTAAAGGGCCTGCCTCGGTACTTTATGGCACGGTAGCTCCTGGTGGCATGATCAATATGATTTCCAAACGAGCGCAGGCGAAATCACATGCCAGTGTAAAATATACCTATGGCAGTTATGACTTACAGCATTTAGCGGTAGATTTTGGCGGCTCTGTTGATGAAGAGGGAAGATTTAGATACCGCATTAATGGTGTCGCCGAAGACAGTAACTCCTATCGAAAATTTGCTAATGGTGATGAGTTTTCAACAGAACGACGCATTGGTGCAATCGCCTTAACTTGGGATATTACCGATAATACTGAACTAAGCTTTAATTATGATTACACCAAAGATGATCGACCTCAAGATACTGGCTTAGTTGCTATTGGTCATGGTGTTGCAGATATGGATTACAACACCATTATTAATCAATCTTGGGGGCATTATAATAGCGAGGTTACAAATACTCTTATTGAAGTAAAGCATCACTTTAATGAGCAATGGCAGTTACAAACGGGTTATAGTTTACAAAATTTTCAACGCGATCGTTATGATCAACAAATGCGTAAGCTTGATGAAGAAACCGGTGATATTTATATTAGAGCTAGGCGTCGTGGAGGAGATTATGACTTTCAAACTTTGTATGCTGACTTACATGGTGAGTTTGAGTTAGTTGATATGCAACATCAAATTTTAATTGGTATTGATAGTCTTGATGAAGATAGCTCCACCTTCGAAACAGCCAGTAATGAAGTATTTGCTACCAATATTTATAACCCGATAAGCTATCCTGATCCAGGCATTAAAACAGAGTTTGGCGGTGCTTGGACCACTGAGCAAAAAGGCTTATATTTTCAGGATATGGTAGCGCTTAATGACCAGTGGCGTGTCATGATTGGTTTTCGCTATGATGACTTTAAAACAGCTGATGGCAGTGGCGATCCAAGGTGGAATCACTCCGACTCTAATTTAACCCCACGTGCTGGCGCCGTATATTTGCCTAACGAACAACTGTCTTTTTATGCCTCGTTTAGTGAAAGTTTTGAATATAACGGTATTGTTGATGCAGACTATTTAAATGGTGGCGATTTATTAGATCCTACTTTAGGTAAGCAATATGAAGTAGGTGCTAAATGGGAAGGCCTTGATGGTGATTTATTAGTGACGGGGGCAATATTTACCATTGAACGCAGTGGCGCTACAACTGAAAGTAGTGATGGTAACTATATTGAGCAAAGAGGTTTACAAGAGCACCAAGGCCTTGAGTTTACTATTTCTGGCTTGATAGGTGAGCAGTTAAGTGTCGTTGCTTCAGCGACGTACCTTGATGCTGAATTTAAAAATGATGATGATAAAGAGCTTATTGGCAAGACGCCTGCTGGTGTTTCTGATTTTTCTGCGAGCTTTTGGGGAGAATATCAATTATTAGAACAACAAATTGAGGGACTGTCTTTACAAGCTGGCTGGTTTTATGAGTCAAGTCGCCAGGGAGATAATGAAAATAGTTTTGAGCTTGATGCCTATCACAGATTTGATGTCGGCATGAAGTACAGTCATCAATTTACCAATAAACAAGAGCTTATACTACGCTTAACTGGTTCTAATATTACCGATGAAAAGTATTATAAATCAAGAGACCGTCTAGGTGTTAACCCTGAACGACCGCGAGAAATTCGCGTCTCGGCAGAATTTAACTTCTAACTGCATTAGCTTGTGGAAAAAGGCTGTAGCGACCTAGGTTGTTACAGCTTTTTATGTTTAAGAAAGGTACGGAAAATGTCCAAAAAAATGTGGCTGAATTGGCATAGTTGGCTAGGGCTTAAGCTGTCGTTGTTGATGTTAGTTATTTGTATTACCGGTACTATTGCAGTGGTAAGTCATGAGATTGATTGGTTGCTTGATAGTGATTTACGACTAGAAAAAACAGCACAAGGCATTAACTGGGATGCAATGGCGGGCAACATCAAGAAAAGATATCCTCAGCGACAAATTACTTATATCAATAGGCCAATGTATGGTAATGCTGCGTCTATTGCCCGCACCATAGATCCTTTTCTTGGGGCTCGGCGGGTTTACCTTAATCCCTACAGTGGCGAAATTATTGCGGAGAAAGCTTGGTATGCCAGTGTGCAGCGAGTTATTCGTGATTTGCATCGATATTTGTTAAGTCCAATTGCCGGGATTTATTTGGTTGGCCCGTTTGGCATTATATTATTGGCGTCGTTAATCACTGCACTGGTGTGTTATAAAAAATGGTGGCGCGGATTCTTTAAACTACGCATTAATAATGGTAGCAGAGCATTTTTTGGCAGTTTGCATAAAGTTGCCGGATTATGGTCACTTTGGTTTGTTGCGCTAATAGCAATTACTGGGGTTTGGTATTTACTTGAGGCTGCTATGAGAGATGTTGGTATAGAGTTCCAATTTAATGAAGCCACCATACAAGTACCGCAAGTTACCGATAGAAAGCTGATAGAAAGACAATTTATAGAAAAACAGCTACCGCCGTCATATGTTATTAAAAAGGCTAAAGCACAGTTTGAGCACTTTACCGTTGCTACCGTGGTATTCCCAAAGGATCAAGAAACGCCATATTATATCAACGGTTTTACTAATGCACCCTTAGTGCGAGCGCGTTCTAATGAGGTTGATATCGATGCTATTTCTGGTGAAGTATTGTGGTTAAGAAAAACCCATCAACAAGGGGCTTATGAAATTTGGATAGACTTGGCTGATCCTTTACACTTTGGTGATTTTGCCGGCTTATGGACTAAGATCATCTGGTTTATTTTTGGCCTCATTCTCTGCGCGCTTTGTGCTATCGGCATAGTGATATTTTTAAAACGGATAAAAAACCGCGGTACCGAGCTTGGCTTGACGACAAAGCTTTGGGGTAAAACACGCTTTGTTATGTATGGTGTTTTGCTTATCCCGATACTTTCTGGTGGTTATTTATTTGCCGAAGTTAATGACTGGCTACCACGGGCGCAATTTGTAAAAAGTCATGCCATTAACATCGACGAAAGCCCCGCGCTTTTGTTATTAGGCAAACGTGATGACTACTTTTATTTAGGGGTTTTTCTTGAGTGTCAGTGTTTAATGCTGCCGACTGAACTCTCTCTACTCTTGAAAAATGGCTCCAGTATCCCATTTCAAAGCAATAAGCTGGGTTTTTTTGGTAAGAGCGCAAGATTATTGCCAGAGCAAGTAAAAGATATGGCATATCTAGAGTGGCGACAAAATAAAAAACTACGTTTAAGAAAATATATTGGTGCAGTTGATTTTGAACATTAGTTTAGCGAGTGATGTTTGTTTTGGTGGTATATTGATGATCAAAACTAGTTACTGCTAGTGCTTATTGGCGTAACAAACTGAATACGCTCTAAGCCGGAAGACTGTATTAGTACCATTAATTCAATTAGTTGTTGATAGGAAACTTGTTTGTCGGCATTGATATTAATGTCAGGCTTGAGCTTGAGCTGAGCCAAATGTTTTAGTTGCCGTTGTAACTGCAGGCGAGAAGTTAGCATATTATCAATATATAACTCACCGCTTAGGGTTATTTTAACCTGATGACTAGACTGTTGCTGTGTTTGTTCTGTGTTTAATTCCGGGACACTGACATCAACTGACTGATAAACAAATGGCATAGTCACCATAAAAATGATCAGTAAAACCAGCATGACATCGACCATAGGGGTCATATTTATTTCGGCCAGTTCAGTCATCTCACTGTGCTCGTTGAAGTCCATGTTAGCTGAGTTCGGCAGGCAAAATATCAGTCAGCAGGTAATTATGCCATTGTTGGGCAAAATGATTGAGCTCACTTTGCATCTTTTTACTCTGTCGTAATAATAAGTTGTATGCCAACAGTGCTGGGATGGCAACTACCAGCCCTAAGGCGGTAACGATTAAGGCTTCGCCAATGGGTCCGGCGATGTTTTGCATGCTAATCGCTTGCTCGCTAGCTAGGTTCATCAGTGTTTTATAAATTCCCCAAACAGTGCCGAATAAGCCGATAAATGGCGCACTTGCCGCTATGCTAGCAAGTAGCGTTAGGCCACTATTATAGGGTAGTACGGCTTGATTGGCGGTAAGTTTTAGCTGGCTGGCCAGATAATCACTAGCACTGATAGCAGAAGTTTTACTTGCTTGAGCATAATCACTATGGGCACGTTTACCCAAAACGGCGAGCCGGCCAAAATTACCGTAATGTTTATAGAATTGTTTTGCCAGCTTCGTTGCTGTGGTGGAGCGATGTTGAGCCAGCAGTGCAATGTTAGTCTGCTCCTGTGTCCATAATCTGCCTTGGCGACGTTTAACGAGTACGGCTTTGGCGATGCGAGCACTGTTACGCAGCATAATAAACCATGAAAGACAGGAAAGTAGCAGTAAGCTGCTGGCGGCAAACAATATTACTGGCTCTAAGTTGATTAGCACACTCGTTATCTGGGTCATGTATTATTCCTAGCTTGTCGCTGAATTTTTGGTGTGGTTATTGTTTTTTTATCTAACTGAAAATTAATGTTTTGCATATACCAATAGTCGATTGCCCCAGTGTTTAGCTGAGTTGGTACAAAGCGCCATTGTTGAAGCGTTGTTATGGCACTGTTATCTAAGAGCTTATAACCACTGGATTTCAGCAGTTTTATTTTGCTTACCTCGCCAACGCGACTGATCAATAAATTTAATTGCACTTTCCCCTGCCAGCCGCGTTTACGTGCAAATCTGGGATAAACAGGGGCAGGGTTGTACAGATATCTGGCAACTTGCTGATTGTTTCTTGGTACATTGCTTGTCCGCTGAGGTGTTACTGGTTTGCTATGTGTTTTTTCTGCAATGGGGTGTAGAACGTTGCTTATTTTTGTTTTCGGCTGAGCATTTTGCTGAATCGCGAACAGTGTTTGTGTTGTTTGCTTATGGGAGTTAATTGTTGATGTGCTATTAGTGTCTTGGCTCTTTTTGTTTGCGGATAGCGGGGTAGTAGCTAAGTCATTCGCTTGAATTTCGGCACTGGCGGTGGAACTGATAAGGGGATTACTTTTGTTAGTAATTAATTTTTGTACTTTGCTGTTAATAGCATTATCTTGTTTAATTACAATGCCAGCTTGTCGTTTTTTCAGATCGTGGTTAACCAGCAAATTAACAGTTATGGCATCAAAGTTAGTTGGCTGTTCTTTTTCTATCGGCGCACTGGTGGCAAGTAATACTATAAAAAGGTGCACGGCAACGATAACAAGTGCTAACAGTAATTTGCTCATACGATGCTGTTATCTCATAAGACTAGCCAGAAACATTATGTTATTTGACTAATGGTAAAATAAACGAAGTAGTATACATTACCATAATGCGAATGAAAACTATTTGTCTTTGTGGCTTTATTCTCGGTGTTAGTTACTTGCTATTAGGTGAACAGCAAGTAACTAAAGCTTTAATTAAGCTAAGGTGCAACAAAAGTCAGGCTAGTAATATACATCAAGCTGACCACTTGTTTACCCGAGTGCATGGCATCAGTGTCTATGGTGTGAACACTCGATAACAGAAAGCGACCTTGCTCAGCTATATCTAGGGTTACTTGACCTTTAACATCGGTCGTTAATTCAATTTCTTTCTTACTCGGACTTAATAGAATAACTACCTTATTTGCTTGTGGCTCGCCGTTAAATAACGCGGTAAAGGTATTGCCATTTTCACTGACAGGCACTAGCTCATAACTGAGCTTAGCTGTAGTTTCACTGCGTCCAGCGCGGGCTTGTAAAATAGCACCTTGCAACTTCTCATCAGTACTTTTCCAAAACTGCCACCATGGTGTTTCATCTATCGACCAAGGTTGCCAGACACTATTACTGAATAAGCGCACATCGCCGTCACTGTTTACCTGTGCTTGCCAATGATCATCTGCTTGATTCAATGGGGCAATTACCTCACGGTCAGTAGTGAAGACCTGTGAACCCGCAAGTTTATTGATTTTATCACCGCTATCAGGTTGGCCGGGCTCACCTAAATAAACGCGCACCGGGCCGTTATCATCACGTTCTAGCCAAACCTCATGAGCGTTAACTTGCAAGCTAGCGATAGCAAGTAAGGTAGTGAATAGTGTAGTTTTAATATGAGCAAGAGACATTATTAATTTTCTTAGTGAATGATGTTATTTGGAGGGGGACATTAGCATAATGAGAATAATTCTCCTTTCGTTATTGGTGTATTGGTGTATAGCTAATTCGTTAGCCGCTAAGCGATGACATTATCAATATTGTCTGTTGCCGTTATAAATAGAATAACTGAATTTTGCGCCAATCGATGTTAATAATTATTGACACTGGGTTCCTTAAATATTACATTATGTTATATTTTATTAACATTGAAAGTAAGGTATGATTTTTAAAAATAGTAACTTTAGTGAACAAAGTGCTTGGATTAGTGTGATTTTTGCTATATTTATCGCCGCATTTTACGGTTATGGCATGATGCAGCTAGAGGGGAGTTTTTCTACCCATGCAGAACAGATAGTGTGGTTATGGATTGAGACAATTGTTGTCAGTATTGTTTTTGTAATTATCGCCTTTTCGATATTAAGTGTGATAAAAAGCAAAAATGGAGATGATGATGAGCTTGGCCTTATTGATGAAAGAGATGAAGCCATCGAAGTGAAAGCGACGCTTTGGGCTTACTTTAATTTACACTTTTGCCTGACTATATTACTGGTTCATGTTTTTTGTCAGAGTGTTATTGTTGATTATCCCTTTTTTTCTAACGTGCCGCCGGTGGACTTCTTAATTCACGGCCTAATGTTTGCTGGTTTATTAGTTGAGCTTGTTTTACGGGCTACGCAAATTTATCGCTACCGTAAGGCGGCTTAGTTCTGGTGAATAGTATATACCCGTTACCATTCAAGAGGCAGGTTTCAGAGTGCTTGAGCAATTTCAATTCAAGGCGCTGTGATAAAATAATGGTTGTTCCCTTATAAATCCAGCACTTTGATTGGTAACGGGTATAAGTAAAAAAGGCGAAAAATATGACGAAAAAAGCTAAAGGCATTATGAGTAATCAGCTGAGAAAAAAGCGCTTTGAAAAAGATGAAATGACTCAGCAAGCATTAGCAAAAAAATTGGGCGTCACTCGACAAACTATTGCGGCGATAGAGTCAGGTAAATACTCACCCTCTTTAGAGGTGGCCTTTTGTTTGGCCGATATATTTGCCACACCTATCGATGAGCTATTTCAATGGCAAGCAAATAGTGAGGGTGATTAACGTTAAGGGTTGTGACGTTAACCTCTATGAGCATCAGTTATAGCCAAAAGCCTAGGCACCAACAAATCCAAGCACTATAGTTATTCATTGAGTACAGATTTAATGACTTTTATGTTTAAGCGTTTCGCCATACGATTTAAGTTGGCTCTATCGGTTGATAATCTTCTTGCTGCCGCTGAAAAGTTACCGTTTTCTTCTGTTAGTATCTGGCTTATCAACTGGCGCTGAAATCCTTCGGTTGCTGTTTTTAGACTGGTATTTAGCTTGGTTATTTCAACGAATGAGAATTCAATGGTTTGAGCAATTTTGTTAGCTTGCCGAGGTGCACTTTTTAAGTTAACAAGTGCACCACAATCATCTTGTTCAATGGCGATTATGGTATTACCTGCCATCATGTTTAAACCGGTCAGTAATTCGTCGCTTAATTCAGCTTCGAAGCCTTTCACTTTAATGTCTGCAACGGCCTTGTAGCGTTGTTCACCATCAATCAGGCAGTGGAAATATTCAAGGTACGTTTAACTGCAGATAAGGACTAAAAAAAAAATTAAAGCTATTAACTCAAATCTTGAGCCCAGCTTGGAGTGCTGGTGAAAACAATACCAATACAGTAATATTTGATCGGGTCGAGATAGTTCGTGGCGCTACCGGTTTAATGGTAGGAGCAGGCAACCCATCAGCCGCCATTAATATGGTGCGCAAACGTGTTAATAGTAAAGACTTTACCGCTGCGGTAAATGTTGGTGCTGGCAGTTGGAATAATTATCGAGCAATGGCAGATATTGGCTCGGCATTGAATGAAAGTGGCACGGTTCGCGCAAGGGTGGTGGCCAGTTATGAACAAGGTGATTCTTTTGTTGATTTAGCCAGTAAAGAAACCACCGTTTTCTATGGCGTAATCGATATTGACCTTACCGATAAAACTGAACTTAGTTTTGGTAGCAGTTATCAAGATCAACATACCTCAAGTGATGATAGCGAGGTATATTTACCTTTATCTAAGCTTCACTGACATATTTAAACCGCAAAACAGACAAGGTTATCAAGGCAAGTATCTTGAGCCTATTAGAGGTAGTAACTACGAATTTGGTTTAAAGAACGATTTTTTTGACGGTGACTTAACAACCAGTGCCACTTTATTTAAAATTGAGCAAGACAATTTAGCACAGGCCGATACTGGGAGAACCGTGCCAGGAACTACTCCGCCAGCGGCTGATCTAACGTAAGATACTTTTGAACGTTTACTAAAAAAACCAGTTAAACAGCCGATTGTTGAACCAAGAGCTTATTGCAAACACTAATGTAAATCGATTTAATGCTCGATGGTTTAAAGCCGAAAATACGACAAGTATTTTTAATATCTCGACTTAATGCCGTGGAATGTGCAGCTAGACTTCGACTATAGCTAAGCGCACTGCTTAAATACGCGCTTACTGATAATCAGCACTCTTCTACCAACAATATTCAGACACCTAGTTAACGTTATTCTGTGATTTATCCATTGAACTATCTTCATTACATACCTTACTCTCGAAGCATAAAATAAAAATTTTAACCTGATAATAGTATTAGCTGTTAATCAACATAATGACTTTTATCATGTTTCTATTTGGTATAAAAAGTTTTTAAAGAGGGATAGTTTATATTGAAGGACTTGGTTTTTATTATTTACATTAAAAATAAGTGTTTATTATCAAATGGTTAGGATTAAATAAGGTGTTTGGTGCTAATGCACTCAATAAAGTGTATTGACATTTATATAAGTACGGATATACTTTTGACTAGGTAATGTGTAACACGTTAACTAATTAGACGGATGTATTGTGACTTTAGTCTCTAGCTACTTATTCTATTGTTTAGATATTTAATCACAAGGCGTCAATAGAAACTAATAAACTAAATATGCCTTTGCATAAATAGATAACTACGATAAATATATGGGGAAAATAATGATGAAAATAAATCAACTGTGTAAGTTAACATTGGCAATAGGAATGGCTCTGGGAACATCGGCTCTCTCAGTACAAGCGGCTGAATCACCAGAGCCTAGTAATGATGCTACTCAAGATATTGAAACAATCAACATACTTGGTTCGCGAGTTTCTAGTCGTACCTCAACAGAATCGACCTCGCCAATTGATATTATTGCGTCTAGTACACTCACCAAAGGGGGCTTTACAGAGTTAGGACAATCTTTGCAAGCAACGGCACCCTCTTTTAATTTTAGTCGAACTCAAGTATCTGACGGCTCAGATTTGTTTAGACCGGCAACATTAAGAGGTATGCAGCCGGATCAAACATTGGTTTTAGTGAATGGAAAGCGTCGTCATAGTCAATCTATTTTTGGAAATTTTGGTACTGTCGGTGGTGGTGCTGCAGGTACTGATATGAATGCTATTCCATTAACAGCATTAAAAAACGTACAAGTTTTACGTGATGGCGCTGCTGCACAATATGGCTCAGATGCTATTGCAGG
>JABSOW010000055.1 GCA_013215465.1 Colwellia sp. | reverse complement strand
CCTGCAATAGCATCTGAGCCATATTGTGCAGCAGCGCCATCACGTAAAACTTGTACGTTTTTTAATGCTGTTAATGGGATAGCATTCATATCAGTACCTGCAGCGCCACCACCGACAGTACCAAAAATTCCAAAAATAGATTGATTATGACGACGCTTTCCATTCACTAAAACCAGTGTTTGATCAGGTTGCATACCTCTTAATGTTGCCGGTCTAAACAAATCTGCGCCGTCAGATACTTGAGTTCGACTAAAATTAAAAGAGGGTGCCGTTGCTTGTAAAGATTGCCCCAACTCTGTGAAGCCCCCTTTGGTGAGTGTATTAGACGCAATAATATCAATTGGCGAGGTCGATTCTGTTGAGGTACGGCTAGAAACACGCGAACCAAGTATATTGATTGTTTCAATACTTTGAGTAGCATCATTACCAGCTACAGGACCCTCGGCTGCTTGTACAGAGAGAGCCGAAGTTCCCAGGGCAATACCTATTGCGAGCGTTACTTTACAAAGTTGACATGTTTTTATCATTGAGCTTTCTCCGTTGTATTTTTATTTTTATTTAAATCAAATATGTTAGTGGTGAAAAATTTATTTAGATTTATACGTCGCAATCATAGTTAACCCCATTAAATTTTTAAATAAATTAGACATTATATTTGATATTACTGGATATTAGTAACGTGTGTTACCAATGTCAGCAACCTTATTATCATTAGTTATCAAAGTCAAAGCAAAATGTGATATATACTTTGTCTTATGAATATAATTTATCCTATCCTCTGATATCCAATATATAAATCTCAATTAATAATTATTATATGAATCCTATATACCCGTTACCAATCAAAGTGCAGGATTTCAGTGGCAATTAAAATGGCTTTAGGTAAGGAAAATAATTTAAGCATAGTCACTCTATGGTTTAATTATTTAACGCGGTATAAATTAATGTCACTATAAACTATGCTTTCTACATTCATATACGTAGCTCTTACAATAAAAATCTTCTTAGTTAGTTAATTACTTACTAATAACCTACCTATACTTCAGGCACTGTAAAGTTATACAGAATATATTTAAAAAAAATTTAAATATATTCTGTATAACTTTGACTTTGGTAACAAATGATACTAAGATTTGAACAATCTAGTAACAATTGTTACTAATATTAATAGCGAAATGTGGAGATAAAAATGTCTGATTTATTTGAAAACCCTATGGGATTAGATGGTTTTGAATTTGTAGAATTTACGGCGCCAGAAAAAGGGATTTTAGAACCAGCTTTCACAGCAATGGGCTTTACCATGGTCGCAACACACAAATCTAAAGATGTAACGTTATGGCGACAAGGTGATATCAGTTTAATCACTAATTATGAAAAAAACAGCCATGCCTATCATTATGCAAAAGAGCATGGCCCTTCTGCATGCGGGCTGGCTTTTCGCGTTAAAGATGCTCAATTTGCCTATGCAGAAGCACTTAAAAAAGGTGCACAATCTGTAGATATCCCAACTGCGCCGATGGAATTACGATTACCCGCCATTAAAGGCATCGGTGGCGCGACACTTTACTTAATAGATCGCTATGCTGAAGGTCAGTCGATATACGACATCGATTTTAATTGGATTGAAGGGGTAGATAAAAACCCTGAAGGTTGTGGTTTTCATACCTTAGATCATCTTACACATAATGTTTACCGCGGCAGAATGGATCATTGGGCCAAATATTATGAAGATCTTTTTAACTTTCGTGAAATCCGCTACTTTGATATTAAAGGTGAATATACCGGTTTACTGTCAAAAGCAATGTCCGCACCAGATGGAAAAATCCGTATACCGTTAAATGAAGAAGCAGGTGGCGGAGGTGGTCAAATTGAAGAGTTTTTGATGCAATACAATGGTGAGGGTATTCAACATATCGCTTTTTCTTGTGATGATCTTATTAGTTGTTGGGATCGTTTGAAAAAATCAGGCGTTAAGTTTATGACGGCGCCTCCATCAACATATTATGACATGTTGGAAGAGCGTTTACCTGGTCATGGTGAGCCTATTGACCAACTACAGCCGCGAGGCATTTTGTTAGATGGTACTACTGAAGGTGGCACTCCTCGTTTATTATTACAAATCTTTTCAGAAACAACGCTAGGGCCAGTATTTTTCGAGTTTATTCAACGTAAGAAAGATGATGGTTTTGGTGAAGGTAATTTTAAAGCGTTATTTGAGTCTATTGAACGTGAACAGCTTGAACGTGGTGTTATTGGTAACGAAAAGTAATATTTTTATTGGAAGGGGGATAAATTATTCCCCTTCACACCACTGGCCAAACCCACTATTTAATAATTGGAACTTATTGTTATGATAAAAATAGATAGAATCCATCATGTGGCTTATCGCTGTATAGACGCAAAAGAAACCGCACAATGGTATAAAGAAAAACTTAATATGGACCTAGTCCTATCGATTGCAGAAAATGAGGTTCCATCAACCAAAGAGCCTGATCCTTATATGCATATTTTTCTCAATGCAGGTAACGAGAATATATTAGCATTTTTTGAAATCCCAAATTCACCAGATATGGGACGAGATGAGAACACCCCTATCTGGGTTCAACATCTAGCATTAAGAGTTAACAGTGTTGATGATTTACTTAAAGCTAAAATTGAGCTTGAAAGTAAAGGTGTTGAGGTCTTGGGCCCTACAGATCACACTATTTTCAAGTCTATTTATTTCTTTGATCCCAACGGGCATCGTTTAGAGCTTGCGGCAAATACCGGAACACCAGAGCAATTTAAAAAACTTCACAGTGTAGCTCAAATAATGATTGATGATTGGGCAGAAACTAAAGTGGCTCCAAATCATGCCGCTTGGTTACATCAGAAAGATTAATTACGGAGCTATATTATGACTTTATTAAATGAAACGCACGACATTACCTTGTCTAGTTGGGTAACATCAGCCAATAACAATAGTGACTTTCCAATTCAAAACTTGCCTTTTGCCACATTTCGTAAAAAAGGCTCAGAGGAAACAAATCGAGGTGCTGTGGCTATAGGCGACTATGTTTTAGACATGGCAGCGGTTGCACAACTTGGAATTTTGACAGGTATTGCTCAAAAGGCCGCTGAAGCAGCTGCACAGCCAACATTAAATGCACTTATGGCATTGGGTAAAGATGCCAATTCAGCATTACGTTTAGCTTTATCAAAAGTATTACGGAGCGGTGCTTGTGAAGAAGAAAAGCTCACTAACTGCCTCGTTCTACAAAGTGATGTTATATACGGTATGCCTTGCCAGATTGGTGACTACACTGATTTTTACACTTCTATTCACCATGCAACAGCAGTTGGCTCACTATTTCGTCCAGATAATCCGTTACTCCCCAACTATAAATGGGTGCCTATTGGCTATCACGGCAGAGCTTCTACGATTGACGTTTCTGGGCAAGAATTTCCTCGTCCATATGGCCAGCTTAAGGATCCAGATGCCCAGGCACCAATATTAGCACCTTGTAAGCGCTTAGATTACGAATTAGAGATGGGTATTTTTATTGGCCAAAGTACCAAACTTGGAGAACGTATTGATATTGAAAATGCAGAAGACCATATATTTGGTTTGTGCTTGTTCAATGACTGGTCTGCAAGAGATATTCAGGCATGGGAATACCAACCACTAGGACCATTTTTAGCAAAAAACTTTGCTTCAACTATCTCTCCTTGGATTGTAACAATAGAAGCATTAGCGCCATACAGAATAAATTTTTCTCATCCTGAAAATGACCCTCAACCTTTGCCTTATTTAACCAGTGAAAATAATAGTCAATTTGGCGGTTTAGACATCCACCTCGAATGCCTTATTCAGACAGAGAAAATGCGAAATGCCAATGAAAAAGCGGATAAGATCAGTGACTCTAACTTTAAATATTCCTACTGGACTATAGCTCAACTCGTTACACATCATAGTGTTAACGGTTGTTCAATGAATGCTGGTGACTTATTAGGCTCTGGAACACAATCTGGCCCTGAACACGAGCAAGCGGGTTCAATGTTAGAGTTATCTCGTGGCGGTAAAGAATCATTCACTTTAAGCAATGGTGAAAAACGAACTTTCTTAGAAGATGGTGATACTGTGGTTATGCGTGGTTACTGCCAAAAAGAAGGTGCTGCACGTATTGGCTTTGGTGAAGTATTAGGTACGGTACTTCCTTCTGTAGGGTAACTGCTTAGGCAAAAACAGTAACTTTAGCTGACGTTTATTTGATCCCTATGGTATACAACGCTTTGCGCTTTAAATTATCGATGGAAAAATGCCCTAAAATTTTAACCATTTATAAAGCTTGCAACACTATAAATGCCTTTGATAAAGCTAAGCCAGAAAATCAAGCAGACTGTTTAATCACACAATAAAAAGATCATACATAGATTTCAAGGGCTTGTATTGCTCAGCAAACTCTATTACTTGCTTATTCCAGTAGAGTTTGCTTTTTTCATCCCACTAACACTTGCTAGCATCATTATGGCTACCCTTAAGAAAATTTTTATTACTAAACACTTCTAATTGTGCACTGAGCTTAACTGTCAACATTTTCAACTGTTCGCACTCTTGAGCAGTTAATCCCTCAAGTAACAGTTGTTCTTTATTTTTAACTAATGGAATAATTTCTTGATACAGTTCACCCCCTTTAGCAGTGAGGCTTAGTAAGTTCTTTCGTCGGTCTTCCAAACTAATCTGTTGTAATAAAAGTTCAGACTGAATCAGTTTATTAATAGCACGACTCACCTGCATTTTATCAAGGTGAGTAAATTTACATATGTCTCGAGCTGATATTTCACAGTGATAACCAATTGTCGCCAAAACACGCCACTCCATTTTGGAGAGCCCGAATTTCTCATATATTTGAGCAATAAACTCTGTCACCTGTTGTGCTAATACCGAAAATTGATAAGGGAAGAAGGTATTCAAATTTAACGGCACGTTATTACCTATAGTTTTTATGTTCATGAAGGTTAGGAATAGCCATATTAAAATAACAATAGGGATATATCATACATATCATTGACCTTAGTAACAAACAAGGTCTTCTCATTATCCAAAATAAAATAATAGATAGTATCCTAATAATAGCAGGGACATCCATAGGTGCAGGAATGCTAGCACTTCCAGTTGCTTCAGCCGGACTTGGTTTTTCTACTGCTGTTATTATATTACTAATTATATGGTTATTAATGACCTATACGCCTTATTAATGTTAGAAGTATGATCGGTCCGACCGAAATAGGCACATAATTAAGGTGTTCAGATCATGTGCTTATTTCATACGAATATTGTGCTGTCAGAGGCTACACTGCGTGACAGCTATTGACAGTTACTTGTTTAGTGAACTTCAGTCGGTCCATGACGATTGAGAATCTCAATTATTTCCGCTTCTGTATTCTCTGGCATCATTACCTTGACCTGTGAAATTTTTTCATCAATGAAAAAATTTTCCCTTGGGATATTCTTATTTATCAGTTCATCAGCTACATTTATAAGGGCTATTTTATCTGTATAGGTTGCGGTAAAAGTCTTGTACATGACAGTTTCTCCTGTTTGATCTATATCTTCTATAAGCTAGAATCGATCTCGTAGAGACGTGGAAACAGTTTCGATATACGTCTTATACAAGACCCCAAAAGGAATTACCTTTGATATTTTCACTCAAAAATTCTGAGTGGAAATATCATTCTCCTTTCTTACTTATATTTTAGACCTGAGCACTGAATACTGCCAGTTTGTCGCACCGTTCCTACCACAAAGCTACTAATACCAAATAGAAATAATGAATGAGTCAATTCAGAGCTATGTCAGGGATGTTAGCACAAGTGAAATTTGTGCGTATATAGTCACTCTATACTCAAACAAATCAAAATGTGGCTTTTCTGCTATTGCTAAAGTGGTCTATAATATTAATAGTCTTATTTTTGAATATTTGTTATGGCTGAGCAATTAATAGATAAAGACATCATCTTCCAGAGGGCTGTTGAGCTTGCACACCACCGTTCATGGCAATCGTTTAGTATTATAGAGCTAGCCACTGCTCTTAATTGTTCTATGAGCGATATCAAGTGCTACTTTCGTTCAAAAGATGATATCGCTGAACTATTCTTTGATAGAGCCGACGATGCCATGTTATCCATGACATCAGCCAACAGTTATTTTACTCTCTCGGTTGACGAACGTTTACTTGAATGCATTATGTGCTGGTTTCAAACATTGGCTCCAGACAAAAACTTGATACGAGAAATACTTACTTATAAATTAGAGCTTGGTCATTTTCATCTACAGGCACATAGCATTACTCGTATCAGCCGAACCGTACAGTGGTTTTTAGAAGTATCTGGCCGAGAACATAAAGGTATATGCAGAACAGCCGACGAAATAGCCGTAACCAGTGCCTACCTTGCAAGCTTCCGTTTTTTTTTATTAGATCAAAGTGATGATCATAAAAACACCCGAACCTTGCTCAAACAACTAATACGAAAGATTAGCCGAACACAAGGCTGGGTGTCTCACCTCTACTACCTAGTAAGTTAATAGCGTGGATGCTATAACACACATGCTTGTCGGTGCTTCGGTGGCTCAATTGCCTCAGCAAGTAAAACAAATTCAATCAAGCGTTTCATTAGGTTGGAAACAGCGTGCGCTAATCGGTGCATTATCAGCAATATTTCCTGACATTGATTACCTATTGTTTTTCTGGGATCCCTTGGAGTTTGTTGCCTATTGGCACCGAGCTGAGACGCATTCGCTACTCTTGGCTCCGCTTTGGGCCTGGATGCTGTCAAAACTTTTAATACGATTTTATGATTGCCATCAACCGCCAATATTGATGTTCAAAATCTGCCTGGCCGGAATTTTATCTCATGTATTGATTGACAGTTTAACCACTTTTGGAACGCAATGGCTCGCTCCGTTGAGTGACTACCGGGTTAACTGGGATCTGCTCTTTGTCATTGATGTCTACTTCACGTTAATGGCTTTGAGCACACTGATATTAATTATAGTCTTGCGCAATAGCACTTATCGGTTTTACTCATTTATATTACCTTTGTGCTATTTATTGCTAGTTTTGCTATTTAAACAGCAGGCATACCAGCAACTTCCTTCCCCCGAAAAGACGGATAGTAAAAGTTCTTCTGCGCGAGTTCTTTTGCCACAACCATTTTCTCCTCTTTACTGGCATATTATCGAACCAACAGAGCAAGGTGTTAATCAGGCATATTTAAAATTAGCTAATGATGTTATCGCCGTTAAGGTAAGCAAATTTCTTGGATTTGATGTTTACCAAAATAGTTATTATTTAGCCCCGCAACTTCACTGGCACAAGCAGTCGGTAACGCCCAAAGATAAGGCCATGCAAAGAGATGCTAACCTAGTTTGGCAGCATACAAATTTCACCACTTTTAGAGACTTCGCTGAGTATCCGGTATTTTATCAATATCAAAAAACGTCGACTAAAGTTTGTGTCTGGTTTAGTGATTTACGTTACCACTGGCCGAATATTATTCCTTCATTTCGATTCGGTATGTGCCGAGAAAAAGAACAGCCCTGGCAACTTTATAGAATAAAATATTTTAGTGACGAGCAAGTTAAACTGATTAGGGACTATTGACTTTTCATGTGTTGAATCGCCAGCGATAAGTGCTCTGCAAGGCAATGTCTTATCAGCGAGAATTCACGAACATTCCGCTTTTGAAATAGATAATCGAGTTCAGGGATTATCGCCATAAACTCAATAGTAATTAGAAACAATAACGCGTGTTTATAAAACGCTTTCCAGTGTTAATTTCATCATGTCTTTAAAAGTACTTTCACGTTCGTCTGCAGTAGTTTGTTCGCCGGTTTTAATGTGATCGGACACCGTTAATATTGTTAATGCTTTTTTACCGTACTCTGCGGCAACACCGTATAAACCAGCAGCTTCCATTTCAACGGCTAAAATTCCGTACTTTTCCATTAATGCAAACATTTCAGGTTGCGGGGTGTAAAATAAATCAGCGGTAAAAATAGTGCCAACATGCACTTTTTGATTAAGACGTTGTGCGGTATTAACCATGTTATGTAACAATGAAAAATCAGCCGTGGCGGCAAAGTCGCATTGATTGAAACGTTGTCGATTAACATTTGAGTCAGTACTTGCAGCCATACCGATAATAATATCACGAATTTTTATATCGTCTCGTACTGCGCCACATGAGCCAATACGAATAATATTTTCAACACCAAAGTCTTTATATAGTTCGGTGGCATAAATTGAAATTGACGGTATACCCATCCCTGAGCCCATAACGGAAATTTCTTGCCCTTTATAACTACCAGTATAACCGAGCATATTACGTACTTTAGTGATGCATCTGGCATTATCTAGAAAATTATCCGCGATAAATTTAGCTCTCAGTGGGTCGCCCGGCATTAACACCGTTTTGGCGAACTCGTCTACATTGGCTGAAATATGTGGTGTGCTCATGAAATGTCCCTTGTGCGTTGTTTATAGAGTGAAATAAATCAGTAAGTTTCTAACCTGAACTAAATAAATGGACAAATTTAGATACTGCTAGCAAGGGTGTTTTACTCATTTGTTACTTAATATTATCAATTTGCAAGACTAAATTAAACAGCTTAGCTTACTTTATCAGATACTTTAGCTAAAAAATCGCGCTATTATCCATTGATAGCCGATGCCACCAAGGTAAATTCCTGCAATGCCTGCTATTCCTGATATAACCGGAGGCGCAGGTAAGGGGAGTTTTAATACTGAAAATAAAATACCAACAAATGCACCAGTTACTAACGCCAATAAGACTTCTGCCATTGTTATTGCTCCTTTATTATTTTTTAGTCACTGTTTTCATTTTTATGTATTCTGGTTAGATAACAAAGTGGCTTTATCATTGTTTGATAGAAAACTCACTGCAAGCGCATTTTTTTGTAATTGCTTTATTTCGTTATCGCTAAAGTGCAATATTTTTTGAGCAACTTCAAATTCATGTTTAATCTCGATACCTTGCACGGCAGGATCATCGGTATTAAGGCAAGCTTTTATGCCAAAGTTAAGAAACTCTTTAAGTGGATGTTGGCTGATGTTGTTCACCGTACCGGTTTGAAAGTTTGAGGTTAAACATGACTCAATAGCAATATTGTTATTGACCATGTGAGTCATTAGCTGCTGATCAGTAATCGTTGCAACGCCATGACCAATACGTGTTGCCCCTAATTCGGTTATCGCTTGCCAGACACTTTTGGCCCCACCAGCCTCTCCTGCGTGTACTGTTACTTGTAAGCCCGCATTACGTACCTGCTTGAAATGCTCAACAAATAATTCACCGGGAAAATTGTACTCATCACCCGCTAAATCAATAGCAACAAGTTGATCTTTAAAAGTCAGTAATGCTTCTAACTCTAGTTGACATTGTTTAACACCAAAAGTGCGACTTAAAATTCCAATTAAGTTGATTTTTATATTGAATGACTTCAGCCCAGCCTGTACACCGTCAATAATTGCTGCCACCACGTCAGTTATCGATAGGTTGTGATTCATGGCCATGTAATAGGGGGAAAAACGTAGCTCGACGTAATGTAAACCTGCATTAAAGGCATCTTCTACATTTTCATAAGCGACTCGCTTTACATCATCAAGATTTTTTAATACCGCAACTCCCCAATCAAGCTTCTTCAAAAAAGCTAATAAATCGGCTTCACTATGTTGTACCTGCACATAAGGGATAAATTCTTCAAAATTAGCTGTTGGTAAGGTAATAGCATTTCGCTCAGCTAACTGCCAAATAGTAGCGGGGCGAATATTCCCATCTAGATGCCGATGTAAATCGAGCAATGGCAAGGTATCATCAATCATTTCTTTTCCTTAGCTTGTTTTATCTATTCAGTAATTATATCGCTTTTTTCTTCTTTATTCATTTGAATATACTAGTATTAACGCCTTAACACTGGTAAATTGGCGTTGAAAATATCTGTTTAGGCGTCTAGACGTATTAAATATCAAACCCTCTATTTGAGCTGAAAAAAGAGAACAATTATGTATCAAACTGACGATGTGCGCATCAATAAAATCAAAGACTTATTACCTCCTATCGCATTACTGGAACGATTTCCAGCGTCAGAGCAAGCAACTAAATCAGTTGTTTCTGGTCGTTCGGCAATTCACAACATCTTTAATAATAAAGATGATCGTCTACTGGTGATTATTGGACCTTGTTCCATTCATGATCCTAAAGCGGCACTTGAATATGGCCTGCGTTTAGTCAAGCTGCGTGAAAAGTATGAAGATAGCTTAGAAATTGTTATGCGAGTTTACTTTGAAAAACCACGAACAACGGTTGGTTGGAAGGGGCTAATTAACGACCCTTATATGGATAATAGCTTTAAACTTAATGATGGTTTGCGTATAGGCCGTAAATTATTGCTTGACCTAAATGAATTAGGTTTACCCACGGCGGGAGAGTTCTTAGATATGATCACTCCGCAATATATGGCTGATTTTATGTGTTGGGGCGCAATTGGCGCACGTACTACCGAATCACAGGTTCACCGCGAGTTGGCATCTGGGCTCTCTTGCCCGGTTGGTTTTAAAAATGGTACTGACGGCACGATAAAAATTGCTATCGATGCTATTGGCTCTGCGGCGGCTTCACATCACTTTTTGTCGGTTACCAAGTTTGGTCATGCCGCAATTATTGAAACAACAGGTAATAGTGATTGCCATATAATTTTACGTGGTGGCAAAACAACTAACTTTGACCAAGACAGCGTTAAAGAGGTAACGCAACAGCTAGCAGCAAGTGAGCTAAATACTAAAATAATGATCGACTTTAGTCATGGCAACTCAAGCAAAAAATTTGAGAATCAAATGTTAGTTTCTACTGATGTCAGTAAACAAATTAGCCAAGGTGATCAAAATATTTTTGGTGTAATGGTCGAAAGTCATTTGGTTGAAGGCAATCAAAAGCTAATTAATGGTAAAGCGGAAGTTTATGGTAAAAGTGTTACCGATGCTTGTATTGGTTGGGATGATACTGAAACTTTATTAGCGCAGTTATCTGCTGCGGTAACAGCAAGAAGAACTGCTTAATTATATACCCGCTCCACTTGAAGATGCTCGTTTCAATAAGTCTGAGTGCTTGATAATCAAGCCCCTTTGGCTATTAAAAACCAGCTAATCATGCTAAAAGTCTACTTAAACATATTTAGGTAGACTTTTTTATGCATAAAACACTTCTTACTATTTTGGCTCAAATTGAAGCTGTCGTTATAGGTAAACCGCATGAATGTCGTTTAGCACTTGCCTGCTTACTCGCTCAAGGTCATTTGTTGAGTGAAGATAATGGTGCGGAAAAAAGAATTCTGCTTACTAACACTGTTTCATATGTAGGTACATAAGCCTTTTTTTTGAACAGCACTCAAATATCCACCAGTGAAATCACCCCAAATTGATAGAGTCCATCCTTTAAATCTCGCTTAG
>JABSOW010000054.1 GCA_013215465.1 Colwellia sp. | reverse complement strand
TTTGCAATGGACGCAATAATTAACGTCTAGATGAAAAAATAAACCTGTAACCACCGAGCGTCCGCTTTATGATCATAGACCAGTCGTTAACTAGATTTCTGTTTTAGTCAACAAAGCGCACCAAGAAGTCCTTAACAAAAGAGCTACTTCATTTGGAATTCACTAATTTATTAAAGTTAGTTGTTAAGGGCTGTAGCTACCACATTGCGGACATTTTTTAGGTACTTAAAAACCGTCTCAAAAGGACTGCTTAGTGCTATATCTAATTAGCACTAAACATTAAATAAAAACAGAGGAATGCTAGCTTTAAACAGAAAGTTATTTTCCGAATCCGAAAACTTAAAAACTGTTTTGAAGATTCCTCTATAACTTGGGCACAAAAAAGCAGTATAAAATACGGCTGTATTGGAATGCTTAGTATATTTTGAGGTTTGGCTTCTATGTTCCACATTCCGCATCTAATCTTTTCGTAAGTTGAATACACGCAGCTTCTAACAAGTCTTGCTGTAAATCCTTTAGGTCTTCTTCAGTAAAAAGTGTGTACTGTGTTAATTAATTCAGACTTTTTCATAATAACGAAGCTATTTGCTCTAGGAACGACAACAGCAATCATATTGTTGGTTAACTGTTGTAATTCCTTATCTTCAATGGATATCCAAAGTCTATGAACGCCTGTTTCAATAAAATCACCACATAGATTAGGGTCCTGGGAAAATAACTTTTTCGCTTTCTTTGTTGTGGCTTTTTTTATCGCTTTTTTACCTAATCGACAATAAGCAATCGACAAAGCCCTGACTACCACACCAGCTTTATCAAAAGGATCCTCTATAATGCTTATCGTTTCATTTGCAAGGGCGTGTTTACCCATGACATAGCAAGAAAAATAAAATGCGGACTCTAATTGCTCATCAGTTAAATCATGCATCTCAATAAACATATCATTTGAAAGTTTCACGACCCTCTTAAGTCCATTTTTATTCATTCGGCACCCCCTTTAAATTATTATTCAATTTGCAGTCGAGTATTATCAGTGACCACTATCAAGCGGTAAACAATACTGAAAAAAAAACTCACGTCAAATACCTTAACCTATTGATAAATACTGAATAAGGTTGTGTATCGTTAATTACCCCACCGTTACCACTGGTTGAACACCTAGGTTTGAAAATATCAACCCTAAAAGCCCTTTTTCATCAAAACATAACTTCCTGTTTTTACAATAAAAAATAAATACATTTATTTTCGTTTTGGTGAATGACTCACTACTGAGTTGAACATATCATCAGTAAGGTTACTTAGCCTGACGCAATCCAAACACCCCATAACATTCCCATGCAACCCCATTTTTAAAGGGGTTGTATTCTTATAAACCCAAAAAACAACTACATTGGAATTGGTCACCAAATGTGTTTGACACTGGATCTAGTTACAGTTAAGTTAAATACATTGGAATATGACACATAAGTAGTTAGAAAAATTGGTAAGACGTAGACCTGTAAATCGCTTAGTTAGACCTCAAATCACTGGTAAAGGTAAGGCACAAGTGCCAACCAAAAAACAGTTTAAAAATATATTGTAGCAAGCCTCAAGGGGAAATCTTGGTGCTCGTAATGTGGCGATTATTTGGATGCTATTTGGTTCCGCCATGCGGATCGGAGAAGTAATAAAACTAAAGATTAGTGATTTACTTTATTCTAATGGCGAGCTTAAAAGCACGTTCACTATCCCCGCAAGTTACACTAAAACTGATAAGGCAAGACTCGCGTTCATACTTGTCAAAACGCATAGAAAAGCATTAGAAGCCTGGCTTGAAGAAATGGCTGATGGGAGAGCTTGGAGCACAGGAAAGGAAGAATATCGTGGTTTAAATAAAGATAAACCAGTATTCCCTACCCGTAGAGGTAAAGTATGGAAATCATTAAATTTTCAAACTAAAAAATATAAAAACAAATACGGTGAAGAATTGACTACCGAAGTGTGTAGTTCAATGCAGAATTTAATTAGCGGTATATTTAAAGACTCTGGATTGCATGGTGGCTCTACGCATTCTGGCAGAAGATTTTTAGCCACTATGCTTGACTCGCTTGATGTAGATCTTGAAATTATACAAGGAATTTTAGGGCACTCTGACCCTGAGATGACTTTGAGTTATATCGATGTAAATTTTGACCGAATTAAAACAGCTTTTGATAAATCATTTTCGGGTATTGTATTGCCTGACTTTGGAGAACAGTTAATTAACAACCCTAGAAATGGGTTAAACAAGGAATAATTATGATCAAAGAGCAAGATCCAATGACTGGGATGAAAGGACTACAGGACGCGATTTTAAATGGTTATGCTATGGATAGAGTTGTCAGTGGGACAGCAAAGGACGGCGTAAGGTTCTGTAGTGATGTCGGTGGTAAGCGTTTGACATATGCCACTATAAAAAGGAAGAAAGTACAATCATATATCGCTTTTAGTGCAGGAGATGGACTTCATAAAAATGAGATTTGTTTTGGCATTTTTTACGCTGTTCCAGTAAAGATGCGTGGGAAAAAACTTATGGAACAATTGTATTCAATAGCAGTTAAGGATATGAAGAATAGTCTTAACAAAAACTTCTATGTTGAAGCAATCGTTGATCAAAATAATAGCGCATCAAATCATGTGGCAAAAAAATTGTTCGGGCCAGTACAGAAATCAAGTATTGATCAACTGTCTGGTGAGCCAGTTAATGCTTATTTCAAATTGTGCATATCTTAGGAAATTACGAAAGGAATCTACACTTTGAATTTAGAAGATTTATACAAAAGTATGGCGGCCAATGATTGGGGCTTTGTTTATAATTTCATGAAGAATAACCATGCATACTTTAAAACTAATAAACTTGAATTTGAGCGAGTGTCAGGTTTTATAGCGAGTGAATATATAAGATACATCCCAACAGAAAAGCCTGTTCTTATATTGGATTTATCACAAAAACTTATTACGCTGAATCGCACAGGTTCTGTGGCTTTTAGCCTGGAACATCTAATAAATATCGAACGATTAACTATTTCTGCTCTTGATGATGAAGGTGCTTACTCATTCGCAAAAGGGTTTGCTCTTCATTCACCTGAGGCAAAGGAGATACTCAAAAGAAAAGATATAAAAAACAAACCGGCCCCCAAAAAAGAGACGGATAATCCTTCAATCGTAAATAAAATTTCGCGTCTTGATTGGCTAACCCCGCTATTCAAAAGCACACAAGAATTAGAGTTTTATCAAGCATTGAAAGGTGTTTACCCTAATTACTTTATTTACCCTAACGTTGCCTTAAGTAATATTTTCAATTTTGACGATATTCGTCAAGTAACGAATTCTAAACAACAGGATTATTTTTTTAAAGCTGTAATTGATTTTGTCGTATATGACCCTAGTGATTTTCATGTTCCAAAGTATTTCTTTGAAGTAGATAGTCATTATCATGATTCTAGTAAAGCTAAAGCTAAGGATAAGATGAAAGATGACATATTTAAATCGGGTAACATTCCTTTGTACCGTATAAGGCTTGAAGAGTTCACTAATACACCAAGACATGAATTCACATTGAAAATAAAAGAATTGGTTAATAATTAAAATTCACCTAAGGAATAAAAATGACAGTAAAGCGTAATGAACCATGCCCTTGTGGCAGTAATAAGAAGTATAAAAAGTGCTGTTACTTTAATGAAAGTAAACAGAAAAGCAGGTTGGAAGAGTTGTTAGAAGAACAAGCAACAGATCCTGCTCAGTACTTTGGGTACGACAATGATTTATCTAGTGCTGAGTCACCGGTAGAGCTACCCGAAAAGGGAATGCTTTGTATGGTTTCTGAAATTGTAGATAAGAACAAACAACCTTTGATTGATGAAACGGGAATTTGTTTTGAAATTGGTGATTGGTTTGTATCTGAAATTATTAAAGGCCATCAGCATAAGGTGCATGGTTTATTTAAAAGTGAAGAAGCAGCCTTAGACTTTGGGCGAACAAACCTGAATGTAGTCACTTATCGTGGTGCTCCAGTATTAGAAATGTTTTAGTCAAGGAATGAAGAATGATAGATTGGAATATTGTGGGTTCAGCAGCAACGGCTTTTGGCTCTATTGTTACGGCAATCGGTGTAGCATTTGGTGCCTGGCAAATGAGATTAGCTAAAAAGCAATCTCAATCAGAGTTTGAGGATACTCTAGTTCAACAATATCGAGCAATATCCATGGAATTACCCGTAGATGTTCTAATAGGCAAAGAAGCCAAAGACGATCAGCGGAAGCGTGTTAGGGAGCTAATTTATAACTATTTTGATTTAGCAAATGAACAAAGCTACCTGCGAGCAAAGGGACGCATTTGCAAACTTACATGGGCTTCTTGGAGTGTAGGTATTGAAACACATCTTTCACGGCCAGCTTTTTCAAAAGTATATGATGAAGTCATTGGAGATAGTTCGTTTACTTATTTGAAACGTTTGGTAGATAGTCAATTTAAATCCGATCCAAAAACATGGTATTAATTTAACCTAGGAATAAAGTTTCGGATTTCTCTGTTACTTTAATAAGGATATTTTTATATATGAATACCGTGAGGCTTCCCCCACATTTAGTTGAAATTAAAACTCAACTGAATGACGACCAAATTACATGGCAAGAGGCAATCGATAACCTCAGAGCTTTTACTGAAAAAAAGAAGCCTTGGCATACGAAAGAATGGAAGATCACTCGACAAGAAAAAATCCAAGACCTCTGTGTACAATGTGGTGATGGTGATAATATCATGGTGCTACAGCACCTTTGGCATCCCGAGCGTTTTAATGACATATTAAAACGGCTTAGTGCAGATGATACCGCCAAACATTGGGAAGCGTTTAAATCAGAAAAAATTCAAGATAATTGGCATCCTGACGTACAAAAATCGCCACGGAATGCTTGTCCATCATGCCAATCAATCAATGTTAAGTTTCGAAAGAAGATGGATCATTGGGTTTGTTGCTCCACCAAGTCAAAATATGGCCGTATCATATGGCGTTGTGCAAATGAATTCTCACAGCCATCATCTGTCATGGAATACTCACCCGCAGCCAAACAAGCGCTTTCTAATTTGAAGGGGATTCGATACCACGCGTCTAAAGAGGCTTTGAATGTCGAGGTGCTAAAAAAATATGGTAAGAAGGCTGTTCTGTTCAGTATTGAACAAAGTGAAAGATACTATTCGTGTGTAGACACTGTGACATTTTGCAAACCTTGTGCTGCTAATTGGGATCTTAATAAAATTAAAATTTGTCCCCAATGCAAAGGTCAATGTCACATTTTTTTAAACAAATGCCTATCTTGTATGGCAAAATGCGATGAATGAAAATACAGCTTTTAATTGATATATTTGAAGGGAAAGTAAAGCACATGGAAGAGATTTCTAGTCTACTGGTAAAATTTAAATCCGCTGCCACTGAAATAGGTTTTTCATCGAGAACTGGTATTAACGCGCTAAAAACATATTTAGCAATTAAAGCTGAAGGTCTTTTTGAAATTTATTCTAAGGAAAACCCAAATTCTTATATTTCAAAAAGTACATTTAATAAACATAAGAGAATAGCATTAAGGGCTGGAATTGCTTTATCTGATTTTGAGACAACAAATACTGTTACTCAACTTCCGGTAAAGCCGATGGAGATGACTCCTGTAAATAGTTGGGATGAATTGAAATATTTAAGCAAAATGTAATCGGAATTTTTTATATAGGAATAAAGATGGATTGGATTTTCAAGCCAGAAACAAAGGTCGATATAACCGCATCTGTAATTTGGATACTCAGCACAATACTAGCGTCAGCGGCATGGATTAATGCATCAATTGGGCTGTTAACTCAAGGTGAAGGGTTTATCCTGTGTTGCTCGGTTCGGCTTTAAGTATTGGTTTAGGAACGGGTTATTCATTACATAAACAAGCAGTAAAAATTAAATAAAGGAATAAAATCATGACCGATAAATTACTTGCCGATACAGTATTAGGAATCCTATTTGGAATACCTAAATGCTGTGTGGATTTTCACTGTAAAAATACGGGTGATCAAAATAGGAATACACCTAGTCATGTCGCGGGTATAGTAGCATGCCCAGAGTGTGCAAAAATAACGCAAGCGGAATATATTAGAGCGATAAATAAAAATAGAGTTTGCCCTCAAACGTGTCCAGATCATCCTAAAGAATCTGATTTATCGGTTATTTATACCGATACTCGCTTTACCTCAGAGCAAGTTTTGTGGCTTAAAAATAACAATAAAAGATACGTTGATTTTGAAATGGAAGATAATTCTATGGTTAGCCATCGTAAACAGTATGACTTGCTTCGTGAAAAACATAGACTAGATATTTCAAAGACACCTGAAGATGCAGAGACAATCACTTCTATATATAAAATCAATCTTGCTGAATTAGATACCAAGATCAATCATGACATATTTGAAGATCACAAAAAAGAAATAGCACGGCAATTACGTGATGGTTGGATTCACTTTAATGATGGTCATTTTCACTATTAAGATCTTAAAGCATTAGTAAAGGAATAAAAACAAGTGTCTGGAATGATCAAAAAAGAAGGTGTGGCTTCTAAAGTTCGCCACAAAATGGTAAACAGAGAGCATACTGCTTCGCTTTACCTCGATAAAACACAGGTGTATATGACGCACCATGCACCAATCCCAGTAGAAAATGGTGATTCAATAGCAGTAGCTGGCTGGCGGAACGATAGTGGGTTGTTTAGGTCAGTTGCGTTAAAAAACCCAGAAAGAGAGGCACTAATTCCAAGTCGCAATACTACTTCTGAATCTAGCGAAAACATTATGTTTGCTATCGCTTTTTTGGTAGCAGCAGGCGCAATATCAAGCTCTGTTTATATGATCACTGTATTTTCGCTATTTCCCATCCGTATAGGCTTTTGGATTAAAAAATCAGCAAGCAAACATAATGCAGGCATAGAACTACTATCGGATTCATGACTATTGAGCATTGAAAAATATCAACCAGGTGCAAACTTAAAAAGAATATTAAAAAAAAGATAGGAATCAAGCATGTCAAAGACAATAAGTGTACGCGCTAAGGTAGAAGATGCTGAGGTTTTAAAGCAAACAGCTAGAGAACTTTCAGTTAAATTTGAGAGAGACGTTAAAGTTAACGAAGTAATTGAAGCGCTGATGAAGCACCTTCCAACTGCAATCGACTCCTTATATGAACAATGTGCAAAAGAAGCATAGGAATAATTCGAAACTATGGGTTATGTTTTTGAAGTTAAGCCATCGTGCGGTAAATGTTCATCTATTCATATAAATTTGAAAGGGACTCGGCTTCAGACATTGCAATGTCTTCTGCTTAATGGTTGGGATAACCAAGTTGTCTCACGAATATGTGCAAATTGCCTTGTTGAACAAATAAATATAGAAAAATTAGATTTATCTAAAACTCCTGAATATTACCAGGGAGGTGGAAGTGTATTTGATATAAATAATGGTGAAACTATTTATTCGTTTGATGGAGGAGAAATACTTATTGGTAAGGACACCTGTCTTGATGAATTAAGCTGGTGTTGTTGGATTCACTTTGACCTTGGATATGTTGCTGAAGTGCCTAGATGCAAAAGTTACTATTTAGAAAAATGGCTAGAAAAGACTGGTTTAGGGTTAGAGACGTTTTTAGCCATAGTCTCTGAATTTGATATTTGGGGGATAGCTGATAATGAGGCAGGTTACGCCGCTTTTAATCGTGGATGTAGTTTAGACGAAAATCCATATTCAGAAGAAGAAGAAGAAAAATACTGGGGATGGCATAGTGGATGGATGGATGCTAAACGAGGGCTATCTAACTCTTTTGATTTTACTACGGGTCAATTCAAGCCTGTTGAAAATTAATTTTTAAAAATCAGTTTATATAGGAATAAAGATGGCTTCAATAGATCATGGACATGAAAAGCGGGAACTGCCTAAAACACCAACGTTTGACAAGTTATTAGACTTTGTTTCGTCATACAAAGGGTTTGAACAAGGGCAAGAATATGATATGCCTGATGCATTACTAGAGAAATATGATGCAATAAATCAACTCTGCCCAGCTAACTTCACTGATGATGAATTGATGATAATAGAAAGCATGTTATCAATAATGATTTCAGGCAGTAATGTAGATAACTATAATAGTTATTTTGCTATGAAGTTAATCACAGAGGTATTGGAGTTGGTCACAGGCGCAACACCTGTAGCAACCGTGGACTTTACCCCCTCTATTGATCCTGCTCAGGCCGATTTGAATTTTCACCCTCGTAAGTTATAGCTATTATTTTAAGTTGGAATTTACAAATTTAACGGGTGGCGCGATTGGATAAGTGCGCTATCGTAAGCTAAACAATTAACATTGGAATCAAGTAAACGTACTACTCAATAATTACTAATTTGTATAGAAACCAAATAATACTGCTACATATAGTGGATCAGTAAATTTTAACGGAAAGATTTGAAAATAAACCATAGGATATTTGAATACATGGAATCCATAGAGCAAAGCATTTTAATCACCGGAATAATTTTATGCATTATAGGTTTAGCATCTATTGTTGTTATTTTTTCAAAAAAAAATAAAATATTTTCTGAAGCAATGCGTAAA
This sequence comes from Colwellia sp., assembly GCA_013215465.1. Lineage (GTDB taxonomy): Bacteria > Pseudomonadota > Gammaproteobacteria > Enterobacterales > Alteromonadaceae > Colwellia. Next base: position 3,064 of record JABSOW010000054.1, on the reverse strand, counting down.
AATATCGAAATAACATTGGAAAATGAAGAGCTAATAAAAGAATATGAACGTAAGAAATCGCGTATTGAGTTAGATGGTCAAGGCAAACATAACAAGCTTGTTTGGGATGCAGAAAAAAAACGTGATGAACTCATTGCTGAAGCCGAACAGTCAGTTATCCCTTTCGAAGAGCGAATTGACAGACTAAAGACTGCTGACAAAGAAATTACCTCAAGGTTAAAACAATCTCGCGCCATTCTAGAAGACATTACCGACAAAAGTTCAGCCCACGCAGCAGATATTGAGCTATTAACAGAAGAAGACCTACTTTCCAGCCAATCCTACCAAGAAGACAGAAAAAAGGTTAAGGCCAGGCTTAAAGAGCTTGCTATAAATGCTATCGATGGCGTTAAAGGCAGTAACTCGAATGTCAATGTTGGTAAGTTCATCTCTATTTCAGCAAAAGCTGACATGGCAGGCGCATTGTTACTAACAACGGTTGAAATGCTCTGCACAAAAACAAATGCCAACAATGGTCATCAAGCACTCGAAAAAATGGCAGAGTCCATCATAGCTACCGAAACTTTGATTAAATGCATAGATAGTCGCGCCACCATCAATAAGGAATTTAGAACCCTACTGATGGAGCGCTTGAAAATTGAAATTCACTTCAAAAAAGCCAAGCAAATCGCCAAAGAAGAACAAAGAGAGTTGCGAGAACAGCAAAGAGAAGATAAAAAAGTCCATCAAGAAGCTGAACGAATTAAAAAAGAAGCTGAAAAAGAAGAGCGGATAAAAGCAGATGCTATCGCTGAACTTGAACAAAAGATTGCTGAACAATCTGAGTCAGAACGCGCTGAATTTGAAGATGAACTAAACAAACTTAAAGCCGAGCTAGAAGAGGCGCATAAAAAATTCGAACGTGCTAAAAGTCGTGCTCAGGAAACCAGACAAGGCCATGTCTATATTATTTCAAATATCGGTAGTTTTGGTGAGGATATTTTGAAAATAGGTATGACTAGACGTATGGACCCAATGGATAGAATTAAAGAATTAGGTGATGCGAGTGTACCCTTTATTTTTGATGTTCATGCGCTTATAGCATCTGATGATGCACCTAAACTTGAATCTACCTTACATAAGATATTTAGCGATAAACGCGTCAATAAAGTAAATAAAAGAAAAGAATATTTCAAGGTCGACATTAACGAGATTGAGAAGGCCCTCAGTGATTTGAATATCAACGCGCTGATTAACAAAGTTGCAAGTGCTGATGAATATTATCAATCAATTAAGTTGGCTGATGAACCCATCGTTGAGTGCGCTTAACTTAGAATGAAGCATATAATTGCGGAAAATTAACATGGGAATAAAAATGACAGTAAAGCGTAATGAACCATGCCCTTGTGGCAGTAATAAGAAGTATAAAAAGTGCTGTTACCTTAATGAAAGTAAACAGAAAAGCAGGTTGGAAGAGTTGTTAGAAGAACAAGCAACAGATCCTACTCAGTACTTTGGATACAACAATGATTTATCTAGTGCAGAGTCACCAGTAGAACTACCAGAAAATGGAATGCTTTGTATGGTTTCTGATATTGTAGATAAGAACAAACAACCCTTGATTGATGAAACGGGAATTTGTTTTGAAATTGGCGATTGGTTTGTATCTGAAATTATTGAAGGCCACCAACATAAGGTGCATGGTTTATTCAAAAGTGAAGAAGCAGCCTTCGACTTTGGGCGAACAAACCTGAATGTAGTCACTTATCGTGGTGCTCCAGTATTAGAAATTTTTTAGTCAAGGAATGAAGAATGATAGATTGGAATATTGTGGGTTCAGCAGCAACGGCTTTTGGCTCTATTGTTACGGCAATCGGTGTAGCATTTGGTGCCTGGCAAATGAGATTAGCTAAAAAGCAATCTCAATCAGAGTTTGAGGATACTCTAGTTCAACAATATCGAGCAATATCCATGGAATTACCCGTAGATGTTCTAATAGGCAAAGAAGCCAAAGACGATCAGCGGAAGCGTGTTAGGGAGCTAATTTATAACTATTTTGATTTAGCAAATGAACAAAGCTACCTGCGAGCAAAGGGACGCATTTGCAAACTTACATGGGCTTCTTGGAGTGTAGGTATTGAAACACATCTTTCACGGCCAGCTTTTTCAAAAGTATATGATGAAGTCATTGGAGATAGTTCGTTTACTTATTTGAAACGTTTGGTAGATAGTCAATTTAAATCCGATCCAAAAACATGGTATTAATTTAACCTAGGAATAAAGCATGTCAAAAACAATAAGTGTACGCGCTAAGGTAGAAGATGCTGAGGTTTTAAAGCAAACAGCTAGAGAACTTTCAGTTAAATTTGAGAGAGACGTTAAAGTTAACGAAGTTATTGAAACGCTGATGAAACACCTTCCAAGTGCAATCGATTCCTTATATGAACAATGTGCAAAAGAAGCATAGGAATAAAACAAGGAATGGAGCTTTAATGAATAGTCATAATTATGAAAAGGAATTAATTAACGTAGTCGCTTTATGATCACTTTTACCACATTGAACTAAACCGCTCGCCGCGGTAATGGTGCCTTTGGCAAGTATCGTTTACCCCCATAACATTTGCATTTTTTTCTACTCTAAGTCTTGAGGCATGTTGCCTCACCTTAGATTGGAGAATACCTCATGAACATCAGCCCATACTTTTCAGCCCCTCTTCGTCAGCGCATCAACGACGATATGACCATGCGCAAGCTGGCAACTTCAACACAAATTGACTACTTTCGAGGTGTTAATAAACTCTGTGAATATTTACAACATTACCCTGAAACAACCACCCAAGAAGAGTTGCGTGAGTTTCAACTTTTCATGGTCAATCAGGGGGGATCGGGGATCACTATTAATGCCACGCTAACCGCACTTAAGTTTCTCTTTCAAGTCACTTTAGATAAACCTGAAGTCATTGCACGGATTTTCCCTATAACGGTTGCGCGTAAATTACCTATCGTGCTCAGCTTGGAAGAAACCACTCGTTTTATGGCGTGTGCCACGCATCCTAAATTTAAAGCCGCATTCGCTGTCGCCTAT
>JABSOW010000053.1 GCA_013215465.1 Colwellia sp. | reverse complement strand
TATCAATTTGGGGTGATTTCACTGGTGGATATTTGAGTGCTGTTCAAAAAACAGGCTTATGTACCTACATATGAAATTGAATTAGTTAAATTTCCTCTTTCATATGTAAATTGGCGTTTGGTGAGATGATTTTAAACAACAAAACCGACTGCTCATGGCAAAGTATCGGTTAACTCTATCTCAGAAAGGGGCACAAACACCCTTGGAAGCTTTATGTTCTTTCCATTGCAAAACATCGCGCTATTAATTTCTGCATATTGCTGATTTAAATGTTTCTGCCCTTGTCCATCGGCGGTTAAAATTAGTATGATAATTCAACTATACTTAATGACATGACTTGAATGCTTGGGAATATTAACCCAAGCGCTAACGTTGAGGTTATCAAATATGAATCAGCATCCTCAATATAGTAATGTGATTGAAACTGTAGAGGTCAATGGCTGCTACTTAGAAGAACACAGGTACTTCAGCGAACGTCGTAAAACTTTAAAATTTCATTTTAATTGCTATGAAAGACGCTTACGCAAGCACCGCCGGCACCCACTTCAACTCAATATTCAGGTTTAGCTACTGGCAAACAAGCCAAATGCAAACAGTCATAATTTATAACGAACTATCCTGCAACTCCATATTCGGCTGAACCGATAACCATTACCCCTAACAACAGCATATCCATTGATAATATATAAATTTTCACTTTCTTTTCTCATATTTGAAATTTCTATATTATGCCTAAAATTTCCCTATATCGACATTCCGCAGAGTTTTAGGAATAAATTTGTTGATAGATGTTGCCATTATTTTCCATTACCCAAAGATAAGCAATAGATCAAATATGGCGATCTGCGTCAAGTTATTTTAAATAAATTTTAGGTGCAGAAAGACAGCTATATAGTCATTAATCCTAATGACCTCTTTTAGCGAGCCTGCGGCTGCCGCTTTTAAAAATTTATTTTTCATAAGCTTTCCCTTTAAATTTCCTTTCCATTTCTTTGTCATTAAAGAAGTAAAGTGAATAGTGAATAGTGAATAGTGAATAGTGAATAGTGAATAGTGATAAAATTATAGTTTTGTACTACTTACAATAGGAAGACAAAAATCAGACCAAAACATCAATCGCATTACTTTCAATAAGATACAAAAAAAAAGCAAGTGATTAATGGTCGGTGTAAAAAATACCGACACCTATAAAGCGGCTGTTAATTGGCAATTCCACCAACTCGGCACTTTCATATAATGAAAAGATACATCACATTGCTTTGCAAAATGCGAACGACTGTCCTTCTAGGGCTCCATTAACCCTTATTTTAAGCAAGTTGTAGCGGCACTAATATTGCTTAAGTAATATGGTGGTTTTTAAAATGTTATTTGAATAATTAAAAGGTTGGAATTCATTATGAAAAAACGCACTAAGATTAAAGAAATTATTGTTAGTATAACGGCTTTACTTTTTATACTTTCCTGTAGTAAAAAAGACGACAGCGGACTAAAATCTCGACTTGACTGTGAAAAAGCTATGAGTTCTTATATAAATAAACAGGGCTCACCGAAAGGAATTACACAGAACAATAATTCCATCATAAAGTATAAATATCCAACTGAGGGTTATTCAGTATCATTTCACTGGGGTAATTCCCTTAATTCTTGCCTTACGGTAAAAGAGTTCCATCGCTAAACTGATGCATCATGTTATTATTAGCGCCTAAGGTCACTTTCATCGTGTCAGCAGTTATACGATAAAATGTCACTCAATTGGGCACAATTACAGTGTTTAATTGAGGGAATTAGCGATAAGTAGAATTAAAAGTGTTTCTTGCCAATCCTGATGTTGCCATGGATACCAATCACCTTGAACGGGCTTTGCGTTTTATCCCTATGAGTCGAAAGAATTATTTATTTTGTTGGAGTGAATTAGGTACCGAGCAGCTAGGTATTTTACAACGTTTACTGGTCACCTGCTGGCTACAGGAAATCACCCCTTATCATTACCTTGTTGATGTACAGCAACGTGTCAGCGTGCATCCCGCTTCAAAAGTTGAAGAGTTAACGCATCGAATTTGGAAAGTCATGAATAACCATGCTAGAAATGGCTAACACTTTAAATGGTAACGGGTATAAAAGGTATTAAGCAGTGAAATACCGATAAATAAGCACCATACAAATACGGATAATATTCATAAGAATCACCTTTAAATAATTACCTTCGAGATTGACTTTTAACGCCTTGGTGCTAAATTTAATGAAATAGAATACAAAGTTATTTTTCGTGATATTGCTTAAATATTTTCACTTCAAACTTAACCGATGACATTACTGCGTTTTTATAAATAATGAATTTCCCTAAGGCTCATAATCATTGGGGATTATGTTTGATTTAAATCAAACATACTTTTCAATTATTTCGTATGCTTATTTTAATTATTCCAAAATTGATAAAGGATACTGTCATGACAGAAATCAATACAATATTATATGCTACTGACCTTGGAAAACATACCAGACCCGCCTTTCGTATGGCGGTGACTCTTGCCAAACAAAGTAACGCGAAAATTCACTTTCTATACGTAATCGAACCGTTGAATGCTAATACAACATCGATGGTTAACTCGTATCTGTCAGAAGGAACCGTAGAGGAGCTACACCAACGTGCGATTGATGATTTACATAAGCAAGTTAAAGAGCGCATTGATAAATTTTGCCTAGAAGAATTAGACGGTGAAGAATTTCCTGGTGGTAAACCTGTCGCTGATATTATTGAGGGTTCACCTGCCGCGACAATAATTAAAACGGCAGAAGATAGAAATGTTGACCTTATTGTCATGGGTAGTCACGCACATAGCGTATTAAACAACCTGTTTATCGGCTCAGTAGCAGATAAAGTGGTGAACAGATCTGCTACACCGGTATTACTAGTACCACTCAAAAATGACTAATTTAAAGTACGAACTTATGTAACCTGATTAAATTATTGCTCACTTGTACTGGTTAAAATAGTCCATGTCGGCGTTGCCCTGAAATATTTTCTCTACGTACAACAAGATCACAAACATAATGAAACTGGTATACTATAGCCATATCACCTCAAGAGCATATATTGAAAGTGATCGGCTCCAACTAGAGCGGACACTTTGCTAATTGACAACTAATTATCTAAAACGGCTTCGTACACCAATGAAATAACACTGCCATATTTACCGGTTTCAAACTGTTTGCCTTTAAATTGATAATCTTTGTCGTCACCTTCAATTTCGCTATGACGAGCGTTGGTAAGTAATATAATCGCTAAATCGTGCTCTGGATCTATCACAGTTACCGTGCCTGTCCAGCCAGTATGTCCATAAGCAGAGCCACTAGCGTATGGGCCAAAATGCCATTTTCTATCGCCATTATTGGCACGACGCCAACCTAACCCATAGGTGCCATTGCCATCATCCGGTTTTATAAATTGATCAATTACTTTACCCGAAAATAACTGTTTATCGCCATAGCCACCGCGATTTAATAATGCTTGTGCTAACACAGCCATATCTTGAGCCGTTGAAAATAACCCGGCATGTCCGGCAACGCCAGCTAATGAGTGATAGGCTTTTTCGTCGTGTACTTCACCTTGTAAAACATAAGTACGCACATTTTCATAACTAACACGGTTGCCACGCGTGGTACCGTGAATTTCTGTGGCCGCAAATTGATTCTTTCTAAAGCCCTTTTGTAATGGATTAAATACTGTGTTTTTTAATCCAAGCGGATGATAAATCTCATATTCAACATATAAGTCTAGCGACATGCCCGTTATTTTTTCGATGATCATGCCTAACAACATATAATCAGTATCGCTGTACATACGTTTAGCTAAGCGACCGACAGCAAAAGGGACTTGCGTTAAAATAAGATCTTTAGTTTTATTGGCATCGTGAGAGAAAAATTTTACACCTAAATCATTATCACGAGTAAAAAATCTCACTTGCGGCGCGTAACCGGCATTATGAGTAAGAATATCTTTGACGGTACGTAAATCTCGCCCTGCCCCACGATAGCTAGGTAAATAATGATTGATAGGTAAATTAGTATCGAGCTTGCCTTCGTTTACTAACTTCATTAAGGCAAAGTTAGTGGCAAACATTTTTGTGTTTGAGGCAATATCAAATAAAGTATCTGTGGTCATTTTTACCGGCGTTGGGAGTAACTCACCACCATCGGCAAATTTTCTCGCATAGCCATAGGCACTATTTTTAATAATTTTACCATCTTTAAGCACTAACAATACTGCGCCAGGAAAGCCTTGTTTAATGTCTTCTTTAATTAAGGCATCTACTTGAGTAAAACTTTGCTTGTGCTTAGGCGTTTCATCCTCTAATACTGGGTAAGGAATAGTGATATTAACACTGGCACCTTCAGGTAAAATATTCTCTACTTTAAAGGTGTTATCACCATTTTTAGTGCGTTTATTCAAAAAGTACTGATAACTATTATGAGCTTGCAAAGGATCGGCAATATTAAGTTTTTCACCATTAATATAAATATCAGCAGAAGTAGCATCTTGGTTATCAATGATGATTTTCCCCCGACCTTGATAGCTTTTAAAAATAGCACGATCATTGACTAGCGCTCGCGAGCTACGCTGTTGTTGCGGAAAAACTTCATCTATTTGCCCTTTTTTACTCAAAGTAGAGTGAGTAGTTTTTACTGAAACTAGCTCGTGTTTATATCTATCTAGCAGATTTCCAGCCTGTTCTGGCATATACTTTTCTAATAACGAAAATAAGGTAGCAACTGTTTGCTCATCTGCTCTATCGGTAATTTTCCACGGCATAAAATGTGTTTGAAAGGCATGTAACACCGCTTGTGTTTGGCTATCAAGTTCACCAGTTTCCTGAACATCATAACCATAGCGATGTAACGCAAGCTGAATTAAGCCAATATTTGGCATTTGCGCATCAAATAATTGCCAATATTTCAGCACTGTTTCTTGTTCATACCAGGCGCCAATACCTGCTTGATATAATTGATACCAAGGAAAACGGGGACCGGGATCGCTTTTTCTCTGGGGTGAAATATCACTGTGGCCAATAATATTTGTAGGTGAAATATCAGGATTTTTTTTTAATATTTCTTTTGAAAGCGCTATCAGCAATTCAATTTGTTTAGGATCATAATCTGGAAAGAAACACATTTGGTTAGGCGCTAATTTATTATTTAATAAAGGTTGCCCCCTTACTAATTCAGTTTGCTCTTGGGGTAGACGCTGACATTTAGGTATATTAACCATTTCGATACCAATTGACTGATCATTAACAGCGGTTCTCCCCTGCCAATAACTACTACCCGCATGCCAAGCACGTTCATTTTCATTTACCAGTTTCAGTACTTTAAGTTCATCATCAAGGTAAGTTTTATCGTGACTTTCGGGTACTAAATAATGAGCGCTTACCGTGTCTTTATAAACCAACTCTTGCAGTGAACCTTGATAATCCGCTCCGGTATAATGCATGATCAAAAACTTAATGCGCTGACCATAATTTTTTGAATGCATCTCTTCTATAGGCAAGGTATTAGAGGTACAACTAATTAAAAAAATACAAGCGGATAAAAGCATAACTTTAGGAAGATATTTTTTTAAAGCATTGGTCACGGTTAAATCCATAGTGTTTATTTCAAAAATATATTTTAATGCTAACAAGTCTACACCCATATTTTCGCTAGGTTGTGCAAATTAATAGCAATTTAGCTTTTACTGGTACTAATGTTATCAAGTAAATAAAAATATTGAATGTAGGGTGTAGAGTGTAATGATGTTTTCAACACTTATAATATTTTTTAATCGAACTTCTAAATTATTTATTACTGTTAATAAGCTAATTTACAAATATTTTAATAAATAAATTTAAAATTCACACTAAATACTAGATAAAACAAATAAATTAATGATATAAACAACAATACAGAAACAAAATAATTTATTACCCGCTATTTATAACTACAGGTTTTTATGTCTACGTTTACTAAAATTAAAGCAATTAAAGATTCCCTTTCTCATAGTGAAACTAAACTTGCTGATTTCATTCTTAATTCACCTAATACCATAAGAGAACTTTCCTCTCAAGAGTTAGCGAATGTTGCCGGTGTTAGTCAATCAAGTGTCGTTAAGTTTACTCAAAAGCTAGACTACAAAGGCTACCCTACGTTTAAACTTGCGGTTATTGATGCCCTTAATAGTGAAGCACTTAGCGGTGAACAAAATAATGAACACCTGCATGGCAAAATTACCCTTAGCGATTCTTTAGAACAACTGGCAACAAAACTGCTCAGTAGTAAAGTGTCGGTATTAAATGAAACCAAAAACCTCAATGAAGAACGCTATATTGAACAGGCCGTTAGCTTAATTAAATCGGCTAAGCGTATTCTTATTTGTGGTTTAGGTGGCTCTGCTCTTGTTGGTTATGATTTTTCTTACAAATTACAAAAAATTGGTTTCTCTGCTATCGCTAATGCTGATTCGCATGCGCAACTTGCTCTCGCAGCTACGTATAGTAAAGGTGATTTAGTTTTTGCTATCAGTGAATCAGGGCAAACGCATGAAATAGTACAAATTTGCCAGCAAGCAAAACAAAATGGTGCAAGCATTATTTCCTTAACTAAATACGGTAAAACACAAGTATCAAGTTTAGCTGATATAAAACTTTACTCGGTTGCTGAAGAAGAGTCGCTACGACTATCCTCTATTTTGGCCCGTACCGCACAAGAATATATTATTGATGTTTTATTCATTGCTATTACTCAGTCTTCAAGGCAAAGTAGAAAATTATTAGAGAAAACAAACACTACTGTTGCCGAATTTAGAAAATCTAAAAGTACATAACAATTGCAGCTAAACACATTTTTAGCTGCGTTAACTGCAAGCTTTGCGTTAACTACAAATCTCCATACAACAAATAAGGCGCTCTTAAGGTTTTAAATGTAAGTAAACCTTGTTGCCAACTTTGCTTTATTTGTTGCTGCGTTTTACCTGCAACAATCGCTTTTCTTAACTTATCAGTACCACTGAGTTTGTCCATAAAACTAGCACGGGTAAAAAACTTGGTGTTTTTTACTTTAAATGCTTGATGCCAATTAATAATAAAAGACAAGTCTATGCCCTTCACTTTGCTCTGTCGTAAGTCTTGTCCAACAAGGTTTTTATTCATTAATTTAGGCGTAGATGCTGCTCTAGGTTTAGATATTGGCATAAAATCAAAATCCCCCAGTGTTATTTTATCATGACCTATTACCTGAAAGGGAAAGTCAGTGCCACGGCCAATGCTTACTGGGGTTGCTTCAAAAAAACCAAGAGAGGGATAAAGGTTAATAGCAACATCATTAGGTAAATTTGGACTTGGCTTTATTGGCAGTGAATAAGACATTGTCCGTTGATAGTTTTTCATCTCCACCACGGTTAAATCAAGTTCATTAACACTATTTAGCCAGCCTTCACCGGTAAACATTAACGCCAGCTCAGCGATTGTCATACCGTGTAATAACGGTATTTTATGCATACCAACAAATGACCTAAATTCAGCTTCAAGCATAGGTCCATCAACAAAAGCGCCATTTGGATTAGGTCTGTCAAAAACAATAAAGCTCACCTTAGCATCTGCTGCAGCTTCCATCATATAATGCATCGAACTGATATAAGTATAAAATCGCACACCAACATCTTGAATATCAAAAATAATCACATCAAGCTTTGCCATAACCTCAGCTGATGGTTTTCTGTTTTTACCGTAAATCGATATTAACGGAATAGCTGTTTTTTCATCAACACTAGAGCTAAACTTTTCACCGGCATCATGATCACCACGAAAACCATGCTCTGGTGCAAAAATAGCCTGCACGTTAATATGGTTAGCAATAAGCAAATCGACTAGGTGCTTATTAGCGACTTGTGATGTTTTATTGACCACCAAGCCAACGCTTTTTCCCGTTAACATAGGTAAGTAAGATGTCACTTGCTCTGCACCAAGAATAATATTTTTATTGTTTACCTTTACTTGCACATTATTAACCGAATTAGTCGCGCTACAAGAAAAAAGTAGTGAAAATAATATCAAGTAGAACACAGTGAACTTTTTAGGCATGTTAATGGTAAAACGTCCCATGAGATAAACCTCTAAAACTGATTGTTTTTATTACGATTATTACTTTAATTACTCTGATTGCTCTGATTGCTCAACAGCCTTACGTAAAAAACCTTTATTCTTCAATAAAGCAGCTTTTGCAGGCACTAATTCCAAGCCTGTTAACACCATAAAAGTCGCTAATTTAGTGTTGTTTTCTGCCAGTTCTAAGGCATTTTTAGCACATTGATAATCACACTCTGTTGCCTGCATAACTATTCTCACTGCGCGGGCATAAAGCTTCTCATTACTAGCGCTTACATCAATCATTAAGTTACGATAACTTTTACCACTGCGGATCATGCTAGCTGTACTAAGCATATTCAGAATTAATTTTTGCGCAGTACCCGATTTCATTCGTGTTGAGCCGGTTAACGCTTCTGCGCCGACAACAGCGCAAAGGTTTATATCATTGGCTTGGGCAAATTTTTTATTATAACTACAACTCAAACCAACAACAGTTGCACCAATAGTTTTCCCATAGTTCATTGCCGAAATAACATAAGGTGTTCTGCCGCTAGCGGCAATACCAACTAATACATCTTTAGCTGTTAACTTAGCCGCTTTTAAATCATCAATTGCAAGGGTTTTGCTGTCTTCTGCACCTTCAACCGCTTTTTTAATGGCTTTATCACCACCAGCAATAATCCCCAGAACCTGCTGATCACTGACACTAAATGTTGGCGGACATTCAACTGCGTCTAAAACGCCAAGACGACCACTAGTGCCAGCACCAATATAAATAAGACGACCCCCCTGAGCAAACGCGTCAACAATTTTATCTACTGCCTTAGCAATTTCCGGAATTATAAGCTTAACAATACCCGCAATTTTTTGATCTTCGTTATTAATTTTCTCCAGCACACCCGTTACATCAAGAATATCAATATCTAACGTATCGGGATTTTGTCCCTCAGTGGTTATTGTTTTAAGTTCATCAATTAGTTCAGACTGTTTTTTCATTAGCACAGTGCTCATGGTTAACCTTGTTAATTTAATTTTTAACTTTAATTAATTTAAGAATACATTATTCCAAAAAAACATACAAATAACGAATTTAAATAAACCCGAATAACATTAAGCTATTCACCTAATAGAAGCATGATATACTTCAAAAAAGAGATGCTTTTCATTAGCAGAAATAATCTATGAACTATCGTTCCAGAAAGACCCAAGCGATTATCAATTTATCAGCCTTGAAAAACAACTATAATCAAATCGCAAATTTAGCGCCACATAGTAAAACTATTGCCGTTATTAAAGCAAACGCTTATGGTCATGGCGCTATTGAAATAGCTAAAAGCCTTCACTCTTTAGTACCGGCTTTTGCGGTGGCTTTTATTGATGAAGCGATTATTTTACGTAAGGCAGGAATTACCTTACCCATTTTAATTCTTGAAGGGCCTTTAGATAAGGAAGATTTTTCCTTAGCAAAACACCATGACTTTTGGTTGATGCTACATAATTTCGAGCAAGTATTATGGTTAAGCCAAGAACAAACCAGCTACCAAGAAAAGCTTTGGCTTAAAATTGATACCGGCATGAATCGATTAGGCTTTAGCCCCAAAGACGCCAAACAAGTCATTGCAAATTTAACCAATGAACAACAAAGAGAATTAGTGCTTTGTTCACATTTTTCTAATGCAGATGAAATAAATAACCCAAAAACAAAAACTCAAATTACTGGCTTAAAAACATTAGCCGATAAATATTCGTGTCAATTTAGCTTAGCTAATTCAGCAGGAATAATTAACTGGCCTGAAAGTCATGCTAACTATAACAGGCTTGGTATCGCTTTATATGGTACAAACCCAACAACCAACAAAAGCATGGCAATTAAATTGGCCCCGGTGATGACATTACAATCAAACATTATTGCTTTAAGAACATTAAAACTAGGTGAGTCTGTTGGCTACGGAGAAACTTGGCAAGCTAAACAAGCTTCAGTGATTGCTACCGTTGCCATAGGTTATGCCGATGGTTACCCAAGAAATGCTAAAGCCGGCACACCAGTATTTATCAATAATCAACTAGCACCTTTAGCCGGACGAGTATCTATGGATATGATCACCATAGATGTCACCAATTTAGCCAATGTTAGTTTAGGTGACGTAGTTGAGTTATGGGGCGAAAACCTTAGCGTTGAAACCGTAGCAAAATATATGGATACTATTAATTACGAATTACTGACTCGCGTTTCGGCACGAGTACCTAAAGTATACCTTGAAAGTTAGCCTTGAAAATTAACATTAGCCTTATCGGTGCGTAAAGGCTCTTGATAATATTCACTATGCCAGTTGCACCATTTATTCAATACCTAAATATTTATGCACTTGTACCGATAAGCGCCAATTATTTTCGATACAACTCGCAATCGCTAGCTCTGTTGCTCGCGTTTTTTGACTAATGGGTTGTAAATACACCGGCGTAGTAATTATTTTATGCTCAGCTAACAATGCTTTTAAATCTTCAATATGTTGCTCAGTGGCTACCGGGTGCTTTACTTCATCAGCACGTACCATAGCGCTATTAAGTATAGGATAACCGCCACGCATATTCACTTTAGGTGATACGGTAACCCAACATTTTTTCGAGACCTTAATGTCAAAAGTACCAGATGTTTCCACTTGCGTACTATAGCCTAATTGTTCAAAAGCATTACATAAGGGAGTTAAATCTTCCATGCAAGGCTCACCACCAGTAATAACAATATGTTTAGCTTTATAATTACGCTTTACCACTAAGGCTAGAATTTGTTCAACCGAAAAATTTGCCCACTGTGGCGTTTCTTGGGATTTGGCCAACATCACTGCTTGGTTCACTTCATCACTCAGTTCGATTTCCCATGTATGCTTAGTATCACACCACGAGCAACCAACAGGGCAACCTTGCAAACGAATAAATATTGATGGCTGACCAGTAAAAGAGCCTTCGCCTTGGATAGTTTCAAAAAGTTCGTTGATTTTGTATTGAATCATTTAATTTGTGCTTTTGCCTATGGTGTTAATCAAGTAAAATATGTCCCATTGATTATACCTTATTTATTTTTAAGAGACCTTACTATGACAGAAAAAGCTATGACAAAAGCTGCTATGGCTGAAAAAGTTGTTGTTATTTATTCCGGCGGCATGGATTCATTTACCGTACTTAACCGTGCATTAAAAGATGGCAAAAAAGTGTATGCACTTTCTTTTGACTACGGTCAGCGTCATGTAAAAGAATTAGAGTGCGCTAGTAGCGTATGTGATGGTTTAAAAATAAACCATAAAGTGATTGATATTTCCGCTATCAATCAATTATTAGCAGGCTCTTCACTAACGGATGATATTGATATTCCAGAAGGTCATTACGAAAGTGAAAATATGAAGTCAACCATAGTACCTAACCGTAATATGATTTTATTATCACTAGCCGTAGGCTATGCCGTATCAGTTGGCGCTGCACAGGTTTATTATGGTGCCCATAGTGGTGATCATGCTATTTACCCTGATTGCCGCCCTGAATTTGTCCAAAAAATGAATGATGTTTGTCATATTGCTAATTATGAAAGTGTTGAGATTTTCAGCCCTTATTTACAAGTAAATAAAACCGCTATTTTAGCAGATGGCCTTAGTATGGGCTTAGATTATAGTAATACCTGGACTTGCTATAATGGCAGGGCAAAAGCTTGCGGTAAATGTGGTTCTTGCCAAGAGCGCTTGGAAGCTTTTAGTGAGAACAAAATAGTAGATCCAATTGCATACGAGTAACATACTGTATAACTAATAAATATTATCTTTGCTAAATTTAAAATAACGCTATAGAAATAAAGTCTGAACAATTGCAACCTAGTATTCAATTGTTAAAACAGGGAAAACACGGTAATAAATGCTCTCATTGCGGTAAATGAAAAAACATCGGTATAAATCATTTTGTTTTTTTAATCATATACTGAATATTACTTACTTTTTTTCTATAGATTATTTTTATCCATAAATTCTGTTTTAAGAATTTTTTTTTATAACCGTTATCAACTGGTAGTCTAGACTTAATAAGTGTTCCATGAATTATTAAGGCTAGCTTATGAGTGCCACGTGGACGAGTCAAGCTCGGTGTTTAAAGAAAATGATAGATGCAAATAATGAAACTCAAGCACATATGTACCTTGAGCAGTTATTACTTTTTCCTGTCGACATCCAAGATAAAATAATTGAAGACATTAGCCATTTAACTAACTGTAGTAGTGATGCAGTTGCCGGTATTATCGGCCATTACTCTATTGTAGATCTTAAGTAATTTACGTGATTTTTTATAGCCCACCCACCTAAAGAAGTAGCCAGTTATTTTCGCAGGAATAGCAACAATGATAACGTTTTTTCAACCAGCAAGGATGAGTAAATATTTGGCTCTGTTGTAGCTAATTGTTGTCTATACTTATAAATGAGTCTAACTTATTGAAGGTAATAGCAATGAATA
>JABSOW010000052.1 GCA_013215465.1 Colwellia sp. | reverse complement strand
TTGTATTCATTGCTATTACCTTCAATAAGTTAGACTCATTTATAAGTATAGACAACAATTAGCTACAACAGAGCCAAGGTTTTATATATGCCGAGCTTGCCAATGCGTTTGGTTTGTACCAGTGATTGTTTTGTTAAACTATTTACTAACTAACTAGTTAGGTAGTGTCGCAATACCCATATTAGCCGCCACCATTTGTAAGATCATATGGCTATTAGCAACCTGCTTTATAGCCTTAGGCTGGTAACTTCCTTGTGTTACATTTAAACTTATTAGGCTCTTTATTAAGGAAATGCTTAAAAATATCCAGTTGCTCTGTTTTTACTGGGTAAGTTAATAGTACTTGTTGACTAAAATCTGCGGCAGTTAAAAATTTTTTTTGGTTAAGTTACTCTGTTGGCGAGTACGGCAACAACTTCATATTTACCTAATGGGTGATAGCTGAAACCATCATCTAATATCTTTTCATCGGTAAATAAAATATCAACCATTGAAAGCACGCATGGCAAGCAATATCTATATTAAGCTGTATTGCGAACGAACAACTAAGTATTTAAACGCTGCTCTAAATCTTTTAATTGAGTTTGAGCAGTCCACAAGAAATGTGTCTTATGCTGCTTGACCAGAACACTTCCTTTGACAAGTTCAGGACGAACGGAGATATGCCGTTTGTCCTGAGCTTGTCGAAGGGAGAATACTTAATCATCAAAACTGAATTCAATATAAGCCCTACCGGCATCACCTTTTAGTGAAATAATTACCACAGGACCTTTTGATTTATGATGAATAGTATGATTTTTACCCGAAACAACAATAGGGGTTGCCATATCGAATTCAAAGCCTTTTTCACTGAGCAGACGCTTAGCGCCACCAGTAACCATATTGGTGATTTCACCAACTAAGTCAGTAATTTCTTCATTTACTTCATTAGGGGCTTCGCCTACCATACCTTTCATTGTCGCTAATGCTAAAGGGGCGTCAAAAGTTATTGATAGCGATCCTTTTGTTTCAGGGCTAACCATGCCTATTAAGCCGGAGACATCGCCACTGGCAACGTCATTTTTTTTTAGTTTAGGTTTTTCAGGTGTTAATTTTATTTTTGCCATAGTGGACATGACATTTAACATTGATGATAAAAAGGGATTAATAAACTCTACTTTCATGAAGTTTTCCGAGTCTTAGTTATATTGCAATCATTTGATTCTGCACACTTCTTTAACAAATGTAAATCAAACTACAATAATTAATTATTATTAGCTTTCTTTATTTTCAAATTATCACTGGCGCCAATAACGGCGACACTTTTTGATTGATCATACGTCAAACTGCCTTGCAACTTATTTGGTGATGTTAAGTCTTGATAATTCACCATATTTATTTGCTTAGCGTAAGTATCAACGAGTATGGTGTTTTTTACCACTAAATTAGCTAAAAAGTTTTTATGGCTACTTTCTTGGTAAACAAACAGTTGCCCTCGTTTAACCTCAAAACCAAGCCAGTTTAGTTGAACAGCTTTATTGTTACGTTGCATGGTAAAGTGTTTGTCAAAATAAGCTTGTATGTATTGATCATACTTTGGGTGTTCAGGCGAAAAGTGCTCTTGTTTTATTTCAGCAATAGTATTTTCGATATCATGAGCAGTAAACTGATGAATAATTTCAATATGCTTGTTTTGGCGATTGAGGTTAATTTCAGTAATACCAAAAAAGTAGGTATGGGCAGCGGCAGATGCCGCAACCCCTATTAACATTATACTAAAGAGTATTTTTTTAAAAAAATAAGTCACCATTAGTTTTCTGTATCGTCTTCTTCTTCTTCGTCAGCTGATTTCAATTTTTTATTGTAATCACGCATCATGTCATCTTTTTTCTTTTTATAAAGCTCGAAACGAGATTTAATGGGACGAGCAGGCCAATAGTTGTTATTTACATCTACGTCAGCTGTTTCCCATTTAGCATCTATTGCTAAGGCGGTTATTTCTTTATCACGTATCAGTAACTTTGATGTTTTCTTAGAATTTTTACGCCAGATTTCAGCGGGTAACTTCATATATTCAGTGCTACCGTCTGCGTAGGTTATATCTAAAATAATAGGCATAACTAAGCCGCCTTTATTCTCAAAATCAATGATGTAAAAGTTACTTTGATTTAATAATAAATCTTTTTGCCATTGTTCAAGTTTTTTATTGCTACTGTTGTATTTATTACGCGCAGCGTTGGTTGCGGTAAATTTATCATGCTCATTATAAAAATCTAATAATTCAGGTTTATCTTGAGTACGCAACCATTGGCCTTTATTCAAAATGCTAGTGATATATTCAGGTTTTTCATTATCTAAAGCACGTTGCCAAGCTTCTTCGGTATCAGGGTTTTGGCTATCGGCAGTATATAAATGGATATTACCAAGGGCGATATCAACGTGATCTGTGGTGTAGAACCAGCCACGGAAAAACCAATCTAAATCAACCGCAGAAGCATCTTCCATGGTACGGAAGAAATCTGCCGGCGTAGGGCGTTTGAATTTCCAACGCATGGCATACTCTTTAAAAGCAAAATCAAATAATTCACGACCCATAATGGTTTCACGTAAAATATTTAATGCCGTAGCAGGCTTACCGTAAGCATTATTACCAAACTGCAAAATAGACTCAGAGTTAGTCATAATAGGTACTTGGTTATCGCTTTTCATATAACTAGTAATATTTGCGGCATTACCACGACGAGATGGGTAGTCTTCTTCCCATGCTTGCTCGGCTAAAAACTGCAAGAAAGTATTTAAACCTTCATCCATCCAAGTCCATTGGCGTTCATCGGAGTTCACTATCATCGGGAAGTAGTTATGCCCTACTTCATGAATAATAACGCCAACTAAGCCATATTTAGTGCGACGAGAATAAGTTTTTTCACCGGTTTTTTTATCAAGTGTTGGGCGTGGGCCGTTAAAGGTGATCATCGGATATTCCATGCCACCAACAGGACCATTTACTGAAATAGATACTGGGTATGGGTAGTCAAAAGTATATTTACTGTATTGCTCCATTGTATGGATAATGGCTTCTGTAGAATATTTTTCCCATAATGGGTTACCTTCGTTAGGGTAGTAAGACATTGCCATGGTATTGCTATCACCATGTTGATAACCTTGAGCATCCCAAATGAATTTTCGACTAGAAGCGAAGGCAAAGTCACGGACGTTTTTGGCTTTAAAGTGCCACGTTTTAGTTTTTGTTGACCGAGACTTTTCATTTTCTAATGCTTCGTCAATCGTCACAATCAGTACCGGTTTATTCGCCGTTTTTGCTTTGGCTAAACGTTTACGTTGCGTTTTAGTTAGTACTTCTTTCGGGTTTTGCAGTACGCCTGTCGCGGCAACGATATGATCACTAGGGACGGTAATTTTTACATCATAATCGCCAAATTCTAAGGTGAATTCACCACTGCCGACAAACTGCTTGTTTTGCCAACCCATTACGTCGTAATAGGCTACTGCACGTGGGAACCAACTAGCAATTTCGTATAAATAGTTGTCGTCTTCTTTAAAGTACTCATAACCTGAACGGCCACCCAATACTTTCTGTTCGTGTAATTGATAATTCCATTCCACAGTAAACTCGGTATCGTCACCAGATTTAAGCGGCGTAGGCAAATCAATTCGTAACATGGTACCGTTAATAACATAGTGTAGCGACTTGCCATTACTCGCGATAACTTTTGTTATTTCATAACCGCCATTAAATTTTGGCGACTCAATCATATTACGAACGCCCGTGTAAGTTACTTTTTTCAACGGCGCTGTTGATTTTGATAACTTAGCATCTGAGCCGCGTGTTAACTTGTTTTGATCAAGCTGTAGCCAGATATAGCGTAAGGTGTCAGGTGAATTATTTTGATAACTTAGCGTTTCTGAACCAGTTAATTGCTGAGTTTTATCATCAAGTTTAATTTCAACGTCGTAATCCACTTGTTGCTGCCAGTATTTATGGCCCGGAGCACCAGAAGCGGTACGATAAACATTTGGTGTTGGGAGAACTTCTTCTAGTTGACGAAATTTGTCATCTGCAATGGTACTTTTAGCTTGAGCACTGACACTAATCATGCTGCTAGCAAAAGCAACAGATAGATAAATGAGTACTGTCGATATTGAATATTTCATAACCTTCCAATGAGTAATAATGCTTTTGTATGCAAAACTATTTGTTAATGGGATGTTATATCACATAAGCGGATTACTTGGTAATAAGGGGATGATTTTACGATGAAATGTAAGTCTTTTGAGGTAATAGTTCTGTATAATATTAGTTACAACTAGCCTGTTCACTATCACTAGTGTTAGGTATTACAGGCCCTGCAATGACCGTGTGCTTCAACAATTTGATGACTAATAGTGAAACCATTAGCATCAGCCATTGAACGAAGTGCTAGATCAAAATTATTTGATTGAATTTCTTCCACATGGCCACATTGGTCACAAATAAGTAATTGCACCGGGTGGTCACAATCACCAAAGTGATGACACATAACAAAGGCATTAATGGATTCTATTTTATGCACAAAGCCTTGTTTAGATAAAAAATCTAATGCGCGATATATCGTTGCTGGTTTGGCCGCGGCATCAATTTTTTTAAGTTGGGCTAATAAATCATATGCACCAACAGCGCCTTCATGTTTTGCCAATAATAAAAATACTTGCTCACGCACCTTGGTAAAGCGAGCGCCTTTTTTTTTGCATACTTGCTGTGCTTGCGCTAATAGTGTTGCAGATGAAGAAGCCGTCATTATAGTACTTTTAAGTCAATTATTAGTTATTTTGCTCAGTGTAGCATTATTATGTAGCACGACACCAAGCCAAAGCGAATAAATATTATTCGCCATTCGCTTAGTTATGCCTTATATTATCAAAATGATAGCGCTGTCATTTTGGCGTTTTTGTTGTTTATTTATAAAACTTTATCTATGTGGAAATGATATGACTCGTTATTTAGCGCTTGATGCCTTTAGAGGTATTACCATTGCCTTGATGATTTTAGTTAATACGCCAGGTTCTTGGTCACATGTTTATGCGCCGCTATTACATGCTAAATGGCATGGCTGTACCCCAACCGACTTAGTATTTCCTTTTTTCTTATTCATTATTGGTTCAGCAATGTTTTTCTCTTTCAAAAAGAGTGATTTTTCTGCTACGCCTGAGCAATTTTTAAAAATTATAAAACGTGGCTTTACCATATTTTTTATTGGTTTTATCTTGAATGTTATTCCGTTTGATACGCCAATTGAAGAGTTACGTATTATGGGGGTATTACAGCGCATAGGTATTGCTTATGTTATTGCCGCAGGCTTAGTTTTATTACTAAATCGTCGTGGTGTTTTTATTGTTTCAACGATAATATTACTAGCCTATTGGGGATTATTATTAAGCATTGGTGATAATGGTTTAACGATTGATGGCAATATTATTCGTCAATTTGATTTAGCCGTATTAGGGGCTAATCATATGTATACCATGCGTGGCGTAAGTTTTGATCCTGAAGGTTTACTTAGTACCATTCCTGCGGTGGTAAATATGTTATTAGGTTTTGAATTAACACGTTATTTAACGAGCATAAAAGATAAAAACGCGAGTGTTATCAAATTGGTTCTTATTGGTGGGGTCGCTATTGGTTTTGCTGCATTGTGGAGCTTGCTTTTACCTATTAATAAACCTTTATGGACTAGTTCTTACGTTATTTATACTACCGGCTTTGCCTGCTTATTATTAGCCGTTTTTGTTTGGTTAATTGACATAAAAGGACAAGATAAGCTGGTGTCGCCATTATTGGTTTATGGCACAAATCCTTTGTTTGT
Organism: Colwellia sp.; assembly: GCA_013215465.1. Taxonomy (GTDB): domain Bacteria; phylum Pseudomonadota; class Gammaproteobacteria; order Enterobacterales; family Alteromonadaceae; genus Colwellia. The sequence continues at coordinate 7,718 of JABSOW010000052.1, read as the reverse complement.
TTTTGTGCTGTCATTTTGCTTCGTTACTGTTTACTTGAATATACCTGTTGGAGATACCAGTTTTTATGCTTGGTTATATCAACAGTTTACCTTGTTTGCCAACCCTACATTAGCCTCTTTTTTGTTTGCTTTTAGTCATGTTGTGTTATTTTGGTTTGTTTCTTTGAAGCTATATCAACGTAAAATATTTATTAAAATATAGTCATTTCTCCGTGTGTTATTTTGTTGTTATCTTGCCTCTACTGATTAATAAATCTTATTAATCAGTAGTTTTATTGCTATGCTTAATTCAATTGATATAAATTGATATAAATTGATATTTTTTATAAGGATAGTTAGCTGGGCGTGAATAAAGTTAAATTGACTCAAGATGAGAACCTATCGTTTAAAGTTAGCCACCAATTGCTTCCACAAGAGCAGCAACGTATTGATCTATATTTTTCCCTGCCTGTTGAAATGGGCATCAGCCCAAGTACCTTAAACGCGGAAGATTACTTTTATAGTAATATCAAAAGTCATAGCGCTTATTATTCTGCTAAATTGCATTTGCCTTTAGTACGTAGTCGCTTTATTAGTCAGCGTTTTGTTGGCGAAAAACAAGAAGATCAAAGTGATTATCGTTTAAATCTTAACCTTTATTCTTATCAATTAAAAATTGCCCTTGATGCTGACATTAAACAAACATTAAAACTGAAAAGTGCTGAAGAATTTTATCCTGCCGCGATTGAATTAGCTGAGCAAATAAGTGGCTTAACTAAAAAGTTACGCCGCTATACTCCCTCTGATAATAAACTCAGTTCTTTCTTTGAAAATGCGGATAACTATTTGAGTTGGCATGTTGAACAGTCTTTTTTAAAGCTACTATCAAAAGGGCCAAAAAGTAGTGACTTCTCAGTAGAGCGTGAGTTTTTACTTACCTTATGCCGAGAAGAAAATAATTACCGTATAGCATGTAAATATAACTCACAAGTAACCCTAAATGATCCTAATAGGATCACCAATAAAATGCGCTTACTGCAGCGGTTAATTGAATATGGCGTGGTGTTTCAAAAGCAAACTCGTTACTTAGACTTAAATTTAAAACGCCTGGTTCGAGGGGGAGTTACGGCTGTGATCATGGCTTTTGTCATGGTTTTAGTACTTAATGCCCGTTCAAGCTTTACTGAAGTAACTTTAGCATTAATTGCTTTTTTGGGCTTAATATATGGCTTGCGTGAAACCTTTAAGGAAGATCTTACCGGCCTTATTTGGCGAAAAATTCAAAAAGGTCGGCCAAAGTGGCAAAACCTATTTCGTCATAGTGTTAATCAAAAGCGTATTCTTAGCCAAATTTTATGGTTGGAATATATAACAACTAAAGATCTTCCCAAAACGGTTAATGCATTGTTTCAACAGCGCAGGCAACAAAATAAACAAGCAGCACGGTTACTACATTTTCGATGTGACAACAAAGTGCTTACTAAAGAGTTCTTGCCAGGTTATGGTGAAATACAGCAACGCTTGTTTTTCAACTTAACCCCTTTCGTGCGTTTTTTAAAAAAGGGTGCGGGTCGTTTATATAGCTTAGATGCACAAAAAGTATCGAGCCAAGCGGTTGAGCGTCGTTATCAAATTAACCTTATTTTACGCTGTGTCGATAAAGAAGGAGAGCATTTACAACGTTTTAAAATCACTTTAAACCGCAGTGAAATAGTGAATATTGAAGCGATGGCAATATAAGATATTTATCTAACAAAACAATCATTTTATTACTTCAATTGATATAAGGAGGGCTTATGCTTGAGCAAGAAAATTGTGGGTTAATAGTTGTTGATGTGCAAGGGAGTTTAGCTAGGATTGTTCAGCAGAGTGATTTATTTATTGATAACACCAGAAAGCTAATTCAATGTTGTAAATTGTTATCTATCCCTGTCATTTGGCTTGAACAAAATCCTAAAGGCTTAGGGGAAACTGTTCCAGAATTATCTGTGTTGATGGAGCAGTCTATCGTACATGAAAAAATTCACTTTAATGCACTATTTGAAGAGCCTATTAAGGAAGCGATTAAAGCAACAGATAAAAAGCGGTGGTTAGTGGTAGGAATAGAAGCGCATATTTGTGTTTATCAAACTGTTTTAGGCTTATTAAATGAAGATCTTGAGGTGGACGTGGTGTCGGACTGTATTTCATCTAGGTTACAGTCAAATCTAGATTTAGCGTTAATAAAAATGAGCGATAGTGGCGCCAGTATCACGAGTTTAGAAATGTGTGTTTTTGAGCTGATGAAAAGCGCTAAAGTAAATGGCTTTAGAGAAATTCTGTCGATTATAAAATAAATTAACACATTAAAGTAAAATGTTAATTTATTTTAATGTGTTAACAGTTAGCATAGCTATTTCAGGCTTGAATCATTATTTTTTAGCGGAATATTTTTATCAATGCTTTCAATATGATGCATGATGCTGTTTAGACGTACTATATTAATTAGCGTTAATATGGCCATAGGTGAAGATAAAATAACAGTAAGAACAACAAGTGTTTTTATAACGATATGATTTATAGTGAACTATTCGTTCGCCAAGGTCGGTGGATGCTATTTAAGTTATTTTATCATTCAATATTTTGTCTATTGTCGTGCTAAAAATAGACAAAATTATGTGAATATAGTTATCTTTTCATCAACTGTTTAAATGAATCTAGCTTTGAATGCTGACGGGCTTAATCCTATAATTTTTATAAAAACTTTACGAAAACTATTTACGTCATCATAACCAATATTAAGCGCAATTTGTTCAAAGCTTTGAGTGGTAGACTCTAATAATTCACAAGCTTTTTGTACTCTAACTTTTTGAATATACTGCACTGGCCTTTGTGTTGTGGCACGAGTAAATTGACGTAAAAATGTTCGTTCAGACATATACAGTAAACTAGCTAATAAAGTAACATGCAGTGATTTATTATAATTGGCTTGAATATAGTGCTGAACGGCCAGTATTTGCTGATTTCCATGATGAAATTTTGGAGAAAAACTCACATAGTAGCGCTGTTCTCTTTTACTCGTATCTACAATTAGATATTTACCCAGTTTTCTCATAATGTGTGGTTGAGTGAACTGAGCAACGATCTCTAGCCCTAAATCAATCCAAGACATAAGGCCTCCTGCGCTAATTATGTCGCCATCATTAATAAGTAAGCTTTCAATTTTAAGAGATACTTTGGGGTGTTTTTCATTAAATTCATCAGCGAGTTGCCAGTGTGTGGTAGCAGCGCGATTGTTTAATAAACCCGCTTTAGCAAGTATAAATGCACCCGCGCAGACCGAGCATAATATTGACCCCGTTCGGTGGGCATTATTGATAAAATTTAATAATTTTGATGCGGGTACATTGTAATAATTACCACCTAAACAGGGAGGAAGAATAACAATATCCGTTTGACCTATATTATCTAACTCTTCATCAGGGCGAGCTATTCTTACGACAAATTGTTCATTAAGCTGGTTTTCTAAAACTATCTTATTAGCGAATAAAAACAGCTCCTTTAAGCCATGTACTGCACTTTGTAATGCATCAGGATAATCAATAATTACAATATGGATATCTTTTGTCATTTTTGCACTGGTTTATGGCGATTACGCCATAGGTGTGATTGATTTATGTTTTGCATAATAGCTTTAACACTATAACTAAACAACACCACTAACAACACAAGAGAGATTATTATGTCTAATACAGCTTTGTTATTAATTGATTTTCAAAACGATTATTATTCAACATATGTAGGTGCTAAGTGGGCTTTATCGGATACCGAAACCGCAGCAGCTAATGCCGCTGTTTTATTAACCGAGTTTCGCCAACAAGGGTTACCAATTATTCATGTTCGTCATGAGTTTCCTTCGGATGATGCACCCTTTTTTTTACCCAAATCTGAGGGTGCCAAAATTCATAAAAGTGTTGCATCGCTTGAGGGAGAGGCTGTTATCTTGAAGCATAAAATTAATAGTTTTCGAGATACCGAATTACAAAAAGTTCTTAATGAGCTAAACGTAGACAAATTAGTAATTGTTGGTGCAATGAGCCATATGTGTATTGATGCTGTTACTCGTGCGGCTGTTGATTTTGGTTATGAGTGCCATGTTGCCCATGATGCTTGTGCAACATTAGAGCTTGAATTTAATGGCGTTACAGTACCCGCTAAATATGTTCATCATGCTTTTATGGCAGCATTAAGTTTTGGTTATTGTAATGTAGACAGTACCGATAAGTTACTAAATTTAGTTCGTTAGATATATTAATCATTCACTATAATTAGTGATTTAAGGGGGAAATATACCAAATGAAATAATGAATTGATTCATTATTTCATTTGGTATTACAGTATTTTTTCTTAACTGTGTCTGAGGTGATTTTGATAACTACTTTACTGTCCCTTGCCAAACGCTATGAAACCATAGCCTATATATTGACCATGCCTTGTATTGAAGCCCGGCTGCTGAACCATTATCGTTTTCCACTAAAATCCCTGCGACAAAAGAGAAAAAGTAGAATCACCAACTTTTCATTGCACCAATGCCCGATGAATGCGACTGATTTCTCCATGACCTACAATAGTCGATTGTTTCTTATATTGGCGCTGTATGAAAAGTGAGCTAAAATTAGGGGTGGTGTTGTTTTTTAGTAGAGATATGATATGAAATTTATAACGTCACTTATTTTTAGCTTGGTGTTTTTCTACGGCAAGTTTAGCCGAACATTCGTGGGGAAATTATCATTGGGCTAGAACTACTTATTCTTTCGATTTGACTATCATTAACAGTACAACGAATGATTGGGATAACTATGTCACTCAAGCGGTTGGTGTGACGTGACAAAAGTCGTGTTATTTTTTCTTAGAAAAAGTCTCTCAATAATGAAATGAATATTGATATTGTTTTATTTTCTAAAGAAATAATAAACTTAAAAATTTAGTTGCAGCACTTTAATTTATTAGGAAATATTATGTTAAATAAAAAAGACCTTGTTACTTGCACTTTGTCTGCTATTTTAATCACTGCCTGTGGTGGCTCAAATGATAACTCATTGCCTAGCTTTTCTTTATCAATAAGTGATGCGCCTGTTGATGATCTTTCTGAAGTCGTTGTATGTTTCAATCAAATAGAGCTTAAAGGAAATAATGGCGGTGCTATTTTCACCGTAGGTAATGAAGACGGAATGATTGTAACCAATGACTTATGCTTAGATAATAGTGGTGGTGTTATTCCTAACACGGTCGGTATTGATTTAAGACAATATACCGGCAGTGATTCTATCTCTTTAGTTGATGGTATAAGCATTGCAGCGGGAGATTATACACAATTACGTTTAATCATGAGCGATGGCTCTTATGGCATTGATGCTCAAACGAGTGAAAAAATTAGTGTGACTGTTCCTTCAAATGAACTTAAGCTAGATGGTTTCACCGCAACGTTGGGTGGGACTGTAGACTTCACTCTAGAATTTGATCTAAATAAAGCGATGACCAACCCTGTAGGCCAAGCTGGTTATTTTCTTAAGCCGCGAGGTGTTAGGTTAGTTAATAATAATGAAGCAGGTCATATTGATGGGACTGTCTCGGAGGCGTTATTAATTGATAAGCAGTGTACACCACTTTCTGATTCATCAGTAAGTGTAGCGAGTGTCTATATGTATGAAGGCGAAAATGTTGCTTTTGATACCCTCGAAGATAATGGCGGAGATGAAAACGGCAGCTTACCTTATACAAGTACCGCAGTTACTTTTGATAGCGAACAACTAAGTTATAACTTTGAAATTGGTTTTATTAAAGCGGGCGATTACACCATTGCAGTAAGTTGTGATACTGAAGATGATCCTGAAGTTGATGAAGAGGTAAGCTTTATCACTTCACAAAATGTTACAGTGATTGCCGGTGATACTCCCGTTCCAGTCAATTTTTAAGTTGTCATTATTTTTACTTTAATGCTCTTGCAATATTGCCAGAGCATTTTCATTAAACAAAGAAGCTGAAATATAAAATGTTGTTGGTTATCTCTTCGGGCTATCAGTCCAATATTTCAGACGATACTGGTAACGTTTGAACGCACTTTTAATTTATAGGGTTTATTTGTAATTAAATGATTTTTTACGAGTTATCCGTTGTGCCTATGCTAGATTGGATTGATTAGCCTAAGTCTAGTACGTTTTATCGGTCTTAGGTGTACTAATGGAGTACGGGGTATTTTATTCTGACTGCTAAAAAGCAAATCGAATTATAAATTTGATGTTGAATTTTAATTTAAAATTCAACATCAAAAAATTAAATGAGTGTTTCCTTATAGAGCTTGGTAGCTATTAGTTTAGCTCTTTTCAAAATATCATTTTCATTCCATTCTTTAATGTTTATTAATGCTTCTTCAAGTGGATATCCATTTTCCCTTAATATCGAAAATTTTTCCTTAGACGTTTTATCTTTAAGCCTTTCCGAATTTGTTTTCTGATCAACTAAAATCAAATTGCCAATATTTCCGATGACGTCACTATTATATTCGGTACTAGCTTGAGGAATGATATGCTCAATAGATAGATTATCAAAATTGACATCTAAGCAGTTAATGTTATTAGGCATTAATTTGCTTAAGCAGTATTTTATGATATTTTTATCTTTTGTTTTGTTTTTTTTTAAATTTAGTTTAAGAAACTTAACTTCAAATTCATCATAATTAGGTGTTTTTTTGGATAGTGCTCCAAATAGCTCTTTGAAAATTTCGTTAGCTTCATTTGCATCTTGTGCTTTATTTAAATTGATTGCATTTTTAGAGTAAGTGCTAACTATTTGTCCAGATGACCGTTGTGATGTTATAGCATTAAAAATAAAGTGAAATAATTCAATTTTTTCCATCGTAGATTTTAAGTTATTTAGAGTAATTACTTTTTTCTCGTAAGTTCTTAGCAAGGCTAGTACAAATGAAGATTGTTGCTTAACCTTGAATCTTTTTAATGAGATTAATGCTGATTTTACAATTTCAGATCCGTTATTTTTATCCCATTCAAAATAAGTTGGGTTTAACATTCTGCAATACAAATCACAATTATCGTTTAAATCTTTCAAAAAGTCATGAGCTCTGCTTTTATTGTTAATGCTTTCTTTTACTTTTGAAAACAATTCTTTATCTGTGCAATATGATTCTTTTGATATCCAGTAATGTAAAAGAAAGGAATCGAGCCCATCATTTTCATTGATATCATCAAACTTATTTATCAAGTTGTTCCAAGATTCTTTGGGTGTATCAATGCTTGCACTAGATTTTTTTACTGTTTTTAATAATAAGTTTTTAATAAGATCAGATGATTTTAAATCTCTACCCCGTGCGTTAAGTGTTTCGAAAATTAAATATGCATCTTCTTCATTGTCTAATTGAATAAATACTAATTTTAGTGATAGTACTTTATCTCTTATTTCTTCTAGTATTGCTATTGGCGAGTTAGCCGTAGGCAAAAGCTCAAGTTGGGCTAATGGACTATCATTTAATGATGCAGCGATTCTGATTTTTTGACTTATTAATTCAAAAGCAAATTTTAAATTTTTCTCTTCAGTGCCAACGTCAAGGTTTAGTTTTTGCTCACCAAAGCTTTGAATATGATTTTGTAAGTAGGGATAAGAAGTCTCTGACGTGGTTTAATGGATTCGACTACCCCAGTTAAGACATAATAAGCTTAACTGGAGAACAGAAATGACAAAACGTA
>JABSOW010000051.1 GCA_013215465.1 Colwellia sp. | reverse complement strand
AAACCCTTATCATTTATTTGGTAAGGGTTTTTTATTGGCTAAAATATGAGAAGTAGCGCCAATCTCTAAGTCTAGCTGATATAAGCGAAGTGGACTCTAGTTGACGTGATTACTAAAGCTTAATTTGGTTTTATACTGCATTAAACTTTAACGATATGTTATTTGAAAACCCTTATCATTTATTTGGTAAGGATTTTTTATTGGCTAAAATATGAGAAGTAGCGCTAATCGTTATGTCTGCCTAGATCAATATCTAGGCTTTAGCTGATCTTGCTGATCTTTAATAGGTATAGTGATACTTGTAAATTAATTAAAGAGATTGATTTAGCAACTTAACAGTAAGGCTACGACGCGGCCGTCAAATGTAAAAAATATCCTTTACCGGCAAAAGTAAGTTGGTAAGTAGTACTATTGTTTTTATTTGCATTACTTTGTTCTAACAAGCCCTTTTCTATCAATAAGCTAAGCATAGTACTTGATAGCTCGGCTACTTTAGCTTTGGTACTTATTTCCATTTTGGTAGCAACCCCTTTAATGGAATATAGCGCGCGAATGATTGCTGCTTCGGAGTCAGATATTGTCGGCAAACGACCAATATAATGAGGGAATTGCAATTTTGGATATTTACCTTTGATGCTTTTATAAGAGGCTTGAATAGCGCTAATATCTTCCTCTTTATTTCCCGTAGGTTGAAAGGTATGAAACACCCCTGTCTCTTTACTTAAATAATCTACCTTAGCGAGAAAAATGGGTAATTCACAACCTTGAGCGATATGGTAAAAGCCTGCTTTCCATCTCTTTACTACGCCACGAGTACCCTCTGGCGTAAATAAAAAAAATATTCTTTTGCCATTACTTGGGTTGTCTTTTTGTGAATCAATGAATCTTTTGATTTGTTGTACTTGCCCACTTCCTTTTGATGAACGGTCAATTGGCATAGCACCAAGCCACATTAAAAATCTACCTAAAAGCGGCACTTTACACAGGCTGTCTTTAATCGAAAAGTATATCTTTACGTCTTGCAATATAGCCGCGCCAAGAGCGTAAATAAAATCCCAGTTAGAGGTGTGCGGTGCGGCAATGGCAACTCCTGCCCCTTCAGGGGGATATTTACAAACCTTCCAACCTGCTAATTTAAACCATAAAGCAAATAACGACTTTAAGATATATTTGGTGAATATGCCGTCAAAAATGGTTTTTTCTCTAATATTAAGCGATTTTTTAGCCATGAATAAATCCGTACAGGGTGGAATGAACTGAAAATATGCTTTGATTATAACATACCCCTATCGCAAAAAATGTAAACTATTTCAATCATAGATAGAGTATAAAACATACGGCACAGTATCTTTTTTTAGTTTTTATTTATATAAAGACAGCTAATTGAAAATAATATATTTATTTTAATATAATATAATCAATTATTTATTGTCTTGGAGGATAAATGTTACTCGATGTTCAATGTTTTAGTGTGTGTGTTTGTTAAAATGAACACTTAAGACGTTTTAGTAAAAATAACTTAATAATATTACTCATTAATGGTTTATTTGTGACCGTGTTAATGGTCACTATTTTGAGCTTAGCGAAAATAAAAATTGAAACTATAACAGTAATATGAGATGAGTCATTATTATGTTGAATGTTGAATGTTGAATGTTGAATGTTGAATGGTAAATTGGTAAGCATCATTAATCAAACGAGAAAATAATTATGAGTAGTTTAACGGTTAGCTCTACGAGAGAGCCAATGAATAAAATTATCAAGTAGTTGAACAATAATAACGTTAAGCAAGTGCAGTGTTTGATTAGCGATCATACTGGGGTTGCACGTGGAAAAATGTTACCAGTTGATAAATTTATCAGCGAGCAAGGTTGTCGTTTGGCTGAAACTCAGCAAGGGTCCCAAACGATTATTTTACTCCTTTCATTAAGCGCCTATGTACTAAGCGTGTGCCAACAAAAACAATAGCAATAACAATGGGTACAGCAAAGCCACTTACTAGTTCATGGTTATACTCAATCCCTAAAGCTGGTAATGACGTTAGCATGGTTTCAAATAATTGCATGCCGTAATAACTTATCGCAGCTACGGATAAACCTTCAACCGTTTGTTGTAAGCGCATTTGCACATGAGCGCGGTGGTTCATTGATTTCAATAAGGTTTGATTTTGTTCCTGTAATACCATTTCTACGCGCGTGCGTAATAAATCACTGGCACGGGTGACTCTTCTAGAAATATCTTCCAGGTGGTTAGAAGCAGTTTGGCAGGTTTTGACCGCAGGAGTAATTCTGCGCATTAAGAACTCTCGTATGGTCATATAACCTGAAATTTCTTCTTCTTTAAGCTCTTCCATACGTTGTAATGCCACATCGTAATAGGCATTCGTCGCGGAGAAACGATAGGTACTTTGACTACGGAAATCTTCCACTTTTGCCGCTATTTTAGATACTTGCGTTAATAATTCTCTATCGCTTTTTTCAGTACCAAAGGCAATGTAGGTAGTGACTTGTTGTAGTTGTATATCCAGTTGACTGAGTTCACTGTTAATTGCCTGCGCTAGTGGTAAACCAAGCGTTGCCATTAGCCGATAAGTATCAAGCTGTAATAATTGTTGTACTAAACGGCCAAGCTGCGCAGATGATAAGTCTTGTTGGTAAATCAGAAAGCGGCCAAAGCCATCTTCATGTAATTTAAAAGAACTCCACACTTTCGCCTGTGAGTTTACCGGAGCGCTGGCGATTAATGACATATTGTCAAAAAACTGCTCAACCTTGTGTGTGATCGCTTGGTCAATATTTTCAAGTTGAATAACCAAGTGCACCGCCGCGATGACTTCACCGGGCATTTTCTCAAACCAATTACTGGGGACATAGTCGATAGCATTTTTAACAAAAGGTTGCTCCGTTAATGGTGCTTGGTGGCTAAAAGTATAGGTGGAGTATTCTAAATGACGCTCCCAGCGTAGGCTGAATAAACCAAAGTCTTGAGAAAAACATGGCATTGACTCTGTGGGAGTGTTTACTTGAAACATATTACACAGCAATGAGATAAATTCATGCTCTTGTTGTTTCAGCTTTCCTTTATGCTGGATTGCTATATGAGTTAGCTGAGCAGGAGTAGATATTGATTGAAAGGGTCTATTATGCAACTCGTTGTAAAGCTTCTCGCGGAGTGGGTGAATTGCTATTTTACTCAATGAAGATAAAGATAGTACTGTACTTTCAGGTAATTCATTCGTTATTAATTTATTTAACAAAGTGCTACTCTCTACTCTATTTATCTTTTTATATGTAGTTTATCTTAGCCGTAATATCCGTTTAGATATATCCCTCTTATGGAGGATTTTAAACTTACTTTTAGCTCGATATTAAGTCGTTTTTCAATGATCGAAAAAAATAGTGTTAGTCCATCCATTAGCTCCTTGAAAAAAGTACTCAACGGTATTCCTATTTCTTTGGTGGAGTTTTTTGCAAATGACAGTAATGTTGAAAAAAATCAACAGGTGGTATATACCGCTGCAGAGTTTATGGATATTGGTTCGGGCAATATAAAAATGCTATTGGTGGGAAAGTCATTTCCGCGCAGACAAATGATCTTTTTGATTGAATCATACGCAGTTGGTGCTGATACGGGCACTGAAATGTTGCAAAATGATGCTGAAGAGGGTGGTTATATTATCGAAGGAAAAATTGAACTAACCGTTGGTGAAAAAGTTTATTAATTAGGACAAGGCGACAGTTATTATTTTGATAACAATAAGCCCCATCGCTTTAGAAATACTTCCAAACAAGCATGCAAAATAGTGAGTGCAACTACGCCAGCTAACTTTTAAATGAAATTATAGTAGCTCTACATACAGTTTTATTCAGCCCACCGCGGCAACAAATATTAAGAAAGTAAAAATAGCTTAGGTATATGGAATATAGCTAGGCTATTTTATATTCAATAAGTCTAATGAATTTTTATCCATGAACTATGCTTATGCCTTTGTAGCACTGAGATAACAAGTGTTTATCTCAGTATTTTCTTTGGTATAAGGAATTCAGCATATGAAGCTATTTAGAATATTAGCCGGTGTTACGGTATTGCTCCTTTCTTGGTCAGCACTTGCTGGCGAAGATAAAAAACCTGAAATGTATGTTTATGCCACCTACTTTAATTGCGATCCCGCACAAGAAGATGCGGTAGATGAGCAAGTTCAAAAGACCTATAGTCCAATTTATAATAACGCAGTAAAAAATGGTGAAATAGCGAGTTGGGGATGGTTAAAACATCACACCGGCGGGCAATGGCGTCGTATTTTGTATCATTCAGCGCCGAGCATAAATGCCTTGTTTTCTGCCCAAGAGCAAATGAATAAAGCATTTGATATGGCTTTTGGTAAAACAATCGATGCCGTTGGCCAAGGTTGTAAAACGCATGATGATTATGTTTGGCAATATGTCACTGGTAGTCGACCTTCAGTAACGGGCATACCCCGTGGTAAAGCAAGTATGTCTATTTATATGGAATGCAGTTTTGCCGGGGAAGATGCCGCAGATGAAATTTTTAAAAAACACTTTTCGCCTATTTATAATGCGCAAGTTGGTAAAGGTAAATTAACCTCATGGGGCTGGATGTCTCATGTAATAGGTGGGAAATATCGCCGTTTGGAAACCTTGACGGCGGCTAACTATGAAGATTTATTGAAAGCGAAACAAAGCATTATTGATACGCTTTATTATAAAGGCACAAACAAACACGCAGAAGAATTTAGTGAAATTTGTACTAGTCATCAAGACTATCTTTGGGATATAAAAATTGAATCATAGAAATAGCGAAAGTTAATTTAACATTAGATTCACTGGTGAAATAGCATTCTGCCAGTGTGTTTGTTACTTTTGTTATTGTTCTGATAACGCTAATAATTGCGGTAAATAAAGTTCGCTTTCTTGGGCAAGTAAACACTGCTCTGCCAAAATATCGTGCAGGATGTCATAATTAGTTAATGGGTTAGCAAGTACCACGCGAAAAACGATCACTTTTTCACCCCCATAGCGGGCTACTTCAATGCGTGTACGTGAAACAAACGAACGGCCATCTTCTCGTTGACGTTTTTGAATGAATTTAGTCAGTTGTCCTAATAATAAGTTTATTTCACCTTGTGTTTTGCTATCACTATTAACACCGGTTTTAGCAAGTAAAGCTTGTACTGCTTTAGGTGCATAGCGGTAGGTTAATAGGCATAACTCAGGCTCAGTGATTAATTCAAAATCATCATGACTATTAATAATATCGGCAAAATATTCTGCTTTTTCTATCGCTTGATTAATTAACATTTCATAGCCTGGGCGGCTAATAATATGCAAGCTAGCGTAAACTAGCATCGCCATACCAGAACGAGAGCCTTCCAGGGTGTGACTACCTAAATCTTTTGAACCTTTGCGCAAGATATACTCGGCATGATGTTCAATATCAGCCACCGCAGAGGGATCTTTAAATAATACTACGCCAGCGCCCATAGGTACGTACATTTGTTTATGAGCGTCAATGGTTACTGAATCGGCACGTTCAATGCCGTTAAGTAAATATCGGTGTTTATTAGAAAGCAATGTTGCACCACCCCAAGCGGCATCAACATGAAAATGGCATTGGTATTGCTTTGCAATATCTGCCATTTCATTTAGTGGATCAATATTACCGGTTTCGGTAGTACCCGCCACACCAACAATTGCGAGCACTTTAATATTTTTCTCGGTTAATTGTTGGCACTTTTGCGCAAGTTTTTGACAGTCTATTTTGTTGTATTCATCGGTTGGAATAGCGATAACACTGTCTTGTCCAATACCGAGAATGTCGGCCGATTTCTTTAATGAATAATGACCACGTTCAGACACTAAAATCACCAAACCTTGGTAGCCATAATGCTGTAAAGCACTAAACAAACCTGCACGGGTGATACCAGAAAAATCGCCATCGGCTTTTAGTAATTTATTTCGAGCCACCCATAAGGCGGTAATATTAGCGATCGTACCACCAGAGCAAAAAGCCCCTAACGAATGATTAGGGTTGTGTAGCCATTGTTGGTAAAACGCATCATTTTCTTGATAAACCAAGTTATGCATCATACCTAATACTTGTCGTTCGAGTGGCGTAAACGCTTTTGAAGTCTCCACTTTAACGAGGTTTTGATTTAAACCAACCATTAACTTAGACAAGGGTAAAATAAAAGCGGGTAATGCCGAGGTCATATGACCGATAAAGCTTGGACTAGCGGTATGTACTGAATGTGCCACTAATTTATCAAGTAAATGGTGCATATGATCAGAAACAAATTCAGGCTGCTCAGGAATACGTGCACTAATAAAGTCTTGTTCAATATCACTTAAGGCATTTTTACTGGCGACAATATGATCATTGAGAAAACCGGCTAAATTTTGCGATATTTCTTGTTCAATACGCCCTAATGTAGAGTCTGGCGCTTCGGCAACAGTAAATATTCTATGCAAAGATTCATTTGTTGCTTGTGCCGTACGCTTAGGTGTCGTCATTTTAGTCATTACTTGTGTAAGGTTAATTGCCAACATACTTGGCCACTGGCTTGGTATTTAGCTTCAAAAGGTGTTAATGCTTGTTCAACTGCTACGTTAACTTGAGAAAGCTCTCCATGCAAGGCCATTTGTTTCGCCGCTTGTTGAAACTCTTCTAAATACAAGCGCCAATTACTGCGCAATATTAAGGTATCACCAATGCTTATCATTTGTGGGAACACCGCACTGCCATGCCAGCGACGTTGTAAATGTTTCGATTTAGGCCAAGGGTTAGGGTAGAGAATATAATGCTTAGTCACCGGCCAATTAGCCGCTTTAACTAAACGATAAAAGTCATTTAAGTCAGCACGTACTAGATGATAATTTTGTGCGTGGTAACCGTGTTTTTGCTCAAAGCCCTCAACATTTCTATTAATTCTGTGGGCAGATTTATCGACCCCAATAACGAGTGCTTGTGGGTTTTTCTGTGCTAAAATTCGGCTACTTTGGCCAACGCCACAACAGGCATCTAAAATAATTTCTCCACTAGGATTAGCCTGTAAAAATGCTTGCACTAAGGTATCCATTTCCTGAAAAGCTTGTTGGGTATGCGCTTGATAAGGCTTTTTAAAAGGGTGTGATAAATGCTTCGCTACTATTTTATTTAGCTTTTCATGAATACCCGTTTGGTTAGTAATAATAGTTTTAGAATCGCCTGGCGCATTGTTTTGTTCAGCCACTTTTTTTTCAACCACTTTTTTGTTAACGATAATATCCACCATTAAGATCTCAACCCAATACCTTTACTGATCAATACCATAGCTATGGTAAATAAAGTAGCAATAAAAAAGCCAATCACCAAAAAGGCAGTAATAATGTTAACATCAGAAATACCTAAAAAGCCGTACCGAAAAGCATTAACCATATAAACAATTGGATTAATTTGTGACACACCTTGCCAAAATTCAGGCAACAAGCTGATAGAGTAAAATACTCCGCCAAGGTAGGTTAATGGTGTCAGCACAAAGGTGGGAATGATAGAAATATCATCAAAACTGTTAGCAAAAATAGCATTAATCAAACCACCTAAAGCGAATGTCGCTGAGGTTAATATTACCGTAGCCATGATCACCCAAACATTATGAATTTGAATATCAACAAACAATAATGACACCAAGGTAACAATTAAACCGACTAAAATGCCACGTGCCATGCCGCCGCCGACATAACCGGCAACAATCACCCAATTTGGCACTGGTGCTACTAACATTTCTTCAATGTTGCGCTGCCATTTAGCACTAAAAAAAGACGAGGCTACATTTGAGTAGGAGTTAGTAATAACTGTCATCATAATTAGGCCGGGGACAATAAACGACATATAATCAAAGCCGCCCATTTGGCCAATACGAGAGCCGATAAGAGAGCCAAAAATAACAAAATATAAGCTAATAGTAATAGCCGGCGGCACTAAGGTTTGTACCCAAATACGTAAAAAACGTTGTGTTTCTTTGGTTAAAATACTTTTTAAGGCGATAGCGTTATTCATCTTAGTTAACCTTCATGTTTAATTTTTTATTAGGCTCGTTATTAGAGATGAGGTTAATAAATAAGGCTTCTAAACGATTACTTTTATTGCGCATACTCAACACGTTAATATTTTGCTCGGTTAATTGTTGAAAAACATGATTTAGATTTTGATTTTTATTCAAATCAACTTCTAAGGTATGATCATTAATCGCTCTATAGTCAGTTTCAGTTAAAGTAATGTTTTTATCATGAGGTGATAAATCAAAGACAAAAGTTTCCACATCAAGTTGGGCTAATAATGCTTTCATACTGGTGTTTTCAACAATTTTTCCACCATCAATAATAGCAATATTACGACATAACATTTCAGCTTCTTCTAAATAATGAGTTGTTAGAATGATAGTAATTCCTTGACTGTTTAGCTCTCGCAAAAAGTCCCACATTGAACGACGCACTTCAATATCAACGCCGGCGGTTGGCTCATCTAAAATTAATATTTGTGGCTCATGCATCAAAGCGCGGGCTATCATTAATCGACGTTTCATGCCGCCAGATAGCATACGCGCTGCGTCATCGCGTTTATCCCACAATTCTAATTGTTTTAAATACTTTTCGGCACGTATTATGGCAACTTTACGTTCAACCCCATAATAACCTGCTTGATTCACCAAAATATTCATTAAGGGTTCAAATTGATTAAAATTGAATTCTTGAGGGACCAAACCAATAAAGCTCTTCGCTTTTTCTAAGTCGGTATCTATGTCATAACCAAATACTTTTACCTGACCTTGGCTTTTATTAACCAAAGAGGTTATCACGCCTATTGTGGTAGATTTACCCGCACCATTAGGACCAAGTAAAGCAAAAAAATCACCTTTTTCTACGGTTAAATCAATCCCTTTAAGTGCTTGAAAACCTCCTTTATAGGTTTTTTTTAGTGACTTAATTTCTAATGCGTGAGACATGGTTTTGCCTTGAACCTTAATTAATACAAATACTATAAGAAGAGTAAATATGGTGCTTTTAATGTGATTTTCAACAGTAATAAATAAAATTTCACCTTATGAAAGGTAACATTTATTTTTAATCTGTTATCCTCTGCCTATTTGTCGATATTATTAAGGAATAACAATGTTCGAGCCCCCCGTTACAAATAACACCGCAAAAGTTAGCGAAGCGATTTCCCCTGCTAATTTATTAAAACAAGAAATAGATCAAGTCGCCAATATATATAATATCATTATAGATTTTTTTACCAATTATAGTTTCCAATTAATTGGCGCATTAATCATTTTTATTATTGGTTATGTGCTAGCGGGAAAAATATCAAGTTTTGTTTTACGATTATGTCAGCGGCATAAATTAGATATTACCTTAAGTCAATTTTTAGCAAACACCACAAAAATGTTAATAGTGGTAATGATCACTATTGTTTCGCTTAGTAAATTGGGGATCAGTGTTACGCCATTTATTGCTGCTATTGGCGCAATTTCTTTAGGTGCGGGTTTAGCGTTGCAAGGCTTATTGGCTAACTATGCGGCTGGTTTTAATATTATTTTAATTAGACCTTTTGTCGTTGGCGATACTATTTCGGTGCAAGGTGTTACGGGTGTGGTTGAAGAAGTGCTACTTGCTTATACGGTATTAAAAAATGAAGATGATGTCACTATCACTATTCCTAATAAGCACATAGTGGGTGAAATTCTTCATAACTCAAAGCATGATTCGTTACTGGAATTAAAGGTTGGTATTTCATACAGTCACAACCCATTAGCAGTGATCAAGTTGTTAGAAGAAGCCGTATTGTCTTTAGGCATTGTTGGTGAAAATAGAAAGTTGCAAATAGGTATTGATGAATTTTCAGATAGTGCGATTACCATTGCTATTCGTTTATGGACTCCAACGATTAATTTGTATGAGACTAAATATAAAGCTTACGCCAAAATATACTCGGTTTTAGATGAAGCGAATATTACCATTCCGTTCCCACAACGCGATGTGCATATTCATCAAGTAGCAAACAACGAATCATAAGTAATAGAGTCTAACTATTTTGTAATTCTTCAATATAGGCATCTAAGATTAAATGTCTACGAGCACCTTTGCTAGTTATCGCGGAAAAGTTGCTATGAAAATAACGACTGTGAGCTTCAATGGTGCGCATTTTATCTTGTGTATGCCAACGGCACCTGTATTTTTTACCCGTGATGGTGAAGCGGCGCGTTACTTCTCTGATAATATTGAGGTAGGGATGGTGTGTTATTTTTCTTCCCTAGCTAACCTTTCGACAGGCTTAGGGCAAACGGAATGTTTCTGTTCACCCTGAGCGCGAGGAACGAGCAGTCGAAGGACAAAACAATTTTAAAGGGTAAATATGTCAGAAAAGAATATTATAAAATTAAGTCAGAACCCTAAAGGCTTTGGTGAAGTTGCTGATGAACTTGAAGAAAGTATGTTCGAGTCAGTATTACCAAAGCAACATACCCACAGTTATTTTGAAGATGAAGCACTTGGCCTCTACATTGGTGTTTGGGATAGCACTGACATGACTGAAACGGCAGCACCTTATGCCTGTGATGAGTTTATGTTTATTATTGAAGGTGCGGCAAAAATTAAAAATAATAAAACCGGTAACATTGAAACCATTATGGCAGGTGAAAGTTTTGTTATTTCCCAGGGGTATGATTGTCAGTGGCATCAAAAAGGATATTTACGTAAGTTTTATGTCATTTATCAACCACAAGAAATACCTGAAAAACCAGTGACAGAACATGTTGTTTATATTACTGAAAATAGTGATATTCCATGGCAAGAAACCTCTGATGGCCACCGTAAAAAAATGCTCTACCAAAATAATAACCAAGGCTTTACCTCTGGTGTTTGGCAAAGTAAAGCGTTCACTACTGGCTTAATTAATTTTCCTTATCATGAGTTTATTTATATTAATAACGGTAGTCTTATTTGCACTGATGAAATGGGTATAGCACATCATTTTAACGGTGGTGACGCACTTTTTATTCCCCAAGGAACACGTTGTGCGTGGCAAGTTAAAGACCAGGTAAGTATTCATTTTACTCAAATAAAATAGCGTTGACGGCAGAAATATTAAGGTAGAAAAGCATGACAAATTCTCAACAAAATCAAGTTAGAGGGTTTTATATCAATGAATAACGGCAAACGTGGTTTGTGGTTGAAATTATTAGATGCGATGAATTTAGGATTTACTTGTTAGCGAGCACACGCTTTAGCGCCAACTAAATGAGATCAGACAAAGGGCTGCGCACACCATTAGCACCATTATCTATAACATGAGTATAAATTTGCGTGGTACGTATGTCGCTATGCCCTAATTGTTCTTGTACGGTTCTAATATCAGCACCACGTTGTAATAAATGTGTCGCAAATGAATGGCGTAATGTATGACAAGTGACATTCTTTTCTATTTTTGCATGGTATGCTGCCATTTTAACCGCTTTTCTTAGCGATGTTTCATCGATATGATGTCTACGTAAACAGCCTGTTTCAGGATCAGAGCTTAAACGACCTGAAGGGAAAAGATAATGCCACTGTACATTATTACTCGCACGGGGATACTTTCTTACTAAGGCATAAGGTAGCCATACGCCTTTATAGTTTGGATTAGCTTCATCTTGCTTATAAATTGACTGCACCATCGCTATTTGTGCTTTTAATGACTCACACAACTCTTTGGCTAAAGTAACACGCCGGTTTTTACCGCCTTTTCCTTGCCATATTTGAATGGCATAAAAATCAAAATCTATATCTTGCACCCTTAAACGTACTACCTCCATTAAGCGTAAACCGCTGCCGTACATTAACTTACATTGTAAAGCGTAACGATTTGCGATTTGAGATAATAATGCGCTTACCTCCGCTTGGGTCAGCACCACTGGTAACTTAGTCGCTTGCTTTGACTTATTAAAATTTAACTCAAGGGTTAAAGGCTTTAATAGGATCACTCTATACAGAAAAACTAAAGCATTTAATGCCACTCCTTGTGTTTTAGGCGCCACATTAAGCTTATTAGTTAGATAAGATAAGAACTGTTCAACCTCAACATCATGGCAGTTCATCGGATGACGCTGATCATTAACGTTTATGTAGGCTTTTATCCAATAAACATAGCTTTGAATTGTTCTCTTGGCATAGCGCTTTAAACGCATTTGCTCTGCAATATGTTTTAAAAAAGGTGAAGACATAAAAAACTCAAACCAAAGCTGTGTTTATATACAGCCTAGCATAATTCCTGCTTTCTACAAGAAAGGAGGAATATTTCCTTCTTTCACACATCAACCAGTTAACTCGATGTTTTTAACTTATTGAGTTGTAATTAGTAATCAAGTAAGATTTAAGCATTATATAATTATGGACAATTAATCTTATCTTGTAGAAAGAAGGAATTTTGCCTCATAATAAACTGTTATATTTTTATCAAATTAAGGAGTTTAAATTATGGATGATACGAAAACTGAAAATGTGTATTGGAGATTTATAAAGTATTTAATTTCAATTTCTTTATCAATAGCATTACTTGAGTTTTCCGGTGTAGATGCAACCAAAGCAAATATATTTTCATTCGATAAGTTTTCATTTGCAGTATTAATCTTACTTTCTATTTGCCTGTATTCTTTTGATAATATGGTTAAAAGTATCGTCAATTGGTTTAATAAAAAAAGTAAAACGGTCTTGAGTAATTAAAAATATAACAAGGGTTTTCAAGTCGGACTCGTAGCAGTTTGCTCGGTTCCACTTCGTTTCACATTTTAGCAAGCTATTACTCGCCGCTTAAAACGGCGTTAGTTGCACGCACTAAATCAGCTTAATTTATTTGCTACTTTAGTGCTTATCTTCATTTTTTGTGTTTGGTTCAATCTTTGGTTTGGCAATGGAAGTGCCTTCAAATACTCACTTCATCTTTGCCCAACCCAGTTTTCGCCTTTCACTGTTTTAAGATCAAATAAGCTTTAGTTTTTAAGGCTCAAAGTTTAAGTTTGGTGTGTAGTGCGGAAGTGTTTTTTGTATCTTTCGCTTATCAAATAAACATGATAACTTATTGCTTCTGTTGTTCTTTTAATATCAAGCAACTAACAAGGCGTTCAAACGGACAAAAAACAGTTGGCTGTTTCACTCCGTTCACAATTTTAGCCAACAATTTTTTGCCGCTTAACGTGGCGTTATATGCTATTAAAAATTAGCTTTGAATAAAATGCTTTCTAGTGCATAGTTTTTCGCTAAATCAGGTTTGGTGTTAACACTAATAAGCATTGCCTTTTATACCTTTTTTAAAGGTGGCAACGCTATTAATTTTGTTCAACCTTTCGTGTGTAGCGTAAAAGTTCACGGTCAGGTTTATTTATTACGGGTGGCTTAAACTCGTGCAGTGTTTGGAATAACCACCGCTGCATATAACAAGCAAATAAACTAGGACTTAAAACAGTTTGTTGTTTTTCGTTCCTCAAAATTTTAACAAACAATTTTAAGCCTGTTATTTGGGCGTTGGTATGACTCCCCACGTCAAGTTAAATACACCGATCCCTGCTCATTAATTTAGAGCCATAGTGTCTTC
>JABSOW010000050.1 GCA_013215465.1 Colwellia sp. | reverse complement strand
CGCATAGCTTATTAATTGGGTATTTTATTTTGTTGCTCTGATTGAGTTTCTCAATTAATAAGAATTGTTCAGGGAGTGTGACATCAACAGAGCAGCAGCCTTTTTTAAAATATCTTTTTCAAATTAAATTTGTTCTATCCGCTTTTTAAGTGCGCGTATTTCAATTTGCTCAGCGGTCATTGGCGATGCTTTAGGTTTGATCCCTTTACGCTCTTCTCTAAGCTGTTGCGTATTTCTAATCGAAATTTAGCACTGAAATTTGGACGTTTATTCTTTGTCATTTGTATCACCTAATGTTTGATGAGATACATAATAACATCTAAGTAGGTGGCCAAATTAACTATGCTACATCGTCTTCTATGTGTGCTACTTCTGTTGATCCTTTATGGGTATCTAGACCAATGAAAAGTATGTTATGTTGGTACATGTTAGCCTCCAGTTTATATTGTTTTGGCTCTGATTTTACTAACCCACGAATTTGGAGGCTAGCACCTCGTGGGAGTCATTATGTCTATAAAGCTAGGGAGAGTTTGGAGTATGCGTAAACTATCGATTTTTGCCTTTATTGGTTTAATCTTTTTCCAATGGGCAGTAATTGTTAATGCAAATTCAGCATCGTTAAAAGAGGCGTTTGATAATCGTCTAAGTGACGTACAAGTTAAAGGTGCTGGCACAGTTGTTCGAATATTGAAAGATGATATCAAAGGATCTAAACATCAGAGATTTATTCTTAGAGTTTCTTCGGAACAGACTATTTTGATCGCTCATAATATTGATTTGGCCCCAAAAATTAATTCAATCGCCAATGGTGATCAAGTTAAGTTTTACGGTGAATACGAATGGAATAGAAAAGGTGGCGTTGTTCATTGGACTCACCATGACCCTGGTGGTCGCCATGTTGGTGGTCGCCATGTTGGTGGTTGGTTAAAGCATAAGGGTAGAATGTACCAATAGCTTTATAACAAGCAGCTTAATTAATATTCACCAAAGCTGTCACGCCAATTACTGCGCAATTCGCCCGCCAGCATTTGGTTCACTTATTCGTTGGGCGTTGAGGCTGTATAATTTATCCAAAAAGGAATATTTTCATGTTCCTTTTATTATTTCCACATTGTTTATTTTTAAATATTGATGCCAGATATTGGTTGTGATCTAATCGATATTATTCACTCAGCGTAAAAATTCATGGTAAATTATAAGCCAGATTTATCCTGCCAAAGTAAGTTCATTCCAATCGATTTCGAACAGCAAATAGTGCTTAGCACCTTTGAATATGCGCTATCTCATATTGTTGATAATAAACTTGATTTAACCCGCTTTGATGCCTGTATGACAATGATAAATGTGGCGCAGCCGCTTATTCACCAGCCGTTATGTTGAAGGTCATTCTGTTTTTCTATTCTCGAGGATTAATCTCCAGTCACTGTATTGCGGATGCCTGTGCAACCAATATTACCTTGATAAGTTTATCTGGCGATGTTCAGCCACCTTTTACCTCTATAGTTGCTTTTGTCGCGAAGATGAGTGAGCAAATAGCGCCATTGTTTACTCAGGTTTTAATGATTTGTGATGAAGAAGGTTTAATTGGCCGGAACATGTTTGCCATTGATGGTTGCAACTTTTACCTTAACGAAAGAAGTCCAATGCCAGCAAGGAGTGGAGCGGCACTTTTGAAGAGCTTACGCGCAAACAAGCGAAATTAGAGAAGGCGAGTCAATATATTTTAGCTCGTCATCAATCACAAGATAAAATGCCTGAAGATGAAGTCGGGATAATTGAAATAGCCAATCAAGCCTATCCAAACATTGATGTTTTTAAGGTAAAGATTGACAAAGAAACCTATGGAATAAGAATCGGAAAAAAAATGTAACAAGACCATGCAAGCGGACGGTCAAACCTGTCACTCAAATTGCTGCGCAATTTCACCACCGTTGATGGTGGCTTGGTATTTTTCTAATGTTGGTCGTAATGTCCGCCTATTGCGAAAATATAGATATATTCATTATCAAACTTATAAATTAACCTGTCTTTTTGGGAAATGCGCTTAGACCATAATCCAGATAAATTATGCTTTAAGGATTCTGGTTTACCTAACCCACTAGTTGGATCTGAACGCATCATTTCCTTTAATAATTGACACAACGCCTTATTAAGATTTTTATCTTTTTCTCTGAGTTGTTCGTAAACAAACCAAGTTTTACCTTCAAAGACTAGTGATCTCATTTAACTGCTCTTTTGTTGGTTTGTAGCCTTTATTACTTTTATGAGTGTTCATAGACTCAGCAATTTGTTTCATTAAATTACTGCTTTGTAATACATGTAAGGTTTCTTGTTCTCTTTCCCAATCATCTGCACTCATAACAATAAAGTCATCTCCAGCGCGTCGGGTAACCTTTATCGGTTCATGTTCACTAACAGTTTGTTCAACATATGTTTTTAAGTTGTCCCTAAACTGGTTTACGCTTATGCTGTTCATAGTCACCTCGCTATTTATGTACGGTATTGTCGTACATTGTAGTGTAAAAAATATAACAAGTCACTTAAAAGGACAAATAACAGTTGATTTTTCTGTCGATAGGAGAGTCGAATGAGTATATTTCTTGAATTCATACCTAATCTTTTTCTAGCTTTGGCTTTTGATTTTATTCTGTATATAACTGGAGCAGGTGTATTACGAGTAATTTCTTTTGGTTTATTCAAATATCAATTGCATAGTTATAGTAAATATAAAGAGTTCAAAGGCAAAGCTAACAATGGTTATCTCATGCCTTATATCGTAGGTATTCTGTTTTATGCTCTAATCATCGTTTCAATTGCTTGGCTCAATTAAACGAAATATAATAAGCCAATCAGAGGGAAAATTTACAGTTGGCTGTTTTCGCTCCGTTCAACATTTTAGCCAACTATAAATTTCCCCTTAGTGGGGCGTTGGTAAGGAAAAATTATGCACTCTCGAAAATCTCGTAGATTAAGAAAAAAGCTTTATTTAGATGAATTTTCTGTAATGGGGGTTGAATTAGATTGTAATTTAACTTGTAAGGATGAGTCTGAATTAGCAACAATAATGGATGACTTTTTTGTTTATGTTGACACTCTAAGTTTGTCTATTGGTGGTGGTGGGGATCTGACCTCCTTTGTAGGATTTATTTCTTCTCATGAACGGTATGGTTCAGTCACTGAATCGGACATATCAAGCATCTCTAATTGGTTGAAGGGCCAAAATATCGTTTCAGAGTTTAAGATTGGTCAACTTGTAGATGCTAACTATGACATATAAGCCAATCAAGCGGGACTAAAAACAGTTTGTTGTTTTCGTTCCTCCACATTGTAGCCAATAATTTTTTGCCCATTATTAGGGCGTTGAGGCTGTAGAATTTATAAAAATGAATTTTATGGCAAAAAATAGTGTCATTTAGAGCGGTTTTTAGAAACATATTAGTGTGATATGCGCTAGATTTCACAGAGAAGCGCGTTTTTAAGCGTAAATTAATCAAATTTTATTGGTTGTTTTTCTTAAAATATAAATTATACAGCCTCGTTAGGTGAATCAGGAATATTAGTTATGCATCCTATCTTAGTCTTTTTAATATTGTTTTATTTAGTTGCGTTGGTTTATGACAAAGTAATTGATAATGAGATTAAAAGTAATCAAACATTAGCGGCAGAGTTAACCGAATTTAAATTTTTTCATTCATTTCAATCACGACCTAAAGCGTTATATGCAGCTTTAAGCTTCCAATTTTTTGGTGTTTCAACTGTTTTAAATATTGTTGGTAGTATTTTTTCTTTAATGATGTATTTCGGTTTAGTGTTTGGTATATATTTTCTAGTTCAATAGTTCGGTGATTATTCACGGATAAATGCAGTAAAAGATAAAATACAAGTATTCGTTATTGAGCTTAAGCGTACCTAAGACATCGAAAGCAAAGCGGTAAACATTTAATGTTATGTGGCAATTATTCGTATGAAATAGGCACTTTCCTGAACAGATTAAGTATGGTCTTTATCAGGAGTTAAAGACTATATTGTGGCAATGGTGATGGTTAACCCTATATCAAAAAGGGTCACTTAACGCATTAGGGGTTTATGGCAACTTGGTGGCAGGTACTGCCCTTAAAGTTTTATTCTAGAAATTAACCGTTTTAAAATTTAGCCTAATATTTTGAAACGTTTTTTCTGTGCGCAAACCAGATGGAAATAATCAACAAAAACTGAGTACTTTTCTAATGTTTAATTAGAAAAATGTGGTTGGATTTAAATAGCGGTATTTCCTTCACAAATAAGGAAAAATTTCGCCTTTCAATGGCAAATTACAAAATTACAAAATTATAACCTATTGATGATGTGCTAGTAAAAAGGTATTGTTGCCTCTAAACGTTCTAAGGATCATATTGTAATGCAAGAAAAAATCACTTTGGTAGTTGATTACCTGAATAAAGTTAGGACTCGCTGCACATACAATGCTGCTGCGAAAGCGTTGGGTATTACACCGCAGGCACTGAAGAAACTGTTGGGTAAGCGCAAGCCCGAAAACTCTTGGTTTGTTAATACGGGAACTGGCAATCCAGTTGGGTACACTGACGAAGAAAAACATCCGGAGCTTCATCGTACAAAGATTATTATTAAATCAGCGGAAGTTTTGACACGAAATCTAGATTTATAGAAAATTAACAAGTTGTTCAAGCGAGACTATTTAAAGCGGGGCCTCGCCCTAAAACTGCCCCTTAGCAAAGCTAGATGTTACCAATTAGATGCACCATAAATTAATTCAAGAGTATTCAAATGGCTAAAAGCAATTACAACTATGAGAAGCGGCAGAGGGAACTCGCGAAGAAGAAAAAGAAAGAGGAAAAACGTCTGAAAAAATTGGAAAAGGCTAGTGAAGAAGCCCCATCCGATGATCCTCTATTAGCGGATGATCAAAATACATCCATTTAATTATTTCGTCTACTGTGTACGTATAAAGGAGCAACTATGCTGGCATCCAAGTGGTGAACGGATGTTGATAGACTTACGTTTTCAATCCAAATAATAGAGAGCGTAAGTTACTAGAATAGTGTATCAACTCATTTTTTAGGGGGGATACTACCAATTAATAAATTGAGTAAGTAAGTTAAATTAGGAGTGTTGTATTGCAAACTGTAGTCAAAAAATGGTTCCGAGATAAAGAGTCTGGATTTCTGGATAACGGGGATGGCCCAGATATAATGGTACGTAAAGCCGATCTTGTTAATTGTGCTTTTTTAAAAGTTGGTGCCACTGTTGAGTTTGAATGCTACTCAGAAAAGCGAGGATTAATAGCCAAAAAGGTTAAACTTTCGAATCGGAAGCACTCGCAACAAGGGATTAGAGACAATAAACCCTATCGCCCAGGTGTCATGACTTAAGTCATTAACATGGAGCTGGAGTCATTAAGCGGACCGCAGAATAAGACGCTGCAATCTGACAATAAAACTTCCAGCCAAAAAATGCCTTCCAATTTTGTTGCAGCTGAACTAGTTAAGTATGGCTTATTCAGAACTGAAAGACTATAACTAGCTTATAGCTGCTTGTTAGTTTGAATGAAACTTTGAGGTTTAGAGTCCTTAGATATAGTCGAAGCCAATATTGCTTCATCAGTTTGAGAGTTAGCTTTTCAGTTTACTTTTTTAAATATTAATATTCGGTTGTTGGCCGGCATTTCAACATCTTCTTTTAAAGATAAACCGGCCTTGGTGGCTAATTGACAAATGGCTTCAAAATCACGAATACCACTGTGTTCATCTCGCGACTTTAGCCAAAGATCAAAGTTAGCATTGCTTGCGCTAGTATATTTTCCTTGGTAGTTAAATGGTCCATAAAGGCATAAAATCCCATTTTGTGCTAATTGTTTATTTACCATATCGAAAAATTTTTGTACCAGTGACCAACTGATAATATGTAAGGTATTAGCTGAGAATATGGCATCTATATTTTCAGTAATGGGCTGAATACTTACTAAATCTATTGCCAATGGTGGCCGAATGTTTGCTGTGGGAAAGTCAGCTATCCACTGGTTAATACCGGCGTGATTAATAACTAGATCACTAGTTTGCCAAGTAAGAAAGGGCAAGTTTTTAGCAAAATAAACCGCATGCTGTCCTGTGCCTGAGCCTATTTCTAAAACATGTTTTTGTTTTGCGAATGCATGATTTAATATTTTGAGTATTGGCTGTTTATTATTTTCACACGCTGGTGAGAATGGCTTTGTCATTATTTTACCAACCTTTGATTATTTGATGTTGTATTAACTTGTTTGTGCTTTAAACGGTAAAAACTGTTGGCAGTGCGTTAAATAACGCTGCATTTGTTGTCGTTCTTGTCGGCAAAACTGCTGTATAGCAGATCTAAAACCTAGATGTTTTATCCAATGATAGGAATGTGTTAACACTGGCTCAAAACCTCGTTGAATTTTATGTTCGCCTTGGGCTCCGGGATTAAAAGTTTGTAGCTTATGCTCAATACAAAACTCAATCCCTTGATAGTAACAAAGTTCGAAATGAAGATTGTTGTGGGTTTGTGTACAGCCCCAATAGCGCCCGTAAAGCTGCTGTTCGTCAAAGAAAAACCAGGCACAGGCTATATCACAGTCATCAACGCTGGCAATCACCAATAAAATATTACTGGCCAGTGTCTTTAATACACTTTCAAAAAAGTCAGCGGTTAAGTGGGGTGAATGACCACGTTTTAAATAGGTTAATTGGTAAGTTAAGTAAAAAAAAGACAGCTCTTCTGGCGTGACATCTTTACCTAAAATTCGCCGTACTTTTATATTTTGTTGAGCAATTGATAAGCGCTCTTTGTTAACGTTCTTCCTTTTTCGTGCGGTAAAGGTAGATAAAAAGTCACTAAAGTCGTGATATTGACGATTAAACCAATGAAACTGTACAGTATTACGATGAAATACATTATTTAAGTTCAGTGGCTGTTGTTGACTTTCTTGTGTATACAAAATATGCCAACTATTAATGTGCTGCGCTAGGCAATGTTCAGTTAGCACAGAAAATACCTGAGGTAGTTCTATGTCACTTGCCATTAGCTTAGGTGTAGATATCGGCGTAAAAGGGATTGTTGCCACCAATTTGGGATAATAAGGTTCATTTTGTTTTTGGTAAGCATCAGCCCATGCCCAGTCAAATACATACTCCCCCCACGAGTGCTGTTTGATATACATAGGGAGTATTGCCGTGACATTGTTAGAGTTTGAACATAACAAATGGTGTGGCTGCCAACCTTTGTCGCGGCAAACCGATTGGCTGTTTTCTAATACTTTAAAAAATTGATAGTTTAAAAATGGCGAGCTAGAATTGGCTAAAGATTGCCAAGTTAATTCATCAATTTTATCGATAGAGTTTACAAATTCAATTTCCATTACGCTAATTTATATAACCTATTGGTATAAACACATTCGAGCCAATATATCCTAGTTGTCATGGTATTGTTAGTTTCATCAATGCTTAATTTATAGCAATTGAAGTAATGAATGGCTCATTCAGCGAGAATTAAAAGGCTTATAGGCAAGTCATTGATAGAAGAGAATGGTATTCAGGGGATATATCCTGAATAACCACATGATAAAAGGTCTGCCTTGTATAAATGAGCGGTAAAACAATCTTTAAAGTTCAACAGATCCTAGTTACCAATCAAACCATTAATATGAGCCACAACACTTCTGCCTAAAGCACCTAAATGATAACCACCCTCAAGCATTGACACTATTCGACCTTGTCCGTGTTCTTGTACAATAGTTTTTAATTCATCAGTAATCCAACGATAATCACCTTCAGTTAAGCTAACCTGAGACATGTCATCTTCAATGTGGGCATCAAAACCTGCAGAAATAAAAATTATTTCTGGTTTAAATTTCCTTAAAGCAGGTAGCCAATGTTCAGTGATTGCTTTTCTAAAGTCAGGACCCTTTGTTGTCGCTGCTAATGGGGTATTGATTACCGGTGGTGTGTCACTTTCTATAATTTCAAACGGGTACAGTGGATATTCATAACTTGAACAAAAAAGGTAACCTTTGTCATCTTCGGGCGTAGCATTAAAGTGGTTTCTGATAATGTCTTCAGTGCCGTTGCCGTGATGAACATCAAAATCGACTATCGCTACGCGTTTTAAACCATACTCTTGTTTAGCATAAGCTGCTGCTATCGCAACGTTATTGAAAAAACAAAAACCCATGCCTTTATCGTGTTCTGCGTGATGTCCTGGTGGCCTAGTAGTACAAAATGCAGCGCTTAAGCTACCGTTCATTACTAAATCAACGGCATCAACACCAGCCCCAGCAGAATACAAAATAGAAGTGTGTGTTTTTGCATTCATCACAGAATCTGGACCCACGGTAAAGTTTTCTTCACCTTCGTTAGGCGCATTATCAAAAACAAAATCAATATGTTCTTGCGTATGTGCTAAAAGAAGTAACCTTTTATCAATGGGTTTTGAATCAAACTGTCGAACAACGTAATCTAAACCACTTCGTATAAGTTGATCTGAAATAGCGGTTAAACGTTTACCATTTTCAGGGTGGTGTTCACCCATGTCATGTTCGCCACAGCGATAGTGGCCTATAATTCCAACTGTCATATTATTCCCTTATATATTGCGGGTGCTTGCCCAACTTGTTGCGGTATTAACCAAGTACAAAGCAAAGTACTCATTGTTTTCAGTAATTTTGTGCTTTTACTTTGTACTTGAACCATACTGTGAAAGCTGTTCAACCACGGTGAGTGATTAATTATTGTTACTACCTTCAGTTTGTGTCAGTGAGAGTGTTAAGCTTACCTCATCAAAATCTTCACTCGGTTGACGGACAAAGCCTACCTTTTCAAATACTTTTAACATAGAGGCATTGTCTCTACGAACACAAGCAACTAAGCTATCAAGCTTACGAATTCTAGCTATAGCGATCATTTCACCTAACAAGGTACTTGCCATTCCTTGACCACGTAGGCTTTCTTTAATAACAAAAGCAACTTCGCCACTGTTCATGCTCTCAATAAAGTAATAACGCGCAACAGCTTGTATCATTTCACCCATATGATCCGTTATGGTGAAACACAGCGCTAAATCAGTGGATTGATCAACACTCACCAAATTACAAGACTTCTCTCTGGTCATTTGGGTGATATGGTGGTTATAACGCATGATCAGCGTTTCTTTATTATGAGAATAGAAAAACTCTTGCAGTTTACGTTCATCTGCTGGCGCTAAAGGCCTTAGGGTGTAATTTGTGTTGGCGAAATTAAAGCGTTTCATTTCTACAGCGCCCAATTCAGGTACTGAGCTTGGCGTGCTTTCTTGATATTCAGGCACCCAGTAATGTTTACGTACATCGCTAAGCAATTTATCTCTAAATTTAGGGTGCGCGATACGAATTAATTCTAGTGCCCGTTCACGAATACTTTTCCCTTGTAATGAGGCAATACCAAATTCGGTAATCACAAACGCAACATGGCCGCGTGAAGTTACTACACCACCACCTTCGGTGATATGCGCAACGATACGCGAAGTGTTGCCATCTTTGGTGGTGGAAGGTAGGGCTATAATTGCCTTACCGCCTTTACTTAAGGAAGCACCGCGAACAAAATCTACTTGTCCACCAATGCCACTATAGAATTGATAACCAATAGAGTCAGCCACTACTTGCCCGGTCAAATCTACTTCAATGGCGCTATTGATTGACACCATTTTGTCGTTTTTAGCAATATTTACTGGTGAGTTAACATGCTCTGAAGGGTAAAATTCTATGTGAGGGTTACCGTCAACAAAGTCATATACTTTTTGGGTACCGATACAAAAAGTGACTACCGCTTTACCTTTATGGTAGGTTTTCTTGCGATTATTGATAACGCCTTTTAACATTAAATCAATAATACCGTCGGAAATCATTTCGGAGTGAATGCCTAAATCTTTATGATTACCTAAATAGCGCAATACTGCTTGGGGAATTTTACCTATGCCAATTTGTAAGGTAGCACCATTCTCTATCATCATAGCGACATACTGACCAATTTGCTCTGTGCGTCTGTCAACCTCAGGTGGAAATACCTGGGGTAAATCTTGTTCAGCATGTAACCAAGCGTGAATTTGGTTTACATGAACAAAACTATGGCCATTAGTGCGTGGCATTTTCGGGTTTACTTGCGCGATAACATACTTTGCTGCTTTCACTGCTGCTGAAACAATATCAACACTAACGCCTAATGAACAATAACCGTATTCATCTGGCGGACTTACCATAATTAATGCTACGTCAAGTGGTAAGCTATTTTCAGTAAATAAACGAGGAATATCAGACACGAAACAAGGGGTATAATCACCTCGACCTTCAGCAATCGCTTCTCTAATGTTTTTGCCACCAATAAATAAGCTATTTACTTTAAATAAATCTTTATGCTCGGGTTTAGCCCAAACATTCTCAGAGAGAGTTAAAATGTGCACCGTTTCAATGTCGTGTAACTTATTCGAATTCGCAATTAAATTGTCAATTAAAGCATTGGGTACTGCGGCATTTGAACCAATAAAAATACGGTTTCCTGATTTTAAATACTCACCCCAATTGATACTGTTATTTTCAGTATCGTGTAATTCATTTTTTGCTGACATTACAATTCCTATTATTGGCTAGTAGACTAGTTGTGTCATGTATTTCATATTGTTTTAATTAAAACACTTAAAATGTACATAAGCTATTAGCGATAAGTATGACTTAAATAACAGAATATTTATTGATCACAGTCAATGCTACAATGTTTTTTTTTCATTGAGAGCACTAAGTGGCAATTAATAAAATCTTCATCATTGGCTTACCTAGAACAGCCACTACAAGTGTGTGTGTGGCTGCACTTGGACTTGGTTATAAAACGGCTCATAATGCTTATACCCAGCATGCTTTTACACAAGCACAAGTGCTTGCCGATACACCAATGTTTTGTGACTATCAAATGCTTGATAAACACTTCCCCAATAGTAAGTTCATTTATTTAACGCGCGATGCATCGTTGTGGCTCCCTTCAATTAAACAATTGTTACAGCGCATGATCGTAAACCTACAGCGAGATGATGGTGGTTTTAACCCCCATTTAAAGCGTTGCTATAGTGAGGTATTTTCACCTTTAACTGCCGATAATATCGAACAAGATGAATTTCTGCTAGGTTGTTATCAACGGCATCAACAAGGTGTTTTTGATTATTTTAGGCAAAGAGAGCAAGATTTATTAACCCTTGATGTAAGCAATGAGCATAGTTACCAAGTATTTTTAACTTTTTTAAACGCTGAACAGCTGGATGAGAATAAAAGAGACTTTAAAAAAATCAATATTGGCGGCAAGGTCAAAGCGTGGCAGGCCATTAATAATAAATTAAAAATTGAGTCAACGAATAAAGGAAAAATTGATAAAGTTCTTTATTAATTATTCTGCTGTTAATGATTATTTTATTGATTTTATTATTGTAGATAAACCTGCACGCAGGTAAAATTACGCTAAGCTTTTCCTCACACTTTTCTTTAGAGAGTAGTATTTATGTTTGAATTAAAACACCACACAGGCCAAGACTGGGTTGATGCGGTAATGGCTGATTTCCCTCATTTTTTGCAAGATCATGCCGGGGCGGAGAAAAAAGCGTCAGGTATGGCTATGGCCATGTTGTCTCATTATCCAGACAAAGCTAAGTTAGTACGTGCGATGACAGATCTTGCTATTGAAGAGCTGATTCATTTTAAACAAGTGTTAAAATTGCTTGTTGCTCGTGGTGTGACCTTAGGTCAAGATAAAAAAGACCCATATATTACGCAAATACGTAAATTATTCCGTAATGGTACTAACCTATTTTTACTTGACCGTTTATTGGTGGCAGCTGTTATTGAAGCCCGAGGTTATGAAAAATTTTGGTTGGTGTCACAAGCGCTACCAGCAGGTAAAGATAAAGATCTTTATGTGGCGATTGCCAATTCAGAAGAGAAACATAAAAACTTGTTTGTTGAACTTGCCTATGAGTATTTTGACAAAGTTGAGGTTGAGCAACGCTTAGAAGAAATTTTAATTGCTGAAGCTGAAATTTGTAAAGGATTAGCCATTAGAGCTGTGCTTCACTAGTAGGACTAATTAAGATTAATGAAAACACGTTTTAATAGTATATCGCCTGAGCTTATTAGCCATAGAAAATCTGTTCATGAGCTTTGTCGGCAGTTTAGTCGCAGCCCAAGTAAAGGGAATTTAAAACGATTAAAAGCGCTATTTCATTCTTGTGGTGAAGAAGTGTTTATTGAACATGGTTTTCATATGGATTATGGTGATAACATTACTCTTGGCGATCGTGTTTTTATTAATGTTAACTGTACCCTTATCGACGGTAAACGCTCAGAGGCCAACCAAGCCGGTGATGAACAGTTAACACACGGAAAAATTAGTATAGGTAACGACTGTTTAATTGGCCCTAATGTGCAACTGTTGGCTGTTTCCCATGATGTAGAGCCGCAGCGTCGATTAGCAAAACATAACTATGTTGATGATATTATTATTGGTAACAATGTTTGGCTAGGTGGCGGTGTTATCATTTTAGCTGGGGTTATTATTGGTGATAATGCCGTTATTGGTGCGGGCAGTGTCGTTACTAAAAATGTAGCTGAACAAAGCTTTTATGCGGGAAATCCTGCCCGAAAAATTCGAGCTTTATAATAACACTTTAAGTAATTCCCTTGGGTAAACTTGCATAATTCGCTATAATTATTACCTACTATTATTAATTAGTTCATGAGGTTTTATATGCAATTTCTTTCACGACGTTTAGTGATGCCCAATGACTTAAATTATGCCAATTCCTTATTTGGTGGCAGAGCATTAGAATGGATCGATGAAGAAGCCGCGATTTATGCGATTTGCCAGTTAGAAACTAATTGTTTGGTCACCAAGCATATCGGTGAAATTAGTTTTGAGTCGGCTGCTTTACAAGGCGATGTTGTTGAATTTGGTTTAGCAACGAAAAAAGTGGGTACAACATCAATTACCATCACCTGTTTAGTACGTAACAAAATCACTAAAAAAACAATTTGCCTAGCAGACGATATTGTTTTTGTGCAAGTTGATCCACAAAGCAGAAAGCCTATTCCTCACGGTAAAACACTTGAACAGTTGAGTAAGCAAGCCAAAGCAGAAATGAACAGCTTGAACGATTAGTGCTTTTATTGCTGTTCTACTTGAAAATTTATTATTGAGTTTTGCCCACTTAATTAGTTCCCATGGTATGGCTGAAGTATTGCTATATACCTTACATGACCATACAATAATCTTATCATCTATATTATATTGACTTTATTATGACTTCGGAACGTTTTGGCACCAGTGCCAACTATAAACAAAAAGAACAAGGTTATCGTGACCGTGCATTAAAATTATTTCCTTGGGTGTGTGGTCGCTGTGCGCGAGAATTTGTTTACTCAAATATTAAAGAGCTGACCGTACATCATATGGATCATGATCACACTAATAACCCAAATGATGGCAGTAATTGGGAGCTACTTTGCATATATTGCCACGATAACGAACACGCAAAATATACTGATCATGCGCAATACAAAACTGAGGTGAAGGCGGGCGATACCAATCAAGAGTCAGCAACTTACAATCCCTTTGCCGATCTTAAATCAATGTTGAAAAAGTGATCTGTTACGGTAAGCTCTTCAACTTGCCTATGTACATAGCTCAGGAACGTCATTCCCGTGGTCACTTAAGCGGGAATCTTAAGCTAAAGTGACGAGATCTTCGATTCAGCTTTGTAGTTCCAGAGCAAAGCTAAGTACCTACGTCCTGTCTCTTATACACAACTTTTAAATCGGTTGGATTTATGATCTAATACTCTTTTTT
>JABSOW010000005.1 GCA_013215465.1 Colwellia sp. | reverse complement strand
AAAGCAACGCAAAGCTAGATAAACAGCAAATTCTGATAGCTGCTTACGGGTAGACAACAGTATTATGGAACAGAGCCTATTATTTATATACCTATGAGGCTTCAAGTATGCAAGTTTCAGGATGCCTGAGCGATTCATGATCAAGGCGTATCTTTTTATTCATGGTTGCGCTCCCTTAAAAATACTGTATCGGTTAGAATAACGTGCCCTTAACTTTTAAATAAATATTTAACTCAAGATGATGAGAAGTAACAGATGATCATTCCATTAGAACAAATTAACCAAGAAACGCTAACCGCTATTATTGAGGATTTTATTTTACGCGAAGGCACGGATTATGGCGCAATTGATACCAGTAAAGCAGATAAAATTGCTCAAGTTAAATTACAGTTGCAACAAGGCAGCGCAGTAATAGTATACTCAGAGCTTCACGAGAGCGTAAATATTTTACCGCGAGAGCAGTTCAATAACGAAGATAAAATTCACCATTAATAAAACTGAATTAATAAACCTTTCGATGTGCTTTAATAACATCCTGCCATTGGATGTTTTGATTACCTAAACTAAGAAAGTCGGGGTTGAGTAAACTCTCCCTTTTATTATAAGTTAGCGGATTAAATTCACTGTTGATAATACTGCCCCCTGCTTGCTCCAATATACATTGACTAGCACCGGTATCCCATTCACCAGTAACACCAACACGTAAATAGCAATCGGCACCACCTTCGGCGATCAAGCAGTTTTTAAGCGAACAACTACCTAAAGCAACATAATCAAAATCGTATTGCTCATTTAAGTATTGCCCCATTAAATTAAGTTGTTGTCGTTTACTAATAGCGACTTTAATACGACGTTTTTCTTGGTAATCAGCGACATAAATTTGATGAGTCGATTGGCTTTTACTTGGTTGAGCATTACCTAGCCCGTTACACTCTTTAAAAGCGCCTAAGTGGGTTTGAGCATAATAAGTCAAATGATGATCAGGTGCATGAATAACGCCAATACTTGGCCAACCGTTTTCAACTAAAGCAATATTAACAGCAAAATCACCACTACCAATAATAAACTCACCGGTGCCATCAATAGGATCGAGCAGCCAATATTTAGACCAATTTTGACGTTGAGCTAAAGGTACAGTACCGACTTCTTCAGAGATAATAGGAATATCAGGTGTTAAAGTTCTTAGTTGATCCATCAAAATATCATTGGCGGCAATGTCAGCACTAGTTACCGGACTTTTATCTTCTTTTAGCTCGGCAGTGAAGCTCTTATCTCGATAATACTTCATCACCTCAACACCTGCTTTTTTGGCGCTATCAAGGGCAATATTTAATAATCTTTCATTACTCATGCTACTCATATTTAATCCTGATTGGCTAATTTATTAGGAAAAAGGTGATCAATTAACAACATTAATGCCGCAATACTGCGGGCTTCTTTAAAATCATGTTGTTGTAATAAGTGCTTATAATCTTTAATTGCCCAGGGAACTACGTCTAAAGGCTCAGGTTCATCACCTTCTAATTGTGCAGGATATAAACCGCGAGCAATAAATATATCCATTTTCGCATTAAAAAAGGCGGGAGCCATCATCACTTGAGAGAGTGGCGTTAGTTGTTCACTGCCATACGATATTTCTTCTTTTAACTCTCTGTTTGCCGCTTGCTCTGGGCTTTCACCCGGATCAATCAAGCCTTTTGGAAAACCAAGTTCATAACTGTGAGTACCCGCGCAATATTCTCGCACTAATAATAAGGTATCATCATCAAGCAGAGGTACTATCATCACCGCACCGCCACCCGAACCAAGCATACGTTCATAGTAGCGCTGTTCGCCATTACTAAAGGTTAAATCAAGCTGCTCTACCGTAAATAAACGACTTTTAGCGACTTGTTTTTGACCATTAATTTTTGGTAATTGGTTATTCCCTGTCATAAGCTTTTAAGATTAATTAATAATTCATTTGATTATAGTTATAATGACACGATAAACATCAACTATGGAACCTCTAAATGCTTAATTGGTCAGAAATTTCCACTGTTTTGCTCGACATGGATGGAACAATTTTAGATTTACACTTTGATAGCCACTTTTGGTTGGAGCACTTTCCTGTACGCTACAGTGAAAAACATGGCATTAGTGTGGCAGAGGCTAAGCAAAAACTCATTGGTCACTATCAAGAGCTTACTGGTACTATTGAATGGTACTGTTTAGATTATTGGACTGAATTTACCCAAATGCCGGTGCCACTGATAAAACGTGAAATACAACATTTAATCCAATTGCGTGAAGATGCCGACGAGTTTCTAACGGCATTAAAGCAAAGTGGTCGCGAGGTTATTCTAGTAACCAATGCACACCCTGATGCCTTGTCATTAAAAATCGAGCGTACTCAATTAGATAAATATTTTGACGTGCTTTATTCAACCCATGAATTTGGTGTAGTGAAGGAGTCGCAGCTGCTTTGGCAAAGGCTGCAAGCCAAACAAGGATTCGATGTCAATAAAACCTTATTTGTTGATGACAGCTTACCAGTATTAAAATCAGCACAAAAATATGGTATTAAACATATTTTAGCGGTAGAGAATCCCGACAGTAAAAAACCAGCAAATAGCTTCACTGACTTTACCTCAATTTCTGATTACCGCCAGTTAACTAAAGCTATTTTAGCGAACCCAGTAAAGTAGCGGCTCTAAAAACGACGCTGGTGGGCGTTGCTCATCTGACGTTAAAAACATCACTTACAACACGCTCATCTTGATGCGCATCAGCGTTGGGCTTACCTATCAGCTCGACAGAAAGCAAAGTACAAGGTTTTTAACTAATATTTAAGATAAAAGACGCGATACTAGCTAAAATATGCTATTTTCAGCAAAAATTTTACGCTCCCTTTAGCCTACTAATAGAAAATGACACTTTATGGCAACAACAAATGAAAATAGTTCAACACGATTAGATAAATGGCTCTGGGCAGCACGTTTTTTCAAAACTCGCGCCATTGCTAAGCAAATGATTGATGGTGGTAAAGTCTTTTATAATGGCCAGCGAACCAAGTCAGGAAAATCAGTTGTTATTGGTGACTCAATAAAAATTCGTCAAGGTTTTGATGAAAAAGAAGTTGAGGTGATCGCCTTAGCGGATAAACGTCGTGACGCAACTTTTGCCCAAAGTTTATATAAAGAAACAAGTGCCAGTATAGAAACAAGAGAAAAAAACAGCTTGGCGCGTAAGCAAGGTATCTTACTCAGCCCAGCAAGCGACGGTAAACCCGATAAAAAACAACGTCGAAAACTTAGAGAGTTCAAAGAAAGGATATAAGCACCATGTCTAATACCAAGATAACAAATACAACTATTGCGACCACAGATGTGCTTAACCGTTATTTATTTAATGACATGCACGTACGTGGTGAATTAGTACAATTGAGTAAAAGCTATCAAAGCATTATTAAAAACCACAACTACCCTGTTGGTGTTCGCGTGTTACTAGGTGAATTAATGGCCGCTACTTGTTTACTCACGGCAACATTAAAGTTTGAAGGGGAAATCACAGTACAACTACAAGGTGATGGACCAATAGGTTACATGTCAGTTAATGGTGACAATAATCAACAAATGCGTGGTATCGCCAAGTTAAAACCACAACAAAAGCAAACAAAGGCTAACTCCTTACACGAACTCATTGGCAAAGGCACCATGGTCATTACCATAAGACCTAAAAAAGGTGAAGCCTATCAAGGCGTCGTGGCGTTAGAACAAGCAACTTTAGCTGAATGTTTAGCGCATTATTTTGAAGTGTCAGAACAAATCCCCACTAAAATTTGGCTTTTTAGCGATGATGACAAACAACAAATCGCCGGTAGTTTAGTACAGTTACTACCCGATGGTGATGGCAGCAGCGAAAATTTAATAAAGCAGGAAAGTGACTTTGAGCATATATCGCAATTAACAAATACCATTAAAGCTGATGAGATTTTTTCACTTGATGCACAAGCTTTATTGTACCGTTTATACCACCAAGAAAAAGTAAGTTTATTTGAACCACAAGCAATCAGCTACCAATGTGGTTGCTCACATGACAAATGTTTAGCGGCTATTTCACAGATAGCGGCAGATGAAATTGAATCTATACTCGCAGAACAAAGCAAAATATCCATGACCTGCGATTATTGCTTAACGACTTATGACTTTTTCTATGATGATTTAAAAAGTTTCATTTCGAAAGATAGCCATTAGTTATATACTTTCACTTATTCAATTATTATGTACAAAATGCTCTTTTGGATAATTATTACCTAAAAGAGTGTGCAACTCCTGCCCTCTCCCAGCCCTTGTTCCTATTATTGTTGTAAAATTACCTACAAGAAACACTTCGCTATTTTCACTATTTTTGTTGCTTATACTGAAAACTTTCATCTTAGGTTATTTTTTACTTTCGTTTTGGAGATTAATCCAATAGAATGTCGAATTATTAACATGATAAAAACTTTTACACTTAACCACAAATTAAAATTAGTCATACCTTAGGAGTGAACTCGCTATGACCGCCCCAGAAAACTCAATTGATTTGTCACAATATGGCATTAATGATGTTACAGAAGTTGTTTACAATCCATCTTATGAGTTGCTTTTTAGTGAAGAAACAAAAGCAGGCCTAGAAGGCTTTGATAAAGGCGTAGTCACGGAGCTTGGCGCAGTCAATGTAGACACTGGTATTTTTACTGGTCGCTCTCCTAAAGATAAATATATTGTCCGTGATGATGTTACCCGCGATACCGTTTGGTGGTCTGATCAAGGTAAAAATGACAACAAAGCCATGACACCTGAAACATGGGATCATTTAAAAGGCTTAGTAACCACACAACTTTCTGGTCAACGTTTATTTGTTGTTGATACTTTTTGTGGCGCTGATGAAGCGACACGTTTAAAAGTGCGCTTCATTACTCAAGTTGCATGGCAAGCGCATTTTGTTAAGAACATGTTCATTCGCCCAAGTGACGAAGAATTAAAAACTTACCAGCCTGATTTCATCGTAATGAACGGTGCTAAAACGGTTAATGACAAGTGGCAAGAACAAGGGCTTAATTCTGAAAATTTTGTTGCCTTCAACTTAACTGAAAAAGTGCAATTGATCGGTGGTACCTGGTACGGCGGTGAAATGAAAAAAGGTATGTTCTCAATGATGAACTATTACCTTCCGCTACAAGGTATTGCTTCTATGCACTGTAGTGCTAACGTTGGTAAAGACGGTGACACGGCAATTTTCTTCGGTTTATCTGGCACAGGTAAAACAACACTTTCAACCGATCCAAAACGCCAATTAATTGGTGATGATGAACACGGTTGGGATGATAATGGTGTCTTTAACTTTGAAGGTGGTTGTTAC
This sequence comes from Colwellia sp., assembly GCA_013215465.1. Taxonomy (GTDB): domain Bacteria; phylum Pseudomonadota; class Gammaproteobacteria; order Enterobacterales; family Alteromonadaceae; genus Colwellia. The sequence goes on along the minus strand of JABSOW010000005.1, from coordinate 211,302 downwards.
GCAAAAACAATCAACTTAAGCAAAGAAAATGAACCAGATATTTACAATGCTATTCGTCGTGATGCTTTATTAGAAAACGTTACCGTTGACAGTGAAGGTAAAATTGATTTTGACGATAACTCAAAAACTGAAAACACCCGTGTTTCTTACCCAATTCATCACATTGATAACATTGTTAAACCTGTATCTCGTGCTGGTCATGCTAAGAAAGTAATTTTCTTAACCGCTGATGCTTTTGGTGTATTACCACCAGTTGCCAAATTAACTCCTGAGCAAACAGAATATTACTTCTTGTCTGGCTTTACCGCTAAATTAGCGGGTACTGAGCGTGGCATTACTGAGCCAACACCAACTTTTTCAAGTTGTTTTGGTGCGGCTTTCTTAAGCTTACATCCAACACAATATGCTGAAGTACTTCGTAAACGTATGACAGATGCAGGCGCAGAAGCCTATTTAGTTAATACTGGCTGGAATGGCACTGGTAAACGTATTTCAATCAAAGCGACTCGTGCAATTATCGATGCAATTTTAGATGGTTCAATTGATGAAGCTGAAACAACCGTTATTCCGATGTTCAACTTAGAAGTACCAAAAATATTAGCGGGTGTTGAAGGTGATATTCTTGACCCAAGAAACACTTACCAAGATGCCAATGAATGGCACAGTAAAGCAGTTGATTTAGCTAAGCGTTTTATTAATAACTTTGATAAGTTCACTGATACTGACAATGGTAAAGCGCTAGTAGCTGCAGGGCCGCAACTGTAACTAGTTTCGAAAATATAAACCTAAAAAGCCACTAATAAGTAATTATTAGTGGCTTTTTAATTATCTCAATTGATTGCTTCCAAATAAATTTAACTTGCGATTAAACCTCTGACATAGCTCTGAGGTGGGACTAAATCTAATAGAGTTACGATTACGCTAAAACGTCAGAGGTAAGCTGACTTTTGCTTGTAAACCACCTTCAGGCTTATTCGACAACTCAACACAACCACCATGCGTATCAACAATACGTTTAATAATAGCTAAGCCTAAACCGCTACCTTCGGTTCCCCTCGCTTCATCACCTTGGGTAAAAGGTTGAAATAAGCGTTCAATATCAGCCTCAGGAATTCCCTCCCCTTGATCACTAACAATAAAATAAGCGTAGCCTCCAGGTTTATCTACGCCGGTAAAAATATCTATATCACCCTCAGTGTAACGTAGTGCATTTTGAATTAGATTCGCTAATGCTCGCTTTATTGCCACATGACGCAGAGGGATTTTTGGGCACTCACTCATAAAAAAATGAATATTTCTATCTGCTGGAATTTCAACATTAACCACTTCTTCTACCAGAACATTTAAGTCACCAAGTTCGGCTTTATCTTTCGAGTCATGACGAATATAGTCAATAAATTGATCAATAATATTATTCATATCATCAATATCATTCTCAATACCATCTTTTAAAAACTCATCTTGCTCTGACATCATTTCACTAGCCAAACGTATACGTGTTAATGGCGTACGTAAATCATGGGAAATACCCGCCATTAGTAGGTTTCGATCATCCTCCAACTGTTTAATGCCTTTTGACATATGATTGAATGCTTGAGTTACCGCCATAATTTCAGAAGTGCCATGCTCAATTAGCGGCTCTGGAAAATCACCGCGGCCAACATCTTCAGCAGCACGCTGTAAAGATTTTAGTGGCCTATTAAGTTGCCTGACAAATAGCCACCCCCCGGCCACACTGAGTACACCAATAATACCAAGAAAGAAAATTAACGGTGAAAAGTTCGCTTCTTCTAAGCCTAATAACGGAATTTTTACCCAAAGATTAGGCGCCTGAGGTGGCCTTATCCAAAAAAGGTATTCATCTCCTTGAGATATGCGTACTTCAGCAGAGCCGCCCAGTAATTCAGACATTTGTTCGCTGCGATAAGGGTAATAACCTGCTGAGCCTAAACCCAATTTGAGCGCTTGTGCTTCTCGGTATACGCCAATACCTGTTTCACGATGAAAAGCCTCAGCCATTTTAGGACTTATACTAGCGTCTTTAATATCAATAAAAACAACTCGTACTTGCTTAGCTAATAATTGATTTATTTGCTGCTGATTAGGCTCAATAACATATAATGCAAAAGAAACATAAGAAACAACTTGATTTACAAACAGCAAAAATCCGATAAGTAAAACTGTTTGACCAAAGGCGCTACGGGGTAATACTTTCATAACATCACTGACTCAAAATCGACCATGCTTAATAACTAAGTATCGCTACCATCTGGCACAAAAACATAACCTAAGCCCCAAACCGTTTGCAAATATCTTGGTTTCGCCGGATCACTTTCAAGCATCCGACGTAAACGAGACACCTGCACGTCAATGCTACGCTCAAGCGCAGAGTAATCACGGCCGCGAGCTAAATTCATTAACTTATCACGTGATAGTGGTACTCTTGGATGGGTAACTAACGCTTTTAATACCGCAAACTCGCCACTGGTTAAGGGCATACTAACATCACCTTTAACCATTTCTCGTGTCGCTAAATTAAGTTGATACTCACCAAAGTTAATAACATTTTCTTGCATGGAAGGAGCACCGGGCGCCTCTTGCACTCGACGACGTAAAACAGCCTTTATCCTTGCCAATAACTCTCTTGGATTAAAAGGTTTAGGCATATAATCATCAGCACCAAGCTCTAAACCAATGATACGGTCAACTTCATCCCCTTTGGCGGTAAGCATGACAATAGGAATATTATTCTGTTGTTGACGCAAACGGCGACAAATCGATAAGCCATCTTCACCCGGCAGCATCAAATCTAACACCAATAAGTGAAAATTTTCACGTTCAAGTAGTCTATCCATTTGTTCTGAATTAGCGGCACTACGTACCACAAAACCTTGTTCTACCAAATAGCGCTCTAATAAGGAGCGCAAACGCATATCATCATCCACAACTAAGATTTTTTGAGTTTCTTGGGTCATCTTATGTCTCGCAATACTTTTTATAATTAAAATAGATAGTTCATCTTACTATAAGTGATATTAGTAATGATTAAAAAGGCAGAAAAGTAAATATTTCCAACTATTTGTTACAATTTATGACTATCGTTCAACTAGTGAACTTATACCAATTAAATTAATGAATGCACCACTTAGCGATAATTATTATTTCAATTACTATTAACTACATTACTTCACATAAATTAAGTTTTTACCACCTAAAGTAGACATAATCAAATGAGAATTATTGTAGGTAATGAATCGCTTGCTCAGTGACACATTGGGTAAAACTTTTTTTACGTTCACTGCTTGATAGGGAATTAATCGCACTTTTTACTAACAGCATTTTTTGTTGTCGTTCAACCCTAGGTAAATGCACTAATTGTTCATGAAAACAACCAAGTAAACCAAAGTTTACCGCAACGTCTGACTTTATAGTGTCATTACCAAGGCATAACGCTAACTTCTCGGCTAAACGATTTTTATCCATGGATAAAATAAGATCCGTAAGCGGGTAATTAATAGCATCAATTTTTCGTTCAATATTACAAGCGTAAAACATATCAGCAACGGCAATCACGGGAATAAGTTTTTGATGCTGCTCACTAAAACGTTGTTTTAACCAAGCATTGTGTTCTTGGGAGCTTTCTTTATCTGTGTTTACCTTTTCAGAAATGCCTTGTGCTGGCAAAGCATTGGTTAGTAACACCAACAATAACGCGATAAATGAAATTTTCATTGAGTAACTAATTAACTTATTGAATCAATATAAGTTAATTATACCAGTTTCATTAATTAGGTGATCTATTTTATAGATAGGAAAAACAGCCAAATATCAGGAGCTTATTTAAATAGCAAGTAATTAGCTATATCTATCTGTAGAGAACTCTCTTAACCGTGAGTAATATTATCGCTTATTTTTAGCATATCTTATCCAAATATAAAGACCACTTAACGACAGCAATATCAGTAAAATAGCAACTGCATCCATAAACAACACCCCAACAAAACCTAAAATACGGCCGCTGTGGGCATCTAAAATAATACGCTCTAAGGTTAAAAATTGAGATCGATAAGCCAGTGAGGCTTGTTGTTCTTTTTGTAATGAAACCGAGTGCGCTGTGATCCATAATGGTTCTAATAATGGTGCAATAGCCTGCCAAGATAGAAAATCACTATTGCTTTGATAATACCCTGTTGGTGTTTTAACTATGATTATATCGCTATCAATACTTAGCGCGTCAATGCCTGCTGGAATCCCTGCCTCCACACCTAGTTGATCAAGTAACTCACCTTGACGGCTATATATATACAAATGCGCTTGGCTGGCAATAACAAATACATCCACTACTGTGTCACTCGATACTGTTGCTGACATAACACCAGCACTAACGATATCAGCTGAACTTTCTAACAGTAGTTTGTCATCAAGCCACACTAAATTATTAGTAACTCGTAGTGAGCTTTGCTGATAAAAGCGAATATCATTGGGTGGCGCAACGCCATAGTGATCTAATAGCCAAATATTACGAATAGGTTTATGTGCTAATGAAAGCGCGGTGGTGTGATTAAGTGCAACGCCAGTGATGGATAAAAATATAATAAAAAAGGCGGCAAAGATGCCAAGTTTTCTATGCCATTCACGCAAATGTCGAATCAAGCGATTATGGAGAGATTTAGATGATTTCATTGCAGATGTTATTGATTTAACTTGGCACTATTCTGCCGCATCATCTTACGTTTAGCTAGTTTTTATAAACTGTTGGCAGTCACTTTTGCATTTAACCAGAGCGCTAAGCGAGCTACTTTTGTGGTGGCTCTCACCGATAAAGTCGCACCAGTAATACCATCGACACTTTGGCTAAGTCTATTATCTTTGTTAAGTGTGGCATTAATAAATTGCTGAGAGAAAAATTCATGTCGAACTTCATCACCACGACTTTCTCTAAAAGTTAGTACTTTGAAGTGCTTAATATAGTTATTTATAATATGCACACCAATGGTAATAGGCTTTTCTTTGCCTATTTCATTTAAAATCCATACGGTTTCATTATCCACTTGCCAATAGCGAATACGCATACGATTATATTTATGCTGCAAAATTTCGGCAACAACCGCTTTATCTTCCTTGGTTAACCACAATACTTTTGCTTGTGGCGTTACCTCGGCAAATGAATAACTGATAAAAACAGTAGGAGTTTGATAGACGCCTTTAGCAGCGAGACTAACATGACTAAAAAATATCACTAAAACAAAAATAGATAAAGATAGAAACTTACTCATAAAATCACCTGGTAGTGTTTACAAAAAAGTGAATAGTACGTTAGCACTATTCACTTTATTTATAATAATTAAATAGCTATTAATTAAAATTGATAACCAAAACCTAGGTTAAACCCTGAAGAGTCTTTAGAGCCACCAAGATTTTCATAATCAGCTTTTATTACAACATTTTCATGAATGTAGTAATTTACACCAACACTGGTTGATTCAACTGCTGTTGAGTCGCTATTGCCTGCATTATTATCATATTCAGCATAACGAGCAAAAACACCTACTTTTTCATTAACTTTATAAGAAGGCTCTACATACCAACCTGTTTGCTCATCACTACCTGAAGCTTTTGCTTCTTCACCATCAATGTCCCAACGAGCATACAATGCACGAACGGTGAAATTTTCGATTTGATAAATAGCGTGGGTTTCAAGCAAGGTGGCACTTGCTGTGTCCAATTCACCTAAACCTTGGGTTAAATCCGTTTGATATTGTAAAGTCGCAGCTAGTTCTAAACCAGCAATAGCCGTGTATTTAATACGACCAGTATAAGCTAAATTTTCAGCTGTTGCTTTAGCAACTTTTTGACGACCTTTGCGAATACCTGTAAAGCTGTAAGAACCATCATCATTCTTCTTAGTAGCATTTAAACCACTAGTCACTGCACCATCAATACTTACGCCACCAGTTGGCTTATAGTTGAAAGCTACACCCGCTTCCCACCAAGTAGCAGGAATAATATTTTTCTCAACGCCATTACGTTCAACACCGTAAAATGTTGGTGGCTCATGAGTTTCATTGATAATGCCTACTGGAATTAAAAACAAACCAACTTTAGAGTTAACTTCTTCGTTAATATCAACTTCAACGTAGGCTTGTTCAAGTTCAACTTCACCCGACTTACCTTCGCCGGCAATAGAATGTTCTAGTTCAAACTCAGAGAAAAAGCGTACGCTATCGCTGAATTCATGACCGAAGAACAAAACAAAACGATGAAAATCAACTTTCGCATCTTTATCTTCATAGTTGTTATAGTGTAATTCACCGTAACCACCAATAGTAGTATTAGCAAAAACACCCGCATCCGCAGTGATTTCAACTTGATCTGCTGTAGCATTAAGCTTCTGATCTGTTTGATCTAAACGTTTTTCTAAAGATTCTAAAACTTTTTGTTGCTGAGCAATAACTTTACGTAATTCATCAGTTTCATCGCTTGCAATAACAGCATTACTGGCAAAAAGGCCAATTAATGCTGAAGCAATTAGTGTTTTCTTCATCATGTTTGTAGTTCCAATATTATAGTACTAACAGTGTTAGCGAAAAGGATTAAAGAAAGCTGCGGCAAGGAAATATAGAAGAAACGCGTGACTTTCAAGAGCGGCGCTATTTAAACATAACTTCAAATGAGAATCAATATCATTTGTGTTTTTTTTACCGTAGATGAACTTTGTTTGATGTAGATCATGTGCTTATTTTATTTAAATTTAGTCACTGTATTAAGTCTGAGCTGATTTACTGCTAAATGAGCATATTATCCCCACTTTCAAACATCCTAAAATGATCATTATTGCGCTCAACAATGATCAGGAGTCGTCCGTTGGGGTACAGCATCAACTTAATACTGACAATTATTTAAAAATGATTAAGCACTAGCGCTTGAGCGAGCAGACACTCGGGCATACCAGTCTAATAAATGCGTATACTCTTCATTAACACGTATTTTTACTACACGGGCAAAATCGATAGTACATAATAAAGTAATATCGGCAATACTGAAATAATCATCCACTAAGTAGCTAGACTCACTAAAGTGTTTATTGAGCTCATCAAAATAAGCTAAGGCATTTTGGCCTGAAATATCTCCCCACTCAGCAACAGGTTTCATGCGATCTTTAAAGTAGCCTGTAGTATGCACAAAACACATAGTAACTGGCTGTAACAAGTGAAACTCAATTCTACGTTGCCACATCTCAACTTGCGCTTTTTCTAACGCAGTACGACCCATCAACGGGTTTTTTGATTCTAGCTCTTCGAAGTAACGACAAATGGCAACAGTTTCACCAATACAAGTGCCGTCATCTAATTCTAAAAATGGTACTTTAGTGGTTGGGTTTTTAGCCCTCATTTCTACTGTAAGGTTATCCCCAGCAGCAATATCAACTTCCTGATATTCCATTTCTATTTCTTTTTCTGCAAGAAACATACGAACCCTACGAGGGTTTGGTGCCATATGAGTTTGGTAAATTTTCATTGTTAATTACTCTTTAAATATTGGTCGTTCAATTTATCCTACTGCAGCTTAACCGTAAAGCCAAACAAGAAAATTTGCTATGAATTAACCACGGTAATAATGCTAAAATAATTAAAACCGTAAGGCACTAAATTGGATGATTGCAGATTAAGTTAAGCTTTGCCACTCTCTTGCCCAAGAAAATATTTTTTTGGCGGCTATAGGGCGAGAGATATAATACCCTTGCCCTATGTCGCAACCCATTTCAGTCACCAAACTCATCACCTCTGCATCTTCAACGCCTTCAGCAATGGTTCGAATTTGTAGCTTATTGGCAATAGCGAGACAAGTATTAATAAGAGACATTTGATTAAAACTATCTTTATTCTCAATAAAATAGCTTTTGTCTAGTTTCAAATAGGTTAAAGGCAATTTTTGTAAACGTTCTATGGTTGAATGATTTTGACCAAAATCATCTAGGGCAAGCTCTACACCACGCATATTTAGACGATTTAAATTAACCAACTCTTGCAGATGATCATCAGCAAGTACGCCTTCAGTTATCTCAATACATAAATTTTTTGCTGGCATATTAAATTGCTCTAATAACATAAAAATAGTATCTGCAAATTCAGGTTGTTGCAGTGCAATTGGTGAAGCATTAACCGAAAGCTTTATATTAAGACCATGTTGATACCACTTATGCCAATCATTAAATGACTTTTTTAATACTGCTAAAGTGATATGAACAATTAACTCACTTTCTTCAGCTTTATCAATAAACCTATCAGGAGAGACTAGGCCTAAGCTAGGATGGTTCATGCGACAAAGTGCTTCAACCCCCATAAAGTCACGAGTAGATAACTCTATTTGAGGTTGATACAACACCTCAATGTCATTGTTTTTTATTGCTCTAACAATTTCATAGGTTTTAAGTGATTCAGGATTTTTACTTTTTATCCGAGAAGTACCAATTTTATTGATAATGCTTTCAAAGTCCTGCTCATGAATTGGTTTAAGTAAAGTACCGATATAATTTAAGGAATATTTTTTAGCTAAAATCTCTACTGAAGAAATAATTTTCGTAGAAACGCCGCTCATAATAACAACGTAGCCATGGTAATCGAGCTTATGAAGTTGTTCTAAAAGTTGAATACCATCAATATTTGGCATATTAAGATCTAAAAACAGTAAATTAATATTTTTGCTACGACGAAGGATTTGCATTGCTTCCGATGCTGAAGCAGCACAGTGAATATGAGCTATACCAAAAGATTCGATTAATACTTTTTCAACGAATTTTAAAATAGCGACACTATCGTCAACTAATAAAACGTTCAACCAATTAAATCCTTTATTATCCATTTTAGCTTCCTGCCCAAGTCTATTTTCAGCAAAGTAAGTATCGTTCAAATAACAATAAACGCAAGTCAAAGTCAAACAAAAATAATGGTCAAAAATTAAAGGGGATATGCTGATTTAGTAGGAATATGTTATAAAAATAAACGATATTAAGATATGCAACAGCCTTGGTAGCCTAAAAAAATTTAGAAAAATCAACCCAGAAAATGTTTGCTCTGTGCACTACTTAATAAAACGCTGATAATGATTGAAGAGTTGGTTTTTAGTCTGATTACTGTTACCAAAAACCAACACGGCTAAATGATCATACCAATAATATTAGTTAGTCACATAGGCTTTAGTGATTATCACTGGATTTTGTAATATTTGTCCGCTGGTATATTCCATTTCAGCTGGATCTTTTGGTGCTGGGATCACTTTACCGCGTAATATTTTGTCGGCAACGTCCATACCCTTTATCACAGTACCAAAAGCGGCAAAGCCTTGTCCGTCGGGATTTCGTAAACCACCAAAGTCCAAACTAGGCTCATCTTCGTTACAGATAAAAAATTCAGATGATGCAGTACCTGGCGCTAGTCTTCCTAAAGAAATAGTACCACGTAAATGCTTTAACCCCGTTTGCTGGGTAGTTTCATGGGCAATCATCGGGAAAATAATTTCTTCCGGATTTTCCGTGCCACCTTGAACAACATGAATTTTTACTTTCATATGATCTTGGTTATCATCATGAACAACACGGGTAAATTTACCTTTATTATAATTTCCCGACTCAACATAGCGAATAAAGCTATTAACACTTAATGGCGCTTTTTCAGGATATAGCTCTAATTCAATATTTCCTAAGGTAGTTTCTAAGGTTACCAATATCGTTTTTTCATTGGCAATGCTGGTAAAACAAAATAATAATAGAGTAAGTGCACAGATAATTGATTTCATATCTTTCCTTTTTAAATAGACAAAGTGTATGGACACCATGAGAGGGTCCATACACTTAACATTTTATAAACACGATTTAATTTTTATAAATACGCTTAGCTTTTTACATGCTATAACGAACAGATAAGGTTACTGTTCTTGGGCTACCGTAAAAACCAACAATGTTTGGATCAAGGCCAAAATCTAAACTGTGATAATTAGCTACAAGATATTCTTCATCGGTAAGGTTTCGACCATTAAGCGATATACGCCAATTGCCATTAGGTGACTCAATAGAGGCACCTAAGTTAAACAAGCTGTAAGACTCTTGTGTTAGCGTTGCTAATTTAGAGTCTAACTTCACTTCATCACGAAAGGCCCAATCGCCATTGATTGATAAATTCCAACTGTTAATTTCATTTAAATAAGTAAAACCAAGGTTAGAGGTAACTTTTGGCGTATTAGCAAACTGAAATTCATCGGCAATATCATCCATATCACCATTTTCATTAATTACTTCAATTGACTCATAATCGGCGTCTAAGTAACCAATATTAAAATGTACTGTCAGGTTATCTGATGCTAACCAAGTGGTTTCAACTTCCACCCCTTGGGTATACGATGTACCAGCATTTAATACCTCAGTTACTTGGTTACCTAAATCATTAAAAGTAACTAAATCAAGTTGCTGATCGGTATAGTCATTATAAAAAACGGCAGCGTTAATACGTAAAGTGTCGTCGAGTAAGTCAGATTTAAGACCAAACTCATAAGTATCAACAGTTTCAGGATCAAACGGTTTATCTGCATTAGGGTTATCTGCTAAGTTAGCCCTTGGGTCAAAACCACCCGCTTTATAGCCGCTGCGATAGTTTACGTAAACCATCGTCGCATCGTTAAGTTTATATTCTGTCCCTATATAAGGGGTAAATTCATTCCAGCTTTCACTGTTTTCAAACTCTGATGAAATGTTATCAGGTGTTTCAGCTGCATCCCAAGGGTAACGTGAGTGGTAGTAATGTTTTTGAAAGAAGTGAGCCGATTTTTCATCGTAAGTAACTCTAGCGCCAAGTGTTACACTCCATTGCTCGTCAAGTCTGTAACTGCCTTGTGCATAGGCAGCGAAACTTTCTGTTTTCAACGTACCACCCGTTTCAATGGTGTAATCGGTTGGCATCACTAATTGTTCACCCAAAACTACGCCGTAAACACCACCTGAATCTCCATTAAAATAGAAAACACCAGCAACACCGCTTAATTTGTCATCACCGTAATTTACTTGAAATTCTTGGGTAAATTGGTCATCAGAATAAATAACCGGTACACCTAGAGATTGTGCTTTAGAGCCGTCGGCATCAATATTGGTCATCGGCGTATCGCCAAAACGTTTAGCGGTAATAGACTTAAACGCCCAGTTATCATTGATTTCCCATTCAGCTAAAAAAGACGCTCCTTTATTGATAACTTGGTTTTGATAAGGTTCTATGCCGGCACTATCATAAACATTGCTTAATGGTTTTTCATCTTCAAACCCTGGGATGGTACTGCCCGTTAAACGGTGTGAGCCTTTGGCATTAGTGTCATCTTTCGTTTTATCTAACGTTAAACGTAGAAACCAATCATTGCTAGGTGTTGCTTCTAATTTAATTCGCCCAGTAACGACTTCTTTGTTGTAATTGTCTTGATTTAAATTAACAAACTCACCAAAACCATCACGATTAACACTGGCAACTGAACCACCAAAATACAATTTATCTTCAATTAAAGGCGTAGCGCCTGAGATAATTAAATCTCGTTGATTATAAGAGCCCACACGTACTTCGGTATTTAAATAGCCTTCGTTATCTAATCTTTTAGTGACAAAACTTAACGCGCCACCTATGGTGTTTTTACCAAAAATGGTACCTTGCGGCCCTCTTAAAACTTCTATTCGCTCTAAATCTAAGGTGTCTAATACTGCCCCTTGCGGGCGTGCCATAAACACTTCATCGATATAAATACTCACACCGGGTTCATAACCCCAAAGCGGATCTTGAATACCAATACCACGAATATAAGCCTGTAAAGTAGAGTTTGTTGCTCGCCCTACTTGTAAAGTGGCATTAGGGACAAACATTTGTAAGTCAGTAATGTTTTGCACACCACGCGCTTCCATGTTTTCGGCTGAAAATGATGATACTGATACCGGAATATCTTGTAAGTTTTCAGAAATTCGACGACTGGTAACAATTATTCTTTCTAAGGTATTTTTATTTTCTTCAACCGCTGTGGTATTTTCTACATTAGTATCTTGAGCCACTGCGCTGGTCGCTAGTGCAATAGATGCAACTAATGTTGACACCTTGGTTTTAAGTGATAAATTTTTTGCCTTCATGTTTGAAGCCTCATTCTTATTATTTTGTGAAATAACAATTACTCCACGCTTAGTAAGGCCAGCGGAAAAATCTTTATCTTTAAGCATTATATTTAATGCCTCGTTAATAGAATAACGACCAATAATTGAATTTATACCTTCTTCTTTTGCTAATTTTGGGGGGTAAAGCACCAATGTGTCCGTTTGTTTTACAATGGTATCTAATGCCGCTGAGAGTGTTTTCTCTTGAACATCAAAGTTGTATAACTGCTTGGTTTTAGTTGCGTAGGCATTCATTGTACAAAACAGGAAAAATAAGACTATTTTGCCGTTATTAGTAAAAAAATGCTTACCGCTAAGCCACCTCAAGATTAGCAGAGCTATCATTAAATAATGATTTTTGCCACTAGCTTCATTACGTGAGATGTCGGCAGACTTAAAACCCTCAGGGGAAAACAATTTTTTTTTCATTCAAACCTAAAGCAAGTTATGATTTGGTGGATAATCGAACATAATTTTTACTTATTCGTTTAACCTCAAGACCAAACGTTATTTCAAGAGAGTCAAATAACGCTTCCACTTCCCCTACCCTAAAATATCCAGCAATAGGTAGCGTGCGTAACGACGGATCAGCAATTTCTATGGTTATATTGGTATAACGACTTATATCAGCAATCACTTTTAGTAATGGTTCATTGGCATAAGCAAGCACACCTTGTCGCCAAGCAAGTTTACGATTAAGCGCCGGTGTTTGAATTAATTCGATTTTCTCGACCGTATGGCTAAAAGTTGTGCTTTGTCCCGCCGAAAGTTCCGCTAAAAACGTTTCAGTTTCGGGAGCAGAGGATGATATAAGCTCAATGTTACTTGATGTAATAGGCACCTTTTTTACTAAAGTCGCTAGGGCCACTAGCCCTTCTTCTACTGTCACTTCTATTTCATCAAACAATTTTAATCTGACATTAAAAGCCGTACCTATCGCTTGCACCAGTCCACCACCTGCGTAGACATAAAAAGGTCTCTGCTTATTTTTTGCCACCGTAAAATAAGCCTCGCCTTTAAGTAAGCGTATGATGCGTTTATCCCGTGAAAAATCTATTTCTAGCTGGCTATTAGTATTTATTTGCACCGTTGAACCATCTGATAAAATCACCGTACGCTGCTCACCAACAGCAGTAATAAGCTGCGCTTGCTGATTAAACTCAGTTAGGTGTTGCCAGTAAAGGGAGCCTGAAATAATAAAACAGATAAAAATTGAGGCGGCGATGGCCAAAAAAGATCGTCGTTGCCAAAAAATAGAATGCAGATCAGGTAATGTACTTACTGATTCAGCAATATCATCCAGTTCTTTTAATATAGTTAAGTTATCCCATAAATCGGTTAGTTCGTTAAAAGCATTACGATGGCGTTCGCTTTGCTTCAGCCATAGCTTAAGCTCTGACATATCTGCTTTAGTGACTTTTTCGCGACCCAAAACCGTTATCCATGACGCGGCTTCTGCTTCAATGCTTTCTATACTTGGTAATGTGACTATATTTTTTATCTTATTCATCACACTTTACCATTTTCTTGTATTCATCTTTTGGAGTCCTTTTCACTACTTTTATTGCTGCACCAAATTCAGAAGGTTTATAACCTTGAGCTCTGAGGTATTTATTACACATCAATAAGCCAGTAGTGACATGTTTTTCAACCGCGCTAACACTAATATCCATTCTATTGGCAATTTGTTTGTATTGTAAATTATCAATACGTCTCATTAAAAAAGCTTCTCGGCAGCGAGGAGTTAGCTGTGCAACGGCTTTAGAAAACAATATCAGCTTTTTCCGACCATCGAGCCAGTCTTCAGTAGTTGCTTGGTTTTCATCAAGTATTTGTGAGATATCGTCGATATCTTTAAGATAACCGCGAGGTGAACGTGCGTCTTTGCGTACTTCAGTTAAGACAACATTTTTAGCTATTTTGAAAAGAAACGCTTTCGGCTCATTTATTTGCATGCGAAGCTCTGCTGCGAAACCTTTTAGAAAAGTTTCTTGTGCAAAATCATCAACATTATGAGACGCCGAAGTAAAACGTTGAATAAAACGTTTTAGCGCAATTTCATTTTCTTGAAAAACTTTCATAATTACCGACATTCGCCGAGTGTAACACTATTAACTTTTACCTCAATCAAAAACAGTCGCTTGTTAATTATATTGCAACTATTTTAAAAAAATGACTTTTAGCACTGTGGATTTTAAATAGTCTGCCGTCTCAGTATCTAATACCACCTGTAAAAATATTTTTATCTATTAAAAATGATACAAAAAATGAGCTAAATCCATAGTATTCCCCCTCGTTAAGTGAGTAAACTAAACTGGCTACGATGAAAGATAAAAAACTATCACACCTAACATCAACACAAAGCACAATCCTATATACCTCATATAATAAAACTAACTAATTATCTGGTCATAAAAAACCAAATGAACAAATATTCATCTGTCGCAGCATTGACATACTAATAAAGCAATAATAATTCAAATGGTTAGCTTACTTTATCAACAGTTTATATTCACCTTTCAATGATATTTTCAAGCCAAACAATAAAAAATACAGTTGACCTAATTTATAGATTGTTCTACTGTTCATATCAAGACCATTAAAATCATTCTATGGAAATAAAAATGAGCAAAATTACAAAAAGTTATATCTGTGGTGAAGGCAGCCAACAGCTAATTTACAACACGATAGGAAACAAGTTTGAAGAGATTGCCAACCAGTTTCCAAACAATGATGCACTTGTTGTTTGTCATCAAGATATAAAGTGGTCATATAAACAGCTTAATAACAAAGTGGATGAGCTTGCTACAGGCCTGCTAGCTTTAGGCCTTAATAAGGGAGATCGCTTAGGGATTTGGGGCCCCAATAGCTATGAATGGGTATTAACGCAATTAGCAACAGCAAAAATTGGCGTGATCATGGTATGTATCAATCCGGCTTATCGTTTGTATGAGCTTGAATACGCCTTAAATAAAGTTGAGTGTAAAGCCATTATTAGTGCTGAGTCATTTAAATCTAGTCAGTATTTATCAATGCTGAATGAACTAGCGCCTGAGCTTAAAAATTGCCAACCAGGTAAACTAAACGCTGAAAAACTGCCTCATTTAACCACTGTTATCCGTATGGGCGAGAACAAAACTCCTGGCATGTATAACTTTAATACGGTATGCCAATCAGGCGGTAAAGAAGAAGAGCAAACGTTAGCAAAATTACGCGTAACGCTTCAACCTGATGATGCCATTAATATTCAATTTACTAGCGGTACCACAGGTAGGCCTAAAGGTGCCACCCTTTCTCACTGCAATATATTAAACAACGGCGCAATTTGCGCTAACGGCATGAACTTTACTGACAAAGACAGGCTTTGTATTCCTGTGCCGTTATATCATTGCTTCGGTATGGTCTTAGGTGTACTTGCCTGTATAACCCAAGGTGCAACCATGGTTTTTCCGTCTGAAGCATTTGAGCCGCTCAGTACATTAGCAACCATTGAAAAAGAAAAATGTACCGCATTACATGGCGTGCCAACGATGTTCATCATGGAGCTAGATCACCCTGAATTTGCTAATTACGACGTATCGTCACTACGAACCGGTATTATGGCCGGTGCTACTTGCCCGGTAGAACTGATGAACAACCTGATCGAAAAGATGAATTTAAGGGACATTCTTATTGGCTATGGCCAAACAGAAGTCAGTCCTCTTAATCACATGACCAAACCCGGTGATTCATTAGAAAATAGAACCCAAACGGTAGGCCGAGCACTGCCCTACGTTGAGATAAAAATAATTAATGAATTTGGCCACGTTTGTCAACTAAATGAACCCGGTGAAGTGTGTACACGTGGTTACTCGGTCATGAAAGGTTACTGGGGCGATGAAGAAAAAACACGCCAAACAATAAATGACGCAGGTTGGTTACTTTCAGGTGATATTGGCACCATGGACGACGAGGGCTATTTAAAAATTACCGGTCGTATTAAAGACATGATTATTCGCGGCGGTGAAAATATTTCTCCGAGAGAAATTGAAGAGTTTTTATATACTCATCCTAAAATTACTGAAGTACAAGTATTTGGTATTTTAGATGAGAAAATGGGTGAAGAAGTTTGCGCATGGATACAATTAAAGGAAGGTGAAAAAGCCACTAGCGAAGAAATCATTGAGTTTTGTAGAGGGCAAATTACCCACTTTAAAATCCCTCGTCATGTAGATTTTGTTACTGAATATCCAATGACAATTACCGGAAAAATTCAAAAATTTAAAATGCGAGACATCAAACAAAAAGAACTTACTAGCAGTAAATAAACCACCAGAAAACTATTTGCTATCAACGACACATGTTAATAATATTTTCACTCCTAAATTAGGTCGATCGTACTATTTTAGATAAACTTTAGACAGAGGGCTGCATTTTGTTAAAAAAAACTCTATTCGGTATTTTATTGATACTGACCACCCCACTACTTTTTGCTGAGTCGTTAGATAAAGATGACTCTGCCGGTGCGAAATTAATTCGTGCTAATTGTTTAGGTTGCCATGTACCAACAGATAAAGGATTAAGCCGTATTAGTGAGCAACGAAAAACGCCTGAAGGATGGGAAATGACTATCAACAGAATGCGTTTAATGCACGGCTTAAAAATTAATAAAGGCGATTTAGCCATAAAAGGTAGCGGTTTACACGAAATCGTCAAATATTTAGCCGACAACCAAGGTTTAGCACCAAGCGAAACTCACGGCGTTAGGTATTTATTAGAACAAGATCTTAATCAAATTGAAACACAATTTGATGACGAATTTACCACTATGTGTGCGCGATGTCATTCCGGCGCTCGCGTTGCTTTACAACGCCGCGATGCTAAAGAATGGAATTACTTAATTGATTTTCATCTAGGGCAATTTCCATCGACTGAATATTCACTGTTCGGCCGCGATCGTAATTGGCTAGACATTGCTAGAAATAAAATGGTGCCCTTACTTGCTAAAAAATATCCCTTCACTAGTGAAGATTGGTCAGCTTGGGTGGTGGCACAAAAACCTGAACTTGAGGGTAAATGGATCCTAAGCGGCCATATGCCCGGTAAAGGTTTTTTCAGTGCCACAATGAAAGTGACACAAAATAAAAAAGACTATTACTCGCTAAGTATCGAAGGAAACTACGCAACAGGTGAAGCCATTAAAGGAGCGGGTAGTTCAGTCGTTTACACTGGCTATGACTGGCGCGGTAATATTAATTTTGGTGATATAAGTTTACGCCAAACCCTTGCTGCAAGTGCTGATGGCCAAACATTAACCGGTCGATTTTATCAAAAAGGCCAAGAGTTGGTTGGCATGAAAATCACCGCGATTAAAGATACCGCTAACACTAACACACGGCTATTGAGTGTATTTCCTAGCCATATCAAAAAAGGGCAAACAACAACCCTGACGATCACCGGTTTAGGCTTAAACTCAGCTTCAGCTAATTCGTTAAGTTTGCCTGCAAGTATCATGGTGAATAAAGTTATCAGCCAAAGTGCTAACCGTATTGTTGTCAATGTTACCGCCAAAGATAACGCCCCGATTGGTTATGTCGATATTCAAATCGGCGGAGCAATACTAACCAAGCAATTGGCCATTTATAAGCAAGTAAATGCGCTAGAAGTTGTCCCTTCTTATGGTGTTTCTCGGGTTGGCGACAATGGCGGCTCTACCCCTAAAACCAACACACTATTTAGAGCCGTTGGGTTTGATTACGGTAAAGATGGTATTGCCAATACAGCAGACGATATTAACCTTGGTTACATCGAAGCAGTTACCTGGGCAGTAGTCCCTCGCGACGAAATAGCGAAGAAAGATAAAGACGTTCAGTTTGCTGGTCAGATGAATAGTAATACCGGTTTGTTTTCTCCCGCAGCAGCAGGCCCAAACCCTGAGCGTTACCGTAGCACCAACAATGCCGGCAATCTAAATGTTGTCGCTAAATTAAATGAAAACGATGAGATAAGTGGCATAGGTCGCCTATTAGTAACACTGCAACGCTGGAATAATCCACCACTTAAATAAGGTGATATAATATGAACTCAATTTTAGAAGTCATAGAGAATAATCTTCACCAAGTAGAAGTGAAAGATAAATCATTTATTTTTCATATTCCAACGACAAGTTTATTCGAAAGTAACGATTTAACGGGCGATATTTTGTCTTTAATACCAAGACAAGACCAGCCAACAGATTCATCACTAGTACAAGAATTAAATACTCATTATCCTGAGGATGACATTATCTCTGCGCTAGATGAGCTAAAAAGCCTGTCATTGGTTAGTAAAAAGGGCCTTAATAACGGGGTCGAAGAATTTGTTCCTCTGGCATTAGATAGTGTGCCGTTAACTACCGTGGTATTAAGCGTTAACACCGGCTGTAATTTGAGCTGTACCTACTGCTATAAGGAAGATCTAGATGTTCCTTCTGCGGGGAAAAAAATGACTTTTGACATAGCAAAACAATCTATTGATATGTTGCTGAAAGAGTCGCCGGATCAAAGTCGTTATAACGTAGTATTTTTTGGTGGTGAGCCGTTATCAAATTTCACCTTAATCAAAGATGTCATTGCCTATTCAGAAAAAGTATTCGCCTCGAAAGGAAAAATAGTCGATTTTTCCATGACAACCAATGCCACGTTATTAACTGAAAGACATGTTGAGTATTTTGATAAACACAATGTTGGTTTATCAATCAGTATTGATGGCCCAAAAGCCTATCATGATCGTAATAGAATATCAGTTAACGGAGAGGGTACTTATGATACCGTAGCGAAGAAAGCAAAAATGCTGTTATCTCGTTATAAAAGTAGGCCGATAGGCGCACGCGTAACATTAACGACAGGTATTACTGATATTGACACTATTTGGGATCACCTTTTCAACACGCTAGGGTTTAGTGAGGTAGGTTTTGCGCCAGTAACCTCTGGTGATATTTCTGATTACAATCTAAAACCTGAAGAGTTGGTAGATGTATTTAATAACATGAAAAAGTTGGGTGAAAAATACTTAGCCGCAGCGCTAGAAAATAAAACCATTGGTTTTTCAAATTTACATCAACTGATAACGGATATTCACGAAGGAACTAAAAAAGCGCTTCCTTGTGGTGCTGGTGTCGGTATGGTTGCCGTAGATCATGAAGGTGGCCTTAATCTTTGTCATCGTTTCACTGGTTCAGATATCCCTTTATTAGGTGATGTTAAACAGGGTTTAGATAAACCGGTATTAAACGATTTTTTAAATAAAAGATTAGAACAAAGTAAGCTAGGTTGTTCCACCTGTCATATACGCAATTTATGTGCGGGCGGTTGCTACCATGAAAGTTACGCTCGTTATGGCGACCCTGCCAAACCTACCTTTCACTACTGCGATTTAATGAGAGATTGGGTTGATTTCGGCATTTATGTATACACAGAAATTATGGAACACAACCCAGGTTTTTACGATACTTATATAGCCCCTAGGAAAGCTCAAGCATGAAACACTTAAAAGCAATAAACAGCAAAGCCCATAAAGTTAATGAAGCACTAAAAAATGATGACCTTGATGAAGTAATGGCGATGCAATCTCCTGTCGGTTGTACTGCTACCACAGACCCCGGCTGGGAAGTTGATATGTTTGGTAGCGTCTCTGGTTTATGCCAACCAATGGAAGCTGATTTATATGGTTGTTCAGATCCCTGCTGGTGGCCAGCACAAGTACCAGACATGATGAACACCTACCCTGATTGGTCAAAAAATGCCGATTCAGCAACTAAAGATTGGCGCAATCTTGAATCTGTATACCCTGAAGAAAAGGAATAATAATAATGAATAGCAATTTTTATCACACTTTATTGTTGAGCGGTGTCGCTTTACTATTAAGCGGCTGCCAAAGTTTAAGCACTAAAGAACAGAGCATAATATCTACCGCGAAGGGCTCAGAAAAAGAGTTTTTGATTACCGTTACACGTCCAAACACCACACTTCATGTTATTGATTTACAAAAAAATGAAGTAATTCGCCAATGTGACTTACCTGCGGGCCCAGGGCCTGGCACTTTAGTGATGTCGCCAGACAACTCTATCGTTTACATATTAACGGATCATTTTAGTGAAATATACGGTGTTAATATTGATAACTGTGACGTGGTCTTTTCAACTCAACAATCAACTGACAATATCCGTGTTAAATCAATCGCCTCAATTGCGATAAGCCCTGATGGTAAAGAAATTTATACCCATCAGAACCGCGTAAAAATGATGAGTGATCATTATCAAATGCTACCTCCTCAAATCGCCGTATTCGACACCTCGGCAGGATTAAAGGTAAAAACTAGCCGTACCTTTGATGCACCAAGACAAATAGCGACAATGGATACGCTTGAATCCGGCGAGCTAGTGATGGGTGGACAAGATATTTTCTTAATGGATATGCATTCAGGTAAGTATAAGGTTATTTTACCGAGCTTAAATGATGTTCAACCAGGTTACTCTGCTAAAGATGTATTAACTGTTTGGCAAATGGGTAAAGTTAATAATGAATTTTACCGTATGTATAGCCGAGCTAAATACAATGGTAAAGAAGGTGATTTAAGCAACGCTGAATACATCTGGGGTCATGAAGTAGTTAACTTAAAAACCGGAGAAGCACAAGCAAAAGATTTTGGCCCTTTAAAAGGTGTGTTATTTACCTCAATACGTCGTCCAGGTCAATTGAATCGCGTTTACGGTACACTGAATGATTTAAATGAATATGATTCAATTACTAAAAAATTAATACGATCAGTAGATTTACCACATACTTATTATTGTATTAACTTTTCACATGATGGCTCTAAAATTTACCTTTCAGGCGCTCTAGATAGCGTAGCTGTTTATGACCCTGACACACTTAAAAAATTAGCGCATATTAAACTTACCGGTGATGGTTCTATGTCAACTAGCATTATTTTCAAACGCAAAGGTTAAGAATCTAAGTGTCTAAATCGCACACATTAAGCAGCCCTTCTCCGACAAGAAGGGCTGCTTTAACATGGTTATATAGCTTTTTAGCACGATACAAACGTGACGTTATATTCCTTGCCTTATTCTCTTTAATTACTACCGCTTTAGTGGTCTGTGTTCCCTATATAAGTAAACAAATTATTGATAAAGGGCTATTACAAAAAGATTTTGACGCCTTACTTCTCTATTCTTGTGGATTATTTTTTGTTGGCATTCTAAGTACCTTGCTCTCGGGTTACAACCGTATTAAACATACCAAATTATCAGGAAAAATACTCTTCGCTTTACGTGAAGATGTTTTTCAGCACCTTCAAAAATTGCCCAGTACTTTTTATCATCAACAGCGAGTTGGCGATATTTCATCACGGATGGATCGTGACATAGCAGAAATTCAACGCTTCGCAGTAGATACCTTATTTTCAACCTTCTCCGCTATTTTAGGGCTTACCGCAGCAACCGCAATGATGATTCACCTGCATTGGCAATTATCGCTTATTCTTTTAATTTTGATACCTTTTCAGCTTTTTTACTTATTCAAAATGCGACCTAAAGTAGAGAGAAAAAATATCAAAGTACGTGAAAGTGCCGCCGATATATCGTCATTTTTTGCCGAAAAAATACCAGTGATAAAATTTATTCAATCTGCAGGCGCTGAAAAACAAGAGTTAGATAAACTATCACATTTAAACCATAGCTTTTTAGGCAAGTTAATTTCATTACAAATTACAGAGTTTTGGACATCAGCAATACCAAGCACTTTAGTGTCACTCTCTCGTGCCGCTATCTTCTTAATTGGAGGCTATTGGGTTATTGACGGGAGTTTTTCGTTAGGTTCCCTCATTGCATTTACTGCATACGTAGCAATGGCTATTGGCCCACTGCAATCTTTGTTAGGGCTTTATTTGGCTTGGCAACGGCTAACGGTTAGTTTAGATCGAGTCAGTTATTTACGCCAACAACCGCTGGCGCAAAATGAAGCTCACTTAGAAGAGCTGCCCGAACAACTTGCTGGTAATATCACCTTAAAGGCATTATGTTTTAGCCATACGCTGGAAACAGAAATATTCAATAATGTAAACCTACACATTCCTGCCGGCAGTAAAGTAGGTATTGTTGGGCAAACGGGTATTGGTAAATCAACACTACTTGATTTATTACAATGCCATTTATTGCCCAGTTCTGGCTCTATTGAAATTGACGGTATAAACTTAGCCAATATCAACGTACAGAGCTGGCGAAAAAGAATTGCCATTGCGCCACAAGATCCCGTTATATTTAGAGATAGCTTAGCTAACAATATTCGCTATGGACAGCCGCAAGCATCAGAAAAAGACGTATACAACGCCGCAATTTCTGCTGGCTTAGCAGAGCTTATTTTTAAACTTCCTACCGGATTAAAAACAATAATCAGTGAGCGTGGCACCGCACTTTCTGGCGGTGAAAAACAGCGAATAGGATTAGCAAGAGTACTTCTTAGAGATCCTGTTCTCCTCATTTTAGATGAACCAACCTCAGCAACAGATAAAGTGACTGAGAATAAAATAATAGAACAAATTGACCAACTATTTGCCAATACCACCCGACTTATCGTTAGCCATAGCGGTAAACCAATTGCTAACGCTGATATGATAATTCAGCTAACACAATCAAGCTTGAAAATTATTAGTGCAGAGGAATACCATGGTTAAAGTGGGCATTATTGATAGCGGTTTACCTGCAGCTTATGGTTTCCCTGTACTCGCAGCAGAGGATTTTACCAACACAGCAAGTACTATAGACCAATTAGGCCACGGTACTGCCATCACTAATATTATTGGCGGTAACACCTTTGTTGAGATTGTCTCTGCCCGAGTTTTTCACGATAAACTAGTGTGCTCGCCAGCTCAAATCGCCGAGGCAATACAATGGCTTATATCAATGAACGTTAACCTTATCAATATGAGTTTTGGCTTACGCAATGATAGAAGTGTCTTAAGAGATAGTTGCGAACTAGCACTAGCCAACAAGATCATAGTCGTTGCGGCCGCGCCTTCTCAAGGGGAGCCAGTATATCCGTCAAATTATAACGGCATGATCAGAGCGACTGGTGATGCTCGGTGTCAACAAGGTGAGATTTCTTGGCTCAATTCCAGCCAAGCTGATTTTGGTGGTTATTCGGGTAAACCTCATTGTGGCCCTGCTGGTGCAAGTATCGGCTGCGCCTCTGTTACCGCATCAATTACGCAAATAAAAGCGCAAAACCCACACTATGAACAAGATGCTATTATGCAAAGCTTAAGACAAAAATCCAGTTATCAGGGCTCGCAAGCGAATAGCAAAAGCAGGGTGTTATTATGATAAATCAATCACAGTCAGAAATAGCGGTACTTGGCTGCGGCCCTGCCGGTATTGTTACCGCAATAGGCTTAGCTAAAATGGGTTACAAAGTATGTGTTATCGCCAACATTAGAGCGCATAATGTCACTGAAGGCCTTTCAGAGCGAGTATTTCAAGCGCTGTCTACTTTAGGTTTACAACATACTTTAAAAGAAATCAGTTCACCCATTCCTCGTAGTGTAAGTTGGAATGGTATTCACAGTGCTGCCAATACTGAAAGGCTGATCAGAAGAGTCTCTTTTGATAGCGCATTATTAAAAGATTTAGCCGCAGCCAATATCCCTTTTTACCCTGAAACCATAACCACAGTAGCAACCCATCCTACTGCCTGCTTGATATCATGTAAATCAGGAAAAACCTTTCGCACTGATTTTGTTGTCGAAGCAAGAGGCAGAGCGGCACCACTTTCTAAAGATTCACATATAAGAGGCGTTGACTCTCTGTCTATTTGTCAAAACTGGCAGACGTCAAACACACAATTAATGTCGCCACAAGCGATAGCAATAAGTATTGAAAGTGGCTGGTTGTGGTTAGCAAATAATGGCCAAGGTAATATTTTCACTCAAGTATCGGTTAGCGCTAAAAGCAATACTGGCTCTGGAAAAGAAAAACTCTCAACTTTTATTAATCAGCTGGTATTGTCAAGACCAGAGCTAGATCATATCACCCCTTTTATTGAGCCTGAAGGAAAAGTATTAGCACGCTCAAGCACACCGCTATTCAATAAATACCCGATAAAAGATCGTTACTTATGTGTCGGTGATGCGGCAATGTCAGGCGATCCGCTGTCGGGTAGTGGCATTTTCTTATCCCTTTCCGCGGCATTTATTGCCCCTGTAGTCATTAATACCATACTGAATAAGCCAGAGAACAAAGCGCTAGCCGAAAAATTCTATTTTGATCGTTTACAACACTTATTTTACCGTTTCGCTCGAGTAGGAAGAGACTTTTATCAGATGGAATCTCGTTGGCCAGAGCATCCTTTTTGGCAAGAAAGACGGGCATGGCCAGATCAAATATTAGCGCACCAGGAAAAAGACCGTCTTGTTGGCTCCGCGCAACGCCCTGTTGTTAATGGCAGTTTTATTGATAAAAAAGAAGTAGTTATTACGACAGAACAGCCGCTAGGTATATGGAAAATAAATAATAAAAATGCCGTTGATGTACTGAGTGAGCAATTAAAAAAATTAAACAATATTGACTAACCGCGAGTGACATGCCTGCGCTAGTTTGAGCCAAGCCACATGACTTTCACCCTATTTATACTTTCTAGTGGTCTACTTTAGATAAAATAAAGTACAAAAAAACCTTGTAGAGAACGCATAAACCTACAAGGCAAAAAACATGCAACGAACATTAACTAATACCAAGTACATTAATTAATTGACCACTTAGCGAGAGCTAAAAGGCTTAGAGGCAAGGCATTGATTAAAGAGAATGGTTATTCCCTTGTCGAAATCAATAACGCCGCATATAAGCCTTTTAAACTCGCCCCTTGGGAGTTCATTAGCGAACTGATAACGGCTCAAAATTAATGAAATATAGAATAACTATGTTTAACTCATTTTGTTTGTTCTAAGCTCGCTAATGTAACTCTAAGCTGAGCAATTAATTAGTGTAATTGGTATAACATAAAGAGAATACAACTTTTTGGCTTTATCGCACCGAGCAATAAAGCCAAATATATTTAACATTTACGCCTTATTTATATTGATTACTTTGCAAGCGGTGAACTCCTTAACCCCTTCCTTGCCCCACTCTGCACCTATGCCCGACTCTTTAGCGGGTGCCATATGTATTTGCGGGCCAAAAGCACAATGTTGATTGATCCACACCGTCCCTGTCTCTAACTGAGCAGCCACTTTTGATGCTCGCTCAAGATTAGATGACCATACAGAGCCCCCTAAACCCATTTTGCTGTTATTAGCACTGGCAATTACCTCATCTAAATCAGAATATTTAATAATAGGAAGTACTGGGCCAAAGGGCTCTTCGTCAACTAAACTACAACCATCATGTAAATCTTTTATAACGGTTAGTGGAATAACATAACCTGGTTGATTTGGTGCCTCGCCACCGGCGATCACCGTACCTTGTGCTTTACCTGCTTCAATATAAGAAAGCACTTTTTCGTACTGGGCCTTATTTTGTACCGGTCCAAATTGCACACCTTTTTCCATACCATTACCAACTACAGCGTTTTTTGCTAATGTTGCTATTTCATCACAGAGTTCATCATAAACAGCTTCATGTACATATAAGCGTTTAAGGGCAATACACACTTGACCACTATTGATAAATGCACTGCCAAAAATACCAGGGGCAATGGTTTTTGGATCGGCATCATCAAGCACAATTGCCGCATCATTACCGCCAAGCTCTAGTGTTAGGCGTTTCATGGTATCCGCCGCACTTTTCATAATAGCTTTACCCGTAGGCGTAGAGCCGGTAAATGAAATTTTAGCGATATCCGGATGTGACGTTAGTACCGGACCTAAATCATTATCATCAACAATAATACTGACCAAACCTTTTGGCACAATGTCAGCAATGATCTGTCCCAGCATAAGTGTGGCAACAGGTGTTGTTGGTGCCGGCTTTAAAATAATGGCATTACCCGTGACCAGCGCAGGAGATAATTTATAAGCGGCGATTAATAATGGGAAATTCCAAGGAATAATAGCAGCAACAACACCAAGTGGATTGCGATGTTCTTCAACTCGGTTCGTTGCCGTTTCTTCTAATATCTTAACGGGAAATTCGTGTGAGGCTAATGAACGACAAAAATCTTCGGCAAATTGTACTTCTATGCGCGCAAAATCTAATACTTTTCCTTGCTCTAAGGTAATCGCTTTCGCTAGCGCTTCCGCATTTTCAGCGATGGCATCGGCAATTTTATTAACAATAGCCCTGCGCTCTGATTCGGCGACATTTTTCCACAGTTTTTGTGCGCTTTTTGCGGCAGCAACGGCCTTCATCACATCCGCTTCATTTGCTCTTGGGACAGTAGTAAAAACCTCTGCAGTGGCTGGATTAATAACATCTAAGGTGGCGCTCCCTTCAACTAGCTCGCCTGCCACTAACATTTTATATTGACTCATAATTTTCTCTCAAGGTTATAACAACCTAGTTCTTGAATAACGTTACATACTTTCCCTTTAGTTATCTAATGAACTAAAGGGGGTAAACCAATAATTAATCGCTAATTATTCAAATTTATACTTAAAGGAAACTCCCCACCAGCGAGGCGTACCATAGTAGCTTTCAGTTAAACCAAAGCCAGCTTGTGCCGGAGAACCTGATAAATCTAACGCCATCGTTCTATACTCTTTATCAGCTAGGTTTTTAACGAAAGCAGCTACGGTCCAAGTATCTTCAGCATTGGTATAAGATATACGCGCATTAGAGAGAATATATCCGTCTTGAAGGCCTACAGGCGCATTTTTAAGTTGAAAATAATGCTCTGATAAGTATGTAGCATCAAGTTGAACCGCCATAAAACCGTCCATAACATCCCACTCATAACGTACTAAGGCATTGGCATTCCATTCAGGCGTCATAATTGCGCGTCTATCAAGCAATTCACCATCGGGTTGTCTAAAGGCATCTTCAACAACATTATCGATATAGGCAACACCGGCGATAATATCTAAACCTTCTAGCGGATTTGCTTGAACTTCAATTTCAGCACCTTTAACCGTTGAATCAGTATTAAAGACAAACGTTGTCAACCCCTCTAACCTAAACGCTTGATAATCTTGATAATCGTAATAATAAACAGCACTGTTAATTCTTAATTTGTCATCTGCTGAAGACCACTTAAGACCTAATTCATAAGCATTTAAAATTTCTTCATCAAACCTCATATTTTCAACGCTACCATTTAGCGAATTACCATCGATCAGATCTGTTGGGTCAACAGGTGCGTTATAACCACCTGCTTTTACCCCACGGTTAAAACCTAAATAAACCAAGGTTTCTTTATCCACTTGCCAGTCAAGTTGCAATTTACCGGTAATTAAATTGTCATCAATCGATTCATAGCTGCCTTGATCAGTTAAACCAAACACTTCACCTAAACCGCCAGCGCCAGCACCCGCTGAGCCATAATGGAAATAATCAATATTAGTGCCTAAACCAAAGGCATCATTTGAAACAACATTAGAATTAGTAGGAGAGTCAAATAGCGAGAAATACGTAGTTAAATCAGTGTCTTTTTTCTCATTAGACCAACGAATGCCTGCAGTGAATGATAATGTTTCAGTAATGTCGAATTCACCTTGGGCAAATAAGGCTGTAGTTTTGGTTTCTGTCTCAAAAGGGGTATTTAAACCGAGGTGATTTAACGATGGATCATTAAGGCCAAATCCTGGAAATTGCGCTGAGAAAAAGTTTTGCGCTGCACCACCGTTGGAAAATTCACCTTCAATATCAAGATAAAAGGCACCAACAACCCAATCAACCGTGTCGGTAAAACCAGAGACACGAATTTCTTGCGAAAACTGCTTTAAATCACTTTTCAAGAAAAATGCGAAAAAGTCATTGGGTGACGCATCGGAGTCTTCAAGGTAATCTTTTTTAAGGGTTGAGTAATCAGTAATAGACGTTATCTCAAATTCATCAAAATCCCATGAAATATTATTGGTAATACCCGTTGTTTCTAATCTGTTGTGGCCAATAACATTGTAAGCACCTGCATGGACATCATTGTCAGTATCTTGATAAGATGGCGCTAAAGAATCACCTGTCCCTTGTAAATCTAAGCCATCGAAGTCTTCACCTAAACCTGTGGTAGGGTTTAAACGTGCGGAACTATGCTCAAAAAAACCAGAGTTAATATCTTGATCGCCTGCGCGTACACTTAACAACCAATTAACATTTTCAAAACTCTCAATCAATAATTGTGCTCTTAAGCCCCAATCATTGCCGTTATTAAGGTCTGTGCCAATACGGTTATCAATATAGCCATCATGTTCATTATTAACAAATGATAAACGCCCTGAAATATTTTCAGTTAAGCCACCACCCACGGCACCTTCAAATTTACGTTGGTTATAAGCACCAAGCATTAAACTAGCATAACCTTCAAAATCGCTAGTGGGTTTTTTTGAAATATAATGCACCAGACCACCCGTGGCATTACGACCAAATAAAGTACCCTGAGGACCGCGTAAAACTTCGACACGCTCCATATCAAACAATTGGAAGCCGGCACCAGATGCGGCACTGATATAAGCTTCATCAAGATAAATAGCGACAGGAGATTCTTGATGGTCGCCGGAGAAGTCATTTTGACCAACGCCACGAATACTAACAAAAAATGACGATGGTCCATTAGGTTGGATGGTGGTAACGCCTGGCGCCATTGCGGTAACTTCCTGGGCATTTTCCATACCAAGCGCATCCATTTGATCGCCAGTTAATGCAGTCACGGCAATACCAACCGACTGTAATGGTTGCACTCGTTTTTGAGCCGTTATTTCTATTTTTTCAATAACAGAGGCCGATACCCCTGCTGAAAAAACACCTAAACAGGCGGCAACTGAAACAACCAGTTTTGATTTCTTAAACATCTTGTTTTCCCCAAAATAAACTAAATTTATTATTAATTAACAGAGTGTTAGCTTTGTAATTATTTTCAAGGTGCTAACTCACTTTTTGCTTTGCCTTCTATTTTCTTTATTATCAAAGCGGCACTTTCCGTTCATTTTCCGAACAAGTCAATGCGTTAATCAACTGTAGAACAAAGCATTAATTAGGTCAAGTGTATTTTTTTATTAGTGCGAACGTATTTTATTTTAATGAAATTAAAATACACTTTTTATTCTTTTATTTCATACAATTAAGTACTAAAAAAAACAACCTGAAATTTATTTAACTCTAGGTGAAATTGATTTATTATAGACAACATAGATATTTATTAATTAGTGATACACGAAAAAGGATTAATGTGACTTACAAAACCGCTGCCAAGGGTTATAGCAAGGGTGAAAAGCGAATAAAGCTTATTTTAGCGGCTGCTGAACAGTTGTTGATAGATAGTGGTTACCACAATTTTTCAATGCGTAAAGTAGCAACTAAAGCGGGTGTCAGTGTCGGTAATTTACAATACTATTTTCCCTCTAAAGATAAATTATTAGAGGCACTGCTTGATAAAGTTATTCAAAATTATTTAGATGCATTTGAAAAGTTTAGAGGACAATACGCCCCTAAAGAGCAATTCATAAAAATAATAAAAACAGTATTAAAAGATATTAAAACTAAGCATACCACCGTTTTTTTCCCTGAACTTTGGAGTATGGCCAATCATGACAAACACATAAGTAAAATTATGGATCGTATGTATGGTAAGTACCGTGTATTAGTTGCCGATGTTATTAGAGAGATTAATCCTAAACTAAATGAGTGCCAGGCACAGCGTTTAAGTATTTTTATTACGGCATCGCTTGAAGGGCATACTATTTTTATTGGTTATAGAAAACCGTGGGCAAAAGAAGCTGAAAACATGATAGACATCTCGCTGCAAAGTTTCTTATGGTTAATTGAACATGGTGATATTCCTGCCGGTGAATGCGGAAAATCACCCGATACTAATACTAAGTGAAGTAATAAATTAGTCAATTCATTACTTCACTTGGCATTTTACCAATCTAACAAACGGCTATTATATATCTTCTAATTGAAGACCACGTGTTTCTTTAATGTATTTAATAACAAAGAAAATACTAATAAATGCAGAAATGGCATATAAACCATAAGCCCCTGACAAACCAACACTGCCTAATAAAATAGGAAAGGTCATAGTGATGGTGAAATTAGCTAACCACTGTGCACTTGCCGCAATGGCCAGTGCCGCACCACGAATACGATTATTAAACATTTCGCCTAATAACACCCAAACAATAGGTCCCCAACTTAGTCCAAAAAATACGACAAATAAATTTGCCATAATTAAGGCGAAGGTGCCCATATTGCCTGTTAACGCTAATTTACCTACTTCATCAAAGCCTGCGGTACCAAAAATATACGTTAATGCGCCTAAGCTGATAAACATACCAACGCTACCAACAAGCAGTAATGGTTTACGACCGATTTTATCCACTAATGCGATAGCAATGAAGGTTGATATAATATTCGTAGTGCCCGTAAGTACATTTATCAATAAAGACTGAGATTCGTCAAAACCTGCAGCTTGCCAAATTTCTGAACCGTAATAAAAAACGACATTGATACCGACAAATTGTTGAAATACCGAAAGGGCGATACCGACCCAAATAATCGGATGAATTTTTTTCTGTCCTTCGATAAACAGATCTCTAATGCTGGTTTTTTTATCGCTATGTAATGACGCTTGTACTTTTTCTATTTGTTGGCTAGCGTCAGTACCATTGATTTTTTTAAAAATGCGTCTAGCCTGCGCTATTTTTCCTTGAGCAACTAGATAACGTGGTGATTCAGGAATAAATAACACACCAACAAAAAATAATATTGCAGGAATAAGTTCAACCCAAAACATCCAACGCCATGCGGCAATATCAAGCATAAAAACACCTTCAGCACCACCTGCTGCAGTGGCTATTAGGTAGTTACTTAAAAAGGCAGTAAATAAACCTAAAACGATAGCCAATTGTTGCAGGGTAGCCAAGCGACCACGGATGGCTGCCGGTGCAACTTCTGCAATGTAGGCTGGCGCTAAAACAGACGCGGCACCAATACCTAAACCACCAAATAATCGATAGAGAATGAATTCAATAGAACTATCCGAAATGCCCGAGCCAAATGCGCTAATGGCAAAAATAACCGCAGTGATGATCATAATTGCTTTACGCCCATAATGATCAGATAACGGGCCTGCCGCTAAAGCACCCAATGCGCAACCTAACAAAACAGACGCAACATTAAAACCGGTAGAAACATCGCTTGAATTAAAAGCATTGCCTAACGCAGTAACGGTGCCATTGATAACACCAGAGTCAAAGCCAAACAAGAAGCCACCGATTGCGGCAACTGAAGCGATAAACAGCACATACAAAATGGAACCTGGCTGCTCATCAGTTACTTGGAATGTATTTTCAAAGTCATTTTTGGTGTCGGTTTTCACTGATTTCTATCCTTTTTTATTTTCTTCACCATAAAAATTATGGTGATATTATTATCTGTTTATAAATTTTTCGTCAAAAAACTCAAAGCTATTGCCAGTAGATAATGGCAATAGCTAATTGAACAATTAGCAGGGAGGACGCCTATTTCAAAGGCTTAAATTAATGACAGTGTTAGATAAAATAATTAGCTATTAGCCCGCGTAATGTAGAATAATTTTATCGTTACCAATTCTTTTATAACTGATGTTAAAGTTGTTACTTAATACTTCAAGTAAACCCGTTACATCACCGGTTTTAAACATGCCCGCAACTTGAACATGTTTTAATTGTTCATCATCTGACAGCTCAAAGGTTATATCGGTATAACGACCAATTTCAGCCATGGCCTCAGCCAAAGATTCGCCCCTAAAGATCAGATTACCTTGGCGCCAAGATAAGCGTGCAGCCACTTCGAGAGGATCCACTTTAACAACCTTTTCAATGATTTTACCTGTTAGGTCTAAGTTGATTTTTTCACCCTTTGATATTGCCAGAGAGTTGCTCGGCAATCTTTTAGCCATTTCATCAATATCAGCTATCGCTACCGCCTTATTTTTTGCGGCAACTAATACTTTGCCATCGGTAACGATAAGCTCAACTATGTCATTACGAACTTCCACATTAAATGCAGTACCTACTGCTTGAATCACTTTACCACCAGCGATAACACTTAATGGACGAGACTTATCATGAGCAACCTTGATATGAATTTCACCTCGTTGTAAATCAATAATTCTTGCCGAAGAGGTATAACGGACTTGCACAAAGCTATTGGTATTTAAAATAACTTCACTGTTGTCAGGCAAGTGAATGGTATTACTTTCGCCAATACCTGTTTGATAATTCATTTGCATGACGATAACCGTCGCTTGCTCTGCATGACCAAATGGTGAAAAGTTAACACTATTTTGATAAAAGCCTATACTGATGATAAAAATGACCGATGCGGCAATTGCGCCTAACCATGCTGGGCGTTTTTTGGTGGTACTTGGCGATGCTTGTGGAAACAAATCTGATAAACGACCTAAGTCATCCATTTTATCCCACAAATGAGCAACTTCTAATAATACTTCAGTATTTTTAGTATTTAACAATAACCAAGTTTGTAGCGCTGCTTTTTCTGCCTCGGTGAGGTTTCTATCAATTTTTGCTATCCAATCACTAGCATCATCTAAACGTTTTTCTTCATCGTGAATATTGTTGTACTTATGAAGGTGATGAATATTACTCATAAGTGCCTCCTGTTACAGCATGCGAAGATGCGCCACTTTTTTTAATCACTGTATTTTGCGTTTTACGCATAAACAATGTGCAACGTTTCATGCCAGTTGATATATGTTTTTCCACAGTACTTTCACTAATATTTAATTGAACAGCGATTTCTCGCTGCGAATAACCATAAACTTTTTTTAACACAAATACTTTACGGCATTGAACGGGTAATAACCTAACAGCTTCACAAAAATGAGAAAACTCATTGTTGGTTAAGGCATTTTCATACATTTCATCTTTATCATGATTTGACAATAATTGTTCTAAGGCTTCCATGTTTTCGACACCCTCAACAAGTCTAACATTGGCTTGCTTTTGATAATCTAACGCCAAATTTCGCGCTGTTTTATGCATAAAAGATTTAGGAGAGTTGATGCCTTCTTTATTTTCTATTTGGCAAATACGAACATAAGTTTCTTGAACAATATCTTCAATTTCATGTGGTGGCACAATACGGGAAACTAACCGTGAAAGACTTTCTCTCGAGGTTAAATATGCTTTATAAAATAAGGTATCTTTTGACATTAAGCCCCACTCAATAGCTATAATATTTTTTAATCGAGCTAACAATTTAACTCGCATATTAACAGGACGATTGAGCTATAAAAATCCACCAGTATAATTAGAATTAATTTTAGTTCATTTTCAAGCTATTATTGTTTTACTGGCAATGATTAAAATGGTGGACAACGTGAAAAGCTTGTAATCAACAGGATAAGTGTAATAAGGTTTTTTATAATAATAATTTATTTAGATTAAACATCATTGAGCACTAGTCACTAATTGTAATTATTATTTAAATATAACAATTAGTTAACTTAAAAACAAAAGTAATACCCTATCGATTCATACTTAAAAACAAATATTAAAAAACATAAGTATAAAGGCAGCATTAAAATAAAACATGATTAATCATCCAAAAAATTTAATTTTAAAAATTAAAAAAAAGTTATGGTGGAAAATAAAAGGCCAGTCGTCTTTGTTTAGTGTATGGCGAAAATCTATACACTCGGAATATCAAAAGTTACATTTACAGTTCTTATCTTTTATGCTGATTTTTAGCCTATCAAGCGGTTGGGTTATCGCACAAGAAAGAGTTGAAAAAGTGCAGTTTAATATTCCCAGACAAAGGGCCGACTTATCACTAATAAATTTTGCCGAGCAAGCGGATATAACCTTGCTTTTCCCATTAGATAAAATGGAAGGAAAGCAAACTAATCCAGTATCTGGACAGTATTCAATTATGAAAGCACTGCAATTGATGCTTAAAAATACAGGCTTGAAAACTGATATTAGCGAAAGTGGGCAGTTATCTATTTTAATAGATCCAAGTTTTGAGAGAAATAACGACATGGCTAATTATAAAAAAAATAAAGTTTCAAGTGCGGTACTACTAGTACTTAGCACAGTTGCAGCCTTACCTGCAGTGGCTGAAACTGAAACACAAGAAACAGAAATTATTGAAGTTAGGGGAATTAGAGGTGCGTTAGGTCGTGCCATGGATGCCAAAAGAGAAGCTGGTGGCGTAGTAGATTCTATTTCCGCTGAAGATATTGGTAAATTTCCTGATACTAACTTAGCAGAGTCATTACAACGCATCACTGGTGTTTCAATTGATCGTTCAGGCGGCGAAGGGCAATTAATCACTGTCCGTGGATTTGGTCCGCAATTTAATACGGTATTGGTAAACGGTCGTCAAATGGCTTCAGAAAACCAAAGTCGTGCTTTTAGCTTTGATACTATTTCTTCAGATCTGGTGAAAAGTTTAGATGTTCACAAAACATCTACAGCAACCATGCAATCGGGTGGTATCGGTTCTACCGTTAATATATCTACCGCTCGTCCTTTTGCAATTAGCGGCTTTAAATTTGCCGGTAGTGTCAAGGGCGTTTATGATGAAAACAGTGAAGAAACCACACCGCAAGTGTCAGCGTTAATCAGTAATACCTTCAATGAGGACAGTTTAGGGGTATTGTTTGCCTTCTCACATCAAGAACGTAAAACCCGCTTAAACCAAGCACAAACTGATGGTTGGTTAGAAAACGTTGGAGTGCCTAACCCACAAACAGAAAGTGGCCAGGCGTATACCGGTAATATTTTTTCGCCACGTAATTATGATCATAAAGTTACCACTGAAGAACGTACGCGTACCAATGCTAATTTAGTGATTCAATATGCACCTACTGATAACCTTATTATAACTGCTGATGCCTTATATTCAGACTTTGATGTTGAAACTAATACCACCTCTTATGGTCATTGGTTTACCGCACCGAACATTGAAGGTTTTGGTGATGCTGCTGGCGCAACGGTTGATGCTAACGGTACGGTTATCGATTTATATCAAGAAGTGGGTCTAGCAACAGATATGCATGCGAAGAAATTTGACCGCTTAACCGAATCAAGTGCCTTAGGTTTAAATTTTGATTGGGATGTAAATGACAATTTTAATATGACATTTGATATTAGCCATTCAAGTGCCGAACGTGCAGCAAATAATGGCCGAGGCGATCAGTTATCATTAATTGGTTATGCTAACCAAGTACGTTATCAAATAGATGGTAACATTTTACCGTACGCCAGTGAGTTTGCTAGCGCCAATGCCGCTATTTATAGTGGTCAACAAGAAATAGATGGCGTGGCTTATTTAGATCCTAGTCATGTAGACTATCAACCTGGTGCTGGGGTTGCAGACCATCTTGATGCAGCAAACAGTCGAGCCCATGTAATGTTACGTCGTGGCTGGGCGGTTGAAGATACCGTTGATCAATTTCGCTGGGATAGTACTTGGCTTGATGATGGCGACAGTGGCTTAGTAGCCGTTAAATTTGGTGCTATGTACTCGTCAGAAACCAAAACGCTTGATCGTTGGGATAATGAAGGTGAAGGTATTCATTGTGCGTTTTGTGGTTATCCAGATGAGCCAAACATGGAGGCTTTTTCACAATATGTATTTGACGCCGGTAGTGATTTTTTAGGTGACGTAAGTGGTAGTGGTCGTATGCCTACTTCATGGCTAGCCCATGATGGTGAAGCAAACTTTGCTTTCTTAGAAGCCTATTCAGCGGCTAATGGTAATGACATCAGTTTTGACGCCGTTAAACGCAACAAATCATTTGAAATCACCGAAGAAACAGTTTCATTATATGTTGAATTTGATTTTGAAACTGAATTGGCAGGCATGCCACTATCAGCTACCACAGGTTTTCGTTATGAAGCAACCGATGTAGATATAGATGGTACCGATGAGCCGGTTACTGAGCTTAATATTCTTGATAGAACAGAAATGTTACCAAGTTATGGCGCCGCTGAGTCAATCTCTACAAGCACTGATTATGAAGCATTATTACCGAGTTTAAGCCTTAAATTAGAAATTAACGATGACTTAGTGGCTCGCTTTGCTGCATCGCAAACGATTACCCGCCCAACGTTAGATAGCTTGTCACCAGTGACAGTTATTGGTACCACCCGTCAAGGTGGTAATTTAACCTCTAGCTCAGGTAACGCTGAATTAAAGCCATTTACTTCTGATAATGTAGATTTATCACTAGAATGGTACTACGCTGACGCTAGTTACATTTCTGCCGGTTATTTTAGAAAAAATGTGGCTAACTTCATCATTAACACCACTGAAGATATCACCTTTGCCTTGGCTGATGGTAGCCTATTAACAGATCCGTCAACCGGTAATGATGTTGACAACCCAGACGCTGCGGATACAACAGCGGTATTTACCAACACTTTTCCTAATAACAGTGAATCAGCTATTGTTGACGGTTGGGAAATTGCCCTGCAACATACCTTTGATAGCGGCTTTGGTATCATCGCTAATGCAACATTAGTAGGTAGTGATGCCGAACTTGACCCTAGTGATATTACTCAAGTATTTGCTTTAACAGGGCTAAGTGATTCGTACAACCTAATTGGCTTCTATGAAAATGGACCTCTACAAGTGCGTTTAGCCTATAACTGGCGTGACAGCTTTGTGCAATTGTTAACTCAATCAAATGGCGACGGTGTCACTATTGTTGAAGACTATGCGCAAGTAGATGCCAGTGGTAGTTATGATATTAATGATAATATTACCATTTTCTTTGAAGGTATTAACTTAACTGAAGAATATGTTCACAAACGTGGTCGCTTTGCTAATCAACTATTACTAGTTGAAGACAGTGGCCGTCGCTTTGCTTTTGGTGTTCGTGGTAATTTCTAATTACTGTGGCCTTTAAAACATAGTAAATAAAGGCCTTTACTTCCTGTGGAAGTAAAGGTCTTTTATTCTACTTGATATTTTTCATACAAAAGCGCTTTACTACTAATACCAAATGGATTAATGACTCCGATTGGTATAATTTGTTTTTGTATGAATTTATATAGTTTCAATTCATTGCATTAAATTTATTATTGTAGGCAGACTAATATGAGTAACGCGATAAAAACCGTAGTAGTTGTTGGTGGCGGCACCGCTGGCTGGATAACAGCAGGGCGAATAGCGGCGAAACATCAGTCAAATTCAACAACAAATATAAAGGTAATATTAGTTGAGTCGGCAAAAGTGCCAACAATTAATGTTGGTGAAGGCACTTGGCCGACGATGCGAAAAACCTTAATCGCCTTAGGTATTAGAGAAACTGACTTTATTCGTGAATGCGATGCCTCGTTTAAACAAGGGGCAAAGTTTGCTCGCTGGGTTGACGGCTCAGACAACGACTTTTATTATCATCCCTTAGTTTTGCCACAAGGTTTTATCAAAGGCGATTTATCTCCCTATTGGCATGCTAGGCAACAAGGAAAAAATGCCGGCACTTCATTTTCTAATGCGGTGTGTTTTCAAGAAAGTATTTGTGAACAAGGTCTCGCGCCTAAAACGATACGGAGCGGAGAATACCGTGACATTGCTAATTATGCCTATCATTTAGACTCAGGAAAATTTTCCAAGTTTTTACAAAAACATTGTCTGGAAAAATTAGGCATCACTCATGTAGTCGATGATGTTGTCGACGTGATTAATCATGATAATGGTGATATAGCGTCAGTAGCTACGGTAAAAAGCGGCAAGATAAGTGGTGACTTATTTGTTGACTGCACCGGCTTTGCTTCAATATTACTCGGTAAGCATTACCAAATTCCTTTTATTGAGTGTAATGACGTTTTATTTATTGATAATGCGCTAGCCGTGCAAGTCCCCTATGAAGATGAAAATGCTCCTATTGCTTCTCATACTATTTCAACCGCGCAAGAAGCCGGTTGGATTTGGGATATCGGCTTGCATCATAGACGTGGCGTTGGCCATGTGTATTCAAGTAATCACACCAGTGAAGATGAAGCAACACAACGCTTGGCTGACTATGTAGGGCCGGCAATCAAAGACTTATCTATTCGTAAAATACCCATCCATAGTGGTCACCGAGAAAAGTTTTGGCATAAAAACTGTGTTGCCGTAGGACTATCAGCGGGGTTTTTAGAGCCACTTGAAGCGTCAGCGTTAGTGTTAGTAGAATTGTCTGCTGAATTTATTTGCGAGCAACTGCCACAAACGCGACAGGTTATGAATGTTGTGGCGAAGCGTTTCAATGAAACCTTTTTATATCGCTGGCAAAAAATTATCGACTTCTTAAAGTTACATTACCTGTTAAGTAAACGGACCGATAATAAATTTTGGAGTGATAATAGAGACCCCCAATCTATTCCTGAAAGTTTACAAGAAATGATGGAGTTATGGCGCTACCGCTCACCAGCTGATTTTGATTTCACCAGTAATAACGAAGTATTTCCCGCGGCAAGTTATCAATATGTTCTGTATGGCATGGGCTTTAAAAGTGACTATACACTGTCACCACATTTATTGAACGATTGGGATTTTGCTAATAAGCAATTTTCAATGACTGAAAAAATGATCCAGCAAGCGTTACAACAATTACCCAGTAATAGAGAATTATTAGATAAAATTAAACAATATGGTTTCGCCGCATTGTAGGCTATCCCCCTTAAAATAATAATGACAAAGAGACAACTATGAGCAAATTAGTGGCAATAGATAATATTAACCATAGAAACATTAAAATAGATGTTAACAAAATAGAAGCACATGGCGCCACTATGCATCTAGCGCCTGCGGTAGTAGCTGAGTTTGTCCATTTGGCAACCCATTACCCTATTGTACTCGCTAAAAATGGCGATACTGGCCAATTTGTCTGCTCTGCTATGCTAGGCTTTCAAGCCGGAGAAAACCTATTTTGGGCTCAAGATAAATGGCAAGCCGTTTACGTGCCACTACAAGTAAGAAGACAACCTTTCTTTTTAGGTAATGACGCCGTAAAAGGGACGGCAGAGCAAACACCACAATACGTAGTTTGTTTAGATGTAGAAAGCCCAAGTGTCGGCGACCAAGGTGAGCGAATTTATCATGACAACGGTGCAGAAAGTGATTATTTACAAGAAGCCAAAGCAAAATTGGCGGAGCTGCTAAAAGGCGAAAGTGAAAACAAGGTATTTATCGAGATGTTATTATCGATGGACTTATTGGAGTCTATGGCGATAGAAATTAAGTTTGTTAATGATGAGTCGACTCGCTTAAATGGCTTATACACCATTAAACAAGAAACTTTAGCTAAACTGAGCGGCGCACAGCTCAGTCAATTGCATGAAAATAACTATCTATCCGCAATATATGCCATGGTGATTTCAGTAGGACAAATGTATTCGCTGATTGATAAAAAAAATCAGCGCTTAAGCAGCTAAAGTGATTTTGTCGATGAAGATAAATATAGAAAATAATATTGAAGTGCTTTTTATTGGTCAAGAAAATACGCCTATTTTAATAATAGATAATTTTGTCACTGAGCCTGACGCGCTGATGTCACTTGCTGGTGACGATAACCCTTACTATGCTCAGCCCAGTGATTACTATCCTGGTATCAGAAAGCCTGTACCAGCAAGTTATGGTGAACTGATTGGTCGGCAATTATTCGACTTATTAAAAAATACTTATCAGCTTAAAGATGCCGTAGCGGCAAAAACCATCTTGTCTGCCTTTTCTATTTCGACCACACCGCCAAAGCAACTTCGCCCTATTCAAATGTTGCCGCATTTTGATAGCACAGCAGATAATCAATTCGCGCTAGTTCATTATTTATGTGATGTTAAACATGGTGGCACCGCTTTTTATCGTCATAAAAAAACAGGGCATGAACGGATAACCACAACGCGTTTTCCCCAATACGCAACACTATTAAAACAACAAGCCAAAGCAGCGAATCTTCATCAGAGCCCTGCTTATATTGCCAATGACTCATCGTTATTTGAACGTATACATGGCATTGATGCACGTAACAACAGAGTGGTAATTTATCCTAGTAACTTACTACATTCGGGTAATATTCAGCCACAACATGGCTTATCTAGTGATCCACGTAAAGGCCGCTTAACTATTAGTAGCTTTGTCTGTATTTCTTAGCAAGCGATCCCAAGCAATTATTAATAAAAACTTAACAGAGTGAATTATGATTAAAGTAGGCATTATTGGACATGGATTTTCCGCAAAAACATTCCATTTACCTTTTATTTGTTCGTCAAATGATTTTGAATTTTCCGCCATCAGTACTCGTAGCCCTGAAAGTATCGCCAGCTATGATGCAGAGCCCCTTATTTTTTCCACACCCGAGACCTTAATTACCAGTGAAAAGGTTGATTTGGTGGTGATTACCGCACCTAACGATGTGCACTTTTCTTTAGCTAAACTATGCCTAGAAAACAATATACATGTCATTGTCGAAAAGCCAATAACAGTTACGCAAGCCGAGGCCGAGCAGTTAGCGGCTCTAGCTGAAGAAAAATCACTGCTCTTATCTGTTTTTCATAATCGACGTTGGGATGGCGATTTTTTAACGGTAAAAAAATTACTTCATAATAAAGTGTTAGGAGAAATTAAAGTCTTTGAGTCGCACTTTGACCGTTTTCGTCCTGTGGTTGGTCAAAAGTGGAAAGAAAATAAAGGTAATGGCACTGGCGTTTGGCATGACTTAGGCTCTCACTTAGTTGATCAAGTACTGGTGCTGTTCGGATTACCTCATGCTGTTACTGGTAAGTGCTTAGCGTTACGGGATAATGCTGAAGCTATCGACTATTTTAATGTGCAACTTCATTATCAGCGCTTTGAGGTTATTTTATCTTCTAGCCCTTATGCTGCCGGCGAAAAACAACGTTTTAATATTCAAGGCACCAAAGCACGCTTTGTAAAACATGGCGTAGACCCACAAGAGCAGCAACTTAAAGATGGCCTAAAACCTAGTTCAATGGAGTTTGGCCGGGAAAAAGAAAGCCAGTATGGGGTATTGTTGACTGAATCAAGTAATGAGCCTGTTGCGACCGAAGTAGGTAATTATGGTCAGTACTATACTGAAATAGCGCAAGCAATTAACACCAAAACACCACTACCGGTAAGCGCAAATGAAGCGGTGCAGGTAATGAAAATTATCGAACTAGTGCTGTTAAGTAGTCAAAGGAGAGAAACTATCTATTTATAGGTTTATTGCATAACGTGAGTACGTATTTTATTAATTATGACTATGACCTTTACTCATCAACTCTTTGTAAACGTCACCTACATAAGCATGTTATGAATAGACTTCATATAGTAAAACTCAGTCGATACTTAGCACCTTTTTTAATGGTGCTAAGTAAGGTTCAAAATGTCGCCATTGTTCAGTGGCACTTTTATAAATAGGTTGGCGAACTTGCTCTGAACTAGGTGTTTTAATATTACGCTTGGTTTTATGAAAATCGATACATGATTGTTCAAATGCTAAACCACAAAAATCAAGTATTCTTCGCACCTGCCCTTCCAAATCATCAACCACATCTTCATGATTCACGGTTAAAACAAAGTCAGGTAATACCTCATCCCAATGTGCCATTAATTTTAGGTAAGCTTGATAATAGCGACCAATATCTGCAAGGTTGTAACTAAAGTCCTGCCCTTCGGCAAATAACTGTTTAAAACCGCTAAAGCAACAAGCCATTGGTGAACGTCTGGCGTCAATAATTTTGGCATTGGGCAGTATTAACCGTATTAAGCCTATATGCAGGAAGTTATTCGGCATCTTATCAATAAACAATGGTGCTTGCGCTCGGTAGTCACGTGTTTCATCAATAAACTGTTGACCAAAACGTTTAAAATAATCTGGATTAATTTCACTTAAGTTTTTAGGGTATTGGGCTTCTTTATCACTTTGACTGTTGCTACGACCCCTAAGTCGTGATGCTAAACCTAATATATTATGCAATTCCATAGTGCCATCAACTTGACTATGGGAAGCCAGTATTTGTTCAAGTAAAGTAGAGCCAGCACGTGGCAAACCAACAATAAA
The DNA here is from genome assembly GCA_013215465.1 of Colwellia sp. Lineage (GTDB taxonomy): Bacteria > Pseudomonadota > Gammaproteobacteria > Enterobacterales > Alteromonadaceae > Colwellia. Next base: position 168,972 of record JABSOW010000005.1, on the reverse strand, counting down.
TATGGGATCGGGTAAGTTAAGCCCTAAATGTCCACGCTGCGCAAATAATTCAGCGGTACAATATTTTATTTGCTCTGCTACTTGTTGCTCTATTTTACTAATATCAAAACCACTACCAGCATGTTGTAACTCATTACCTTGTTGGTAAGCTTGAAAGGCTTGCTGATATTCTTGCCTGTCTTCAAAGGCTTTACCGGTAGCAAAATGTAGTTGAATTTTATCTGTTATTGCTAAGTTTTTATCATCTTGCTGAGCTTGCATTTGAGCAATTTCGTCATCGCTAAAGCGATATGTTTTAGTATTGGCTAAACTCCAAAATGCATCACCATAGCTTGACTGTATTTGATACGCTGCTTGGTAAGCGGCAACCGCTTTTTCGATGTCGCCTTTGGCTTTTAGCGCATGCCCTAACTGTAAATGAAAGCCTGCAACTTGCTTACTTTTTATTGTGATTTGGACGCTAGCCTGGCTTTTAGCGCGTGCAATAACTTGCTCAAAGAGGCTGATGGCTTGCTCTATTTTACCTAAACCTGTTAAAGCACTGGCTTTAGCTATTTTGAAGCTCAGATTGTCTGGTTGTACCACAAGTAATTTATCAACTTGCTGTTCTGCCACTTTATATTTTCCTAAACGGATAAGTAAATTGAGATATTGAGAACGAGCATGAATATGGCTAGGCGCTAACTCAAGTGCACTGGTAAGTAAAAATTCAGCATCGTCATAAATTTTTAGCTCCATCCCTATTTCAGCGAGTAAACACATACCATCAATATGACGTTTATTATTTTGCATAAAATGGCGGCAAAGTTGTTCTGCTTTTAATAACTTGCCTTCGTGCATTAACTCAGTAACAGCAAGTAAAGCAGGCGGTAATTCCTTAAGCTTTGCTAACTGATTAGCGGCCTTTTGCACATTTTCTTGTTGCTGCGCTGCTCGGTAAAGGTGAATTAACGCTTGCCAAGTAGCGACTAAACTTGGGTTGATTTTCACTGCTTTTTCAAACGCAATTTTAGCCAGTACATATTTACCTAAGGCATTATAAATAAAGCCTTTTTCTTGGTTCGCCCGGCTATGTTCTTCATCAAGTTTAAGTAATTCATTAATACTCATTAATGCCTTGGAAAATTCTTTGCCATAGCGCTGGGCAACGGCGATTAAATACCATAATTCAATTTGATGGTATTGGTCTGTGGTTTGCTTTTGTAGCCGCTGGCTTTGTTTGATAGCGTCATTGAACTTTGTTTTTTGGATCAATTGTTGAATTGATTTTAACTGTATGTCAATCGAGGGGGAGGTTGTTTTGTCCAACGACTTGGCTCCATAAATAGCTAAAAGAGAGCTTATTGCTCGCTTAGTACTTTATCAATAAAAAGCCGCTTGATACAAACATCAAGCGGCTTTATTAAACTTTTAAAGCGTTAGTATTTGTCTAATGCTTAATAAAAGTCATACGAAAATCTAAAACCAACAGTGCGTGGTCTGTTAGAAACAACCTTCGGGGTAAACTGTTGCGTATCAATATATAATATTGCACTTTCATCAGTGACGTTGTCGATAAACAGTTCAGCTTTCCATTCGTCGTTAGTCACACCAAAGCTTAAGTTTGCTAAAATGTAGCTATCTTGCACATAACGACCACCAGCGAAGGCTTCCCCGTTACTGTCTTGGTAATTTACCCCGGAATAAACATCAGCTTCTTTTTGAATACTTAAACCAGAGCCTGTGCCATAGATTAAATTAGTGGCATCTTCTACCACATAAGCATTCATCGTCATACCTGCTAGTCTTTCTCCGGTATAACTGATTGAACCGTTAATATAACCCGTCATATCTTTAGCAATATGATAGAAATACTGAGCTTGTAAATTCCCTGAAAACTTCGCCGAGTAAGGTAAACGACTACCCACTGCAGGTGCAATACCGGCAAGCTCGTCATTAACTGACGTTAACTCGGTATCAATAAAACTAAAAGCACCAGAGATCACTAAATTATCAGTTGCTACCCAAGTAAAGTCACCATCAATACCTTTGATTTCAGCATCACCAACGTTATCAGTAAATACTAAGAAGCTGATATTGGTAGGGTCAAATCGTGAGGTTTGCAGATCAGATATTTTTGAATAATAGGCAGTCGCATTAAAACGTAATGTTTGCTCAAATAAGGTTGATTTAAATCCTATTTCAATGTTATCTAAACTATCTGTGGTTGAGTACACTGGAATGCGGAAATCTTTAAAAGCCCCTTCTTGAACTTTGGACTCATCGCCGCCCGTTCGGTTGGTAACCGGTGGTCTAAAGCCTTCTGAATAGGAAGCAAATACCATGACTTCGTTTGACACTTTCCAATCAAGTGATGCTTTGATAATAGTGTCATCAACCGTTAGTGAACCATCTTTATTAAGTAAGCTCGTATCTAACTGGCCACTGACAATAGCGGCTTGATATTCTGCTGCTTTTTCAGCGCCAAAAAACTCGGTTAAGGCTGCATCACTACCATCACCGAAGGCGCGTAATCTACCACTGACATCACCACTGGTAGTAGCCCCTTTATATATGTCATCAATTTGATACCAACGGGCACCAAAGCTTGCCGTGACGGTATCAGTTATATCAAATTCTAACTGACCAAATAAGGCTATTTGATCAATGGTGTGGGTAACATCATTAACGAAGCTCACTTCAGAAGGGAAAGGACCGCCATCACTGTTAATGCCTTCAGTTCCGGCAAGCTCTCTAGCTAAATTAGGAAATTTCTCTGTATTGGCTATTTTAAATTGCCCAACCGTTGATAATTCTTGAGAATCATAGAAAACACCCGCAGTAACGCGCCAGCGATTTTCAGCAGCAGTATTTATACGAAATTCATGGGTGATGCGAGAGGTACTGGTTGCTTCTTTATAAAACTTAGTCGGATCAAGACATTCTTGTGCCTCAGGTGCACTAGCATCATAGTTACAAACATAATAAGCAGAAAATGAACCGCCATTGGTATAGCCAGTGTAATCAATGGTTGAATTGATGTCTCTGTTTAGATAACCACCAGTATAAACGATATCGAGATGTTCAAGCCTGCCTGCTAATGTCCAGGTAGTTAAGCCAAAATCATCATTATTGTTTTCGGGGGTAAAACGGTTTGTTGATGTCTCACCCTCAAGATTTGGATCATAAGCAAATACCCCTTCTGTATCGAGAGATTGTTGGGTATGTTGAACTAAAAGGTTCCATTCATCATTAATTAAATAAGATAAACCAAAGCGCGCACCAGCATAATTTGCAGTGTTAAAGTTATCTTCCACTAAGGCATGATTTTTTGGCGCGGTAACAGCAACATTTTCAGGATTCGTTAATGCACCACCTGAAACTCTACTTATGACGACAGCACTACCGTTATAACCACCTTCACCGGGCACATTGAGTACATTATCTATCCAACCGCCTTGGTAGTCGTTGTAAGCGGTAACGCGTACTGCCAACGAATCAGTTAAAGACATATTAAAATAAGCCTCAACCGAGTTACTCATATCACCACCCTTTGTGGTACTTGTGCTGGTATCAAAACCTACGGCAAAACCATCATGGTTTGGTTTGTTGGTTATTAAGCGCACGGTACCCGATTGAGAGCTTGCACCAAAAAGTGTGCCTTGTGGTCCTGGTAAAACCTCTATACGTTCAACATCGGTCGCATAAATATCTAAGTTACGCCCTTGCATTGATACGGGTTGCTCGTCTAAATAAAAGGCAACAGAGGGTTGTAATGCTTGCACTGATGAAAGGGAAATGTTGGATTGGGTGGTTGCCGCACCACGAATATATATTTCATTTTGCCCAGGGCCTGTGCCCTGAAAAACCACGTTAGGTAAAAATTCAACATATTGATCAAAATTAGAAACACCAAGTGTTTCTAAGCTATCACCAGTTAATGCAGTAACAGTGACGGGCACGTCTTGAATGGATTCAGTACGTTTAGTTGCGGTAACCTCAATGACTTCTATTTTTGCTTTTTTTTGCTTGTTTGCTTCCTCAGCAGAGAGAGAGCCTGACACCGCTAAGGCTGTTAACACAGCACAATGCAGTCTAGTGAATTTCATCTTGATTATCCCTTGGCTTTTTAATTATTTGTTGAGTCATTTTTATTAGTGCTCTAACTATATTTAGTTTCTACTATAGCTTATCAAAATATGTAATTTTTTTCAAAAGCTTAATAAATATGACGTTGGTCGAAGAATTTTGTTGAATGTGCTATTGTTTACAGCATTATTTCAGTAGATATAATATCAACACAAATTAAATTTAGGGGAAAAAATTGTCCACACCTGTTAAGAGTCAACTGAATAAGCAAGTATTTGTTGGTGCCTCGTCTATTATCATTGCCCTTTTACTTTATACCGTAGCGTTACCCCAGCAAGCGCAAAGTTTATTCACTCTAGTTCAGGCAAGCATTGTTGACAATGGTAGTTGGTTTTATGTGCTCACTGTCGCATTCATCTTCTTTTTTGTTATTTACTTAGGAGTATCACGCTATGGTGATATTCGTTTGGGGCCAGATCATTCGACACCCGATTATTCACTAGTCACTTGGATTTCCATGCTATTTGCTGCGGGTATGGGCATTGGTTTAATGTTCTTTGGTGTGGCCGAGCCATTAATGCACTATTTATCACCTCCTACGGCGGAAACGGGTACCGTTGCTGCGGTTAAAGAAGCAATGAAGATGACTTTTTTCCACTGGGGGCTACATGCTTGGGCTATCTATGCCATTGTTGCCTTAGTGTTAGCGTATTTTAGTTACCGCCACAACTTACCGCTGACTTTACGCTCTGCTTTATATCCATTAATTGGCGAAAGAATTTACCAATGGCCGGGACATTTAGTCGATATTTTCGCGGTAGTAAGTACTGTTTTTGGTGTTGCCACCTCACTTGGTTTAGGCGCGTCACAGGTAAACGCAGGCTTTAACTATTTGTTTGGTCTTGATGTTTCTACTACCAATCAAATAATTATAATGTGTGTGATAACTGCACTTGCAGCTATCTCTGTTGCAACAGGGTTAGATAAAGGAATTAAAATACTATCACAAACAAATATGTTTCTGGCTGTGACCTTGTTACTGTTGATTTTTATACTTGGCCCAACAGTATTTTTATTGCAGGCTTATTTGCAAAACATTGGTGATTATTTAGCTGACATTGTCCATAACACCTTTAATTTATTTGCTTATAAGAAGACAAATTGGATAGGTGGTTGGACTATATTTTACTGGGGTTGGTGGTTAGCATGGGCGCCTTTTGTCGGTTTGTTTATCGCTAGGATTTCTCGTGGTCGCACGATTAGAGAGTTCATTGTAGGTGTAATGCTGATACCAACCGTTTTTACCTTGTTGTGGATGACTATTTTTGGTAATAGTGCCATTGATTTGGTTCATAACCAGGAAGTCATTGCTTTAGGTGAGATGGTAAGCCAAGACTCGTCAGTCGCATTATTTGTTTTTCTTGAAAATTTCCCATTAAGCACCATGCTTTCTTTTTTTAGCGTATTAATGATAGTGATCTTTTTTGTCACCTCATGTGACTCTGGCGCTATGGTGGTTGATATGCTTTGTTCACACGGAAGAAATGACACCCCGTTATGGCAGCGTGTTTATTGGGCTGTAGGTATTGGTGTGGTTGCTGCAATACTGTTGTTGGCCGGTGGCCTTAATGCTCTTCAAACCATGACTATCGCCAGTGCTTTACCTTTTACTATCGTTTTATTACTCGCTATTATTGGCTTAATTAAAGCCTTAAGGGTTGAAGCTTTTAAGCAAGAAAGCCAACTGATAACAGCAATACCTCACTCAACCAATGAAAATAATGATAGTTGGCAAATGCGATTAAAGAACATTGTTGATTTTCCCAACAAGGTCAATGTCAATAAATTCATCAATCAGGTAGTTGCACCTGCTTTTGATTTAGTTGCTAAAGAACTAAGAGAAAACCAAATCAATGTTGAAATTTCACATGATGATGGGCTTAGCTTCATTGTTGATCATGGTGAAGAGCAAGAATTTGTTTACCGGGTACTGGCGCGAAAATATTCACAACCAGATTTTGTAATTGAAGCGGATGAAGATGAACAAAGTTACTATCGAGCAGAAGTTCATTTGGTTGAAGGGGGGCAAGATTATGACATTATGGGTTGGTCTAAAACTGCGGTGATTAATAATATTATTGATCAATACCACAAGCATTTGCACTTTTTACATTTACTACGTTAAGCTTTCTGAGCGTCAGTTTTATAAATACTGCTGACGCTCATGGCATCTAGCTCTAATAATGGTGCTGCATCGATTTCATTAGCATCCATCATTTCAGCGAGCCGCTCAATTGAAGACAACATTTGTGATTGCTCCCATTGGGCTAAGTTAGCAAAATTTTTAATGAAATGCTCTTGTAGTGGTTGTGGAGCATTGAGCAAAATCGCTTGACCATTTTCTGTTAAATATAAAGCCACTTTGCGTTTGTCTTCGGTATTGCGAACTCTGATAATAAGGCCTTTATTTTCTAACCTATCAATAATATTGGTCACGGTAGCGGCACTTAAATTAACATTTTTCGCCACTTGACTTGAATTCACACCTGAAGCTTTATCTATTTCTAGCATAATTAATAATTGTGGGCTAGTTAAGCCGGAAGTCTTATTTAGGTGTTTTGAATGTAGATCTATCGCTCTGATCACTTTTCTTAAGGCAATTAATAATTCTTGATGTTTTTCCATAACAGCACTTTTAACTTTGATTACTTATAATTTTATTAGTTTAATCAAAATCAAATGCGCTGCCTAGATAAATTATTGCTCGTTTCAGCTCGCTAAAGAAATATTCAATCGCTAATATTTGTTTGTTGTCGTGCCAATTTTAAAGAAGGAGATAATCTTTTAGTTTATTACCTACTTCTGAAGAACGACTGCAGTCAATAAAGAGGCTATATTCTCGTAGGGTATCGTGAATGCACTTATAGTGGCTAAAGGCTTTACCGAGTAGCGCTTATCAAAACTAAAACCAACTCCTAACACATGTAGCATTCAAACTTTTAAGTGTTATACCAAATCCATTAAATATATTTAGTTCTAACATCATAAAAAACAAGAAGAAATAAAAATTTCAACTATTATGACAGAAATAGGGGCTTGTACTCAGTGCCTGAATTTAGCATTATCTTCTAATCCTCATCATAAAATGGGTCACTAAATTGCCGATTAAGATAGAAAATCTTAAAATATCAAAAAGTGAACTGCAGCTTCTTGCTCAAGTAATAGAAAGAACCCCCGTACCTACTTTTGTGATTAATATGGATCATAAAATCATCTTCTGGAACGCCGCATGTGAAAATGTAACGGGTGTACTTGCCAGCGAGGCTATTGGGACGAATAAACCATGGTACCCCTTTTATCATAAAGAACGTCCGACAATGGCTGACCTAATTATCGATGGCCGCATAGAAAAGATGAAGTACCTTTATGCCGGAAAATTCAGTCGGTCAACCATTGTTAAAGATACATGGGAAGCTGAAGATTATTTTCCTCATTTTCCCGGTGGCGGGAAGTGGCTTTCGTTTAGCGCCACAGTTTTAAAAGACAAAGATGGCTTTGTGATTGGCGCGATGGAAACTTTAAGAGATATTACCCAGCAGAAACTTTTTGAAGCTGAGCTAAAAGAAAAAGAACATCTACTCTCTCAGATCATTGATGGCTGCCCAGTTCCTATGTTCGTTATTGATGATGATCACAAGGTTACCCACTGGAATCGTGCTTGTGAAGCAATAATTGGCACAAAATCATCAGACATTGTAGGTACAAAAGACCAATGGAAAGGCTTCTATTCTAAGCCGCGCCCGGTACTTGCGGATCTTGTACTAGATAACAAAATTTCAGAGTTAACCGAGTATTATTCGGAACATTGGGCTCCTTCAACTTTAGTTGAAAATGGTTGGGAAGCCACAGATCATTTCCCGAATTTTAATGCCGGGGAAAAGTGGCTCTATTTTACAGCTGCTACCCTACAGAACCAAGAAGGTAAAATAATTGGTGCGGTCGAAACTTTACAAGATGTTAGCAATCAAAAAAAATATGAAACAAAGTTAGAATATCAAGCCAACCATGACGCTTTAACGGGGCTCGCAAATCGAAACTTACTTACTGATCGCTTAAACCAGGCTATTGCCCATGCCACAAGAGATAAACGACTACTTTCGGTGCTTTTTATTGATTTGGATAATTTCAAAATAGTTAATGATACGCTCGGTCACAATATTGGTGATCAATTGATTCAAGCAACCGCGAAAAAAATCCAAAGCGTGATCCGTAAAGGCGATACAGTTGCCCGCTTTGGTGGGGATGAGTTTATCGTCTTGTTATTTGCGCCTGAAAGTAAAGATTATGTGAGCAATGTTGCACAACGTATTTCACAGGAAGTGGGCACGAGTTATGCCTATGAAGGCCAAACCTTAAATGTTGGCAGCAGCATTGGCATTGCCATGTTTCCCGAGGATGGGCTTACGGCTGAAACACTGATGATGAATTCTGATCGGGCAATGTATCAAGCAAAGGCTTCAAATAAAGGGGGTTTTTTCTTCTTTAAAAAGAAAAAAAATATGCCCACGTTTATTAATTTGCATAATTAAAAGTGATTACACAAAGCGATATAGCTTAAGCAATACTTGAACAATTCAAGTTAACTCCGCTTTATAATAAGCAATATCACAATGTAACTGACTTCTGAGCGCTTATTAGATAAAATAGGTAAATAGCTAAATAGACTGGCCTCTGCCAGTTTTCCTTAAAATGAAAATAAAATGTCAACACAAACTAAACGCCCTAATAACACCTTTCTAGAACTTATTTTTAATATTGTTATTCCATCGGTTATTTTAATGAAATTATCGGGGGGTGAATACTTAGGCTCAGTGTACGCCTTGGTTGTGGCGTTATTTTTTCCTCTTGGTTATGGCTTGTATGACTTTATTAAAAACAAGTCGATGAACTTTATTTCATTACTTGGATTTTTAAGTACCCTATTAACTGGTGGTATTGGATTATTTGAGTTAGATGTAGAGTGGTTGGCAATTAAGGAAGCTGCAATTCCATTGGCCATAGGGTTAGTTACACTAATGTCTAGCTTTTGGGGCAAACCATTAATTGCCAAAATTTTGTTAAACCCTATTTTGTTTAATTTAGATTTAATCTATCAGACCCTATCAAATCAAGGAAAAACTGATAAGTTTAAAGCGAAAATTCAGCGGGCAAATCACCTCTTAGCAATAACATTTGTCTTTTCTGCCACGATGAATTATCTATTAGCTAAATGGATTGTCGTTAGCCCCGCTGGTACTACCAAGTTCAATGAACAGCTGGGTGAAATGACTATGTTAAGTTATCCCGTCATTGCCATACCTTCTATGGTAATGCTAGGTGCGATCATATTTTATGTGGTAAAGAGTTTGATGAAATTAACGGGGTTAAAGTGGGAGCAAATATTAAATTCTGAAAATTAGCGATATAATCATGATGGAATTGACATTAGCAAGGTGTGTAATTCATTAGACCTAATTCAGCCGTTATGATAAAAATAAGACTTATATGCGACGTTATTTATTTCGATAAATTCTCTTTAATCAATAATTTACCTCTCACACTATGATCAAATATCTTGCAAACGGAGTGGGTTCATATATGTAGGTACTTAGGTTCAGTCTGGAACTATGAACCTGTGCCTCTAAGCCTTTTTTCGTTGATATTATCCAATTACGCTAGTTTAAAATAGTTTTCACACTGGCTGACCACTTTGCAGACATTTTTTAGGTGCTAAAAAACATTTCAAAAAGACGGTTTAGTGCCATCAGCGATCTTGTCAGGTTTTATTTTAAAGTTTACCGAATTGATACTTGAATATAGCGGTTAATTTTCGCGTTACTTAATCGCTTAGGTATGATTTTATCCACAATTTCAAGTGCTTGATAGATCTTACTTATCCCAACCTTATCATCTAAAGGTATAATTTCGAAGGAGTCACTATTTATCGTTTCTCTAATCAAAGATAAGGTAGAGCCTAGTGATTCTTTGAAATCAGGAGCATTTTTCACACTATCAACATCAGAAATAATTTCCATAGCTGTTGTTAGAGCTTTTTTGAATTCCAACAAACTCTTACTGATTATTTCAGTATCACCATTGTCAACACTCGCTTCATTTAAACGTTGTATTAAGTCACCAGCAAAACTTACTAAAGTTTGGCTAGACATCTCAGTATTTAATCGTCTATCACTATCAACTAGTTCAGTGTCGGTTAAATGCGCGTACTCTTGTTTTGAAATTAACCCTAGTTGGTACACCCGCTCTTTGAGTGCGCTAACATCATTTAGGCTTATAGCACCATTATTAAAAAATTCTGTGCTAATGGCATTTATTTTTTGGGCTCGGCTGCTAAGATACAAATTTTCTTTAATGCCTGAAGGTGTTTCATCTGTCAAGGTTGTCGATTTTTTATGGGCATCGATAATTTCATCGATCTCTGATGATGTAGATGAATTAATATTAAAATTACTGTTGTAGGAATTAATGTTATTTATCATATCAGTACTTAGTTAAAAAATTGACACATAACAAGCAAAAGCAATTATCAAGCCGTAATAGTTAAGGACATCAAACTATACTGGATGTCTTTTCACTAGATAAAATAAAGCTTAATTTTTTGATTTAATGTACAGAACATCTACTTTCTGATCGGAAATGGATATCCGTAAGTGGTACTGATTTATGTCCTCAATACGCACTTTTTTGACGTTTTTTATCTTGATTGATAATTTACTTTACAAGAAAAAGTACAGGAACTAGACAGTAAATAGATCTAATTAGCTTCAAATACTGACAGAATATGCACCGGAGCAGTTTATGAAGTAGAAATTTATTGTGTGGTTTTCAGAGGAGGTATTCAAAAAGTGGTCGGTGATGCAAGATTCGAACTTGCGACCCCTTGGACCCAAACCAAGTGCGCTACCAAGCTGCGCTAATCACCGACATTTTATAACTTTTTATTTTCTACTTCAGGGAGAAGTAAAAAATGGGGTGGCTAAAGGGATTTGAACCCTCGACAACCGGAATCACAATCCGGGGCTCTACCAACTGAGCTATAGCCACCACTGAGTTTACTTAAAGCGCCTTGTGGTAAGGCGCGGAGAGTATATTTCATTTATGCGTAGCTTGACAAGAGAAATCTTCGTTTTTTGATTGTATTTATACGTTATTGTTTATGCTTAATAGTATTTGTGCAATAAATCTGCAACTTCCAAATTATATTTAACTTTATATCCTTGTCTTGGATGGCTGGGTGTTGCTGGATAAGATAGCTAAACTGTTGACCTTTTAACATTAGACTTAAATGATACTTTTTAAGTGCATGCGCATTTTTCCAAGCAATTCAGCGAGCTGAGTAAGTTTTAAACATTTATCTCCTGACTTATTACCTAACGCTAATATGGTCATTTCTATATCTTTTCGTTTAGCTCTGTAGCTACCATCACCTATCGGAGATGCTAAGAAAAGCATCTGGTGGATAGCGCATTTATGATAAAATCTATTATTCACTCATAATCGTATGCAAAAGCTACCTATGATAAATATCGGCCTTGGCTGTCCTAATTTCACCTTTGCAGTTTATATTGCTAATAAACCTCCTATGTTTGAATACAACGAGTTGAACAAGGTGCAGCCGTTAATTCCCGATGAAATACAAAGCATAGGTCAGGCGTGTGGTAATGGCTGGCGTAAGGTTTTTAATGTTTATGCAAAGTTATTATTCGCTTTAGATAACACCTATTTTCCCTACTCCTTGCAAGCTCAACGCTGGCAAGAATATCGCGATCACTATCTTTTACAATCAAAGACTAATACTGCATTACTTTTTACAGCACCACACCTTGATGCTAACAGCAATGTTATCCATATTATTTGTGGAAAGTCTCACGCAAAATATTTACTAACAACAGGAGCGTTATCAGCGCAGCTGCTTTGGCTTGATCATGACTTTGCTATTGATAAGGTCAATAACGTTATTGTTTGCCCTTATTTCGATTATCGGCAACTTTCTAATATAAAAATAGAACGTTTAGCTATTCTCATCAACGAATTGAAAAACAGTGCTACTATATAGAATATCAATTCAATTAGGTCACTCTTAATGTCTCTAGAAGCCATCACTGCTCAAATTAAAGCGCACGGGGATAAAATTCCACCGGTAGAAGATTGGCATCCTGAGTACTGCGGTGAAATGGATCTACAAATTAAAGCTAATGGCGATTGGTTTTATAATAGCACCATTTTTAAACGTGCAGCTTTAGTTAAATTATTAGCTTCGGTATTGAAAATGGAAGGTGATGATTATTATTTAGTAACGCCAGTCGAGAAAATAAAAATTACTGTTGATGATGCACCTTTTGTTCTAACCGAGTGGCATTGGCAGGATGATTCACAAACCAAGATGTTAGTTAAAAATAATGTGGGTAATGAGTTCGTGCTTGATGCACAGCATCCATTATCAGTTAACGAGGCCGGAGAGCTATACATTTTAGTTCGTCGAAATTTATTAGCTAAAGTACATCGTAATGTTTATTATCAATGGGTTGATTTAGCGAAAGAAGTACCAACGAAAAATGGCACTGAATTGGTATTTATCAGTGCTGGCTGTGAATTTAGTTTAGGAACTATTACCTAACGTATTGTTTAGCCGGTATGCAGTGTTATACCCATTTCACTAACCGGTATTATAGAAAGATACAAACTTCTTTCGATAAGCTCAGGACAAATGAGTTATTTATCGTTCACCCTGAGCATCGCCGTTCGCCCTGAGCCCGTCGAAGCGAGCAGCCGATGGGTTAAATTACCCGTGAAAAACGCTGCTGATTAATATGCTTTTTCATATAAGCATCAAAACTCATACAAATAATACGAATAAGTAACCGTGCTTTTGGGGCAACTTGAATGCTATCAAGCGTGTTTACCATAAGATCATCAGCGATAAAGGTATCAAGCAGCGGTAGATCATCACTAAAATAGCTGTCAAAATTGATCCCATATTTGTCATTGATTTTATTTTTATCTAAAAACAAATTACACATTAATTCACGAATAACTTCGCCACGAATAATATCATCTGGTGACAAGCTTACGCCTTTTACTTGCGCATGTTGCTGTGTTTCAATCGCTTGATAATAAGCTTTTAGCTCTTTAATGTTTTGACTAAAACTATTACCAATAGCGCTAATTGATGACACACCAAGACCCAATAAATCGCAGCCACCTTTAGTGGTGTATCCTTGGAAGTTTCGGTGTAAGCTGCCATCCCTTTGGGCAATCGACAGTTCGTCATTAGGTTTAGCGAAATGATCCATACCTATAAAGTCATAGCCATAATTACATAACGTTTCAATGGCAAGTTTCATTAGGGCAAACTTTTCTTGGGTATTAGGTAACCATTCATCACGTAATTTACGTTGAGCAGCAAAGCGACTAGGTATATGCGCATAACTGAAAAGGGAAATTCTATCTACATCCCATTCATGAGCCTTATCTAATGTTTTGGCAAAATTTTCTAACGTTTGGTGAGGCAAGCCATAAATTAAATCAATATTAATCGACTTAAAACCAACCGCTTTCGCATGACCGATAAAATCGCCAATAAACTGCGTTGATTGCACCCGATTAATAGCTTGCTGTACTTTTAAGTCTAAGTCTTGCACACCAAGGCTTAGACGGTTAAAACCTAGTGAAAACAAATGTTCAGCTAAATTCATTTCAATTTCACGTGGATCTATTTCAATACTCATTTCTAAATCATCAGAAAAGCTAAATTTATCTTTCAATAAATTTACTAACGTAGTGATTTGTTTATGCGTTAAAAAGCTTGGTGTGCCACCACCCCAGTGTAATTGTTTTACCGTGTATTCGGTAAACAAAGGCGCTTGCAAGGCAATTTCTTGCGCTAAATATTCAAGATAAATATCCGCTTTGTCACGATGACGGGTAATAACTTTATTACAACCACAATAGTAGCAAAGGGTATGACAAAAAGGTATGTGTACATACAAAGATAGTTCACGATTTGGTGAGTCTTTTATTGCTTGTACAAAATCGCCATGCTTAAAATCATCATGAAACTCTAATGCCGTGGGGTATGAAGTATACCTTGGACCGCTAGTATTGTATTTACTGAGTAATTGAGGATCGAAAAATTGACTAACTTGCATCTTGTTCACACCTTAAATTCAGGCACCATTTAAATAACTAGTGAACATTATACCTAACGAATATTTAGCGATATTGATTAAGCGCAAGTCTTTCAATTTTTAATAGCGGAAAATTTCCTTTAAATAAAGAAATTTACTGTATTCAATGAGAATAAACGCGCTAATCAGCACATTGAATACAGTTTAGTGCTGCAGGCTGCACTTGCAGTCGCTGCTGTGCAATTTCGTCGCCGCAAGTTTGGCAAATACCATAATTACCATTTTCCATGCGGGTGATGGCATTCGATAAATGCTGTATTTCAATTTTGGCTTCTGATTCAAGTGCGTTGAGCACTTCTTCATTTTCACGTTCACCCGCCTGCTCTGACCAGTCAGTATCTCGACCATCAGCAAAATCGCGATGAATTGCACTAACACGTTGCTGTAATTCAACAATTCTTTTAGTAAATTGTTTTTTTAATTGTTCTGTCATAATATATACCTCAAAAAGTAAGGGGTCATTCCCGAAGTATATTAACCGGGAACCTGAAACTTAATTATTGTATATTTCCGATTAGTGAGCACCAGAATAAAAAATCAAGCTACGCCTTTAGTATACTCATTCTTTCAACCGTGTATTGTTGAAGTAGATCAAGATCTTTGACAATATTACCATGTAATTTTGCTTCTAAAGTTATCCGTTGATAATCCTGTTTCATACGCTGCGACTTAGCTAACTGCTTGCGATCATCAAGTATAGAAAGGTGCTTAATTTCATTGTATAGCTTAAATATAGCAGGAAATTGCAGTGCTAGCTCGCCACTCATTTTCAACGAAGTTAATAGCACCGATAATCGCCAACAACCTTCACTAAAATCACATTGCTCTTCTTTCATCGCGCGGGTAATAATCAGCACGCTAGCAAGTACTTTATGATCATGAGAGGCAAGTCCTTGCTGACGAGCCCATTCAGCTTGCTGTTGCAATTGTTTTTGTTTCTTCAGTTGCTGTAACAATTTGCCCGCATAAAAAGATAAAGCGGCAATAATAACCACAGCGAAGATAATCGCATAAAGCCAGTAAGCATCCATATTAGCAAGCCTTATTCGAATTTATCAAAATCACCAGGCAAAGATGAATTATCTAACTTGTCCCATAAATCTTCTGCTGAATTAGCATCATCACTAGTTGATTCTTCTTCAGGTTGCTCGTCTTCAGCTAACTTTTCCGTTAATTGCTGATGGCGCTCCATCATCTCATTATAGTAATCAACTTCTTGCTCAGTTAAGGCTAGCGCTTCTTCTTGCTTTGCTAAAATAGTTTGTAAACGCTCGTCTGCCTCAATATTTTCCAATTCTTGCGCAATGTTTGGTTCTTCCTCGGTATTCACTACGCGTATTGCCGCGATAGGATCTTGCTTAGTTTTTGCGACTTTAACCGGTTTATTCTTGGCTTGAACCACAGAGCCCCCTAGTTCTATTGGTTTTTTACTACCAATACGAGGATCTTTATGCTGAGGAGATTGTTGCTCATATTTTTGAACTAACATCGCTTCTTGTTGACGATTACCGGGTTTATTACCGGTTTTTTTACGCAGCCTTTTTTCAACACTCGCTAATTCAACTTTACTTAACTTAGGTTTAGCTGTGGGCGCAGAGCCAGGTTTTCTAGATTTTTTTGAACGAGACATGAACTTATACTTTTTTAACTATTAATGACGCTATTTTACGCCATTAACAGCTAAAAAGTAATTGATAGTTTCAAGTTATCAAAGAGAAGTTGCCAGCAGTATATACCCGTTCCACTTGAAGGTGCTCGTTTCAGTAAGTCTGAGCGATTCATAATCAAGGCACATTTTTTATTAAGGGTTGTTCCCTTAAAAATAAATGTAATGCAGAGTATGATCTAACTTTAATCACATCCCTGCTTTGTTCTCTAATTTTCCCAGTATTTAGTCCTTTAACCAATGTCAGTAATTCGCTACACAAGTTTGTCTAGATATTTTTACGTCATGCTCTCCCTTCTACCAACTCAGGGCGAACGAATAAGTTCAAGATTAGCCGATGAGCTCAAGACCAACGAAAAACCGTAATACTTTACCTATCAAGCCAGTATTACCGTTTTATCACCATTTAAACACACCCGTTGCTCAGCATGAATTCTTACCGCGTGACTTAATGCCGTTGCTTCTAAGTCATGCCCCATATGCACCATTTGCTCAATGGTAAAAGTATGATTTATTGGTTTTACTTCCTGCGCAATAATAGGGCCTTCATCTAAATTGGCAGTCACATAATGCGCCGTTGCACCAATAACTTTAACGCCTCGAGCATGCGCTTGATGATAGGGGCGAGCACCTTTAAAACTAGGTAAAAATGAATGGTGAATATTAATAGCGCGGCCTGATAATTGCTGGCATAAATCATCTGATAAAATTTGCATATAACGGGCTAATACTAATAAATCGGCTTTTGTTTCTTTCATTAGCGTTAATATTTTTGCTTCTTGCTCAGCTTTAGTTTCAGTCGTTATCGGAAAATGATGAAAGGGTACACCATGCCAATCAACTAAAGCCTGACAATCTTGATGATTTGACATAACTGCAACAATATTTATTGGCAAAGCGCCTGATTTCCACTTAGTTAACAATGACACTAAGCAATGATCGTCCTTTGATACGGCAATAACCACATTCGGTACATCCGCTTTATTGCGTAGTTTATATTCCATAGATAACGGTTTAGCTAATGTATCTAGCGCTTCGATAAATTCGCTTGCAGAAACCGTTAAGTTACGATCATCAAAAGCAATACGAGAAAAAAAACTTTCGGTATAGGGATCACTATATTGTGATGTTTCGGTAATAAAAGCACCATGTTCAAATAAACTTTGCGATACTTTTGCTAATACACCGGAATTATCTGGACATTGCCAGGTAAGAATATAATGGTTAGGGGAAATCATGTTGTTTTATTTGCGCTTTAAATAAAAATATAAGCAACATCATTGGTTATTTTTCTAATTAATACCAGTATTTAATCGCTTATTTATGACTAGGTTTTTATTTTATGTTGATTCACTAGATAAACGATGTTTATTTTTAATATAAAGCTGCTCTACTTTTTCACGCGCCCAAGGGGTTTTTCTAAGAAATTTCAAACTAGATTTAATACTGGGATCTTTGGTAAAACAATTAATGTTAATTTGTTGCCCTAAAGCTTCAAAACCGAAATAGGCTTCAAGCTCGGTAACTATAGCTTTTAAAGTGACGCCATGTAGTGGGTTGTAAGGCTGGTTATCCATAAAATAATTAAACACTGAAAGGAAAGTAATTTGATTATAACAAAAAAGGCACCTTATCTTCAAAAACAAGTTGTGAAAATAGGTGCCGATAGCGTATTAAATAAAACGTGTTAGTTATTAAGAAAAATGTTTCGCTAACTCATCAGCGCCACCAATATGCTGTCCATCAATAAAAATTTGCGGCACCGTATCAGCATTAGTGATCGCTCTCATCGCTGAAATACTAATTTCCTCTCCCAATGTTAGCTCTTCGTATTGCAAGCCTTGTTGTGCCAGTAGATCTTTTGCTCTGGCACAATGTGGGCAACCTGGTTTAGTAAATAAACTAACTTGTGTAGTTTGTACCGCTTCTGGGTTAATGAACTTAAGCATAGTATCAGCATCAGAGACTTCAAATGGGTCGCCGGGTAAATCAGCTTCGATGAACATTTTTTCAATGACGCCATCTTTCACTAACATTGAATAGCGCCAGCTACGCTTACCAAAGCCTATGTCATTTTTTTCGACTAATAATCCCATACCATTAGTAAAGTCACCATTTCCATCAGGAATAAAGCTAATATTATCAGCGGCTTGATCGGCTGCCCAGGCGTTCATAACAAAGGTGTCATTAACCGAAATACATAATATTTCATCAACACCATTAGCAGCAAATTTACTGGCTAATTCATTATAACGAGGCAAATGTGATGATGAGCAAGTCGGCGTAAAAGCACCTGGTAGAGAAAAAACCACTACTGTTTTTCCAGCAAATATTTCTTGAGTATCACGGCTGATCCAATCGTTGTTTTCACGAATAGGGAATGTTACTGCTGGAACTTTTTGACCTTGTTTATTTTCAAATTTACTATTGTTTGTAGACATATCATTTCCTTAATTTATAAAAGTTACTGATGTTGCTTAATTGCGATGAGGTTATTATTAACTAAAACAAAAAACATTTAAAGTGATTAAAACCAATCCTTTTAATCGAAAAAACAGATTAAGAAACAAAAAGAATATACCTGCTTTTATTGAAATTTTTTATGCTGTTCTGGTCTTTTATACCAATCAGATTAATTAATGGTTCAAATTTTAATGAGAATAAATTTTCAAGAACAAAGCGCTTGATTGAGCAATAGCTGGCTATTGGGAATGAAAGCAACGATGTTATTGGATATTTAGAGCATTTTAAAAAATCACTTAGTTAGTCTGATTGGTATTATTAATATCTATCACACTTTTTGGAAACATTGTGTCCACAACAAAACCCATCTTGTTAGCAAGCTTATTTATTTTATTTGTTAGTATGTAAACACAAGCCAATAATAGTCAAGTAACGAAAATAATCGCTGGATCAGCATAGCAGATAAGCCCGCTAATGAATGGACAGCAAATACCTAACGCCATTAAAGTCACCACGGCAAAAGGGAATAAAGTATCGTTAGGACAAGTGTTAAATAACAAAAAACAATTTTATTTTTTTACCGCGGTGGTTGGTGCCCATTTTGTAATACCCAAATGGTACAACTAAAAAAACAGCAAACAAACTGGCTAAATTAGGCTTTCAACTAATTGGTATTTCCACCGATAACGCCCAAAATTTACAAAAAAGTATCAGTAAACATCAACTCAACTCTCAATTATTAACTGACTTTAATTCAGTAACAAGTCAGGCATTTGGTTTAGCTTATTTTGCCAGCCAAAAAGCAACTGATAGATATATTGCTGCGATGGAGTTAAAAAACCCACTGCAAAAAAATAAAGCTGGCAATAAACGTTTAGTATTACCCGTATCAGCAATTTACGTTATTGATAATAATGGTTTAGTACAATTTAATTATGTGAACCCCAATACCAATTGAAATAATGAAACTCCCGTAGGGCAAGTTTAAAAGGCTTATATGCAGCGTTATTGATTTTGATAAGGGAATAACCATTCTCTTCAATCAAGGCCTTGCCTCTAAGATTTTTAATTCTCGCTAAGTAGGTGCATTCATTAATTCAATTGGTATCATTACAAGGTGCGTTTACATGAAGAGTTATTACTTAAAGCGGCCGAGTTAGTGAAATAGAAAATAGGGCCTGCTGATCTTTCGCTAAAATATTTGCTAATCGCTAGTGCAACATGATAAATTGATGCTCCAACTTGTATATACAACAAGTATTACAAATGAAGTCGTTCAATAAAAAGAGCTAGTGATGAATTCAACCTATTCCTTATCTTCAGGTAATAGAGGCATGCTGATCAGCATGCCTCATAATGGTCAGCATATTCCTAACAACATTGCTGACATCATGACATCAAGTGCAACCAATATTGCTGACACTGATTGGCACATGGATAAGTTGTACAACTTTGCCCAAGCAATGGGGATTTACGTACTCGCTCCAAAATATAGTCGCTATGTTATCGATTTAAATAGAAGTCCTACCGGTAAAGCTTTATATGCAGGTGCAAATAATACCGAGCTTTGCCCGACTACTGCCTTTGATTTATCAGCACTTTATATTGCCGGGCAACAACCGTCAAACCAAGAAATAACCAAACGCGTTAAATACTATTGGCAGCCATATCATCAAGCGTTGGCTGACACTTTGGCTACTCTGAAACAAAAGCACGGTAAAGTTGTGTTACTTGATGCCCATTCAATATTGTCACAGGTACCTCGATTTTTCTCTGGTATGCTGCCTGATTTTAATTTTGGCACAGCCGATGGCAGTAGTTGTTCACCCGCGTTGCTTGAAAAAATTCAACAGCTTAATTTCACTCCCTACAGCAGTGTATATAACCAACGTTTTAAAGGCGGTTATATCACTCGCACTTATGGCGATCCAAGCAATAATATTCATGCGATACAACTTGAATTATCACAACATACTTATATGGACGAGCCTACTAACCACTATAATAAAGAAAAAGCTGAGCAAGTGAAAAAACAGTTAAAATGCTTGGTGCAATGTTTAGCTAATTTTGCTGAAGAAAAATAAAGAAGATGATAATGAAATATTATGCTGAAAATATTTTACTCAGTGACGGTTGGGCAACTGATAAAACCCTCACTATTGAAAATGGCATTATTACCGCTATTACCCCAGGTAAAAGTACCTCAAGTAAAAAAATATCGAGCCCCGAAGAAGCGATAATAAAATTATCTGGTACTGTCATTCCCGGCATGGTTAATTGTCATTCGCATGCCTTTCAACGCGCTTTTGCTGGCTTTAGTGAACAAAGCAGTGAAGGCCAAGATAGCTTTTGGACTTGGCGTAAAGTCATGTATAAATTTCTGAGACGACTTGATCATAATGATGCACAAATTATCGCTAGCCAACTTTACATTGAGATGCTAAAAAAAGGCTATACTCGCGTTGCTGAGTTTCATTATCTGCATCATGATGTTGATGGAAAAACGTACACCAACATTGATAAAAACACAACATTAGCCACCATGGCACAAGCTATTTTTACCGCGGCTAAACACGCTGGTATCGGCTTAACCATATTACCTGTGCTGTATCAATATGCAGGCTTTGGTCAACAAAATCCGAATGAAGGTCAAAAACGCTTTATTAACTCAACGACCCAATTTAATCAATTAGTCAGTGATTGTTTTACCCTTAGTAAACAATATCAAAATACTAATGTCGGCATAGCGCCTCATTCACTACGAGCTGTTGATAAAGAGTCGATAAGAATAGCAGTGCAGCATATTCGTGCACTTGATGAAAATGCCCCTATACATATTCACATTGCTGAGCAGCAACAAGAAGTTGATGACTGCCTTACTCATTACAAAAAAACGCCCGTACAATGGTTGCTAGAAAATATCGCGGTAGATAAGCACTGGTGCTTAATTCATGCCACTCATATAACAGAACAAGAGCAACAAGCCATAGTAGCCAGTAAAGCGATTGTCGGAATTTGCCCTACTACCGAAGCAAATTTAGGAGATGGTATTTTTCCAACCGCTGAGTTTTTAGCGCTTAACGGTACCTTTGCTATTGGCTCAGATAGTCACATATCAATCAGCCCAATTGAAGAATTACGTTGGCTAGAATATAGCCAACGTTTACAAAAAAAACAACGAACTATTCTTGCCACTAATGAACAAACATCCGTTGGTCAAAATTTATGGCAAAAAGCTGCCGCCGGTGGTGCACAGAGTACCAGCACTAATACGGGTTCATTAGCGGTAGGTAAGCAAGCAGACTTACTGGTACTTGATGACAAGCAGACGCGACTATTTGCTAATAGTAATCAACATTTACTTGATAGTATGATTTTTGCTAGCCAACAAAATGTTGTTAAAGATGTGATGGTTAATGGTTGCTGGGTTGTGAAAAATAGTAAGCATGCACAAGAGAAAAATAGTGCTGAAAATTTTGCCAAATTACTTACTAGGCTTTTTACTGGCTAGCCATTATATTGATTAAGCTTTCTAGTAGTAAAACTGCTCGCTTGCTAACACTACCACTAATTAGCTAAAATTAAATTTTCAATTAAAATTCCTTGAAGATAACAAGGTTGGCAGTAAGTAAATAGTGACACTTAAATTATAATATTGATTCGTATTGACTAATGGTTTTACACACTGCTGCTTGGTTAGTAGAGTGAAAAATAATACTTCGTTTTTGATTGGTACAATACTCTTCAAAAAAGCTTTTAACATTTGCTCTAGATAAGGTAATTTCTTTTAAATACTTTATTTCTTCCGCTGAAAATTGTTTTAACTTGGGTTTTAAATCAATAAATATTTTATCGGCTTTCAAACGTACTTTGGTATCGCTAAATTGTGCAAAGCCATCTAGCAATATTTTTTTTTGCTCGTCATAGAATTTAGTTACCTCTGGTTGAGGATAAAAATGTAAAAACAATGCCGCTGCGACGATTAAGATCAATAAATTTTTCATAAAATCTCGTATAATTTGTCATAAAATATCGTATATTAGTATGCTCTAATTTATGTTATTCTATTTGATCATAATAACATAATACTTTTTTCAATACTAATTAGCATCTTCTGTCTTCTAAGGATTTATCGTGAGCGCTAACGAAAAACCATCATCAACAAGTGCAGTTAAAATACCCGTTAAAAATGTAAAAATACATCCTGCAAAAAATGGCCATGAACGCTATAAACCTGGCGATCAAATATATGTACGAAAAAACTCAGGATTTTTTCAAAAACTAAGAAAGCGGATGAATTTGGTGTATTTTGCCTTTTTTGCCGCTCTCCCTTGGTTGCAGTTTAACGGTCATCAGGCGGTGTTGTTTGATATTAGCGAACAACGCTTTACCTTGTGGAGTTTAACTTTATGGCCACAAGATTTAACACTGTTAGCATGGCTTTTTATCTTTGGTGCTTTTCTGTTATTTTTCGTTACCACCTTTTTAGGTCGTGTCTGGTGCGGCTACATGTGCCCACAAACTGTATGGACCTTTATTTTCATTTGGTTTGAAGAAAAAATTGAAGGCACCGCCAATCAACGTAGAAAGCTAGATCAACAAAAAATGAACGGCAAAAAATTATGGAAAAAAACCCTTAAGCATGCCAGCTGGTTGCTGTTTTCACTATTTACCGCCATGACTTTTGCTGGCTATTTTTCCCCTATGGGTGAACTGTTCGTTAATATATTGACCTTGAATACTTCAGTTACCATGGCGACCATTTTAGCCTTTTTTACTTTTGCTACCTATGGTAACGCGGGCTGGATGCGTGAAGTGGTATGTTTGCATATGTGCCCTTATGCACGTTTTCAATCAGCCATGTTTGATAAAGACACCTTAACGGTTGCTTATGACACTGGCCGAGGTGAAAACCGTGGTGCTCGTGGTCGTAAACAAGATCATAAAGCCATGAATTTAGGTGACTGTATCGATTGTAATTTATGTGTTGAAGTATGCCCTACAGGGATAGATATTAGAAATGGCTTACAATATGAATGTATAAACTGTGGCTCTTGTGTTGATGCCTGCGCCAGCGTAATGGGTAAAATGAAATACGACCAAGGCTTAATTCGCTACACCACGGAGCATGAACTTGACGGCAAAAAGGTCCACTTTATCCGCTCTAAATTAATAGGCTATGCTATCGTGTTAATGATAATGAGCACTATGTTGGTATCAGAAATTGTTAACCGAGTTCCCCTGTCATTAGACATTATTCGTGATAGAACAGAGTTAGCGAAAGAGAATTTTAATGGCGATATTGAAAACGTATATACCTTAAAAATCCTCAACATGTCGCAAACTGACAATACTTATAAGTTATCAATAAAAGGCTTAGACAGACCTCAATGGCATGGTAAACAAGAAGTATTTGTAAAAGCAGCAACAGTATATACTTTACCCATTAGTATTTCTGTTGACCCATATGAGCTTAAGGGCTATATGACTGATATCATTTTTAGTGTTGAGCAAGTATCGCCGCAAGATGACGTTAGCATTGAACATGAAAGCCGTTTTTTCAATAAACGTTAAGTGAATCCTAATGGCACAATTTGATTTTAAATCGTTATCACCTGACACTATTATTGATGGTTTAGAAAGCGTAGGCTTTACTGTTGATAGCGGTTTATTACCGCTGAACAGTTATGAAAATCGTGTCTATCAATTTCATGATGAAAACCTGATTAAATATGTCACTAAATTTTATCGTCCACAACGCTGGCAATTAGCACAAATTCAGGAAGAACATGACTTTTCCTTTGAACTTGATGAACGTGAATTACCAATAGTCGCACCATTAAAAATAGATGGTAGAAGTTTATTTGAGCATCAAGGTTATCACTTTGCGGTATTTCCATGCCGCGGCGGTCGAATATTTGAAGTGGACAATTTAGAGCAACTTGAATGGATGGGACGCTTTATTGGTCGTATCCACGCGGTATCTTCACTCGAGTCATTCCAACACAGACCAAGTTTTAACGTCGATGAAATGCTTTACCAAGCACATAATATCATTAGCGAAAGTAATTTTGTTCCTAATACATTGCAACTAGCATTTTTTACTATTTTAGAACAAGTTATTGAAATAGCTGCTAAACAATACCAACCTGAACAGCAAATACGTTTACACGGTGATTGTCACGCCGGTAATATATTGTGGCGAGATGAAGGGCCGCATTTTGTAGATTTAGATGATTGTCGCACTGGGCCTGCCATTCAAGACTTATGGATGATGCTTTCGGGGGATAGACGACAACAATTGTTACAAATTGACACGCTATTAATGGGCTATGAAGAGTTCTTTTCATTTGAATCTAAGCAGCTTGTTTTGATAGAATCATTAAGAACCATGCGCGTAGTAAATTATATGGCTTGGTTGTGTAAGCGCTGGCAAGATCCTGCCTTTCCCCATAACTTCCCTTGGTTTAACACCGAGAAATATTGGGAGCAGCAAATATTAATGCTAAAAGAGCAAATGTTTGCCTTACAACAACCTCCCTTGAGTTTATTATCCGCTTAACTTTTTATGCAATGAATTTAGCAAACTTAAATTTCAATATTACCTAGGAAAAAAAGAATGAAGATAATGCAGCAATTATTTATGGTATTGTTAATGCCACTTCTCGCCTTCTCTATCACCGCTTGTGCGGAAAAATATACCGAAGGGAAACAATACACTAAAGTAAATGAAACCGTTTCAGCTAAAGCTGAAGTACGAGAATATTTTTCTTTTTACTGTCCTCACTGTTTACGCTTTGAACCTTTTATGGAAACCGTTAAAAAGGGCTTGCCTGAAGGCGTAAAGTTTGAGCGTAACCATGTTGATTTTCTACGTGCAGCATCACCTAAAATACAAGCTATGTTAACTAAATCAGTTGTTGTGGCTGAGCAATTAGGTATGGATAAGAAATTAGTCGGTGCGGTATTTAACTATATTCAAACACAACGAGCTGTTATTACCTCAGAAAAAGACATCCGTAATATTTTTGTGTTAAATGGCGCTGACGGTGATAAATTTGATAAATTAATGAAAAGCTTTAGCGTTAGCAGTAAAGCTAAATCAATGAAAAAACATCAAGATACCATGGCGAAAAAAGGCGCATTAAGAAGTGTACCAACCATTATTGTTAATGGTAAATATCGCATTAATACCCAAGAGCTAGACAAAAATGATTTTGAGCAAGATTACCAAAACTTAATTAAGTATTTATTAACCTTGAAGTAAGAATAGCGCAATAAAAGTTACGAGTGGCGAAGGGATTTTCGTAACTCGTAACTCGTAACTCGTAACTAATATATTATTTTTAAAATAAATTTTTTAACAGCATATCTTTTGCTTTGGAAAACTCATCCCTTGTTAAAAAACCTTGCTGTTTCAAATTCACCAATTTTTCTAAAGCATTAACTAGCTCAGTATTTATGGTGTCGTTTTGAGATACTTGGCTATGCGCTGCGCTACTGTTTTCAGCTACTGGTTTAGCTAAGTGCCTATGTTCATTGACAACTTTCAATGTTGAAGATATTTCATCTGCTGATAAAGGCTTGCTAACATTTACCTTTTTTTGGATTACTGGTCTTATCGCTGCAGCCTGATGGTGTAATGAGATTGCGATCTTCTTTTTAGATTTTTTTTCTGCCTTTTCGATCGGCAATACTACTGCTTTTCTTTTATCTGTGTTGTCGGCATTAAGTTTACCCCCAATAAACCAACACCAATCAATGACCTCATTAATAACTTTCTCATAAGGTTTTTTGGTAATGCGATTACTGCCCTTACGTATATATAAACAAACCCTATAGCTATTCTTGTGTTTATCGGTCAGTAGCAAACTTACTTGTCGAACTTTACCATCGACCATTTTATCTACTTTTTCGTTAGCAAAAATAGTACGTAGATCTTGTTCCTTATCATTATTAAAACCATAATCAAGTTGAGGATTAATAACACTGATACTCTGCTCATTAAGCTTAATTTCACTACTAATAATATTCACAATATCAATAACCGTCTCGGCACTACTTTGATGACGGTGATACAAGCCTATTTTCTGGCCTGATTCACTTAGCTCAAGGGCAGCAAATTGTCGCCTCACTATCGTCTTAACTGAATGGCCGCCACGTTTAAACCAATAATAAATAATACTAAATAACACTAGTGTCAGGATAATGAATAGTATAAAAATATAATTATCGGATGAATGTCTTTCAATAGTGTTGTTTTTGTCACTACCTATAACAAAACTTTCATTAGCTAACGTTTGTTGCGTTAAACGAAATAAAACACTAATAGTTTTTTCTAAAAGGTATATCTCGCCATCGTTATTACGGTTAAAGAGTAATTGACTATTAGTGGGTAATTGTTGTGAGGTAAATTCCCACTCTACTTGTGGCTTTTTCTCATCACGAATTTTTTGATTATCCGAAAAATTAAAAGCTAAAGAATCAACAGACCAATGCTGATCTTTTTGACGTAATAATAATACTTTAGAACGTAACAAAGGCAACTGGCGTCCTTGATAGATCAACATATCATGAACAGCATCATCACTTTGATAAAGTACTTTTTTAACTGCAGAATCTCGCCAATCATTGCGACTATCCGTTAATGACAGTAAATATTTATTGTTATACTGATGTGAAACTAGAATATGTTCGCTGTTTTTATCAGGCCAAATAAATTGCTCAATTACCTGCCCGCCCAAGAGATAAATCGCATCATTAATTTGGCTATTTTTCATATAAGGATTATTGTTGGGGACAGTAAAGCTACGCAAGCCAAATTTAGCGGGATCTATTCGTAAAATCACTCCTGAGTATAGCGGCTGTGGCCATTTGTTGCCCCCATTTAACCCAACATAAAGCAAACCAAAATTGTCATTCCACGATTTAACATTAGGGTTAAATGATATTTGTTTAATCACCATTAAGTTATCAGGTACGCCAATGCGCAATACTTCTCGTTTGGTATTAACATCAACCTCTTGATGATTAACAGCGCTAAATTGCCACTCAGTTATTACTGCATCGAAACTAAGCTGAAGATCATCTCCTCGCTCTCGAAGCCGTTTAGTTTTACTGTTTTTATTAATAGTTTCTATATGAGCCGTATAAAAAGTGCCATAGCCAAGCTGATCTCGTAAAGAAAAGTTAGGGTGTAGTTCAATAGCCGTTAATTTAAGCAACGACGAATCTGTTTGCTGGTAAACACTCAGATCTAAAATGGCTTGTGGCTTGATTTCATCGCCATCAACTAAGTAAACGTGTCCTGACTCTCTAATAATAAAGTGCTGCTGTTTATTGCTAGGGTTAGTAACTAATTGCTGCCAATTAGGTTGATTAATTAATTGATGCTTCAATTGTGCTATTTTTGTTAATTGGTAACTCTCTTCATTACTATAAGCAGCAAAAGGCTGCAAAGTAAAAACACCAATAATTAGCACAAAAATACGACTGATAAAGTGATTGAAATTACCTAAATACCATTTAAAATTCATTCATATCCCTTAGCACAATATTCATTATCATAGCAGTTTAATAATATGCCTATGTAGAATAAACAGACGCGTTAAACATAAGCTTTAACCATAAAAATGTTCGTAATCACCTGAGTAAAGCACATAGTGTTATCAAACAAGAGCAAACACTAACTTTTAAAGCAATGTAATGTTTTAGCATCAATGAACTGTGCTTTATTCGCCGAGGCTAAGTAACTCAATTTACCTTCAACCATGACACTATCGCCAATTAAGGCATGCTCTACTATATATTCCGCCTGTTTACCCCAAGCATGTAGTTCTCGCTCAATTAAAATATTTTGCCAACACTGCTTGTCAATAGCATATACCCTTTGGTTAATAGTGATATTTACTTGCGCCAAATTTTTATTATTTTGTGTTTTAATTAACTTCGGAGTTGACGCTATTTGACCAGTACAATAAATTTGATTAACAGTTTGAGTGTAACCTTTCTTAAATTTTTGAATATAACTGGCATGTACAATTCCAGCATGACTTTGCAGTTCCTTGTTACTTGGCTTCATATTACTCAGGTAGCCCTGCACCAAAATAATATCACCTTTATCTGCTGTCAACAGCGCTTGCTCGACTAAATCACCCTCGACTTTAATATGATGATAGCTAGTCCATTCTTTATGCTGATTACTTTTTTTATCTAACCACTTAGTACTTGTGGCTAGAATAATTTCAGTTACTGCTGAAACAGGATTGGTGCGGTATCGAATATCAGGCTTAGCAACTAAGTTACCCAATAGAGTTACTGTACATAATTGTTGGTGTGGAATAGGAGTATTTGCTTGATGCATAATAAAATAACTCTTATGATATTTTTCAGGATAGTTTATTACTAAGTAATATTTATTTTTTTTAAGCCTATACCTATTCACTAACTAGGTAATCTTTTCTAGTTGTTAAAACCACCAACTACTGCGTTTTTATTTAATGCTAACCAACCATATAAGTGCCGGTACCAAAGGCAATATGGTCACCAAGTTCATTATGCATTTCCATGCGAGCAACCGCTACTTTACTACCACTACGAATAATGTGCGCGGTAACAATAAACTCTTCTCCTCTGCCTGGGCGCAAATAATCAGTACGTAAATCAATAGTGCCAAGTTTACTCAAGCTTTGCTTGAGTGTCTCAGGAGTCATATCCGTTAACTGTTCAATAATATTTGCCGCTGCTACCGTTCCACCAGCTAAATCAAGTGCAGAAGCGGTTACCCCGCCATGTAAAATCTTTTGCATAGGGTTACCTATAAGTTTATCTTGCCAAGTAAATCTAACCTCTGATTTTTGAGCATTAAACTCAGTTATTTTCAATCCAAGCAACTGATTAAATGGCATATTATCATTCCAATAATCACTCAATTGTTGACACATAACTTCTTTATTCATTTAATTTATCTCTGGTCTAATGTGCTAATATTCTACATTAGCACTATTCAAATAAAATAGAATTAAAAAATCATCACGCTAATGACAAGTCTAAGGTAAAATAACGCTTTAGACCCTTATTGAAGATTAACCTGTTGAATACAGCAACAACCACTTTAGCCGCCTCAGCTGATGATAAAACCT
This sequence comes from Colwellia sp., assembly GCA_013215465.1. Taxonomy (GTDB): domain Bacteria; phylum Pseudomonadota; class Gammaproteobacteria; order Enterobacterales; family Alteromonadaceae; genus Colwellia. The sequence goes on along the minus strand of JABSOW010000005.1, from coordinate 139,390 downwards.
TATTGCTTGATACTTTAAAGCATTATTTTGGTTACGACAGCTTCCGCTCTGGCCAAATAGAGATCATAACAAGCTTAATGCAAGGTAGAGACTCATTGGTGTTAATGCCCACTGGCGGCGGCAAGTCTTTATGTTACCAACTACCCGCAATATTACTGCCGGGTATTACTATTGTTGTGTCACCACTCATCGCCTTAATGAAAGATCAAGTTGATAATTTAACCCACCAAGGTATTGCCGCTGCATTTATCAATTCTTCTTTAGATGCTGAAACCATTAAGGATATTTTTTCAAAACTATCACAGGGCGAAATTAAACTATTGTATGTTGCGCCTGAGCGTTTAACCAATCGTTATTTTTTACAAGGTTTAAGCGAACTGCCTTTAAGTTTATTTGCTATAGATGAAGCTCATTGTATCTCTCAGTGGGGTCATGATTTTCGTCCTGCTTATACTCAATTACATTATTTAAAGCAATACTTTCCACAAGTACCTGTGATGGCACTAACTGCCACAGCAGATGTCACCACACGTAAAGACATTCTCACGCAATTATCCCTTAACAACCCTTACATTCAATTAGATAGCTTTGACAGGCCTAATATACGTTTTACCTTGGCACAGAAATACGACGGCGAAAAGCAAGTATTAGGTTACGTGCGCAAACAAGGTGATGATTCTGGCATTATTTATTGTAATAGCCGTTGGCAAGTAGAGAAGTTAACCAAATACCTTGCCGCTTGCGGCATTAATTGTGCGGCTTATCATGCCGGCTTAGAAAATGATATTCGCGCGCTAGTACAAGAAGGTTTTACCAAAGATAATATTCAAATTGTAATCGCGACTGTCGCTTTTGGTTTAGGAATTAACAAGCCTAACGTTCGTTATGTCATCCACTTTGAACCACCTAGAACGTTGGAGTCTTATTATCAAGAAATAGGTAGAGCGGGTCGTGATGGCTTGCCTGCTGAAGCATTATTTTTAGTTGCTGATAAAGATATTGCCCGTATTAAAAAACGGATAAGTGAAGGTGATAATCCACAACGGGTCAATGTTGAAATGCAACGATTTGCTGCCATGAGTGCCTTTATAGATGCCCAGACTTGTCGGCGACAAGTGGTACTAAACTATTTTGCTGAATATACCGAGCAAGGCTGTGGTAACTGTGATATTTGCTTAGATCCCCCTAGCCAATTCGATGCGACTGAAGCAGCACAAAAGGTGCTATCTTGCGTTTTTCGTATTAAACAACAAGGCGATATTAATCATGTTATTGACGTACTGCGTGGTGAAAAAACGAAGCTAGTATTGCAACAAGATCATGATAAGGTATCAACCTTTGGTATTGGTAGTGGCAAAACGCCTGGGTATTGGTTTGCTATTATCGGACAACTAATTCATTTAGGTTATTTACAACAAGATATTGAACAACAATCTACTCTTTGCTTAACCACTGCATCGAGAAGCGTACTTAAAGCAACAGAGCCACTAATGTTAGCGACCCCACGCTTACAAAAAGCCAGTTATTGGCAAAATAACAAACAGCAAAAAACCTACGATAGAGCTTTATTTGCCAAATTACGAGAGCTACGAAAAAATATTGCCGATGGTGAAGATATTGCACCATTTATTGTTTTTAATGATGCCACTCTCTCAGAATTAGCGCGAGTACTGCCACAAACCTCACGACAAATGTTAGCGATTAGTGGTATTGGCGATGTTAAATTATCTCGTTATGGGCAACCTTTTTTACAACTAATCAAACAACATATTAAAAACTAAAAAAGCGCCAAATGGCGCTTTTAAAATTCAGAACTAATAACTTTTTCTGCCAGCTATTACTTTAAGCTAGCGTAATAAGCCGCTAAATCAGCCATATCAGCAGGTTTTAATGAAGCAACCATACCTTTCATCGTTGGATCATTACGTTTGCCTGATTTAAAGTCTTTAAGTTGCTTTACAAGATAAGCTTCTTTTTGACCCGCAAGGTTAGGGTAAGTTGGAACAGCAGAAATACCAGCAGCACCGTGACATGCACTACACATCATTGACTTTCCTTTACCAGCAGCAGCATCACCAGCGAAAACAGGAGATGCCATCATTACGGTTGCAGCAATTGCAAGAGTAAGTTTTTTCATAGTAATTGTCTCTCTCTTTGTCTATCAGAACTATTTATTGTTGTATTGACAAAATCAAGTATAAGTAAAATAAATTCTGCTGTCGTGGCTTTTTTGATTTAATATAATGATCAATATCAAATACTGATCATTTAGCTTTTAAATACTGTCTTTTTTTTAATGACTTGTCATTATTTAGGCTTGTTTTTCTTGTTTATTGGAATATAAATGTCACCTATAGCAATACAATCAATTAACTTGGTTAATAATCAAATTACCGTACTTTTTGAGCAACATTGGTTTCAAGAAGACATAACTAAGCTCCGCCAATTGCTGCTTAGTAATGTTTCAAGTCTATGTATTAAAGACATTGTTATTGGCGCTGACCTAGAAAATGTTCGTTTTCAGTGGCTAGATACCGAGTTTATTATAAATTTTGATTACTACAGTCAGTCCTGTTGGATTGATACACAAGATCCCCTCAGCATAGCAATAACTCACTCTTTATTTAAATTACTCGTGCAGAATAACGAAAACTATGTTTGATAAGATACTAATCAGCCGGTGTTTTCTCGGTGATAATGTTCGCTATAACAGTAAAGTAGTAACGCTTGCGCACCCATTAATAAAGTTATGGCTGCAACAAAATCGCTTTATAGGTATTTGTCCAGAAATTTCAGGAGGCCTAGCTGTACCAAGAGAGCCCGCAGAAATACAACATAATTCCAACGAGATAATCACCAAATCTGGCATAAACGTTAGCGCTCAATTCAACCTAGGAGCACAACAAGCGCTAACGTTATGTCAGCAACATAATATTCGTTTTGCGCTATTAAAAGAATCTAGCCCTTCATGCGGTAGCATGATTATTTATGATGGTTCATTTACCAATAACAAGGTTGTGGGACAAGGCGTGACCAGCAAATTATTAACACAACATAACATTAACGTTTTTTCTGAGAATCAATTAGAAACATTGGCAAAGCTACTTGATAAGGTACAAAGCTAAGCTTTTCCCGCTAAGTTGTCCTGCTTTCCATGTTTTTTCGAGTCCTATTAATAAATTGGTTCAGCGGCTCTTTTTTTTGTATTTCACTAGTACCATATGAAATGCTCATTTTGGGTAATCGCACGCCAGACTGAACACTAACAAACCGAATTTTGTCAACGCCTTGTTTTATTTTTTCAGCAATTTCATCCGCTATATCATTATCAACACCAGGTAATAAAACAATAAACTCATCATTAGCTGAACGTACTGGCAAGCCACTATCATCAACATAACTAGCTACTTTTTTCGCTATTTTTGATAAAATCACATCACCAATCAAGGCGCCAAAACGCTCATTGAATTGAGCGAAATCATTAACATTTATCACAATGGCAGCAATGCCTCTTTCAGCATCTTCACTAAGCCAAGCGTCCACATGCTTCGACATGGCTTTGCGATTATATAAACCAGTAACTGGGTCTAAATAAATTTCTTTCCGAACTTCTTCTAGTTCATCTGCTAATGCTTTAGTTTGTATTTGTGACTGTTGTAATTGTTCAACTAATTGTTGTTGCTGATTTTTAAATGCAGTTGAAGCACGATGCAGCTTAGCGATTGCTCTTTTTACATCGGCTTTTTCATGGGACATTAATGCAGGAATGTTATCGTCTAATTGCTCAATAAATTTTTGAGCACCAAAAGTTGATTGCTGACAGTTATCTTGAATTTGAGTAAATAACTGTGCAAGATCAGTAATAATTTCATCGCGAAATTGACTTTGTTCTAATAAGTGATCTTTATATAACTGCTCCATAAAGAAGCTATCTATAATTTTACCTGACAATAATAAACGCTTAATGCTGGCCGTTAAAATTGGTTTTTTATTTTTACAGTATTCATAGCTAACAGCATAGTTTATGGGATTCACTGGCAAAAGCCACTGGTTCAGCTGGGCAACTGCCAGTATCATGATTTTGTTTGCTTGCTTTATGGAATCATGATTTTTCACCGATTCACCCCTAATAATAATTACGCTATAATGATACTCTTTGGTACCTATAAGCTTTATTCTCTAGTATATATACAGAAATATCTACTAAATTTAATATTATTTTCAATACAATGAGTTTATTCAATGAAGAAACTATTCACATTTTTTTGTTTTTTTATTCTTCAAAGCTGTAGTCACACTTATATGCCTGCAGAGCAATTGACTGTCAGTAGCAGTGATCAACAGTTACAACAATTAATCAATACCCATCATCAATTTTATTTACAAAGCAGCCCTTTTAACGCTCCTAAAGAAGGCGGTAATAATGGTAAACTGCCGGACTTATCACCGAATTTTTTAGCATCACAAAACATAAAATTAGACAATATATATCAGGCGTTAAGCAAGATTAATAACAAAAAGCTAAATGCAACGAATCAAATCAATCGTGCTGTGTTGCTCTATACCTTGAAAAACCAATTAGACAGCTACCAAAATAAAGAACATTACATGCCATTAACCTCTGAGTCAGGTTTTCATATATGGATAGCCAACATTCGCCAACAAGTAAATTTGAAATCTGAACAAGACTACTATGATTATTTATCAAAATTACGTGCTATTCCTCGTTATTTTGACCAACAAATAGCTTGGATGAATATAGGAATAAAACAGGGTATTACTCAGCCTAAAGTGGTACTTAAAGCATTTGAGCAATCTATTCTTGCCTATATTAAGGAAGATGTAAGCAAGAGTGACTATTATCAACCATTCAAAAAAATGTCCACTTACCTTTCATTAGGAAAACAAGTAAGTATTCAACAAGAAGCTAAAAGAGTAATCAGTAAATATGTGATGCCTGCTTATCAAAAATACTATGATTATATGGTTACTCGTTATCAACCAAATGCACGTAATAATATTGCCGCAACTTCACTTCCTAATGGTAATAAGTACTATCAAAATAGAATTGAACATTACACTACAATTAACATATCCGCTAAACAAGTTCATGAAAAAGGCTTGAAAGAAGTCACTCGGATCCGTGCTGAAATGGAGATGATTATCGAGCAAGTTAATTTTGACGGGGACTTCACCGCATTTATAGAATTTTTACGAAATGACCAACAATTTTATGCTAAAACCCCTACGGAGCTATTAAAAGAAGCCTCCTATATTGCCAAACTAATGGATGGCAAACTACCTTCTTTATTTAAAACGTTACCAAGAACACCTTATGGAGTTATTAAAGTACCCGCTAATATAGCACCAAAATATACCACGGGCCGTTACTCTGGCCCAAGTCGCGACGATCAAGCCGGAAATTATTGGGTCAACACTTACCGCTTAGACAAACGCCCTTTATATGTGTTAACCGCCCTTACTTTACACGAAGCAGTACCGGGCCATCATTTACAACTCTCCATCGCCAAGGAAATGCAAAATGTTCCTAAATTTAGAAACCGTACCTATATTTCAGCCTTTGGTGAAGGTTGGGGACTCTACTCAGAGTACCTTGGTGTTGAAGTCGGCATGTATGAAGACCCGTATCATAATTTTGGCCGCTTAACATATGAAATGTGGCGAGCATGTCGTCTTGTGGTTGATACAGGTATTCATAGCCAAGGTTGGTCAAGGCAACAGGCAATTAACTATCTTACCAATAATACCGCATTATCATTACATAATGTCCAAACAGAAATCGATAGATATATATCATGGCCGGGACAAGCTCTGTCATATAAAATAGGTGAGTTAACCATTAAAAAACTACGCTTAGATGCAGAAAAAGCATTAGGCCAACAATTTGATCTTCGTGAATTTCACGATGAAATATTAAAAAATGGTTCTATCCCTTTGAATTTATTAGAAATGATAATCAATCAATACATTAAAGAAAAGTTAAAGATAATAGGATAGCAAGGTGAATAAATATATTAGAAAGATTTAAAAGGGCAAGGGAAGCCACGCAAAGTACACCGGGGAAACAGACAGAATGCTGTTAAAATAGAAGAGCCCCCACTACATCTAAATTTGGCAGTCCCGCTGTCATAGGTTTCCCGTTAGACCGGTAACTTTGCGTCTCTAGTTTTCACTAGATTTGCCCTTGTCGAGCTTTAGCAGCTCAAAGCCATTATAAGTCATAGCTTAGAATTGTAAACAAAAAACTAACACCTTAGCGCTAAAAACGCTAAAACGAGGACTCAAGTTTGTCTAACACTGTGTTTTTGCTAATGTTAATAATAAAAAATTTTGTTCTTTTTATCCACTTTACTTATACTTTCATTATTTAGCATTAGTTTTAGTGCCTTCGCTAACAATAGCCTACTATCTCAAGAAGAGCTGATTATTCAAGTTGAACATCTATTTAAGCAAAATGCTGAAACATTAAATTACCGTAAGGTAATTGAGCTTAGTAACAAAATAATTAATCCGCGTAGCAACTATCCTAGTGAAATAGTCGCTAAAACATACTTATTACTCGCCAATGTTGCTAGCAATAAAGGTGAGCTAGAAACAGCTTTACAATTTATCAATGATGGCTTAGCAGTCGCGGCTAAAAAGCAATACCAACAATTATTAACGACGGTTCAACAAGTAATAGATAGCCCACAAAACAAACAAAATAGTAAAAATTTTTTGTTAGCGTTAAGTTATCGCAGTGTTGCTTTTGCCATGTTGGGGCAGCATGTGCAAGCATTGATTGACCTTCAAAAAGTAGAAGCCATTATCCAGCAAGATGCTGCATTTCCTGAGCATATTGCCTTACTGGCTGGCGATTTTAGCAAATACCTATTATCACTTAGGTGATTATCACACTGCCCTTACCATACAATTGAGAATATTAAAACTGCGATTAAATATAAATAAATTAAGTAATATTGAGCAAACATATTTCCACCTAGCCAATGCATATTAACGTTTAAACAGATTTAATGACGCCTATACTGCTTATTGGGAAGCTAAAAGTTATGCCATAAAAAAAGAGGCACCTATTTATATTGCCTATGCTAGTCAGGGTCTTTCATTAACATTATTGCGCCAAAAACAGTATGTGGCAGCAAAAACTGAAATATCACAAGCTAAAGAATTATTTTATCGAAATAACCTAGCAACTCCCTATTTAGAAAGTATTATTATTTTTGCGCAAATATATCATGAAACCTGATAAGAATAAAAACATAACAGCTAGTACAAAAACACGTAAATTAGTAATAAAACTGGTTGAACAGAGCGAGTTAACCGCCTTATTTTCTAGTAAATATCGTCAGCAGCAACTCTTTATTTTAATATCAAGTATTATCAGCTTCTTACTATTGGTTTATATTATTATTTTAAGGATTAAACAGCGTAGGAAAAGGTTACAAACAGTTTATGACGCGGTAGATAAACCAAGTTATATCCTAGCCAATTACATACAAACCAAGCAGCTATACCAAACAAGTTTTAATATGGCTCGAAAATACAACTACTCATTAACGCTAGGTTACGTTTCAATTACTAACTGGCAAGAGCTAACATTTAAATTTAATAAAAAAATAGTTGCTGAGGTTAGTAGAAGCATTGCTAGTCTAATAAATGAGCACCTGAATGAATTTGAAAGTGCAGGATTAATTAATGATGGCGAGTATTTATTATTTTTTCCTCACCAGCATCAAAACAATGTGTCAAAAACAATAGAAAAGCTAATATCGGCATTAAAATTAAGGTTTTTTGCCAATTTAGCCGAGTTTTCAGTTATAATTTCCTACTCAATAAAAAGCCCAGACTTTCAGGGCCTTGACCCCTATATATTCCTATCACGCTTAAGTGACTCTATAAAACCAGCCTAAAGTTTCCGGTGAATTGATGTTAGCTATATTATTTATTACTGCCCTGTTTGTTGTTATTAGTATTTTTTTATTTTTTCGCGCCGAAAAACTACAACACTCTTTACTGGTACTCCAGCGTGAAACAACTGACACATTAAAAGAAAATAAAGCGCTAACTGAAGCCATGGTACTTATCGCTAGCAAACACGAACAGTTTACCAAAAACAGGTTGCAACAGTTATTAGCTAACAATCAAAAGCACAAACGCCAAGATATTGTAGAATTGATTCAGCCTCTTATTAATAATTATCTATTAATTTTTAGCGAGTGTTTGAAAAAACAAAAACTACAAACTGTTACTAAAAAATGCTTTGACAGCCAAAGTACAAACGATTACAAAGAATTTATTAGTAAAGTAATAAAAAATGATGTAACAATTAAACGATTATGGGCAAGCAATAATCTTATTGGCTTTATTTCTTTAGTGGAAGCGCTTTTAGTAAAATATAGTTACGTAGATGTCACTAGCGCCTCATCTCAGGATAAAGTGATTTTCAAAAGTAAAATAGACTCTCGTGCTAATTTCTAATAACAATATCTGGTGAAGTGTCTATTTCGCCCTCACTAGAAATCGTTGCAGCATTACCATTACATAATAGTATCGCTAAGTTGCCGGCATTACTGTTTCGAATATAGGTAAGGTCATAACCAAACTGAGCCAAACTGCTGGCGGCAAATTTTTGCGCTAATGAAAGCTTCTCCCACAAAGCGTCTATTATAACATTTTGTTGTCGTCGTCTTTCTAATAAAACTTCTCTTTGTGCCATTGCCTGCATACCGAGCCTCTAAAATCTAAATACCGAGAAGTATTTAAATCACCACCAAGCCTAAAATTTAAGCGAACATTTCTATAAAATATCTTATTTCCTTCTATACATCAACAATTATATAGCGAATAATCCTGTTATTATGACTGGTATTATCAGGTATTTGTATAAAAAATTATGAATCCCCTAGGTATAATATAAAAACCAACGCTAAAACTGAGAAATAAACTATGAGTATTGTGTTAGATGAATTATTGGCTTTATTGAAATTAGAAGTCATTGATAAAGGGATTTATCGAGGACAAAGTCAAGATTTAGGTTTTAGAGCTTTATTTGGTGGTCAAGTAATGGGGCAAGCATTATCCGCAGCCCAAGAAACTGTTAGTGCAGATCGCTTTGTACATTCATTACATTCTTACTTTTTACGTGCGGGTGACGCATCAAAACCAGTGGTTTATGAAGTAGAAGACATTCGCAATGGTGTTAGCTTTAGTACTCGTAGAGTAAAAGCAATACAGAACGGTCAAGCCATATTTTACATGACAGCCTCTTTTCAGTGCCCTGAAGAGGGCTTTAATCATCAAGATGTTATGCCAATTGTGCCCAACCCCGATGATGTCCCATCATACAATGATTTTATTGCCAAGCATCAAGATGCATTACCAAAAGCTATGCGTGAAAACTTTTTAGCTGAAAAACCCATTGAAATTCGCCCAATTCAACAATATAACTGGCTCAAACCAGAAAAAACCGATTCTAACTATCAAATTTGGTTAAAAACCAATGGTAATTTGTCTGATGATTTGCGTAATCATAGCTGTATGCTCGCTTATGCGTCAGACTTTCACTTTTTACCTACCGCATTATTACCGCACGGAGCGAGTCATTTACTGCCAAACTTTCAAATTGCTACCGTTGACCATGCTATGTGGTTTCATCGCCCATTTCGTTTTGATGATTGGTTATTATATTGTATGGATAGCCCATCGGCGAGCAATGGCCGAGGTTTAGTTAGAGGACAAATATTTAATCGTCAAGGTGAATTAGTTGCATCAACCATGCAGGAAGGTGTTATTAGGCAGAGGTAATAAGTTACGAAGTCCTCAGCCTAAATATCTAGCTCTTCGCTACTAGTGACTATTCGCTCGTTACTTTTTGTCTTTATCATTCGTAACTGAATGCTGCCAGTCAAAGCCGCTTGGGTGTTGAAAGACTCGTATGTCGAAATGTGGCGCTATGGCAAAAAGATGATCGAATATATCAGCCTGTATCGCTTCATATGCAATCCAATCAGTAGTGTTGGCAAAACAATATATTTCTAAAGGTAAGCCCGTAGCGGTAGCTGGTAGTTGTCTCACCATACAAGTTAAATCATTACGTATATGATTATTTTGATTTAGATACATCTCTATGTACGCACGAAAAGTACCAATATTTGTCAATTGACGCATATTAATTTTGGTTAAAGCGTCATCCTGAATGACACTCGAATCAAGTGAGTTGGACTCCACCGCAAGTTGCTGCTTTTTATCTGTTAAATAATTTTTTAATAAATTGGTATTCACTAAAAAATCGATTTTCTCTAAACTATAAAAGTCGATACAGGCAATATCAACAATTAACGTGCGTTTGATACGCCTTGCTCCGGTGTGATACATATTACGCCAGTTTTTAAAAGAATCACTGATCAAGGCATAAGTAGGGATTGTGGTAATAGTTTTATCAAAATTTTCTACCTTTACTGTACTTAAACCAATTTCAATTACATCACCATCAGCACCATATTTGGGCAATTCAATCCAATCGCCGGCAACTACCATTTTATTAGCTGAAATTTGAATACTAGCAACTAAGCCTTTAATGGTATCTTGAAATATTAGCAGTAAAACAGCCGTTAATGCACCTAAACCACTGAGTAAATATACCGGAGAACGGTTAATAATAAGCGCTACAATTATGATGGCCGTCACTAAATAGACCACTAACTTTATTACCTGAATAATAGAATTAAGCGGCAAGTAACGCTGCTTAGCACTTTCACGATACAAACTTTCACTGACATTAAGCACCGCACTAATCGATTGCGCTACTTGAAAAACTAATAGTATCTTGGCAAAAATCACCAACAAATTAGCAAGTAAAATACCTTCAGGCAAAACTAATGGCGTTAAAAACAACACTAAGATAAAAGGTAATAATAACGTTAAACGACTTAATACTTTATGCTCAATTAAAGTATTATCCCAAGTGTTTTTAGTTTTTAAAATGAGTTTGGTTACTATCTTAAGCAGGTGGTTTTTAGCTACATAATAACTAATGGCAGAAATAAACAAGATGAAAAATAAACCAATACTAATGGCGCTTGTCTCAATATAGCTAGAATTTACGCCCTGCTCTATTAACCATGTTTTTATTAGCTCATTCATTTACAGTCCTTTACTTTATTTACCGGTCGGTTTTTGCATCATATTGTTAAGCCTAACATCTTTATCATGCCAAAATTGGGTTAACCATTTTTGAAAATAAATTTTATAACTTCGATCGTTAAAATAATCTCCCGTTAATTCCTTGGTGATCTCCGTGGCATGTATTTCTACCTGCACATTTTTAACCCGGCCACATAAAAAATCAACAAAGGTTGGAATACCCTCTGGGTAATATATGGTGACATCCACAATGGTGTTTAAATGTTCTCCCATGGCATCAAGCACAAAAGCGATTCCGGCCGCTTTGGGTTTCAGCAAATGGTTAAAAGGTGAGTTTTGCTTATCATGCTTTTCTTGAGTATAGCGCGTACCTTCAATGAAACTCATGACACTGACCGGTTTATGTTTAAACTTAGCACAGGCTTTGCGAGTAGTTTCTAAATCTTTCCCTTTTAGATGAGGGTTTTTTCTTAAAAATGATTGGCTATAACGTTTCATAAAAGGAAAATCTAACGCCCACCAAGCTAAGCCTAAAATGGGCACATAAATAAGCTCTTTTTTTAAAAAGAATTTTAAAAAGGGTATTTGACCATGTAAAGCACGCTGTAGCACCACAATATCAACCCAACTTTGATGATTTGCTAAAACTAAATACCAATCTTTTCTATTTAACTCTTCTAATCCGGTTATTTTAATTTCAATCTTGGTAAATATTTTCTGGTTGAGCGTATTCATTACTACCCAGCGACTTGCCATTAAATCTAACAAATAGCTAAAAATTTTCTGCGAGGGTTCTATAGGTATTAGCGCCTTAAGCAAAGAAAACAGCAAAATAGGTAGCAACCAAAAAATGGTATTCAGGGTATATAAAATCAGCGACAAAAAGCCAATAAGTTTAGCTGGAAGAAAATTAAGCATGGGTAAATGTTAACAACAATGGCGATAATAGTCTCATTAAATCATGCTTTAAGTTGATACTCAAACTACTTCAATTGAGTGATTTCAGCTTTTTTATAATAACTATGCAATAAAGCTATTAAACAGCACAATTTTGTCTACGGCTTTGGCCGGTAAAGCTAACAGTTAGGTTGTAATTATTACTGCAATACCGCATGCTAACTCAGTCTTGAAATAGGAGTAATAATGAATTTTAATCGAGCTGTAATCAAAGTGGGTAGTGCCTTAGTTGCACCTACGCAGGAAGGTTGTAGCGGAAAGTATACCTTAGCGATAGCGCAATTTATTACTAAGTGCCAACAGCAAGGCAAAGAAATAATTTTAGTTTCTTCTGGTGGCGTTGCCGCTGGCCGAAGCCTTATTCATCATGGCTCACCTGAATTATCAGTTTCGACTAGAAAGGCGATGTCGAGCGTAGGTCAAATGCAAATGATGGCTAATTGGCAACGTTTTTTTGATATTCCTTGTAGCCAAATATTAATCACTCAACATGATCTAGAAGACAGAAAACGCTTTATAAGCATAAAAAAAACTATTGAAATTCAACTAGCTAATGGTGTTTTACCGATAGTTAATGAAAATGACACCGTCTCCTCCGCTGATTCAACGGTAGGTGATAACGACAACCTTGCTGCTTTAGTTGCGCAAGTTTGTGACGCAGATAGTTTATTTATATTAAGTGACATCGACGGTGTTTTCACCAAAGATCCAAAAGTTAATGACGACGCAGTTCTTATTCCAGAAATTGCCAAAATAACCGATGAAATCTATGCCATGGCAGGTACAAGTCGAAATCATATGGCAACCGGGGGCATGAAAACAAAAATTGAAGCGGCCGAAAAAGCCGTGGAACACGGTATTAATACCTACATTATTAATGGTACCAAAAGCGAGGTATTTACTTCATTATTAAATAAGGTAAACCCCGGAACTCGCTTTATTGCTGATAAAAATATTATTACCGCTAAAAAACATTGGCTTAAACACACTAGAAAAAGTCAGGGAAAAATTATTTTAGATAGTGGCGCTGTCAATGCACTATTGAACAAAGGCGCTTCGTTACTGCCTGCGGGTATTAAAGCAATAGAAAACACCTTTAAAGCTGGCGAATCTGTTGATTTAATTGATCATCAGAGCAATCGCATTATTGGTAAAGGTATATGCCTGTATGGCCATCACGATTTACGTCGTATCATGGGTAAACACAGTGATGACATAGTCACTATATTAGGCCATAACCATGGCGCAGTAGTGGTTCACCGTGATGACATGGTAATTTGGTAATCATTACAGATTGTTTAAAAAATCAAATAAAGAGTGAAAAATGTCCGCATTTAATATGGCAGTAATGGCTGCTCAAGCAAAAAAAGCGAGCCGAGTTGCCGCTCAATTAACGACTATAGAAAAAAACACTTTATTGCATGCTATCGCTGGTTCTATTGAAAACAGCAGTGCCTTAATTATTAGTGAAAATGGTAAAGACATAGATGCTGGTCGAGCCAAGGGATTAAGTGATGCGATGCTTGATAGGTTATTACTTACCACGCAACGGGTAAAAGATATCAGCTCTGCCATTAGAGAAATAATTACCCTCGCTGATCCTGTCGGTAATATTGCCAACTTATCATTACGCCCTAACGGCATGCAAGTTGGCAAGATGCGTATTCCTTTAGGCGTTATTGCGATGATTTACGAAGCTCGTCCAAACGTAACAGCAGAATCCGCCGCTTTATGTATCAAGTCAGGCAACGCTGTCATTTTACGTGGCGGCTCTGAGGCTATCCATTCTAATTTAGCGCTAGCAAACTGTTTACATCAAGTAATTGAACAGCAAGGCTTTGATAAAAATATTGTTAGTGTTATCCCTGATACCAGTCGTGGTGTTATTGAACAATTATTAAAACAAAAAGACACTATTGACTTAGTTATTCCTCGCGGCGGTGAAGGTTTAATTCGTTATGTTACTGAGCATAGCCAAATTCCCGTCATCCAGCATTTTAAAGGTGTTTGTCACCTGTTTATTGATAAATCAGCTGACTTAACCAAAGCAGTTAACATTTTAGTCAACGGTAAAACTCAAAAACCAAGCGCTTGTAATGCCTTTGAAACGCTATTAGTGCATCAAGATATTAGCGCGCAATTCTTACCGTTAGCGGCTAAGGCACTTGCTGAGGCAGCACAAGTAACAGTACATGCTTGTGAAAACAGTATTAGTTACTTTGACGGTGGCCAATTAGCTACCATAGCAGATTATCATGCAGAATATCTAGCGCAAGAAATCGCCGTTAAAGTAGTAAATAGCTTTGATGATGCCGTTAGTCATATTAATGAATATACTTCAGATCACACTGAGGTTATCGTTACGCAAGATATATCACGTAGCCAAACATTTATTCGTCAAATAAACTCATCGGTTGTTATGGTTAACGCCTCTTCGCGTTTTTCTGATGGTAATCAATTAGGTTTAGGCTCTGAAATTGGTATCTCTACCAGTAAATTACATGCTTATGGGCCGATGGGATTAGAAGCGCTGACAACAGAAAAATTTGTCGTTTATGGTGATGGACAAGTTCGCAACTAATATAAGCAGTATGCTTATGGAGCTCACATAGGACTTAGAAGCGCTGACAACAGAAAAGTTTGTCGTTTATGGTGATGGACAAGTTCGAACATAATTGATTCTATCTAAGTTAATAACCCGTTTTCAATGGTGGACAGCTATCGTCTACCATTGTTACTTCGACCCATATGAGGCTTTTGCTTGGTGATACTAAGCGCTAACCGCTGCGGCCATTCACCTTGATGCTGTTGTTGACAAGCCTCTTCACTATCAAAATGCACCTGATGCTTAATATTTTTCACCACTACGCCAACTTTTAATAATTGTTTTTGAATGATATTACGCAATAATTTATCTTGTTGCTGCACTTTCATTACGTCAATTTCAGTGTCTGTCTCAAAAACACAAGTTATCACTAAGCTGGCAGGAAAATTAGTATAGTTCGCTCTATGAGTAAGCCAAGCAAAGCCTAACACTTCATGTAATGAAGCCTCACAAGCAATGGTTAGCGCTTTGCACACATTATTATCAATTTTTTGACTGATTTTATTAAGTTTCACCCTAGTTCCTACCCTTATAATTTTTATTGCGCTTATTTTAACGTATTAAAGCGCTTGTGCCTAAGTGAATATCTAAGTATGCTACGCGACCATTTTTAATGTTCGAGTAGCGAAAGAATTAATGATAGGTTTTGATTACGGCACATCAAATTGTAGTGTTGCCAAAATGCATAATGGTCAACCCGAAATACTACAATTAGTTAATGGTAGTAACACCATAGCGTCTAATTTATACGCGCCTGATCGTGACGTTATCTGTCATTGGTTATGCCAACAGCTTTCCAGCGAACAGCAAAAATCCTTCAAAAGCGTACGTGCTCCACAATTACAGAAAAGTCAAAGAGCATTACGTGAATTAGCCTTTGACGGCATCGATAGTGAATTAGTATTTGGTAAAGCCGCGCTTGCTAAGTATTTGGAAGATCCTGAAGAAGGCTACTACATCAAATCGCCAAAATCATTTCTAGGTGCCAGTGGTTTAGCCCCCATGCAAATTCAACTCTTTGAAGACATGGTTGCCGCCATGATGAGCAATGTAAAAACCTTAACGGAAGCGAAATTAGGCCATACAGTCGAGCAAACCGTCATTGGACGCCCGATCAATTTTCAAGGATTGAACGGCGAAGAAAGTAACCGTCAAGCCATTGAAGTATTAACTAATGCTGCCAAGCGTGTGGGTTTTAAAGAGGTGGAATTTCAATTTGAACCTGTGGCCGCAGGCTTTGAGTTTGAAGCCAGCTTAACGAAAGAAACTAAAGTATTAGTGGTTGATATTGGTGGTGGCACCAGTGATTGTTCAATGTTATTGATGGGGCCAGAACTCAAAGACAATGATTGCCGCCTAGAGCACTTGCTAGCCCATAGTGGGGTTCGTATCGCTGGCAATGACTTTGATATTCAATTAGCTTTACAAGGTATCATGCCTAGCTTGGGTATGAATGGCTTGTTGAAAACAGGTAAAACCCTACCTACTAGTAGTTTTTTTCAAGCATTAGCCATTAATAATATCAATGAACAAACCGAGTTTTACAGCACCCAAAACAGACGCGATTTAATGCGACTATCACGAGATGCAAAAGAAAGCAGTATCGTCGATCGTTTAGTCACTGTGCATGATCATAAATTAAGTTATCAATTAGTGAATGCTGCTGAGCAGGCAAAAATCGGCTTATCTGACCATAATCAACAAACGATTGATTTACATGATGTTTGCAAGCAACTTAGTGTTGAAGTAAATCGAGACTTATTACGTTCAGCCAATAAACGTACCTTAGCAAGCATAGGTGAGTTAATGCAATCGGCTGTTGCACAAGCGCAATGCCAGCCCGACGTGATTTTTGTTACTGGTGGTACGGCAAAATCGCCGATATTAAGCGAATTTTTACAGCAACAAATGCCTAATATTCCTGTAGTGGTTGGTGACCATTTTGGTAGTGTCACTGCCGGATTAGCCCGTTGGGCAGAAAAAATATATAAATAAAAACAAAGTGCTAAGAACGGTATTAGCTTAACAAAAAATAGTACCGCTCTTAACATCTATACCCATGATACTTCAATATACGAGTTGAATCCGGCATCTTGAGGTAACATGGGTATACAATAACTAAACGGGCTTAACCAACATGGTATTACCTGTTATTGCCACAATTTGGCACTGACTTTGCGCATTTATTATCGTCACCTTAGCATCATCAGCTAAACGTGCTTGCCAATTTATGCCTGAATAACGAATAGTGCCTGCTGTGGCAGTAATATCTGCACTTACCGGCACTTGTAAACCAACCATATCACTAGAGTTATCGGTTTTTCCTTTTGAGTTTTGGAGTGACTTCAACGGCTTCCATAAAATAGCAGCGGCTAAGGCGGTTAATAAACCAACCGTCAAAATTTCACTTTGCCAACCGTCAATAACACCAATGCTTACTAAAATACCCGTGCCTAAGCTGGCGATAGCAAAAAACAATAATGGGCCACTCAAACCCATAATACTCAGTTCAATCACAAAACTAAGACCGGCAATTAAGAACCATAAGTGAGCGGGGTTTTCTAAAAAATATTCCATAAAACCTCATTGATAAAATAACAGATCAACAGATCCTTAACTCGATAACTTTAAACTACTTGATACCGCAATAGCTTGCGCTACAGTGTTAGCAATATTATCACCGGTTTTACCATCGGTAAGTACCACTGTGCTATCACTAGCAATCGCTTGATGGGCGGTAATGGCATTTTGTGCCAGTGTTAGTGTTACCGCTGATTGGCCAGCTTCAGTATTAGCCACATTACCAACCACCTCTAAAGCATTAGCATCTGCCTCGGCAACTAAACGTATTGCTTCGGCTTTACCTAATGCGTTAAGGATCTGTGACTCTTTTGACGCTTCAGCTGCGAGTACTTGCTCAGCTTTTGCCGCTTCGGCATCTAATACTCTTGCTTGTTTTAGGCCTTCTGCTTCGGTGATTGCCGCACTTTTAACCCCTTCAGCGGTTAAGATAACTGAGCGCTTTTCACGCTCGGCGGTCATTTGCTTTTCCATGTCTTCACGGATAGTTTGTGGTGGCGTAATATCTTTAATTTCATAACGTGTCACCATTACGCCCCAAGGCGCGGTAGCTTCAGTCATTGAAGCTAGAATGTGGGCGTTAATGCTATCTCGGTTTTGAAAACATTCATCTAACTCCATTGAGCCTATAGCATTACGCATAGTAGTCATGGCAAGTTGCGTTACCGATAATTTATAATCGGTAATATTGTTAGTTGCCGCAGCAGCATCAGTAACCTTCATAAACAAAATACCATCAATTTCTAAGGTTATATTGTCTTTGGTTATAGCCGGTTGTGCGATGATCTCTAATGATTGCTCTTTCAAGTTGCGATCAGCAGCAACCGACTGCACGTAAGGCAAAATAAAATTTAACCCGGCAGAGAGCGTTTTACTGTATTTACCTAGCGTATAAATAACATAGCCACGGTTTTGCGGGACAAAATAGATACCTTTTTTCAAGGTATATAGAATAACGATGGTTAGCCACAATACTGGGCTAGTTAGTATGTTTTCTGCGATATTTTCCATTTAAATATTCCGTTAATAATAATTATTTTCAACGAAATAATTTAATGGACTATTATCTTGAAAGCAACATAAATTCTGTATCAAAAAAGCCCAATGTTAAATACTTAACATTGGGCTTTAATAAAATGTTCTCTATATGGTACGACTTGCCTTATAAAAGACCAGTAACATTATTCACTAATATAGGTACAACAATAATCAATGAGGCTTTTCGCTTTAATCTCAAACTCACTGTTTGCTGGCACGTAAAAAGACTCTCCGCCTTTAATCGTTTGCCACTGCGCAGCTTCTGGTAAAAGAATTTCACAATCACCGGCAGTTATTTCCATTAACTCTTTTTCGTTGGTGGCAAATTTATAATCGCCTGGCATCATAATACCTAACGTTTTAAAGCTACCATCACTAAAAGTAATTTTTCGGCTAGTGACTTTACCGTCAAAATAAATATTGGCTTCTACGTTTATGGTTACATTACTAAATTCAGTCATGGTCATTTCTCATCAATAAACAAGGTTGGCTATTTCACACTATGCCCATATAAAATGAGCACATTGATGTATAAAAAAAGGTACGTAGCTATACAGCAGGCACCCTTGTTTGCCAGGGAGCAAAACAAACTATTGCGATGCAATACGCTTCATGTCAGTCATGTAGCCGCGAAGTTCCTTGCCTATTACTTCAACGCCATGGCTGCGGATCGCTTCGTTCACTTCAATTAAACGGACATTATCAACATTATTCGAACTGCCTTTAATGCCTTCGCCTAATTCCTCAAGGCTTAACTTCGCCGTAAATCCTTCAAGAAGCGGTACCGCTGCATGAGTAAATAAGTAATTACCGTATTCAGCCGTATCAGAAATTACTACGTTCATCTCATATAATTTATTGCGCGCAATACAGTTAGCAATTAATGGTGTTTCATGAAGTGACTCATAATAAGCAGATGCTTCAACAATACCTGAAGCAACCATAGCGTCAAAAGCAAGCTCAACTCCGGCTTTGATCATAGCTACCACAAAAATACCTTTATCGTAGTATTCTTGTTCGGTGATTTCAGTTTCACAATCAGCTGCTTGTTCGAATGAACTGTCAGCTGTTTCTTCACGCCATTTTAATAAGTTAACATCATCATTTTTCCAGTCGGCCATCATAGTTGCAGAGAAACGACCTTCAATGATGTCATCCATATGCTTTTGGAATAAAGGACGTAAAATTTCTTTTAATTCTTCAGCCATATCAAACGCTTTAATTTTAGCTGGGTTTGATAAACGGTCCATCATATTAGTGATGCCGCCATGTTTAAGACCTTCAGTAGTAGTCTCTAAACCGTATTGTAATAATTTACGTGCGTAAGCTGCGTCCAACCCTTGAGCAACTAATTGTTTGTGACCTAAAACAGCTGCAGTTTGTAACATACCACAAAGAATTGTTTGCTCACCCATTAAGTCTGACTTAACTTCAGCAATGAAAGAAGACTCTAACACACCCGCTCTATCACCACCGGTAGCGCTAGCATAAGCTTTAGCAATAGCTAAACCGTTACCTTGAGGATCATTTTCTGGATGAACGGCGATTAGTGTTGGTACACCAAAACCACGTTTGTATTCTTCACGTACTTCAGTACCAGGGCATTTAGGAGCAACCATAACAACCGTGATATCTTCACGAATTTTCATGCCTTCTTCTACGATATTAAAACCGTGTGAGTAAGCTAATGTTGAACCTTGTTTCATGTGCGGCATAACTGCTGTTACCGCAGAAGTATGTTGTTTATCCGGTGTCAGATTTAACACTAAATCAGCTTGAGGAATTAATTCTTCATAGGTACCAACAGTAAAACCGTTTTCAGTAGCCCACTGCCATGATTGACGTTTTGTAGAAATTGCTGCTTCGCGTAACGCATAAGAAATATTTAAACCAGAATCACGCATGTTTAAACCTTGGTTTAAACCTTGGGCACCACAACCAACAATAACAATGTTCCAGTCTTTGATGAAGTTACAGCCATCGCTGAATTCTTCACGTTGCATAAAACGACATTTGCCTAATTGGCCAAGTTTTTCGCGTAAGCTTAAGGTATTAAAATAATTGCTCATGGTATTCCCTTTAATTTTTTAATTAGTTTAGTCAGCTTTTCTGACCTTACTTTTTACAATGAAACTATCATACGCTAGCAATCACATTGCAAAAAGTGATATATTTGCATCAATACATTGCGTTTTTTGCAACACTAAGAGATTGATACTTATGGATCAAAAATCATTAGCCATGTTTGTGCATTTAAGTCAGACATTACATTTTGGCAAAACAGCACAAGCTTTTCATATGAGTCCTTCAACATTGAGTAGAGCCATTCAACGTCTTGAGCTTGAAGTTAGTTTTGCATTACTGTTACGTGACAATCGCACTGTGGTACTGACTGAAGCAGGTAAAAAGTTTCAACATTATGCCCAGCAGCAAGCAGAGCAATGGCAAGTGTTTAAACAATCTTTAGATGAAACTCAGCAAGTATTGACCGGAAGACTCAGTATCTATTGCTCGGTAACTGCCGCCTATAGTCACTTGCCGCCCTTGTTAGAGCGCTTTCGTCAGCAGCATCCACTAGTAGAAATTATGCTTACCACTGGAGACGCCTCCGATGCCCTTGAGCAAGTACAAAATAAATCAGTCGATTTTGCTATTGCCGCCAACCCTGAAAATTTACCCCGCAGTGTTTATTTTCAACACCTTGCTACCATTCCATTAGCCGTGATAGCACCGACGATGAACTGCATAGTACAACAGCAACTTAAGGAAAAAATATTGCCTTGGTCAGAAATCCCATTCATCTTGCCTGAACATGGCCCTGCACGAAAACGCTTTGAACTTTGGTATCGTAAAAAACAACAGGGTAAAGCCAATATTTACGCAACTGTTTCTGGTCATGAAGCACTAGTGAGTATGGTTGCCTTAGGCTGTGGCGTGGGCATAGTGCCGCAGGTCGTCGTCGAAAACAGCCCAGTAAAAGATCGCGTGCAATATTTGGCTAATGTCGGAGAGATAACTCCTTTCGATTTAGGCATATGCTGTTTGAATCAAAGTAAAAGCCAACCACTAATCAAAGCATTTTTTAATGCTATTGCTTAACAGCTGTTCACTCGCTAAAATCATACCGCCATCGAACTGGTTAAATGTCTTAATAAGCGATCCATAGCCCGATAGGATAATGCTTCGATAAGGTGTTTATGTAAAATATGCTCACTGTTGGCCATATCGGCCAAAGTACGCGCAATTTTTAAAATTTTATGGTGAGCGCGAGTCGATAGCCCTAATTTTTCCACTGCTAATTCTAAAAAGTCATCATCGCTGGCACTTAAATGACAATGCTTTTTCAAGTCACTCGTGCCTAAATGTGAATTTGCTTTACCTTGACGACTAATTTGACGCTCCCGACAAGCTTGCACTCGCTGCTGTACAATATCACTGGTTTCATTTACTTGAGTATCATTCGCCCAAGTACCCCGTGGTAAACGAGCGACTTCAATTTGAATATCAATTCTATCGAGGAAAGGCCCAGATAAACGATTTAAATACCGAAGCACTTGCTCAGGGGTACTGCGATTATCATTGTAAAAACCGGTAGGGCTTGGATTCATCGCGGCAATTAATTGAAAGCGCGCCGGAAAGCATTGCTTGTGCATAGCACGTGAGATAGTGACCTCGCCTGACTCCATGGGCTCACGTAAAACATCTAGCACCTTACGTTCAAATTCAGGTAATTCATCTAAAAACAGTACACCATGATGGGCCAGTGAGATTTCTCCCGGTTTAGGTTGGCTACCTCCGCCGACTAATGCTGCTGCTGATGCGGTATGGTGTGGCGCACGAAACGGCCGCGTTAGCCATGATTTAGCCTGAATACTTTGATTGCTTATTGATTGAATGGCCGCCACCTCCAACGCCTCGGTTTCAGTCATTTTAGGTAATATGCCAGCTAAGCGGCTCGCTAGCATAGTTTTCCCGGTTCCTGGTGGGCCAATAAAAAGTAAATTATGGTTACCGCTCGCAGCAATTTCTAAGGCGCGTTTAGCAAGGGGTTGACCAATAACATCACTGATATCGAGATTATTTTTGGTATCGACATTTTCAACTGGCTTTTCAAGTACCAGCGGCAATAATTTTTGCCGTGCAAAATGAGGATAAAGCTGTGTTAAATGTTCAATAGCATGAATGTCAGCTTGTTTGACCCAACTAGCTTGTTCGCTATTTTGTGCTGGCAAGATCAGCGTTCTACCACTTTCACAACAAGCCATCGCCATTGGTATTTCACCAATAATAGCTCTCAACTCTCCTGACAATGCTAACTCGCCAGCAAATTCGTATTGCGCTAAATCAACTTGTGGCAATTGCTCCGAGGCCGCTAGAATGCCAACAGCGATAGGTAAGTCAAAGCGGCCACCTTCTTTGGGTAAATCTGCTGGCGCTAAATTAATGGTTATACGTTTAGCGGGAAATTCATAACCACAATTAATGATGGCACTGCGTACTCTGTCTTTAGATTCTTTCACCGATGTTTCAGGTAGACCAACAATGTGAAAAGCAGGTAAACCATTGGCCAGATGCACTTCCACAGTAACCAGAGGGGACTCTAAACCAACACGGGCACGACTATAAACACAGGCTAGAGACATAATAATTCCATTTGTTTGATTCCATGTTTGTGAGTGTAGCCAAATATTACTTATTTTTCGAATATATACGCGCTCCTTATAACTTTTTCTTCTTTGGATAGAGCTAAAAACTGGGAAAAAAAGCTTGCTCAAAACATTAGAGCTATGGTACTAATTTAATAAGGGCATAAGTACTAAGCATAAAAAGCACAATAAATAGTCTGCCAAAATAAACAGTGTACGAGACCATAATGCAAAACATTAACTCAATTATTATTAACCTTCTCGTCGTGGTGATTATTAAATTACCCCGAGGGTTTTCATTGAGCTAAAGAAAAGCAAAACTGAAATACAAACCCTCGCTTCGAAAGAACCGAGGGTTTTCTGCTTTTTTTAGCAACAAGTATTGCTTAAAAAACTGGAATTAACTGACATTACTTTTAGACAACAGATTTTGGAATTATCATGACCGAGAGCAAGCCTTTAACAGGTGGCGGATTATTATTTAAAGTACTAGAACAGCATGGGGTAGAACATATTTTTGGTTACCCTGGTGGTGCCATCATGCCTATTTACGATGCGCTCGTTGACAGCAATGTCCAACATTTTTTATGTCGTCATGAACAAGGTGCCTCATTTTCAGCGGTCGGTTATGCTCGTGCTTCTGGAAAAGTTGGGGTGTGCATGGCAACGTCGGGTCCTGGTGCAACAAATTTAATCACTGGCTTAGCTGATGCGCTTGCAGATTCCATTCCTATTGTAGCGATTACTGGTCAAGTACCTACCGCTGCTATGGGTAGTGATGCTTTTCAAGAAACTGATATTTTTGGTTTATCTTTAGCCTGTACCAAACACTCTTTTCAAGTAACTGATGTTAATGACTTAGAGAAAGTATTACACCAAGCATTTGCCATTGCGCTTGAGGGTCGACAAGGACCAGTATTAGTTGATATTCCAAAAGACATTCAAACTGCAGCTGTTGAACAAACATTCAAACAAGTTACCCCATTAAAAAACAAAGTCACACTGCCGCTAGCAGATATTACTAAAGCCCTAGATTTATTAACCCATGCCAAAAAACCTATTTTATATGTTGGTGGTGGTGTTGGTATGGCTAATGCCATTGAAGAAGTAAGAAGTTTTGCCGATAAAACGGGTATGCCATCGGTTTCTACCTTAAAAGGTTTAGGAGCAATAAATCCTAAAGATGAAAATTACCTTGGTATGCTTGGCATGCACGGCACTAAAGCGGCTAATTTAGCCGTACATGACTGTGATTTACTCATTGCTGTTGGCGCCCGCTTTGATGACCGTGTAACCGGTAAATTAGATCAATTTGCACCTGATGCTAAAGTGATTCATTTTGATATTGATACCGCTGAAATCAATAAACGAAGAATTGCTGATGCTCCTATTCTAGGCGACTTAAAAGAAAATCTGCCGTTATTGACTATGTCATTAAATATTCAAGAGTGGCAAACACAAGTACAACAAATGAAAGACGATTGCGCTTGGCGATACGATCATCCGGGCACTGCTATTTTCGCTCCGGCAGTATTAAAAGAAGTTAGCGATTTAATGCCTGAAAATACCTGTGTTACCACTGATGTAGGCCAACATCAAATGTGGGCTGCGCAACACATGAATTTTAACGACCCCAGTAATTTCTTAACTAGTGGCAGTATGGGCACTATGGGTTTTGGTTTACCTGCTGCCATAGGCGCACAAATCAGCCGTCCTCATGATACTGTTATTGTCGTATCAGGCGATGGCTCTATCATGATGAATGTACAAGAATTAGCCACTATTAAGCGCTATCAAATTCCCGTTAAAATTATCCTAATAGATAATGCTAAATTGGGTATGGTTCGCCAATGGCAAGACTTATTTTTCGATGGCCGCCTAAGCGAAACTGATTTATCTGATAATCCTGATTTTATTATGTTAGCAACCGCTTTTGATATAAAAGCCAAGAAAATAACCGAAAAAAGTGAAGTAACTGCCGCGATCAACGAAATGTTAGATCATGATGGCGCTTATTTATTGCAAGTTAAAATAGATGCAAAAGACAATGTTTGGCCATTAGTGCCGCCTAATAGTGCTAACAATGAAATGATGGAGAGCGCGTAATATGAATTCTATAACTATGAACAAGTATAAATTAATCATTATGACTGATGATAAACAAGTAGTACTTGAACGAATTTTACAAGTAACTCGTTACCGTGGCTTTCTAATTAATGGCATGAATGCGCAAGTCAATACAGGGAATCATGTGGCGACAATTGAACTGATGGTCAGTAGCGATCGCCCTATTTCTCTGTTAATTGACCAAATAAATAAGCTGGTCGACATCAAGAGTGTCGCAATAGACAATAACGCGTCTCAGCTTTGCAGCGCATAAAACGTCCGTGCTGTTAGTTTAAAAAATGATCTCGCACTTAGGCTGGTTAGAGCCAATAGCATAAGCCCAAGTGCAGATTATAAATTAAATAAAGTTTAATTTTTAAAATTATTTAGCCGCACTTCGCTAATACGTGCTGCGCTGAAGATACTTTTCAAAAATAAATTTATACCCTTTAATAATCTTTACACCTTTACATGGATACCAAAATAATGCCTAAATTAAGATCTGCAACTTCTACCCAAGGCCGTAATATGGCTGGTGCTCGTGCCCTTTGGCGTGCAACAGGCATGACAGATGGAGATTTTGGTAAACCTATTATTGCCGTAGTAAATTCATTTACCCAATTTGTTCCCGGTCATGTACATTTAAAAGACATGGGGCAATTAGTTGCGGGTGCTATTGAAAAAGCTGGTGGCGTTGCTAAAGAATTTAATACTATTGCGGTTGATGATGGTATTGCCATGGGTCACTCGGGCATGCTTTATAGTTTACCGTCACGTGATTTAATTGCTGACTCGGTAGAATACATGGTTAATGCCCATTGCGCTGATGCCATGGTGTGTATTTCCAACTGTGACAAAATCACCCCAGGGATGATGATGGCAGCAATGCGTCTTAATATTCCGGTGATTTTTGTTTCTGGCGGCCCAATGGAGGCTGGTAAAACCACACTGAGCAATCAAGTCATCAAGCTCGATTTAGTTGATGCGATGATCAAAGGTGCCGACCCTACCGTAAGTGATGAAGACAGCGATAAAATTGAACGTTCAGCTTGTCCAACTTGTGGTTCATGTTCAGGCATGTTTACTGCGAACTCAATGAACTGTTTAGCTGAAGCGCTTGGTTTAGCATTACCGGGTAATGGCTCAATGTTAGCAACCCATGCCGATAGAGAGCAGTTATTTTTAAAAGCGGGTGCCCAAATCGTCGAGCTATGTAATCGTTATTATCAACAGAATGACGAAAGCGCATTACCGCGTAATATTGCTTGTAAAGATGCTTTGCATAATGCCATGTGTTTAGACATTTCCATGGGTGGTTCAACTAATACCATATTGCATTTACTCGCTACCGCACAAGAAGCTGAAATAGATTACACCATGGACGACATGGATAAATTATCTCGCATCGTGCCACAACTTTGTAAAGTTGCGCCGTCAACACCTGAATATCATATGGAAGATGTGCATCGCGCTGGTGGTGTTATCGCTATTTTAGGTGAGTTAGATCGCGCTGGTTTATTGAAAACAGATGTACCGAACGTACTAGGTACAACACTTGCTGACGTTATTGCTAAATATGACATTACCCTAACTGACGATGAAGACATTAAAAAATTCTTCCGTGCTGGCCCTGCCGGTATTCGTACTACCAAAGCATTTAGCCAAGACTGTCGTTGGGATACTTTAGACGATGATAGGGAAAACGGTTGTATCCGTAGTCTTGAACATGCTTTTTCATTAGAAGGTGGCTTAGCCGTACTTTCAGGTAATATTGCGCCTGATGGCTGTGTGGTTAAAACAGCGGGTGTTAGTGACGACAATTTAGTATTTACGGGTCCGGCACATATTTTTGAAAGCCAAGATGAGGCGGTAGCGGCAATTCTTGACAAAAAAGTACTTGCTGGTGAAGTGGTCGTTATCCGTTACGAAGGCCCTAAAGGTGGACCAGGCATGCAAGAAATGCTTTATCCAACTACTTACTTAAAATCTATGGGTCTAGGTAAAGCTTGTGCCTTACTTACCGATGGTCGTTTCTCTGGTGGTACTTCTGGTTTATCCATTGGTCATGTTTCACCCGAAGCTGCTGACGGCGGTACCATCGCCTTAGTTGAACAAGGGGACATTATTCACATTGATATTCCTACTCGTGAGATTACCTTACAAGTACCTGAAGCTGAGCTTAATGCTCGTCGTGCGGCGATGGAAGCTAAAGGTAAAGATGCTTGGAAACCTGCTGACCGTGTTCGACCTATCAGCTATGCACTTAAAAACTATGCCATGTTAGCCACCAGTGCCGACAAAGGCGCAGTTCGAAACAGAGCATTACTTGATGGCTTAGTCGATAAATAGTTAAGAAATAATAGAGCAACACTATGAGCGAAATACAAAGCCAAGCTTCACTAAACAAAGAGCTAACCCAGCAAGCTGAGCAACTTGATTATTTAAGGCGCATTTTACTTGCGCCTGTTTATGATATTGCGGTAGAAACTGAGCTAACACTGTTAACTAAGTTATCGAGTCGTTTAAATAATCAAATTTATTTAAAGCGTGAAGATCAACAACCGGTACATTCTTTCAAACTGCGTGGTGCTTACAACAAGTTATCAGGCTTAAGTGAAGCTGAATGTATTCATGGTGTTATTGCCGCTTCTGCAGGGAATCATGCCCAAGGCTTAGCGTTAGCAGCAAATAAACTAGGCATTAAAGCAACCATTGTTATGCCTAAAACCACACCCGACATTAAAGTGGATAATGTGAGACGCTTTGGCGGTGAAGTACGTTTAGTGGGCAACAGTTTTAATGAAGCCCAAGTAGCCGCAATTGAATACGCTAAAGCCGAAAATAAAACCCTCATTCATCCTTTTGATGATATCGATGTTATTGTTGGGCAAGGCACCGTTGCTAAAGAGTTATTACAACAACTCCCTAATGCTGATATCGTTTTCATTCCCGTTGGTGGCGGTGGTTTATTAGCGGGTATGGCGGTGTATTTAAAACAGCTTAGCCCAAAAACTAAAATAATTGCCGTTGAAGCTGAAGATTCAGCTTGTTTAAAAGCCGCCCTAGCGGCAGGAAAGCCCGTTGACCTAGAGCAAGTAGGCTTATTTGCTGACGGTGTAGCGGTTAAACGCATTGGCGAACATACGTTTAAACTAATTGAACGTTACTGTGATGATGTGATCACAGTAACAACCGATGAAATCTGTACCTCGATTAAAGATATTTTTGAGCAAACACGTGTTATTGCTGAGCCAGCAGGTGCCTTATCATTAGCCGGTTTACAAAAGTATAGTAATCAACATAAACTGAATAATCAGTCTTTAGTCGCCATATTATCAGGTGCAAACATGAACTTTCATAGTTTACGTTATGTGTCTGAGCGTTGTGAGTTAGGCGAGAAAAAAGAAGCAATCTTAGCGGTGACCATCCCTGAAGAAAAAGGCAGCTTCAAACGTTTTTGTCAGACTTTAGATAATAGAGTGATCACTGAGTTTAACTATCGTTATGCTGGCGAGCCTAGTGCCAATGTGTTTGTCGGTGTTCGTTTAGGTGGTGGCATAGAAGAGCGACAACAATTACTTAACGAGTTAGCAAACGCCAACTATCAAGCAAGTGACTTTACCGATAATGAGCTAGCAAAATTACATGTTCGTTATATGATTGGCGGTAAAAGTGCTGCTAGTACTCAAAATGAACGTCTATTCAGCTTTGAATTTCCAGAACATCCCGGCGCATTAGAGAAATTTCTTGATGCCATGGGTGAGCTGTTCAATATCACTTTATTTCATTACCGAAATCATGGTGCTGCATTTGGGCAAGTTCTTGCGGGATTTGATGTCAGTAAAGATAAAGAAACTGAATTTTTTAAACATTTAAATGCGTTAGGCTACCAATTTCAAGAAACAACTGATAACCAAGCTTATCAAGCCTTTCTTAACTAATCAGTTCTTAGGTTATGACACTAAATGTCACTCAGAATGAACATTTTTGTTCATTCTGAGCTGACTTTACCAGTCAGTTTTAGTTAAAGAATAAGTCATTTCAATCGATTCGTCTGCTGCTATTCATTTCAAGTTTTTCTGCGTGCGCCAACGCTAGCATACTCTCACCAAGCCATGCCTATTGCTCATAGCCTAATGACCCAGGCGCTAAACTGTCACCTATTTTTCGACAAAAAAGCACCTAAGCTGAATGAGCTTTATCAAGTAACCTTTGCTGTGCACTTAAACTGGGGTTACTTTATATGCACAGCGCCTTGCGCCTTTAATAATATGTTCTTCTCGACTAATTACCGCAACGTCACTAAGCAAGCTTTGGAATAACTGTAATTCACTGCGACAAAAGTTGGTGCACTTTGTTGCCGCAGCACAAATAGGACAATGGTGTTCTAACAGCCAGAAAAAATCGCCTTCTTGCTCAACGGTTGCCATATAACCTTCATCGCTACGGATCTTAGCCAATGTTTGTAGCTTCTCTTGTACGCCATATCTATCAGCTAAAGCCAAGCGGTAACTTCGCATTGCTGACTCTTCTCTATTAGTAATAAGCTTATCTAAGCCATCATCACCAAACACCGCGATAACAGAGTCAATTAATTGTACTGTTAACTCATCATGGCGGTTAGCAAAATAACTATTGGTTTTCGGTGTTAATGACCAATAACGCGTTGGTCTACCACGGGGAGCTTTTTCATCTTTAAATATCACCTCCCCTGACTCTTCTAACGCCAACATGTGCTGACGTATGCCCATCGTAGTCACTTTCAGTGATTGCGCTAACGTTTTAGCGGTCAAGGGTCCTTTAGTTTTAAGTAATTCAATAATTTTATTATGGGTTTTCATAATAGTTCCAATGTACTGAGTAAGACTATTATCGCCAAAAAACATCTTATGTAAACTTTTTTATTTATTTTATTTTACCTTTACCATTGACACAATTAAATAAAGAGTTTAATTTACATAACAATTAGTAAACAATAATATTTACATAACAAAGTAAGGACAAGCAATGAATTTAGTTATTATTAGTGCCAGCCAAAGAAAGCAATCACAAAGTGTAAAAGTCGCTCAATACATAGCAGAGTCTGTTACTGGCTATGAAAAAGTCACTCACTTCGAGCTTTGCCAATATAACTTACCTTTATGGGACGGTACACAACTGGGTAAATCTGCCGAACAAAGCGACTGGCCAATATTAAATGAGCAAATCAGTAAAGCTGACGCATTCATTATGATTACACCTGAATGGAGCGGTATGGCATCTCCTTTATTGAAAAATGTATTATTAATGTGCTCGGGCCAAGACACTGCTCATAAACCAGTATTACTAGTGGCAATTTCCGGCGGTGTCAGCGGTGTCTATCCCATTGCAGAATTACGCATGAATGCTTTCAAAAATAACAAGCTAGTCGCTATACCTGATCATATTGTTATTAGAAACGTAGCAGAAGTTCTTAATGGTGATAATGGCACAGCGTTGTCCGAACGAGATAACTCTATACGTCATCGCATTGGTTACAGCTTGCATGTTTTATTGCATTACAGCGAAACATTACGAGCACTACGAACAAATTTGTCAATGGCCCCTTATCCAAATGAACAACTTTATGCTAATGGCATGTAGGAGCAAGATTTAATAACCATAGTATACAGGAGAGCAATATGATTACTTTAGAGCATGTAAACTTAGTGGTAAGCGACATTGAAAAAACGTTAAAATTTTACCAAGCAGCCTTTCCCCATTGGGCAATTCGCGGTGGCGGTACCAATGAATGGTTTGGTAAGCTTCGCAACTGGGTACACTTTGGCGATGACTACCAATATATTGCCTTTAATGATAATGGCGTAGGTGAAAACCGTGACTTAACGGGTCATCAAGTTGGTCTTGCTCATTTTGCCTATGTCACTAGCGATATAACCGGGGTAATTAAGCGCTTAGCGCAAGCTGGTTTTACTGTTGATAAAGAAGGTGCTAAAGATAAATATCGCTGTAATGTTTATTTTATCGATCCAAGTGGCTATGAAGTTGAATTTGTACAGTATAATAGTGATTTACCGGCACATAGAAATAGATATCAGTAATTTTAATGATACCAGTGTGGTCAACTAACTTTGGCCATGCTTTATATTAGAAGACACTTAAACTAAGGCTATGTTCTGATCAATATGCCTGGCTGTTTCAAGTGTCGTATTTAAATAACACCGTCATAGCTAGTAATTTGCTTAATTTCTTCATATAGCTCTTCAGCAGACTCATTGATAATAGTGATACATAAATCAATATGGTTGACTTCTACGTCTGATAAATCTTGTTCAAGTGCTTTGTCTTTCGCTGTATCTACTGTATTAAGTATCGATTTAACCATTTGGCTCATTAGCAACTGTATACGAGGCAGTGATATTCCAAACTCATCGGCAAAATCGGCCAGCATATAGCCGGTAATAGGATTATTAAAGTTCCCTTCCCCCGAACTATGCTCTCCAATGGACATTGCATTAGTTGTAGAAATACCAGGTGGTGAAATGTTGTCCTCTCTGCCACAAGATCCGTCGGCTTGTCGGTTTTGTATTTCTCTAATAATGGCTTCGATATTCACTAGATCATAAAAGGGTGTTAGCTCTAAGCCTTGCTTACCGACAAAGAAGCTGATGTTTTTACCGTGTGCATCATAGTTGCGAACTAAAAGATTAAATGTCATCCAACGAACAAGTTGAGCCTGATAAGCCTCAGAATTAGCTGTTTCAATTGAGAATAATTTAGGAAATGAAACACCATCCCGGATATAGATGCCATCACCTTCATCACCATATTGGCGCTCATATTTATAAGACGGAGGAAGGTTAGCCGCCTGACAACCATCAATAATATGACGGCGCAACATACGTTTCCCCGATACAGAGCGTCTATCGAAACGATCAATCACAAAGGCTCTCACGCCACCATAAGTGCGCAATTCAACATGAGAAACGTCAATACCTGCTGCACTAGCGAGTAACATGGTAAATAGCTCGTTCACAGCGATAAAAGGCGCTTTGCCTGTCTCGAATTTAAAGATCTTGTTTGAACATAACTCGCCCTCGCCAAACCCTAGCTTTCCATCTACTTCAAGTAGATTGAGTTTATCCTGAACACCCGCAACCGATAGCCTAGTGCGGCCATCCCAATAGGTAATTGATTCTCCTACCGCTTTAAAACGAATGAGTTTTTTATCTAATTCCGCTTTCGTTACTTCTCGAAAAGTCGTTTCTTTCGCATTGTTGTTTTCCCCTCTGAAAGAGAGTGCACCAGAGGTTTCCTCACCAATTACCTTAATCAAACCAAAGGTATTATTTTTAGAAATAGTGGTATTACTGGTGATTTCTTCCAGGCCTTTGCCTTCAGGTAATAAGTTTTGTAAGTAGTTTCGAACCGCTCGATGATCAAAATTACCATCCAACGGAAGATGAGGTGAAATGGCAAAGCCTTCTTGGACCCATGAAGACTCATAAGTTAACGAAATTTCCGTTTCTGAACCAACTGGAATACTGATTGTAGCGATTTTTTGATGATGACCAATGAATACATGTAAACTGTTTACGCTCAGGTGATTGATGTTAGTACCATTCTTCATCACTTACTCCAGTCGTATTGCTATTTGGTGTGAGCTCATCAGAAACAATACTGAATGACAAACCAAGGTACTCCATCACTTTAAGTATGTTGACGAGTTTAACGCTGGTATCTCCTTTTTCAATTTTGATCAGAGTGGGTTTTGACAGTGAAAGTGCTGCAGATACGTTAACCAATGTCAGTTTCATGCCCGTGCGCTTAGCTGTAATCGCTTTAGCTAACTGTTCAGGTGAAAAACTTTTTGTTAAATCTGGCATATTGGTACTTTTAACCACTCTACCTAACGTTTGCTTTACTAACATACAACCCCATAAGTTAACTTTAATTGACTTTTAAATATAAATTAATCAAAAAACGTCCAAAAGTCAATAGTAGTTAACTTTTGTGGTAGCTATACTTATTTAACAGCCATAGGTAAACTATAATTAACTTTAGACTACTTCATCTCTATTTCGTAACTGTAAAATTCGCTATTGGCAGAATCAAACTTGCCAATTTCTCATCTGCCTCTTTACGCTCTGTTTATATTGGTATCTATTATAAATTCTCACGATATTTGAAGCATTGTGATTTAAACGTTTTTCAGCAACTTCTTCGCGGATCTCAAACTTGCTAACACCGGCCTAGCCAAGGATATTGTCACTAGGCTTTGAGTGAGTAGAGAGATTAGCTAAAAGCAATCGTTAGTTCTTATCAAACAACTCAGTTAAATCAGCCACTTGTTGTGTTAATAAAACAACTTGTTGCTCTAGCTCAGCTACTCTCTGCGCTAGTTGATTGTTACTTTCTACGGGGGTGACACCTGCTTGAGTGCTACTTGACTCAACCGAGTAACTTTCATCAAGATCTGAAAATAAATGCACATAACGACAGTCGCGCTTTCCTGGCTCGCGTGCAAGTTTTTTAACCAATGGCAGGCTGTTTAAGTTTTGTAATTGATTGAGGGCAATTTCAACTTCACCCACATCGGCAAAATCAGCGAGGCGATTAGTGCGGGTTCTTAACTCACCCGGCGTTTGCGGCCCTCTTAGCAATAACACACAAATAATGGCGCGTTGCTGAGCGGTAAATTTTAAACTGCCAAATTCGGTATCACAAAAAAGATGAAAATATTTACTGACTCGGCCGGAAGCTTTGTGATCTACCATGAGTTGGTTCATTTTTGCCAGTTCATCCACGACATTTTGTACCTCACTATCGGCAAGTGACATCACTGGCTCACGGTTACTTTTTTGATTACAACCTGTGGTAATAGCATTGACAGAAAGCGGATATTGCTCTGGGGTAGTCGTTTCTTTTTCTAGCATTACACCGATAATGCGACATTGCTGTGCGGATAATGTGATCATATTGAAGGCATCCTTATAAAAATTGCTACTGATGTTATAGCAAGCAATATGCCTCATTACTACGTTAATGTCTTTGAATGCGCACAAAAAAAGCCATCGCTGAGCGATGGCTTTTTAGTAAACAATATTCGTTTGATATTTATTCTATATTTGCAATCTGCTTATTGAGCCTATTTTATTAGTTCATATAAAACAGTATATTACCTTCTTAACTTGTTACATCACGAATAGTTGCCCACCAACTTGCCCACCATATGGTGAGGTTAATTGTCTTGCTAGCCCCATATAATTTTAATTGAGATATAAAGAGGGGCAACTGCAAATACAATAGCTTTTACCTTATCGTAATATGCATAGAGAAATTTAACGGTAAACTTTTTGAATAAACTTTTAGATTTCATAATTGCAAAATCATTTGGATTTTGTAATTGAAAAAACTCATCATCAACTGTGTCATGATTAAGTAAGTATTTTTCAGTTACATCATTATAATCTTCTGTTAGTTTAATGAGCCCATAAGTGTCACCTGCAGTAATATGTTGTAATTTTGAATAACACCTATCAAGTTCTATTCCACATAAATGATGCCTTTCCGATTTCAAACCGTGTTCTTTTCCTCCCTCAACAAGACTATAAGCTAAAATAATTATAGAAATAGTAATTGTTATAAAGTTGAGTAACTTAGATTGATCGTCAGATAAAGTAATAAGGTTACTTAATTGGAGAATTCCGATTGCTAATAGGTGTATTGAAGAGAAAGAGGTGATAAATGTTAAAGCCGAATTCTTTTTTTCTAGCCTTCTGTAGGCATTGAACCTCGCTCCTTTTGTACGCCATATTCGATTGTTTAAACTTGTTTTATTCGTTATATCATTTGAAGTCATTAAATTCCCTTATAAGGTGTACCCTCCTAGTGATTCAGATTATTAATTCTCTAACAACAGTCAAGTTTATTAGAAACTAGGAACAGCCTAAGCCGATTTTATTACCTCAGCCCATTATCTTAAGATAGGGACTTGTACTAAGTACAAGGAGGGTACTTAAGATATATTACCAACATCTTCTTCTAATTTCACTATTCGTGACATTTTTGCTATTTCAAATTTTCTCTCAATTTCATCTTGTGAATAATTTTTAGTGTCATCTTCAGCGATATAGCCAAACCTGACCAAAAATTGGATTTTTTTAGTTACTGAATCATAAAGCCAATAGTTATGGATATATCCATCAAAAGTAGAAAATTTTGCTGCATAATAGCTTTTAACTAAACTTTTCAATTCAGCGGGGGGAGTAGAGTCAAACATATCTAATCTCTTAAATTGATTAGTAATTATAGCGTCAATCTTATGAAGTAAATGAATATCAGTAATCTCTATAAAATAAAATATCCACCCGTATCGTTTTTTCTCTGTTATTGCCCCTGTAATCCTTTCATTTAAATTTAGTAAAAATAGATCTTTAATATTCGTAGCCGTCATCCATTTAGAGTTTTTTACACGGTATTGAAAGTTGTGTTTAAAATCTGTAATCATCGCTATTATTGATGTAATAAAACGATCTACAGTTGATTCTCTTACAGAAATATTTTCAGATGATATCTGATACCCAAGATAATCAAATGATTTAGATATCTCACCTTTTTCTGTTTTATCATTAGTTTCAAGACCTATAGCAATTAAAGCACTTTCTACTTTTTGTTCTATGACATTTATTTCATGCTGTTTTGCAAAAATTAAAATATCATCAACATACCTCATATATCTTAATCCAACGTTATTGAACTCTATATCAAACTTTTTCATATAAATGCCCGCAAGAACATTAGATATTGACAACCCTTGTGGTACGCCAACTTTATTATGGTATGAAGAACTATTTACTTTTTTATAATTTTTAGGCACTGTTTTATTTATAATTGCGCGTCTAATTAGCGTTATAACACCATTATGGTTAATATCTTTTAAACAATCCTCAAGCAAAATTCTATGGTCTAAATTGTCGTAAAAACCTTTGATATCAATTTTTAAATAGTACAGCTCATCTTCATTTTGAAGTAGTAAGGATTTAATTTCTCGGATAAATGTATTTGGTAGCTGATTTTGAATACAATCCTCATACAATTCGTGCAAGGTATCTTTAAGCGCACACAAAACAAGCTTGTCCCTGATTGTGGGCTTAGATATTATTCTCGGTTGTTTACCTCTCCCTTTTGATTTTACTATCTCAAGGTATGGGCTAAACCTATACGTTGATGCGATTGATTTTGAGGATAATCTTGAAACTATTGGTAATAATTCACTTTCAAACTGCGCACAGTTAATGCCATCTATACCTTTTCCTGATTTATTTTTTATATTATTTTTAAAAATAGATTTTAGATTTTCCACAGAAAAGTTTTGCTCGAAATGCATTCCTGAATTATCCATAATTTCACTTCCAATGTTAATATTTAGACATTCTATTGGTATTAAGGTACAAAAAGTAGCTAGTTTTTCTACAACCTCAGCCCCCACTTAAGAGACTGATAATAGTTTACTGGAATGTGTAGTAAAGCAAAACCGAGCACACCCTACGTGCCCTGCTTTATAATTAACTAGAACAGCCATCGTTAATTTTAACTTAAAAAAACTTCTTTTCGGTATGATTTTCCACTAATAATTATCCAGACCAACTATCTGCTAATACCTCAGCCTGCTCTAATATCAACTTTATAGCTTCATCTGCCTTGTCTGGTGGATACTTCCACCTACGCAGTAAACGCCTAACTATGTTGCGCATGCGAGCTCTTACGCTATCGCGCATTTGCCAGTCTACGGTGGCTGATTTGCGTAGTTGTAGGGTCAGCTCAATGGCTAGTTTGCGAAGGTTGTCATCGCCTAGTTCTCGTACTGATGATTCATTAGCAATTAAGGCGCGGTAAAAAGCTATTTCATCGGTCGATAGGTTAAGTTTTTCTGCCATTTCAGAGTCGGTGGCCATTTCTTTAGCCCACTTGATTAGCTCTTCGATTACTTGCGCGGTTTCAATGCTGCGGTTGTGGTATTTACGTAAGGTTTCCATAATGCGGTCTGAGTACTTTTTCTCTTGTACCACATCTGTTTTTAGCCGTGCTTTAATCTCGTCTTTTAATAACTTTTCCAGTAGTTCTACCGCAAGGTTTTTCTGCGGCATGTTTTTCATATCTTCTAAGAATTCGTCAGACAACAAGCCAATATTCGGCTTGTCTAAACCAACCATTTTGAAAATATCATCAACCCCTTCGGCAATAACGGCATTATCAATTATTTGCTTAAAGGCTGAATTTCTCTCTTCATCGCTACGCTTTTTATCAACCGACGAATGCTTTAAAAATGCGGTTTTAATTGCTGAATAAAAGGCAATTTCTTTACGATACTCGGCAACTTCATCCATGGTATTACAAAGTGAAAATGCCTTCGTTAATGCGACCATCACATCTAAAAAACGGTGTTTACCGTCACGGTTTCCTTTCGGGTTAGAGCATAGCCCCGAAATATGATTTACCGCTCCGGGTAATATTTGCAGAGCTTTGCTTTCAAAGTCATACATATACGAAAATGTTTTACCATCAACCGGGGTGGCAAACATGCCTCGAATGATCTCGATTTTTTCAACTAACACCGCTAACGCTTCTGCGGTATCAACGGTTGGCTGACCTTTGCCTTGCGAGTTAGTGTAGGTTTTTAATGCATTCTTTAGCTCACTGGCGATGCCAATGTAATCGACAACTAAACCGCCAGCTTTATCTCGAAATACCCGGTTAACACGGGCGATTGCCTGCATTAAGTTGTGACCTTTCATCGGTTTGTCGATATACATAGTATGACAGCACGGAGCATCAAAGCCCGTTAACCACATGTCACGCACTATCACTAACTGCAAAGGGTCCGTTTCGTCTTTAAAGCGCTTCTCAAATAGCTTTTTGGCTTGCTTGTTATGGATGTGTGGCTGAAATTTGGCTTTGTCGGCGGCAGAGCCTGTCATAACTATTTTTAGGGTCCCTTTTTCAATATCGTCATTATGCCAGTCTGGGCGTAATACGATGATCGCATTGTACAAATCAACACAGATCTCGCGACTCATGGCGACAATCATACCTTTGCCCGGAAAAGCACTGGTTCTGGCTTCAAAGTGATTAACTAAATCTTTTGCTACTTGATCGATCCGTGGTTGAGCCCCCACTAATTTTTCAAGCGCCGCCCAATGTGACTTCATTTTTTCTTTGTTGCTAATTTCTTCTTCATCTTCCAGCACTTCGTCAACATCATCATTAAGCGCTTCTATTTCATCTTGACGAATATCAAGCTTAGCAAGGCGTGATTCGTAATAAATCGGCACGGTTGCACCATCATCTACCGCATCTTGAATATCATAAATAGAAACATAGTCACCAAATACCGCGCGGGTATCTTTATCATCCATCGCTATTGGTGTGCCAGTAAAGCCAATGAATGAGGCACCCGGCAGGGCATCACGCAAATATTTTGAATAACCAAAGACATACTTTTGGCTAACGACTTCACCATCTTTGTTTTTAACATCGACCAAGCGCGCTTTATTACCATATTGGCTACGATGGGCTTCATCGGATACCACTACAATATTACTGCGTTGAGATAAAACAGGGTGTTCAGTTTCTTCAGCTAGCAGGGCGAATTTTTGAATGGTGGTAAAGATAATACCGCCAGACTGACGACTTAACAGTAAATCGCGCAGAGAGTCTCGGTCACTGGCTTGTTGTGGTAATTGTTTTAAGGTTTCTTGTGCCATGCAAAAGGTATTAAATAGCTGACCATCTAAATCATTGCGATCAGTAACCACTACTATCGTTGGATTGTTCATTTCCGGTTGCTGTAATAGTTTACTGGCATAACACACCATGGAAATACTTTTACCAGAGCCTTGAGTATGCCAAATAACGCCAGCTTTACCTGAGCCAGCGACTACCTTATTGCCGTAATTAGCCCTTGGCTCTGTTATGCCTTCAGATTGTCTCGCGGCAATAACGGTAGCTTTAACTGCGGCACGAACGGCGTGGAACTGATGATAACCAGCAATTTTTTTAATGACAGCGCCATTATCAACTTCAAACAATACAAAATAGCGAATGTAATCTAGTAGTAATTCTTGATTAAAGAAACCACGAATCATAGTTTCTAATTGGAATTCAAGTAAAGGTTTATCATCTTCACTCTGAATTGTTTTCCATGGCAAATAGCGCTCTTTATTCGCGGTAAGGGAACCAACCCGGGCGGTCCAGCCATCACTAACAATTAAGGCTTCATTAAAAACAAATAAATCGCTTATTTCATCTTTATAAGTTTGAAATTGGTTAAACGCGTGCCAAATGTCGGCGTGATCATCTGCAGGGTTTTTCAGTTCAATAACCGCAATGGGTAGGCCATTGATAAACACCACAATATCGGGGCGGCGATTGCCCTTGGTTCCGGCAACAGTAAACTGATTCACCACTAAAAATTGGTTGTTAGCTGCGTTAGTAAAATCAATTAACTGAACGTGGGTTGGTATACTATCGCCTGTTGTTGGGCAGGTATACTCTACCGCAACACCTTCAATTAACCATTTATGAAATGCCCGATTGCTCTTAATTAAAATAGGCGACTCAGGTTGCGATACCGTTTGCACCACACTTTCTAATGCACTTGTTGGCAGCTCAGGGTTAATTATTGTCAACTGTTGCAGTAAGCGGGTCTTTAATATCACTTGGCGGTAATCATCACGTTCTGGCGAGACGCCATCAGGAGCAATATCGTAACCGTTGGCGTATTGATAACCTTGTGCTTTAAACCAATCAAGGCATAACAGTTCTAGTTGGTCTTCGGTGATCATGAGCTTCCTTTCTTAATCTTATAACCCTGATTTGGATGGTTTGGCGTAGTTGGATACGCCAGCGTTAATTGTTGATTCTTTAACATCGGGCTAAGGTAATTTTTTCTTAGCGTATCTGTGTTTCTATCTAATAATTTTGCTATATCCGCCAGCCCTAAGTATTTATGATCCGCTTTTTCACATAGTTGGATAATTACTTTTTCGATATCGTTACGTTTAGCACGATATGAACCATTTCTAATTGGTGAGGCTATTTCAAGTAGCTCTTGCCATAGCAGTTTTTCTGCGTCTAGGTCCGGGCTTTCAGGGCTTAACTCCGGGCTTTCAACGTTTAGGTCCGGACTTTTGGTACTGAACTCCGGACTTTCGACGTTTAGCTCCGGGCTTTTGGTACCAGTTTTCTTATTTTCGCCAAATAGTGAGAGCTGAGAAAGGCTGGGAGAAGCAACAAAGGTAATGCCTTTTCCTGCGTCATTATCCGGGGTTGGTACATCAACCCCTTTCAGGTGGTAAACTTTGCCCTTGTGATTACCGCCAGAGGCCAAATAGTTACTTTTTACCAGTTGCGTTAACGCTAAGGTGATATCCCTGGTGTGTTTTGAGGTTAACGCACAAATTCGCTCATGGTTAAACCAAGACTCAGTCGCAGCGGTGATCAGAATTGAGCGCTTAAGTTCGCTCAGTTCATTATAATTAGCGCCAAAGAGTTCAATAAGCTTGGTATGCATCTCTTGTGATACCAAATTAACCATTCTCAATTCTAATAGGGTTTGTTCTGGCGAATCTTTTTCATAAAGGTTGGGTGTTTGCCAATTCTGGCTGCGGCTATTACTGTAAATTTTAGGGATGCCTGAGCCCGCTTTTTCACTTAGTCCAATGTTGAGAAACATTTGATGAATTGCCGGGTTACGACAAAGGCTATCACCACCAGCAATCGCTTCTTTAACTGGCACGCGCATTAAACCGGGGTTACGAAAGCCAATAAAGTCTGGGTGCTTTTCAATAAATAATGAGCTGTCGCTGCTGTAATCAGCGTGGGCTAGGGTGTTAACCAAGGCTTCACGAATTGCCTCATGCGCTGGTGTATCATCAATGCGTTGGCCACTTTTTAACTGAAAACCTATTTTTAAATCGACGGTGAGTTTACGATAAACCTTGCGATAGAAATCAAAAATATTACCGGACCAAGATCCATCGGGAAATACCCGGTCAATCCAGCGATGTGAACTATCATCCTTTTCTTGGTAATCGACAAAGTAATTAGGCAAGGCATCTTGAATAGCATCCCAAGTACCAAACATCACTAAACCCGCTAAGGTTAGCCCTTCTTGTTGAGTCTTACGGTCTTTACGCCATGCTTTAATGCTTCGTAAAAAGCCAGTGGTATCTTGCTCTAAAAATGGATGGCCTTGAGGCTTGGCATCGGTAAACATTTGGCGATAAATTCGCAATGACTCAGTGTCGATGTCCTCTAAGCCATAGCCTGATAAAATACGGTTGTCACGTACATCTTCACGCTCGGCTAACATGCGACTTACGGCGTCGGGCAGGCATTTTTGATCGGCCTCATAACGTCTAACATAAGAACCCGCTAGTGGGTTACCGTTAATATAAATTGGCCGGATTTCTCTTGGCGCGCGTGGTACTACAATTCTAATAAGCTGTTTGTCAGCAATGGTTACAATAGCAACATCGGCTTCAGTTAATAAGTTATGGCTGACCTTGTTGGTATTATTAACCGTATCCCAAATGTTTTTAATTAACGGCGCTGGGTTCTTTATGCCTTCAAGGGTAAATTTACCTTTCTTCTCTTTAATGCCTAGTAATATCTCACCGCCACGGGTATTGGCAAATGCGCTATAGCTTTCCCACATGTCATTAGGGACTGCGCCATTACCATCACGACCACCAGCAAGTTTACATTCAAGCTCGCAGCTTTCTTGTAATAGTTCGATGTCGCTAATTTGAGTCAATGGTATTAAGAGATGACTTTGCATTAAATAAACAATCCTCTGCTATTCTGATCGGTCTGGTCTGTAAAATTCATCGGTTGCTATCTTCATTAAGTTTGAATAATAAAGCTTCTATCGATTCGTCATGTTCACCTTCTTGATACCAAATAGGGAAAATATTTGCTTGAGCTAAAAATATTTTTCGGACAATACGGTCGTCACATTCTTTAAGTTCTAAAAATGCATAATGTTTAGGTAAGCTGCCACTCCCATTGCTTGCTACAGTCGACATCATTTTCTTTATTGTTCTATCTTCACTCAAACTGCAACCAATAAATAGTAATGATTGGCGAAACATCACATCGCGAAAAAAGTTAGCAACATCACCTTCATTTGAATAAGCCACATCATATTCATCTTTTAACAACACTCGTTCTGAAATTTGATCACAATTTCCATGAATTTTAATAAGTATATTTGAGTCTTGATTCATGAGACGAGCAATTTCATGCAATGCTTTCCCACTCTTTATTTTTCTTAGTGGTTTATCAGTGTCTGCATAAACTCGCTCAATTACCTCATCAAAATTCGTTGTGATTATATGGTCATTTGGGAACAGTAAAGGTAAGTAATTTACCGAGCCTAGTATTTCTTTGCGAGAAAGAAAAGTTGATTCAAGCAATTCATTAAATACAGCACTAGTCATATTATCATGCAGTAATTGAGCTGCTTCTTCGTATTGACCCGCTTGCAGTAATGCGCCCAAATCACTAGCGGTTATGTGTGAATTTTCACATGCTTTATAGAGAAAGCTAGTCCAACTTGGATAGTCACTTTGCATTGACATACCTGCACCGATAAAAGGTGTTATATTGCTCAATGAGTGAATTCGAATGAGTTGCTCAAATCGGTCTCTATTATCATGTAAGGATAATATTTCATTAGCCTTTTCTCGTAACCGTTCCTTATATTCTTCTAACCACTCATCGAAGCTTAAAGAATATAATTGACTGTCAAGTTCAGATAAAATGTTACTTCTAGTAAACGAAGAATTTGCAATAATGACATCACCTTCATCATTTAGCATTTCGTCGTAGAAACGTCTTAAAAAATCCATTTAGAGACTTAGCTCCCCTGATAATAGTTTTGGCAGCAAAGTATCACGAAGTTGTTGCATACTCGCATTTTCTCGCACATTAAGTTCTATGCGTTTTAGTAGAGGTGAAACAATACAGTCAAATTCATTGGCAAGCTTATTACCACTAAATGCGGTTTCGTATGTTTCAAATGTCTTAGTGGTA
The DNA here is from genome assembly GCA_013215465.1 of Colwellia sp. Taxonomy (GTDB): domain Bacteria; phylum Pseudomonadota; class Gammaproteobacteria; order Enterobacterales; family Alteromonadaceae; genus Colwellia. The sequence continues at coordinate 96,217 of JABSOW010000005.1, read as the reverse complement.
ATAGTGTCGAACACCGCGCCATGAGTATTTTGTTGCAAGGTACTCACGGCTTGATTCAAATTGAAGTAATTGAAGTATGGACCAAGGCCGTTAGCGCCTTGAACTCCATAACATGATTGATTCATACACATAGGTGTAGCTACTAATGCTATTTTACCTACAGTGCCTCGTGCTGTGATTATGGTCGTTCCCGCAGGCAGTAACTTTGTTGATGACTTACTTAAACCCAGAGGTGTAATCTTTTCATTTGTATCAATGACAAATACATCACTTGATGAATTAGGTACATCTTTTACTGAAAACCAAGGGATATTACCATTCCAGTAGGTTTCTTCTGATCGTTTAGGCGTTCCGCCACCAATGAGTTTTATTAAAGCTGATAGCGGTTTAACTTCCCAGCCTTCCGGTATCAAACCAAGCTCTGATTCGACTAATTTGTCGGGGAATAAAGCGGCTACATCTTTGGGTAAAGAGCTGATAGGCAAATCGCCAGCAGCTATACCAACTGGTTGTTCACCACATATTTTGGTTTTCACTGGGTCAAAATCAACAAACCATGACTTAAATAATGCCTGCGCCATAGCTTCTAGGGTTTGGTTAGTTTGGGTGTTTAGAGTGATTTTTTTGCTAAGCGCCTTTAATTGTTTCGCAATTTCTTTTTGTTCATTTTCTGGCGGTATAGGGAGTAAGATCTTTCTTAGTTCACTTTGTTTAATTCCTAGCACGGTAGAACCTGAGGCCCGAGAGTGCAGCTGATGTTGAACGTATCGACTTTGTAGTGCGAACAGTAAAAAATCATTATTTAATATGCCACTTTTCCCCCTGAGCGTTACAATTCTCTGTGCCAGAGCAACATTTGAGTCTGTTAACTGTGCAACCTCTCCTAATGGGGCTTCAGTTGTTATTACTACGTCACCAATTTTAGGTAGTCCTCTAGTCATCCACGAGTCATAGTTATTTTCTGCTATAAATTCAAATGGTTCTAGAATTCGTCCTCCTTTTACTATTTTAGCGGTGATTAAAGGGATGCCATTATCTGTTTTCTTTGGTGTTTTGCCTCGATAATCAATAATAACGTCCATTACATCTTCTAATCGTAATAGTTGCCAATGGCGTGGAAAGTTAGTACTCATAACCCAACCCCGCCAAGTTCTTCTTAATCTCAGCTTCTAACTTAGCTGATTCTGCAAACTGCTGACCTAAGATAGCCGTTAGCATTGCCATTTTTTCAGTAAATGGAATGCCATCGTCTTCTTCGGCTACTGCGCCAACATAACGTCCGGGGGTGAGTACGTAGTCATGCTTTTTAATATCAATTAAGGTCGCTGATTTACAAAAGCCTGCTTGATCTTGATAACTAATGCCATTAACTGCTTCGCCGGTTTTCCATGCGTGGAATAAGTCGGCCACTTGGCGAATGTCATCATGTGAAAAGTCGCGTAATACCCGGTCTTTCATGAAACCTAGTTTGCGAGCATCAATAAACAATATTTTACCCTTGCGATCGCGTAGCTTGCGGCCAGCTTTGTCGGTTCTGGCGTTTTTGTTTTTGGTTAAAAACCAGATACAGGCAGGAATTTGGGTATTGGTAAATAGTTGTCCGGGTAGGGCTACCATACACTCAACTAAATCATGTTCGATTAACGATTGACGAATAGCACCTTCGTTATTGGTAGTTGAGCTCATTGAACCATTAGCGAGTAATAAAGCCTGTGAGCCATCTGGTGCAAGGTGATGCAGCATGTGCTGTAACCAGGCGAAGTTAGCGTTATTGGCTGGCGGTGTGCCATGGCTCCAACGTGGATCATTGTCGTCGACACCAATATTCCATTCTTTCATGTTAAATGGCGGGTTCGCCATGATGAAATCGGCCCGTAGGTCGGGATGTTGGTCGTTAGTGTAGGTACTGGCTGGCTCTTTACCGAAATTATAGTCTAAGCCACGGATCGCCATGTTCATTGCCGCTAGCTGCCAAGTGGTATGGTTATACTCTTGGCCGTAAATGGAGATTTTTTGTTTTTGAGTTAACGGATCGACGTTATGCTGGTGGGCGTGTTGCTCAATAAATTTTTCAGACTGAACAAAGAAGCCGCCAGAGCCCATCGCTGGATCATAAACACGGCCCTCGAACGGCTCAACCATTTCAACAATCATGCTGACGATAGATTTTGGGGTGTAGAACTGACCACCGCGTTTACCTTCAGCTAACGCAAATTGGCCGAGCATATATTCATAAACATGGCCGAGAATATCTTTACTGCTAAGTGAGTCATGAGAAAACGGGATAGAAGCTATTAGGTTAATTAATTCGTTCAGCTTACTTTGGTCAATTTGCAATTGGCCATAACGTTTATTTAGGACATTTTTTAATTTAGGGTTATCACGTTCGATCGCTTCAAGGGCGTTATCTATTAAGTGACCCACTGAGGTGATTTTTTTAGTTTTACCGTTAATCTCTAGTTCGCTACCACCAATAACCAGCGGCGCTTTGTCTTGCAAAAACTGCCAACGTGCTTCCATTGGCATCCAAAAGACATTGTTTTCGGTGTAATAATCGCGCTGTTCTAATTCTATAGCGACTTCTTGCAGGTATTCATCACCCGTGGCACCACCATCAAAGTCTTGCGGGTTAAGATAGTACTCGTGGTTTTCATCTTCTAGGTCTTTCTTAATGCTAGCGGTTTGAGCATCAAAGGCATCAGAGACATACTTAACGAAGATTAGACCTAATACGGTGTGTTTGTATTGCGCTGCATCTAATGTTGAGCGTAGCTTGTCAGCTGCTGTCCATAGCTTGTTATCTAAGGCTTTAAGAAATTGCTGTTCGGTTGTGTCCATGTGGGTTCTCTATTAAATTCAAAAAACTTTGAAATGCTATAGCCGTTTATGATGCTTCCCTAAATTTTTGCTTTTAACTGAGCTATATCTGGGTAATGGGAGCTAAATAATTGGTAAGTAGTCGCAATCTTGTTCCCTGATAAATTTATCCATTAAGTGTTATCAGCACAATTTAACATATCATTGTTTTTAATAAAGTAATTATGAGCAACAAAATGTAGTAAAAAACTTTAATGAACAAGCTAATTCCCCATTTATTCCTGTTCCTTAAGCAATATTGACCCTATCATATACCCACATGTTTGGCTGAACTTAATAAATGAATGTCTAATTTAATTGCTGATAGAAACACACTTCAAATGCTACAAGGTGTTGAGGGCTACAATGAATGGATGCATTGGGCTTTTGAGAAGGCGTTAACTCAATTAGAAAATGAATGTGAAGATACTTGGCTTGATAGGCTTCTTCATACAGCTATGGCAATAGAGGAACAAATTGAGTTTACTGAGAACCAAGCCTATAGTGATATTTCAGCTCAGCAAAAAGAAGTCACTCGCCTTACTAATAGGCTTCGTAATGTTGGGGAAATAATTGGCTTTATTCCAACAAATAGAGGAATAGAAAATCGTGAGTATTTGACGCCTTACAACTCTCCTGCATCTGAATATCCGAATAAAGAAAAAAGTTATGCACAAAACAAGTTGCTTCAAGTTATAACATTGCTTCTTAAGGAGAACATCAATTCCTCTATCCATGATGTTTGGAGTTATTTTCATTCAAACCAAGGAAATGAGATATTTGATCTCATTGAAGTAATATCGGTAAACGACTTAACGTCACCGACAGCAGTCATTTGCTGGCGAGATGCTAAAACAGGTGTTGAGGGAAAGTCTCAAACTAGAAAAAGCATGGCAACTGCAATAGCTAAAATAAGAAAAACTTTAAAATATTAATAATTAGTATCCACGAGACTCCACGCGTGGATAAATTTATGGATCCCCATCACTAAAGTACTACCTCAGTTAATAAGCAACTACAAAGGTAGATATCACATGTTACAGAACACTAAAAACTTAAACGCTTTTAATCCAATAGACCGCTTCGTTCGTGAAGCTGAATGCAAACTTATCACGGGAATTTCGCGTACCCGTCGATGGGAACTTGAGAAGGAAGGTAAATTCCCTAAACGTATAAAGCTTTCTGAACGTGCTGTGGCATGGCGTCTCAGTAGCCTGATGCAATGGATGGAGGAGCGTTGTAATGGAAACTAAAAATATAGCCGTAAATTGCTCTAATAACTCTAAGATAATAATGACTTCATTAGAAGATACAATTAGAACGCAAGCGCCTTATATAGCCTTAGGATCAACACCGAACAATACCGATCAAGTAATAGTGACTGATTGTAACTATTTAACCAGTAGTAATATTAAGTCAAGAATTGATTACGTCATTATTAACTTTGAAGTAGATGACATCAACGAATTTGATTATATCAAATCAAGTATACTTGCATGGCTTCAATGTATTGGCATAGTTGCATCATGCTCAAAACCTCATTTAGGTCAAAGCCGATCACTGAATTACTTTAATGATGGACAATTACTTATAGTAAAAAGTCCAACTAGCCAAGTTTGTGGTGCAATAAAATGGAATAAGAATAAATCTGTTTTCAGAGTGGAATTATCAGGAAGGTCTTGCAATCGAATAAATACTTATCATGACTATTTCTTTGTAATTCAAGATTTAGCTGATAATCATAAAGCTATCGTTCGACGATTGGATATTGCGGTAGATGATTTTACCGGTGACTACGGGATTCGATTTGTTCAGCAAGCGGTAAATAAAGGCTTGTACAAGAATAAAACAGGAAGAATGCCAAAGTATACCCCACTTAAAAAAGGTAATGAGAGAACAATTCAAATTGGCTCTAATAAATCATTAATTAGCCTGTGTGTTTATGAAAAAGGTAAACAAATGGGACTGCCTACCGACCATCCTGATTTCTTAAAACGTGTGCGCCATGAATTAAGGTTACTTGGACGAAAAGGTCATGTAATCCCTATTGATGCACTATTCCAACCTGATCATTATTTTGTTAGTACGTATCCCAAAGCACATAGACGGATTATTAAAAATACGACTCCTAGATGTATTAAACGTGAAGTAGTAGAACAAGTGGATATATCCCTAGACAGAAAGTTAAAGTACGCTAGACGTCAAATCGGGCCATCAATCTTCCTTGCTCAGCAACGCTTAACCGATAGTGAGATTATTAATGCAATGTCGCGTCAAGGGGTGAGTAATCAATTGAGTTACCCTGATTTTATAACGGCTAATGACTTAGCACTACTTCCTTATAAATACCTCTAATAAGCAACATCTTCTGTTATACGGCGAAGCTCATGCACGGCCGATTAATTCATAAATATAATTAATAGGTAAAACATGAAAACTATACATGTAAGGCTCACTCACGTCTCAATAAAAAAATTCAAAGATAATAAGCCAGCTAAACAGCTAAAAGATGATAAATCCCCTATTTACTTTCGTTATAGCAAGGTCAATAACAACGTAGGCACATTCTTCTTTGTGCTATATAAATTTGGCAAAGAAAATTGGATAAAACTAGGTAGATATCCAGCACTTAGCCCTATAGAGGCACATAGAAAGATGCTTAACTTGCAACGCGAGGCTGAGCAGAAAGATATTATTCCTCAGCAGGAGAAATTTATTATAATGGCTCAATTACTCCGGTGGTATTTAGAGCGTTTATCCAAAAATAAATCACTGTCTCAACATACTAAACAGAATCAAATAGCCTGTATTAAACAACATTTACTGCCATTACTAGGAGAAGTAGAGCTAGCCAACCTTAGCCTGCCATTAATTGATGAAAAACTCTTTCAACCTTTACAAGCTAAGCTTGCATTATCAACCGTTGATAATGTTTTATCAGTGCTTAATGCCGCCATGAACAGAGCGCAACAAGTTCAGCTAATTAAGCAAAATATTATTCCTAAATGTACCTTGGCTGAGTTTACCAACCAACGCCCCAAGATAAAGGCAACGAGGATCACGCATAAGCTATTATTATCGGCAATCAGAGGTTTATCCAAGCACAAAGTAGAACATCAATTATTGTTTGCTATGTTAATAATGCACGGTACCAGAATAGGTGAAACCGTCGATGCTAAATGGGAAGCCTTTGATTTTAAAGAGCAGCTATGGCGTATCCCCGCAGATGATACGAAAACCAAACAAGCACATATATTACCGTTAACAACACAGACTTGTACTTGGCTAAAGCTTTATAAGAAGTATCAAGCTAGGAAGGGAAAATCGGCCTATTTGTTCCATCAAAAAAAGAACAAACGTAAAGTAATATCGGCTAATCAAGGCTCTAGCATAATATCAACATTGGCTAATAAACAGTGGTCAGCACATGACTTAAGAAAGTTTGCTCGCTCTTATTGGATGGAGCTAGGCATTGACTATATGGTAGGTGAGTTCCTGCTCAATCATACCTTAAACAAGCTTAACCAAACCTACATACAAACCCTAGCTATGCCCAATTGCCGCACAGCATTACAAGACTGGTGTAACTGGTTAGAGCAACAAGGTTTAATACCTAGCTATAAGCTAGATTTGAAAAAGTGACAACATGTATTTTTATCTGTTACATCAATAAGTTAGTTAACCTCAATGTATCCTTGAGCTAATAGTTCACCTTAAACATCAATTTGAGGCATGATTAGTTAGCATATCAGCTAAGCTTTTAAGAAGGATTTCATAGAGGCTGCGCGGCTATAGCGTGCTTTTCAACAAGTACGTAGTTCACTACAAGACATATGTGATATGGGTTTATGGATATTGCGCACTTAAAAAGTCTGCGCACTTTGATTTTAAGATTATTACCTATATTATTAATTTTCTAATTAATTAAAGATCAACAATTATTGATTCTTTTTTCAAGCAATCATAAAGGATTAATCGCATGAATCATCAATCAACGTTTAAGGTACCAAAAAATTTACGAAAACCACTTACGGAAGAAGAAAAACAAGAGCGCCTCTCTCACGTTACAATGAATTATGTATGTCATCTTGAAGTTCCCATTGGCCTACACTTAGAAAAACTGCCTGTGATTCGTCGCTTTATTAATAAATTATTGAAATATTTTAGATTGTAGCTTTCTATATTTACTTAATTAGAAGCGGAACAATCTAACCCAATCCTCATATTGAAACTTAGTTAACCCTTTAGATATCAATATACCCATAGTAATCGCTCAAAAAACACCCTACTCGATTCGAGTAGATAGAACAATGAAATCAACAACTTATTGATATATCCTCTTTATTGAATTATCATTTATTACAAATATGCATACTTTAGAGTTTAAATTTCAATGATCCCAACCAACAACAAATTGGAAATGATTGACCTTAGAACGGGTATTGTGAAGGAAGTCCCAATTTCTGAATTTATAATGAATAGTTATAAAGAAGCTATTATTCATGGCCGTGAAAAAGAAATTGATGTTACATCTATAATTCGTGCAATCCACCAAAAAAGAAGGTTAACGAAAAAGTCTTATATAAAATTGCGTGTTGACGATAGTGAAGCTGATATTGAAATATCAGCTTTGGCACTTGAAACTTTACATATGTATTCTCAAGATGAAATCAATAATTTAGTCAAAGACCCACTACTTTCAAATGAGTTTGAAAAAATACACATCGCTGCGGTACCCGTTGATATACAACCATCGACTGATAAACAACGGGGATTTGCATTGGGTATTGCTGAGCTATTAGATATTAATTTAAGTTATGAAATATTGGCATCTAAAATAAAAATAGGAATATTCATCAATGAATATCAAAATAAATATGATAGATACGCTTCAGATGCTGAAGGAGTCGAATTTATCTCTGTAAGGCTTGAAGGCGCTATCATTAAATATTTTTCAAAAGAAGAGTCTTGGGTTACTCTATTTAATATTGCTTTGGATTTATATCTACAAATATCACAGCGCGGACGTAATGTTATTCTAAAAACTTTAAGCAAGGAGATCTCTGATAACTACTGGAATGAAGCTCGTAACTTGCCTGAGGGAGATGTAATTTGTGAAATTATTTCTGAAATATCATTTAGTTTGGAAGCGGCGGGAACGCATGCCGAAAAATTTAAGAGAATTCATGAAGAATAATTACCCCTACACTTGAGGTTAAGCAAAGATTAGCCTCACTTTACATATAGAGGATATACGAGCCTCACCCTCTAATATTGTATTCAGAATTTAATAATTTATTATACCTGCAAGATAATCAGCTACCTTTGTATGTGCCGCTAATCGTTCTTCTAAATAATCATGGCGATTATAAGTACCTACAATTCCCTTTAACTTATGATTTAAACAACGCTCTGCAACATGGCCTTGAATGCCTAAAGCGGCAGCTAAACTTCGAAATGTTCTTCGTAAATCATGAGGGGCGAATGGCTTAATATCACCCATTAAGTTTACGGGTTGTACTTTCCGTCCTGCTTCATGACCAAACATTGATGAGATGGCTCTATTAAGCGTATCATCGCCCATGTGAGGTTTTTTAGATGTTCGACGGGCAGGGAATACATAATCAGAGCCACATGCTCTTATTTTTAGTTCATTTAGCCATTCCATGATTTGTATAGGTAGTGGGATGGTAATTGGTGCTCCGGTCTTACTTCTGCCTTCAGGTAAATTCCACAAAGCTTTATCAAGCTCGAACTCATCCCATTTAGCACAGCAAAGCTCGCTTTTACGAACTCCTAAGGTTATTAGTAATGCACAAGCTAAGTAATTGTCGCGATTAAACTTTGCAATATTATTTTTTAAAACTCCGAATACCTGCTCTATCTCGTCAATAGTTAAGTACCTATCCCTACTTTTCTCTATACCGCCAGCATCACTAACTGTAAATGCGCTTGCAGGGTTATGTGTAACTAGGTCTAGCTTAAAACCGTGACGAAACATTTGCTTCATATACATCAAGGCGTCATTTGCCACGGTAGGTCTAGCATCCGATATGCCTTGAATAATTTTTCGAATATTCAAGGCACTCACTTCAGCAATGGGTAAGTCGCCAATTACAGGTTTAATGTCTTTAGTGTAAATTCGCTTAGGAATACCTGGATGTTTAAGTCTTTTAGCTAGGTCATTTTCAAACCAGTCTGCAAATAGATCATCTACCAACTTAATAGGTTGCTCTTTAATTTTCTTCCTAGCGATAAGTGGATCCGTACCTAAATCTATTTCTCGTTTTTTGATTGCAGCATCAGCTCTAGCATCAGCTAAAGATAAGGAGGAGTATTTACCTAGGGTGATTTCTTTTCTTTTACCATTGGATGTATAACGTAACATCCAATAGGGTGTCGCTGAATTTCTTACGACTAAATATAAACCGCTACCAATAGGATGCCTTTTAGGCTCCCCTTTTACAAAAGCTTGTATTTGTTTTGCTGTAATAGTTGCCATTACACTTCCTGCCCACCATTCATGTTTTTATAAGCATAGCTGCCCACCAACTTGCCCACCACAAACAATACAACTTTATCGAACAAATGGAAACGTTAAAAACAATAAAACCCCGAATTACGGGGCCTTATATGATTTACAGAACAGTTTGGAACTTGGCAGTTAACTACTCGATATTAGCAATCTGCTCACGCATTTGTTCAATTAGCACTTTAAGCTCAACGGCACTGGCGGTTACATCAGTGTTAATTGATTTAGAGCCTAAGGTATTGGCTTCGCGATTAAACTCTTGCATCATAAAGTCTAAACGACGGCCTTGGGCACCACCTTTTTGCAATATTTTCTTCGTTTCGCTAACATGACTATTTAGGCGATCTAGTTCTTCCGCAACATCCATTTTTTGCGCTAATAATACTAGTTCTTGTTCAACGCGAGTTGAGTCTAAATCAATGCTAACATCAGTGAATTTGTCGATAATGCGTTTACGCTGCCATTCAATAATTTCTGGCATAAACTTCTGCACTTTATCCGCTTCACTGCTAATAGCATCAAGGCGTTGTTCAATCATCACTTTAAGGTTTGCGCCTTCACTAGCGCGGGCGCTAATAAAGTCTTTTAAAGCGGTATCAAATGCCGCTAATAATTCGCTTTGAATGGCACTCATATCGGCTTCGGGTGCTTCCATAACGCCAGGCCAGCGCATTACTTCTAGCGGATTTACTTGGCTGTTTAATGTTTGTTCATTAATCCAGTTAGCATGTTGAATGAGCTGTAAAGCAAGCTTTTCATTAAGTGCAAGCTCTGATTTAGCCGCTGGGTTGGCATTGAAGCGTAAATTACACTCTACTTTGCCGCGACTTAATTGTTTGCGGAAACGTTCGCGCAATACCGGCTCTATGCCACGAAACTGTTCAGGTAAACGAAAGTACGTTTCTAAAAACCGTTGGTTAACCGAGCGAATTTCCCAAACTGCATTGCCCCAATCACCTTTAATTTCAACTCGGGCAAATGCCGTCATGCTGTGGATCATAATATATTCCAGAAATCTAATTAAGATAGTTAGGCTAATTATACCCAAGCGCACTATAAATGCGAAGTATTGAAAAAAAAGACTTTTAACAATATTATATTTCAACTATTCGAATATTTAGAAAACTTTTATTCTTTACTTTATCAACAATTATTGCGTTAATAGACCTTCAAAAGATCAGAGATAAACATAATGCAAAGACGCAATTTTTTCAAAGCCTTAGTTGCTACTACCGTAGCAGCAACCTTGCTTCCGTCAGCTTTTGCTAAGCAGCAAGCTAGCAATACTCGCAAAAAAATCAAGCCTAAACGCTTAAAAGCCGGCGATGTTATTGGCCTTATTGCGCCAGCAAGTAATGTTTGGGAAAATGAAGAAATAGCTTTTGCTACCGATGTTTTAAAGTCTTTTGGTTTTAAGGTAAAACACAGTAAAAATTTATGGCAACGCTATGGTTACCTAGCCGGACAAGATCAACAACGTGCTGATGATGTAAATACCATGTTTGCTGATCAAGAGGTGGCTGGTATTTTTTGCCTGCGCGGCGGTTACGGCACCCCACGAATTTTACCTTTATTGGACTATGAGCTGATCAAAAAAAATCCAAAAGTACTGATCGGTTATAGTGATATCACCGCCTTACTTAATGCCATTACTGCTCGTACTGGTTTAATTACCTTCCATGGCCCTATTGCGCGACAAAACTTTACTGATTACGCCTTAGCAAACTTTAAAAAGATCCTCTTCAACCCAGTAGCGCCAACCGAATTAGCGACACCACCCCCCTTTGCAGCAAAAGAAGGCACCGCCGAAAAAGATAATCGTTTAACCGTATTGCACCCCGGAAAAGCCAGCGGTGAACTTATTGGTGGTAACTTATCATTAATGGTGAAATTAGTTGGCAGTCCTTATGAGCCCGATTATCGTGGCAAAATTTTATTTTTAGAAGACGTTGAAGAAGCTCCTTATCGTATTGATGGCATGTTAACGCATTTATGGCTCGCTGGCCGTTTAGAGCAATTAGCGGGCATCGTCTTTGGCAAATGCAGCGATTGCCGAGCAACTAAGGCGCCATCATTAAGTGTTGAGCAAGTATTACGTGATCGATTCTCAAACTTAAACATTCCTGTGCTTAGCGGGGTAATGATTGGTCATATTGACGATTTAGCCACTATTCCTGTTGGTGCCTTAGCGACTTTAGATACCAGCACCAAGCGTTTAGTGCTTGCAGAAACAGCGGTGTTATAAACGGATGTTATCTTTATTGTTCGCTTCATCTATTGCGGTGGTGTTTCATCAACAAAGTGATATTTATTTAGAAGTGGTTGGTAATGATAATATTGCCAGTCGTCAGGTGTTTTTCGCCCCCCATGAAAATGAGCATGTTGCTAATCAATATCTGGCAAAAAAAATCAGCCAAGAAAAAGGACGCTTTTTAATACTTAGGCAGGCAGGTCAACGTCAAATTGCTTTGAGCATTAATAAGCAAACAGTATTTGTTGACCCAAACCGTATTTTCACCCTAAATGGCATTAGAGACTCTGTTAAAAACCTTAACCCTAAGCTGGCCATTTCTTCCCGTAATTTTCAGCTAGCAGTCAAGCGTGCGCAAGCATTAGGACAATTTATTGTGACCAAAATGGGCGGCTTAAATAAACAAAACACCTGGCTTGCTGTGCATAATAATACCCAAGGCTATAAGAATGATGGTCAAGGCGGCATAGGCAATGTATCGATGATACGTTATCGGTATAAGCTGAGCACTGGCGCCAGATATTTAAGCAAGGTAACACCTTTAATCGGTGATGAAGACGATTTATTTTTTGTTACTAACAAGCAAGACTTTGTACAAATGCAGGCTAAAGGTTTCAACGCGGTTTTACAGAACCCGGTTGTCACTACCGATATCGAAGAAGATGACGGTTCTTTATCGGTTTATGCACAAATGAATGGCATTCGTTATATCAATATTGAGGCCGAACGTGAATTTCAAGGTAAAGGTGAGGATCATTTACCGATGCAAATAAAAATGCTTAATTACACCTTGTCACTACATTAATTACCGACGATATAAAATAATTTATGATCAATATTAAACAAAGTTTACTCATTACTAGCGCTATTTTACTCTTCAAGCTGTTTTCACCTGGGGTTCAAGCAGCGACCAAAGCGGCTACTGAGTTAGCTAATGGCATCAGCGATAAAGAAATTGCCGCCGTGGTGAAAAAAGCGCGCGCAGCGTTTTATATTCCAGGGATGTCGGTGGGCATTGTCCATAAAAATAAAGTGGTGCACTTACAAGGCTACGGTATCAAAGAGATGAATACCAAGGATAAGGTTGATCAACATACCTATTTTCGTCTAGCGTCAACCAGTAAAGCTTTTACCGCAGCAAGTTTAGCTATTTTGGTTGATGATGGAAAAATTAACTGGCAAGACAAGGTGACTGATTATTTACCCAACTTTAAAATGCAAGACCATTGGGTTACTGGCGAATTCACCATTGAAGATTTATTAACCCATAAAAGTGGTTTAGTGAGTAGTGCCGGCGATAGCATGTTATGGCCTGAGCCTTCAGGTTTTACTCGAGCAGAAATTATTACCAACTTACGTCACCTCTCTCCTGAATATAGCTTTCGCAGTAAATATGCTTACAGTAATTTAATGTATATTACCGCAGGTGAACTAGTGGCTAAAGTGAGTGGCATGCCATGGGCAGATTTTGTGGCCCTGCGTATTTTCAAACCGTTAAAAATGAATTGTTTCGCTGGCGATATGCCTGAAATAGCGCTGAAAAATGTTGCCATCCCTCACGGTGAGCGCAATGGTAAGCTGTTTAAAATTCCACGTAATGGCATTAACGGCCAAGCTCTGGTGTCAGCTGCAGCAGGCGGTATTGTCTGTAATGCCAGCAGCATGATCTCTTGGTTACAAACTTTTTTAGAGACAAAAAACAATCAAACAGACAATGCTGCCTTTAGTTTTAAACAATTAACTAACATGTGGCAAGCGCACACTATTTTACCCTTAGCGAAAGAAGAAGCAGTGCGCAATAATAGTCACTTTAAAACCTATGGTTTAGCTTGGCGTAAAAGTGATTTTTTAGGCTATGAGCTTATTTCTCATACTGGTACCCTGTCTGGCATGCAGGCTTATGTTGCCCTAATTCCTGAATTAGCACTGGGTGTCGTTCTTCTTAATAATGGCGACAATTCCGGTGCTCGTGCCGCGGTAATGCAAACCATTTTACGGAGTTTTATCCCTGATGCTAAACAAGTTGATTGGGTAGTAGATTATAAAAGAGAACGTGCAGAAAAGCGGAGAAAATATTTAGCTAAGCATAAAACCCCTAAAGGCTCAGGCAAAACCATTTTGCCTAATAAGGCTTATGCGGGTACGTTTCAAGATACTTGGTTTGGTAACATTGTTATTAACAATACCAGCAAAGGCTTACGGGTTAGCAGTGCTAAAATGAGCACCCTACAAGGTAGTTTAGAGCCCTTTAATGATCATTCTTTTGTTATTCGTTGGGATAATAAAAATGCCGCTAGCGATGCCTTTATTCATTTTAAGCTAGATGTTGAGGGCAAGGTTAGCAACTTTGATTTAACCCCTTTTAAACGCGAAGTGAGTAATAACCACGAATACCGCGATATGCATTTTGTTAAAGTAGCGCCAATTGAGTAAACTTAAGCGCATCAAAGATGAAGGGCTACATTCACTCTCTAGCCCCAGTTATCATTTTTACACAGACTTAAGCCATTGCTGTTTGATGTGTTCAGCGACGCGAAAGGCATTGGCATAAATAGTAAAAGTATAAGGCACACTGCCACCTGTGGGCATAAATGAGCCATCGGTAACATATAAATTATCCACTTCATGGGCTTGGCAGTTTTTATTTAATACCGATGTTTTCGGATCATCACCAAAACGACAACCGCCCGCCATTAAGTTGGTTGCAGGGTAACCACTCACCGAAGAAGATATATTTTTTGCTCCTAAAGCATGCAATAATTTTTCTGCTTTTAGTGATAGATATTCACCTACTTCTAAATCATGCTCATGATAACCAATACGTACTTTTGCTACCGGATCGCCCCACTTATCGGTTACTTCATCGTCTAAAGCAACAAAGCAGTCGTCTGTGGGTAGCCAATCATTGAACACTTCAAAACGCAGGGTTTTATAGGAAGTAAATTCTTGTTTGATACTTTGTTTTAACTCCTCACCCCAGAGTAATTTGTCTTCACCTTCATCATCAACACCCCATTGTGTGCCACGCGCTCTAGCGATAGGGTTTTGATGGAATAAGAAATCAATGGTGCCGCCTTTTGCCTGACCGTTAGTATTGGCGCCAACAAAAGCTTTATCATCAATTTGATACCAATCTTGCAATGCTCTATTGATAAATGGGCCAACAACTTTTAAATCCTTTACCTGTTGTTTACTGAGCTGCTGGTAAATAAAATCGCCACTGCCGGTACCACCACCACTAAACAGTAAGTTTTTACCTACCTGACCACTATTATTCGCTAAACCATGAGGGAATTTTTCGCCGGTAGACGCTAACAACAAACGCGAAGTTTCTACCGCCTGGCAGGCCACTACATAGGTGGTGGCGCTAACACTTTGTTGGCGGCCTTTGCCATCGTAATAATGCACACCGGTAATTTCCCCGGCGCTATCTGTGGCTATTTTATACACTTTAGCATTCGGTTTAATGGTGCAATTACCCGTAGCAACCGCATGATTAAGTAGCGCAGCCCTACCACCGCCCTTAGCACCCGACGAACAACCATAACTACTACAATAGCCCGAATACTCACAGCTGCGGCGGCCCATGGCAGGTTGCGACAATATCGCTCTTGGTACTGGCAAGGCATGATAACCAATGCTTGTTGCGGCTTTATCTATCCATGACGACATTGGCACTTCGTTAATAGGCGGATAAGGAAAATCGGTTGAGCGTGGCTCTTGATGGGGGTGTTTAACAACACGACCTGAAACCCCGACTTCACGTTCTACTATGGCATAATAAGGTTCAAGTTCAGCGTAACTAATCGGCCAATCAACAACATTAGCACCTTCAATAGCGCCAAATTCTGTTTTTAAACGAAAATCTATCGGCTTTAAGCGATGAAAATAACCGCTCATAAAATTAGATGAGCCACCGACTACTGTGCCATTCCACCAGCTCCAACCGGAATCACTAGTCGCCTCCCCTTGCCAGAAAGAGTTACCGTCTTCATCTTGGTATTCTTCTTCAATAACATGCTGTTCATCACTCAGTTTAGGGTTATAGGCATCATGAATACTAATGGCTAATTCATCTTTAAAAAAATGTTCTTCGGTTAGCCATGGGCCTTTCTCTAACACTAAAACTTTCGCACCGGCTTTTGCCATTACGTAAGCCACTGGTGAAGCACCAGCGCCACTCCCTACAATACAGAGATCATAATCGACTTTATTTATCTTGTTCATGCTTTACTACTTCTTTTAACCGCTATATTTCGCACTGAAATTGTATTTTTTACCGTACCTTGAACTTTGACTTTTGCGCGTGGCGGTAACTCAAAATAACGTTGACCTTTTTCAGGTAAAGGAAAACCGCCTTGATGCTCTAACCACTGCCAACCAATGCCGTTAGGATTACCACCGTAAGCAGGCGGGCTTAACATTGCTTCAAAAATATAATTCAATAAGGTATTTAGCCAATTTTCACCGGCACGTGAGCGGCTAATAGTGCGCAGTAACAACTCCTTTTCTTGCACAGATAACTGCACAAATGTTTTACTGTATTCACTGTTAGCAAAGCCATTTAACCAACCAACGCCTTTAACAATAAAGTCTTTTTCTTGCGGTAAAGTTGGCTGTACCGTCATTACTTGATACAAATAAGGCAGCGCATTAATATCAGCGGCACTAGGCCCTGTTGCTGATTTAGGTAATAAATGTGCGAGTGTGGCATCAAGCGTTAACCAAGGATCCGTTTCTTTTAATTTTGCTAAAGAGGCTTGGGCATGAGGAGCAAGTGCAAAGGCAGGTAACGCCATCAATCCCGTGGCCCCTGCCGCTGATTTTAATAAATTTCGGCGGCTAACTTTTCGGCTCAGTACCTTTTTGGTAAGCTCTTTCTCGTTAAACCAAAGAGGTGTTTGATAGCTTTGATCAAAAAATGATTTCAACAAATAATTCCTTATCGGTGTTGTGCTTTTAATTGCCACTGCTGCAGAAAATCTAACCAATACCCTGTTGAATAACCGTCACTATCTTGCAGCTCTGCGGTGTCTTTTGACCACAACATTTTGCCACTCGCGGTAGAGACATACATATGAGGATAGCCTAGTACCGGCGGTAATGCCTTCATAAAAGCATCGTTGTCATTGCTATCACTCACATTGACTTTTAGTAGTACATACTTGCTATGTAATGCTTGATAAACATCAGGATTTTTTAACAAGAAGGCATCCATTTTATGACACCAAGTGCACCAATTCCCCCCGATCTCAATCAAAACATTACGCTTGGTTTTTTTCGCCAACGCCAAAGCGGCATTAGCATCATTAAAGGGATCACGCTGCTCATCATAAACCTTACTATATGCTGGTAACTCATAGGTTAATGACAACGAAGCTAATGAGTCGCCCTTTGTTAACTTTACATAAGCTGACTGTGCAGATACAGAGCCGACAAAAAACAAATAGCTGTTTAATAGTAAAGTGAATACGGCTAATAAAATTGGTTTCATACTCTTCTCACGATTTAAAATACCATAATTAATGATGACCTACAGGCAAGATGACCTTTATTGTCTTAACTATATTTCAAAAAAACTGTTGAGGCATTATAATAGCGGCAATTATTTTATTTAAGCTTATTAAAAGGGTCACATTATGCGTCCAAGCGGCAGAACATTAGGGCAAATTCGCCCAGTAACCATTACTCGTCAATTTACCACTCACGCTGAAGGCTCAGTACTTATTGAGTTTGGCGATACCAAAGTTATCTGTACTGCTTCTGTTGACGTTGGTGTACCACGTTTTTTAAAAGGCCAAGGTAAAGGTTGGATTACTGCTGAATATGGCATGTTACCGCGCTCTACTCATACGCGTATGCGCAGAGAAGCCGCTGTTGGCAAACAAAGCGGACGCACCTTAGAGATTTCACGCTTAATTGCCCGTGCTTTACGTGCCGCAGTTGACTTAAAAGCCTTAGGTGAAAATACTATTTCAGTAGATTGTGATGTAATTCAAGCCGATGGCGGCACCCGCACCGCTGCAATCACTGGTGCTTGTGTTGCTTTAGTTGACGCGCTAAATTATATGCGTGCTAAAGATATCATTAAAACGAATCCACTTAAGCACATGATTGCCGCTATTTCTGTTGGTATCTATAAAGGCGAACCAGTCGCTGATTTAGATTACGCAGAAGACTCAAATGCCGAAACTGATATGAATGTGGTTATGACTGACACCGGTAAGCTTATTGAAGTGCAAGGCACCGCTGAAGAAGAGCCTTTTAGCTTTGAAGAAATGCAAGCCATGATGCAGCTATCTAAAGATGCCATCAATGAATTATTCGACCACCAAAAAGCAGCCTTAAGCTAAAAAAAGCAAAATAGTTTGGAGAAAAAAATGAAAGATTATCAACGTGACTTTATTGAGTTTGCTTTATCTAAACAAGTACTGCGCTTTGGCCAGTTTACTTTAAAATCAGGCCGTACTAGTCCGTATTTTTTTAATGCCGGTTTATTTAAAACCGGTGGCGACTTAGCACGTTTAGGACGATTTTACGCTGCGGCACTTGTTGATGCTGACATTGATTTTGATTTAATATTTGGCCCTGCTTATAAAGGTATTCCTATTGCCACGACCACCACGGTAGCACTATTTGATCATCACAACCTAGATGTACCTTATTGCTTTAATCGCAAAGAAGCGAAAACCCATGGTGAAGGTGGCAGTTTGGTTGGCGCTGAGCTTACTGGCAAAGTTATGCTAGTGGATGATGTGATCACCGCTGGCACCGCCATTCGTGAATCAATGGAAATAATTAAAGCACACAATGCCGAACTTTCAGGGGTGTTAATCGCCCTAGATCGCCAAGAAAAAGGCCAAGGTGAATTATCCGCTATTCAAGAAGTTGAACGTGATTTTGGTACTAAGGTGATTTCTATTGTTACCCTCACTGACGTAGTCACTTTTCTTGAAGAACAGCTTAACGGTGATGAAGCTGCAGATGCGGAATTAGCGTTAAGTTTAGCGAGTATTAAAAAATATCGCCAAGACTACGGAATTTAACTTGCTCAAAAAGATGTTATTTAAATCCAATAAAAAACCTGCACATGCAGGTTTTTTTATCGATTAAACTAGCGCCTACTGATAAAAACTAGGCGGTTAATTGAAACTGATAACGAGCAGGCTTTTCATAAGCCTCTGTGATATTAGAATAAAAAGTTTCAACTCTTACCGCACGTTGCAATACTTCATTTGATTGTGTTGGCGCAATATGCTCTTCTGCTGTCAATGTTCTATTCATAAAAGCATCAAAGCTATGTTCATTATCTGCTTCACTTTCATCTTTCTGACCTGAGCCAATCGTTGATGAACTTTCATTATCGTCAGCGGCTGTTGGGGTGTGAGTATCTTGTAACTGTAGTTCAGATTGCGCTTGCAGAATGATTTTTATCGCGCTCGCAGCAACCTGAGTATCTTGTGCTGAGGGGTTGGCTGGAGCTAAAGCCGCAGCATGCACTTTTTGCATTTTTGCAATCGTTGCCGTGGGATTACCTGCTACGGTGGATAGATCTACCGACACTTCACCTCCAGTTGCATATTTTTGGCCATCGGGACCGGTTTCCAAAGAATATTTAGGCGCTCCGGTAAACGAGCCCCCTACCGCCGCATGTGCTAATTCATGAGAGCGTACTTCTTTATCTCGACGCTGTAGCTCATTAATTATGCGCTCTTTTTGAACATCTTTATACTGAGCATCACTTTCAGATAAATCATTGGTATTTTCATCATTTGGTGTTTCATTTATTGCCGAGTGTTGAGGTGAGTTTTTGTTCTCTTGTTCTTTGTGCTCGCTCTGTTGATCACCTTTTTGCTCTGAGATACTATTGTTAGCTAATTCTGCTTTTTCTTTTAAGCTAGCAAAATCAATATTCTCGCTATTTTGAGCAGGTGTTCTACCGCGCTCTTTATCAGAAGATACGCCTTTCTCTGCTGCCGACTGACCAAGTGCCGCAGGTTGAGTAATAATTTCTCGTTGATTATTTTCTCGACGCAAGCTTTCCGTATGCGGATTAAGCACAGTTGGAATAGATAAGTTAGGCGCCTGTGGAGTAATATTCATAATTAATTAGATCATAGCCAAACAATTTTAAGCGGTTACATCCAGTAAAGTGCCTAGCACTTCATCAGCAGTTTTTATTACTTGTACTGATGATTTCGCTTGAAACTCAGCAACTTTTAAATCAACAATTGATTGATTCAAGTCTGGTATTTTTTGCGTATTATTCATTGAGGTTTGGCTAATAGTGTTTTCATCGCGGTTAGCACTAGTTGCAGCAACTATATTTGCTGCCGCTAGACTAGCCTCTTCAGTTGCTTTTTGAAATCCTTGTACACCTGAATTAAATGCTGATTGTATTTCCATTCGAGTTGCCTTATTTCGCCCACCTTGCACTGTTCAATTATTAACCAAAAAGACAGAGAAGTAAAGTGCAAATCAATATCATAAGTTATAATGCACTATTTAAAATCAACAGCTAAGCTGAGATAACAGCCAGTCTGTTAGTACTTGAGTAAAATCATCAAGATGCGAAATAAACGGTGCGTGAGATGCCCCTATAAATATATGCTGTTTACTATTATTCTTAGCAAATTTAGCTACCTGCTCAATAACTGCTTTCGGCACAAGACTATCGGCACTGCCATATAAACGTAAAAAAGGCTGGTTTATATCTTTTAACCTTAAGCGATAATCACTTGTTTCTAATAGTTTTAATGATTCGTCCAAGGTGTTTTTATTGGCCATGTCATGCTGAAAAACTAATTGGCTAATTTGTTTTATGTCTTGGCGAACATGAGGACTTCCCATTGCTTGTAACTTTAAAAAGCCATTAATGGTTTTTTTGGCATCTATTTGTAGTTGCTGATGAAAAGCATTAAGCACCTGTGGTTTTATCCCTGGCCAAACAAGCTGATTAACCGCTTTGTCATCAACAACTGCTGCTGATTTTTGCTCAACAAATCGTGGTGAACTTGCTACGGTAATTAAAGCCAGTACTTTTTCAGGGTATGTTAATGCCATTTCAGTAGCAACTAGCCCCCCTAATGACCAGCCTAAATAAATTGCCGGTTGCGCTATCGTATTAGTAATATGTTGGCAAATATTAGCCAAAGAATAAGGACTGATTTTTTTATTAATATTGGCGCCAAAGCCAGGTAAATCGATAGTTATCACCTGAAAAACATCGGTGAATTCAGTGGTTAAATTAGCAATCAGTGGTTGCCATATCGCTGAATTCAAGCCCCAACCATGGAGTAAAACAAGGGGGATAGAGTGCTTTTTAGGTTCAAGGTAAGTGGAAAATTGCAGCGTTTCTGCCATGCTTATCTCTTAATGAGTCGGTAATTGAATGAAGACTATTTTACAAAATGGATGATAACAATGGAATGGCTAGCGTTAAGCAAACTAAAAAACAATTGCCAGTCACAAGTGCAAGCTTATTATCAGCGCCTACGACTAACCTTTTCTCAGTGCGATTTGTGCGGCAATGCCCCCCAGCAACATCCATTAATATGTTCGGCTTGTTTAGCTGATTTACCGCTATTCAAACAAATAATTATTCAAGGAGACTTACTTAATTGGCCAGCGGTAAACAGAAGCTTACCGAATATTCATTTCGACCACTTATTTTGTCTGTCGCCGTACTTAGCCCCATTCAACCATTGGCTATCACAATTAAAATACCAAGGGCGGTTTGAGGTAGCGTCATTATTTGCCGCATTACTGGCAAAAAAATGGCAACAAACACAGTTAACATCATCCGTAGATCTTATTTTGAGTGTGCCACTACATATCAGCAAATGGCAACTGCGTGGCTATAATCAAGCACATTTAATTGCCAAACCGTTTTCGCAACAATTACAACTCCCTTATCAAGGTTCAGCCTTAACGCGTGTTAAAAAAAACACCAGTCAAGTAGGCCAAACAGGTAAACAAAGGCGTAATAATTTAGCCAATGCTTTTACTTTACGTCAACCATTAACGAACGAGGTTAAACATGTAGTACTAGTCGATGACGTATTAACCACAGGGAGTACCGCCAGTGAAATCAGCAAACTATTAAAATGCACAGGCGTGGAAAAAGTAACGGTAGTGACCGTATGTTTAACCTTACCAAAGTAATGATATGATTTAACCAGAGCACAGGTTATTCAGCTTCAACACTAAATGTTTTGGCAAAAAACAAACTATTCGCCAGCAGTTTTGCGCTACCCAACCAATAACCACGAAAGGCTAACACATCAGTGCTAGCGATTACCCTACCTTCACCATAATTATGGGCAACAATAGCGGCATTATGAGCCAAGCGATTAACTAAATTTTTATCTGTGTAACCACTCAGTAAAGGTGTCGCGGTATATCTTGCTAGCGTGATGAAAGGTTGTTGCCCGGTATCCATAATTAAGGTGCTATTTCGAAATAAAGGTAACTTAGCGTTACTATAACCAAAAGATAATGGATGTAATGTGTCAAGTTTAGTCGCAAAAATTGCACCGGCAATGCGTTTTCTAGCGCTAAGTTTTTCTTTCTCTTTATAGCTTAATTGTTCACTATCAAATAATTGGGCAATTTGTTTTTTACTGACAAAATCAGCTGATAAAATTTCTTGCGCAGCTAACCATTTCGCGCCACGCTTTTGAGCAAAGACCACGCCGCCTCGCGTTATCCAAGCTTTCAATTTACTCGCATGTTCAACTGATAATTTTTTGTAATCACCATCCACTAAAATTACATGACTATAATTAGCCAGATCAACATTATTCAAGCGAGAATGTTCAATAATGCTTAACGGTATCTGCAAGGTTTCATCAAGGTAAAAACGAATTTCCCCTGCTTCATATTGAGAGATGCCTTTACCACCCAATAGTAAAATTTTCGGCGCTGTTAAAGACGCAAAAGAACTACTACCAAAATCAATGCCTTGACTAGTTAAGCCGCTATTTATAGTGACTAATTCAATGTTGCTATTGATCGCTAATTCAGCCAAGGTAGCTCGCCAATTTTGCTCTACTTGAATTGCCGCAGGAATGATTATGGTACCACTAGCAAAAAAACGATTTTTATCGTCTACCTCACTGGTGAAACCGCCGGTCGCCACTTTAGCTTTAATTTTCTTACTTAATAATTGGTTTAATAATTTAGGTGCTAAATAGTGATGCCATTCAAAAGCATAAGCATAATCGTTCTTGGTAGTATTAACTTTACTCACTTGGGTAATGTCCTTAGCAGCCCAAGGGTTATTGGTTAACTTTAATCCCCTTTTCTTATCAATTTTTTCAAAATTAATATTCATTGCCAGTGGCATAGTCCAACCTGAAACATCATAAAAGGTGTTATCAGCAAAGTTAGTTTGTTGATTAAATAACGCTTCAATTACTCGATATTGATTTTGTTTTAATGGCACATAATAACTATTTTCAGCGATATACTCTTTCCCTTTATAGCTGAAATTTTTAGCAAGCGCATAAGCATTTATTTGATGTTGCGCTAACGTGTTGAGCAAAGCATGTAATCGATAGCTATCTTTTGCTTCATGGATCAAGTAACCATCAAACTTTTGTTTTTTAGCTTGCTTTAGCGCTTGTTTATAAAAGCTCTGACGATACTTTTTTAGTTCTTTGCGATTTTGCCAGGCACCTTCAATGGTTGAAAGCGAAGTGAATACATGGTTTTGAATACCAAACTCAAAGGTTAGTAAGCCATTAACGGTATCTTGCTGCATACCGCGGGAGCTGGCTTGTTCAAATAAAATACCGATACCACCGTTAATATCAGGGTAAGTAGAGCCTTTGCCATAGAAAAAATCATCGTAATGTTCTTCGCTGTAATATAAACGCTGGGCTTTATCTAACGCTTTCGCATGATATTTTGCTAACGCCTTAGTTAGGGTAATATTCTGCTTAGGTGTCAGCGGATGGGTTCTACTGGGAATACCCGGTTGAAAAAAATAACTGCTGTTAGCACCCATTTCATGGTAATCACCTAAAACGTTTGGCTGATATTGATGGAAGTATTTTAATCTATTACGACTTTCCTGCTGCGTTAACAGTAACCAATCACGGTTTAAATCGAACCAAAAATGATTAGTTCTACCGCTAATCCAGCCTTGATGGTGCTCAATATGCTGGGCATCCGCATTATTAGCAGAACCACGATAAGTACTAACCCAATTAACAAAGCGGTCCATACCATCAGGGTTAATACTTGGCTCTAAGACAATAATGGTGTTATCTAACATAGTTGCAATGGTTGCTTCTTTACTGGCAGCCAAATAATAAGCAACAATCATTGCGGCATTGGCACCACTAATCTCATCACCATGAACACTATAGCCAAGCCATAAAACTAATGGCTCATTTACTGCCTGCTTTTTTTTAGTTAATGGTGAAACTTTTTTATTTATATTTCTATTAATAAGAATCTCAGCTAAATTAGCTAAATTTTTCTCACTCGAAATGGTAATTATAAATTGCTCGCGTAATTGAGCAGTTTGGCCAATAGTAGTAATTTTTAACCGCTTTGAACTATTGGCTAGCGTGTTAAAATACTGTTTTAATTGATCATGCCTTACATGACGTTGACCTATTTCAAAGCCCAACGTTTGCTTAGGTAATGGGATTAGCGGATCAAAACTGGCCTTTTTAGGTAAGTAATCTTGTACCGAAGCAGCATGAGAAGAGGTAAATGAAGTGAATAAAAACAACAAAATTAACAGGCGAGATAGCAACATTAAATTTTCCTTTATTTGATCCTTGTTAAAATAGCAAATAAAAGCATAAAAATCATTAGCACATCACAACATTGCGGAGTAAAATGGCTATACTTGAGTAAAGTACTCAAGTATAACTGTTTAAGAGCAAAGAGAGTCCTGTATTATGATCACTATTTCACCTACCGCCCAAGAACATTTTGTTAAGCTGCTATCTCAACAAGCAGAAGGCACACATATTCGTGTATTTGTTGTAAACCCCGGTACAGCCAAGGCTGAATGTGGTGTTTCATATTGCCCAGCTGATGCAGTCGAGCCCGATGATATTACCTTACCTTTTGAAGGTTTCTCTGCCATGGTTGATGCTGACAGCAAAGGTTTCTTAGAAGAGGCCGAAATCGATTTTGTTACCGATCAAATGGGCTCACAACTTACCTTAAAAGCCCCTAACGCTAAATTACGTAAAGTCGCTGATGACGCTACGCTTTTTGAGCGTGTACATTACTTTCTGCAAGCAGAAGTTAACCCACAGCTTGCCGGGCATGGTGGTGAATGTACTTTAGTTGAGATAACCGATGATGGTTATGCGGTATTACAATTTGGTGGCGGCTGCAATGGTTGTAGCCAAATTGATGTTACGGTTAAAGATGGTATTGAAACGCAACTACTTGAGTTAATGGGTGATGAAATTAAAGGCGTGAAAGATGCCACTGAACATGAACGCGGCGAACATTCTTACTATTAAGCCCGCATTCCCTCAACAGGCTCAGGGCAAGCCAACATAGATGAATAATTTACTCGCTAAATTAGGTCAAGATCCACAGCGTAGTTTAACTATCTTTTTACGCGGACTTGGCCTTTTTGCTTTAGGAATATTATTTATTGCCCTAGGATATTTTTATCATCATTTATGGCAAATTGTTGGTATGGTGATACTCACCTTTGCTTGTATCACTGCCGCTTGGGGCTACCTAGGTATTTTTGCTAATCGCTTGTTGGTTATTTTAAATAAACGCTAGCTATAGTCAGTTTGTTAGTGATCTTGGTGTTTAGTAAAATACTCTTTTAGCATATCTAGCGCAACTTTCACTTTCATAGACAGATTCTTATCCATGGTAAGCGCGTAGAGGTGATAACCTTCCATCGACCAATCAGCCAACACAGGCACTAATTCGCCACTTTTAAGTAAGTGTTTTATTTCTAATTTAGGTAAAACAGCAAGGCCGAAACCTTGTTTAACATGAGCGATCATTGAGTTAAGATCATTAAATTTCATTCTAAGTTTAGGGGTAAAAGCCGTCTTAATCTTTTCTGGCTGGGTAAAATACATATCATTTAAACCACTGTTATGTCTTAAGCCTAACCAAGTATGTTTATCAAGATCTGCAGGAATAACAGGAACTCCATAAATTTCTAAATAACTAGGACTGGCAAATATGTGTTTAGCCGGATTGCCAAAGTGATGATAAATCAAACCAGAATCTTCCGGTTTTCCTACTCTCATTGAAATATCAATACGCTCTTCTACAGGATCGATGTACTCATCACTGGCAATAATGCTTAAATTGAGTTCGGGTTTATCTTTCAATAAAGGAGCCAATGCCTCTGCAATAGGCGTAGTGGCTAGGCCCACAGGCAAAGATATACGTAATTCACCTTGTAATGATTGCTTCAATTCGTTGATAACATTATCGGCATTTTCTG
Organism: Colwellia sp.; assembly: GCA_013215465.1. Taxonomy (GTDB): domain Bacteria; phylum Pseudomonadota; class Gammaproteobacteria; order Enterobacterales; family Alteromonadaceae; genus Colwellia. The sequence goes on along the minus strand of JABSOW010000005.1, from coordinate 70,123 downwards.
CGGCAATCAGTATTAACTTTCCTTCTCTATAATATTGTTTACCAGCTTCCGATAAACTAATTTTTCGTGTTGTTCGGTAAATGAGCGTAATAGCTAATTCAGCTTCTAACTGACCAATAAATTGACTCACCGCAGGAGCAGTCATGCCTAAGGTTTTTGCTGCTTTGCGCATTGAACCACTATCAATAACTCTACAGAAAATGGCTATTAACTTAAGTCTATTAAGGGGATTGTGATTCATTTTATTCTCTCGCTACTACTTTAAGATATATCACTCGCTAATTATTAAGTATAACTTAATAGTGTTATAAGAAAAACCACACTACAAAACATTATGTTAAGCCCTTAACATAGACGCGTTTATAAGGCTTGGAGCCGAAGAGCAGATTTTTTTCTAGATATCTCTAAGGATTAAGCATTAAATTCAACCTTTTATTAAATTTATATAACACTAAAATAAACCAATAATATCATTCGTTGATTACATTCTTTAACGTGAATAAAAATCATTTGCATTTTCGTTATTATTACTTTTTATATTACCATCTACGGATTAGCAACTATACTTATGCTTACTTTTATTCAATTTATCATCCATGGTGGCGCTGTGATTTGGGCGTTAACACTCTGCTCTGTCATTGCGGTTACTCTCTTTTTTTATAAAATATGGCAACTTTGGGCAACATTAGCACTGTCTAGTACACTTGGGGATATTGCAAGGTCTCTGCTTGAAAATAACCAACGCAGTAAAGCGTTAGCATTGGTTGATGGCCAAAGTAATCCACGAGCTAAAATAATTGCCAGCACCTTACAACTTTTCAATAAGTCATCGTTAAGTCTTAGTGACGCTAAAGCAGAATCAATTCGTATAGCGCAATTACTCGTTGGCCAATTAAATAGTTACCTTAGGGTATTAGAAGTCATTGCCACAATTGCGCCATTACTCGGACTGCTTGGCACAGTATTAGGCATGATTGAAGCGTTTAAAGCCATGGAAGCCGCAGGCTCGCAGGTGAACCCCGCAATATTATCGGGCGGAATTTGGCAAGCGTTATTAACTACAGCGGTAGGTATGGCTGTGGCTATTCCGGTATCTATTGCTCATAGCTGGTTAGAGCGTAGGGTAGAAGTAGAAACAGGTAAGATTAGCGATGATATTGGTTGGTTATTTACGTTACAAACAACGATTAATCACAAGAATACTCATCTACAAACAGTGCAACCTGCAGCTACATTACAAAACGCATCATGAATAGCTCATTAAATTTAACTAACGATGTCAGTTTAATTACCTCGTCTAGAGTTAAAAAAACAATCAGCTTAACCGCGTTAATTGATGTGGTTTTCATTCTCCTGATGTTTTTCATGCTGACTTCAACTTTCATAAAATGGCATAGCGTTACCTTACAAACGTCAGCAGCGGGCAACACAACCACAACGGATGAAGTAACAACCCAATTAATAATATTACATGAAAATAATGAATTTTCTTTGTTAGTTAATGGGGCTAACCCAAGCAATAAAAAAAAGAAAACATTCAGCACTTTATTGACATTAACATCGCAACTTGATCCCAACATACATACGGTATTAATTCCTGAGCCAAAAATAAAAGTACAACAAATTGTTGATACTTTAACACAATTAAAAAGCTCAGGAATGATGCAAGTAACGCTAGGTAATGTACTTAATACGCAGGATAACCAATAGCGATGGAGCAGTTATTAATAAAATCATTAAGGAAGAAGTCAGCTGATGATGCACTTATTCCATTAATTAATATTGTGTTTTTATTACTAATATTTTTTATGGTTGCAGGCTCAATACAGCCCTCTGTACCTGTTGACGTTGATCATCCCATTGCAAGTAATATTGACAACCCTATTAAAGCATTACCTGTACAAATATTACTTACCAAAAATAATGAAATTTATTGGAATAACAAACAAATTTCATTAACTGAGTTGCAGCAAGTATTAACACAACAAGTGCCAAATAACATCAATTTACATATTGATCAACAGGTAACTGCAATTGATTTAGATACCGTATTGAATGTTATTAGACAACATCAAGTACAAGGCATTAATTTGATTACTCAACAATCGATGGCAAATTAAATGTTTAGTCCTCCATGGTTTCGCTGGGTAGTTATGCTAATGCTTTCAATAGTATTTCATATCATGATTGCGGTCAGTTATTTTTCATATGCAACTCCTACACAGGTAGGCAGCGCAACAGGTGAAGGTAAAAATGGCATTGATATAGGGTTAGGTCAAATAGGCACTTATGTTGATATGACTAATCAGCTATTAAAAGAAGAGTCAGAGTCTAAAGAAAAGCTTAGAAAAATCATACCGAAAAAACCGATTAAGGCTCCGGTAATAAAAAAAGTGCTTATCAAAAAAAAGGATACACCTATAAAGCAATTAACGACTAAGAAATTGCCGCCCGCTAAAAATAAAGGTGACTATATCGTAGCGAAAAAAACGCTTCAGCCGATTAAAAAAGAAGAGATAAAACCCGAAGAAACCATCACTAAAGAAGAAAGTGAAGATAAAGTTCCAGTAACAGAAGACACTGAAAAACTATCTTTATCTATCACTAGTGTTAAAGCCACTGGTAGCGGTACGCAAAAATCAACCGGTGGCTTTAAAGGTAGTAATAAAGATTATTACACTCACTTAATGGCTTGGCTTAATCAATACAAACGCTACCCTATTGAAGCTAAAAAACAAAAACAAAAGGGTATTGTTCATCTGCAATTTACCATGAACCCCATGGGGAAAATACTCAGTAAAAGTATAAGAAAAAGTTCAGGACATTCGTTATTAGATCAATCAGCACTCACTATGTTAGCGCTGGCTGAACCCTTACCGGAACCACCTGAGCAACTAAAAAGAGAGCGCTTAACCTTGGTGATACCAATTGACTATTCACTTATCACCAATAATTAATATTTTATATAGGAAAAAACATGAAAACTCGCACACTTAAACCCGTACTAAGTTTACGAAAGCCAATCATTGCACACAGTAAAAGTGCTTTATTATTAAGTACCACGGCATTATTAGTTAGCGCTTCCATTAATGCGCAACAAAATGACGAACCAATTGTGCTTGATACTATGCACATTGAAGAGCGTACTAGTGATACTAATCCATATGCTGAAGCGGGTGCTCCATACAAAGCAAAAATTTCTGGTGATAGCCGTCACGTTAAACCACTAGCCGACACGCCACAAACCATTAGCGTACTAACGCAAACGGCGATACAAGAATCAGGAAAAACTGATTTAAGTGAGATATTGGCGGCACAACCAGGGATTACTTTAGGTACGGGTGAAAATGGTAATGCCTTTGGCGATCGCTATATTATACGTGGCCATGAAGCACGTAGTGATGTATTTGTTGATGGTTTACGCGACCCTGGCATGACTACCCGTGAAAGCTTTGCCGTTGAACAAATAGAAATCACTAAAGGACCAAGCTCTACTTTTGCTGGTCGTGGTACTACTGGTGGCGCAATTAATGCGATAACCAAGCAAGCAAGTACTGAATATAATTTTAATAAAGTACAAGCCGGTTTAGGTACCGACAATTACCGTCGTATTGCTTTAGACAGTAATATTAAAATTAATAATGATACTGCGATACGAGCGAATTTATTATACAGCGAAAAAGATATCCCTGATCGTTCACCTGCCGATAAAGAACGCTTAGGTGTGGCACTTGCTGGTAGTTACCAAGCATCTGAAAAATTAAATTTTGCTGCAGATTTATACTATCTTGATGCCAAAGACAGTCCTGATTTAGGTAGTTATCACCTTACTGATAGCACTATTGCTAAAAACGTTCCCAGCTACGTACAAGATGAAGACTTCTTAGAATCAGAAGTGCAAGTATTCACTTTAAAAACTGGCTACGATATCAATAACACATTTAAAATAGAAAATACCGTACGTTATGGTACTACTGAAAATGGCTATGTAACTACAGGCTCTTCAGGTAGTACACGTGATAGCGGTGAAGCAACCATTACCATTGAAGGTCGTGCCCATACAGGCTGGCAAGACGTAGATTATTTTGTGAACCGATTCAATGTATTTATGGACAGTAATATTGCCAATACTAAGCATCAGTTTGTTTTCGGCGTTGAATATTCTGACATTAATGTGGTTAATGGCGCATATAATGTAACCAATGGCTCAACCAACTGTATTGCAGAAAGTCGTGGTAATCTTTCAGATAGTTACTGTATTTTAGATGTTAACGGTAATGAAATTGACAATTTAAATGGCCTTATTCAGCGTGATATAACTAAAGGTGCACAAGACTCAGATTATTCAGTACAAACAATATCTATCACTGCTATGGATACTATTACCTTTAATGATAACTGGTCACTATTCTTAGGTTTACGTATTGATGATTTTGATTATGAAAATGCGATATTAGGCAGAGATGCTACAGAGCCTACCAAATATAAATATTCAGACACTTTATTTAATGGCCATATTGGCGCCGTATATAATATCAATGACGATGCTAATGTTTATCTAACTTATAGTACCTCAAGCAATATCAACGGTGGTGAGTCAGACGTAGGTGGCAGTTGTGGTTATGGGGGGCTATGTGGTGATTCTCAACAAGTTCAAGACAGTAAGCCTGAATCAACCACTAATATTGAATTAGGTACTAAATGGAATGTGTTAGAGGATAAGTTATTATTAACTGCCTCGCTGTTCCAAATTACCAAAGAAGATGTAATGGAAAGTGTTGGCGCTGATGATTACGCCACAACAGGTAATTTAAATACTGGTGAAAATCGCGTTAAAGGTATTGAAGTTTCTGCCGTTGGCAATATTACTGATAACTTAAGCCTGTTATTCGGCGCTAGTAAAATGGATTCTGAAATAATAAAATCATATAACGATGGTATTCATATCACTGAAGGTCGAGGTGGCCCACGAGTAACCAGTAATGATGCAGGAAAATCATTAGCAAACTTTGCCGATGAAAGTGCTTATTTACAATTACGTTATCAAGCAACTACTCAGTTTTCTATCGGCGGTATTGCAACTTATTCAAGTGAAAACTATGTAGGCCAACCAGATAGTGCTGCTGGAAGATTTGAAATACCAAGCTACACCGTACTTGATTTATTTGCTAGCTATAAAATTAATGAGCAACTTAATGTACGGTTAAATATTGGTAACGTCACTGATAAAGACTACTACCTTGCAGGTTACCGCAGTGGTGGCTTTGTTTATATTGGTAATGCCCGTAACGCAAAATTAACAGTAGAATATGATTTTTAACAGTTAATTTTATCATATGAAAACAAGCACAAGCTGACAAAATGTTGGCTTGTGTGCCTATTTTATATTATAAAACACTATACACAACTACACGAAATAACATGAGCAATACTATTAAGTTAAGAGAAAAATTAACTCAAATCCCCACTAACGTCGTCAGCCCTAGTGACTATCAGCGCTTATTCAAAGATTTTATCCCTCACGATATATTTGAATATATTGAAGGCGGTGTTGCTGATGACTTAACCTTACAGAGTAATCGCCAAGCATTTGATAATATAAAGTTAAAACCTAAAATATTAAGTGATTTTAGCCAAGCATCAACTCAATGTAAATTGCTCAAAGAAACATTCAAATATCCAATTTTACTTGCGCCGGTCGCCTATCAAAAGCTAGTTCATCCGCATGGTGAGTTAGCAACAATTGAAGCGGCTAATGTCATGAAAGTAGGTTTTATTACTAGCACCTTATCCTCAGTGTCTATGGAAGATATGGCAAATAATATTTCCGCCAACAAATGGTTTCAACTATATTTCCAAGCGTCAAAACAAGCCACACTATCATTAGTAAAACGTGCAGAACAAGCGGGTTATAGCACACTCGTGATTACCATAGATGCACCTATTAATGGCTTACGCAATCGTGCTCAACGTGCTGATTTTCAAATACCCAAAAATGTACAGGCGGTTAACTTGGCGCCTTATGCTGGCGTAGCACCGCAAACATTAAGCCCTGAGCAAAGTATTATTCTTAACGGCATAATGAATAATGCTCCTACTTGGCATGATATCGCTTGGTTACAAAGCCAAACTAACCTACCTATTTTGCTTAAAGGTATCACTAATGCCGATGACGCTGAAAAAGCGAAGAATATGGGTTTAGCGGGTGTTGTCGTATCAAATCATGGTGGTCGTACACTTGACGGACTGCCCGCAACTATTACTGTGCTGCCTGAAATACGCCAACGTGTTGGTCAAGAGTTCACTCTGTTATTAGATAGCGGAATTCGTCGCGGCTCTGATGCCTTTAAAGCGATTGCACTGGGTGCAGATGCAGTATTGATAGGTCGACCGCAACTACATGGTTTAGCGGTTGCCGGTGCACTAGGTGTTGCACATATGTTACGGTTATTTATTGAAGAGTTTGAGATTACTATGGCACTAATGGGTTGTCCTACAATTGCAGATATAAACCGTAATTGTATTTACCCTCAAACTACATCTTATTAATTTAAGGAGATAATAATGCTACTTTCTATTCCCGAAATTCTCAGTAAAGATGAAGTTCAACAATTTAAGCAACACTTGCTTAGTGCGCCATGGCAAGACGGTAAACTCAGCGCGGGTAGTCAAGCTATTCATGTTAAAGCAAACCAGCAACTTGATGATAACGCCGAGTTAACACGCCATTTAAGTCAAACATTATTGACTCGATTAGCAACACATCCAACGTTTATTTCTGCGGTATTACCTAATAAAATATTTCCGCCTAAGTTTAATCAATATCAATATGGTGGCCATTACGGCTTACATGTTGATAATGCCATTATGTCACTCGCTAATGGCCAATCTTTACGTACTGACGTATCTGCAACCCTGTTTTTCTCCGAGCCTGACGATTATGAAGGTGGTGAATTAGCAATAGAAACACAATACGGCGCGCAAGAAGTCAAACTAAATGCCGGCGATCTTATTGTTTACCCATCAACCAGCTTACATCAAGTAAAACCCGTAACCCAAGGTAGTAGACTTTGTGCTTTTTTATGGGTTCAAAGCTTAGTGAAAGAGAGCCAACAACGAGAACAATTGTTTGAACTTGACCAATCAATTCAAGTGTTAACCAGTGAGCGTGGTGCCGATGACTATGAAGTTAAACGCTTAAGTGGTATTTACCATAATTTAGTGCGATCATGGTCAAACTGTTAAATTTAAAAACATTAAAAACCGTATGATTACGTTTATTAGCAAACATTGGCTCACTATTACCCTGCTATTACTCACCGCCATCGCGATGTTATCTCTTTGGCCTGCCGCTCACTTACCGAGCGTACCAGGCACAGATAAAACTCATCATTTTATCGCTTACGCGGCATTAATGTTTCCTGCCGCATTAAAACAGCCAAAACACTGGATTATTATCACCTTAGCTTTGCTCGCTTTTAGTGGCGCAATAGAGTTAATACAGCCTTATGTAAATCGTTATGGTGAATGGTTAGACATGGCTGCCAATGCTTGGGGCTTAATCTGTGGTTTTATATTAGCTAAAATAATGATATTTTTTGATGCTAAAAAAACACTGCTATTCAATAAAAACAAACCATGACTTGACCACTATCAATACTCAGTTTTTTTAAAAAGTTAGACTAGCCTGATAATATTTACTAATTAATGGCCTCATCATGCAAGAAGTACAACACCTACCTAAACGTTTATGGCAAAAAATCACTGCTATTATGGCTAAAGTAAGCTTTGCCTGTACCGCCATAGGCATTGTACTAACACTTATATATTCGGGTGATGTCAACGAAGCCAACAAAGCTTCCATGGGAGCCATTACCTTTATCAGCTTTGCTATAGGCGTAGTATTACATGCTATAGGAAGTACCAGTATTCCTAGCTTAAAGCCTGATCAAGATTAATTTTTACTTGAAAGGCATACATTATTTTAACCCTGTCGTACCATGCCAAGGTCACTCCCTTGGCCAGCATAAAATTGCACTTACTCGGAACCAAGTGATAGCAGTAATAATCATCGGCAATGCCTGTAACAATAACTGCTTATGTTGATCTATATTTGTATTTATTAACAACAAGTGTTTCCTATTAAAGCAAAAGGCGCTATTTTATATTACTGCTATTTTACACTGTCGCTATTACAAGAGAAAACCTCATGAAAACTAAACTTTTAGTCATTTTTTTACTTTTGTTTCATTTTTCTAGTTTTAGTGCGGTAATTTTACAATATCACCATGTAAGCGACACGACGCCCAAAAGTACTAGTATCACACCGGAACAATTTTCCGTGCACCTAAAATATTTACAAGAAAACAGCTTCAATGTTGTCCCTTTATCACAACTAATTAACAACATAAAAAATCAGCAACCATTAAAAAATAAAACCGTGGCAATTACCTTTGATGATGCTTATATCGATGTATTAACCAATGCTAACCCCCTACTTGATGAGTATAATTACCCTTACACTATTTACGTAAACCCCGGTATTATCAACCGTAATGAAGGCGCTCTTCTTAAAGGAATAAAATCACCCTACCTGTCATGGGCACAATTAAAAGCTTTAGGTGATGAAGGCGTAATCATTGCCAATCATGGCTTTGAACATGATTCATTAACTCGGATCACTGATAATTTATCTAAACAACAATGGCTAGCACAACAAACGACCTTACTGTTAAAAGCTGAAAGCATAATTAAAGAAAAAACCGGACAAAGTTGGCATTACTTTGCCTATCCTTACGGTGAATATGACCCTGAAATACAACATTGGCTTAAAGAGAACAACTTTGTTGGTTTTTCTCAACAATCAGGCGCCATAGGTTTATCTACAGATTTAACCACTATACCCCGTTTTCCAGCTTCTATGCCTTATGACAAAATTTCAGCCTTACGAGATAAACTTAATTCATTGCCATTTAATATTGAATTACTAGGTGAACAAGCCAACACCATTTTTAACTTCAAACAAGCTACAAGTATTACCTTCAATATAGAAACTGATGATTTTTATAAATCTGGTTTACATTGTTACATTTCAGGTTTGGGTAAACAGAAAATCTCTTGGCAGGGAGATAGTCGCTTTACCATTAATTTTAGTGGTGACTTACCTATAGGACGAATACGCTGTAACTGTACGGCTGCTAGCATTAGCAAACCGGGGCGCTATTATTGGTATTCAAAACCCTGGTTTATTTTAAAAACAGACGGTCAGTGGTATCACTTATAACAACATTAGTAGCGAGTAAATAGTTGTAGGTCGTACTTTAGTGTGACAAATTAGTACCAATTGATAGTATTGTCGGAATAAATTCCGACCTACATTTGAGCCTGGGTAATCTACATAGGCACTTCTATTAATACAATGCGACTATTTTTTGATAATCGCTCAGTAGCTTATCACTATCAATACTCGGTACTCTGCCGACGGCTTGTTCGGGCTTAAAAATAGCCGCTATTTTACCAGCAGGATTCACTAAGACCAAAGACGCACTATGATCTACCAAGTAATCATCTCCACCTTCCCCACTTATCGCGTACATTAATCCCATATTACGTGCAAATGGAAATAACACCTCATGCCCTGCTCGTAAGGCAATAAATTCACTATTAAAATAAGCAATATATTGTGCCAGTTTTTCTTGGCTATCTCGTTGGGGATCAACAGTAACTAACAGCACTTGGCTATGATCAGTAATCGCTTGCAACTCATCATAGATAAAGTTTAAATTTTGTAACGTTGTAGGGCAAACATCAGGGCAAGAGGTATAACCAAAAAACACCAATGACCATTTATTATTGAGCTGCTTTTTAGTAAACGCTTGGCCTTTATGATCAGTAAATTCAAAAGACTTAATCGCTCTCGACTGCTGATAATATAAGGCATACTCGGGTAAAGGTAACTCAGTGATGGTTTTATAACTAAAAATACCAATCACTGTAGCGACTACCGCCATAAGAGCAAAAAAAACTTTATTCATCTATTCCAATGTTCCCTCAACCTATAGGTAATAAATAATGATCAAGCAATAAAATCACAAACAATAACAGTAGGTGAATAATTGAAAACTTAAAGGTATCCATTGCGGTATTTTCATCAGCATTAAATTTAAGTTTCCACGCGTATGCGAAAAACATTAAATTTAGCGTTACTGCACCAATCAAATACAACCAATTACTCATACCGACTAAATAGGGTAATAAACCAACCACAAACAACAATACTGTATAAAGTAATATTTGTGTTTTAGTAAAACTAACCCCGTGGGTTACCGGTAGCATCGGAATATTTACCTTAGCGTAATCATCTTTACGATGAATAGCTAGCGCCCAAAAATGCGGCGGGGTCCAAGTAAAAATTAATAGCACTAATAACAGCGCGTTTGGATGCACTTCATTGGTCATTGCAGTCCAACCAAGTAAGGGCGGAATGGCTCCTGCCAAACCACCAATAGTGATATTTTGCGGCGTTGCTCGCTTTAAATATAAAGTATACACAAAACTGTACCCCACCAAGCCAGCTAAGGTTAAATAAGCGGTTAATGGATTCACTAATACCATAAGTACCACAAAACCTAACAAGGCTAGACTACCAGCAAAGACAATCGCGTGATTAGTACTAACTCTACCCTCAGGTAATGGACGATTATGAGTTCGCCCCATAATCGCATCTATTTTTTCATCAACAATATGATTAATTGCCGCTGCTGCTGATGACAACAAACCAATACCCAACATAGCAGGTATAAACAATTGCCAAGGCAAGCCTCCAGGTACCGATAAACTCATGCCAACCACTGCAGTAAGTACCAATAGCGCAACGACTCTAGGCTTAGTGAGATCATAATATGCTCGCCATTTAGGCATAATTACTGGAACCACTTTTGTTGTACTCATCATTTCATCAGCCATAAGTTCTTCCTATATTTTACGACGTAATCGGTAAGTTAACGCGATTAATGTCAGCATTAAACAAGCGGCAACTAAGTTATGCCCTACTGCAACCAATAACGGTAATGAAAACCAAATATTACTCACCCCTAAACTTAGCTGGGTGAGCAACGCTAGACCGACGGTAACAGCAGACCTTCTAAATGTTGAGGTTTGTGCTTTAAGATAAATCATCAACAACAGCCAAGTTAAGTAAATGGTAATGGCAATCGCGCCAAATCGATGCACCACATGAATAGTAACTCGTTCATCATGAGATAAATGGCCAAATTCATAGCTTTCACGTGCTGGCGGGATCAAAGCAAATGACTTTTCAAAATTCAGTTGCTGTTGCCAGCCTGATTGACAAATAGGTAACTCAACACAACTCAACGCGGCATAATTAGACGATGTCCAACCGCCTAAGGCTATTTGTCCTGTTAACAGTACAATACCAAATAAGGCAAAGCGGCCATACTTTTTTATTGAAAAATCAGTACGATTTATCCGATGCGGTTTCAACCGTAAATACAGCAGAAAGAGCAACGATAAAGTAGTAAAGCCACCTAACAAATGCGCCATAACAACTATTGGCATAAGCTTCATTGTTACTGTCCACATACCCAATGCGGCCTGAAAAATAACAATGACTAAAATAAGCAAAGGTAAACGTAATGGCGTACCTTCAGCGCGGTTTTTAACAGAAAGAAAAGCAATCGCGAGGATCAATAAACCAAGCGTACCAGCAAAATAACGATGTATCATTTCATTCCACGCTTTCGCCGGCTCAACTTGGCGCTCAGGATAGGCTTGTTCAGCTAAAGCAATTTGCTCCGCCGTTTCAGGCACATCAATTAAGCCATAACAGGTCGGCCAATCAGGACAGCCTAAACCAGCATGGGTTAATCGAGTATAGGCGCCTAAAATCACCACCACCAAGGCCAGTAACACACTGACAAAAACTAATTTTTTTACTAGATGATTATGTTGCCTATAAAGGTGGTCATCCACTTGCTAGCCCACCTTAGAGTATTTTAGTAGCTTTTTCATATCGGCCAATATTTGTTTACCAAATTGTGGTAGCTGCTCGCTATGTTCAGGTAATTGATGACTCAAAAAAACATTACCAAGCGGGTCAACAATGAATACTTGTGGTTTATCTATATATTGCTTTGCTTGTTCAGGCATAGCAAATAACTGCCATTTACTTTTAGCAATTACTTGCTGCTGTTCCGTAGACAATTCATGTTGATATAAAGCCACAGGAAAAACCCTTGGCATATCTTTACCCAAAGCAACATAGGTATTGTGCACCGTTTCAAGGGTTTTCTGACAACGAGTAGCACAATGCTCAGGTAAGCTATACATAATAAGCCAGTGTTGCTCAAAATCTGTGGTCTTTAAACCTAATTGCTCTAAGGTTAACTCATTGGTCAATAACGTCCCGTTGTTAGTAACGCCCGTGTCTAGCCATTGCTGTTCTAAAGCCAGTTTAGCCAAAATAATAGGCAAAGCAAAAGCAGCTAACATTAACAATAAACTACGGCGACTTTTTTTTGGGTGATTGTTATTTTCAGCTAGTTCAATGGGACTCATACTACTTAGGCCTCTTTTTTCAAAAGTGAATTTTTCTTTAAATTATTATCAGTTATTTTTTTAGCGCCGAATTTAGCCCATACCATTAACATCAGCCAAGCAATCGCTAAACTAAACCATTGAAAAGCATAAGCTCGATGTTTTTCAGGTGGCATAACGATAGGCTGCCAATTTTTTTCAAAGCCGATCTCTGCATTTTTATCTAGATAAATAACAAAGGGTAATAGCTGGCGGTTAATTAATGTCGAAAATTTATCCAACTCGACCTGCTGAACTCTCAATGGCCAGTGGACATCGCTAAAAACCTGTTCTTGTAATTGCATACCTATTTCAATTAAACGCACATTGCCATGAACTAAGTGTTTACCTGACAATAACTTTATTTTAGGTAACTCTTGCCTATTTATAGAGCCTTGCAGCCAACCAAGGTTCACCAGTACCGCGTATTGCTCAGCAATTAACACTTGATAGGCTCGATAACCTAAGCGGCCTTTATTGACTTGGTTGTCTAGTAGAAAAACGACCTGTTGCTCAAATATTCCTGTAATTGCTACTGGCATGTCATTAATATTTTCATTCTTAGCAAGTAAGTTTATTTGTTGTAACGACAGAGGGGCTTGTGACTTAAGCTGCTCAATTCGTGATAGGCGTTGCTCTTTTTCTAAAGCTCGACTACTTTGCCAAAAACCAAGCTTTACTAATGCTGAAAAAACTAGCACAGTAAGTATCAACCACATAAAATTTATTTTGTTACTACTTGGCACTTAAAGGTTACTTCCTTACAACGGGTAAATACTCAACTTAACTAAAGAGCATCATGGGAGTTTATTTTGCTATTTAAAATTGTTATTGTCGCTATGCTCGCTTTTATGGTTTACAACTTATTCTCGGCGCTATTGCTGATGAATAAAAATGATCCTAATAAACCGTCTATGAGCAAATACATTGGTCGAAGATTAATGCTCTCCGTCGCCATGGTAGTATTACTAGTTATTGGCTTATTGACGGGATTAATTACCCCTAACCCACGACCTTATTAATTTTCTATCTGAAAAAACTATACTTTTCTATTCTCTGTGGTAGTTCAATGCCAAGATAAACTCGTTAGAACAAAGCGAAGGCACGGAGTTGACGCTAGTCAATGAGTACCTTCAATGCAGTTATTACGAATTTATCAACGCATTTAACATCACAGAATGTAGACGAAGACAAACAGCATGACCCATACAACGTCGACGAAATGCCAATACCAACTAGCCGCTTGAAAAGCAAAATGATTTTCTGGCGTAAAATGCCCTTTTAATATCCTAAAAAACATCACTATCAACATAATACAACCCAGTGTTACATGCATACCATGAAAGCCTGTCAGCATATAGAAGGTATTGCCATAAATACCACTGGTTAAATACAGCTGCATTTCATCAGAATAACCATGCGAATATTCGAGTACTTGAAAAAATAAGAAAGCTAAACCCAATAGAATAGTTATCCCTAACCAAACTTTTAGGTGCGCTCGTTTATTTTGCTCTAAAGCAATATGAGAAAAGTGGGCGGTTATCGATGAAGTTAATAATAAAACAGTATTAATTAAGGGTAATCCGAACCAACCCATACCGGTAGTTTCTGTACCGTCAGGGGTTTTCAATAATGGCCAAGTTGCGCTAAATTCAGGCCATAAAACTTCACCCGTCATCGCGTTATTGCCGGCGCCATCTAACCAAGGTACGGCGAACGTTCGGACATATAATAAGGCGCCAAAAAAAGCGACAAAAAACATTACTTCTGAGAAAATGAACCAGCTCATACCTTGTCGAAAAGAGTGATCCATTTGATGGCTATATTTTCCCGCCATCGACTCATCAATAACATTTTTAAACCAACCAAAAAGCATATAAATCACTAAAGCAATACCCGCTAACAGTAAGTAGCCACCATAGCCATCGGTGGTTGGATTTTTACCAAAATTATCGCTAACATAATTACCTGCGCCAAAAGCAATCATAAATAACGCCACCGCGCCCACTATAGGCCAATGGCTTTGTGCTGGTACATAATAACTTTCATATTCTTTTGTGGTCATTTTTATTTCCTCTCTATACATATAATCGTTATAAGAGTTATAAGTGCTTTATGAGCCTACTTTGCTGGTGATATCATACAAGGTGTATGACAATGTCAGGGTGTTGATCTCAGCCGGTAAATCAACATCAACATAAAACTGTAAGCCCATTTCTACTGCTTCACCCGCTTTCAATGGTTGTTGAGTAAAGCAAAAGCATTCGATTTTTTGAAAATATCCAGCGGCCAGCCCCGGAGAAACCGAAGGTACAGCTTGGCCGATAATATCGTGCTGTGATTCATTTTTCGCATAGAAATTGACGAAGTGAATTTCCCCTGGATGTACCGATATTTCATTACTTTCTGGCTCAAATTGCCAAGGGATCCCTTTTGCCATTCGAGTAATAAACTGTACTTTTACTGTCCGTGAAGTATCAATACCATCATTTGCATACGCGACACCAACATCGTTGGTTTTACCGTTCAAACCCGTAATATCACAAAACACATCATATAAAGGCACCAGCGCAAAGCCAAAACCAAACATGGCAAAAACTACCAACACTAGCTTTTTAATAACTTTACTGTTACTTGGTCGCTCTTGCTGTCTGCTATCGTCTTGCTCTGTACCTTCACTCATTTCTAGTCCACCTTAGGTGGTGTACTAAAGGTATGATAAGGCGCTGGGCTTGCTACTGTCCATTCCAAACCTTCGGCGCCATCCCATGGTTTAGCTGGCGCTTTCTCGCCACCCTTAATACACTTGATAACCACAACTAAGAATATCAACTGTGATAAACCAAAAGCAAAACCACCAATACTGACCCATTTATTAAAATCAGCAAACTGCAATGCATAATCTGGAATACGGCGAGGCATACCAGCTAACCCTAAGAAATGCATAGGAAAGAACAATAAATTTACCGAAATTAACGAACACCAGAAATGCCATTTAGCTAACGATTCATTGAACATGTGCCCAGTCCACTTGGGTAGCCAAAAATAAGCACCTGCATAAATTGAGAATAACGAGCCTGTTACTAACACATAATGAAAATGGGCCACGACAAAGTAAGTATCATGATATTGAAAATCTACCGGCGTCAGTGCCAGCATCAAACCAGAGAAACCACCAATAGTGAACAAAATAACAAAGGCGATAGAAAACAGCATTGGCACTTCAAAAGTAAGTGAGCCGCGCCACATGGTCGCAACCCAGTTAAATACCTTAACCCCAGTTGGCACTGCAATTAGCATGGTGCAATACATAAAGAATAACTCACCAAATAACGGCATGCCCGTAGTAAACATATGGTGCGCCCAAACAATAAATGATAACAAAGCAATAGACGATGTTGCATAAACCATCGAGCTATAACCGAATAACTTCTTACGTGAAAAAGCTGGAATGGTGGTTGAAACAATACCAAAAGCAGGCAAAATCATAATGTACACTTCTGGGTGACCAAAGAACCAGAAAATATGCTGGAACATTACTGGATCACCACCACCGGCAGCATCAAAGAAACTGGTGCCAAAATAGGTATCAGTTAACAGCATTGTTACTACGCCTGCTAACACCGGCATTACGGCAATAAGCAAATAAGCGGTGATGAAAAATGTCCAAACAAATAGTGGCATTTTCATATATGTCATGCCCGGCGCACGTAAATTCATAATAGTAACGACAATATTAATCGCCCCCATTATTGAAGAGATCCCCATAATATGAACAGCAAAAACAAAAAATGCGGTACTGCCATTAGAATATGTGGTCGATAATGGCGCGTAGAATGTCCAACCAAAGTTAGGTGCGCCACTTTCCATAAAAAAAGTTCCTAACAAAATAGCAAAAGCGAATGGTAATATCCAAAAGCTCCAGTTATTCATTCTCGGCAAAGCCATATCTGGCGCACCAATCATCATAGGTATCATCCAGTTAGCAAAACCGGTAAAAGCCGGCATAATTGCGCCGAACACCATGATTAATCCATGCACGGTAGTTAATTGATTGAAAAAGTCAGGCTCAACTATTTGCAAACCCGGCTGAAATAACTCAGCACGGATCACCATGGCGAGTGCACCACCAGTTAAAAACATGATAAAAGCAAACCATAAATATAGCGTACCTATATCCTTATGGTTCGTTGTGTATAACCAACGTTTTATACCTGTCATTTTATGGGCGTGATGATCATTATGCGCATCATCAAGCGATTCGTTTATTGTATCTGTTGTCATGTCTTACTCCTCGCTTGCCGCTTTAACATCTGAACTTTGTACTAGATCACCAGTTTCATTACCCCAAGCATTTCGCTCATAAGTAACTACTGCGGCTATTTCGTTCAAACTTAACTGTTTACCAAATGGAGGCATCATGCCTTTGCCGCTTAGTACTAAAGAAATATGTTGTTCAACAGGCTCTTGGGTAGCAACTGTACTACCTTTAAGCGCAGGAAATGTCGGTGGTAAACCTAAACCAGTCGGTTGATGGCAAGCAGAGCAATGAGCCATGTAAGTAGTTTCACCTAACTGCATTAATTCATCTTTACTCATAGAAGTACTTAAAGAAGCTTTCTCAGCATCCGCAGCTTTTGCCGTTAAAACATACTGTTCATTTAACCAAACGTCATAATCTTCCGGTGACTTAACTTCGACAACAATGGGCATAAAGCCATGATCTTTTCCACAAAGCTCAGCACACTGACCTCGATAAGTTCCGGGTACATCAACATTAGTCCACGCTTCATTAATGAAGCCAGGGTTAGCATCTTGCTTAACGGCAAAGGCAGGAACCCACCACGAATGGATAACATCATCAGAGGTAATTAAAAAACGGACTTTTTTATTGGCTGGGATAACTAAGGGTTTATCTACTTCCAGTAAATAATTCTCACCCTTGTGAGCACCGTTACCGTCAAAACTACCATTTTGATTTTCATACTGTGCTCGTGGTGTCGAAAGCACTGAATAGTATTCAATATTCTCATCAAAATATTTATAGTGCCATTTCCACTGCGAACCAGTAATTTGAATAGTGACATCAGAGTTGTCATTATTTTCCATGTTAATCAAGGTGCTAGTTGCTGGAACCGCCATAGCGATAAGAATAACAATAGGAATGGCGGTCCAAAGTATTTCTACTTTAGTGCTTTCATGAAAGTCAGCAGCTTTCGCGCCTTTAGATTTTCGATGAAAAGCCATAGACCAGAACATGGCACCAAACACAATCACACCAATAGCAGTACAAATATAGAGTGATAGCATATGTAGATCATATACCTCTCTACTAACTGCCGTTACCCCTTTAGTCATATTTAACTGGGTATCTGCCCATGTTGAACTAGAAAACATAGACCCTAAAAACAGCCAAGCCCCCACCAACCAATTTTGGTTACCTCTGCTCACTCAACCTCTCCTCTATCTATTAAAAATAGAAAACAGAAATGCAGTAATGTACATCACAACTCATTGAACTGAATATCTGTTAATTTAGTTATTATTTTTTTATTAAATTAACCAACGTGAAATGGCACACCTTAACTGACTAGGCAGATATCGAGCGATTTAACGTCTTTTTTTATTGTTGTATACAGTCATTTTTTGTTCGATTTCAGCTCTAGAATCACTCAAAATTTGATCTAGGTCAAACAATTTATTTATTTATAAATAAATAAATACCAATAATTTCAATAGAGTAACAACTCTAAGATAAGACGCAGGCTTGAGTGGTATAGGCTGGTGCTATTTTCATCATTTAGAAAATTGATATTCTGATGTGGGTAAATAATTTACACTGGTTATTTTTTAACCAACCAATAAAGGATAGAAAGGAATAATTGAGGTAAAAATAAAATATTAGCTTAACAGAAAAAGTTTATTGAAAAGGTAAACGAGTACCACGGCAAGATCATTATAAATTGAACTTTTTGCTTTAGTCACGATCAGATCTCAATATAATACATTGAGGTAATTAACATGAGCGCGACTTTCTTGACCCACTTTGAATCAATTTCTGACCCACGCATAGAACGCTGTAAAAAGCATAACCTGATGGATATCCTTTTACTCGCGATAAGTGCTGTTATCTCAGGCTCCGAAGGCTGGGAGGATATTGAAAACTTTGGGCATATCAAGCTTGATTGGCTGCGTCAATATGGCTCTTTTGAGGCAGGTATTCCGCGTCATGACACCATTGCTCGTGTAATTTGTCGGTTAAAAAGTGATGAAATTGAAAAAGCATTCCAGTCTTGGATATCTTCACTTGTAAAAAATACTGGCTGCGATGTCATTGCCATTGACGGTAAAACGGCGCGACGGTCTTTTTCCACCAAAGATAGAAAAAGTGCCCTCCATACTGTTAGCGCTTGGAGTTGTCAGCACCAACTGGTTTTAGGGCAAGTGGCTGTAGGTAATAAAACCAATGAAATTACCGCTATCCCAGAGCTGTTAACGATGTTAGATATTGAAAATAGTATTATTACACTCGATGCCATGGGATGCCAAAGAGAAATAGCCCAACAAATTATTAAACAAAAAGCGGATTATATTTTGGCACTTAAGGGTAACCATTCAGGTATGCAGGCAGAGCTTGAAGCGTGGTGGCATAAAAAGGAGCGAGAAGGCTTATCTGATGAGATGTTTTCCGAGCACAGTGATATCAGCTCAGGGCACGGGAGAATCGAAACAAGAACTTGCCGACAATTACTCATTGATACAAGCTGGATAGATAAAAAATATCAGTGGAAAGGTTTAAAAAGCATCATCAAAGTGACATCAGATGTAATTGAAAAGAGTACAGGGAAAGAGACGAGCGAAACACGGTGGTATATTAGCTCATTAGGCTTAAACGCCAAGCAGGCTTTAGGGTCGGTGAGAAGCCATTGGCAAGTAGAAAGTATGCACTGGGTACTTGATATGACATTTAGGGAGGATGAATCGCGAATACGTAAGGCTCAAGGTCCGCTAGTATTTAACGTTATGAGAAAGATAGCGATGGCATTGTTCAAACAAGATGATACGAAAAAAGCCAGTATAGCCGCTAAAAAGAAAATGGCAGGGCTAGACGATGAATATCGCTCAACCCTGCTGGAATCTGGGATTAAAATGCGCTAGCCGTGCCATAAAAGACTTAAGTTGTTAATTATTCGCCAACAGCAAGTTTTTGATGTACTGATTTACCCGGTAACCAGTCAAAATAACCCTCAAATTACACACGGGGCGCGAACCCCAGTGCGATACTCTACCGCTTTATTAAAACGGCTGGCTCAATGGCGTTTACTTATCCTTATGGTGTCGCTTAACATTGAAATTGTTCAACCATAGCTTTTATCTCGAGCGAAAGTTGTGCAAGCTCTTCGCTTGCCAATGCCGTTTGTTTGCCACCAATAACACTTTCTTCCGAGATCTGGCTGATATTGTCAATATTTCTATTAATCTCTTCTGCAACAAGCGTTTGTTCTTCTGATGCGCTGGCTATTTGACTGGTCATGGAATCAATTTGAAGAACAGAATCTGATATTTCGACTAATACCTGTTCTGTTTTGTCCGCATGGTTAACAACTAGCAGAGCTGCTTGCTTACTTTCGGTCATAGCATTGGCTGCTGCTTGGGCGCCAGATTGCAAGTTGTTAATAACGCTATGTATTTCATTGGCTGACTCATGAGTACGAGAAGATAAGTTACGTACCTCATCAGCGACCACAGCAAAGCCTCGGCCTTGCTCCCCGGCTCTAGCCGCTTCAATTGCTGCATTTAAGGCAAGTAGATTGGTCTGTTCGGCAATCCCGGTAATAACGGATAAAATTGAAGATATGTTGTCACTTTGCTCTTCAAGGGTGTGAACTAAAATTTCTGCCTGCACAAGCTTGCCTGAGAGCTCTTCTATTAACTGGCAAGATTGTGCAACCACCACTTTCCCCGATTCAGTTGCTTTGGCCGCATTATGTGAAGCACTGGCGGCATCACTAATATTGTTAGCAACTTCATGTACGGTGGCAGACATTTCAGTCATGGCACTGGCCACTTGATGTGTCTGTGCTTGTTGCTCTTCCATGCCCACTAAGGTTTGCTGGGTGGTGCCCGATAATTGAATTGACGCACAGGAAATTTTCTCAGAGGCTAAATTCATGGTATGTAAGATCTGATGAAAACTAGCAAGCATACTATTGAAAGAGTTACCCATATCTGCTAATTCATCTTTACCACTAGCGTCTACTCTAATGGTTAAATCGTTGGTTTGAGCCACCTGCACCATTTTTCTTTCTAAAGATAATAGCGGTGTAAGAATGGCATTTGAGGTTAAATAAACAATAAAAAAAGTGATAAAGACAATAACTAAGGTAGTCAACAAGGCTATTTTCAATTCATGCTTAAAACTTTGTTCTATATCATTGAGATAAACGCCTGTTGCCACCCCCCAGCTCCAAGCAGGATAATATTTAGCGTAGGTTAACTTTTTTTCCGCTATTTGTTGGTTAGCCCTTGGCCAAGCATAGCGGACAAAACTATCACCTTGAGCAATGGCATCGCTAATTAAGTGTCTAAAAAACAACTTGCCGTCCGAATCAACCACAGATGTTAGGTCTTGACCAACCATTTGAGGATTAATCGGGTGCATTACCATAGTGTATTGTTTGTCAAAAATGAAAAAATATTCATGCTCTCCATATGAGAGTTGCTCTATCAGTTGTTTGGCATTCGTTTTAGCTTGTGATAACGTTTGACTACCATTTTTCACCAATTGATCTTGCTTAGCCATTATGGAATAAGCCACTTGTGTCAGATGTTTTAATTCATTTTTCTTAGCCTGATTTAGATCAATCCAAACCTCATTCATGGTAATCAGCTGACTAATGAGCAATGCTGAGATTGACACCAAGAGTATTAAATTTAATTTTGTTTTAATGGTAAATAAACGAAATAGTTTTTGCATTATTGCACCTTAAGATAGAGCGACATTTATTATCTACTTGAGAAAAATTAGCGTGTTGGGTGAGCGGGTAAATGGTTCACCTTACGTTTACATATCTCTAATTCGGATAAAGATGAATATATTTTCTTAGTTGAAATTGGCTTTATTATAAAAAGTACACAAAAATATATTATTGATAGAAATCAAAGTTAGTTTTTATTTTTATAAAACTTTAATGTAAAAGATCGATATCGCTCAAAGAATAGTCTGAAGACTGCTATATCTCTGTTAATACAACTTTCTGGGATCTAGACATGCTAGCCAGTGATGCCATACGACCTTGGCGTTGCCCGCCAGATATTTTACCTATATGAGTGTCTAAGTTAAATTCCATTTTGTTGGAAAAACGTAGCACATTTGCAGGGTTTGCTGATTGTTATAAACCTTCATCTATTTTATTTTTTGATTCACTTTTACAAAAACTCAAATCAGATTCATCTTTTAAATCAAAATTTATTGCTCCAGCTACAGATGCCAATTCAAAAATATCATCCGTTGTATGATATTTTATTTGGGAGCCTAAAATCTCTTTAGACATAGAGAGCCACTCTATAGATTCCTGCACAATTAATTTTAAATAATCATAAAATTGTTCTGCACCTTTTGAATAAAAAAAATCGATTTCATGTCCAAATTCTTTTTGAACACCATCTTTGTCGATATATAAATTTAAACAATATTCGTATGAGATAGGCACATGATCTGAACATCCTAATTATAGATTTATTCAGACTGAAAGGACTATACTGCGCACTTTGAAGTCATGCCAATGCGACTTCGTGACTGGCGGCAATGGTGGGTTTTTCGACTGTCAGGTTTGATTATAACTTATAAATCAAAAATATCCGTTCAAGTTTTAGCTACTATAAATAAACTGATTAGAAAATAAACTCACCTTAAAACATCTTGATAAAGCTGCTCAGCAAGTTGTTTTAATACCCTAGGCTCAGGGTGAGTTTGCGCAAACGTTCTTAAGCCATACATGCCCATCAAAAAATATCTGGCTAAATGTTCACTATCTTTTTGTGCGCTGATATCCCCTTCTTTTTTAGCTTGCTCAAATTTTTCAGCGAATGCTTGTTGTAGCATAGATAAGTTATCACTAATTACCTGTTGTATTTCAATATCTTGCTCTGCAGCTTCGTTCAAGGTTTTGGTCAATAAACAGGCCTGAGTATTATCACAACTGATGCATTCGGTTACTACATTATCAAGATATAATTTTAAATTATCTGTTGTTCGTTGTGATGCAGAAAAAAAACGCTCAAATTCAGCTTGTCTGTCTAAACGGTATTGTTCAAGTGCTGCTAGCAATAATCCCCGTTTATTTTCAAAAGCACAGTAAATAGAACCAGGATGGAGACCTGTTGCTTTTTTTAGATCTTGCATGCTGGTATTGGCAAAACCTTTGTTCATAAAAGCATTCATGGCAGATCTCAATACTTTTTCTTTATCAAACTCAGCATTACGCATTTATTTACCACCTTGCTCACCTTAGATTTGTCGATTATACGCTTATTTGAACAAGCATTCAAAAATAATACTTGAACGTTCGTTCAAACAAGAGTATCTTGAACGAACATTCAAAAAAGGAGTATCTCCATGACAGCAAATTTATTTAAACCTTATGCATTAAACAATACGATTAATTTAAGCAACCGTATATTAATGGCACCATTAACACGCTGCATGGCAGATGATAATTTAGTGCCTACACCAGCAATGGCACAATATTACGCTCGAAGAGCTGAAGCTGGTTTAATAATTTCTGAAGCGGTAATTATTCGTCCTGACGGTCAAGGCTACCCCAATACTCCTGGTTTGTTCAGCCAAGCGCAAATTGAAGGTTGGAAAACAGTCACTAGTGCAGTACATAAAAATGGCGGTAAAATTTTTGCTCAACTTTGGCATACCGGCCGTGTCGCTCACCCCTTTTTTTACGGCAATGGTAACGCTGATGCGCCAGTGTTAGCACCTTCTGCTCTCGGCGTTGAAGGTAGCGTACCTAGAATGAGAGAGTTAACTTATAAAATTCCTAAGGCTGTTACTGTTGAAGAAATAAAAACATTAGTAACAGATTATGGCCAAGCCGCTGAAAACGCACTTGAAGCAGGTTTTGATGGTGTTGAAATTCATGGTGCAAATGGTTATCTGATTGATCAGTTTTTACATCATGATAGTAACCGTCGCAATGATGAATATGGTGGCAGTAGTGAAAATATGGTTCGTTTTCCATTAGAAGTTCTTGATGAAATAATTAATAGAATTGGCGCTGATAGAACGGGATTAAGAGTGTCACCTGGTGCCTATTTCAACATCAATGGCGATAGCCAAGATCGCGCAGTATTCGATCATTTATTACCAGCGTTAGAGCAACGTAATTTAGCATTTCTTCATATTGGCATCTTTGACGATAGTATGGAGTTCGATTATTTAGGTGGTAGTGCATCAAGTTATGTTAGAGCGAATTATAATAAAACCTTAGTTGGGGTAGGAAGTTACAGTGCTGAAACAGCAAGTAGTGCGATAAGTGATGATAAATTTGATCTTATTGCTATTGGCCGACCTTTTATCGCTAACCCTGATTATGTCGCTAAAATACGAAACAATGAACCGTTAACAAGTTATTCTGAAGAAATGTTAACAAGTTTAGTTTAACGATAATATCTGCCAGAACAACAAACTCTTTGCCAGATAAAGAGTTTGTTGTTTTCTATTTTTAAACAATCCTGTCACAGAGGAAAGACGTCTTAAAAAACATTAGTCATTAAAATAATGTACGGTTGATTAGTACCCTTTTATCTAGCCATTATGAATAAATCATTTGCGCCACTATCTTTTTTTCCAATTCATCTTCAGGTAATGGACGGCTGAACAAGTAGCCCTGAAAACGTTCGCATCCTAAATTTTGTAAACAGGCTCTTTGCCCTTCTGTTTCTATTCCTTCAGCAATACAAGAAAGCTGTAAACTTTTAGCAAGCGCCACAATAGCCTTCACTACACCTAACTTTTTATTGTCAGTTTCAATCCCTTGCACAAAAGACTGATCTATTTTTAAGGTGTCTAATGGTAAATCAAGCAGATAAGTCAATGACGAAAACCCGGTGCCAAAATCATCAATGGCAATACGAATGCCGTTATCACGCAATTCATTCAATATTCGCTTGGTGGCTTCAATATTATGTAAAAAAACATTTTCAGTAATTTCTAACTCCAATGCTGAAAAAGGTAGTTGGTGCCGCTGTAACGCTGTAGTGACAATTTTCACAAAATCTTTGGCGTGTAACAAAACTTTAGCCGAGATATTTACCGCAACAAATAATTTGTTTTGATGCTGACGTAATCGCTTCAAAGTAGCCAAACTTTGTTCCAAAACCCAATAGGTAATATCTTCAATAATCAGGCTTTTTTCAGCAATAGGAATAAACTCTGCAGGGCTTATAAAGCCCATTTCAGGCTGTGTCCAACGTAATAGGGCTTCAATACCTTGCATTTCATTGCCGTTGAACAAGGGTTGAAACACTAAATGCAATTCGTTATTGCTAATGGCATGGTGCAGCGCTGTATCAATATACTGCTGATGATTAATTTTATCAGCGAGCGTTTGGCTGAAAAACTGATAATTATTTCGCCCCTGCTCCTTAGCATGGTACATCGCAATATCGGCAAATTTGATTAAATCTGTCGCTTGAGTACTGTGGGTTGGATAAAGACTTATGCCGATACTGGCACCAATAAAAAGCTTATGGCCTTTAATGCTAAACAGGGGTTGTAACACCTCGATAATTTCTGCCGCTAATTGAGCAGCGGTTTCTTTATTATTTATATTGGGTAGCAGAATAATAAATTCATCGCCACCAAAACGGCTTAATATGTCGCTACTAGGTATAACACTGGCGATACGCTTAGTGACACTACATAACAGGCTATCACCAATGTCATATCCTAGGCTGTCATTGGTACTCTTAAAATTATCAAGATCAATAAAAAGCAAAGCCAGTGAAGTGGTCTCGTTGTTTGTCAGGTATTGGTTTAAGGTTTGGTAAAGTTGCGTTCTATTTGGCAAACCGGTCAGTGAGTCATGATGGGCTTGGTATTGAAGTCGTGTTTCAATATGAAGTCGCTCTAATGCCGCCCCCATGATGCTGCCCATAGCAACAAAGAGATCTTTAAGTTTGTCGCCATCATTGATTGCCTGAGCAGTTGCGGTGCAAATGATTCCGGTAACTTGCTGCTCAGTATAAATAGGAATATTCCAGCCACTTACCAAACCAGCTTTGGCGAGCAGTTTATGTTCTAAATAATGTTGATTTTTAAAGTCAGCAAAAAATAGCGGTTCTTTTTCTTGCATAATAGTATTAAGAATAGAATCCTCTTGAGCGGGGAAAACTTCATACGGTAATGGCTGCGTTGATTCACAAAGAAACTTAACTTTAAAGGCTGACTTATCTTCGGTAGGCGTAACAAAACAGGTGCGCTTGGCCGGTATTAAACTCTCTATTGAATGCAAAATAACATTAAATATGTCAACTTCACTAACAGCGGTTGATAAGTTTGCAGCACATAGGTTTAAAACCTCTAACTGTTCTGAATAATGGCGATAGCCAAGCATAGATATTCGAGTTTTTTCTAATAACTGTTGTCGCTCTAAATAGGTCGAAAGCAAGGTGACCACCAGTGACATTAAATCAAGGGTATTTTGGTTGAAAATATTTGTACTTTTGCTGGCAATATTAACTGAGCCAATAACTTCGCCGGAGATCATAAATGGTGCGTTAATAAAACTTTTTATGCCCTGTTGGTATAGCAACTGATTATCAATTAATAAGCAATCTGGATTGATAATATTAAGCGCACAAGTTTTTGCTTTTATTGCCTGACCAACGCAAGTGTCATCCAAAGGCAAGGTTTTGCCAATGGGTAAAGCGCCTTCAGAGCCATGTAACGAGAAAACCTCTAATTCGGTATTATCAGCATTTAATAAGGTGACGCTACAACGATCAGCGGGGATTAACTCGGGTAAATGTAAAGCCAGGCTAGCATAAATTGTTTTGGCTGACGAAGCTTTATTGATCGAAATAATAAAGTTACTAAGTGCTATTGATGACTCTGGATTATCAAACAAAAGTGCGGTGTTCTCTGACAGCATAAATTACCTGTTGTTGACTAAAACTGGGGTCGTGGCTAGAACGGTCCATATATGCCATACAAATTATTAATTAATATTTACCTACAAATACAATTAAATTTATTTTTTACCGTGTTTTTAGTGAGCCTATAACAATTATACATAATAACCAAGTTTAAACGGGGACATCTAACCAATTTAGTAAATAAAAAAATAGTAATCGACCTAGAAATTTGACCTTTTTAGTCTCTCTATTCTACTTTACTCGCTCAAATTCAAACAACAGATAGCCCGATAATTAGCGCAAGAAAAAGATCTATACTCAGAAAAACACCCATGTGAAATTTAGTTTGTCACGCCACCAAATAAAACGATTTCATGGTTATCTAACCACAATGGATACTTTGCCATCACCTTGGTGAACATTGGGCTTTGTAAATAATTATTGAGCCATTGCCTTACCTTTGGATAGGGCGATTGTAAATACCATTGGCGCTCTACTCGGGCAAACTGACGAATAAACGGCAGTAAGGCGATATCAGCAAGGCTTTCGGTATTCGACATTAAAAATAGATGGCTAGACAAACGACTTTCTAATAGTTCAAGGTATTGTTCACACACCCCCCTGCACTCTACAACATTAGTTTCTCGGTAACGTTTGGCACATTTATATTTTTCTAAACACGCTTTAAAATCATCATCAAAAGTAGTAATTAAAGCAAGCATCTCTGCCAGTACACTTTCATTTTGGCTATGTAATAAATTATCGGGATCTGTTTCATTGAGTGCCCATAACATTACCGCTAAACTTTCTGCTAACACTGTGCCGCCAGTCAATACTAATACAGGTACGGTCGCTTTAGGTGATGCCGTGATCATTTCTTCAGGTTTATTATTTAACACAATATCCCGTAGCATAACGGTTTGTTTGGCTTTATAAATAGCAATTCGCGCGCGCATCGCATAAGGACAATTTCGTAGCGAATAAAGAATAGGTAAAGGCTTGGGTTTAGTTTTCGTTAACATTAGCTTATCAGTCATTGACTTCATTAGTGCTGAATTACGCTGATTAATTAATTGAATTGGTATTAATGAATAAGAGCGCAATTAATGGTAACAATCATGGTTATCATTTTACTTAATTTCAATGATTGTCTGTTTAGATTACTTTAACTGTATTCATCCACTAAATATATGCGTAAAATCCCCCCTTTGAAATTTAACTGCCTTAATAATTGGCTAAAGTTGTATAAATGAGTCCTAAAATTGAATTGTTAGCCCCTGGTGGTGATATAGACGCAATAAAAGCAGCCATAATTGCCGGTGCAGATGCGGTTTATTGTGGTTTAGATACCTTTAATGCGCGAAATCGTGCCGCTAATATTTCTTTTGACCAGCTCGTTGGTATTATTCGCCTTGCGCATCAGTATGACTGCCAAATATTTCTAACCTTAAACATTATTATTTTAGAGCGCGAGTTTAAATCACTGGCTAAATTGTTGAGCAAGTTAGTAAATACCACCCTTGACGGGGTTATTGTGCAAGATTTAGGGTTGCTTTATATTTTGAACAAGCATTTTCCTACCCTAGATATTCACGCTTCAACGCAATTAACAACGCATAATATTGGCCAAATCCCTTTCCTTAAAAAGTTAGGTGCTTCTCGTGTTAACTTATCAAGAGAAATGAATTTAAGAGAAATTGCCGCAGTTACCGACGTTGCTCAAAAGCAAGACGTACTGACTGAAGTATTTGTTCATGGTTCATTATGTGTCGCTTTTTCAGGGTTATGTTATTCAACGTCAGCCAGTGTAGGTAATTCAGGTAACCGTGGCCGATGCAGCCAAGCTTGTCGTGAAGAATACCAAACAACGCCTTCAGGTAATAATTTCCCGTTAAACATTAAAGACAATTCAGCATTTTTTGATTTACCCGAATTAATTGATGCCGGCGTACATTCCTTTAAAGTAGAAGGCCGCATTAAAGGTGCTAGTTATGTGCATACGGTTATTGACAGTTTCCGCAAACAAATAGATGGTTTTGTCGCCACTGGCGAGCTACTTGAAGATGGTGAGCGCCTCTATAAAGTCTTTAATCGTGATTTAACCAATGGATTTTTACGTGGCGATTTAAACCAATCAATGTTTATTGAAAATCCACGGGATAATTCAAAATATCATGCCGTTGATCAAAGTAATGCCATTTCTGTGGTACAAATTCAGGAAGTTGAACAACACCTTAGTACAGAAAAAACACAAATAAATATTGACGTCAATGACAAGATAAAACACTTAAGCATAGAAAAACGCCCTTTAGCGTTAACCTTTACTGGTGAGGTTGGCAAGCCATTAACACTAACAATAATGACTGAAGACTACGCTGCAGGTAAAACCACCACTGAACAGAAAACTATCGTTCTGCACAGCCATAATGACTTAATGGCCAGTGATAAAAATTGTCTTGATCAAGAAGCCATTACAAAACGTTTTAAGAGCTTTAATAATGCACACTTTACCTTAACTGAATTAAACGTAGATGGTATACCAGCAGGGGTGAATATCCCTTTTAGAGAGTTAACTATCCTTAAAAACGAGTTAGCTTCACTATTAAATAACAATCAACCTATTCACCCTGAAGTTATTCTGCCCAAGTTAGCACGTCATCCTAAACAGCTGGATAATAGCGATACGAAAAGTGCAGTAAAAGCGAAATTATCTATATTAATTAGTGATGAAACCGACCTAAACCTTACTGAGGTTACCAATGCGGATATTTATTTCAAATTGCCTGACGCCTATAAGCGTGGTTGTACTCAATATATTGGGTTTTTAAATGCCAACCCACGATTAATCCCATGGTTTCCTTCGGTATTAATTGGTAAAGATTTTGACGTGGCGTTGAATATTTTAGAACAGGTTAAACCTAAATTAATTGTCACTAATAATACCGGCATCGCCAATCGCGCTTTTGAACTGGGGATAGAATGGATCGCTGGACCCTTCTTAAATACCACCAACTCTTATACGTTATTGGCAATGAAAGAAGCCTTTAATTGTGCCGGTGCGTTTATTTCAAACGAGATAAATCATCAACAAATGAAAACGATTGCCCGTCCGGAAAACTTTAAATTGTTTTACAGTATTTATCATCCCATTTTATTAATGACAAGTAGACAGTGTTTCTTCCAACAAAGTGTTGGTTGTGAAAAACCGCGTATCGATAACGGTTGCATGCTTTCTTGTGATAAATCAACCAGTATCACCAACCTTAAAGGTATTTCCTTTTCTATTGATAAGCAAAAAGCCGGTTATCCAAGTATTTATAATAATGAGCAGTTTTTAAATATGGAAATTATCAACGATTTAGCCCAACTGTATGACGGCTTTATGATTGATTTAACTAACATAGGCGCAGGCGATAAAGAGTCACCGGACAAAGCGGCACTCATTAAACAATTTGAACAGTTGCTTATGGTAGAAGAAAATGGCAAAGACGGCTCAGGTAACGAACTAAGCATTGAAGCAAGGCTAAATGAATTGGTACCCGCATCTACCAACGTGCAATACCATAATGGACTGTGATACTTAACGACGATTTATTGCTAAAAACAGGCATGAGTTTAATGCCTGTAATGCAGCAGCCTAAAGCAGTCGTGAGATTTTGTGAAATTAGGGTAATGTTAACCTAAACTCGCTGCTCGCTTGTGAGGCAGGTTTAAGCTTATTATAGTCTGTGGGAGTCCATCTCAGAACGCTAACTTTTGCCACAGAGAAGACCTTAGCATTAACGCATAAGAATTCAATTCGAATTATATTTTGTATCTCTAACCTCAGTTTATATGTAATGAATTAAAGAAGTCAGCAACTTTAGAATGAACAAACAGAGTATTTACATTCACTTAGCTAAATCACCTTCAGTGTGAAACAATAACCTGAAGTAGAAAACTTAAATATACCTATATAAACTAACTTCAAGCGACTCGAAATTATACATTGGTAAGGAATAAAAATAGTGAAACAGGAAGAATTAACTAAATTACTAGCCAATCATAAGTTATGGCTTGAAACCGAAGGTATGGAAGGTCAGCAAGCCAATTTCGACAATAATATAATTGATCAAAACTATAATCATGAATCACAAAGCATGAGCGTTAGGTTCCACAAAGGTGGAGGACTAGAGGCTGTCGGTGGAACAGCATACATAAACGAAAAAAAAAGCACTGAACATAGGCATTCTCATTTCACTAACTTAGATTTCTACAAGGCGGATTTACGTGGTGCAATATTTAGCAACTCCCTGTTTTATAAGTGTGACATGTCAGAAGTAAATTTTAGTGGATGTAACCTTTCTCAATCTAAATTTGCCGAGGTTAATTTATCACGATCAAAATTTGGAGGCTTCTTTGAACCAATGTCTCAACTTAGTGGAGTTACTTTTATTCGGTGCAACTTAACTCATAATTTTTTACAGCAACATGATTTATCAGGAAGTGAATTATCTGGTACGGACTTTAGCGATAGCAACATGATAAGTACAAACTTTTCGCAGTCGACGGCCAATGGTTCAGTCTTTAAATCTGTGGGATTATCAGGATCAAACTTCTCATGTTGTAATTTATCAAATTCAAAGTTTATTGATTCTGATATGTCTAGTGCTGACTTATCCCTCGCCAATCTAAAGCTTTCTACCTTTGAAAATACAAACATCTCTGGTGTTAGAAGCAAGTTCAAGGGTTTTTTTCATCGAGTCAAAGAAGCCTTTGGAATGCAACCTAAGCCTTATTATGTAGGTTGTCGCATGGATTCTGCGTACGGTAATGAGAGCCTTAAAAAGGAAATCAGAGAAGAGGCTTACGTGGAAGAATTTGCTAAGGGTAGACCAAGTTGGTACAAACTTTGGTTGCTATCTTCCGATTGCGGACGTTCAATGAGACTATGGTCAATATGGTCAACCGTAATTGCTCTGACTTTCGCTTTAATATTTTATAAAATTGGTATTGATGGTTTTTTATTTAATAGCCCAATTAAAGCGTTAGTAGATCAAGGTGACTTCTTTCCTTTTGTTTATTACTCTGTTGTCACCTTCACCACATTAGGATTTGGGGATATAACACCAGTGACTTCTTTTGCTATGACGATGGTTATAATTGAAGTCATTATCGGCTTTGTATCGCTAGGTTTGCTGATCTCAATATTAGCTAACAAAGTAGCTAGTAGAGGATAACAATTAAGGACTTTATGCTCCCAAATAAATTGGTGAAATTTATCTAACCATTAATATAGGAAGCATTAGAAAATATATCGCAAATATTTTGAAGTTAACTTCCGCTTAGCGCACTTCAATGTCATTAACTTAAGGATTTAACACATACGTTTATAATTCATTGGGTACTTATTTGTCTTGTTTCTACGGTCTTGTCGAAAAAACTTACGATCAGGTCGAATTACACTTAAATTCTTTGATATTTTACTTATCAGCAGTTCATATAACTCAAACTCAGCTAGTTTCATAATGAATCTCACAACATTATCCTTTAGCTGATTTATCGCAAAGGTGAAATTGATTTTATATTCATAGAGTCTATTGTTTTTAGGCTTCTTTATTTTTTGTTTTGCATCGTGGATCGCAGAAGCTGCAAGGTTTTTAGTTAATAGCTTAGCGTGTAAGTCTTGTAAAATACCTTCAACAGAAACACTAGAATAATTTTCAATATTTAGGCGATTTTTCAATACCTTGTAGTCTTCTTCAACTCCCCAGCGTTGGTGATATAAATTAGCAAAAAGAGAAGTAGGATAAGCTTGTTGATCTGTTAATGATGTAACTAAAACCTCTGCTTCACCTGATGGTAGATCAACTCGTACTAATCTTAACCGTAGTGATTCTGTTGATATTTTATCTTTTCTACATCGACGAAGAGACTTCTCAATACAAGGAAAATCAACGATATCACTATATTTTCCACTTTCTAAGAAGCCTTTAACAACATTAGAGCTTTTAACAATGCGCATGCAGAAATCAACATTTTTTAGCCTGTGGTATTTATAAAACCAAACGGCAGGATAACCTCTGTCATAAAGTTGTGAAAGACAACATGGGGCATAGCAGCATGTGGGCGAGCTTTACAAAAAGCAGCAGTGCTAACTGACTTTGTTGACAAGTAACTATCATCGATAACATTGAAAAACCGAACGAGTTCAGCTTGAATTGAACCATTAAGAGCATTCAACATAAAACTCATTAAACGAGGAAAAGTAAGCGTGCGATTTCGTGTGAAATCGGTAGGTTTTTTGCGGTGATTTTGTAAAAACTCAGTTGAATGAATTTTATCGGTTAACTTTTGTACTATTTGAATTAAATACTGAACAGCTCATTGGTGATTTCTCTCTATTTTTAATTCATAGTTAGGTTAGCAACTAGCTAACTTATTGTAAATGCATAAATTAACCTTAAGTTAATGACATTGATGCGCACTTTAGAGTCATCCCAATCTAACTTCATGACTGGCGGTTTGTTTAAGTTTGTTAGTTACCAGCCGCCAATCTCAAGCAAAAAATCACCCACAATCCTAGTCAGGCTGGTGTCGAACAAAGCTCCATGGTGGAAACCGCGAGAACTAGATGTTTACTATGGGGATTGTTACATTGTGGTTGGTTGTTAAGCTAGAAAACACTACGATGATTAAGTATTGATGAACTATTTTATCGAGCATAAATCACTTTTATGTGGTTTTTCTTAGCTAGAGTATAGTTAGTTTTTGTTGATTTTTCGGCTTTAGGCAAAGCGATCCCTTATCGAATGTTCGATAACTGTAACTCCTTGTCACGGATGTAAGATACGGCAAACTTACGCAGACTCATATCTTCGTTAATGCGTTGACGAAAAGCTGGGGGAAAGTGTGTTGATATTTTCATGGTAAATACTCCTAGCAAATAGAGGCGGAATACCTCAATGCTAAGAGTAGAAAAAAATACATAAGTTTGAAGGTAATGCTGAGCTAGAAAAGAGCACCATTACCGCGGAGCGGTTTAGTTCTTTGGTCGCTTAGTTGTCTGTCAGGATAAAGGTAGATCTATGTCTTCTGAGCGTTCTAAATAGCCTAAGAAGCTATTGATGTTAATGACCGCAATGTCAGATCAAAGATAAGCATTTTTATTAAAAATCCTCCCTAAGTGCTATATACACTGTGTATAAATCAACTAAAGTTGTCTAATACGATAGCTAAAAGGTGATAAAAATGTATAAACACATAATAATCTTACTCGCATTGATAAATATTTCTTGTGTGCAGCAGAGCACTCTTGTTCACACCGAACCATTTTATCAAGGCACAAAGCAAATAAGCTTAGTTGATAATAAAGGTAACAGGCTACTTATAGGCTCTATTGATTTTTCAGCTCAACAAGCAACAATTCATTACCAAATTCATTTAAAAGATAAATTATTTCAAGATTATTTTTTATCAATGAAAGAAATGAAATGTTTAGAAGGGCCTGAATTATGGTGCCACCTAGCCTACCCATATAATAACCCACGAAATATAACCAAAACAGATTTTACTTGGCTATCCCATGATTTATTATTCATGTATAAAAAGCACACAGAATTTGGTGCTAATTTTTATAACGGTATTTATTATGATTTTAAACTTGAATCAGGTAGGTTAATAGGCACAGCAATGGCGCTTGATCTTAATCTACTGGCCGCGCCGCCAGAAGATAAGATACAACCACCAATAACCATCCATGATATTGACGAAATAGAGCCAATGAACCGTTGGTTACCAATAATCGAAATTAACTAACAACCCCTTTTTTGCCATAGTTAACTTCAAAGGTAGGTTAACTTCAAAGCTGAAGTTAACTATTCAATTGGCCATGTTAGTGTAAATGCTGCTCCTCCCATATCACTATCTGTAATACTCGCTGTCCCATGATGCCATTCCATAATACGTGCCACTATCGCTAACCCCAAGCCAAAACCTCCCGTTTCACGATTTCTCGACTGATCGCCGCGCGAAAAAGCATCAAAAATCACCTTTTTAAACTCATTAGAAACACCTTGGCCATTATCTTCGACACAAATACTACACATACGTGTCTTGTTAACATTGTCAGACTGAAATTGAGATACAGTGACTCTAACCTTACCTGCGCCATATTTTATCCCATTGCTAATAAAATTATTCAATGCTCGGTCAATAAAATGAGTATCACAAATAGCGAATAAATTGGCGGCGTTATCAATAAATTCTATTTTTGTTGCCAGCTGTTCATGGTTAGTAATTTGTTTTTTCACTAAATCATGGATATTTTCACTGGTAAAACTAAGCTCGGGTCTGTCACTATCAAAGGCAGCATAAATAAGCATTTCATTAATTAACTCTTCTAACTCACAAACATCATTGTTGATTTGTTGTTGATACTTTTGTCTTTTCTCTTCATCTTTTACTGTTGATAACATTTGTAAAGCAAATTTACTGCGAGCAAGGGGTGTCCTTAACTCATGAGAAACAGCACTAGTTAGCTCTTTATGTGCATCAATAAGTCGCTTAATGCGCTCAGCCATCATATTAAATGACAGCATCATCGGTGCCATCATGGTTGATTTAGCCATTGGTGCACTCGCCTTAAAATTACCTTGACCAAATTCACTGGTTGCTTTTTTAAGCTGTTCTAAATCTCGTGACATAGGCCACAACCAAATAAAAATTATAAACCCTAAAAAAGCTAAAATACAAACTCGATAAATGGCTTTAAGGCGTGGTCTAGTCGGCATTTTAGCCGGGCCTAGTGAAATCACCGACTCGGTATTTGGAATTGAATAATGCAAATTCACCATATCATTATCATAATAAACATGGGTATGCCCTTCTTTTAAAACATGTTGTTCTTCATGTTCCGTTGCATCAAAGCTTGACGAGCTGATTAATTTTAAGGGTAACTCATAGCGTATTGCCGTCTGTTCAACAATATGTTGCCACTCTGATTTAGGGTGTTTTTGTACATAGTCACCCACCGCAAGTAACATGGTTTTATAGCCAGTATAAGACTCAACATCTTGTTCAAGATATGAATTCCAAACGTTATCAAGTAACCAAGAAAAAAGAATAAAGGTAGAGATAATCAAAAAATAAAGGCTAAAGAAAGATCTACCAGCACTTTTAAAACGAAAATTCATTATTGACCTACGGTATCAAGAAATAAAAACAAAAAAGCGAAACTGAATATCACAATTTCGCTTATTAAAAATAGTAGTTAATTCCAGGCATCAGGAACAAATAAATAACCTTGTCCCCAAATGGTTTTGATTCTAAAAGGTGCTTTGGTGTCATCAAAGAGCTTTTTACGTAGTCTCGATATACGCACATCAACGCTTCTGTCTAAACCATCATATTCTCGACCAACAACCGCTTTATAAATATAGTTGCGGTTTTGAACCTCACCAGATTTTTTCGCTAGCAGCCACAACAAATCAAATTCTTGACTGGTTAAATCGACATTTTCATCCTTTAAGGTAACCTTGCGTGATGCTCTATTGATCTGTAATTGACCACAAGATATTTCACCTAGCTCTTGCGACTGATTAGGTAATTCACCACGACGTAATAATGCCGTAACTCTAGCAAGTAGTACTCGTGGTTCAACAGGTTTGATAACATAATCATCAGCACCTATTTCTAACCCTAATACCTGATCAAAATCAGTGCCTTTTGCGGTTAACATTAAAATAGGGCCCAAAAAACTAGGGCGTAAATCACGGCAAATAGCAAAACCATCTTTACCGGGCAGCATAAGATCAAGGATGATCAAGTCAGGTGAAAATAATTCAACACGTTTAGCAACTGTATCGCCTCTAAACTCTTGTTTAACATGATAGCCTTCACTAGTTAAAAAATCGGTTACTAAATCCGATAACTGACGATCATCTTCCACTAATAATATTTTTTTTACTGAATCAGCCATATTAATTTCCTCTTTTTCGCTAATGTTTTGCAGTGAATACAAGCTTAAACAAGTTACAGATCATTAACAATACGTAGTACTAGTTGTTACGTCTAGATTACATTAACTTACATATTTGAGCTGAACTGCTCAAATAACATCCACAAGGGTAAAATTTACTAAAAATAGCTTGCGAGTAAGTTATCAAACAAGCAAGATCTCAGCAATTCTTTACTTCGGTAGTTAAATAATATGAAAATTATCAGTTTTAACATTAATGGCCTTCGTGCTCGTCTACACCAATTACAAGCGATTATAGATAAACATCAGCCTGATATTATCGGTTTACAAGAAATTAAAGTACATGATGAAGTATTTCCCTTAGAAGCGGTTGAAGCGATGGGCTACCACGTTTATTTTCATGGACAAAAAGCCCATTACGGCGTTGCTATGTTATGTAAAAAAGCAGCGGTAAAAGTACAAAAAGGCTTTCCAACTGACGATGATGAAGCTCAACGCCGCATGATTATGGTAGAAACAACCAATAACAAAGGCGAAAAAGTCACCGTACTTAACGGCTATTTTCCACAAGGTGAAAATATTGCCCATGAAACTAAATACCCGTATAAACGTAAATTTTATCAAGATTTAATGACTTATTTAAATGAACATCATACTAACGATGAACAAATAGTGGTGATGGGGGATATTAATATTTCTCCACTTGATATCGATATAGGCATCGGTGAAGTTAACCGTAAACGTTGGCTAAAAACCGGTAAATGTTCATTTCAATTAGAAGAGCGTGAATGGCTAAAAACACTAATGGATTGGGGCTTTATTGATACTTTCCGCCAACTTCATCCTGAGCGCAGCGAACGTTACTCTTGGTTTGACTATCGTTCTCGTGGCTTTGATGATAACCGTGGCTTACGTATTGATGTTGTTTTAGCAACAAAAACCTTAAGTGAGCAATGTGTTGAGTCAGACATTGACTATGAACTTCGTGGTATTGAAAAACCATCAGATCACGCGCCAATTTGGTCAACATTTACCAATTAAGAATAAAATAAACTGATGTCATCATTACCTGCCCATTACCTTTGCCCACTTTGTCAGCAAGCATTAACCCTTACTGACAAAACGTATGGCTGTACTAATAATCACAGTTTTGATCAAGCGAAACAAGGTTATGTAAACTTATTGCCGGTGCAATTTAAACACTCAAAAGCCCCTGGCGATAATAAAGATATGGTTATTGCTAGGCGTGCTTTTCTTGATAAAGGTTTTTATCAACCCTTGGTTGATAAAATGCTGGCTCTTTATCAACAATACGGCCAAAGCAATAGGGCATTACTTGATGCTGGTTGCGGTGAAGGCTTTTATACCCATCAACACAAAACTGCAGATAATCAAGTTTATGGCGTTGATATAGCGAAAGAAACAATAAAAATTGCCGCAAAACGTTATCAAAACTGTCACTTTAGCGTGGGTACTTTATCTAAATTAAGCTTTAGTGATAACTATTTTGGTTGGTTGGTTTCTGTTTATGCGCCCATTTTAGAAAATGAATTTACTCGGGTTTTGCAACAAGGGGGTTACTTATTAACAGTAACACCCGCTGAGCAGCATTTATTTGAATTAAAAGAATTGATTTATCAACAAGCCAATGAACACGATATATCTAAAACGCCAATTAGTCATTTAACCCTAGTTGAAGAACAAAAGTTAACTTACTCGATGAATTTCGAACACAGTGATGATGTCCTTAATTTATTAGCGATGACACCTTTGGCATTTAAAGCATCGAAGGAGTTAATAGCAGAAATTAAAACAATGAGTAAATTTACCTGCCAAGCTGATTTTATTTTAAGACTTTATAAAAAATAAAAACAAGTCGTTAGTTTCTTGAAGCAAAGGTTAGTTGTAATAATTGTGCTAAATCAATATACCTTGGTTTAGCAACGGCCAAGTCGGTTAGTTTATTTTGGCTGCCCTGCTCTTTTGCTTTCTCCAAACCGCTACGATACCAAGAAGCCAACGATGGCGGTAAAAACTTATCTGCTTTCACCCCTAACACTACTAAGGCTTGTACCGGTATAGATATCAAAAACAATCCATAAACCAACGCTTGAGGTAAGGCATCTAACGCATTAGTAATGCTACCTGAGCCAAGAAAAAAACCAGAAGAGAAATAAAGCTGCATAATAAAGATAAATAATGCCAAAGCAGGAAAATACCGGCAAACAAAACGAGCACTTTGTACCGCCTGATAATCAGCAAAATAACGAGCTAATTCAGCCTTTTCTGGCCAAAAATTAATATATTGTTGACCTAATTTAATTACTTGTACTACAGATAAATTCATAAATAAATACCGATACTGCCCTGTATCTACTATAGCAGCTACCTGTTAATAGCAAAAGTAATAGGTAAAATTTATCGATAATAACCTTGTAATAAATTGTTAATGCTCATTAATTAAATTTTCACCAAGAAACACTTTATTGCCCTACATCAATATCACATTCTACTCAATCGCTACAATAACGCTATACATTTTCCCTTGCATTCAAGCAACTATGACAAAACAACAACAACAACCCGTTTTTCCGCAAGTTAGTGGTAAAGCCATATTAGTGATCAACTGTGGTAGCTCATCATTAAAATTTTCATTAATACAACCTGAATGTGGTACAACCCTATTATCAGGTTTAGCTGAATATTTAACCACAGCACAAGCCCGTATTAACATTAAATATAATATTGGGCTATCGAATGAAGAACAATTAGCAACAAGCGCTCTGGTCGCCCCTTTTGATCATCAAGTAGCCCTTAGCACACTGGTCAATAAACTTGTGCAATTGAACTTAGTTGACAGCATTGTTGCCGTTGGTCACCGCGTTGTTCATGGTGGTGAACATTACGCGCAACCAACCTTAATTAACACCAACGTTAAACAAACCATAGCAAAGCTCGCCAAGCTCGCACCTTTACATAATCCTGCAAATCTTATTGGTATAAATGCTTGCCAACAAGCCTTCTCAAAGCTACCGCAAGTGGCTGTATTCGACACCGCTTTTCATCAAAGCATGCCTGAAAAAGCCTATCTTTACGGCTTACCCTTTGAGCTGTATCAACAACACAATATTAGACGTTATGGTTTTCATGGTACTAGCCATTACTTTGTTGCCAAACAAGCAGCAAAACTGCTCAATAAACCGCTGGTTCAATGCAGTTTCATCAGCGCTCACTTAGGTAATGGCTGTAGTGTCACGGTAATAAAAAATGGTGAGAGTGTTGATACTAGTATGGGTATGACGCCACTTGAAGGCGTAATGATGGGTACTCGCAGTGGTGACGTTGATGCCGGCATAATTTTTCACTTAGTTGAACAACTTGGTTTTAGTATTAAGCAAGTAGATACCTTATTAAATAAAAAAAGTGGCTTACTGGGCTTATCACAATTAAGTAATGATTGTCGTACACTAGAAGCAGCCATGCTAGATAAAAGTCATCCAAAATCAGTGCAAGCTAAACTAGCGTTAACCGTATTTTGTTATCGAATAGCGAAAAGTATCGCATCGTTTAGTGCGAGCTTGCACGAGTTGGACGGTTTAATTTTTACCGGCGGCATTGGCGAAAATTCTGCTTGGGTAAGACAAGAAATTATTAGCCAATTAGGATTATTAAATTTTCATCTTTGTGAAAAAAGTAACCAAGCTACTCGCTTTGGCGCTAGTGGCAATATTGCTCTTAACACAGCAAGAGCATGCTGGGTTATTGCCACCAATGAAGAGTGGGTAATCGCAGAGCAATCAGCACAATTATTAACATCAAATTCGGCAGGAAAATTATAATGGCAACCAAATCAGATTCTCACAGAATAATGCTAATTCCTGTTGGCTTTGGTGTTGGCTTAACCAGTGTTGCGCTTGGTTTACTACACGCGTGCGAGCAAAAAGGCATTAAAGTAGGCCATTTCAAACCAATTAGCCAACCCTCACGAAATTCATTAGCAAAAAAAAACAAGACCATAGCAGCGGTCAGCCTTTCACAAAATAGTCATTGTATATCATTAAGTTATTTTGAAGAAAAAATGGCTGATGGTTTACACGATATGGTACTTGAGGAAATAGTCGCAAATTTTAATAATTTCAATCAGGATCACCAAGTGGTTATCATTGAAGGATTAATTCCAACAACTCGTCAGCCATATGCTGGCCGAATTAATCGCGATGTAGCCCAAGCACTATGTGCTGATATAGTATTAGTTGCTGCGCCAGGTAATGATGACGAAGCCGCCTTTGAAGATAGACTTGAAGTAACAGCAGAAACCTATGGCGGCACTAAAAACAAACACTTATTAGGCTGTATTATTAATAAGTTAAATGCCCCTGATCAAGAAGAATATGGCTTACTTCCTCGAGAAGAAGAAATTAATACTAATTTTGACATCATCCCATGGAAAAATTTAAATATATTCAAAAATAATCACTTTGATCTACTCGGCTCAATTACTTGGGAGATGGATCTTATTGCACCGCGTATTAAGGATATTAGTAATTACCTTGAGGCTAAAATAATTAATGCCGGTGAAATGGAACATAGACGTTTTCGTAGTGTCTCTTTTTGTGCTCGCAGTGTTAGTAACCTAGTCAGTTACCTAGTGCCTGGTCGTTTAATTGTTACCCCAGGTGATCGAACTGACATTATTATAGCGACCTGTTTGTCGGCATTAAATGGCACTAAGCTTGGTGCATTAATTTTAACGAACGGTTTTGAGCCATCAAAAGAAGTTTGGGAGTTGTGCCAACAAGCACTCAACGCAGGTTTACCAGTACTGTCTGTACCATGGGATACTTGGCAAACTTCTCGTCATATCATGAATTTTAATCCAGAAATACCTCAAGATGATATTCAACGCCAAGAAAAAGTAAAACAACATATCGCCGATAACTTATCAAAAGATTGGATCACTTGCTTATCTGCTAAAGTAGAATCAAATTATTTATTATCACCGCCCGCCTTTAGACATAAGTTAACTGAACTTGCCCGACAGGCTAATAAATTAATAGTATTACCTGAAGGGACTGATATTCGCACAATAAAAGCCGCGGCCATATGCTGTGAACGTAATATTGCTCGTTGCCAACTTATCGGTAATAAAGAAGAAATTTTACGTATTGCAGAGCAGCAAGGTATTCATTTACCCAACAGCTTATTGATCACAGATCCTGATAACATTCGAGAAAACTATATTCAGCCTCTCGTTGAACTTAGAAAACAGAAAGGACTTACCGACGTTATAGCTAAAAAAAACTTACAAGACAATGTTGTGCTATCTACTATGATGCTGCAAATGGGACAAGTAGATGGTTTAGTCTCTGGCGCAGTTAACACCACAGCAAATACTATCAGACCAGCATTACAGTTAATTAAAACCGCGCCAGGTAATTCTTTAGTTTCATCCATTTTCTTTATGTTATTGCCAGAACAAGTACTTGTATATGGTGATTGTGCCATCAACCCCGATCCAAATGCTGAGCAATTAGCCGATATTGCCATTCAATCGGCAGATTCTGCCGCCGCTTTTGGTATACCGCCACGTGTTGCTATGATTAGCTATAGCACAGGTAGTTCAGGCCATGGTGCTGATGTAGAGAAAGTAGCTAAAGCCACTCAGTTAGCGAAAGCAAAGCGACCTGATTTAATCATTGATGGACCACTACAATATGACGCCGCTATTATGGAAAATGTTGCCAAGAAAAAAGCACCTAACAGCCCTGTTGCAGGGA
Organism: Colwellia sp.; assembly: GCA_013215465.1. Taxonomy (GTDB): domain Bacteria; phylum Pseudomonadota; class Gammaproteobacteria; order Enterobacterales; family Alteromonadaceae; genus Colwellia. The sequence goes on along the minus strand of JABSOW010000005.1, from coordinate 27,643 downwards.
AAGCGACGGTGTTTATTTTTCCAGATCTAAATACTGGCAATACCACCTATAAAGCCGTGCAACGATCAGCTAATTTAGTCAGTATTGGGCCTATGCTACAAGGGATGAATAAACCCGTTAATGATCTATCTCGCGGTGCATTAGTTGATGATATTGTTTATACAATTGCCTTAACGGCAATTCAAGCGACACAATAACAACACAAAGAGTTAAATTTCATACAGTCAGAAATAAACATAAAGAACAGCAACTTACAATTGTAACCAAAGTTTATTAACAATGATATCCACAGCTTTTGTGGATATCATTGTGCTTCCTATATCGTCTTCTTCGCTAGAGTTAATAGTTAATAGTTAATAGTTAATAGTTATATACCCATGATACTTCAAGATACGAGTTTCAGGCATCTTGAGGTAACATGGCTATAGTGGCACCTGATTTACTTCGCGTGCCAAACCAAGGGATAATAATGAAATTAACGTTAAAATTTTTAGGGTCTGTTGACCTTTCACCGTTAAATTTTGTTCTAGATAAAAGTGTTTTAATCGCGGCGAGTAGCGTGTAGCCGAATCCTTCGAACAGCGTTTAAAAAACGAGTGATGAGTTAATTTGATAAGGGTTAGTTGTGAGAATTGTAGTGGTATAACTATTTAATACCAATCAGACTAACTAAGTGATCTTTTTAAATGGTCTAAATATCCAATAACATCGTTGCTTTCAATCCCAATAGCCAGCTATTACCCAATCAAGCGCCTTGTTCTTGAAAATTTATCCTCATTAAAATTTGAACCATTAATGAATCTGATTGGTATAATATCGCTTTAAGCCCGCTCCATAAAGTTTTGGCTGAAATTATTTGAATATATTAATGTTTATATCTAGAATTTAACTTATACGAATATATCAACAAAATTCAATTAATTTTCTCAACTCAAGGAGAAATCAATGAAAAAATACAGCATTGCCTTAATCTGGGCAACGAGTTTATTAGTTGCAACAATCGTTAATGCTGGCCCTCAGGTTGGGGTGGGTGTTGACCAAGGATTTGGGGTTAGCGCACAATTTGATAATATTAATCTCTTTGTTGGCAACGATGGTTTTAGTGCCGATTATTTGTTTGATCAGGGCTCTTTTAGCGAAGATATCCCGTTTAATTGGTATGTAGGTGCTGGCGTATTTATTGATAATGATGAAGGCTACGGCGTGCGAATGCCATTAGGATTGAAATTATATTTTGCTAAAAATTGGAATGCTTACGCACATATCTCACCCGAGTTAGATTTTGATAAAGGTAACCATCACAATAATAATGACAACGTTCAATTTGGCTTAAGTGGTGCGTTGGGCGTACGTTATTCATTTTAGCAGCAATGAGTAAGGGAGAATAAATGGCCTTTGACTGCTGGGACGATTTACATTTCTATCGATAGGAGAGCCGAATGAGCATACTATTTGAATTTATACCTAGTCTTTTCGTAGCGTTAGCTTTTGACTTTATACTATATATAACTGGAGTAGGTATTTTGTTTTATGCTCTACTCATTGCATCAATTGCTTGGCTTAACTAAACGAAATAGAATAAACAAGGATAAGTTGCGCCTAGCCGCAACTTTATCTCGTTGTTGAACAAGCAAATAAATCAGAACAAATAACAGTTGGCTTTTGCTCCTGTGTCGTTTATTTTAACCTACTATTTTTTGCCCGTTATTATTGGGCGTTAGCTGACAATTATTAGGAGGTTACTCATGAAAGAAATTACACGAATTAATCATATTGGCTTGAGAGTAAAGAATTTAGATGCCACTCGCTCATTTTATGAAAAGCTTGGCTTTATATTTTTAGTGGGTCCTGTTGGTCCAGAGCCTGTTGCAATAATGGAACACCCTTCGGGAGTAAATATAAATTTCATTCTAAATGCCAATACCAATAGCACTGAAAATATCCTCATGGATACTCCCGAAAAACATACGGGCTATACTCATATTGCACTGGAAGTATCTGATTCAATATCAGCAGCTAAAACAATTGAAGATTTAGGTATGGTAATTACTGAAAAAGTAGAATATGAAGGTGCTAAATTCTTTTTTATTAGGGATCCAGACGGTAATGTTATTGAGTTTCATGAGCCCGCAGGCAGCTAGCAATTAAACGAATAAAACCAGTTACCTGTACTCCTTCGTCACGTTTTCAGCCCTAATTTACAACAACTTTAAAGCCTGTTTTTTCTTAATTATAAATTCTACAGGCTCGTTATAAAACTAAGGAAGATTTGGTGTATGAAAAAACTATTACTATACCTTTTAGTTGGTTTCACATTCTTACAGTGGACAACTTTTGCTGAAGCTACATATCTAAATGAAGCATACAAAAATCATCAAAGTAATATTCAAGTTAAAGGGGTTGGCAATTATTCGTATGAAATAGGCACATACCCTGAACAGTCTAAGTATGACTATATTCAGGGTTTAAAGACTATATAGTGGCATACTGAACTAATCAATCATACACTGTAGCAATAAGCAAAACCCCCTCTCTCATCGCCTACTTACCTATATAAACGCTTTACGCTATCAGGATTAGTGCACTGTTTTTTTTATAAGTTTCACACCTATTTCCTGTCCTAAGAAAAGCGGATAAAGCCGATAGTTTCTGATATCATCTAAGCCATAATTATTAGATATTTGGATACCCCCTAGAGATGATCACCCTTTATGGAATCAACAATTGCGATACAGTAAAAAAAGCACAAAAATGGCTAACCGCTAATAGCGTTAACTACGCGTTTTATGATTTTAAAAAGCAGCCATTAACCAATGAGTTATTAGCACAGTTTGTCGAGCTAAATGATTGGAGTACGCTACTAAATAAACGCAGTACCACCTTCAGAAACTTAAGTGATGAAATAAAAAACAACCTAACAGATGAAGTCGCTTTTGAGCAAGTACTTGCCCAACCTACTTTATTAAAGCGCCCTTTATTGCTAATTGAAAAAGATAGCTCACCAAGCACTCAGCAATTGCATTTAGGCTTTAAAACTGAAAACTATCAAGAGATTTTTCAATAAAATCTAGTCCGAATTTATACTATTAAAAGCAAAGAGTTAACATGCCAAAGCCAACAAGCAATGTGATAAAGCTAGCCATAGACTTAATTTCTCGTCCATCAGTTACACCCGAAGATGCTGGCTGCCAACAACTGATAAAAGAGCGTTTAGCCAAGCTTGGCTTTATCAATGAAACGATGATTTTTGAAGATACCACCAATTTATGGTCACGCCGTAACGGTGGTCTAGACTCTAATGATATAGTGTTTTGCTTTGCTGGTCATACCGATGTGGTACCGCCGGGAAATTTAGAATTATGGAATACACCACCTTTTGAGCCAACAATAATTGACGGTATGCTCTATGGCCGAGGTACTGCTGATATGAAAGGTAGTCTTGCTGCAATGGTTGTCGCAACTGAACGCTTTGTAAATGACTATCCATCATACCATGGCGCGATTACTTATTTAATAACCAGTGATGAAGAAGGCCCATTTATTAACGGCACAACCCGAGTAATTGATACCTTAGAAGCACGCAATGAAAAAATAACCTATTGTATTGTTGGTGAGCCTTCAAGCACAAACTCGGTAGGTGATATCATTAAAAATGGTCGACGGGGCTCTATTTCAGCAGAGGTTGATATTAAAGGTAAACAAGGACATGTAGCCTACCCTGAGCATGTAAAAAACCCTATTCATATGGCAATGCCGGCATTAATGGAGTTAAGCCAATACCATTGGGATAATGGCAATGATTACTTCCCTGCAACTAGTTTTCAATTATCAAATATTAATTCCGGAACAGGTGCTACTAATGTGGTACCGGGGCATTTAACCGCACTGTTTAATTTGCGTTATAGTACGGAATTAACCGATCAGATCATTGTCGAACAAGTAGAGTCTATATTAAACAAGCATCAGTTAGAATATGACATTAAATGGACATTTAATGGCAAGCCTTTTATAACCGAGCTGAACAATGAAAAAGGTGACTTTTTAACGTCAGTAACTCAAGCAGTAACATCCGTAACGGGCACACCGCCGGTACTGTCTACTTCAGGAGGTACCTCAGACGGTCGCTTTATTGCCCCAACCGGCGCAAAAGTTATCGAACTAGGCCCTTGCAATGCCACCATACACCAAGTAAATGAGTCGGTTTCTTGTGATGATTTAGATAAGCTGTGTGATATTTACTATGCTTGTTTAAAAGAAGTTCTTCTTTAGTAGAGAAATATAAAATACTAATGACCATAGCAACAAATAACGTGACAATTTTAGGTGATATAAATAAACAATTACTTGGTTTAACCGATCAACACATTCATTATTTACCCAATAAAAATTTAGCTAACGAAAGCTTAACTGCCTCTAATGCAGGAAGAACTGTGCAAACATCTTCAAAGCCACAAATTGGCATTCACCAGCAAATGACTACGGCCTTTGCAGCGCTCAAAAAAAGTGCTAAAACAGCAGGTATAGAGCTGGAAATTGCCAGTGGTTTTCGCTCATTTGAGCGACAGTTACAAATATGGAATAACAAGTTTACGGGTAATACCGCAATAAAAAAAGCTAACGGCGAAACCCTAGCGATTAGTGGTTTATCTGACAGGCAAATCATAGAAGCCATTTTACTTTATTCTGCACTGCCAGGGGCGAGTCGCCATCATTGGGGCTGTGACATTGATGTCTATGCCCCAAATTTATTAACTTGTGGTGAATCGCTACAACTTGAACCTTGGGAGTACCAAGCATCAGGTCCTATGGAAAAATTATCAACTTGGCTGACAAAACATGCTGCAGAATTTGGCTTTTACCTACCCTATGACTGTTATCGAGGTGGCGTTGCCGCAGAGCCATGGCATTTATCTTTTGCGCCACTTGCCAAGCAGTACCAAGCAACATTCACTCTGCAAGCATTACAAGAGTGTTTAATAAATTCGGATATTGCCAGTAAAGCGGTAATTATTGATAATTTAACCGAGATAGCTAAACGTTATATTAATAATACCTGTGATTTATCACTAATACCAATTCAACCTCATCAAAAAGCGACAACATAAAACAGGAAAGCTCATGGATAACTGGATAGCTTATGTAATGATTACCATTGCTTTTGTAATAATTGTAGGTAACTTAAGTACCTTTCAAAAAAACACGAATCAGAGAATGCGTAAAAAGAACTTAAATGATCTTGAGGAGACGCTACCAAGAAGTCATAAAACTGATCATAAAATGTCAACAATAGACAAAAACAAATTTAAAAAATAGTATTTATACCCATGTTACCTCAAGATGCCGGATACAGCTGGAATTAGAAACGTCTTTAGGTAAGGCATTGATTGAAGAGAATGGTTGTTCTCCTTGTCGAAATCAATAACGCAGCATAAAGCGTTTCTAAACCAGCCCTTTGGGAATGACTGAGCAAATCAGACATAAAAAAACGCCGAATAATCGACGTTTTTTTTATTAAAAATTTACCTTTTATTTACTAATAGAAATGCTTGAAAGATAAACCTGTTTTCATCACAGGGAAAATTTTCTCTAAGGTTTCTAATGGTAAAGGCTCACCATCAACATCATAAATACTGACTGACGTTTGTTGATTTTTATCATCAACTGGCGCAAGCACAAATTGATACTTGGCATCACTAACTTCAATTACAGGTCTTTCATCACCCCAAATAGTATCCCAAATACTTGTTTCAGGTTTGCTAAAAGCCACATAATAAATTTTATTAGTTTCGTTTAAGTCGCTAATAGTAAAGCCGTGTTGTTCGAAGAAAATAGGCATATTATCCCAAAGGTTATCCAAGCCCATTTCAACAATATAAGCCGGCTCTGCCTCTTTATTTTCACCAATAGCGACCAATTGTTGGTTAGCCCGCATTAAACGATTTTCACGTTGTTGCAAACGATAATTATAATCTATTTGAGCAATAACTTCATTTAGCATTAACATTTCAGCACGCTGTTTATCAATAGGATCTATAGTTTTGCTGCCGCCATCACTGTCGGTTTTCATATAATCTATTAATGAAACTTTTAATGATACGCTTCTCCCGTGAGGCTTAAGAAAAAATTCATAACGAAAACGTAAACTTGTTGATGACTCGATATCAGTAAATAGCCAACCAGTTTCTACCTCATTATGATACCAATCAGATTCATAAATTTCGGTTTCACTCTGCTTCTTACTGCCTGGTTCATCCTTAGTTGATGATTCAACAACGTCATAACTGACATCATCAGACATAAGTTGGCTAACAAGTCCATTTTGGATAAAAACCAATAAATCTTTATCTTCAAGTACTTTATCAAACCAAATTATGGCGTTATGAGTGTTAGCAACAACACGAGAAGATGCCGCGATAGGCAAAACTAAAGATGGCGCTCTAATATCCATCTTTTCACCAATAGAACCCTGATGATTAATCTTATTTGTTATTAGGAAATCATTTCGCTTTGCCGGCTTATCTAAGTTTTGGGGAATAATAAGCTCTTTAGATTCTTTCTTTTTTGCATAATCAAAATCTCCCTGTGCACGTTTACTATCAACATTACTACATGCTGATAGTGTAAAACTAAGCACAGAAAAATAAAACAATTGACGACTCATTAAAACTCCTGAGAAAAACTATTTACAAAATTGGTATTCATTGGATGACTCAAACCCTATTTGGTTCAGTTTGATACCCATATTATTAGCGCACCATGGTACTTGGCTGTTTTTGCAAACACAAGTTATTCGAATATTTTTTCTTATCGGTATGCGCTATAATAGTTTTTTATCTTTTAACGTAGGCGTTGTAATGTCTCAATATTTAGTGCTAACCGCCATGGGTTCTGATAGAACGGGTTGTGTAAGCGAATTAACTAAATTAGCAAGTGAATGCGGTTGCAATATATTAGATAGCAGGATGGCTTTATTCGGCTTAGAATTTACTTTTATCATGCTGCTCAATGGTGATAGTCGTGCAATTAACAAAATTGAAGCAAGACTACCTATGGTTGCTCACAACCTTGAATTAATCACCATGATGAAGCGAACTTCGGGTCATAGAACTTATGATTTGGTTGAGCATTATCAAGCCGAATATACCGGCATTGATCAACCGGGCATCCTTAAAGCCATGACGGCTTTTTTCTCCACTCGAAAAATTGATATATCATCATTAAAATCTGAAATAGATCCAAAAACGAATAATATGAGTGCTAGCATTTCATTTGCTCTCACTGAGAAAATTAGTATTAATGATATTGAAAGTGATTTTTTGCAATTGTGTGAACAAATTGCCGTGCAAGGTTGTATTAGAAAAAACACTCATAATCTTTAATCAATAACAAAATTAGAAACGAAAGGATTTTTATGAATACCCTAACCGTTGGCAATAAAGCGCCATTATTTACCCTAAGTGATGAAAATGAACAAGCCGTAGCTTTAGCTGATTTTATTGGTAAAAAGCAGGTATTAGTTTACTTCTACCCAAAAGCGATGACACCGGGCTGTACCGTACAAGCACAAGGCCTTCGCGATAGTCAAAAACAATTAAATGATTTAAACACGGTAGTTTTTGGTATTTCCCCTGATGAACCTAAACGTCTGGCAAAGTTTTGTCAGCGTGATCAATTAAACTTCACTTTGTTGTCTGATGTAGATCACAAAGTTGCCGATGATTTTGGTGTTTGGGGCTTGAAGAAGTTTATGGGTAAAGAATACGACGGTATACATCGCTTAAGCTTCTTAATTGATCTTAATGGCAATATTAGTCATGTATTTAATAAATTCAAAACTAAAGAGCATCATCAAGTCGTACTTGATGTGTTAAATGAATTAGCAAAATAATGTCAATAAGAGCGGTAGTGAAATTACTTACACTTGCCGCTCTACTGTTCTTTCCTTGCTCTTGCTTACCCTTCTAGTAACCAAAGAGACGCGTTAACCGTTACGTCTCCTGTTCTATCTGTGCAGTATAAGTCCAGGCATTCATCACTGCTTTCACTAAAGTCGCTAATGGAATAGCAAAAAACACCCCCCAAAAGCCCCATAAACCACCAAAAAATATCACTGCGATAATAATCGTAACCGGGTGTAAATTCACCGCTTCAGAAAATAGTAATGGCACAATAACATTACCATCAATTGCTTGAATAAGACCATAAGCCAGCATAACGTAACCTAACTCGTTACTATAGCCCCATTGAAACAAGGCCACTAAAAATACCGGGATAGTTACTACAGTCGCGCCAACATAAGGCACTAATACTGACAAACCAACCAATACCCCTAATAAAACGGCATATTGTAAATCAAGTAGAATAAAAGCAATGGTAGTAGAAATGCCAACAATTAAAATTTCAATTACTTTGCCGCGAATGTAATTCAATATTTGCTGATTCATTTCTTTACCCACTTGAGTTGCCATACGGCGCTCTTTCGGTAAAAAACGAGTCACACTTGCTAATAAATCACTTTTATCTTTAAGAAAGAAAAACACCATTAAGGGCACTAGAATAAGATAAATCATTAACGCAACTAAGTTAGAAATAGAATTTAAAGAGGCCTTCAGTGCTAATTCCCCCCAATCCAGTAACTTATCTTTAACCGAAGCAATAAACGTTTCTATTTGCGAGGCCTGAATAATATCTGGGTATTGCTCGGGTAATGTTAATAAGTACTGCTGACCTTGCGAGATCATATGGGGCACTTCTTGTAATAAATTACTACTCTGTTGCCAAATAATTGGCATTAGTCCTAACATTGCAATTAACGTAATACCGACAAAAGTGCCAACGACTAAGGCAGTGGCTCCCGTACGAGGTAAGTTAAGACTAACCATTTTATTTACCGGTAAATCTAATAAAAAAGCAATCGCTAAGGCAACCAACACTGGCATAAGTAATTGGCTAAACAAGGCAATAAACAAAAACAAACATGCCAAAATCACCACTAATGTCACCGCATGTGGATCTGAAAATTTACGCATATACCAGTCGCGGAACAACTTAAACATATTTACCCTTTTTTAACATTGAAATTAGTTTTCTTTACTTGATATAGTAATTTTAACCCCACCATTGTCAACAAAACTTTGGTTATAACAATAACCTAGCTTGTTAAGCAGTTTGGGAATATCGTTAACTGAACCTTTATCAGCAATAATTAAAATGCAAACATCACCCTTTTGCATTTTTTTTAACAGTAAACGTAAATTAACCAATGGCAGCGGACACTTTTCGTCACTGGCATCATATTCAAACATCATTTTATATTTCTTTACCTATATTGCTTTTTTTTAACAAGGTAATCTGAGACAATTATCGCTGACATACTATATTAAGTATTGTCATTAAAATAGCAGGAAATAAAACTAAATGAGTCGCTTAGCTAAAAATTCTAATTTAAAAGAGATTAACGCCCTTAAAAAAAAGTTAAGCTGGGGAGATGTTCCGGCTATCTATCATTTAGTTGCCTCATCATTAAGTGAATTAGACGGCATTTTATCTCATGGTTTTGATAGTGCCTATAAGACTATTTTAGATCGTAACACTTGGAATTTACCGGCATTAAATGGTTACAGAGATAGCGATGGCTATATACAGGTAAAAATCAAACCAAAATTAATTTTACGTCATGATTATAATGATATGGGTTATGAATTGCATTGCTATCCTATTATTGATGGGAAGCGAATTAACCGCCCCTTAGTGCGCGAACATAATAGTCCTTTTCAAATATGGTTACCGGAAAGTATGCGTATGCTTTTTAGAATAAATAGCTTAGTTGCCTTTTCAATATTCACCTATCAAAATGGCGATGAAGCAGATTTAGCTTTAGTGAAATATGCTTATTACCGTGTTGAAAAGTTAATTAAAATATTATCCGAATCTTTTGAGCTTGTTGAGGTCGAAGGTTATAGCATTGCCGAATTCTATCAAGAAATTAATCGAAAAAATGGCAACATACTAAATAGTGACGTCATTCAAAAGCCCGTTGATAATTAACTTTTTATTTTCGAATTCTTTTAACTTCTATTTTATGTATACTTTTTATTTAATAACAGGAAGCCGTATTGTTTAATATTAAGCCTTTTTTTCTTGCTGGTGCATTAGTCGCAATTGCCAGTACCAGCTCTTTTACTGTTGAGGGCGCAGGTCAAAATAATAAAAACAAGCTCCCCGAAATAGGTATTTCAGGCTTTAGTGTTCTTTCTTTAGATAAAGAGCGACAAATAGGCCAAGCTATGATGCGCCAATTGCGCGCTAGCCAACCGCTAATTCAAGACCCGGTGTTAATTGAATATATAAACCACTTAGGTAATCAATTAGTTAAAAATGCTGAAGATGTTAATTACGCTTTTAAGTTTTTTTTAATCAATAATAACGAGTTAAATGCCTTTGCTTTTTTCGGTGGTCATGTTGGCATTCATAGCGGTTTATTAACAACAGCCGATACTGAAAGTGAACTTGCCTCTGTTATTGCTCATGAAATTTCTCATGTAACGCAACGTCATTTAGCACGCCGACTAGAATCTCAAAGTAGAAGCCAAACATTATCAATGGCAGGAATGGTATCAGGAATATTATTGGCGCTAGTAAATCCTACTGTTGGTATGGCGGCATTGAGTGCTTCTATGGCCGCATCACAACAAGCAAGTATCAACTATACCCGTGGTAATGAAAAAGAAGCAGATAGAGTTGGCATTGCACTATTAGCTAACAGTAACTTTGACCCTCAAGGGGCAGCAAGTTTTTTTAGTAAAATGTCAGCAAAGTATCGCTATGCAAGTAAACCGCCTGCAATGTTATTAACTCACCCTTTACCTGAGTCTCGTATCGCCGATGCAAGACAACGTGCGCACAATTACCCTGTTAGGCAGCTAGCGCCAAGTTTACCATTTGAATTAGCTAAATCTAGAATTAAAGCCCGTTATCAAGGTACGCCAAAAGGTAATATAGCTTATTTTAAACAACAACTGAGCAAGAGAAAATATGCACTAAAAGCAGCCGCTGAATATGGTTTAGCATTAGCTTATTTTGAAAATAAACAATATCAGCTGGCTAAACAACTACTTGAGTCTTTAAAAAAACAGGATAAACATAACCTGTTTTATATCGATGTACTTACCGATGTTTATTTAGCATTAAAAGAGTATGATCAAGCATTAACACTGTTGGCCAACTTAGCTTTATATATGCCTAATAACCAAGTCATCAGCTTAAACTATGGCAATGCGTTATTGAGCGCAGGTAAATACGAGCAAGCAGAGGTAGTATTACAAGATTTTTTACTCGTTAACCCTGGTAACTTCATTGCTTATGATATATTAACCTCCGTTTATCAAAAACAAGAAAAAATAGGCTTAATGCATGTAACTAAAGCTGAAATATTTGCTTTGCTGGGTGCCTATAGTAAAGCGGTAGATGAACTACAAACCAGTTATAGCTTAGTAAAAGAGCAACCATTGCTACAAAAACGCATTAAAGCACGCATTTTACAACTTCAAGAGCAAGAAAATAAGTTAAAACGCTTATAGATAAATATACTCAAACAAATTCAAAGTGCTTGAATATATACCCATTCACCATTCATTATTAAATTTCACTAAAAGAAACAAACTTATGTTAACTATTTACCACAATCCAAGATGCTCTAAAAGTCGTCAAACGCTTGAGTTAATCAAACAAAACTCAACTAAAGAATTAGCCATTGTTGAATACCTTAAACAGCCACTAACACGAATAGAAATAGAACAACTTTTATCACTACTTTCCTGTAAACCTACTGAGATGATGCGGGTAAAAGAGCCAGAATTCAAAGAGCAAAGTTTAGCTAACGCAACTGATGAGCAATTAATTGATGCCATGGTTACCACACCTAAACTGATTGAACGCCCTATTGTTAGTGATGGCAATCGAGCCATTATTGGTCGTCCGCCAGAAAATGTATTAACTTTATGCTAATTAAATAGGTAATAGCGAACAAATGAACAAACAAAAAATATCCACCAATAATTATAAAAAAATGGCGTTAATCGGCTATTTTTCTTTACTTTTCTTTATGCCTTTATGGCTATTAGTATTATCTCCTAGCGAAGGGTTAAGCACTTCAACAACACTATTACTCTTTATTTTACCGCTACTATTTCCGTTAAAAGGACTATTACAAGGTAATCCGTATACCTTTGCTTGGTCAAACTTTATTGTGCTTATTTACTTTTTACATAGTTTAACCACACTGTGGGTATTACCAAGTGATAGAGTTTGGGCAACATTAGAACTAATTTTTGCCTCAATTATGTTTTTTGGCTGTAGTTATTATGCGAAGTATAGAGGGCAAGAGCTTGGTCTAAGTATTAGAAAAAAGAAGGAAGATAAATAAAGCCATATACCAAATGAAGTAATGAATTAGTCAATATGTAATTCATTACTTCAATTGATATTACCACTAGGATAAAGCATCTGTTAATCATTAAGGAAAACAAAATGACTTATAAAGAACAATCAACCAGTAAACTAGTCACTTATTTTATTATATTTTTAACAGGGTTAGCTTTAACCGCTTGTAATGGCCATGCAGATAAAGATACACCAGCGAACGGAAGTACGGATACCAATAAAATAATTGTTATTGACACTGAATTATCGGTTGAGCAAAGTGTTGAACTTATATTATTTTACCCTGACGATAAGCTCAGCAATATTCACTGGCAACAAACTGCTGGCGAAAATATCACCTTATTAACTGACAATACTAAAGTGATTGCTTTTACTCCAAACACACCGGGTGAGTACGGTTTTACTGTCGACTTTTCGGTTAATGGTAGTGCAAGTAAAACATTAAGCCAAACAATCAATATTAGTGAAACAGCTAATAAAATTGCAGCACGTCTAAGTCATGCCGTGTTAAGTGACAACAAAGTTTCATTACGCACATCACTCAGTGCATCAATAATTCCGAGTACATTAACATGGCAACAAATTTCAGGGTCACAAATCGACTTTAGCGAAACAAATACTCAAGGTGATTTAGCGATATTTTTCAATGCTCCTGTAGTCAACAAAGACACCCTGCTTACTTTTAAGGTGTCGGCATCAGACGGTGATAAAACTTATACTGACTATGTCGCCGTTTTAGTTGAACCTGCATTAACAATAGCAAGTAATGCCTACTTGGAAGAGCGAGTTGCTCGCGTTTACCCTTATAATAGTAACAGCCCTTATGCTGAAAAGCTGGTCCAGTGTGTTTATAGCAATACCTTAAGTAGCTCTTGTACCTTAGCAAGCTTGCCCTTGCTTGCCCAAGAAAGTCTTTCTCTTTCAGTAAATAACATTATGGATAGAGTGGTGGTATCACATCAATGGATGGGTGATCGATTTAGAGACTTCCTTATTAATAATGATAATAACAATGACTTTAAACGATTACTTAGGGCAACCACCGCCATCGTTATTTCTTATGATATTCGTCCTTCATTTTATTGGGTCGCTACTGGGGCAATTTACTTAGATGCAGAAAATTTTTGGTTAACGCCACAAGAGCGTGACACCATTAATGAAGCGCCGGATTTTCGTGCTGATTTTGGCAACGACTTGCAGTTTGTTATGCCATGGCGTTATGTAAAAGATAACAATTATGCCACAGAATTTTTTAGTAGAAAGCAAAGAGTTGCTCGTACCAGTAATGATGGCTTTTACCGTTTAGCTTCTCTTTTGTATCACGAGCTTGCCCATGCGAATGACTTTTTCCCAAGTACTGAGTGGTTTATTCATAATGAGAAAACTCGCATATTAGACGCGGCTACCAGTACAGATTTTGAATCAGATCAGTTATCAGTCGCCTTGCCATTACAAAATCAAACCATGCGAGGTTTAGCGCAAGTGAGTTTTGTTGGAAAAACCGCTAGTACTACTCAAAAATCTTATCTACCAACTGATATAAAAGGCTTCTTTAGCCCGGATACCGCCACTGACTCTTACGCTTATTCAAGTCTTCGTGAAGATTATGCTATGTTGTTTGAAGAATTAATGATGCAAAGCCGCTTTCAAGTATTTCGAGACGTGGCGATAACCGATCAACCAACCGGTGATAATCTCAGCGCTCAAGATTATATTGTTACTTGGGGACAAAGAGGACGCATTGGTGAAGCAAGTATTAAACCTAGAGTAGCATTTAGTGCCAGCAGAGTTTTACCTGAATTTGATAGCAACAGTGCTTTAGCGGTTGTACCTGCCCCTATTGCCATGACTGACGGCGATGATTGGTTAGAAAACTTAGCGATTAGCCCATTATCAATAAATAGCATTAGCAGGCAGAGAAGTATTGACATAACGACTAAGAAAAATCATCCCATACCAGGGACTTATCGCTATTATCAAAAAGCCTTACCTAAACATTAAACATAAGTTTTATTAAAAAGGATAACCATGAATAAAGAAATTGAAATTCAAGCAGCCGTTTTTCGCCGCTTATTAGCCCACTTAGATAATCGTAAAGATGTACAAAATATTGAGCTGATGAACTTAGCTGGCTTCTGTCGAAATTGTTTTAGTAAATGGACGGTAGCAGAAGCTGAAAAGCTAGGCGTTAACGTTGATATTGATACTGCTCGCGAGCAAGTTTACGGTATGCCCTATAGTGAATGGAAAGAAAAACATCAACTGCCCGCTACTGAGAAACAATTAGCTAAATTTAATGCGTTAAATAAAAGCTAAGCAACTTACCTCTAAAGACGATGAGTTAAAGAAACAGCCTGAAAGTCCTAATACCTGCTTTATTACAACTGGGTTAACCCGGGTTAAATGAGCAGAGCATAACCATAGACAAGTCAATATGCTTCTATTGAACTCAAAACAAATGTGCTATCGTCTAGCCTACTTTCATCCTTACTGGTTTATTATTAACGATGTTATTTGAACTAGTATTTCTATTGCTAGCAGGCTTTTTTGGCGGTGTGCTCAACTCTATTGCCGGCGGTGGAAGTTTCATTACCTTTCCCGCGCTTATCTTTGTTGGTATTCCTCCTATCATGGCAAATGCGACCAATACTTTTGCCTCCTGCGCCGGTTATATCAGTGGTACTTATGCTTTTCGCAAAGAAATTAGCGATCATAAAGATGAACTACTGCTAATAATAATAATCAGCTTAATCGGCGGTTTTTTTGGTGCATGGCTATTACTGCAAACACCTGAAGCGGTGTTTAGAGAGGCCATTCCCTGGCTAATGCTATTTGCTAGTGTACTCTTTATTTTTGGTGGCAAGATTAATTCAGGGCTAAAAAAAATATCCTCTCATCACCAACATGCATCATCTATCGGCGGAGCTTTACTATTAATCATGCTCTTTGGAGTATCTACTTACGGTGGCTTCTTTAACGCCGGGCTGGGCATTATTATCCTCAGCTATTTAGCATTAGCGGGCCACACCAATATCAATACTATGAATGGCTTAAAACTATTAGTCTCATCAACTGTGTCACTGTTTGCCATCGGGCTGTTTATTTATAATGATGTTATTGTCTGGTATCAAGGCACCATTGTATTATCTGGCACCTTAGCTGGAGGCTATGTTGCGGCACAGGTATCACGTCAACTACCGCAACAACAGGTCAGGCGCTTTGTTATTTTTGCGAGTATTGCCACCACAGTGTATTTCTTTGTTGATATTTATACAGGTTTACTCTGAGTATAGGCTATTACGATTGGTCACTTAATTGTGGCGAATAAAAAGGCTAATATCTTGGCTAGAGTTAAGCCTACACATTAGCCTTAGAATTAAACTTAAACTTAAACCAACAAATAAAGATCAATCAATGAAACAAGGCAACTTCATCTTCGGTTAAGTAACGCCACTCACCTGCCGCTAAATTAGCTAACTTAAGTGGACCAATTTGCTCTCGATGTAAACCAACCACTCTATTTCCTACCGCCGCAAACATACGCTTAACTTGATGGTATCTACCTTCCGTTATAGTTAACAGTACTTCGTTATCAACGTCAGTATCGGTTACTAATGTTAAAATAGCAGGCTTAGTTAATGACGACTCTCCTTGTAACTGTATGCCTTGAGAAAACTGTTCAATAAGTGCAATTGACTTTTCAACAGTGATTGGATTTCTAAGCCATACTCGATAAACCTTTTGACACTCTTTTTTTGGTGAAATAACATTATGCGACCAACGGCCATCATCGGTAATTAGCACTAAGCCGGTGGTATCAGCGTCTAAACGCCCTGCAATGTGTAAATCAAAGGCTTTATCAACATCCAGAAAATTTAATACCGAGGGATAACCTTCATCGACATTAGAGCAAATAGTATCGGCTACTTTGTGCAGCATAAAATAGCGTGATTGACGGGCTGTTAACGATTGACCATCAATATCAATACTGTTGTTTTCATGTACCTGCATAGCAGGATTTTTAGCAACTTCACCATTAACCCGAACTTCACCACTTTTAAGTAACTTTTTTGCTTCACTTCGCGTTAATTCAGTGCTTTTACAAATAAATTTATCTAAGCGCAATTTTTAAACCCTCATGCTTATTCACTTGCCTCAACCCAAAACCAAAAACCTTGATCAAGCAACGTTATCATTAAGGTAAGAAATTGCTCATTGTCACACCATGGCGCTAATTCTTCTGGGGTAATTATGCATTGATCACATAATAATTTAATCACCGGAGCAATATCATTTGAACAATGGTGTTGCTCACCATTGATATAAAAAACACCCTCGTTAATCGTATCTTCAAAATAAAAAGCTCTAAGACCACCTAAACGCTTAATGCCATGAATAGTGAGTAACTCAGCTACTTCATCACGAGCAAATGGCTCTTCACTGGTCATCAAGTCTAAATCGTGTTTCGCATTGGTTAAAAATTTACCAACAAAGCTTTTAAATATATCCTCATTTTCAAGTAGGTTAGTTAGCTGACTTTTAATACTATGATAATCTTTATTGGTTATTTCGCCACTGTGAGTAATCGCTTGACGATCACTGTCTGCAAGCAGCTCTGTCCCTAATTCATTATCAATAAGGTGATCGGCAAGTGCGCTTAATAAGCTCACGGTAGAATTAGCGCGAAAACCAACAGAAAAACTCATCGATGGCTCTAAAGCAATACCTTCATGGGGAAAGCCTGGTGGAATATAAAGAATATCTCCCGGCTCTAATTCAACATCGATAATCGCTGTAAACGCTTCAACATGTAACAGTGCCTCATGGGCAATTACTTCATTTTGTTTGCTATTATTACCAACACGCCAATGACGCTTACCTGAGCCTTGACAAATAAACACGTCATAATTATCAACGTGAGGACCAACTCCACCACCTGCTGTGGCAAAACTCGCCATTAAGTCATCTAAACGCCAATGAGGAAGAAACCGAAATGGCTCAATTATTTCCGCCGCTTCTTCGCTAAAATTGTCCAAAGCTTGTACCACTAATGACCAATTACTATCGCCAAGGTGTTCATATTTTTCAAAAGGGCCAAACTCTGCTTGCCAGTCTTCTCCTTTTTTATAAACCAAACGTGACTCTACGGTTTCTTCCATAGCCAAGCCTGCTAATTCGTCGGGGGATATTGGATCAATAAAGTTTTTAAATCCTTGTTTGATCACAACAGGCTTTTTTTGCCAATATTTAGTTAAAAACTCATTCTGGCTCATTTGATTTAAATCTAAGGTAAACATAATATTCTCTAAGCTGTATTAGTATTGTGCCACTCATCACGGATAACAATTTTACCCAACCGACATCCCGGCAATTTGGTGCCAAAAACCATTACATTCTCTATCAGTATCTAAAGAGAAGGTTTTGGGCGTGGCTAATTGCGCTTTAAATTTATCTAGTTGGGTAAAGGCTTGTTCACTATCTGCACTGATACGAATAATATCAACACCAATGTTATTAAGCTGAGCGACTTCATTAATTAGATTATACTGGTAAGCAGACATAGTTTGAATGCCATTTAGCACAAAAACTTGCTCTCCTTCCCGAGAATTCATTTTTCGCCCTTGAGGATAGTTAATACAACAGTACTGACAATCATCTTTTGCTTTGTTTTCTGAACGGGCGGTAAAGCAGCGAGCGGAATAAGCAAGCGGCAAATATCCCCATGAAAATACTTCACATTCAAACTGATCGCGAATATTTTCGTCAACTGCTTGGTTTAATATTGTTGCTAGCCAATCACCGGAAAGCTCTACTGGCATTAACCAGCGCATCATCCCTTGTTTGAGCAGTATTTTTAAGGTCGATAGGTTATAACAGTTAATCGCGGGGCCTGCGACAAAGGGCATGTTTAAGTCACGCATTATTTGTACCGCGCTTAAATCATTGGCTTCTACTAATAAGTCGCCGTTATCACAGAGCTTTTTTAAGGTAATAATTTCAACTGGGGATTCTAGCAAGGTCATTGTTGAAATAACAATTTGTTTATTAGTATCCTGAGCTAATTCACGACCTAATGATAACCAGTCTTTTGCTCTTAGTTCTCGACGCTTTGAACAGACGGTTTCACCAAGATAAATAATATCGGCACTTGAGGTTTTTGCTTGTTGATAAAATTGTTCAACATCCGTTTTTGGCCAGAAAAACAAATTAGGGCCAAGAGAAAATTTCATAGTGTTTCCTGAATTTTTAAAGGAAGCGAGAGTACTTATTTCGCAACTCGAAGCGTATAACTCGTCACTTAGAACATTATTGCCATTTACGGTGATATGCGCCTAATGTGGTCTGTGAACCTTCAGATAAATTGGCTAAGGTTTGCATCCAAGCACCATCCACTTGAAAGTTATCTGGATCACTTTTACATCGATCAAGTGCCATACGCCAAGTTTTAGCGACTTGTTCAACATAAGCAGGGCTACGTTGACGGCCTTCAATTTTTACTGAAACAATGCCCATGGCCATCAGATCAGGGATCAACTCTAAGGTATTTAAACTTGTTGGCTCTTCTAGTGCATGATAGACATTGCCGTCAACGTCAAAGCGCCCTTTACACAAGGTTGGGTAACCGGCATTTTCATCTTCTTGATACCTATCTATCAGTACATTATTTAAACGTGACTCTAAGCCTTGCTCCGTTTCTTGCCAACGTACATACTTTGCTGGTGAGCACGCGCCGACAGTATTAGGGGATTCTCCGGTCATATAAGAAGATAAGTAACAACGCCCTTCTGCCATAATACATAAACTGCCAAAAGCGAATACTTCTAGTGGTACCGGGCTAGTTTTGGCTAACTGCCGAACTTGTTGTACTGACAACACTCTCGGTAGCACTACTCGATTTACATCAAAATTATTTTTAAAGAATTTAATGGCTTCTAGGTTGGTGGTTGATGCTTGCACCGAGACATGCAGCTCAACTTCAGGGTATTTATTGGCAGCATAATCCAACACCCCTAAATCGGCGATAATTAACGCATCTGTGCCGATAGCAACCGCATTATCTACGGCTTTTTTCCAACGGTCTTCACCATTAGCATGAGCAAAGGTATTAATAGCAACATGGAGTTTTTTACCTCGTTGATGCACATAATCAGCCGCTTTGGCTAACTTACCATCATTAAAGTTAAGACCCGCAAAATGACGAGCATTGGTATCGTCTTTTAAACCAATATAAACTGCATCAGCGCCATTATCTATGGCTATTTTCAAGGCAGGTAAATTACCTGCCGGACACAATAGTTCCACAAAAAACTCCCATTTAAACTAGATAAACAAGTGAAAAACTTGCTTTATAGTCTATGGCTTTATCGGTAGGGCTTTATTGATTTGTATTAAAGAAAACTTGATCTAGGGCAGCAAAAAATATTAAGCGACTGTTAGACTGTGAAAATATTGATTCAGACAAGTTAAGACTATAAACATGTTCAAATTATCCTCATTACCTCAAGCAGCCGTTAACTTGCTCCCTAATAACTTACCCTTCAATAACAAGCAAACGATAGCAAGGTTGCCGCTAACATTACGTAGTCACATGATAGAGCTAATACCTAAAGTATTACGTCCTAGCCTAAGGTTATTACCATTTTCAGCACAAAAATCAATCTTGTTAACGGCCTTGTCTTCTGTTTTTCAAGAAGCTATTGAAGACGGTGATTTTGAATTTTTACAAGATAAGTGGTTAAAAATTGTTATCACTGACTTAAACCTACATTGGTGGTTAAGTTTCGATCAAAATCAGCTGGTAATGGCATCGATAGGTGAGTTGCTAGCAAATAATATAACTGAAGATGTTTGTTTTAGTGCCACCGGTGATGATTTAATATTAATTGCCGGGCGCAAACAAGATCCCGACACCTTGTTTTTTCAGCGACGCTTAAAAATTGAAGGGGATACTGAGCTGGGTTTAGAAGTTAAAAATTTAATCGATGCTATCGATATTGAGCAACTTCCCAGCTCTGTCCACTCTTTAGTCGCTTTTAGTGCGACTTTTTTACAAGATACCCGTGATGAATTAGCGAGCTTGTAACGCTGACAAACTTGCCGCGTAGGCTCTAGCCTTAGCTAAATCTTCTGGGGTATCAACCCCTTCAACAGGCACATTGGTTTTTGCCACCGCCACATGGATGTTCTCACCCTGATAAAGCACCCGCAATTGCTCAAGCGCTTCAACTTGCTCTAATTGGCTAGTTGGCCAATTAACATAATCTTTAATAAAGCCGGCGCGATAGGCATAGATGCCAACATGGCGTAAATAAAACTCACCGATCTCTTCTATTTTGGGGTTGTTGAGAAATCGATTACGATCATAGGGAATTGTCGCTCGGCTAAAATAAAGCGCATAACCATCTTTGTCGGTTATTACTTTTACCGCATTAGCATTAAACGCTTCTTCAACTGAATCAATATTAATTGCTAAGGTCGACATTCGAGAAATTTTACGTCCTCGATTAATAAGTTCACCAGAGATCTCATCGGTAGAGTCATCATACTGATGTGCTAAATTACTGGCTACTTGCGCAATATTCTCTGGCGGAATAAAAGGCTCATCCCCTTGGACGTTAACAATGATTTCATTATCACTAAACTGATATAGCTCCATCACCTCAGCCAAACGTTCTGTGCCTGATTGATGATCGGCCCTAGTTTTACACACTTCACCACCAAAGGTTTTTACTACCTGCTCTACTTCATCATTATCGGTGGCAACAATCACTTTACTGGCACCGCTAAGTTGCGCTTTTTCAACAACCCATTGGATCATAGGCTTACCACCAATATCAGCTAATACTTTCCCTGGTAACCGAGAAGATTGATAACGGGCAGGAATAACAACAACAAAAGAGCTATCAGCATTCGCTATAGTAACACCAGTCATATCTTTATCATCCCTGCTCTGCGGTTTCATTATCGACAGATAAGTGACGTGCTTCATTTTCTAGCAACACCGGAATGTCTCTATCTATCGCATAAGCTAATTTATCAAATTTACAAATAAGCTCTTGCTGAGCTTTATCGTAATCAAGCTTACCTTTACACACTGGGCAAGCCAATATTTCCATTAATTTTGTATCGAAGGCCATGATTTTATTCTCTTTAATATGTTTTGTTATATCTGGTTATATCTGATTGCTTACTCTGCTAACTGCTTAATACTCTGTATTAACAATTGTTGTTCTTGCTCAGAAAACTGGGCATCAACGGGCAAATACCACCAGTTATCTTGGACGAATTGTTGACATTTTACCGCATCTTTCTCAGTCATTAATAGCGGTAAATCATCTTTAAATTGATTAAAGTCATGAAGAGTGAAATCTTTATGATCAATAAAGCCTTGTTGCTTTACTAAATTAAAACCTAAACGCTGTAAAGTATCAAAAAAACGTTGTGGTGAGCCAATACCGGCAATGGCATTTACCTTAGCATTATTTGCTAAAAAGTCGTTAAGACTAAGCTCTTTACCTGTTTGCATATGACATAGTTTAGTCGCAACTAAAGTCATCAATAATGATGATTTATTTCTCGCCTTACCTTCACCATTAAATATAACAATATCAGTATTGTTCAACCGCGACTTACCTTCCCGTAGAGGGCCTGCCGGCAATAGTAGTCCATTACCAAAAAGACGTTTACCATCGACAACGATTATTTCTAGATCACGTTGTAAACGATAATGCTGTAAGCCATCATCACTAATAATAACATCACAACCTAACTCAATTAGCTTTCGTGCGTTAGCCACTCTATCACTGCCAACAACAACGGGCACATGACAACGATTGAAAATAAGAATGGGCTCATCGCCCGCTTGTTTGGTAGTGCTGCGCGCTGATAATGAATAAGGGTATATTTCAGCCTCGCCGCCATAACCACGTGAAATCACCCCCGGTGTAAGCCCTAGTGTTTTAGCTAATTCAACTAAATGGATCACTACCGGGGTTTTACCATTACCACCAACACCAATATTACCAACGACAATTACGGGTTTATTCACCGAGTAAGACTTAAATAAATCTAAAGCAAAGGCAAACCGCCGCATGCCACTCAGTAAGGAAAACAATACGGTAAAGGGTAATAACAACGGCACTAGCCACCACTTAGCACAGTGGTTTTCAAACCAAACTTTTTCAATTAATCGCATTAGAACCACTCATGACTATAATAACTCACTAATATGCTTGATATAAATTACGATTGAAATTGGAAGCTGTGTAACTGTGCATAAGCACCTTTGCTCGCAAGTAATGATTGATGATCGCCTTGCTCAATAATTTCTCCTTGCTCCATCACAATAATTTTATCAGCTTTTTCAATAGTTGATAAACGGTGAGCAATAACAATAGAGGTTCTATTTTTTTGCAAGGTTTGCAAAGCATCTTGGATATGGCGTTCAGATTCAGTATCTAAGGCACTGGTGGCTTCATCTAAAATTAAAAAAGGTGCATCACATAATAAAGCACGCGCTATCGCTACCCGTTGTCTTTGTCCGCCAGAAAGTAACGCGCCATTTTCACCAAGATTAGTATCAAGCCCATGCTCCATTTGCTCGGCAAACTCCATCACATGAGCGCTTTTTGCGGCGGCAATAATCTCTGCTCGACTCGCCTCGGGTCTTCCGTAAGCAATATTATTGGCTAAGGTATCGTTAAATAACACTACTTGCTGAGAAACATAAGCAAATTGATGGCGTAAATTTTTTAATTTATATTGTTCGATATTGACACCATCAATTAATATTTCACCGCTATTGGCATCATAAAAGCGTAACATTAAAGCGCTGGCTGTAGATTTGCCACTACCAGAGCGTCCTACTAGGGCAAGGGTTTCTCCGGGGTTTAGTTCAAAAGAAAGGTTTTTTAACGCCCATTTCGTCTGTTTTTCTTCATTAACCGTGTTATAAGAAAAGTTCACATTTTTAAAAGCAATTTTACCCTGCGCTTTTTCAAAAATAAGCGTGCCGTTATCTTTTTCTGTTGCTTGATTTAATACTGAGAAAATACTTACGCAAGCAGCCATGCCTTTTTGAAACTCACTATTAACATTAGTTAACATCTTTAAGGGTCTTAACAACATGGTCATGTAGGTGATAACACTGACAAAGCTACCGGCAGAAATATTATCACGTAAACTTTCAGAGTTAACCGCGTAAAAAACAAAAGCTAAAGCAAATGAAGCAATGATTTGGATAATAGGTACGCTACCAGCTTTGGTTGCCATTAATTTCATCCGTTGCTGGCGATTGTGTTTATTGATTTGAGCAAAACGAGCAAACTCTCGCTGTTGTCCACCAAACGTCAACACCACTTTATGACCATTAAACGTTTGCTCTGCCGCCGTAGTAACTTCGCCCATAGCCCCTTGAATGCTTTTACTTATCTTACGAAAACGCTTTGAAACAATGGTAACAATAATCGCAATCAATGGCGTGATCAGTAAAAATATCACTGATAATTGCCAGCTAATATAAAACATCAAACCAATCAAACCGAGGACAAAGGCACTTTGTTGAATAATGACTAAGATGGATTTACTGACTGAATTTAATACCTGTTCGGTATCAAAAGTCAGTTTAGAAATGAGTCCACCCGTTGATTCTTTATCA
Organism: Colwellia sp.; assembly: GCA_013215465.1. Taxonomy (GTDB): domain Bacteria; phylum Pseudomonadota; class Gammaproteobacteria; order Enterobacterales; family Alteromonadaceae; genus Colwellia. The sequence goes on along the minus strand of JABSOW010000005.1, from coordinate 3,546 downwards.
TGAAAAGATACCGGCATTGCCATAACATGTTCAAATAATTGTTGTTTTAAATCGGTAACCACATGATTACCCACCCAAGCTAAACAATAATTAGCAATAAAATGAAAAACACCTCGAATAAAGAACGCCACTACCACAAACACTGGTGCCCACTTCATAAAGTTTGAGCTAGCTCCTGTTAGGCCTTCATCAATAAGCGGTTGTAGTTTTGACAGAAAATAGACATCAATGGAGGCATAGCCCAACATACCAATGATGGCGGCAACAAAACCGAGTTTATATGGCTTAGCATAAGAAAGTAGTCGTTTGAAGTTTTGCCATGTGGTTGCGGATAAGTCAGTAGTTGATTCCTGCTTTGGGGATGGTATTGCCATTGGCTACTATTACTCACTTTGGTATTATCTATTCACAATAGCGTGATTTTAACGTGATTCATGCCAACAACCAACTTTTTCTCATCGTAATAGGGTCTGTTGATCTTTCGCGGTTAAATTTTGTTCGCCTTTTTTAAAGATAGTAAAGCGTTTTAATCGCGGCGAGTAGTGTGTAGCCTAGTCATTCGAAGAAAATACTAATGAGCAAACCAAAAGGGCCACAGATCATGGTAATAAGATTGTGTACTTATGCCTTGCTTTGACATATTAAAGATAATTTGTCCTGATTCTGCCGTATTCAGTAATTCAATATTGTGCTGTTGATAACGCTGAACAACCTCAGCAACAGGCATATGCCAACGATTTAGGTAACCGGCACTAACGACAGCAATTGATGGTTTTAGCTTAGTTATAAAGACATCGCTCGATGAGGTTTTCGAGCCGTGATGTGGCACAACTAAAATATCCGCACTAAGTTTGGGATATTGTTGTAATAATTCAGCTTCAACTTTTTTTGAAATATCCCCGGTCAATAACACACTCAGCCTACCATCAGAAATTAACAACACACAAGAGTCATCGTTTTCTTTGCCGACTATATTCTTCGGCCATAGCATTTTAAAGTGGAGATTTTGCCAAACAAACTCCTTCCCTTGTATGCAAATAGATTTTTTTTCTGATTTCTTACCATTATTAACATTATAGATCAGCTCATTTATCGTCATTGACTCTTGTATTGCTGTTAAACCGCCTGCATGATCATTATCACTGTGGCTGATTATCATTTTATCTAATTGTTCTATTTTGGTATGTTGTAAATAAGGTAAAACAACCGCATTAGCCATGGTAAACCCGCTCGGATATGCAGCCCCGGTATCGTATAAAATGGCCTTAGAACCTCGTTGTATCAATACAGATAAACCTTGCCCAACATCAAAAACAACTAATTGCCATTTTGTATTATTGCCGCTCTTCTGTTCATTAATATTGGTACTTTGGCTAGTCAAGGTAATAAGTAAAAAGGCACTAAAGCCAGTCGCCACAAATAACATTTTCATCTTGTTTTGGTGGAAAAGTGCAAAACTACTTGCCATGACGGGAGGCTGAAAAAACAAAGAAAAAAGACTAATGATCCCAAGTAAGACTAATAATTTAATATCTCCGCTTGAAAGATTTATAACTGCCCAGGTTTTTTGTGATAAATAACTTAAATAATGCCATAGCGCCTGTAGAGTATCGAGACAACACGCCATCAAAAACTGCGATATCGACTCAGAAAATGGCATCACTAACACTGATAATAAGCACAACGGAATAATAAACTTATAACGGACAAAGTCACCAACACTAAACCGACTGACTGACCTCCTAAGTCACTAGTATCAGTGTACCACTAAGTTTCTAATCATCATATTCCTTTACGTTTTCCCAATGAATTGTAAAGAATAGAATAAATAGAGGTTAAATTAGGTGAAAATAGGTATATATCCTTTACAAAAAAATAAGCACACTCTTAAATTGTTCGAATAGTTACTACATTTTATATGTTTTGTTTAGCAAAATGCAAAATGCTTTTTAATAAGCTACTTCTTGTTTATTGCGATGATCACAATTTGTGTTCTCAAGTTTTAATTGTATCGAATTCGCCATAATTAACTTTTCGACATTGTGATACCTTTTTACTCGAGCTATGAGTCACCGCAAACTTTATTGATACTGGAATGTAGGGAAATACGCAGGGTCAATCTTACTTGCCAATATGCGCTAAATTAGGTGTCACTTTTGTTCTTCATACATGGGGCTCTGCGATGACTCATCATCCGCATGTGCATGGTATTGTACCAGGCGGTGGTTTATCTCTTGATGGGGTAAAATGGGTATCTAGTAAATCAGGCTTCTTCCTTCCTGTTCGTGTGTTATCTCGATTGTTTCGTCGCTTATATCTTGAGAAATTAGCTGAAGCTTATCAACAAAATCAACTGATATTCTTTGGTGAAAGTAAGTCGCTTGAAGATGAGGTGTCGTTTACGAAATGGCTTACGCAGTTACGAAAAAAAGAATGGGTAGTTTATGCTAAAAGACCTTTTGCAGGGCCTAAAGCTGTTTTCGCTTACCTTTCTCGTTATACACACCACGTAGCGATATCCAATAGCCGCTTGGTTAAAAGTGATGAAAAGGACGTCACGTTTCGTTGTAAAAACTATCGTGCTAAAGCGTCAAAGCGATACCGAACAATGACGTTAAGCCATGGTGAATTTATACGACGGTTTTTATTGCATGCTTTACCTTCAGGGTTTCAACGCATTAGGCATTATGGCTTGATTGCAAATACTCGTTGTAAGAAGAATTTAACTAAAATTAAGGGCCTACTCAATGTCAAAGTGCCTGAAGTAACCACACCGGAATTAGTTGAGGAAAAATCAGTTCCACCTGCAAAAATTATTGTATTTACATGCCCAGAATGTAGTGAGCCGATGATTATTAAAGATATTCTGATTTGCAGGTTAAAACCTCGTGCACCACCAATCAAGCTTGTAAATTAGCAAATGGAAATAAGTGTCTCTATTATCGAATGTTGATAAGAGATCGCTTTGCCAAAAACACCGGAATAGCGAATATGACGCTATACTTCATTGAGTTTTTACTCGTTAATAAGTCGTTTATGCCAACTAAAGTCAAACAACAACAAGCGCTAATTCAAAATTACCCAATAAAACACCCAATCACGATATAGCAATCCCCATAGTAAGTGTTTGTGTCACGAGGTTTCCTTCTCTGGGATTTGTTAGACACCAGCCTGAGGAGTGAAGCTTGTTGATCTTATGGTGTTTTGTCGCGACTGGTATCTAACAAACCTAAACAAAAGCGGAAGTTAGCTTTTGAGTTAAAAACGGCAGATCAGGGATCCTAAAGTTGTCGTTTTTATATAAAAACTCACATCCATTCGCAATTGAGATTGTACCGAAAATTTTTGCACGGAATTAGATGTCAAATCCCCAAAGCGGACATTGAATCATGTAAGTTTTAAATAAATTTAGAACATTAACTCTAACTCGCTTTCGCCCCCATTGCTAGATACCACCAAACGCTCACTATTGCCACAGACTGTGTGAAAACCTTTTGATCACCTTTTCGTATAACTAGCTGATAGTTATGATCAATCGGTCTTAAC
>JABSOW010000049.1 GCA_013215465.1 Colwellia sp. | reverse complement strand
GAAGTTAAAGCAGCGCCTAAAGCTGAAGTTAAAGCAGCGCCTAAAGCTGAAGTTAAAGCAGCGCCTAAAGCTGAAGTGAAAGCAGCGCCTAAAGCGGCAGTGAAAGCAGTGCCTAAAGCGACAGTGAAAGCAGCGCCTAAAGCGGCAGTGAAATCGGCATCTAAAAAGTAATAATTATTTATAAATACTAAAGCCTTCAATTGTTGAAGGCTTTTTTGTTACTATTTTTTATTTTATATCAATAACTTATACTCCAGGTGAAATAAATTGATGCAGCGCAGCATAAAATTGTTGACGACCATCTTTTGACCACTTATACTAGCTTTAAATCAAATTGCTGCGACGCAGTAAATCAAAAAGGAAGCTTTATTATGTTTACACAATTAACGGAACAATTTACTACTGCAATGAAATCACTTAACGATGCTGATCAGTTTTCTACAGCTATGAAACCATTTAATAGCCTTGTAGAAATTAATACTAAAACGGTTGAGAAGTTAATCAATCAACAAGCGGCATTAATTACTACAATCATGAACGATAGCGTAGCTCAAACTAAAGCGTTATCAGCGCAAACAGATTTTGCAGCAGCGATTGAATCACAAAAAGTATTCACTGAAGCGCTTCAAGCAAAAGTTTCTGCTTCAGCTAAAGAAGCTTATGACGTTGTAACTAAAACTTCTGAAGAAGTATCAAGCTTAGTTAAAGATTCTATGGCTGAAGCGACTACGCTTGCTAAATAATTTATGACTAAAGCATAAGCCAATTTTGTGCTTATCATAAAAAACCAGTATCTCGATACTGGTTTTTTTTGGCTGGAATATAGTTATACCCGTGATACTTCAAGATCCCCAAAGGGCTGGTTTAGAAACGCTTTATGCTACGTTATTGATTTCGACAAGGAGAGTAACCATTCTCTTCAATCAATGCCTTACCTAAAGACGTTTCTAATTCCAGCTGAATCCGGCACATTGAGGTAACATGGGTATAAATAAATTTTTAATTTAGTGTGCTACCTCTTGATTGCTTAAAGATTTTTTAAAATAAAAAGATACAAATATTGCACTGCAACAAAAATGGTTTGACTAAGGTCTGTTAAAGTGATTAAAATCTAAACTCTTAGTGTGACAAAACAAAGGAGAATGTATGTTCACTCAATTTTACGATATATCACAAGCCTCACTGAAATCATTTGAAAAGTTATTCAAATTAAATGTTTCCACGGCTCAGGCCATTGCTAATCAACATAGTACGCTTTTTGCTAATGTTGTTGATGACACTATTGCATTTGCTCGAGCAGTCTCTTTAGATAAAGATTTTCCAAGTGTAATGGCGGATCAGAAAAAGTTTAACTCAGCAATTTGTTACGATACATTAGAGACTTGGCAACAAACAACAGTTACCTTAGCGCAGCTTCAAAAAGAAGCCGAGCTTATCTTTATAACCCCTTGTAAATACACTTCCGATGAAAATATTACAAAAGTTGATGATCAAAAGACACGAGAAAATTTTTAAGTTTATTTAAACAAACTGTATTTATTTCTATGTAATAAAAAGCCTTCTTTTTGAAGGTTTTTTTCTGTTTATCATAAGGTTAAAATAGATCACCTAATTAATTAATGGGTATAAATACTGGCGTATATTTATTTTTGATGCGGTGCAGCAAAAAGTTGTTGACCGATACTATTTTGCTAGGTATACTCATTTCAAATCTTATTGTTGCACCGCAGCATGAAACAAAAATGAAATAGGAACTTAATTATGTTTACCAAATTAACTGAACAATTAACTGAACAATTTACTACTGCAATGAAATCTTTCAGCGATACAGCGAAAGTTGAAACAGCAATGAAACCATTAAATAGTTTAGTTGAATTAAATACTAAAACGATTGAAAAATTAGTTAGCCAGCAAACAGCGTTAATGACTTCTATTTTAAATGACAGCATTGCTCAAACTAAAGCATTATCATCACAAACTGATTTTACAGCAGCTGTTGAATCACAAAAATCATTTAATGAAGCGCTTCAAGCTAAAGTTTCTGCTTCATCTAAAGAAGCTTATGACGTTGTAACTAAAACTTCTGAAGAAGTATCGTCTTTAGTTAAAGATTCAGTTAAATTTGATAAGTAACTTTCGTAGTTAAATATTACGGTTTAAGTATCGTTTTTTAAAGGCCCGTATGATTACCTACGGGCCTTTTTTTGCCTGTTTTTCAATGAAACGTCAAAACTACAGCAGGTTAAATTAGCTGTACCTTGTATTTGGTGTCGTAATGATGATGTTATTTTTACTTTTATGAAAAATTATCTATTTAATCGCGAAAGCGTCCAGTGTTAGCCGTTTATTTACTAGCCTTTTTGCGCTACAATGCGCGACTATTTTTTAATTATTCTAACCAGTGATCTCGTTTAAAATGATATTTTTGAAAACTTGATTTTTGAAGGATTATGTTCGAAAGCTTATGTTTGAAATTAACCCCATAATAAATAAATTAAAAGAAATTCGTGAACGAGCTAATTTGCTTCGGGGGTACCTTTGACTATGATGTTAAAGCGGAACGTCTAGTCGAAGTTAGTCGCGAATTAGAGCTCCCCGATGTATGGAATGAACCTGAGCGAGCACAAGCGTTAGGTAAAGAACGCAGTGCGCTTGAAGAAGTTGTCAATACTATTGTTGAGTTAGAAACTGGCTGTGATGATATTGAAGGACTCGTTGAACTTGCCGTTGAAGAAGAAGATCAAGAAACCTTTGATGAAGCAAAAAATGAAGCCGATGCCTTAGATGCGGTGTTAGAAAAACTTGAATTTCGCCGTATGTTTAGTGGCGATCAAGATGCAAACAACTGTTATTTAGATATTCAGTCAGGCTCAGGCGGCACCGAAGCACAAGATTGGGCCGAAATGCTAATGCGTATGTATTTACGTTGGGGCGAAGCGCATGGTTATAAAACCGAAGCAGTTGAAGTGACCAGCGGTGATGTAGCTGGCATTAAAGGTTGTACTATTAAATATACCGGCGAATATGCTTATGGCTGGTTACGCACCGAAACGGGCGTGCATAGATTAGTACGTAAATCACCGTTTGACTCCAGTGGTCGTCGTCATACATCGTTTGCTTCAGCGTTTATTTATCCTGAAATCGATGACAATATCGAAATCGATATTAATCCAGCTGATTTACGTGTCGATACTTACCGTGCTTCTGGCGCAGGTGGGCAGCATGTTAATAAAACAGATTCGGCTATTCGTATCACCCATATTCCAACGGGGGCGGTAGTGCAATGTCAAAGTGATCGCTCACAACATAAAAACCGTGCTAGCGCGATGAAGCTGTTAAAAGCAAAATTGTTTGAGCTAGAAATGCAAAAACAAAATGAAGATAAGCAAGTGCTTGAAGACGGAAAATCTGATATTGGTTGGGGCAGTCAAATACGCTCTTATGTATTAGATGATAGCCGTATTAAGGATTTAAGAACGGGAGTTGAAAACAGAAACACCCAAGCCGTACTCGATGGCGATATCGATAAGTTTTTAGAGGCCAGTTTAAAGTCTGGTTTGTAATAAAGATTTAACAACCGGCGTTGAAAACAGAAACAGCATATACCAAACAAGCCGTTTTAGATGATGATTTAGACAAGTTTTTAGAGGCCAGCTTAAAGTCTGGTTTGTAACGAAAATTAAAGATTAATTTACAGATAAGTAATGAGAAACAAAATGACTGACCATGCAAAAAACAGCCAACCTTCAGCCCAAGACGAAAACAAACTTATTGCTGAACGTCGTATCAAATTAGCAAAAATTCGTGAAAACTCTCCTGCCAATGGTTTTCCTAATGATTTTAATCGTGAACATTTAGCGGCTGACATTCAAGCAGAACATGGTGAAAAAACCAAAGAAGAGCTTGAAGAACTGCAAGTTACTTTTGCAATAGCAGGTCGTATAATGGCAAAGCGTGGACCATTTTTAGTAATACAAGACTCGTCAGGTCGTATTCAAGGTTATGCTGAAAAAGCCGTACAAAAAGAAATAAGAGCTAAATGGGGCTCGTTAGATATTGGTGACATAATTGGTATTAAAGGTATTTTACATAAATCAGGTAAAGGTGATCTTTACGTGAATATGAATGAATACTCTTTGTTAACCAAATCATTACGTCCGTTACCGGAAAAATTTCATGGTTTGTCAGATCAAGAAACTAAGTATCGTCAACGTTATATTGATTTGATCATCAATGAAGATACCCGTAATACCTTTAAAATGCGTTCAAAAATTGTTGCCGGTATTCGACAATTCTTAGTTGACCGTGATTTTATGGAAGTTGAAACGCCGATGTTACAAATCATTCCAGGTGGCGCAACCGCTAAACCTTTTATGACCCATCATAATACTTTTGATCTTGATATGTACTTACGTATTGCGCCAGAGCTTAACTTAAAACGTTTAGTGGTCGGTGGTTTTGATCGTGTCTTTGAAATCAACCGTAGTTTCCGTAATGAAGGTATTTCAACACGCCATAACCCTGAATTTACCATGATTGAATTTTATCAAGCTTATGCTGATTTCAATGACATGATGAACCTTACAGAAGAAATGTTACGTACTATTGCCCAAGATGTACTTGGAACAACGATGATCCGTAATACCGTTAAAAATGCTGATGGTGAAGTAGTAGAAGAAAAATTCTATGACTTTGGCAAATCGTTCCAACGTTTATCTATGGTTGACGCGATTGTTAAGTTCGCCGAAGAAAGACATCAAATTGATGAAGCGGCACTACGTGATCCGGAAAATAACTTTGATGCCATTAAAGCAATGGCAAAAACTGTTGGCGTTAAAGAAGGCGATGCAGCCAAATTGTGGGGGCCAGGTAAATACATCTGTGAAATATTTGAAGAAGTTGCTGAGCATTTATTAGATCAACCTACTTTTATTACCGAATACCCATGGGAAGTTTCACCACTGGCTCGTCGTAATGATAATAACTCATTTATTACGGACCGTTTTGAATTCTTCGTCGGTGGTCGTGAATTAGCCAATGGTTTCTCAGAGCTTAACGATGCAGAAGATCAAGCAGCACGTTTTCAAAAACAAGTGGCAGAAAAAGATGCCGGTGATGATGAAGCCATGCATTACGATGCTGATTATATCTGTGCCTTAGAGTATGGTTTACCGCCAACGGCAGGTGAGGGTATTGGTATTGACCGCTTAGTGATGTTGTTTACTGATTCACCAACGATTAAAGATGTTATTTTATTCCCGCATATGCGTCCAGAAGTGGAATAAATTCAAGTCTCTATACGTTAAATTACACTTAGTGTACAAAAAAGTTGTCAGAAGCTCATATGATTAAATCAATGAGCTTTTTGTTTTTTAGCGTCTCACTCTATTAATGTTGATGACTTTTCAGTAAATTAAAAGCGGTAGGAAATAATTATAATTATAACAATGGTAATTATTCGCTTCTCTTTGGCAAGTGCCTCATTTCGGTAATTACTTATTCGAAATATTGTACATCAATCCTGAGTGCTATAATTAACAGGCTGTGAAGATGAGAGTAAGTGATAAATACTAAAAATATTAACAAAGAGAATTATTAATGAGTGCATCAAGAGGCGGCTTTAGTTCGCGTTTCGGTTTTATTATGGCGGCGGCAGGCTCTGCTGTTGGTTTAGGTAATATTTGGGGATTTCCAACACAAACGGCTAGTAACGGTGGTGCAGCGTTTGTTTTAGTGTATTTAGTACTGGCCTTTTGTTTAGCTTATCCAGCTTTTATGGCAGAGCTATTAATCGGTCGTTATGGCCAAGCGAATGCAGTAACGTCTATGCAAAAAATGTCGCGCAATTTATGGCAAAAGCGTTTTGCTTTTATTGTCGGTTTTGGCGGTATTATTTGTGCGGCACTTATTTTAAGTTTTTATGGCATTCTTGCCGGCTGGATGATGTCGTATGCGGTAGAGCCAGTAACGACGATGTTAGGCTTTAATGACCTATCAAGTTGGCTTACCTCGCAATCTATTGCCCGTAACTTGATTTTTTCAGCGTTATTTATGATGCTCACTATTTCGATTATTCGCCGTGGCGTTGAACATGGCATAGAAAAGTGGTCTAAGCGTTTGATGCCAATGTTGATTGGTTTACTTGTTTTATTGATTATTTATGTTTTTACCTTAGAGGGTTCAAGAGAGGGCTTTGCTGCTTACCTTAATCCAGATATTTCTCGGATATTTGAGCCTGATTTATTAATCAATGCGCTTGGTCAGGCGTTCTTCTCTTTGTCATTAGGCACCAGTGTTATGATTATTTATGGTTCGTATATTTCAAAGAAAGAAAATTTAGTTACCTTAGGTGCTCAGGTTACGTTAATTGATGTCTCTATTGCTTTTTTAGCGGGATTATTAATTATTCCATCAATGTATGTTGCCCAAGCACAAGGCGTAGCTATTTTTAGTGACGATGGTAGTTTGATTTCTGGCCCTAATTTGGTCTTTGAGGTACTACCAACGTTATTTAATGGCATGGGACCTGTTGGTTTATTTGTTGGCTTTGGCTTTTTTGTCTTAATGTCTATTGCGGCCTTAACGTCAAGTATTTCTATGTTAGAAGGTCCGGTATCGTTTGTCGTTGAACGTCATCATGTCGAGCGAAAAAAAGCGACGACTTTTATTGGCTTTGGTATCTTTATAATAAGTACTTTAATCATATTTAATTTTGATGTGCTTTTTAGCTTTGTTATTAGTCTTTCTACTGTTTATGGACAACCATTAATCGCGATGTTTTGTTGTATCTTTGTTGGTTGGATTTGGCAACGTAGTGAGATTTTAGCTGAAATAAAACAAGGTAATGACAGTGTTGAATATGGCTTGTTCTGGAAGATTTGGCCATGGTACACCAAGTTTGTTTGTCCAAGCGCCATCGCGATAGTGTTCTATCATTCGCTTTAAACATAGCGGATAGAGTTACCCTTTCCGTGGTATCTTAAGCGGGAGTTAAGGCTCCCCCTTGTTTAATATGGATGCAGGCTTTCTTTTAAGTCTGCTACTTTGGCCAATTTAACAGCCATGGTTGCTCTAATTCAGTTAACTTATTCTTAATGCTTGGCGTTAAATAGTATTCACCCTCGTCGCTAGGGAGAATAAATTGGTACAATGTTCCTAGAAAATTAAAGCGTAATGCATAGGCATGTAAGTAGCCTCTATCAGCAACTGAATTTGAGTTATACAAAGGGTCACCAATAATTGGCGCACCGATACTACTCAACGCAACACGTAGTTGATGGGTTTTACCTGAATGGGGTTTTAATAAATACAAACGTTGCTTATTAGCAATACGATAAGAAAAAAACTGGGTAATAGCGGGGTTATCCATGCTACGGAGTAACTTAAACATACCGCGGCGACTTTTTGCCATATCACCTTTTATCCAACCTTGTTTTTTTGTTGGTTTTTTATCACTGATGGCAAGGTAGTACTTTTCAACGGCATGCTGTTCGAATAATTTGCCAAAAACTTGTGTGCTTTTAAGATTTTTGGCGAATAAAATCAAACCTGAAGTCATTTTATCTAACCTATGTATCGGGTAAAGCTCAGTAACAGCAAATTGATTTTTCATTTGTTTTTTTACTTGCGAGAATAATCCAGCACCATGTTGCTCTTCATCATGAAAATTTATCCCTGCGCTTTTAGCTACCACGACAAAATCGTCGGTTTGGGTAATAATTTTAAACATTTAAGTTAACCTGTTTTTATTTAACTTTGCTATGATTATTCAATTAAACTATTTTACTCTAAATGCAGGATGTTATTTTGAAAAGTTTTACCCGCTACTTACCCATGCTTAGCATTATCCCTTTAGCGAGCTCATTATTATTTGCGTGTACTAGCCAAGAAAATTCATCGCTGTTAAGTGAAAATATAGCTTTGCCAGTCGGTGTCAGCTTAGTTGAAAGCGTTGTTGCCACTGAAGAACGTTTAGCGATTCAATTTAAAAAGTATACTTTGGCGAACGGCCTAACGGTTATTTTACATCAAGACAGTTCAGATCCCTTGGTACATATTGATGTTACCTATCATGTTGGCTCGGCACGTGAGCAATTAGGTAAATCAGGTTTTGCACATTTTTTTGAACACATGATGTTTCAGGGCTCAAAAAATGTTGCTGATGAGCAGCATTTTAAAATTGTTACCCAAAGCGGTGGCAATTTAAACGGTACCACAAATACCGACCGAACTAATTATTATGAAACCGTGCCTAAAAACCAATTAGAAAAAATGCTCTGGTTAGAATCAGACCGCATGGGTTTTTTACTGGAAACTATCACCACAGAAAAATTTGAAGTACAAAGAGCCACAGTAAAAAATGAACGTGGGCAAAATATAGATAATCGTCCTTATGGCCGATTAAATGAAACAATAAACCAAATGGTATATCCCAGAGAGCACCCCTATTCATGGCCAATTATTGGTTATCTAACTGATTTAGACCGTGGTACAGTTACTGATTTAAAAGAGTTTTTTAGCCGCTGGTATGGCCCTAATAATGCGGTATTAACCATTGGTGGTGACATTGATGAAGCGCAAACATTAGCATGGGTTAATCAATATTTTGGTGGTTTAAATGCAGGGCCGAAGGTTGAGAACATTACTAAACAGTTAACCAGTTTACCTAATAATCGCTATTACTCGTTTAGTGACAATATTTCTTTACCATTACTTTATATTAGCTTCCCTACTGTTTATAGCATGCATAAAGATGAAGCCGCATTGGATGTGTTTTCAAATATTATTGGCAATGGACCGACCTCGTTATTATATAAAAACTTGGTTAAATCTGGTGTTGCCGTTCAAGCAGGTGCAAGTCACCCTTGTAGTGAACTTGGCTGTAAAATGAGTTTTTTTGCTTTACCAAACCCACAACAAGGCATGGAGCTAGCAAAAATAGAACAAGTAATTAATGATACCTTGCTTGAGTTTGAACAGCGTGGTGTGAATGACGAAGACTTACTGAAAACTAAAGTGAGCATTGAAACAGATACTATTTACGGTTTACAAAGTGTTTCAGGTAAAGTGTCAACTTTGGCGCATTATCAAACTATTTTAGGCAATGCCGATTATACTGAGCAACAAGTTGCCCGATATAACAACGTCACCAAAGCTGATGTAATGAAAGTTTATCAAAAATACATCAAGGGTAAAGGTGCTGCAATATTATCTATTTATCCACATGGCCAAGAAAAACTTATCACTAAGGCGGATAACTTTATTTTACCTGATGTAAGCAACCCCCCTGAAATCACTCAACTTGATAGCCCTATGATGGAAAATGCTAGTAGCTTTGATCGTAGTGTTATGCCAAAAGCTGGCGTTAATCCACAAGTTGAAGTACCTAAATTATGGCGTGAAAATTTTAGCAATGGCCTGCAGATCATTGCTACTCGAAACAATGAAACACCTACGGTGAGTTTGTTATTAAGCATTGAAGGCGGGACTTTACTCGATCCTATCAAAAAAGCGGGTCTGGCTGCGCTTACTGCCAGTTTGATGAATGAGGGCACAAGTAACTATATCAAAGAAGAGCTATCTAACGAATTAGCGAAATTAGGCAGTAATATTTATATTAGTGCTGCTGGGCGTAATACCATGGTACGCGTGAGTTCATTAGTGAAAAATCTAGATGCCACACTATTGCTAATGGTTGACATGATGTTAAACCCAGCGTTTGAGAAAAGTGATTTTGACCGTGTTAAAAATCAGTTGATTCAAAGGTTAGAGCAAGGTAGTAAAGATGCTCACACCCTAGCGAATCGCGCATTAAAGCAAGTCACTTACGGGGAAAATAATCGGGTAGGTTTAGCTAATAGTGGCACCATTAAAACAGTTTCTGCTATAGAACTTAGTGATATTAAAAACTTTTATAAACAGTATTTTTCGCCTAAACATGCCAGCTTAGTGATTGTGGGAGATATTAGTAAAAGTGAAATTTTACCTAAACTTACTTATTTAAAGTCGTGGCAGGGCAGCGATTATGCTATTCCTGTTTATAGCCAGTTTCCAAGAGTTGCAGCAAACAAAGTTTATTTTGTTGATTTACCCAATGCTAGTCAATCGGTGATTAAATACAGTCGCCGTGCCATGAAGTATGATGCAACAGGAGAGTATTTCAAAGCAACCTTAATGAACTACCCTTTAGGCAGTGCTTTTAATAGCCGTATTAATTTAAACTTGCGTGAAGACAAAGGCTATACCTACGGTGCATCAAGTCATTTCTCTGCGGGGAAAACCTTAGGTTATTTCAGCGCAGGCGCCAGTGTTAAAAAAGAGCATACTTTTGATGCTATGGTGGAAATTGAACAAGAGTTAGCTAATTATCAAAAAAACGGCTTAACAACTGATGAAGTTGATTTTATGCGCCAAGCAATCTCACAAAATGAAGCATTAAGTTATGAAACACCGGCGCAAAAAAGTGGCTTTTTAAGACAATTATTACAGTTTGATTTAGCGGAGAACTATGGTGAGTTGCAAAGTGTAATTATTAAAAACATTACCATTGAACAGCTAAATGCCATTGCGGCAAATGAATTAAGTAAAGCAATGCAGTGGATTGTGGTAGGGGACGGTTTGGTTGTGAGGCCACAATTAGAAAAAATGAACCTTGAAATTATTGAGTTACAGTTGGCAAAATAGTAATAATACCAATAACAACAATTTTACTTTACCCATTGAAAATCAATAAAAGACCCTCACTTATAGTTCATTAAATAAGGGCTTTTTGTTTAACACCGTTAGGAATTATTTTGACATTATCATTGCACGATTATATTGACGCCTTTAATCAGGAGAAAAATTTTGAAGCGCTTTCTAGTATAGGTCGAGGAATCGAACGTGAAGCCTTAAGAGTTTTACCAGAAGGAAAGCTTTCACAGCAGGGGCACTATAGTCAATTAGGGGCGGCGCTAACCCATGGAGAAATCACTACAGATTACTCTGAAACCTTATTAGAATTTATCACGCCAGTCAGTTACTCGCCCGAAGAAGCCATTGCACAACTGCAAGATATTCAAAAATTTACATTTGCTAATATCAATGGTGAATTGTTATGGCCGATGAGTATGCCTTGCTTTGTTAATAATGCCGATGAAGTGCCATTAGCACAATATGGCAGCTCTAATATAGGTAAAATGAAAACGGTTTATCGTCAAGGATTAAAAAACCGTTATGGCTCAATGATGCAAGTTATTGCCGGTATTCATTTTAACTTTTCATTTTCGCAAAATTTTTGGCAAGTCATGCAATCTTTGCATAACAATGAAGAAGTGCTGAGTGATTTTATTTCCGATCGCTATTTTTCAATATTGAGAAACTATAAACGTTACTGTTGGTTAATTCCGTATTTATATGGCAGCTCACCAGCGCTTTGTGATTCTTTCTTGCAAGGTAAAACTTTACCATTGCCGTTTAAAAAAACACCTAGTGGTGTTTTATACTTAGAATACGCTACGTCATTACGGATGAGTGATTTAGGTTATACCAGTAGTGAGCAGTCATCGTTAAAAATATGTTATAACAACTTGCATGATTATGTCGATGGCGTGCAAAAAGCGATTGGATTAAGATCTGAAAAATTCGCCAATATTGGGGTAAAGGTTAATGGTGAGTATCAGCAACTTAATGATAATATTTTACAAATAGAAAACGAACTTTATGCGCCTATTCGCCCAAAACAAGTAATGAGATCAGGTGAAAAACCATCACAAGCATTACGTGATCGCGGTGTAGAATATATTGAAGTAAGAGCGCTTGATGTTAATCCTTTTGTTGATACCGGTATTAGTATTGAACAGGTACACTTTTTAGATATATTCTTAACTTATTGTGCCTTTATTGATAATAAAGAATTTGCTTGTGATTCACAGCAACACCATGAAAAAAACATGAATGAAGTGGTACTTCGTGGACGAGATCCACAATTGTTATTATCTGATGCTAATGGCCAAGGCGAAGTTACTCAAAAGTCGGTGACTACTTGGGGTAATGAATTGTTTGACAATATGGCACATGTGGCAACATTGCTTGATAATGCCTACAAAACCACTAATTATAGTGACTCTATTACCAGAGAGCGGGCAAAAATTAATGATGCAAGCTTAACTCCGTCATCAGAAATTTTATCTATTTTGGTAGACCAAGAGCAAAGCCTGTCTGAATACTCGTTAACACAGGCAGATAAGTATCGCCAAGAATCTCTTGAACGTAATTATCAATTTTATTCTGAACAGTATTTTATTGATAGTGTAGAGAAATCTCATCAAGATCAACGTGATATAGAGGCGAATGACAAAATGACCTTTGATGATTTTTTAATCGATTATTTTAACCGTTAGTGTATTGTTAAGGCTGATATTTCTGTTGTTTTTTATTAACGATAGCAAACTTATTACTTCAATTGATCTAAGAATAGTTGGTATTTAATAGACAAAAAAACGCGCTAGGGGCGTTTTAGCGCTCTAGCGCTCTTGTCATAGTTATTAAATCTTATATTTTAACAACTTTACAAATAAAACACGAAGGCAGTCTAGGAAAACGTACCTTCATTAGTTAGACGCTACAAACTCCGGGTAGTTCGTTTTTTGTACAGTTTATTTGTTGTTAAATAATTTACGTTAGTTATACCAATCAAAATAAAAAGATCACTTAGTTGGTCTGATTGATATTTATACTATTTTCTTTAAATCTAGGTGGTGATCTTTACTATGCCCGTGTGTGATTTTAATGATATTTTCGTCGCAACCGTCTTCGCCAGTTAAAGAATGGCTGGTTGTATCAAGGGAATTGAATTTTTATCAACATCTTTAAGTTCATAAGCTTGTTGTGACACCAATAAAATAAGCTTTCACAGCCAAAATTAAAACATTGCTCTAATGTGCGACCTAATTTATGACGATTGAAGTGCTCTGCTTTTACTCCTTCTCTGAATAAATGTTCAAGCGGTAAGGCCAGTTTGCAAAACCAAGTCCATTCATGATCATACCTTTAACGGCTTCGCCAGGTGTAATCCCCTGTTGCTCATCTTGAGGTAGACATTGATCTAATAAAGGCACTATTTTAAAATATTCAATAACACCTACAACAATAACATTGTGCTCTAATCGTTTGATTTTTATATTTAGATTAACATAAATTTCTGGGTGGTATTATATGAAACTGATGAGTAATACCAATCAGATTAATTAATGGTTCAAATTTTAATGAGGATAAATTTTCGAGAACAAGGCGCTTTCAATTCCAATAGCTAGCTATTGGAATTGAAAGCAACGATGTCATTGGATATTTAGACCATTTAAAAAGATCACTTAGTTAGTCTGATTGGTATAACTAGGAGGGTAATTAGTCACTAATTTAAACAGAGTTTTTGCATTTTAGGCTGTTAGAAGATGAAGGTACTTAGGTTTTGTTTAGAACTAAAAACCGGTGTTATTAAAATTTGATCCATTAATTTAATTGTTATTATTTAAATATGAGATAAAAATGTGCCAGCGATCAATAAATTTCATAACAACACAAAACGACCATTTGAGTTGTTATGAAATTTATTTTAGGCAAAAAAATGCGCTAACGGTAAAGAAAGCGCATAAAAACATGAAACACTAAGGGAATAACATCACTGTAAAGTCAGAGTACTACTAAGTCGATAAGTTCAATTTTATCTTTAATAAATTTTAGCAAAGTTTAAAAAGTAAAAAAAATGCGCTACCATCAAGGAAGCGCATAAAAACATGAAACACTAAGGGAATAACATAACTATAAGTAAGAGTGCTAATGGCTAGGTAAGTTCAATTTTTTCACTAATAAATATTTAATAACCTAATTTACTTAGAATCCCCCCAAAAAAATAGCTATATGGTGCCAATTTATTGAGAATTCTGGCATTATCAATTTTATTATTAAATCAAAAAAGTTCGCTGAATTAATTATGGCATTATTGCTTTCTCCTAAAGTTAAATCTATTTGTTTTATCGGGCTCAGTGCTTTGTTTTTATCTAGCTGTGCAACACCGCCACCCAAAAACCCTGAAAATGTTTGTGAAATATTTCGTGAGCATCGAGATTGGTATTTTGCGGCAAAAGAAGTTAAAGAACGTTGGGGGGTGCCAATTCACGTACCGATGAGCATGATGTATCAAGAGAGCTCTTTTAGACATGATGCACTGCCACCTAGAGATTACTTACTTGGTTTTATTCCATGGGGAAGAGTAAGTAGCGCATATGGCTATTCACAGGCTAAAACGATGACTTGGGATGACTATGTACGCGAAACAGATAATTCCGGTGCAGATCGTGATGATTTTGATGATGCTATCGATTTCATGGGTTGGTTTATTTTTAAAACACAAAAAATTAATGGTGTCTCTAAGTGGGATACCTATAACCAGTACTTAAATTACCATGAAGGTTGGGGTGGTTTTAAACGTAAAAGTTATAAAAAGAAAGCGTGGTTAGTTAAAGTATCTAGAAAAGTAGACAATAGAGCCAGGCGCTACTCATCACAATTAAAAAGCTGTGAAGCTGATTTAAACCATGGTTGGCTATGGCGATTATTTTTTGGTTAGCTATATAAAAAAATATGCCTTGATTATGAATCGCTCAGATTTCCTGAAACGAGCTTTGACGTGGTTTAATGGATTCGACTACCCCAGTTAAGACATAATAAGCTTAACTGGAGAACAGAAATGACAAAACGTAAAAAATATACCAAAGAATTTAAACTTGATGCAATTTCTTTAGTCAGAGATCAAAATATTAGTGTTGCTGAAGCGAGTAGAAACCTAGGTGTTAGCCCTCAAATACTTGGTCGCTGGATCAAAGAAGAAGAAAGTGAAGATGGTCAAGCTTTTAGAGGTAACGGTAAATTAACACCTGAACAAGACGAAATACGTAAATTAAAAGCTCAAGTTAAACGCTTAGAAATGGAGCGTGAGATATTAAAAAAAGCGACGGTCTTCTTTGCAAAAGAAACGAAGTGAAATATTCGTTTATTACCCATCATAAGAAGATCTGGCCTGTGGTACTTATGTGCCGAATATTGGGTGTAAAAAGCAATAACTATTATAGTTATCAAAAGCGTAAGTTAGATAGACCAAGTGATTCGACACACCAAGAGATGCTTGAGTTAGTAAAAGACATAGCCAAATTTAGTGACAATACTTATGGCGAAAGACGTATAAAGGCTGTTCTCAACGC
>JABSOW010000048.1 GCA_013215465.1 Colwellia sp. | reverse complement strand
ATAAGGCACGAAGACACCTTTTTATGCTAAATACTGATAAATATTCTGACCGACTCCTTAAGATCCTACATATGAACCTGCTTTAACTGCTAACCCGCCTTGACTAAATGTTAACTACGCTTGCTAGATAATAATTTCGACATAAAATAATCAACACTGGTGTATCTGCCGGCACCGATAAAAAATAAGGCAAGTAACATTATAAAATAGGTGGCTGAAAACTCGATACCGTTATTAAGCACAACAATATTGCCTTTCTCATACAACCAATCGGTATTGCCATTTTCTTCGAGTATTTCACGCATTTTTTCTAAACGGTTTCCCGCTTGTACACTATTCTCTAAACTGCTTTGTGCTTGTTCAATACCGACCCAAGTCAACATTTTAGCTGCGCTGATATCTGGGTTAGTGGGCGTTATAGCAAACCAACCGTTGGGCGCATGTACAGTGCTTGCCGCCATAATCATGGTAAACATTAACGGAATAGAAACTAACCGTGTTAGTGCCCCAATAAGCAATAACCAACCACCAAAAAATTCAGCCAGTATGACTAAGTTTGCTAATAACACAGGATAGGGTAAACCTAAGCCCCAATCAGTATTGCCAAACCAGGCAATTATATTCGGATCAGCCATAAAAGAGGCAATACCGGTCACCTCTTCGTTAAGCAATTGGGTTTTACTAAACCCTGCCATAATAAAAATAGGCGCAAGATATAAACGTAACAATAAGGCAGGAATCCCATCAAATTTAGATAGTTTGTTTGAAAAGTTGTTGTAGCTTGATAACAGTAAAGACATTGTTGTTACTCTCAATTGAATTACATTTACAGGTAGCGTAAGTATAAGAACTTTCAAACACTAAAATACTTTCACTAACTTATTTATAGTAGAAAAACACGATCAGTCACCACTAACTAAAGACTCATTTATTTACAATCTAATAGTCTAATTTAAGCCCGTTTAGGTTAAGATAATACTAATTCTTTAGTAAGTAATTATAGATGATTTTTATGAGTAAATTAGTAAACCTATTTAAACGTATTTTAGTCGGTGTCTGGAATTTATTTACCCTTACACGCTCAGTTGTTTTAAACTTAATTTTTATTGTCTTTTTTATTGGTTTTATCGCTATGTTAGGTAGTGATTCTGAACAAGTATTAGTACCAGAAAAATCGGCATTAGTATTGAATTTAGTGGGTGATTTGGTTGAGCAAAAACGTGAAATAAACCCGATGGATGCTTTTTTACTCGAAGCATTAGACAAAAAAGATGATAAACCTGAAGTGTTAATAGCCGATGTGTTAGACGTTATTGCTGAAGCAAAAAATGATGATCGGGTACAATTATTAGTTTTACAGCTTCAAGGCTTGCAATCGGCTGGATTAAGTAAATTGCAAGATGTTGGCGCTGCGCTAATAGACTTTAAGCGTTCCGGTAAAAAAATTGTCGCTTTAGGTGATCACTTCTCACAAGATCAATACTATCTCGTCAGCCATGCCGATGATATATGGCTAAACCCACAAGGCTTTATGTTACTTGATGGTTATGGTCGCTATAAAATGTACTTCAAATCAGCATTAGAAAAACTTGCCATTAACCAGCACATCTTTCGGGTTGGTACTTTTAAATCTGCCGTCGAGCCTTTCTTACGTGATGATATGTCAGCAAAAGCCAAAGAAGCTAATGCCCTATGGTTAAATGATTTGTGGCAACAATATAAGGAAGATGTCGCCAAGCAAAGAGGTTTTAGTGTCAATAATTTTGATGATAGTATCACCGATTTATTAAGTAAATTTACCAAAGCAAATAGCAGTTTTGCCAATTACGCATTAACCAACCACTGGGTTGATCAGTTAAAAACCCGTGCACAAATGCGCAGTGAGTTAATTAATTTGGTTGGTAAAAACAAAAAAGGTGACAGTTTTAACCATATTGGTTTTAAAGATTATTTAGCGGCCACTACTTCAATCAAGCCCAAGAACGGCGAGTCTTTAAATAAGGTAGCTGTTATCATTGCTAAAGGCACTATTCTAAATGGTACACAAAAACCAGGAACCATTGGTGGTGATTCAACCGCAAAATTACTACGTAAAGCTCGTACTAACGATAAAGTAAAAGCGGTAGTATTACGCGTAGACAGTCCTGGTGGTAGTGCTTTTGCTTCAGAGATAATTCGCCAAGAAGTAGAGTTATTAAAAGCCGCAGGAAAACCTGTTGTCGCTTCCATGGGAACTTATGCCGCGTCTGGCGGTTATTGGATTTCAGCGCCAGCGAATAAGATATATGCCGCGCCATCGACTATTACCGGCTCTATTGGTATTTTTGGCATGATGATGACCTTTGAAGACTCATTGAGTAAACTCGGCATTCATACTGATGGCGTTGGTACCACTGATATTGCAGGTTTCGGTCCAACTCAGCCATTAACAAAAGGTATGGCACAGCTATTTCAACTAAGTATCAATAAAGGTTACCAAGATTTTATCAGCCTAGTAGCGACCAACAGAAACATGACGTTAGCGCAAGTAGATGCTATTGCTCAAGGGCGAGTATGGTCAGGTAAAAAAGCCAAGGAGCTCGGTTTGGTCGATGAATTAGGTAATTTAAACGATGCTATTATTGCCGCAGCAAAATTAGCTAAACTTGATAAATATGACACTTTACTCATTGAAAGACAGCCTTCTTCACGTAATAAGTTTATCCAACAATTGCTCGGTCAAGCACAGTCGTTAGCGATGACTAATTTTGGTTTTACCGATAACACAACAGCGAGTGAATTAAGCGATTTTAACAGCGCTAGCGCTAAACCAATGACCCAGTTTATCAATCAACTGCAAGCTGAGTTTAGCAAAATGAATCAATTTAATGATCCTCAAGGCCTTTATACTTTATGTATTACTTGTAGCGCTCATTAATGATGACCAATAAAAAACGCATATATGTTGCTTATACTGGCGGCACTATCGGTATGAAACAAAGTAGTGAAGGTTTTGTGCCGTTTGATGGTCATTTAACTGACTCAATCAAGGCGTTACCTGAATTTCACCGTGATGAAATGCCCGAGTTTACCATTAACGAATATCAACCGTTAATTGACTCTTCAAATATGACACCCAAGGACTGGCAGCGTATTGCTGATGATATTAAAGCCCATTATGATGATTATGATGGCTTTGTGGTTTTACATGGCACCGATACCATGGCTTTTACTAGCTCAGCCTTATCATTTATGTTTGAGAATTTGAACAAGCCAATTATAGTCACTGGCTCGCAAATACCTTTGAGTCAATTACGTTCTGACGGGCAAGTAAATGTTTTAAATGCCTTATATATTGCGGCGAATTACCCTATCAATGAAGTAGGCTTATTTTTTAATAATAAGCTTTATCGCGGTAATCGCTCTATTAAAGCCTATGCTGACGGTTTTAATGCCTTTGACTCACCTAATATGCCACCATTACTTGAAGCGGGTATAAATATTAGTTTAGTCGCAGGAAAAATAGCTTCTGGTGTAGAGCTAGCACCAACTGTTACTGTTCACAATATTACCCCTCAACCTATTGGTGTTGTGCATCTGTATCCTGGTATTAGTAGTGATGTTATTAAAAATACCATTAGGCAACCCGTTAAAGCGTTAATATTACGCAGTTACGGTGTTGGCAATGCACCACAAGATACTGCCCTACTCGCCTGTTTAGCTAACGCCCAACAACAAGGTATTGTGGTGGTAAATTGTAGCCAATGTATTAAAGGTACAGTGAATATGTCTGGGTATGCAACTGGCAATGCACTTAGTCGAGTGGGTGTTATTAGTGGCCATGATATGACCTTAGAAGCGACCTTAACTAAGCTACATTACCTGCTTAGCCAAAGTTTTTCTTATGATGAGGTTTGCCAATTGATGCAAGTAAATTTACGTGGCGAATTAACTTCACCGGTGTAGCATTTATGCCCTAATATTGGCTTTAACCAGTGGCAATTAACAATCGCTATAAGAAGTAACTACAAGCCACTTTGTATCATTTCTTTAATTTTATGCGCTTTAACAAAGTGATCTAATTGATGACGTTGTATCCACCATGTTGCCGCTTCCATCAGTAATTCAGGGTTATCATTTTTGTTGGCAAAAAAAGCATAAAATGATAAGCCGACATTATCCCCTTTGCTGTTGATTTTTTTATCACAAACATTAATTATTTTAGCTCTTAATTCTGCTCTCATTATTTACTTCATAACCTTTATTCTTTAAAGTTTATTGAACTGCTCTAGCCATTCAATGAAAGAATTAGAGACTTTTCTAACGGTTGAAAATTCATGCTCAAAAAACCATACCGGTATATCTATTGTCTTACTTATACAATCGGTAAGTTTGAAACAAAACATATTTCCTTTACAATCAGAGGCGAATAAAATATGCCCTTTGGGCATACCACTCATTTCATATAATTTTGATAGGGAGGAAACATCTTCTAGGCTTAAAAAATCTTGTACTTCAGAAACTTCAACATTTAAATCACAAATTTTAGTCAATACATTGGGAGAATGAAGCAAACCATAAGTAGAAATTAAATATTTATATGAGTCAGGCAATAAAAGATCTAATTTCGATTCAAGCGCTAAAATATCATCACAGTTTATTGGTGTCATGGTGTTTTTACTCGCCAATTTTTTTACAAACACATCAATACTATTCAATTAAAAGTTACTCCAACAGCGCTACCGCCCATTTAGCGGCAAAATAAGGGGGTTAAAAATGAGGCACGAACAAAGTTATTTACCGGCTCTCTTAATTGTTTTATCACAGGTATGCAAACCTGATACGGCAGCATAATTTTCAAAAAACAACTTAGTGTGATTAATCACCTCGTTCATCATCTCTTTATGCGGTACATGACCGCAGTTTTCTAAAATAATCATTTCAGATTTTCCAGAAACATTCCCAGCAATATATTCTGGAAATGCTATTGAGCCATATTCATCTTTATCTCCATGTAAAACCAAAACAGGGCATGTTACTTTAGCGAGTCGAGATTCAAGACTCCACGAAGAAAACTCTGGAGACAACCATACGTCAATCCAAGCGTTAAGTACCCAGCTTGCTTTATCTCCATGCCATTTTTTTAACCGAGTCATTTGTTCAGGAAGTTCAAATAAGCTTTGTGCTTCTTGAATGCCTTTAATTGTCATCTCTTCTACAAATGATTGTGCCGACTCTGTTACAACGCCAATACATTCCTTATCTGCAGCTGCGATCCCTATCGACATTGCACCACCAACGCTATGACCAAATAGATAATATTGATTAAATTGGCAGTATTTTTTGATGTCAGGGAAATAGAAATCGGCTTCATCCCAAATAAAGTTAATACTAGGAGTATTTTTATTAACGCTTGAACGGCCAAAGCCAAGGCGATCATAAGCAATGACAATGCATGACAATGAGCGAGATAATTGTTCAGGGAAATTTTTCCATAAATCTACGCACCCTAAAGAATCGTGCATGAGCACAATGGGTGATGTACATTTAATAACGTCAGGAAGCCATTTTTTGATGTAAATTGTTCCGCCTGCCACATTAATATACAATTCTTCAGACGTAATAATACTCATATATTTATATTTTCCTAACGCTTGCTTTTGCAGTATAAAATAGTTAATAAATGTATGACATAGCTAACAGCCATATTCTACAGGCTTATTAGCAACATGAACGACTAAGCTTTGATTTCGCTAATTTGAATTTGAGGTTGGGTATTGGTGTAATTGGGAATGTCTGCCATTATTTTTTCTGCGTGGGGTCCGAAGGCATTCTGAAAACTGTCTACTGAATCAAACAGCAAATGGCCCATTGCGATAAAAGGGGCTCCTTCGCCAGGTGCTCCTCCAGCTAAACCATGATCAACATTACTACCTTTTAAGGCGTCACCAAGAAGGGAACCAACCATTGTCATATGGGTATTACAATAATATTCAATATCAAAATTCGCATCTGATGTGTTTGGGTACATTACACTTACTTTAATCATTATTTTTACCTTAAAGTTAACAAAACAATACCCTAGCACACATTGTTTGTTTTAGCATTGCCATCAGTAATATGAAAAACGTCTCCGTAACGTTCTTTATTTTTGACAGGACTTTCTGTCACAGCGTTTTATGTTATGCGTGTATTTTTATCAAAAAGAAGATGGGATATAAAAACTCAACCGTTACTTTCTTCATGTAAGACCAGTGATACCAGTTTATGAACAACGGGTGAAACCACAATTATTGTAGGAAAAGCAACTATAAATGCAAAGCTCCATGCCTTTAACCAAATAGTAATAATATTCGTGACCATGCCTACATTAAAAACACTGATAACAAAGGACATAATACCTGACATAAGTAATGCCATAAAAAATGAAAATACTATCTTGTGATGCTTACGTGAAATCATGGTGAATACTCATTTATTTTTGTAACCGCTATCCGCAGCATTGCTTATACTTGTTACCACTAACACATGAACAGTTACGCCCAGGTAACTTATCTAGTTTTATGGTATCTTATTTGTTAAGAAGTACCGTAAGTTCGACAATCGATACTTACCTCAGCAAACAACTTAGCATCAGCGACCATATCAATATTGGTCACTAGAAAAACGCAAGTTTAGCATAATCACAGCCCCTATTTGAGTTTATTATGATAGCTTTTATTTCAGCCTATCAGCCCAGTTGCCATTATTGTTTTTGTTACAGTTTTCTTCGGTATCATAAGATATATGGTTGGTGATATGTTTAAAATTTATATTAATTTCAAAAAACTTTTTCTGAATTAAATAACCGAGCTCGGTGCAACGATCACTTTCCATAAAACTAGCAAGATTATCGTTAGTATCAAAAATACAAACCACCTGTAAACTGCTAGGAAAATTACTATAGTTAACTAGATGAGTTAACCACTGAAAACCATTAAAGTGCTTTAATGCAGTCTCACATACATCCGTTAAAGCGACCCTAAGTTGATTTTCTACTTTTTTATCAGATTTACGCATATTCTATTCGCCAGTTGCTTTAAATTTATAAAACAGATAAGTGCTGCTAGTTTTTAGTCTATTAAGTTAATATCAAGCGAACTTAATAACCTTATTGCTTCGTAGCGACAAAAACTTGCGTTTTTAACGATATTATTTCTTATGTTAATGTCGTAATTTTTAGCTTCATGAAAATTTGCATCAGTAAGATTAGTATTATTAAATAAACTATTTTGTAAATCCGATTGAGAGAAATTTACTGCCCGTAAATTACATTCTCTAAAATCTACATCATGTGAGCGACAGCCCTCAATAACTATTTGTTCTAAATTCAAACCATAAAAAGAAGATGAATTAATCATGCTCCGCTTAAATATCAACGGGGCGAATAGCACTAGTCCACGCCAGTATGCGTTTGTCCAGTTAACGCCGATCATTTTACAGTCGGTGAACGTAACACCTGAGAATTTACTATTATTTACCGCTAAGTTATTAAGAGTACATGTTATAAAGGTGCAATTATTAAATTCACAATTAAGAAAAATTGCTTCATTGAAATCACATGACGTAAAGCAACAATCGTAAAATTCATTATGCGAAATTCGTTTTTGAGAAAACTGTAAATCGTTGAAAGTTTGACCGTGAAAAACGTTATTAGCTGTACTAGTACTGTTTATATCGTTCATTGAATTTCCTAAAGATGAAATTTACCTTATTTACTAGCCAACGTTCTGCTTAACCACTTATCGTACTAAGTTAGTAACACCCCAATAAGCATTGCTCTTTGACTTTAAATGCCAACCTTGGTGAATCAATAATTTTCTAATATATCGATTCATATACCCATGACCAAATAATACAACTTTTCCTTGCTGTTGAGCTATTTCAATTAACTGATTTGTTGCGAGTTCTGCTCGTTGTTTGGCTTGTTTAAAGGATTCAAATGAACCTTTACAGCCAATCATCCACAAAAATCTTGAAAGATAAACCCAATGCCAAGCGGTTAACTGAAATGGTAGTTTATATCTGGGTATTTCCATTTCTCGATACAGTTTATTAGTTACTTCAGGTGACTTCTCTACATATATATTGGCTGAATGTATAGCGCGCTTTAGATCACTTGAAACAATATAAAAAGATTTGTAATTGTCATTTATCTTTTCAGGCCGACTGTCTTTGGCAATGTCAGAAAAGTTGTATCGCCTAATCCATCTTGTATATTCAGATGCATCAATTATTGGGTTATCTGCTGAGGTTGGTTTTCCATGTCGAATTAAAATTATTTCCATTTGAAATATACTTACCAATTTGTAAAATTAAATAATAACAGAAAAATTTAAAAAACAAATTATAGCTCTTTGAAATGATAGTCAATAATATCTTTTGATAATTCCATATATTCAATGCGCTCGGCATCTTTCTTTAGCTAAACTTATTTTTAAGTATTCACGGAATTGATCAACATGACAAGTACAAATTACACAGAACAGTTAAAAGAAACAAACTCTTAGCCGAAATAGTTAAGTTACCTCTTTGTATCATAGGCATAGAAGCATGCTCTGGCGTGTGTTACAACATCTATTGCCTAGAGGCTTTCTACGCGCAAAAAAGGTATCTGCGGCCCTCACTGTAAGACTCAAATAATGCATTAAAAATTAAGATATTTAATTTTTCACTCTGGTCATCACATAAATCTAAATAGTTATCATCAATGTAATTTACCATTTCATTAATACGCCAGAATGTTCTCGCTATAACTTTAGCTGCTAAAGTCTTGATGATCGCAAAACGCTCTGCAATTAAGTTTGATCTGCCCACAATGAATGTGTCTTATGTCGCTTGACCAGAGCAGTGTTCTAATATATTTGTTAAATTTAATACCCCCACCTAGGCATTGTTTAAGAATATGATTTTTTCTAGATTTTAGCCGTGGTGCCCATAGGATGTGAAGGGATTTATTGGTTGCCAGATGCACTAGTCACTACCTCAAGTATATTTGGGTACCATGATGCCTATGGGGAGAAAAGCCAAGTCCTATTTATGAACTTTATATAGTGTTTTCTGTTTTTTTATAAACTGCTTTTGGTGATTTTTCAATCCAGTGAGTTCTTAAAAAACGACGACAATGATTTTCAATCAGAGAAAACAGCGCATTTCCTGAAATAATAGAGATTGCGATATAGCCAGTATAGAAAAGTAATAGATATTCAATACTCGATTGTTCAATAAAATTAGTGCGTTTTAACACTTGGTTAAAAACGATCAGCACTGTGAAATGTGTTAAATAAATTGAGTATGAAATCCTGCCTAAGTAGATCATTACATTACCAGATAAGACTCTAGCAACAAAGCCATTAGCTCGGCTGAGGTTCAAAATAAGTAGGCTAAAAAGAATGATGATAAGGCCGTCGAAGAAGGCAGGAAGCCCAATAATGCAAAGGAAAATAATTATTCCTATAATGCTGACAGAAGCAGTGTCAGTGCACAATATTTGAGGAGCCTGGGTGAACAAGTTAAATAAACAACAGCCTATAATAAATTCAGAGGCTACTCGAAGTAAAATCCATTCCGCTTGTGGCATATATTGGGAAGCATCGTTCATGGTGATTGCTGCTAAGTGCATGATGGAAAAAATGAGTAAAATGAGAGTAATAAAAAATTTAGCTGATTTTATTTTATTAAAGGCCCAAGCAAGTGGTGGGAACATTAAGTAAGCAAACCATTCCGATGCAACAGACCAAGATGGAAAATTCCAGCCATTACTGTCAGGGATGCCCCAACCATTTGTAAGAGTAATACTGAACAAGAAGTGCTTAAGGTCATAACTGGCATAAGCTCCTTGCGATAAACTGTAGATAGAAAAAACGCTAGCCCCGACAACAATTGGAAGCAGTATAAGTGTTGCAGCAAGATGGGCAGGATAAATCCGGGCTAATCGAAGCTTAAAAAATTTAGTTATTAGTGAATAATTGAGTCTGCAAAAGTCTTTCTGATGTACATATGCGATAACAAAGCCACTCAATATAAAAAATAGATCAACACCGAGCCAGCCTTTATTGATCAAGTTGCTTGTCCATTCAGGTAATAAAGTGGCAACGCTAGCGTAATTAGCACCGTGAAGAACAACCACCCAAAGAGCTGCAATTCCACGGACTCCGGTCAAGGCATGGATTTGTTTTGAACACATATTGTTCTCCTTTTAATCCGTATTAAAGGTAAAAGCAATTAATATACCTTATAAATCATTTCTTGATAAATACAATTAACTCTTTGATTTTAATGTATAATAACAGGAGTGATAGTCAGATTTATTTCAAGTCTATACGACTACTCGCAGATTGCATATTATTAAGCCAAGCAATTATCAACTTGGGAGTTTTATAAATTGAACAGCATAAATTCGAGGTAAATTCGAGGACATCCAATAACTTCTCTCAAACTTAAAAATGTAAAAACACACAAAATATTAGGCTTAATTAGAGCAGTCAATCATCATGCCAGCTACTCACTAAAATTAATACGCATAAAGCACAATATTACTATATTTCAGGTACATACATTTCACCGTTAGTTAAAACAGTGTCATTGTCTTTAAAAAAATAGCGTTTATTGAAAAATTTGTGCTTGCTGTCGATAACCGCCTATCCACTTTTTATTCGTGTGGGCAGCAAATGCTGACAACTCCTTTACCGAGCCTACCGCTTGATGGTATTTCTTACCAAAATGTTGTGCTAGTTGCAACCAGTCATCACTGCTGAGTCCTAATTTCTGCAATATTGGAAACGCTTGTTGGTTAATATAACCGCGCTTATCTTCCCTCATTATTTTGCCGGTTTCTTCTACTAACGTTAAGTAATCTAGTAATGAAAAGGCAAAGCCTTTAAGGCTTTGTTTATGCTCATTACCGATAAAACCCAGCAAGGGTTTAACGGTAAATGGCAATTGCTTTTTATCATCTTGAACACTGGCTTTATCGTGAATACGCTCAAATATTGAGGTGAATTGCGCGCTATTAACCGAATTAGCCATTTTGGCTCTAATAGGATTTAAGTCAACATAAGCCATGCAGGCTAACACCGCTTTTTCATCTAATAATGCTTGTGATTTAAAGCGACCTTCCCAAAATCGTCCCTTACAGGCATCTTCTTTATTGGCTTTGCGCGCCATATATTCATTCAAATTTCGCATAAACCATGACAAGTCAGCCAAACGGGCGCGCCACTCATTGATAATATCTCGTGCTTTATCTGCCTCAGCTTTGCAGCTGCAATTACCCGCTTGCAACCGCTCAACCAAGGGATGGTTATGATAAAGCTGTAACCAGCGTTGGCATACGTCTTCATCACTCCATGCTTTAGATTCTGTCTCATCAACGTAAACCACTAAATGGTAATGATTTGACATCACTGCATAGGCGGCGATATCGATAGCAAACACTGAACTTAAAAAGCGAATTCTGTCTACCATCCATTGACGACGGTGCTCATAATCTTGTTGGCTGTAAGGGTCAACACCACAGAGGTAAGCACGGCGAACACAGCGTGAAATCAAGTGATAATAACGGGTATCTTGCAAGGAAACTTGCTTACTGCGAGATTGAGTCATTTCAGGTACCTTAGTTAATAAGTTTGTGCTGATTTATTAACTATAGAGCCTGATTTTTAATTAACCAGTTTATGGATGTCCCTTTATTCCTTACTAACCGACTAGTATTGAATTCGGATTAGTTTTTGTATTTATACCAACGCTATAATAAGCGAAATTTTGAACGTTTAACTTAATATAAAAACTAAATTATGGTAGATTTAAGTTATGCCTGTTTAAGTTATACAGAAACATTATTTTGAGGGTTATCTATGTCATTGAATATAAATCAAATATCAAATTTTGCTCCAACTAATAATGGTAATGGCACCATACTTGAAGTTGCTGTTAAAGCAAAAAGTCTAGCTGAAGAAGAAGGTAAAATGGTTCTTAAGTTGATTGAAAGTGCAGGTACTTCTAATTCTAAGCCTGTTAGCAATATTGGACATAATGTTAATATATCAGCTTAGCTCGATTCTTAATTATCTTACTGCAAGTGCTAACTTTTGCCACATTTTGACATTACGTTTTAACCATAAAACCACTGCCCGCTCTACGCCCTGAGACCGTAAACTTTACTCACAGTTCCTCATTCGCAATTTGCAATTTGCATTCTTTTTTGCTTATCAATGACAAAAAACAAAACTCAACAAAACTAAGTACCTGAGAATAAACAGTATTATTTATGGCTCAAACATTGCTTTACCTACTGTGTATTAACTTAAAAGGTGGGCTTGTTATGTTAATTGAAACTTATACTTTAAATAACGATTTTTTTATTAAACTGCACGGCGATTTTGATGCCGACACGGTGAACATCATGAAATATGAGATAGAAACGTACAGTAAATTAAATACCAATATCATATTCGACTTTGAGCAAGTACCGTTTATCGACTCATCAGGCATTGGCGCAATCATTTTATTAGATAAAAGAATGGTCGCTAAAGGTTTTAGTGTTTCCGTTGTGGGCTTAACCCAACAGCCGCTAGAGCTATTTCAAATGCTCTTTATAGATAAAAAAATCAATTGTTACCCGAGTGTCAACTGTTATATCGAAACCTTACCTACCTTGCAAGTTGCCAGCTAATGATACTCGACCTACCTTGATGTCACTATGCGCTGCCATGGTATTGTCAGCTTGCCACAATATGACCTAAATTAGCCCTCAAAATTAGGCACGTTTATGTTCACTTAGATACGAAACCGGACGTTAGCCTTGGCTTATCGAGCGACAAGTGATCCGACAAAGCTGCCTAACACTAGACAATTAAGTTGTTCTAAATTGTCATCTCTAAATGTGAAGAATCCATACTCAAATTTGATTGAAAATACTGGAAGCAGACATTAGATTAATATCGATTTACATCCTTTTTTATGTACTACAAATTTATTTTCTATGGCACTTTGGGGCACAAACCGCCATAGAGAATTTACAATATCTGATGTCTTCTCGGTGCGCTTTATAGCGGAAGCTAGGAGTGGTAAAATCAAAGCTTCTATTTGTAGAAAAAGCTGACATTACTTTTAGATTTTTGATGTTACTTAAAAGCATTTTTCAGGCCTAAATTAATCCAGCCAGTGTATTACATCGGCAAGGCAATCTATCAGCGCCTGCACGCGGTAAGAAAGCTAAAGAAAGTTGCCATTATTTCCTGTATTAGGTAGATGATTGTGATATTTAATTCAATGTTAATAGATGGTGTTATGTGGGATGCGACAACAGTCAATAATTAACTATTGACGCCATAACCTCTTGTTAGAAGCACAATCACTTAAAACTTAGCTTTTATTGCTCTTTAAAGACCTGAAAGATCTGCATAAACAAAATAATCAGCAATCTTCTCTCCTTTCATAGTTAATACTGTGGAAAAATAGGCTGAGTGTTCACTACCATCCAAACGAATATAGTTGACCATACCATTGCAAATAATATCATTCCCTACTGCCCACACCTTATCGATAGTATGGCGCATAGACCCAATGCATTCGAAGAATTGTTTATTCGCGTCCAATGCAGTTGCTTTATCCGTAATGGTATTATTGTTACCAATGCGAAAATTAACGTCATCAGTTAGCGCTGTATTTAAGTAGTTTAGATCTTTGCTATCTACCGCTCTGTACAGGGCTTCTATTAATTTGATTGCTTGTTCGTTAGTCATTTTATTTTCCTCGATTAAAGTTTATTTGCTTTGATTGTTTCTAGTTTTAAAATTGAGTTCCCCCGTTTCACCGCCGTACATGTTTTTTTCTTCAGGCTTATCACTGTGATATTGAATAAATTCAAATTGAAAACCTGATGGAGCATTAAAATAAACTGTTTGACGAAAAGGATGCTTGCGCCCGTATATCTCTACTTCAAAACCTTTTTCCGTGAGGCGTTCTATTAAACTTGCTAAGTCATCAACGACAAAAGCAATATGAGCTACCCCAGGTGTTACTCCGTTAATATCCCGTATTTTCCCTTCAGCCTTATCATTTAAAGTGATGTAGTAATCATCATTCCCAACATGAATCCAGCAACGTTGAGTTGAGCCCCATTCGCCACTCCCGCTACCACGAACACTCCATTCGGGGAAAGCCGTTAATAGGAAGTTCAAAGTAGGTTCAATTTCCTTCACTACCAGATTAATATGCTCCAACCTCATCATTATTTTCTCCCTGGTCATTATTTTGTGTGTTGATTTTATGTTTTTATTAAAGTTTTTGCGCTAAAAGTCATTTAGCGACAACGACTTTTTAGTGCGCTATATAGACCTATTAGTCTAATAACTTCGGTGTTTTACTCGTAAAATCAACCCATGAATTAGTACCTAAAAGTTCTGAGCCTTCAACACTTGGTTCTTCATATCGCATTACAAAGTTTTTAGGGCCATGTGCGTAAGCTACTACAAGTCCGTATTCAGAATCCAAGTATCCTCCATGCGGTACTAAGCCAGGGTAACTAATGCGCCATGCTTGACCACCAATACCTACGTGACCTAATGTTAATTTGGCTATTACATTATCAGGTAGTAAGAAAAACCAAGTCCAAGGGCCACCTGAAACAATAGTCATAACTTCATCAATGCCGACACCGCCTTCTGAACTATTTACATGAAGCTTGCCAAACTTATCTTGTAAAAATGCCATTACTTCTGGTGTCATTGCTTTCATATCATAAACTTTTGGGTACGGTGCTACCCCAACTTCAGAGGTTGATAAGAATCCACCTCGATGTGCTTCAGGTTTACGGCCTGCTTTCTCTATTTGCTCAAGTAATTGTCCTCGGTGAAGTGAGAAAAGAGAAATTAGCTCTTTGCTTTCTACTTCAGTAATTGCTCGTGTTTTTGACACTTCTAGTATTAGTGTTGCTTCTTTTGGCAAAGGTAAGGTGCTGACACGTACTCCCGCAGATTTTAATACCGTATTTACATTGTCTACGCCCGTTGTTGCTTTCCTGCCATCGCTATAGGAAAGCGTTAACTGACCTTCAGTTGAAATTGTATTAGCAACACTTTGGGTTGCCGCTACAGTGGCTAACATTGTGATAAATGCTAGGTTAAGTGATTTTTTCATGACTCGTTTCTCCTCAGGTAGATTTCAATATCTTAATTTGTCTGAACTTGATTAACGAAGCTAAGTCTACGGCACAAAGAATAGTTGAAAAACACTATATCAGTGAACTTACTGTCTACCCTGAGTAAACAAAATAGCTAAAAACAAACCAATTGATACTAAATAAGAAACATTGATATTAATAAGTCCTATACCGTTTTGAAACAAGCACATGCTGTTGAAAGAGGATTTATAGGACTCGCAGAAAAATAAGACAGTTCACTATCAGTAGATTATAAAGTCACTGAAGTGATGTTTATCCACTAGTCAAATATAGATACCTTTATTCCTCATAAGAGTGAGTGAGGATGTTCCTTCTACTTCGAACAGATATCAAACTCTACTTTTAGCAGTTTGTTTAACATTGGATAAACAAGGTCAGTTATGAAAAACTTAAAATATCACTTACTAGCATTATTGGTGACTCTCTTAGTTGCCGGCTCATTTCTATCATCGGCAAAATTATCCGGTGTTATTAACCCATTTTCGTTGACACTATTAAGGTTTGCTATTGCAGCATTGGTGTTATTTCCCTTTGTTTTATTGAAGAAAAAGAATAGAAAAGCAATTAGTAAAGCTTTGCCAAGAAGCCTGGTGATGAGCCTATTCTTTTCCATCTTTTTTATCTGCATGTTCGAAGCGTTAAAAACCACAACCGCTATAAACACCGGTACCTTATATACGTTAGTGCCTTTTATGACAGCCGTATTTAGCCTTTTTGTTTTTAAAGAGAAAATCACAAAAAAAATGTTTTCTATATACCTGTTAGGCATTGCAGGGACATGCTGGGTAATATTTAGAGGTGATTTAAATACGCTGTTCGCTTTTACTATAAATAGTGGCGACGCACTGTTTCTGATTGGTTGTGTTTCAATGGTTTGTTTTTCTATCTCAATGAAGTTACTTTACCGTGGCGATGCAGTTATTGTTGTTGTGTTTTGTACCTTACTAGGAGGCACATTTTGGATGTTGTTGGCATTATTCGTTTTTGAACAACCACTTCAATGGCATTTACTGAACAAGAGCTTATTATCTCACATGGCATATTTAGCCATATTTTCAACTCTTGCCTCTACCTTTATCATTCAAAAAACTACGGTAATATTAGGGCCGACTAGGGTAATGGCTTATATCTATTTCATATGTAGGATCTTAAGGAGTCGGTCAGAATATTTATCAGTATTTAGCATAAAAAGGTGTCTTCGTGCCTTATT
>JABSOW010000047.1 GCA_013215465.1 Colwellia sp. | reverse complement strand
GAGTTCCCATGTGAGAGTAGGACATTGCTAAGCTTCTATTTAAAGAAACCCGTAGCTAACGCTACGGGTTTTTTGCTGTTTGTCATTTGATAAAAATACAAAAACTTTCATTATGGGTATGGTTGATTTCAGTTAATTTATCTATATGACTTTTTGTGATTACGGTTCCTTGTGTTATCAGTACTTTAGCTGAATTATTAATAATATCTTGTGATAGTATCAGCCCTTCACGCAATTGAGTTAAGTCTATTGGAAATTCAAGTGAACCTTCATGAATAGACTTAGGTTGATCTGTTAACATTTTTAAATAAAAGGTCACTAATTTTGGATCGAATCTGCTCCCTGAAAGTTTTTCAAGCCTAAGCTTTGCTTCTGTAATAGATAAGGGAAATGTTGTTTGCCTGCCAATAATAAGATTGTCAAAACTTGATAAAATGGCAAGAATACGAGAACCCAGTGGGGTTGTTGAGCTATCTAGCTGATCAGCTAACCCTGAGTTATTATATCTCACGGGTATATGTTTGATAATTTCGACAACGAATGAGAGCTCATTTACATCACTTATTAACTCAGCGCCTATTTGATAGAAGCTATTAAATTGAGACTGCTCTTGATGATTAAGAGACTCGTAGGGTTTTTTAAGTAACTCTTGAGGTAAAGCTAGCTTACCAGCCTCATATAATAATCCTGCGATGTATATTTGAAAACTAAGTAACTTGTCACAACCTTGTTGTTCTGCGATGTATCGAGCGTGTGATGCAACCCTATAATTGTGTTTAGTATATTCTTGGTTGTGTAGTGCAATGCTCTTTGCATATATGCCAACAAAAGTAATAAAGGTTTTCTTTAAACGGGCAAAGTTTTTTACTTCTTTAGAAGATACTACAGCGAGCTTTTCCTTACTCTTATTGATTTCGAGTTCCATGGAGCTATTTAACAGGGCAAGTTTGGCATTTTTTTCTTTATTAATTATTAATAATTTTTTTGAATTGTTTTCTGATATGTATACTGAAAATGCATTCTTTAGCTCTGCGATCAGTTCAAAATTATCCCATGGTTTTGCGAAATAATGACTGATTTTACCTTCATTAACGGCCGCAACAGTAAGATTGATGTCTGCATGCCCAGTCAGTAGGAATCGCTTAGAGTTGGGGTTGATTTCACTAATGTGACTAAGTAAGGTAGCGCCATCCATTCCCGGCATACGCATATCTGATAAGATGAGTGGCACGGGCCTATCTTTGTAAAATTCAAGTGCTAAGGTGGGATCTGAAAAAAGGAATAATTCGAATTCTTTCCGCAATGCTCGGTTTAGTGCATTAAGGACTTCTTGTTCATCATCAACGACTAAAAGAGCTGGTTTACTCATGCTTACATCCTTAAATTTTTATTATTTTATTCATTAGTATAATACTTACACGGAAATATGAAGATTTCATTAGAAATATTTTCTGATCGTGTTAAATTTCTTAAATTGCGAATTATATTTCTCAAAATGAGAGTGTTGAGCTAGGCTTATAAATAACAGGTTAGTAATAAGGAATATTATGACATTTTTTAGTGAAAATTTAGCAGTGGATATACCCTTAATTGTCTTAGTTGATGATGAAGTTGAACTACTTAATGCCTTAGTTCGTGTTTTAAGGCCGTTAAATGCCAATATTCAAGCATTCGATTCACCGTTAACGGCATTAGATTATTGCAAAGATCACAAGCCTGAAATTGTTATATCTGACCAAAAAATGCCAGAGTTAGAGGGATGTCTTTTTCTCGAAGAGATTAAAAAACTTTGGCCTCAGTCTCAAAGAATTATTTTATCCGCCCATCAAGATTTTGATAAAATATCCACAGCATTTAATTCGGGAACAGTAGAGCGCTTTATTTGTAAACCGTGGGATAATAAAGAGTTGAAATTTATTATCAACAAAATATTAGAGCAGCAACCCATTGAAAGTACGGGCAACTCTTATAAATCTTTGATAAGTGAGCCTATAAATTTTCATGGTATCATTACTGCAGATGATGCGATGAAAGAAATATTTGTTAGTATAAGGCATGCTGCTACCACTAATGCACCTATTTTCATTACCGGTGAAACAGGCACAGGCAAAGAGTTAGTAGCTAAGGCCTGTCATCAAGAAAGTTATCAAAAGGATCAGCCTTTTATTGCGGTAAATTGTGCGAATTTTTCTGAAAGCTTAATGGAATCTCAGTTGTTTGGTCATACTAAGGGCTCATTCACTGGGGCTATTTCTACACAAGAAGGGGTTTTTGCCGCAGCTAAAAAAGGGATGTTATTTTTGGATGAAATAACGACTTTGTCAAAAATTTTGCAGGCTAAACTATTAAGAGTTGTGCAAGAGAGAGAATTTACGCCACTTGGCACTAACAAGGTGGAAAAATTTAACGCGCAGTTAGTTTCAGCCTCTTCAAACTCACTTAGACAAGCAGTTATTGACGGAGATTTTCGAGAAGACCTTTATTATCGACTTAATGTTATTACCTTTACTCTTCCTCCTTTAAGAGATCGTGAGGGAGATCTAATTATAATCGCTCGTTACTTTTTGAAAAAATATAATGAAATTGAAAATAAGTCATTTAGTAAGCTTTCTAAAGGTTGTATACAAATTATTTGCCAATACGATTGGCCAGGTAATATTAGGCAATTAGAAAATGTTATCCACGGCATGATGATATTAAACACGGGGCATTCATTAACTAGTGAAATGATTATTAAGGCTTTATCGACTAGCATAGGTTTATCGAAATCAGTAAAATCAAAGGCCTTTATTGAACATAAACAGTTACCAGATAACGTTGAAAATCATAATGAAGTTATTCCGTTATGGTTAGTGGAAAAAAATGCTATTGAAAGTGCAATCAGTTTTTGTCGTGGAAATATACCACAAGCAGCAGCATTGTTAGAGGTAAGCCCGTCAACCATTTATCGAAAAAAACAAAGCTGGTAAACTTTGTAGAAAAGCAATGGACTATGATGCTATTAGCACATCAATAAGTATTGATGTATTTCGTTTGCCCTTTTTTCCCAAGACTCACTTTTCACCGATGCTTTTCTGGTGTCTCTTAACTCAGTTAACTGTAGTAAGTCATTTATATTTTCAATGTTGTCAAAGTTAACTGATGAAGTGATTTCAGCATTAGCCAAAAGAATTGCTTGATGAAACGGCTTGTCTAAGTCTGCTATTTGAATATATTGTCGATAATTTTTCAGGGCATTAAAATTAGTGGTGACAATTGGCGTCCCACTGGCTAAATACTCTCTTAATTTTAATGGATTACACATTTGAATTTGTTTGTTATCCACAAAAGGTAAAATTGCAACATTCCAATTTTGGATATACTCGGGTAATTCTTTATGTATTTTGCTACCAAGAAAGTGAACATTGGAAAATTTTTGTAATCTATCTACGTTGCAATTTATATCGCCGATAAAAATGAAGTTCCAATGTGGCAGAGCAGTAATTGTTTGTACTAATAGCTGCTGATCTAACCAGGTTGAGATACTGCCGTAGAATCCTGCAATAGGTTTTCCTTGTGGCAAATCATCTGGTAAATGATCAGCTTTTTTACTAAATAATGAATAGTTTACACCATGGGGAATATTCACGACTTTTTCGCAAGGAAACTTATATTGAAGTTCTTCACTTGCCGTAAAGATGTAGTTGGATTTTTCTATTAATTTGGTTTCTTTTTTTGTAACAAAATGATGGTCAACGCCAGTAAGATTAGCAAAATCATCGCCGCAATAATATACGCATGGCGCGCCTTCAAAAATATCTAAATAATCAACAGAAGTTGGTAAAGACGTCCAAATTATCGG
Source organism: Colwellia sp. (assembly GCA_013215465.1). Lineage (GTDB taxonomy): Bacteria > Pseudomonadota > Gammaproteobacteria > Enterobacterales > Alteromonadaceae > Colwellia. Next base: position 14,291 of record JABSOW010000047.1, on the reverse strand, counting down.
GTCTGTTATTGTTAGTTTTTTACAGGCAGAACGAAGTTGATGTTTCAGTATAAACTTACTTATTTTTAACGATAGCCAACTGTCTGCACAGGGTATTACTAAGGGGTTTATCACCATGAAATTATCAATAGCGTGGGGAATGTTGTCTTGCTTTTTATCTTTGTTAAATAGAAATGATTTTATTTTGTTGTAAATTCGAAGTACGTCATGAAATGTTAATTTTGGTTTTCTTAAACCAATTGAATTACACCAGATAATGGCGCGAGTTTGCCCTAGCACTTTAACTATATGTTGAGTTGAGCTAGGATGTGCTCCCCAATCTTCACCAAAAACAATCAAAGGTCTCTGGTGATATGCATGTGATTTACTCATAACATTTCTCCTTAATTGACTTGACGATGCGTGCAGGTGTACCCGCAGCTATTACGTTGTCAGGTAAATTTTTTGTCACCACACTTCCCGCGGCCACAATGGTGCCATGGCCTATAGTGACGCCAGGCATTACTTTTACACCTGTTGCTAGCCAAACATCATCTTCTAAAACTATAGCGCCAACTTGCGAGTCATCATCAGGTTTACCCATCGCGCGTAATTTTGCATTGATAGGATGTCCAGGATAACCTGCTAAGTAGCAATCACCGGCAATTCTAACGTTATTACCAATAATAATTTTATTACCAACAGAGATTGAGGTTCGCCAAGCAATACCTACATTGTTGCCAATATATAGCTGTGGGATGTTTGTACCTACAGCTCTACCACTGATGGTTGTCATGGCCGCTAACCTGACACTATCTCCCATGGTGATATCTAGACTACCAATAACAACAGGCAAGCCACCATATAAGTAAAGTTGCTTAGGCGTATTTTTTAGCCTAGATTTAAACAAAGGTGTGTAGTAAAAGATGCGTAACACCTCTGAAATAATTTGCTTAAGCACGATATGAAAGATGTATAGGAGCTTAAACACAAAGGGAATATTGGGGATTTCAACCCTTTTGAGTTTAAACCAAAGTGCTTTGATTAATTGGGCTAAAGCACTGTCACTGCTTTTTGCCCACTGTTTGATGTAATGTATGTTAAAAGTAATCATTCTACTGTCACCGACTTTGCTAAGTTTCTGGGTTGGTCAACATTTCTCTCTAGTGCTTGCGCACAATATAAAGCAAGTAATTGCATTGGCAGCACAGTGATGAAAGGGAGTATTGATTCGGGTATTGAGGGGAGTTCAAAGAATTCATCTTCTTGTAAGTTGATATATTCTCTGATACAAGCATCACCAATAATAAAAACGGGTGCATTTCTCGCTTGTACTTCTTGAATATTTGATAGTAACTTGTCTGTTAAACTGTCTTTAGGGGCTAATACTACGACTGGCATTTGTTCATCAAGCAAAGCAATGGGGCCATGTTTTAATTCCCCAGCAGCATAAGCTTCTGCATGAATGTAGCTGATTTCTTTTAATTTTAAAGCGCCTTCTTGTGCTATGGGAGTGACTATTCCACGGCCGAGAAACAGTACGTTTGAGTAAGTACTTAGTTTTTTAGCTAATCGCTTCATATCTGAGCTTTGTTTTAGAACTTTTTTAATTAAATAAGGCACTAGCTGAAAATAGGATGCTAATTTCCTTAGTTCAGTATGGCTAATAAATGCTCTTTGTTTGGCTGCTTCAATACACATTTTATAAAAAACGGCTAACTGACAAGTAAATGCTTTGGTTGAGGCGACGCCAATTTCTGGACCTGCAAAGATCTCAAAGAAAAAGCCTGCTTCTCGAGCAATACTGCTATTACATACATTGACTAACGCTAACGTTTGTGCTTTTTTACTTTTTGCATATGCCAGTGCTGCTAGTGTGTCGGCTGTTTCTCCAGATTGAGATACAAAAATAGTGAGTTCATTGTCGGTTATTATGGGAGATCGGTAGCGATACTCAGAAGCAATATCAATTGCAACAGAAATATTGGCATACTTTTCAAACCAAAATTTTGCCACTGCCGCGGCATAATAGGATGTGCCACAGGCTACGATGGTAATCTTATTTAATTTAGTAAAGTTAATTGCTGTATAGCTTGAAGCTTGTTGTTTACTCATGGCGTTGCTGAGCAAGTCAACTTGTTCAAATATTTCTTTCTCCATGAATGAGCTGTATTTACCTTTTGAGATAATATTTTCGTAATAAGTGTTATTTACATAGTGTATTTTTTTATTTAGGCTAGCATTACAAAGTTGCACGTTATCAGCATTTAACTTAATTAATTCATTATCTTTAGGGTAATAAATTTTATTGATATCACGGCCTAAAGCCATTGCATCTGAGGCCATATACGCGCCATCGTTACCTTCGGATATCACTAGCGGACTACCTTGCTTGATAGCATAAAGGTTTTTTTCAACACCATTAATTAACACCCCTAATGCGTAGCTACCTTTCAATTGCCTAATTGTTCTCTCAATTGCTTCTTCTTGAGTCATTTGTAAAGATAAATAGTGATTTATTAAATGAGGTATCACTTCACTATCGGTTGAACTTTTTAATATATGACCCCACTGTAATAATTGTTGCTTTAACTGCAGGTGGTTTTCAATAATGCCATTATGGACCACAGATACTTGTCCACATTGATGCGGGTGTGCATTTATTAGTGTTGCTTTTCCGTGCGTAGCCCAACGCGTATGGCCAATAGCATACTCTCCATCTAAAGGTTGCTCTGCCAGTATGTGTTTCAGTTTTTTAAGTTTTCCTTGCACCTTTCTTGTTTTAATTTCATTGTTTATTACTATTGATATTCCTGATGAGTCATAACCACGATACTCAAGTCGGCCTAAACCCGCTAACACCGGTTTTATTGCTGACTCGGTTACTGCTCCGATAATTCCGCACATGACAAGTACCTCTCTATATTATTGTCCTACTTGGTATGTAGCAGTATTTAGGCCAATTAATATAGTGATTTAAATCAATGATTTATATTGTCATATTCCTTGTTTTTGCATTTTGCAAAGTAAACGTAGCTAATTAAGAAGACTTTTGAGAATATGCTCATAACAATTTATATGGGAATAGTGCTGAGCCGAATTTTTACCTTGTTGAGCAACTTTTAATAACAAGGATGGTTCATCCATTAGTCGGGTGATAGCTTCAATTAAGCTATCAACGCTGTTGGGTTTATACTTTACACAATCATAACCATCAGTTAGCTGTTGATCCCAATAGGCGTTATCTGCTGGAATGATAATAGCCAACCCTGAGACCATCGCTTCTAAAATAGATAAGCCAAAAGGCTCTTGCTCCGAAGTAGATATAAATATCGATGAGCTTGCCCTAATATCGTTTAAATTTTTAGGATCTGCATACCAGTGAATATTGGCAACGTTACTGTGATTACTTATATCTACTTGGTCAGTTGTTTTAGGTTGTATATAACAAACATTAGCAAAATATTGATCTGCATGTTCTGCACGCTTATTCAGTTTATTTATCGCTGCAACAAACAGTTCAATATGTTTCCACCTTAATAATGAGGCAGCCCATAGCAGGCCCACTTTTTTATGATTTACTTTGCTTTTAATTAATGAGCTATCAATACCATTGATAAAAGGTATAAAGTTGTCCTTCATTATTTTTTTATTATCCCCGTGACTGAGTAAAGATTGCATAATAGAAGGGTAAGTCGAGGGCAAATAAAAGACCCTATTTGCTCTGGTTAAGCCAAAGTTGGCTATTTTTGAGTTGGCGATATTACCTTGAATAAGTTGAATGATATTTACCTGAATAATTGTTGTCAGTAAATACAATGAAAAATCAACACAAGGGCCAGAAATGCCAATAATCTTATTAAATCTTTTTAACTTACATAGAGTAAAAAATAAAGACAAAAAGTAAATGAAATGTTTGAAAAAATACAGTGTGCCTGAGGTCTTATTCAGTAACCAAGAGGGTGAGAATAATGACACATAATGAACGTTGCCATTACTCCATGAAGCCTTATCATTTGAGAGTACCCAAATCTCTGTGCTACTAGGTAGCACGGTTAAAATGGTTTGCATTACTTTTTTAGAGCCTCCTTTATAAGGAACAGGGTCATAAATTAAGATACGGTTAATCATGACTTTTCCTCCACGAAAAGCGTAATGCTTTATAGCCTTTATTTAATAAGGCTTTTACTAGCAATATCATATGTTGGGTAATGCTTTGATAAAGGCTATATTTATGCTCGCTAAGTAGCAATGCCTGATAAGTGCAGTCAAAAATATTAAACTGATGAGTAAGTGAGAATGACTTTTCTATGTGTGCATGCGCCTTTAAAGCGAGTTTTTTTCTCAGAAAAGGGTTTTCAATTAAGGATTTTATTGCCTCAACCAGCTCATCTATGGCATTGGGCTTAACTAAAAGTGCATTGGTTTTATCGGTGTAAATTTCATTAATACCAACAATATTGGTGGTTATTATTGGCAGTTTGGCCATACTCGCTTCAGCTAATGTTAAACCAAAAACTTCTTCGGTAGGCACTGAAATAAAGCAATCTACATTACTTGCGTAGATTGCTCCAACGTCATCACTACTGGCAAAAAACTGTACATTTACAGATAGTTTTAGTTCTTTGACTAAACTTCTAAGTTTGCTTTCATCACTACCACTGCCAATAATGGTAAGCTTAATGGCGTAGTTATCTTTTAACTTATCTAGTGCATGTATCAGTTTATCTACTGCTTTTCTTGGGATTAATGAACCCATATATAAAATGACAAAATCTGTTTTTTTTGCACAAACTTCAGCTCGGATATCTCTAGGAGTGTTACTTATCACTCGTTGAGGATCTATGCCATTGTAGATAACCTGCAGTTGCTTCGCTTGAAATTCATTGTCGTTAAATAGCGAGATCACCGATTGGCTGACGCCGACAATGCGATCGGCTCCATGAAATAATAAGGTTAGTCTATCCCTAAACATATAACGTGCATGCAAATGTAAAACTAATGGTACGTCGGTTAATTTACATACAGGCATCATCCATTGGCAAGGAGCACCGTTATTGCAATGAACTATCGATATATTATATTGCTGTATAATTTTTTTTGCTTTAATGAGCTGTTGAAAAAAAGCCCTAAAACTCCAGCGAGGTTTGGTCCAATAACCAAGGCACACAAAGTTATGTAAAATGACTTCTACACCAAGTGTCATTGCTTTTGTGGCTAAAATTTCACTGTTACACCATAGTATTGGTGAATATTGATTTTCTTTAGCTTTTTTCAGTAAATCGAGTAGGACAATTTCACTGCCTCTGAGCCAATTGTCGCCATAATGAACATATAATATTCGGTTTCTTGTGATGTGGTGTGGCAATAGATGAACCGTCATAACATTCTCCTTATAGTCGCGACAAATTACTTTTGTTTATCTAGCTGTAGGCAGCGATTTAAAGCGATAACCAAGGCAATTTGTAAATATATAGGCCAGATAAAACCCTGTGTTAAAAAGGTGCCTGAAATGATGAAACCTATGATGCCAGCGGGAGCAGCATTAATGGCGACACGTATCCCAGGTGAACAATGAGTAGTATTTAGGGTTTTCATCATTCTCAATGCCATTATTAAGGTGCTAGTAATTAATGACACAAAAAGTATTAGTCCGATAAAGCCGGATTCAGCCAGGACACCGAACCAAGTAGAATGCACTGCATGATTTAAGCCGTCCCAGTGAGTACTATAGAAAAAATAATTGTGATAGAAATTGTTGATGCCAACACCGAAAATCGGGTTGTCCAGCGCCATATTCCATGCAGCTTGCCATGCATATAATCGTCCCATAGCTGATTCACCTATACCCACTTCAGCTGCACCGCCTGATGCTCTATCACTAATGCCAGCAACGAAAAATAAAATGATTACGGCAATGGTGCCACCAGAGAATAAAAGAACTTTGGAACGAATACGGTTATAGGCAAATAAGCTTGCTACCGCTAAAAACCCCAATAAGCCACCACGGCTTTGGGTGGCTAGTAGTGCATAGAATAAAATACAAAACGTGCTAAAACTAAATAGCCGTTCAAACTTAGATAATGATTGTTCAAGAAAAGTAGCAATAGCAAAAGTCATTGGATATAAAAGTACTAGTGCCAAATCGTTTGGATCACCAAGTAATGATCCTATATCTCTGCCAATGGTGACTCGGGTTTCTTCGACTAAGCCAATACCATTAACCTTATTGTAAATTGCTGTAAGTCCAACACAAGCACCTGAGAAAATATAGACACGACTTGCGGTGATAAAGTGACTCTCTTGTTTCATCATCCAAGCAATAATGAAGGTCATCAATATTATTTTACTATAGACACCTGTCCAGGTGTTTTTGGCAACACCGACATTACTAGCAAGGGGGATAGCACAAGTTATAAGTAAAAAAAACAATATTAAAAAAGTGAACTGTGGGCACCAATAAGGGTGAAGTTTTTTACTGATTGTGGCCTGTAAAAAAACCACAAAAATAGCGGCTAATGCTAGTAATAACGGTAGCTTTAACTGCTCTAAAAATGGAAAAACTTCATGAATTCTAAAAAATGAGAAAACAATAAATGCTAAGACGATATAGAACGAAAAGTTGACTGCCCCCCAAAGTAAAAATGGAGTGAGTCCAATAAGAATAAGCAATATTGGGTGAGGAAATAAGTATAACGCTACTGTGGCAAGTATTAATACCAGTAGTAAAGACGTTATAGTTAGTGGCGTATAAGTCATCATTTATCCTAGCTAATTTGACCAAAATAAGTAGCGACAAAAGCAGCACTAATAGCTGAAAATAGATAGCCGAATTTATAGGGGAGATAGACCTTTTTTTGGCTGTAATAATAAAAAAGTAGCGTGCGAATACCGTTAGCTATAATTAAGGCTGTTAATGCTCCAGCAATCATAAATGTTGGTACTAACATGAAAAGTAACAGCCCACCTAAGCCACAAGCAGCTAAGTTTATTTTCATTTGTACTTGAGAATTTTTTTCGATAAAACAACCTAGGTTTAATAAATCAGATAGCATTTTTAGTAAGGTACATAAGAGTAGCCAAGGTAAAATACTAATAGCAGCGTGATACTCAACAGGCGTTAAATAATGAATAAGAATAGGGCCAATCAAACCTAAAATACCGCAAATAAGCACGGAAATAATGGCGCCTAGTACAGCAAAGTGTGCATTAACCGCTTTACCATCTTGCTCTTTAAGTACTGAAAATCGCTTTGGAAACCACCACAGCGTGAAAGGCTGAATTAATAGTGTTGGCACTAGAGCGAATTTGATTGCTATCGCATAAGCGGCAATTTCTACAGCACCAAAATGCTCGGCGAGTAACCACCTATCCATACCGGATAGACTAAAGGTTGCCACCCCACCAACAAAAATTGGCCCAGCGTAATAAATGATACTTTTCATATGTTTTATTGAAAAACTAAGTCGTGTTTCTTTTAATTGAATAACACATAAAATCAAGGCAATAATTACCGAAGACACCGCGCCAGCTGCGAGTATGCTAGTGACACCCCAACCATTAACCAGCCAGTAAAAAGTAAGAGAAACTTGTAAAATCACCTTGAGCATTGAAACGGTAAAAAAAAGGCCGGCACGCTCAGTGATCCTTAACCAAGCCAAGGGAATATTGATTAATCCGCCAACTGATAAGGCAATACCTAATAAATAGAGTTCATTTTCAGTGAGTATTCCAGGTAGTAGCTGCACCAAATTTTTAGAATAGAGGTGAAAAAATGTATAGGAAATTATGGCGATAATACCAGCAACAAATAAACATTCAGCGGCATGGCGTTGCTTTTTTTCAGCGTCATCAGCGAAGCCGACAAACCGATATAACGTCTCTACTAAACCAAAACCTAAAATAATTGAAGCCACATTAGAAAATACTACTAGTACTTCTAAGCGACCATAATCTTCAGGTATTAAGTAGTGGGTATAAACAGGCAGCATGATCAGAGAAATTCCTTTCATAAGAAAAATACTCAAACCATAAAGTGCAGATTGGTTGAGTAGATTTTTATAGCGACTATTTAGCATGTGAGCCTCCCTTTAATGCCATGCGATAGACATTAGCAATTTGTGGGATAATTGCCGCAGATGAAAAATTGTTTTTGATATGTTGATAGGCAGAAGACGACATTGCTTTACGTTGTTTGCTTGATAGCATATGCCCTTGTTTAATTGCGTCAATAAATAAGGCTTCGTTAAAGGGAGGAATTAGCCAACCATTGACTTCATTAATAACAACGGCGGCAAGGCCCCCAATATCAAAACTGATGACTGGAATGCCGCGTACTAATGCTTCTATCGCCACTAAAGGCAAGCCTTCTTCTCTACTGGTAATACATAAGAACTTTATATTTTCCCAGTGTTGCTCCATCGCCTTGATATGACCCATTATTCTGACGTTGGTCGTGGCGTTAGCGCTAATTTCTTTTAACATGGGGCCATCACCGTACATGGCAAAGGAAAACTGAGGTAATTGCTTGGCAAATCGTAAAAACAGATCGGGTCCTTTTTCATAACTTAAGCGGCCAACAAAGGCAATTTGGGTTGCTGGCACCGCTGTATAAATTTTTGGAGGTAATTCGATGAAATTTACAATGACTTCAGCAGTTAACTTTGCCGATTTTTTTATTTGCTGAGAAACACAGATACAAGGGGATGATTGAACAGTTATGTTATCAAGCCAACGGTAAAAACGAATTTTTGCGTTACCTTTTTCACCCGAATGAAAAGTAGAGACCACTGCTCTATTGAGTAACTTACAACTAATACGGCCAATAATACCCGCTTTATAGCCATGGGTATGTACAAGGTCTATGTTTGAATTGTTAAGAAAGGTATATAGTGCTGAAAGTTTGCCATCTAGCTTTACTAATATGGTACTCAGAAAAGCATCAGAGTCAAAGACCGGGTGTTCACCATAGTTATTCAACAAAACAATATGAATATGATGACCTGATTTATGAAGGCCTTTAGCTAGGTTAGCAACATGGGTTTCTATGCCCCCATAGTTGCGACTATCAAGTACTAAGGCTATTGCTAGTGCTTCAGTTGTCATAGTAAATCCAGCGTTAAAGGGGAATAACTAGATTCTGCATAAAGTAGACCAATTTAATTTAATGATTTTTACCCTACTTTCGCCTCTATTTGGGAGATTTCATTGCAATGTGCGAATCGAAGAATAATTTTGCAAAGCTAATTGCTACTGTATTTCAATTCGTATTACTTGTAGTTACTCGCCACCATTAATGAAGGAGAGAAGGATGAATTGGTCACAGGGATGGGTATATGTAAATTCATGGCAAAATATACAGTTTATTCCTGCACTTTTTGGGATAGCGATTGATCATCTTTGGGTTTCAAGTCAGCATACGGTTTTCTTTAGAAACCGTATTAGTCAGTTTACTTGGTCAGATCATTATTCAATACAAACTCATATTAGTTTTGCCGCTACACAGAAACATTGAGTAGTATTATATTCGCCAACTTTTTTCTAAGTTTAGCCATCAGCTTAGGGAAAAGGCAATTAAGTCGATAAGTCTCTCGCAATAATTCCGCTAATAAAGAAGGGTTACTTTTATCATTGAGCACAGAGCCAATTAGATTGACACGTTTGAGTTTCAGTTTTTCAATACTTTCTTGTATCAAGTTGGCAGGTGTTTCTCCTGCTTCAACCACAAGTATGGTAGCTTCACAGACTTCACTGATGACTTCAGCAGGTATATTGCTTTGATTTAATGAGGTTAATGCAGAGGTATCAAAAATGATACAATCGAAATTAGTTAGCCAACGATTCAGTGCTTTATGTAATAAATCACTTTCTCTATAGCGCAGTACATTTTGGATATCTTTGGGGGCAGGGAGAAAGCTATAACCTTTGCCTTCAATAGCAATTATTTCATTTTCATTGGTTTGATAGGTGATTGACCTGCGCAATTTTTCAGACAAAACAGGATTGAAAGTATTCATATCAACCAGTAATACTTTTTTACCAACCACCTGTGCTCGTTCAACAATGGCTTGTGCTATAGTCGTTTTTCCTTCGCCGGCTTTCGCTGAGGTAATCGCTAAACTTTTATAGCCAGCACCAATGGTTTGGTTATAGATCGTTTCCACTTCAGCGTAATGAATAGGTAGTTCTTGCATGTTATAACCCTCCTGCAATGACAACAAGTGATACTATGCTGAGCATATCTTTGACATTATTCATAAATACATTCCAATTACTTTGAGATATATCAGGGACAAAAATTGTGTCACCTGCGCGTACTAAAGGTAAAGTGGTAAAGTCAGGGTGTTCAATAAATTCTTCTAAATCAAAGACTGTGCTGATATTTTCTTCTGTTTGACTTTGAGAAATATTGACGACCATTATTTTTTCTAAATCAGCGGTTTGTGTGGGTCCTCCTGATTCTGCCAAAATATCGAGTATGGTCATATCGGCACTAAATTGATAACGACCAGGTTTTTCTACCGCACCTATGATACGGATTGTTTGCTCTTTCTTTTGATCTATCCAAGGCTTGTTTCTTTCAGGAATATATATGCTATCACCTGCTTTGACTATGGGAAGTAGAGTTTCATCGCCTGTTTCAAAGTATAAACCTAAATCTAGGGTGGTTACTTTACTTTGAAAGCTATTGCGGTGTGTTACTTTGATATTGTGAATGTCTGCATGTTGATTTGGCCCATCAGCTGCGGATAAAATATCTAAAAAATGCAATTTATTATCAAAGGCATAACGGCCAGGTTGTCCTACTTGGCCAAAAATATAAATTGAGGATTCTTGAGATTGACGTAACCAACGGGCTTTATTATCTATCACGTCGCGGGGGCGCTCACTAACAATAATGGTGTCACCAGCCCCCACTTGTGGCAGCAGCGAAAAGTCGCCCCCTTCGGTTATGAATTGATCTAAATCGAAAGGGGGCATACGTTTACTTTCGCCGGTTTTTATCACTCTGATTTGCGACATATCCGCATCTTGAGTTGGCCCACCTGCATGAGCCAAAATATCAAGGAAGCTCATTTCATCGCCCCATTCATATCGGCCAGGTTTTTTTACTGCACCTATCACTCTTATCGCTCTATCTGGGGTTATTTTAAGCCATGATTTTTCGTTCATATCGGTTTTCTCGGGAACAAAAATAGCATCTCCGGGAAATATTTTAGGGATCACTTTTTTTGTTAAACCTTCGGTATAAGCTTGTAAATCAAAATTATCGACTTGCCCGGAAGAGCGAATTATTCTGATTTTTCTAGATTCGGCAAAACGTGTAGGCCCACCAGAATTGGCGAGAATATCAAAAAACTCTGTGCCTGCGGGTGCCTCGTACGCACCCGGTTTGAATACTTCACCCATAACATAAATAGTGCGTGAGCCGCTTTTAATTTCTTCCTCTTGAATAGGAACAAATAAGGTCGAGCCTGCAGTAATTTGGGGCATATGAGCGGCATCGCCAGTGTCTAAGTAAGTTTTTAGGTCAAACAGTTGCGGTGTTCCATCGTTAATCACTCGAATCTGTTCAACACCAGCATAGCGAGTTATACCGCCTGCTCTCATTAGCATATCAACGACGGTATTGCCTTTTTTAAAGGAAAAAACACCGGGTTTGAGCACCTCACCAAATACCTTTACTGCGGTTGCTGCTTCAGAGCCATCGCCACTGGCGGATAAGGTTGCCGCATCGAAATCCATTTGTACATTACCTATGAGTGGTGAGGCGGGTACAAAAATGACATCTAAAGGGATGATTTTAGGTAAAATAGAAAAGTCGCCAGTATCGAGGTACTTTTTATAATCAAAGATGGTTATTTTACCTTGGCGGTTTAATTGTAATTTGTTTAATTGAGCGCCAGCGCTGGCGCCGCCAGCTTTTTGTAGCGCCATTTGCACATTACCATCTTCAGGTAAGTCAATAAGGCCGGGTTGTTTAACAAAGCCCAATACTTGAATGAGGACACGTCTTTCAATCAAATAAACTTTAAGGTGATTGATGGCGCGATACTCTTGCCCCAGTATTTTACTCAAGTCGGTATTTGTTTGGTGAAGTGTTTTACCGACAATTGAAATTTTACCCACTTCAGGTAAGTTAACGGTACCATCACGCTTTACTTGAAAGGCGCTTTCAAAGTCGACTTCACCAGGGATTTCAATTTTTAGTACATCTCCTGGGCGAATAACAATGTCGTTAGCTTGAGCATTAACACTAACAATAAAGAGAGAAGTCAAAAAGACAATAATGAATTTAAGCATGGCCAAGCTCCTATATTGACTTCTTATCGCTAATATCTAAAGATAAGGTGATAGTAGTAAAGCGATTAAATACTCTGGAAACATCATTACGCTCAAACTCCCTAAGGTTTTGCTCTCCGATAAACTCTATAACGATTTGTGCTGGGGAAATACCTTGGTCGGTAAAATATTTAGCAACGCGCCGTGCCCTATTTTTACTTAACTGTAAATTATATGCCTTGCTACCTTTACTATCGGTATGACCGGTAATATGCAATGTTGAGTTAGGGAAGTCTCTTACTAAATCAATAAGCGAATTTAATGTAGGGTAATGAACAGGCTTGATTTCTGCTTGATCAAAATCATGCAATGTCTCAGTAATTAAGGTATGTTTTTTTTCAATGTTGCCTTTATTGAAAGGTTGAGCTTCACATTGGGTGAATTCACCTTCACGGTACCAGCGTTTTAATACCGTTTTATTATTGGTGTAGCCACAACCAAAGTGACCGGTAATGTATTGATTAATACAGCGTATTTTTCTTATTTGTCGGTCGAATTCTATTAATGAAATAAAGGCATCTTTTTCCATATTAGCCTTGTGCTCTTGTGTTGCCTTTTCTAATAATAATTGCACTATGGTGAGTTGCCCTACAATACAGTATTTAGTACTCTTTTGCTCTAAAGACAATAGCTGCGACTGTGCACTAGCCAAATAAGTTTGCATATGTGCTTTGTCTAGACTGATAAAATGGCTACTGTCATTTATATGAGAAAGTAGCAGAGTATTTTTGTCTGGCGTTATTGACGAGCTGCAACCTAATAATGCCAGGCAAATACATAAGAGCGATAAAACAGTGCGAGCAATCATTAGCTAGCAACTTGCATCGTAGCCGGTGATTGCAAATATGCTGCGATGTTTTGATAACAATCGATTGTTTTATCAAGAAACAACATTTGAAATAACTCAAGCGGTTGTTGTGATAAGCCTATGACATAAACACAATAGCCTTTCGCCACCATTCTTTTATATAAAAAGACAATAGCACCTATGCCAGATGAGTCGATAAAACTTACCTGCTCAAGGTCGAAAATAATAGTAGAACTAAATTTGCTGTAAGTTTCTAAATCATCTTTCATGCCCTTTACTGTATCAGCATCAAAACGACCGCAAAGTTTAATAATAAAATCGTTATTTAGGTAATAATTTTCATTTAACATAACTAGCCTCACAATTTAAATTAACACCTCTATAGTTCAGCAATCTTTAAGCCAATACTTTTTTTGTTATATTTCAGTTTGTTATGTTTTACCGGAGAGATAAGGCTCGATGAGGATGCAAATTGAAAAGCAATTTGCGAATATATTGCTGATAAAAAGAAAAACTTAAAGGTTTAATTATACCAATACAAATAAATATGTGATCATTCTAAATGGACTAAATATTCCAATAACGTCGTTGCTTTCAATCACACACGCCAGCTATTGCTCAATCAAGCGCCTTGCTTACATGGATAATGGTAATGAACCCACTCCACTTTCTAACGGCCTCGCAATGGGCCAAAATGGAAGTGTAAACATACCATTTAACAAAAGCGGAGTGGGCATAATGAAGATTACAACAGTTGGACTTGATATAGCAAAATCTATTTTTCATTCGTTTGCGATTAATCATACCGGACGATTGGTTAGAAAAAAACAGCTCAAGCGTAAACAGCTATTAGCTTATTTTGCCAAATTTGAGCCTAGTATTGTAGTGATGGAAGCTTGTGGTGGTGCAAACTATTGGGCAAGAGAATTTATCAAGCAAGGTCACCAAGTCAAATTAATAGCACCACAATATGTAAAGCCTTTTGTTAAAGGAAATAAAAATGATTACAACGATGCTCAAGCAATAGCTGAAGCATCACAACGTGCTAGCATGCGATTTGTACCCATTAAATCGGTTGAGCAGCAAGACTTGCAAAATGTCCATCGCCAACGAGAACGTGTAAAAAAAGAAAGAACGGCTTTAGCCAATCAAATACGCGGGT